>CAVVSP010000007.1:0-56531 GCA_963750845.1 uncultured Acidobacteriaceae bacterium
GATCATTTCGCCTGGTTTGGGATCAGCCATAGAACAATCTCCGCGTCACGCGATTCTGGGTTGGGCCGGGCTGGGCGTTGGTTGGGGTTGGTTTGCGGGTGAAGAAATTCTGGCGGTGATTTCGCCGTCGGGCGTGGAGGGCCCGTCGGGCACAAGGTGTTCGGGCACGCTACCGTTGAATCGGATGGCCCATTCCTGGGCGCTGCCGGCGAGCCCGACGATTCCGGCCATGCGCGCGCCGGCGTGGCTGGCGACGGAGATGACGATGTGCGCGGCCTTCTCATCGCGCTTGAGGACGTCATAGAGGAGGAGCTTGCGGCGGCCGCCGATGACGCGCAGCGGCGGCGACAAGAGCGTCGCTCCGGTGGCGCCGATGGCGAGGTCGCCGTCCGCGGCGCCGCAGAGGTCTTCGACATCGAGCAGCACGCCGACAACTGCAGTGGCGAGCGGAAGCCAGGTTTCGACGCCGGGCTGATTGGCTATGGCAGAGGAAAGCTGGACCATGGCCTGCGCGGAAGGCTGGCGCGATTTGATGGTGGCGGCGACCTGCGGCAGGACGACGACGGAGCGACGTCCCAGTAGCGTTGTTGAGCCGACCTGCGGGAGCAGGTTTCCGGTCTGCCATCCGGCGATGCCGTCCGAGATACGGCCAAGGCAGGAGATTGCGATCATGGCGCAGTTGTCTGGAACCGGGAGGCGGGCTTGTTTGAGCTCGACGCTTGCGAATTCGGAATCGCTGAGCGGATTTCCGGCGCGGCTGAGGCAGGTGACGCGCCCGGCTGCGTTGCCGGAGATGACGACGGTTTGTGCAGGATTGAGTGGCACGTCCCAGATATGCGTTGTTCCGGCGGGCACGGTGATGCCCTTGCCGGCGATCAGGTCTTCGGCTTGCTTGAATTGCTTGCGGTGGGCCTGGCCGACAGAAACACCGAATTCAAACGAGCGCTGAGTGCGCGGGCTGCGGGCGAGACGTGTGGGTGAAGGCGCGTTGGTGGAGCGTACGAATTCGAGCCGCGCGCCGGGGATGACGGGCATCTGCGGTGCGGCGAAGCGAGGCACATTCGCGGCGGCTGCGCGCGTGACGGTGGTGTGAAGCGGCGGCGGCACGTCGAGGGTGGGAACGGGGCGGCCTTGCAGAACAGCGCGCAGCCGCGGATTGCGCAGCGGAATGGTGAGCACGGGCGGAATTTCACGGATCGCGGGCGGCGCGCTTTGCCCGACCGGCTTCATGGTGAGTCCGGTGGTTATGGGCGTGAGCAGCGGCGGCGCCGAGCGATTTTGCCGCAACGCGCGGGTGGCGAGCGGATGCAGTCCATCGGGCGGCAGGCCGGAATCGGTTCGTGCGGTGCTGAAGAATCCGGGGCCGGTGAGGATGTTGGCGGCAGCGCCGGTGGTTTTCAGGGTGTCCGTGGCGGAGGCCAGCAGGGCGAGGGTTTCGGCGGCCTGGCCAAAGGCCTGCAGGCCGCCGAGAATTGCAACAGTGAGAGTTGCGAATGGAAGCGGGCGACTGAAGCCGTAGTCGAACAGCTTCAGCATTTCGATGACTGCGCTTTCGTTTTGCAACAGCGCGATCCCGGTGAGCTTCATTCCGGTGATGGCGGGAAGTGTTCGCGCTCCGGCGGGAACATCGTCGTGTGGAAAGAGGTGATAGGTGGCTTCCGATACCTGGGAGATGACGGGCTCGAGGCGGAAGCGCGCGGCGTCGAGGTTGAGGCCGGCGGTGGTAAATTGCAGCCGTCCCAAACACTGATTTGCATCGCGTGTCTGCTGGCGACGGCCTGGTGGGCCTGATCTACGCCCATGGGGGCGATGTCGAATTTGTAGACGGCGGCGAGATTGGAATAATCGCCGAAGACAAAGGTGGCCCAGTCGCCATCGTTGCGCTGGTCTTCGGTCTGGCAGGCGAACTCCATGGCGGGCATGCGCGTTTCGGTCTGGAAGGACCATTCCGTCGCCATCTTCCAGGGCTGGGCCTGGGTACCGGGTGAGGGCTGACCGCCGGCCGGGTCGGGAGGCAGAAGGCCGGTGAGCACGTGGACGACGACCGCTTCGTTGCCGGGCTGGTCGGCGTGGAGATATTTCTGGATGAAGCCGGTCCAGGAGATGGGGAGCTTGTTTTGATTTGGAGTCGCGCCGAAGGGAATGGTGACGGAGGCGACGGCGAGATCGACGCTGACTTCGCCGTGGAACGGCGGACCCGAAACCTGGAGCTGGCGCCGATGGAGACGCTGATGTCGATGTCGACGCAGCCGAAGAAGCAGATTTCGATTTTGAAGCGGGCGCCGACGGCGACGCCGATCCGATTTCGTAATAGAACGGGTCCCAGGAGAGCAGGAAGTCGCAGAAGGCGGTGAACCAGACCTGGAGCAGCCGGGCCGTAGGTGGCTCCATGCGGGCGCCGGCCATGACGCAGGAGTTGGTGAGCGCGAAGTAGGACTCGCCCTTGATGGTGAGCGCCGAGGAAGGACCAGTGGAAGCCGAGCCGCGGAACGTCGGGGAACTGCGGCGGCTTGTGAAAGCGGGGTGGTAGCCGCCGATGGTGAGCACGAACTGCGACTTGGGGAACCACATGAAGTAGGCGAAGCCGCCGGTGAGCTGGCAGTCTTGGCTAAGAGGTAGGAGTTGTTGGTGAGCTGGGCCTGGATAGAGAGGAGGCCTTCGGCGGAGCTGAAGCGGACCTTGAGGGCGAGTTCGATGCTGACGAGCGCGGTGTCGTCGGAGGGCAGGGCCATGCGGGCCACGCCGAGGATGCCGATCTCGAGGCCGCGATCGAGAGCGACGTAAACGATGGCGGTGACGTGGACGATGACGAACGTGGTGCCGTGCAGACCGACGGCGAGCCAGAGGCTGCCGCGCGGGCGGGAATCTGATCGCGGATCTGGAGCAGTTCGCCCATGGGGTCGTTGGCGAGCGCGCCGGCATCGTCGAGGGCTTCGACGAGCATGAAGCTGGGGATCTGGTTGATGTCATCGGGGACGATGAGTTCGCGGTTGTAGCCGACGCCGAGGCCGAGTCCGGTGATCTCGATGATGGGCGGAATGCCGATGATGATGAAGACGCCGGCGAAGATGAAGAGCGACGTATAGGTGTCGGTGCCGCCGCGTCTTTGGGCTTGGAGTATGCGCCGACGGCGACGAGGCCGAACTCGGTGATCTGGATGAGCAGCATGCCGTCGTATTCGACCGGCGGGCCGTCGTTTTTGACCAGCGCGCCGGCGATGGTGACGCCGGGGGCTTGGAAGCTGAGAGCGAGGCCTTTGAGATCGAGCGTCCACTGACTGGGGTCGCCGACGTGTTTGTAGGGAACCGAGACGGTGAGCTCGTGCGCCTGGGCGGTGAGACCGGCGACTTTGACAGAGCCGTCGATGAGGAGCGCCACGTCTGTGCTGGTAATTTCAAGGCCGACCTGATCGATGTGGATGGGACCGAAGGCGCGATGAACGCCGATCCACAGGATGGTGTCAGAACCGCCGAATTTGATCTTGAAGGGCTGCTTCCAGGCCCAGGCTTCGAGGTCTACTCCGGGATTCACGGGCTGAGTGTCGCCCGGGGCGGAGGCGGAGCCGCCATTGGAGCTGAGCAGACTGGAGGCGACGGGATTGTTGCCGCCGACGTTGCCACCGGTGGCGAGGCCGAGCGGCAGGCCGAGTTTGTCGAGCTCCATGCCAAGGCCGAAGTTGTCGATCAACGGGCCGGATTTGAATTCAGCGTCGAAGAAGACGTAACCCTTGAAGCCGCCAAGGCGGAAGACGGAGGTGTCGACGAGCGCGGCATCGCTGGCGCCGGTGAGGCCGATGCCGAGGCCCGCGACGGAGAGTCCAGGGTTGAAGGTGATGGTGTTGTTGCTGGTATCGAAGATATTGAGGAGGAGTCCGGCATCGGCGCCGGTGTCCCACTCGCCCGGTGCGCCGAAGAGCGCCGAGATCTGGTAGGAGCCGGCGGTGAAGTCGTGGTGGCCCTTGACGCCGATGCCGAAGCGGCTGCTGTTGTCCGGGTCGGAGGCAAGTTCGAACGCGAGATCCGTGGTGATGGGGATGGAGATGGGCGTCAGTCCAGTGAGTAGGCCACTGACCATGGTGAGCACGCCGGGGAGTGGCGTCTTGAGGGTGTCCTGCGGCGGAGTTGCGCCTTTGGTGATGATTTGGGCGGCAACGAGAATGTCTTCGACCGTCTTGCCGCCGGTCCAGAGCGTGTCGGTGAGGTGAGACTTGAAGGCGTCGAGGCCGACGTTGGCGGCGAGCGGCAGGATGAGATTTTCGACGAGCTGCTGTGGAGTTCCGGCAGTGGAGGTGACTCCGACAGTGGGAGCGAGAGTGATGGTGAGCGGTCCATTGCCGGTGCCGGAGGCGAGCGGGTAGATGTTCACGTGGAAGGTGTTAGAGGCAAAGGCGGCATCGAGCTTGGGAGCGAGGTTGACGCCGAGCGCGGATGCGAGTGGAACGCTGAAACCCGCAGTGGCGGCGATGGAGCCGCCGCCGAATCCCGCGCCGAAATCGAGATTGAGTGCGCCGCTGCCGAGCTTGACGGCGGCGGCGGTGAGCGTGGCGATGGGGCCGGAGCCGTCCCAGCCGAGCGCAATGGCGAGAGTGCCGGAGTCGGTGCCACCGAGGGTGAAGAGCCAGTTGATGGAGGTGCCGGAGGCGGCGATGCTGCCGGGAAGACCGAGGGAGTTGAGGAAGTTGGCCGCGGCGGCTGCGACGGCGGCGCGTTTTGAGGTGTCAAAGGCGGCGAGGAAATTGCCGCTGATGAGGGCGCGAAGGTCGTTGGTGTGGGCGGCGAAGTGGCCGGCGCTGTCGTAGATGCCGATCGCGGTGGCGACATTAAGTATGTCAGTGAGCCAGACAGGTGCAGGGGCGAGAGCGGTGATGAGCGCGTCGAGCGCCTGCGGAAGAAGCGCTTCAGCAGCGCCCATGAGCGCGCCGAGCCCGCTGAAGGTGGGGAGGATCTGAATGGGCGCGATGCCCTGCGGTGCAACCGAGAGGCTGATGCCGGAAGCACCAACTCCGAAAGTGATGGTGACGGAGGGCCATGTGCCGGTGAGCGGGGTGGTGAGGGAGATGGTGCCGCCGGGAGTGACGTGGCGAAGGCTGTCGATGGACGCGGTGAGGGAGAGGGCGAGGACTCCGCCGATGGGGGCGGTGGTGGAGAGGGTGATGACGGCAGGCTTGCTGCCGGCGGCAGTGAGCTGGAATCCGGCGGGGAGAGTGAAGCCGGGGCCCGGCGGGAATCCGGCGAGCGAGTTGAGCTGCTGGAAGAGGGTGTTGAGTTTGAATCCGTCAAAGCCACCGCTGCCGTCGCCGAGAGAGGAGGGGGCGGAGGCGGAGCTTCCAGTGTTGGAGAAGAAGCTGTCGAGCGGGCCGACGAGGAAACCGGGGCCGGTGAGGGCTTCGATGATAGCGCCGGCGGCGGATGAGAAGAGGAGGCGCGGGAGTGCGTCGTTGAGGACGGTTTTGATGGTGGCGGCGTCGGGCGGGAGTGCGATGGGGACGAGCCAGGGCGGTGCGGCGAGGGTGAGTTTTCCGGCGTTGTAGCCGATGGCGAGTGCGCCGATATGGAAGGTGCCGGTGAGGGCCGCAGTGTCGAATTCGAGAGCGGCGGCGGCACCCAGTTGGATAGGAGATGTGGTCCGGATGGTGGGCTGGGTGCCGGAGATGTTGAGTTCGAGAGGGAGGGAGCCGAGGGCGAGCGGGAAGCCGAGTGCGGCGAGGCCGGCAGAGACCCGGGAGGCGAAGAAGGAGCGCGCATCGGTGGTGATGGCGGTGAAGGCATCGGCGGAGATGCCGAGCCCGCCGTGCGGGTCAGGCGTGGCGATGCCGAAGGCCTTGAGTGCGGCGAGGAGTGAATCGAGCGCGGTGGCCGCAGCGGGTGGCGGGTTGGAGATGGATTGCATGACCGCGCCGAGCAGGGGTTGGGCAGCGGCGTCGGTGAGGGTGATACGGGGAAGCAGCGGGGCGCGGAATGCAGCCTGGTGGAAGACGAGGAATGGGGCGGTCGTGGTGGCGATGTCCACACCGAATTCGAGGCTGCGGACGCTGGCGTCGGGAGTGTTGAGGAGCCAGCCTCCGGGGACGGAGAGCGAGATATTGATATGGAGACTTTGTACGGGACGCGCCGGCGGTGGGGCGGCGGGGGCGAGGGCAACGCGGAAGAGATTGGCGCGGACAGAGACGTCGGGCTGGACTGCGCCTTCGGCTACGGCGGGATAGGGCAGATGGGCGCGGAGGCCAAAGGCGATGTGGGTTGGGGCGGGTATTGTGGCGGCCGCGGCTGTTGTAGCGAGTGCCGCGACGGATTGCTTGAGCGCGGAGAGCAGGTCGCCTGGGATGGTTCCGCCGAGCGCGAGGGCCGGCTTACCTCCGGTGTCGGTGGAGGCAGTGCTGGCGAAGTCGGCGACCGGATAGGGAGCGGGCGTGGGCAGCGCGCCGCCGGCGGCTGGCAGGTAGCCATCGATGGCGCGGACCATGTGGTCGATGGCGTCGCGGATGGGGCCGCTGGGGATGGTGTCGCGGAGAGATTGCGTTGCGCGAACGGCGGCAGTGACATCGGGATCGGTGAGGAACGGGAGATCGGCGCCGAGGTGCGGCGTGCCAAGGGTGATGAGGCCTTTGACCTGCGCTGGATTGGCGGCGGTGAAGGCGCGGGCGGGGACTCCGGCGGTGGAGTGCGCAACCAGGGTGATGGGAATGCCGGGGCGGAGAGCGGAGATACGCGTGACTACGTTCGCGATTTGGGTGGCGTAATCGCCGGTGCTGGAGAGATCGGCGGTGTAGAAGTCAACGGCTGCGGTGACGGTGGTCAGGTTGACGGTGGCCGGGTCGATGCCGGCGACGCGCAAGGTTGAAATTGGCGGTAGGGCTGGCTCCGATGAGGGTGGACCAAATGGTGTGATCGCTGAAAGCGGGGCCGAGCAGGAGGACTATGCGGGGGTTTGCGGCGCCTCCCGCAAGGGAGTCGATTTGCGCTTTGATCTGGGCGATAGCGCCGGGGTCCTGCGGCTGCGCGGAGTGAGCGGCCGCGATGGGAGTTCCTTTGGTCCAAGTTGCTCCGGTGGGGAATTGCGAGTCGGTAGAGACGACTCCATCGCCGGCGGCCAGGAAATTGGCGAGGCGGTTGAGGCCGTTGGCGAGGGTGTAGAGATCGGTGCCGGCGAAGGCATCGGGTGCGAGATTGCGGGCCAGGCCAACAAGCGTGAGGATGTCGGTCGCGGCGGCGGCGCGGGTTGCGAGAACGGTGGCCCAGTTGGCGGGCGGACCGGCGGGTTCGAGCCAGACAACCGCGTCGGCGATCCCATCGGAGGCGAGCGGCAGGATCCACGGATCTTCGTAGTTTCCGGCACCGTCGGGCAGGCCGATGGCGAAGGCGGGAGTGAGCGAGTCGTGGCATCGCGCCGCTGATGAGTGCCTGCAGCCAGCCAAGTGCGTTGGGCAGAAAAGGCGTGCCGTCGGCAGAGAGCGCGGTCGCGATTTTGCCGAGCCAGGTGCGCAGGGCAACGAAGGGGTCGGGCAGGAAGCCGGTAAGGGTGGGCCAGTCGGAAGGCAGGCCGGGGAGTGCATTGTGAACTCCGGCAAGCGCGGCGAAGACGTAGCCCGGGGTTTGTCCCCAGCTCAGCGCGGCGCGGGCGAGCAGCAGGCGGAGGAGGACTTCGAGATCAGCCGCGGAGATGCCGAGTGCCGCTGCCGTGGCGGCCGGGTTCGTAACATCGAATCCGGCGGCGGCGGGGAAGGTGAGCGATGGAACGGTGATGGTGGTGCCGTTGGCGGCGAGCTTGAGCTGGTTGACTCCGGCGTGCCATGCGGCAGCGGAGCCGGGAGTCCAGTCGAAGCTGGCGAAGAGCGCGTCGGTGCTGAGAGTGAAGCCCGCGGCGGGCGGAGTGGTAGGGCCGGGCTGGACGCGGAAAGCCGCGTGTTGCGCGGCCATGAGCGACACGGAGCCGGTGCCGGAGGCGGGCAGATCGAAGGCGAGCAATTCGGCGAGCCAGGAGAATTCTGCTGGGCCGCTGGCAGCGGAGAGGCGCAGGCCGATGCGCAGTTTTTGCGGGTCGGCGGCGTTGCCGGAGGTCTGTGCGTTCCATCCGGCGAGTTCGATTTGGGGAGTTCCAGCGGGACCGATGAGGATGCGCCAGGGATCGGCTTGCGTGCCAGTGCCGGTGACCGCGCCGGGAAGTCCGAGGAGCGCGCCAAGTTCCGCAAGAAGGGCAGACCAACTGTGCGCGGGATCGAGCAGGGCGGCGCGATGCGCCTGTGCGATGGCGGCGGCGGGATTTGCGACCAGAGCTGCGGGATTGGCGAGGTGCGGCGACGTTGGATCGGAGGTGGGCGCGACGATCGTGGCGAGAGCGGCGAGATGGCGGCCCGCGCCGGTACCGAGAGCGGCGAGGATAGCGGCCTGCACTGCGGCGCTGGCGGCAGCCGCGACGCTGTTGGTGTTGGTGAGGTCGATGCGGTCGTAGTGTTGCGGGCCAGGCAAAGTGACATCGAGCAGCTCGAGCAGGGGCTGGAGAGAGGAGCCGTTCCATGCAGTCCGGCGCGGAGAGTGCCTGCTGCAATGCCGGCTGTAGAGACGAGGCCGGGGCCTTTGACGAAGAGGAACGACGCGGACGGAAGTGCGGTAGCGTGCGCCGTTCCATTCAGGGGAATGAGCGCGAGGTCAGCCTGTGCCTGCAGACTACCGAGGCTTGCAGTTGCCAGGGCACGCATGCCGATGCGAATGCCGCCAGAAGCGCGAACGACGGTGAGCGAGAGATTCGACTGCGGGTCAATGGTGACCAGCGGCACCACCCAGGGATCGGCGTCTGTACCAGAGCCGGCGGGGACGACCGCGCCGGCGCCCATCAATCCGGCGAGATGACCGAGCCAGGTGGTGATGGGGCCTGCGAGCAGTGATTGCAGCCAATTCTGCATCGCGGCGGGGTTGGACGCAAGCGTGGCGAAAGGGAAGGGCGGGATGGCAGCATCGCCAATGCCGAACAGCGGCAACAGGTGATCGGCGAGAGCTTTTGCTTCGGTTCCGGCAGCGGCGGCGAGCTTTTCGAGCACCTGGTGCATGAGGCCGAGTGCAAGTTGCACGGCCTCTGAGCCGAGATTGGCGGGGTCGAGAACCATGTCCGCCGGTGGCTTGTCGTCGAAGGAGAATTTCTCCAGAGTGATGACGGCGGAGATCTCCGGCGGGGCGATGGCAGCGACGACCGAGATGGCATCGAGCGCGATGGGATCTGCGGGCCTGGCCAGGCCGAGGTGCAGACGCAACTGCACACGAAGCGGGCCGGGCTGGGCGTGTACGCCGGTGTTGGCGCTGACCAGCGGAAGCTGGACACTGAGGCGCGCGTTGTCGGTGCCGAAGTCCCCAGCGGCGCCGAAGAGGACGCTGCTGCCGAGATCGTGGGCGGTGAGGTAAAAGTCGCCGAGAGGATTGTCGCCAAGGAGCGGATGCCATTTCTCGCCGGCAGGAATGTCTGATGCGGTGGATGGCGGCAGGATGACGTCGAGCAGGCGGAGGAAAGCGGCGCGCTGGCCGGCGTTACCGAGAATGCTGCCGAGGCTGTCGCCAGGATTGTTGAACCACGTGTTGTTGAGACCGCCGCTGTCGGTCAGCAGGCCGATCGCTTTGCCCGCATCTTCGAGTTCAGCGGCGAGTCCGGGGACGCTCATAATGTCCTTTTCACGCGCGAGCTGTTTTTGTCGCGGCCGTCGTCACGTTTGCGTTCGTCACGTTCTTCCTTGTCGTGATCGCAGCTTTGGCCGTTATTGCCGCCGCCGGGATCGATGGCCGGCTGAGGAATAAAGCTGAGCGGCGGGCCTGCCTGCATGGTGAGACCGCCTTCCGTGACGGTGATCGCTCGAGGAGCGCCGGAGCGTTGGGCGGCGTGGTCCTGAGCGAGTGAGAGCAGGCTGGCCCACACTGCGGCCTGCAGAGGACGGCCCCAGCGCGACGCGAGCCGACCATCACCGCGCGGGTAATCGTCGGTGGTGGCGACCAGGCCGGCGGGGTCATTCGGGTCGGCAGAGAGATGGAGCGCGACGATGAGAGGGCTGCGGCCGGTCTGATCAGTTTCAAGATCGATGGAGACCAGCAGGGTGCCTTTGAGCAGGCGGGTCTGAATGCTGTCGAGGTGCGCGAGCACTTCACTGCCGGCGTCGATCCAGATGACGGCGCCTAAGGCGGGCGTGGCCGCGACGCGGCCATCCGCAGGCATTCCGGCTATACGCAGGCTCAACTCTCTGGCAAGAGAGTCTGGGTTGAAGTTATCCGGAATTTGCAGGGGCCGAGTGTCAGACATGGGGGACCGACCCTGTTTTTGAAATTGGCTGAGTGTACGCCCGCTTCTGTTGTGCGTCGCGTAGAAAAAGATGAATAAGGAAAAAAGTTGTGACGCACGAGAGTGCACCATGTGCAGAGTGCACTATTTGCGTTGCGCTTTACGCCGCGATGTGTGGGTGGTCGTTCGACAGTGCGCGGAGCGAATGCAAGCGGGTCATTTCTCCAGACGATCTGGACAGACGATCTGGGCAGAACGCGCGCAAAGCTGATGTGACGGTGAAGGGAGACACGGGGAGCTCCGTTGCCTGGGTCCGCATGTATTCATCCATCCAGCTATCTATCTATTTGGACTATCTATTTGGACTATGCGGATCGTACTAAACCCGCGTTGCTGGAGCTGGCGTGGGTGTATCTGCCTGGCTCGGACGCGGCATCGCGGGCGAAAAATAGCTGGCTAGATTAAAAAAACTGCTGGATGATGATACGAAATCCCCCGGGTTGTTGTTATTCAAAGTAAGCGGGCCAACGACGCACTCCGCGTCGCCGACGAGATTGGATCGAGGGAGGAACAGGACATGAACGTAAAAAAGCTAGCACTGTTCGGAGGGTCTGCGGTGATCGTGGCGGGAGGCCTGCTGTATGTGCTCGGCATCTATCCGCCGGCCACTGGCCGTGCCGGACAGGGCGCCATCGGACAGCGCCACGTATATCGCGCCGATCAGCCCCAGGACGCGTCCGTCACTCCTGGCGCTGCGCCGGTAGCCATGGAGGCGGCCGCTAAAGAGGTCCAGAACCACGGGGCGCCGGAGCTGCAAAACGGTCAGATCTTCCAGCTGAACAGTGGCCAGCTCTACCAACTGAATAACGGTCAGTTGCTTGCACTACGGGACGGAATGACCTTCCAGATGAAAAATGGTCAGATGCTCCAGATGCAGAACGGCCAGTTCTATCTCATGAAGAACGGCCAGATGCTTGCTCTGCAGAATGGCCAGATGTACCAACTGAGCACCGGCCAGATGCTGCAGATGAATAACGGCCAGATGTTGGCGCTGAAGAATGGCCAAATGTTGGCGCTGAGGAATGGCCAGATGTTGGCGCTGAAGAACGGTCAGTTGCTGGCTATGAAGAATGGCCAGATGTTGTGCGCTGAACAACGGCCAGATCCAATCACTGATGAAGCAGCCGTAACAGGCGTTCGCGAAGCAGGCGCCTTTGCTCATGAAGCAAAGGCGCGCACTCTCCGGAGACCCCACCCTTAGTTGCTGATGCTCGGGATCTGCTAAATGGCTCGCAAACCAGTCCAGGGGGCGGGATCAGGACCGAAAGACAAATAACACCGGCCAGCATCCTCTTGACGATGATGTTCTTCCTGACGCTCGCCGGCGGCCTATCGGCGCGAGCCGAGCCCCGGCTTTACTGTCAGGAGACAAAACATTTCCGGATCGTCTACTACTCGCCACAGCACGAATATCTTGCCCCGCTGCTGATCCGCTCTCTGGAAAACGCCGCAAACTTCTACAAGCAGAACTTCGGCTACGAGCCGAAGGGCAAGATCACAGTCCTTATTCAGGACTTCGACGACAGCGGATACGGCGGCGCCGGAACCGTCCCTATCGATTTCATCCAGATAGGCATCGAGCCATTCGATCTCAGCTTCGAGACCTTGCCTTCGGCCGAACGCATGGGGTTGATGTCGAAGCATGAGCTGATGCACATCGTGATGGGCGACGAGGCGGCCCCCCGCGACAGCAGGTTCCGCACGATCTTCTCCGGAAAGATTCTGCCGAATACCGACGATCCCATCTCCATCCCATTCAGCTTTCTGGGCAGCCCTCGCGTGTACTCTCCCCGCTGGTTCCACGAGGGCGCGGCGGTCTTCATGGAAACCTGGATGGGCGGCGGCTTCGGACGTGCGCTGGGCGGCTACGACGAGATGGTCTTTCGCGCGATGGTCCGCGACAACCGGTACATGTACGACGTGGTGGGGCTCGAATCCGAGGGAACGTCCGCTGATTTCCAGGTTGGCGCAAACTCTTATTTGTACGGGACGCGCTTCATGAACTATCTGGCGCGCCAGTACGGCCCCGAAAAGCTCACCTCATGGATCGTCCGCACCAATTCCAGCCATGCGTACTTCGAGAGCGAGTTTCGCGAGGTGTATGGCAGATCGCTTCGCGACGAGTGGCACCGCTGGCTTGCTTTCGAGCGGGAGTGGCAGAACACCAACCTGAAAACGATCCGGGAATATCCGGTGACGCCGGTGAATTTCATCTCTCCAAAGGTGCTGGGATCTATCTCGCACTCTTACTACGACGCCCAAGCCAACGTGATTTATGTGGCCGTCCGGCATACCGGCCGCATGCCGTATCTCGCTGCGATTCATCTCGACTCCGGACGCGTGGAACATCTTACCGATGTGCGGGGCGGTGCGCTTTATGACGTCACCTCTCTGGCCTTCGATCCCGCCGGCCGCCGGCTCTTCTTTACGACGAACAATTCGCGCGGCCTGCGCGGCCTGAATGTTTTCGACCTGAAGACCCACAAAGCGGACCGTCATCGGGCACAACCTGCGCATCGGCGATCTCGTCTTCTGCCGCAAGGATGGCTCGCTGTGGGGAGTGCGGCATGACAACGGTTTGTCGAGCCTGGTGCGCATGGAGCCGCCCTTCAAAGCGGTGAGAGTGCTCTATACGCTTCCTTACGCCTCCGACCTCTTCGGTCTCGATATCTCCCCCGACGGCGCGCAGATGACCGGCGCGCTGATCGATGAGTCCGGCACACAACGACTCGTTCGATACCAGACCGCCGACCTGCTGGCCGGAAAGACGACGCACGAGGTTCTCTACGACTTCAAGTACGATTCACCAGATAGCTTTACCTTCTCGCCGGATGGCCGGTATCTCTACGGGTCGTCATATCTGACGGGCGCGTCCAATCTATTTCGATTCAATCTGGAGACGAAGAAGCTCGAGACGCTGAGCAACACGGAAACGGGCCTCTTCCGGCCGATGCAGCTCCCGGGCGAAACGCTGGCAGCCTTTGAGTACTCGTCCCGGGGATTCCGTCTGGTGAAGCTGCCGGTTCGGGTGATCGACGATGTAAATGCGATTCCATACCTGGGGGAATCCGTCGTCGATAAATACCCGCAACTGAAGTCGTGGAAGCTGCCGTCGCGCAACAATATTGACGATCTCCGATTGCGCACGTATGCGGGCCTGTACCGTCCCCTGCGCCACATCGATCTGCAGTCGATCTATCCGATCGTGCAGGGCTACCAAAACGAGCAGGGCGGCGGCCTGCGCATGGACTTAGGCGACAGCCTGGGCGTAAGCCACATCGCAGCGACGCTGTCGTACTCTCCCACCGGTCCCCGGGCGCTGCGGGATCGGTTCCACGTCGGGGTGGATGCCAGCTACTGGGACTGGAAGCTTTCCGGCTACTTCAACAGGGCCGACTTCTACGATCTCTTCGGGCCGACCAAGGTGGGCCGCCGCGGATTCGGCCTTATCGGCGAGAAAAAGAAGAATTTCATCCACGACTCGGAGCGCACGCTGGACCTGACCATGGGTCTCGCCGGGTACTCCGGCCTGGACCGTCTGCCCGACTATCAGAACGTGACCGCGTCGCACAGCAAGTTTGTGCGTGGGGCCGCGGCGCTGGCCTACTCGGATCTTCAAAGATCACTGGGCGCGATCGAAGACGAAAGCGGCGTGCAGTGGAATGTGAACGCACAGATGGACGCGACGTTCCCGAGACGCTTTCCCCGCGTTTGGGGGGAATACGCCCGCGGCTTCCTTCTCCCGCTCAGAAACTCGTCGCTTTGGATCCGTTCGTCGGCGGGCGGGGCGTTCGGCGACGAGAACGATCCATTCGCCAACTTTTACTTCGGGGCCTTCGGGAACAACTGGGTCGACAAGGGAGACTTCAGCCGATATCGCGAGTACTACAGTTTTCCCGGCGTGCATATCGATCAGATCGGCGCAAACAGCTTTGTGAAATCACTGGCCGAATGGGATGTGACTCCGCTGCACTTCCGCAATCTGGGGTCCACGAAGCTTTATTGCAATTGGGCAAGGCTCGCGCTCTTCACTGGCGGTCTTGCTGCGAACCCGGCGAGCGATCAGCGAAGCGGCTACGGGGATGCCGGCGCTCAGATAGATATCCGGATGGTGTTGTTCTCGCAGGTGAAGTCGACCTTCTCGACCGGCTTCGCGGCGGCGCACGATCGGAGCGGACATACCGGAACCGAGTTCATGGCTTCGCTGAAAATCTACTAAACACCTCATAGACGTCGCTGGCCGAAGGCCGCATCGCCGGATCGCGATCGAGCATGCGCAGGATCAGCGCATCGATCTCCGCAGGTATACCGGCGCGTAGCGTGGAAGGCGGCGCGACGACACGGCACTCAATCGCCTCGAAGACGTCCAGCGGTGTCTCGGCTGCGAACGGATGCCGCCCCGCCCACAGCTCATATAGCAATGTGCCGAGCGAATATACGTCCGAAGCGGTGCTTGCCAATTCACCGCGAAATATTTCAGGAGGCATGTACAACAGCGTGCCCGAGAGCGTACCGGATATGGTTCCCGAGGCGCCTGAAGAATTCACCTCCAGCCGCACCGGTCCTGCAAGGCGGGCGAGACCGAAGTCCAGTATCTTCAGAGCGCCGTCTTTGCCGAGGATGATGTTCGCCGGCTTGATATCGCGATGCAGGATCCCTGCCGCATGCGCCGCGGCCACAGCGCCCGCCGCCTGTCCTCCCCAATCGATCGCCTGTGCCGTCTCCACCGCGCCCGCGTCGATCAGTTCGCGAAAGGTCGGACCGTCGATCCACTCCATCGCGATGAACAGTCCCGCGGCAGACTCTCCGGATTCACAGACGGTGACGATGTTGGGGTGGTGAAGCGCCGATGCTGCCCGTGCTTCCGTCTCGAAGCGGTCCACCGCCTGCGGACTGGCGACGAGATGGCGCCGCAGAATCTTGAGCGCGATCGGCACTCCTGACGGATCACGCGCCAGGTACACCTCGCCCATACCTCCGACAGTGATCAGCGACTCAATCCGGTACTTTCCGATGCTCTGGCCCGCGGCGAGCGCACCCGGTTGCCGCTCCAGCAGGTCGGCCGCGAGATGAACCGGCGGCGCGGCGAAGAAGGCCTTCTCGTCCGCTTTGAGGAGCGATTCCAGCTCCGCCCTGACGGGCGCACTGGCAGAAGCAAGGAGAGCTTGCTGCTGGTGCACGGGAAGGTCGATCGCTTCGTGAAACAGCCGTTCGATCTCCTCCCAATCGGCCTGCGGGCTCATGATCCGTCGCCGTTGATTTCGCGGATCAGCCATGTACGCGCAAGACGCCAGTCGCGATTCACCGTGATCACCGACACGCTCAACGCTTCGGCCGTCTCCTCGATACTCAGCCCGCCGAAGTAGCGCATCTCGATCACTCTGCTCTTGCGCGCGTCGACGGCCTCCAGCCGTTCCAGCGCTTCATGCAGCGCCACAACCTGCGCGGCCTCCTGATGCACCGCGGGCTGCACATCATCGATCGACAGCTTCACCTGCCCGCTGCCGCGTTTTCCAGCAAGACGGCTCTTTGCATGGTTCACCAGGATCTGCCGCATGGCCGTGCAGGCTACGGCAAAAAAATGACACCGATTCTGGAACGATGCGTTTTCCGCTCCAGCCAGCTTCAGGTACGCCTCATTGAGCAGCGCTGTCGGCTGCAGAGTATTGCCCTGATCCTGGCCGATCCACGCGCGACGCGCGATGCGATGCAGCTCGTTGTAGACCAGCGGCATCAGCTCGTTGAGTGCGTTCTGGTCGCCGTTGCCCCAGGCGGCGAGCAGGCTAGTCACCTCACCTTGCGGATTCATCGTCTCCCGGTCCCGCGTGGAATCATATAGTTTGCCTTACGCCTTAGCGCAGCTCTTGTTCGAGCCGATGCATCTGCCACAGATCGCGCGGCGTCTGCGAAAGTAGTGGCCGGACCGCCAGCATTCCGGTGGGCCCGATACTTCTCTCCAGGTACTTCAATTCCGTAAACAAGCTTTCCAGCTCCGGGTCGGGGGCGACTTCCAGGCCGGCCTCTCGAAGCAGAAGGTCGCCCTTGGCACGCATGCTCAGTTCGGTTGTCAACTGTAGAAGAGACAGCATATCCCCGCGCAGCTCCGGTGGAAAGGCTTCCTGCAGAGACATCAGATAGGTGCCGATCCGGCTCTGCGGAAACTCCTGAGATCCGATCATGTTGAGCATGTCGATGTCGCGGTCCAGATTGCCCCCCAACCACCGCCGCAGTGAGTGTTCGCTGAAGAAAAACACGAACCCGAAGATCAGCGGAACGCCTGCGACCGCCGCCACCATCGACCACGCCGGCGACTGCAGGCTCTGGTTGAACAAGGAGTGAAGCACAGTGGCCGCCAGCACGCCGGGCAGAAAGAGCCGCACTCCGCGCCACTGCCGGCTATCAAGGAGATATGCCGAGATAGTCGCCCCAAGCGCCGCGACACCTCCATGCATGACAGCTGTTCCAAACCCACGCAGGATCCAGATACCAGCTCCCTGTCCTTCCAGCAGGGGAAGATAGGAGATGTTCTCCACCAGCGCGAATCCGGCGCCCACCGCGAACCCGCAGATGGCCGAATCTGCCATGAACGCCACCCTGGCGGTTGCTATGAGAAAGATCCAGTAAGCGGCCTTGGCTAACTCTTCGACCACGGGAGCGCCAAAGCGGGCGTAATCGTCCTGGTATGCAGGAAATTGCCGAAAAACGATCGTATTGATCGCGAAGCAGAGCAACGCCGACAGCGCGCCGGCCGCGAGCGCGGCGAGAACCGTGCGTGAGGAAACCAGCTTGTAGCTGTCCAGCGCTCGTAACGCGGCAAGAAACAACAGCACCGGCACCAGCGCCAGCGCAAGCCGCATCACTTCGCCAATGTGTATCCCGGCGTGAATCACGGGTTCGACGAGATTCCGAAGGTCAAGCGGTTCCAGCCCTGCTCGCGGCGATAACTAAGCGAGGTGGCAAAGGTCCGCAGCAGAAAGATACCCAGACCGCCGATTGGCCGCTGGGCCAAATCGAGCGTCAGGTCTGGCGGAGCCGCCGCCAGCGGATCGAACTCAATGCCTTGATCACCAACCTCCACTGCGAGTTCGCCCGGCCTGGGTATGCGATAGGTGACGTTGACCACTCCCGGTGCGCCCCCCGGATATGCGTGACGCGCTATGTTCATGAAGATTTCCTCGATGAGGAGGTCCAGCTCGCCCAGGCGCGACTCCGGCAGCTCCGCCTCCCGTGCACCCTTTCTGACGAATTCCGTAACAGGCCCGAGCAATTCGGCGCTTGCCGGCAGCGTCAGTGATTGAGGTGTGCTCGACAAACCGTTGCTCAGCCCTCCATCAGCGCCGACTCGACCGAATCATGCGCAGGAAAAACATGGTTGAGCCTGGTGATCTCAAACAACTGCCGGACCAGACCGGTCAGGCAGCAGATTCGGAGTTCGCCACCTTTATCCCGCAACTGCTTGGCAATCCTCACGATTGCACCGAGCCCCATGCTGCTCACGTATTTGAGATCGGCCAAGTCGACGACGACGCTGGTAAACCCATCTGAGATGCAGGCCTCGCACTGGTTTTCGAAATGAACGGCGTTTTCGGCGTCCATCCGGCCGGCGACATGCAACACAACCTTATTTCCAACCTGGGTCCGTTCGATGGTCACGATACTCCAAGAGTGCCTTACAGCGACCCGAGCGTCAATAACATCGAAGTCCATAGCCGTGTCAAGAGGGCGGAAATATTTTGACTGCAGTTATCAAGGACGTCATCGCTGAATCCGCGATGCAAGACCATTTGCGATCAACGAGTGGGCTTCGACGGAAGACGAAGGCGTGCGTGTTATCCCTCCGAATAGGTGGCGGGATCGCTAGTGCTCGGACGCCCCGTCTCCACATGCCCCGCAAATCTGCGCAGATATCTCTCTTCGCCGGAGGTTATGCTCAGATCGTACCAACCGAAGCTACTTTCCAGGTGGTATTCGCGTTGTTGCACGTCTCCGGAAGGAACAACGATTTCCTGACGAATGCCGGTGTATCGCTCTGTCACCGTGATGTCGATTGGCTGAGTGCCTGAATTGGTGAGCGACAGCAACGCTGTTTCGTGCCCGGGAATGTAGTTGAATTTTGCTTCTACAATGCTGCTTGCCAGATTTCCACGGAATTGCCGAAGAAAACCGTGGGCGCCGTGCACCGTAAGATCGTAGTGCCGCGCTTCGCCTTCGGCTCGCCATGCATCGCGAAGTTGGTCTCCAGCCGAGACTGCATAGCGGCGCGGCGCAGATTCGGGCTGCACTCCATTGTGTACAGAAAATCCCGCACCTACATTGCCGCTGTTGGTGAACTGTATATAGAACGTATCGCCGTCACCGTGACCATCCACCATCAGAAGATAAGGAAGCGCGCGTGATTTGCGCGTGCCGGCTTCCTGCTGTGGCATCTGCTGCTCTTCGGGCACATGGTACGGATGGTGCAGTGTTGCCAGTGGTTTCGGAACCGTAAAATGCGCCACGGCGGGCTCAGGATGGTTGGAGAAGTCGAAGGCCGCCGTCAGATCGCCGCAGACAGCGCGACGCCAGGCACTGATATTTGGTTCCTCCACCCCAAAACGAACTTCGAGAAACCTGAGAACAGATGTGTGGTCGAATACCTGGGAGCAAACCCATCCTCCCTGGGTCCAGGGAGAGACGATGATCATCGGCACGCGCGGTCCAAGTCCGATCGGCTGGATGCCTCGGGATACGTGGCCAGGGATGAGCGGATGCTCTTCGATAGGGAAGCGGTCGAGATCAAGCAGTTCATCTTTGAGGCTCGATGCGAGATCGCTGGAAACCATGCCGCCTGCCTGCATTTCGCTGGAGAGAGGGGGCATAGGGGGAACGACGTGGTCGAACAGTCCGTCGTTCTCGTCGTAGTTGATAAACAGAACTGTGCGGCTCCACACCTCCGGGTTCGCGGTGAGGGCCTCAAGCACTTCGTTGATAAAGTGGGCTCCGTCAGAGGGCGATGCCTCGGGATGCTCGCAATATTTATACGGAGCAACAATCCAATTTACCTGCGCCAGCCTGCCCGCGGCGGCATCGTCGCGCAGGTCCTTCAGCGTGTGATTGGTAACACCTTTTTGTACCAGCGGGCCGTTGGGATCCGCGCCTTCCTTTACCTGGTATGCGGCGAAGAACTCGAGCGAGTTGTCGGTGTAATTATCGGTCGGTGTTCCGGGTTCGCCGGTGCCGCCCTGATACAGCTTCCAGGTAACGCCGGCCGCCTGAAGCCGCTCGGGATACGTCGTCCATGTGTAACCGTTGGTGTTCGAGCGCTCCCATAAGCCGGGACCATTCGGCTTGCGGCCCATAACATTGCGCGGATCGCTGGTGCCGGTCCAGAGATAGATGCGATTCGGACAGGTGTTCGCGTGCACGGAGCAGAAGTACGCGTCGCACAGAGTAAACGCCTCGGCGAGCGCGAAATGGAAGGTCACATCCTGGCGCTTGAGATAGCCCATGGTAAGCACATCCTGCTTCTGCGTCACCCAAGCATTCCAGTGCCCGTGGTTCCATGCGCCATGCCCGCTTGCCCAACCGTGATCGGTGCCGGCCTGGTGCTCGGACGTCTCCTGCGGGTCGATATACCAGGGAAGCACGTGTGGCGCGTCGGCGCGAAGACCGCGCGCCTTGTAGTGTTTCGCCTTGATATCCGCGGGAGGCTGATACCAGACGGGCATTCCGTTCGGCAGCAGGACGGGCCGAGGATCGTTGAAACCGCGCACGCCGCGCAATGTGCCGAAGTAGTGGTCGAAGGAGCGGTTCTCCTGCATCAGGATGACGACATGCTCCACGTCGCGGATGGTACCGGTGCGGATGTCGGGAGGGATGGCCAGGGCCTTCCGAATACTTCCAGGCATCATGACCGCGCCGGCCGCGGCCGTCGTCATGCGAAGAAAATCGCGCCGGCTATTCTTCAATGTCATGAAACGCTGACCTGTGTTTGTGACTCGGTGTTCCGGGATGATGACTGCGATGGAAACGCCAAAGATTCGGATGTCCGCTATCGCGTGGCATCACTTTCGGGCGACTGGAGAAAGGCATAGCGGTTGTGGGAATCGTTTAGGGATTCCCACAACCGTGAGCCATCGAGTGGGCCGCGCCTCAGAAGTCCAGCCGCATCGAGACCTGGCCAGAGCGAGCGCCACCGAAATCGGAACCGATGGTGTTGCTGATGAGGCCGAAGCTGGGTGAACTGATGTTCACATTCGGATCACCCAGATTGGTGTGGTTGAGGACGTTGGTGAAGGTTCCCTCGGCGCGGAGCCGCACTCGTTCGGTAATCGGAAAGACTTTGCTCAGGCCGGACGAGAGATTGACCGTGCCAGGACCGACGATGGAGCCGACGCGCGCATTGCCGAATCGACCGATTGGATTCGGAACCGGACCGGTTCCGCTACCCGTTGTGCAGGCGTTACCGGGCTGCCATCCTGGATAGCCGGGGCAGGTGAGCGCCGCCGGGTTCGCCCACTGGTAGCGGGTGCGATGGGCAGGCTTCAACGATACGCCACTCACCTGGTCGGGGTATTGGTTGCGATGTCCACCATCGAAGCCGGTATTGGTGCCGTTGAGGCCTGATCCCGTTCCCGACGGATCGCCTTGCCCGCTGGGGAAGTAAGGTGACTCGAAGGGACCCGATTGCCAGAGCACGATATTCGAGAGCCGCCATCCACCCACGGCAAGGTCAGCAATCCGCGACATGGATGAGCCAAATTGTTTGCCGCGGCCGAAGGGCAGATCATAGACCATGGTCGTGTTCCAGCGGTCGCGCCGCGTTCCATAGACGTTTCCGTAGTCAACATAGCGAGCGAGGATCGAAGTTGCGCGTGAGCCTCCGGTTTCACCGGCAAAGCCACTGTTATTCGCGGGGCCTTGGTTGTCTGCAAGAGCCTTGGCGAAGGTATAGGTGGAGTCGAACTGCAGACCGTTCTGGAAGCGGCGGGAAACCTCGGCCTGCAACGAGTGGTAGTTCGAGTTCGCGCCCGTCGCACGGGTGTTGATGCGGCCCCAGTTGGGGAAGAGCCGTGCGGTGAATGGCTGGTTCGCCGCGGAGATGGTGTTTGAGAATGGCAGCGTGTTCTCATCCGGGGCCCAGACAAGCTGGTGCGTTACCGAACCGATATAAGAGAGGCGCGCTGCATATCCGGTGCCGATCGAGCGGTCGACGCTGAGGGACCACTGTTCGGTGTAGGGATCCTTCCAGTTGGTGCTGTTGGCGGTGCCGAAGTAGTCCTGGCCGTAGCAGGTGGTGCATCCTCCGTTGCCTGCACCTCCGTAGATGTTGGGCCACTGATAGCCGACAGCGTGGGTGCTCGAGTTGTAGGTGTTGGTGTACTGGGTGGTTTGCGCCTGCAGGGTGCCGGTGAGCGAGTAGAAGTTGCCGCCGAGCACCGTGATGTTGTACATGCCAAAGCCGCCACGAACCGCGGTTTTGTCGTCACCGAAGGGCCGCCACGCAAATCCGAAGCGAGGCATGAACCGCAGTTTCGGATAGTGCTTCAGCCCTGCGGGGAAGCCGGCCTGGCTGTTCGAAAGAACGGGCATGCAGCTTGCCCCGTTGATGGTGGAGCCGCCAGAAGTGGAGCCGTACGGAGTGCATGCATTCGCGCTTGCGAGAAAGCTGGTCGCCAGCAGCTTCGATGCGCCATCGGGATAGATCACCGAGCCGGACCCGGAAAGGCTTGGGTCGAAGTTGCCGATATCGCCGTGAACGTCAGAGTAGCCGGGGTGAAGTTCGTAACGGAGGCCATAGCTGAGCGTGAGGTTCGGCGTTGCTTTCCATTGGTCCTGGCCGAAGAAGTGATAGTGGGTTGATTTGCCGTCGTTGTCTTCCTGCACCACGTCATAGAAGGTCTGATACGGGAGTCCAAGGAGGAAATCCGCGAAGTCGACACCAGTGAAGAGTCCCGCGCTGTTCTCGGTGTTGTATTGGAATGTGCCGTAGTTGTCAGACCCATTGAAGCCCAGCGGCGTGATCGCTTCCAGCGTGCGGATGTCCAGGCCGAAGCGCAGTTGATGCTGCCCCAGAGACCAGCTCAGCGCATCCGTGTAGACGTAAGTGTTCGACTTGGTGAGCGAGCTCAAACGATCTGCATCAAGATGACTGATGTTGTTGAAGTCGAGTTCTGGAATGCCGTTGTAGAAGAGATTTTGCAGGCCGTTGAGCCCAAGGCCCTGCGTGAATGTCTTTCCATCGAAGCTATTTGTTGTTCCTGTGTTGGAACGAGTAAAGCCAAAGCCGAACTCATTGATCAAACGCGGGGTGATGGTGTAGTTGGCGCTAATTTTGAGAACGCGTGTCTGGTTGGCATTCTGCGCAGACGGAACGGAAAGCGGCTCCGGGCTGTTGGTGGGGAAATTCTTCCAGGTGAAGCGGCCCCACAGCAGAAATTTCTGGTTGGTGCCAAAGTACTGATCGCCGCGGATATCGAACTGATCGGAGTGACCGCTCGAGTCTTTGTTCACAATATAGTTGCCGACACCGTTGTCGGTGTAGACATTCGGATCGCCGACGTTGGGGTCCGGATAAAACTGCAGAAGCTTTGCCGCAGACGCATCGATGGATGGCAGTTTTGTTCCGTAGCTGCCACCGGTGAATGGGTTTGTGAGCCCGGTGAAACCGCTCGATATGTAATTCGAGAAATCGCCATGCTTCATCGGGACACTGGGAACCGTGAACGCCTCCGTCTTTTGCGAGGGGTGCCGCCAGCCTTCATAGGCGCCAAAAACGAATGTCTTGTTGTGGCCGTTGTAGATGTGCGGCAGAACGACTGGACCACCAAAGCTGCCGCCATAGGTGTTGGCCACCAGTTTCGGTTTTTGCGTGGTGATCGGGTCGGTATACGGGATGGCGTCGAATGCAGCGTTCTGGTGATACCAGAAGGCCGATCCATGGATGTTGTTGGTGCCCGCCTTGGTGATGACGGTGATCTCGCCCGGTTGTCCAAATTCGGCGTTGTTCAAGGCGCCGTCTGTGCGAAGCTCGGAAATCGATTCGCTGGAAGGAAAGGCATCCGCAATGGGCGAGTTGCTGTTCGCACCTTGCACGGTGACGCCGTCTACCGCTACCTCGGTTTGAAAAGGAAGTCCTCCCTGCAATGAGAAGCTGCCATGATCCGCCTGCACACCGGGAAGGGTACCAACGATATTGAGTGCGCTGGTACCGTTCGCACTGGCGCGCGTATTGACGGGCAGGTTCGCGACGTCGGCTGCGTTGTAGACGCCGCTGATGGTTGGATCTTCTGTATTGATGGCGCTGAGAGTATCGGCAGAGACGTTGACCTGCTGTTGGACGCTTCCCACCGGCAGGGAGGCATCCACGCGCAACTGCTGGCGAGCGGCGAGGTTCAGGTTCGTTGCTGCCCACTTCTCAAATCCATTGGCTGTGACTTCGACGGTATATCGCCCGGCTTTCGTATCGATGAACTGATAGTCGCCCGTGGCGCCGCTCACCGTGGTGCGCGTCGTGCCTTCGCTGAGATTGGTGAGGGTGACCGTCGCACCGGAGACCACCGCTCCTGCTGCATCATGAACGGTGCCGGTGACACTGCCCTGGATGGATTGTGCATAGCCGGCGATCGCCAGCGAACAGGCCACGAGCAAAATGATGGGAAACAGAAGAAATCGGGAGCACAGTAAATAGAGCATCGCTGATTTTTTCGGCATGGTGGGTTCCTCCTGAAAGTTAAGCAATGTAGCCCCTTACTTTTGCGCTCCGCACACCGCGGCAGCCTACTTGCCTGACTAAGTCAGCAGGGCAAACGGCACGTAAGTCCTATGCGACGCATGGTCGTGAAGCATGGCGCAGAACATGCTTTCCGCCTGCCTGGCCACAGATCTGGCCCAGATCGTGGTCGTCGCCGCAGATGCAAGGCTTTCCTACACGGAACATAGCGCTTTACCGCTAAAGCCGTTATCGAGATTTGGCAAAAGGAATTGAAGTCAGGAGCGGCGAAGCAAGGTATCGGAGGGCCTCTCGCCGAAGAGCTTCTTATAGTCACAGGCGAACTGACTCGGGTTCCAGAAACCCCACTGAGCGGCAAGGTCCTGCACATCGGCAAGCGGGTGTTGTGGTGCGCGCAGAGCTCGCCGCACCCCATTCATCCGCAGCGTGCGCAGGTACGTGCCGGGACTGATGCCGCTTACCTCATGGAATGCATACTGCAAGGTACGGCGGCTGACATGGAATGCGCGGCAAAGCTGTGGAATGGAAAGAGGCTCGTCTTTATGCGCCAGCGCAAAGTCGCGGACCCGCTGCACCAGGCGATGCCGGCCGGTATAGGTGAGAGAGGGTATCTCGGGCGGCATTCCAGCCATGCAGTTCGACGTAATGACACCCAGCAGCGCGTCCTGCAGCGTGTCAAGGGCCTGCTTGCGATCCACTCGTAGTCCGTGCTGAAACAGGGAAAGGAGGATGTCCTCCAGTCTGTTGCGCTCAGTATTGCGAGTGTGAAGTATCTCGCAGTCCAGCACCGAGGGAGCTAGCGTCATCTGTTCCGTCTCGGCAATGTAATTGAGCAGGAGTTGCTTTTCGATTACCAGTCCCAGAATGCGGAATGAGGAAGGAGTCATAAGCTCAAATTCCATTCCGCCTGGACGCACTGCGATGTCGCATTTCTCGAGAGCGCGGAGTCCGATCCGGCCCGGTGGCCCGTCACCTACCGGAATTCCGAACCAGAACGCTCCCTTCCAGACTTCACAGCTCTGGCGAACAGCATGACTGGTGGTCTCTTCGAAGATCTGCAACTGCGAACCAAGCCAGAGTTCGCGCACAGTGCCTCGGAAGCGCCCAGGAGCCAACTGATCGTAAGCCTGCTTCCAGCCAGTCAGATTGGCCGCATGGTCATCTGCATCTGTGGCAATCGATACCCGGACGCCATCTATAGATCGTCGTTGCGCGCTGTCGCAGACGGGATTATCCGCCCAGAGCATTTCCTAGGTCTCCTCAAGGATTGTGTGCGAAGATTATGCCTTCAGTTCGTTAACAAACAAATGAATTCGTGCGCGAAAAGCTCAAAGGGGGGGCCGCGGGTGAATAAGTCGTTCCCGCGGCGCAGTTTCCGCTTGGGCACAAGCACTCCCTTCGCCGGTCCGAGGTCGATGGGCAGGCCACTCTTGACACCCGCCGGTGGGAGGAAGCGGCCCGCCAGCGCATCGAAGGAGTGATGCGCCTGCTTTGGCGCCGCCAGTCCCGTCTACGATAGCGCAGCATCCGCCCCACGTGGTCTTCGATTGGGACAATACTTCGGTCGTGAACGATACGGAGGAGGCGCTGTCCCAACATGGCCGATCATCCGGCGGATAGAAGTGCGCTAATCGAGGACATGGCGGACGACGTTCGTGAGTTGGGCACGCTTCCGGCTGCAGCGCATGCACCATCCATGCTGCTACTGAATTTTCGAGCAAAACTGCTCTTCTTTTACGCTGCTCTCGACGCGAGTTGTGATCCGCGTGTGGCTTACACTGGGTGATTTACCGATTGAGCGGTTGCTCGTGAAAATCGCCCTTCGGCTGATCGACGAGCCGACTTACATATGAAGCATTTTGCCGAATTCCACTACTGGAAAGAACCTCGATTTGCCTATTCTGGGTGAATCCTGCTTAGGCAGGCAAAAACCATTGTCATGCTGGAGGTAGCGACGCTTGGACGAGGGAAAACATCTGAAGGCCACACTGGGCACTCTTCAGTTATGGGCCATTGCCGTCGGCCTCGTTATATCAGGCGAGTATTTCGGGTGGAGCTATGGGTGGGCGCATGCGGGTACGCTCGGCTTCCTGATAACGACAGTGTTCATCGCCACGATGTATACCGCGTTCATCTTTTCATTCACTGAGCTGACGACATCCATTCCGCGCGCCGGCGGTCCGTTTGCCTACGCGCAGCGGGCACTGGGCCCGACCGGCGCTTACCTTGCCGGTGCGGCTACGCTGATCGAATTCGTATTTGCGCCCCCGGCTATCGCGCTTGCCATCGGCGCATATCTCAATGTGCAATTTCCGTCTTTATCTCCGCGATCGGCAGCCGGGCTGGCTTATCTGGTTTTCATGCTGCTCAATATCTTAGGCGTTCAGATTGCCGCCACCTTCGAAGTGATTGTCACCATGTTGGCGATTGCGGAATTGCTCGTCTTCATGATGGTCGTATCACCCGGCTCGCATCTCCGTAACTTTCTGAGTCACGGATGGGGCGGCAGTGACCGCTTCTCTCCACATCTAATCGGAGGGATGTTTGCTGCAGTTCCGTTTGCCATCTGGTTCTTTTTGGCCATCGAGGGTGTGGCCATGGCTGCGGAGGAGGTTCGAGACCCAAAGCGTTCCATACCGATCGCTTATCTTTCAGGCATCGGAACGCTGCTACTTCTTGCGCTCGGAGTCATGTACTTCGCTGGCTCTGTTGGCGATTGGCGCATGCTGGCGAACATCAATGACCCGCTGCCGCAAGCCATGAAGCTGATCGTCGGCGCGCGCAGCGGCTGGTTGCACATGCTGGTTTGGTTGGGCCTCTTCGGTCTGATCGCTTCATTTCACGGCATCATTCTCGGGTATTCACGTCAGATATTTGCGTTGGCGCGCGCCGGCTTTTTGCCCAGATTTCTGGCGTCAATTCATCCGAGGTTTGACACGCCATGGATAGCTATCCTCGCTGGAGGCGTAGTTGGTATTGCCGCCATTTTCAGTGACAGCGTAATTCACTTTGGCGGTCAGTCGCTCACCGCAAATATTGTGACCGTTTCAGCGCTGGGCGCGCTGCTCATGTACATCGTCAGCATGGTGTCACTCATCCGGTTACGTCAGCGCGAACCCGATCTGCCGCGGCCGTTTCGCGCCATCGGATATCCATATATGCCCGCATGGACGTTATTCAGTGCGTCAATTGCTCTGGGTAGCCTGGTGTACTACAACCGCCTGGTGTCTTTGCTTTTTGTCCTCTTGCTTGGGATCGGCTACATTCTTTACCGGCTGCGCTGCAAGCTGGTCATTGGCATTGAACCGCAGGCTACCGTCGGCGAAGTTCGTTAAGGCCTTTGTCGCGATGCCTCTTTGTCCTGCAGCGGTTGCCGGCGGAATGCATCGCTTTCCGGAACTGAAAACGCTGGTTTGTGCGCTAACCCCTATCGCTGCGGCGATGCTTCTGCAGGGCTCGTTGCCGCTCTCGGGCAAAGAATGCTCGGCTGCCCCATGGGGCTGACCGACCTCGCCCTCAAGGCACCGCGAGAGTGGCTTTCCAAGTCATTCGTACTAGCTTTCGAAATGGCGAACCGTCCCGCCACGTTGCCGAAATTAGATAACGACGTCGATTTTCAGCTTGCTAGTATGGTGAATCGTTTACGGTATTTCGCCAGCCGAGAGAGGCTATACCGTGTGCTCCTCTTTTCGTTGTGTTTGATGTCGAGTCTGCAACGGTTGAGCGTGTGGTCTATAACTGGAACAATTGGGGGAACTGTTCGAGATCCCGCGGAAGCAATCTGCCAAATGGGCGACAGACCGTTTAGCCGACACGAAACATAATTCAGTTCATCCAAGCCATTTCCAATCAAGGTAGTGTAGTTTGTGTCGCATTTAAGAATAGAAAGGCATGCAGTCATGTCTAGTGTTCAACTGAGTGACACGTCTCGCCTATCCGGGATGCTGGGAATGGATGAGTTGGAGGGCTTGGTTCGACGCGACCAGGTGCGAACCGTGATCGTCGCCTTTACGGATCACTGTGGCCGATTAATTGGAAAACGTTTTGACGCCGAAGTATTCCTCGAAAGCGCAAGTGAGCATGGCACGCATGTGTGCGACTATCTGCTGGCAAATGATATGGAGATGGTGCCCGTCAGCGGATATCGATTTACAGGTTGGCAGAGTGGCTATGGCGATTTGCTTCTGGTGCCTGACCTGAACACTCTGCGCTTGATAAGCTGGTTGGAGAAGACGGCGCTGGTTTTGTGTGACGCGAGAAATGAAAAAACCGGAAAACCTATTGCCGTCGCGCCCCGCTCGATCTTGCAGCGACAATTGGAGCGGGCTCGAGAGTTGTCGCTCGCGAGTGTCGTTGCGTCGGAATTGGAATACTACCTTTTTCTGAACAGCTATCGCGATGCCGCTTTGAAAGATTATGCCGGCCTGGAAGGCGCGGGCTGGTATTCGGAGGATTATCACATCTTCCAAGGCACGAGGAACGAGAACTTCACGGCTTCGGTGCGGCATCACCTCAAGCTCTCCGGAGTTCCGGTGGAAAGTTCCAAGGGTGAATGGGGTATCGGTCAGCACGAACTCAATATCCTCCATACAGAAGCCCTGGAGATGGGGGACCGCCACGTGATCTACAAGCAATGCCTGAAGGAAGTGGCGGAACAGATGGGTTTGAGCGTGAGCTTCATGGCGAAAGTTGCCACCGGCACCGCTGGATCCAGTTGTCATATTCATCTCAGTCTGTGGCGGGATGGCGTCAATGCCTTTGTAGGTGACGAGTCATGTGGCCCGGTAAGGTGCTCGAACATATTCCGTTGGTTCCTGGGCGGCTGGATCCGCCACGTACCGGAGGTGATGGTGTTCTATGCGCCGACCGTGAATTCTTATAAGCGATATGTCGAAGGTTCATGGGCGCCCACCCGCATTGCCTGGAGTTACGACAACCGTACTGCCGGGTTCCGGGTAGTCGGCCGGGACCAAAGCCTTCGCATCGAATGCCGAATTCCCGGCGCGGATTGCAATCCTTACCTTGCCTTCGCAGCGGCTTTGGCTTCGGGACTCGATGGGATTTCGGAAAAGATCGAGCCTCCCGAGTGCATCTCAGGTGATCTTTATGGTGCGACCGATGCTCGCCGCGTTCCTAAGACGCTGGGAGACGCTGTCCAACATTTCGCGAGTAGCGACTTCGCGCAAAGAGCATTTGGGGAAGAGGTGGTGACGCACTACACGCATTTTTTCCAAACCGAACAAAATACCTTCGATGGTGCAGTGACGGATTGGGAACGCAAGCGGTATTTCGAGAGGATCTGAAGAGAGAAACATATTCAGGGCAAGCCGGCCCGATGAGAGGGACAAAGCGACGTGAGGCTCGAAAATAAAGTTGCTCTGATTACAGGCGCTTCCAGCGGCATCGGCCGCGAGGCTGCATTGTTGTTTGCGCGTGAGGGCGCCTGTGTCGTCGTGGCCGATGTCGATGATAAAGGCGGCCAAGAGACGGCAGAGATGATACAGCGGCAGGACGGAAAAGCAGTTTACGTTCGGGCGGACGTTTCCCGTGCGGCGGATTGTGAGCGCATGGTTGCAGTCGCCGAAGAAGAGTTTGGCAAGTTAAATGTGCTGTTCAACAACGCTGGAATCATGCACTCCCAGGACGATGACGCGATTTCTACTGACGAAAAAGTCTGGGATCTCACGATGAACATCAACGCCAAGGGAGTGTTCTTCGGATGCAAATACGGCATTCCCGCGCTTACGTCGAGCGGGTGGTGGCTCCATCGTGAATACGGCTTCCTTTGTCGCGCTGCTTGGAGCGGCGACTCCCCAGATTGCGTACACGGCAAGCAAGGGTGCTGTGCTGGCGTTGACTCGCGAGCTCGCCGTGATTCATGCGAGAGAAAACATCCGGGTAAACGCATTATGCCCGGGCCCGCTCCGAACCGAGTTGCTGATGAAGTTCCTCGACACCGAACAGAAAAAGCATCGAAGGCTTGTCCATATTCCCATCGGCCGCTTTGGTGAGGCGGTCGAGATCGCGCGCGCCGCGTTGTTTCTGGCATCGGATGAGTCTTCCTTTGTGACCGGCACGGAATTCCTGGTTGACGGCGGCATCGCCGCTGCATACGTAACTCCTGAGTGATCATGTCCCAGAACGTTGCCGCCAATTTCTCTGCGATCCGGACCATCAGCCCTGTCGATGGCTCCGTCTATGTAGAGCGTCCGCTGGCATCGGACGCGGAAATTGAAGCCACGCTGGCAAAAGCAAAGCAATCGCAGCGCGAGTGGAAGCTGGTCCCAATCTCCGAGCGTGCTGCTATCTGCAGGCGAGCTGTGGCCTTGCTGGTTGAACGCGCCGTCCAACTTGGAACCGAGCTTACCTGGCAGATGGGGCGCCCGATTCGTTACAGCCCGATGGAGATTCGGAACGGTTTTCAGGAGCGGGCCCTGTACATGATTGACATCGCCGAAGCAGAGCTCGCGGATCATGAGATTGAGCCAAAGGACAACTTTCGTCGATTCATCCGCAACGAGCCTGTAGGTGTAGTTCTCGCTCTCATGCCCTGGAACTATCCTTACTTGTGCTCCGGCAATGTTGTCATCCCGGCAATCATGGCGGGCAATAGTGTGATTCTTAAGCCTGCGCCGCAAAGCCCGCTCGTAGCCGAAAGATATGCTGAAGCGTTCAGTCAGGCGGGGTTGCCGGAGGGTATTTTCCAGTTCCTGCACCTGGCTCATGATCAAGTGGAACGAATCATTCGCGATCCACGAGTCGGCTTTGTAGCGTTCACCGGCTCAGTGGATGGTGGACGCAGCATACAACGCGCGAGAGGAGAGCGTTTTATCGGCACAAGTTTAGAACTGGGTGGGAAAGATCCGGCATACGTCCGAGCGGACGCTTTTCTGGAGCAAACCATCGAGAACCTGGTGGATGGTGTGTTCTTCAATTCGGGGCAATCCTGCTGTGCGGTTGAAAGGATCTATGTTCATCAGGATGTTTGGGAGAAGTTTCTTGAGGGGTTTGTCGAGCTCACGAAGAAGTATGTATTGGACAATCCTTTAGATCCTGCTACCACTCTAGGCCCCGTGATCAACGAGCGGGCTGCGGCCTCCGTTCGTATGAAGGTGGAAGAGGCAATTCGCAAGGGAGCGCAGCCTTTGGTGGATACTTCGATTCTTCCCCAACAGCAAGCAAGGTACTCCTTATTTGGCGCCCCAGGTTCTTACGAATGTCGACCATGGAATGCAAGTGATGACAGAGGAAACATTTGGGCCAGTGGCGCCGTTGATGCGGGTGAAGAGACGATGCGGAGGCCGTGGCCCTTATGAATGATAGCCGTTATGGGCTGACTGCTTCGGTCTGGACGTCGGATGTTGACGCCGCCATACAAATTGGAAGCCGCATAGAAAGCGGCACTTGGTTCATGAACCGCTGTGATTATGTTGATCCCGCACTCCCATGGACTGGCATTAAGGATTCTGGGCACGGATGTAGCCTCTCTCGACGCGGATATGCCTCACTCACGCAACCGAAGTCATTCCACCTGCGACTTTCTCTGTAAGCGGGAGCGTTACCTTCTCCTCGTCGTGCGAGAAAAACTCTAGCGCCTGGCATCTGTGCTTACTGTGGCAGCGTGAAGGAAATGTAGCTGCCGTGAATGGTCGCCTGCGCGGCCGGCTGTCCCGGGATGCTGCGTGTGCGTGTCGCATCCCGGCCCGCAACGCAGAAAACGATGTACTCGCGACCGTTGCTCTCGTATACCGCAGGCATGCCTTCTATCGCGGCAGGAGCCTCGTATTCCCAGAGCGTCTTACCCGTAGAGCTATCAAGCGCGCGAATCTTTCGATCGTTTGAGCCGGTAAAGATGAGGCCACCGGCGGTGACGACCGGGTTCACCTTGGGAAAATGGGAGCCGGTGCCGGTGATGCCTTTCTCGGCAAGCTGCCGGCACCTCACCCAGCGGCACTCTCCACCGGATGTCGCCGGTGTTCAGATCGTAGGCAGTCAGTGATGTCCATGGTGGGTCGATCACCGGCAGGCCATCCTTGTCGAACATGAAGCCGAAGCTGCTCTTGTATTCGAGCGTGCGCGGGTCGCCAGCGGGCTGCGCGAATCCTTGCGCGGTCGAAGCGAGTTTTGTAGCTGGTCGCCATCTTCGCGGGTAGCGTGAGCTTCAGCATGGAGGGCAGGTCTTTGCTGATGACATAAACCCAGCCGTGGATGGGATCGCTTGCGACGCCGCCGAAGTTGGCGCCGCCGTTGTTGCCGGGCATCTCGACAGTGTCCTGGGTCGACGGCGGCGTGAAAAGGCCTTTGTTCCGGGCTGCGTCAATCTGCTGCTTGAGCCGCTCGTGCTCCTCAGGTGTCAAATAAGGGCTGAGGTCCTTCGACGTGAATGCCTGGCGACGCGAAGACCGCGGGCTTTGACGGAAACGGTTGCGTGGGCCAGGTCTCTTCTCCCTGCATGGGCGACTTCGGCACGGGGCGCTCTTCGACAGGCCAGAGGGGCTCGCCCGTGGCACGATCAAAGACCCAAAGGAAGCCTGTCTTCGAGGCCTCCGCGACGATATCGACCGTCTTGCCGTTGTGGCGCACGGTCATCAGCATGGGCGTACTGGCATTGTCATAATCCCAGATGTCGTGGTGCACCATCTGGTAGTACCAGCGCAGCTTGCCGGTGCGTGCGTCCAAAGCGAGCAGGGAATCGCCGAACAGGTTTTTGCCCGCGCGATTGGCGCCGTAGAAGTTGTATTTGGGACTGGCTGTCGGAACGTAAAGGATGCCACGCTTGCTGTCGAGTGCCATGCTGCTCCAGGCGTTGGCGCCACCGACGGTCTTCCACGCATCTTTGGGCCAGGTGTCGTAGCCAATTTCTCCGGGATGCGGCACGGTATGGAAGGTCCAAACGAGACGTCCGGTGACCACATCGAAGGCGCGGATGTCGCCCGGGCCGGAGTGGTATTCCTCGTTGGTCGCCGAGCCGACGATGACCAGGTTCTCAAAGACGCGGCCGGGGTTGTAGCTCTGCACCAGCTTTAGCGACTCCGGATCTCGGCCCAGGCCTTCGCGTAGATCGACATGGCCCTCCTTGCCAAAGGCATCAATACTCTTGCCGGTTCGCGCATCGATCTCCTGTATTGCATTGTCGGCAGCGAAGATGAGGCGTGCGTCGCTGCCGTCCTTGCTCTGCCAGTAGGTGAGGCCGCGATTGGTCAGTAGAGACGTCTTTGCGTGGATGCTGTGCGACCACTTCTGCTTGCCGGTGGCTGCGTCCAGCGCGAGGATGTGATCCTTCTCCGCCAAGGCGTACAAGGTGTCGCCGATCACAAGCGGGTTGAAGGCGTAGACAGCCTCGTCTCCGGTCGAGACAGTCCACACAGGCTTCAACTGCATCACATTGCCGCGATTTACCTGCTTGAGTGAGGAGTACTGCGCTCCATCCTCCGCGCCGCCGTAGGCCCGCCAGCTTGCGTGGGGGTCGTTCTGCGCTTGAATGGTTAACAGAGGCAGGCAGGTGAGCACTTGTGCGATGCGGCGCAGACCGGACGGCTTAGGGGCATCGCGTGTCCTCTCTGGGTGCGGATCGGCGGAACCAAACGTTGGCGCGAGATCTCATTTCGTGTTCAGTCATAAGCATCCTCGATGGGGCACCACGCCGGGCATCGCGTTTGCTTTTCGAAACTCGCTGCACACGTCGCGACGGCGGTCCTGGCTGCATATTTTGCAGAATGACACCAGCGAAGGCAAGCGACAGCACGAACGATCTCAAAATTCGAGCAGCCGTTTTGGCGACGGACCACGACTGTCGGCGAGCACTTAGTCGAATCTGGTGCCACCGGCAATCGAAGCTTTCTCGGAGAATTATTTGCATCACCATCAATGAAGTAAAGGGTAGATACCGGTTTGAAGATCGTGACGGCTGAGCCGCTTACCTAGAATCCACCAGAGCGCTGAACAAAGAAGTCCCATTGCCGTGCCTGAACCAAAGGCCATGATCCATCCGTAATGGCCATAGTGCTTCAGCAGCATAGGCACGGCGGCGTTCGAGACGATTCCGCCGAGAATGCCGATCGTATTCATGAACCCGCTCACTACACCGGCATTGGGTCCGGCAATAGCTGTTGCGGTGGTCCAAAAGGAAGATTCAGCCAAATAGAGTGACGCGAGGCTGATACAGAGCGCCAGCACCGCAGAAAGGCGATTGTGTGCTTGAGCGGCGGCGAACAGCAACGTTCCCGAGAGCGCATAGCCTGCCATGATGAGGATTCGTGCGCTTTGCACTCTACCGAAACGCATGCTCAGCCGGTCAGATAGGATCCCTCCCAATGGCGTGGCTATGATCGCAGCTATCCAAGGCAGACTCGCTACCAGTCCGCCGCGGGCGAGACTGAACCCGCGAACTTCCACAAGATAGATGTATAGCCAGGAAACAAACATGAACAACAGATAGCCCTCTGACATGTAACTGAGAGAGAGCAGTATGACGTTCAGATTCCACGTTGATCTGGATTGTCGACTCGAGACCGGCATGCTGGCTGCCTCGTCTGCGGCAGGGGGTGTCCGTGCAAAGCTCAGCCAGAGCAGAGAGATGGTAAAGGCAGCGATGGAAGTGAGATAGAAAGAGGCACGCCATCCATAGCGCAGCATGCTCCAGGAGACGAACGGGGCAGTGAGAGCCGATGCGACAGAACTACCCATGAGCATCAAAGAGTTACCAGTGCCACGACGAGACGGTGTCATCCAGCGATGCACGGCCTGTGCGGCCACTGGATAAGTGGATGCTTCAGTCGCGCCCAGCAGGAATCGCAGCAACCATAAGAGGGCAATCGTTCCGAAGGCTGTCCGTAAGACTGTTCCCGGCAGCAATCCGCTCAGACAGAGTAAGCAATCCCCATAAAAATGACGACGCCCCCAGCACCAGACGCGACCCAAATCGATCGCCCAACCACCCGGCCGGCACCTGAAAAATTGCGTAGCCTATCAGGAAGCTGTTGAAGATCAGGGCCATCTCCCCCTTGCTCAGCGAGAGGGCGGGCATCATTAGCTCGGCGGCGACGGAGATGTTCATCCGCTCCACATAACTGGCGCAACTCAGCCCGAAGAGCATGACAACGACGAGCCATCGCAGCCGTCGGGATGGAAGCGAACTCGTTGTTGGCACATCCTCTTTATACCGATTCGCCGGTGTTTACTCAGAACGAGATGCCTCGCTGAGGTTACGGGCGTGACGCAGCATCAGCCCATGCATTGCAGAAATGCAAGGAATCTTTTGAGTTCTGCTGCGTTTCTGCGTTATACGTAAGATTCCATGGCCTGATGATTCTGCTGACAGAGGAGTTTCTCCCAATGCCGAAGGGGCGTGTTCTTCTCGTTCATGAAAACGTTCAGAGCGCGCGTTTCATCCAGCGCCTGCTGGAGGAGGCAGGACATGCTGTGGAGTGGCGGCCATCCCTTACCCCCGCCCTGTTACGCTCCGGCGCGATTCCGGACGCTGTCGTGTTTGACCTGCACTCTCTCGATCCGGAGGATCAGGCCGGTCTCCGTTGGATGTGCGAGCATCCGCGCTGGAAGGCTGTGCCGGTGCTGGTGACTGCTACCATCTTGCCCCGGCAGGCACGGTTCCTTCTCTCGCGCATTGGCGCGGACGATGTCATGCTGCGTCCGCTGCGCCCGGCGGACGGCGAGGAGCTGCTCGTTCGTTTGGGGGCGTTGATCAGCTATACAGAGCAAAAACAAACCGCGCCATCCACCGCGCTTGTTCCCGTTGGACAACAATCCAGACAAGACATCGCAGCTACCGACGTCGCCACATCCGCGAGTGCCAGCGTTTCTCCTCGTAGTGCCGAGGCAATGCTGGTCCAGCTTCTGCGGTCTTTCCGGCGGACGGTGCCCTTCGATGTGGGATTCGTTTGTGCTGAGACGGAGCTCGATCGTTATATGGTCGTTGCCCATCTGGGCGACGACTCTTTCGAGACCGCGCGCTGGTATGAGCCAGGCATGAGTTATACCGGCTGGATTGCGCTCCATAAGCGTCCGCTGGTGATACCCGACATAGAACGTGAATCGCGGGTCCGGATGATGGGTCGCGAGCTCGGCACAAATCGGAACCTTCATTCCTTTATTGGGGTCCCACTGATGTACGAGGGTCATGTGGTGGGCACTATGGAGGCAGGTTGCTACAGGAGTGGCGCGTTGGGAGGGCGCAGTGCTCTGGCGCTGCAACACACCGCCGAGGTGGCAGCGCTCGCACTCGGCCAGTTTCAGGCGCGCCAGCAACTCGCCCAGCAGGTGCTACAGCGCTTTCACGCAACGGAGCAAGATCGCGCTATTGCTCTCGTTTGCGAGAGTCCCTCCATGCGCAACCTGCTCCGTGCGGTTTCTAAGATCCGCCAAAGCCGAGCGCCCGTTCTCATCACTGGCGAGACCGGTACGGGCAAGGAGATTCTCGCGCGGCATCTGCATGCCATGTCATCCCGGCCTCAGCAACCATTCGTTGCCGTATCTTGCGCGGCAGTAGCAGAGAACTTTCAGTCTCGAGAGTTGTTCGGCATCGAAGCAGGCGTTCTTCCCGGCGTGGAGACATGCCCAGGACGCTTTGAGGAGGCTGGAGATGGCATGTTGCTGCTGGATGAGATCGGCCACATGCCTATTTCGTTGCAGACCAAGCTGCTTCGCACCATCGACCAGCGCAGCTTTTCACGGATTGGCTCTCGCGAGGTGCGACCATTTACCGGCAGGATCGTGGCGACCACGACGGTCGATCTTGGTGCGGCGATCAGCGCAGGCACCTTCCTGCCTGAGCTCTATCACCGTCTTGCGGTCGTCAGATTAGCGATACCGCCGCTCCGTTCCCGCCCCGAGGATATCGGGCCGCTCTTCCAGCATTTCGCACGCATTCTTTCAGCGGAGCACAAATCGCCCATCCCAGAGCTGATGCCGGAGTGGATCGCACGGATGATGGCACATTCCTGGCCGGGCAATGTTCGCGAGCTCAGAAATGCGGTGGAGCGCTCCATCCTGCTGCATGACGGAAAGACATTCTCATTTGGAGCGGAGCAGGAAGAGATTCATCAGGCTGCCGGCGAATCCTTGATGGCGATGGCCATGCGAGAGCACTGGTCAGTGCCGGAACTGCAGGCGCGCTACGCGCGTTTCGTATTCGAACAGGTCGACCGAAACAAAGCGCACGCCTGCCGCATTCTTCAGATCAACTATCGAACGCTGTGCAATCACCTTGCCGCGGCCTCATGACGCAAGATTGCTTTGCGCTTCACAATTGTGGTCCCGAATGTTGCAGATCTACAAATCCGTGCCGCCGTTGACAGTGCACATTTGCATCTTGCCGGGTTTCCGCAAGGATTTTTTTGCGAACATTTATCTTTGCCCTTGCATGACCATCTGGCTTTCGTTACGTTCAAGCTCCTCAAGCAAATTGCTACCCAGCAGGCCACGGGTGTCGGAGTCACGGATGAGACTTTGCACTTCACCGAAGAAAGCTGAATACGCTTCAGCCGGTCAGCGATGTACCCGGTAGAGCAGCCGGCAATCGGCTTCTCAACGCATCGTTCGCCTTGTTCCCCTGAACCGGCAGCGATCCCTCCAGTTTCCATTCGTGGCCGGACAAGGCCGGTAAGAAACCGTCTGTAATCACACGCTTTTGGAGATTCAGATGAAGCGCCATTTCACTTCTGTTTTTGTCGTTCTTCTCGTTCTCATCGCTGTGCTCCCTGGTCTTCCGCCGGCATGCGCACAAGCCATTTTTGGCAAAATGGTTGGAACGGTTACCGATCAGTCCGGAGCCGCACTACCGAACGCGACGGTCCGGATTAAGGACGTCGACCGTGGCACGGAATACCAGACCACGACAAACGGTCAGGGAGATTACTCGCAGGGACAGTTGCTGGCAGGCTCCTATGTCGTTACGGTGACTGCCGCCGGTTTTGGAAGCTTCGAGAGCAGCGTCCAGGTGCACATCGACAGCACGGTCGAAGCCAATGCAAAACTCCAGGTCGGGTCGCAGTCTGGCACAGTGGTGGTGACCGATCAGACTCCGCTGCTCCAGGTAGATCGCGCCGAGGTGAGCACCACGCTCACCACTACCGAGGTGGCAGAACCTCCCCGTGCTCAACCGCAACGCCACGGGCCTGGTCTTTACGTCGCCGGGCACACAACTGACGAGCTTTCAGCATTCAGCTGCTGAAAATCCGCAGGGCGGGTACCAGTTTGCCAGCCAACGGACAGCAGTTCTTCGCCAATGGCTTTCTCCTCGATGGCACAGAAAACAACAGTGCGATTCTGGGCATCGCGGTAATCAACCCAAACATCGACTCTCTGCAAGAGTTGAAGGTCACCACGAGCAACTATGACGCGCAGTTCGGATCCGTGGGCGGCGCGCTCATCCAGGCCACCACCAAAGCTGGAACAAACGCACTGCACGGATCGGCCTTCGAATACCTGCGCAACAATGCCTTCAACGCGCAGAATCCATTCGCGCCAGGCTCTGCTTCCATTGCACTGGAACCAGTTCGGCGGCTCGGTTGGCGGACCCATCAAGAAAGATAAGCTCTTTTTCTTTGCGGACTATCAGGGCACGCGGCGAAGCACCGGCGCTCCCGTGACTGCCACAGTACCGACAGCGGCAGAGCGCGCCGGCGATCTGACCGCTCTGCTGGGGACCGGTGATTCCGGGCGCAGCGCCGGTCCAGACGACCGAAGGCAACTTCGTCGCTCCGCAGGCCGGCATGATCTTCGACCCAGCCACCGGCAACAGCGATGGCACCAGACGGAAGGCGGTCTCCACCAACGGCCGGGTAAATGTGCTGCCCTCTGTTCCGGCTTCCATGACCAAGCTGCTGGCCTATCTACCGCAGCCAAACAGCGGCGGTGCGAAGGCAATTGCCGATAACTATGTAGGGACAGGTAAGCAGATCCTTTCAGAACGACCAGGACGATGCGCGCATCGACTACGCCGTCAATCCGAGCGTGCGAATCTTTGGCCGTTACACCATCAGCGAATTCACCAATCAGCGCCGGGCGCCTTTGGCGATCTGGCTGGCGGCCCGGCTTTCAGCGGAACCAATTTCGCAGGCAGCTCCGATACGCGCAACCAGAGCCTGGCGCTCGGTTATACCCAGAGCCTGAGCCCGACGTCTGATCGTGGAGGCGCGTTTCGGCGCCTACCGTTATCGCGTGCGGGTGCAGCCGGGCGGCGTGCGGCACGACGCCGGCAACCGAAGCCGGTATCCCTGGCCTGAATCTTGGCACCAGCGAGACCAGCGGCATGCCGGCGTTTTATGTCAATGGAAATGGCGGCTTCAACTTCGGCTATTCACTCGGCATCAACGCGTGCAACTGCCCACTTGCGGAGACGGAGAATCACTTCCAATGGGTGACGAACTGGACCAAGATAGCGGGTAATCACACCATTGGATGGGGTGCGGATCTTCGCCGGGCGCAGCAGCAGCGCATTCCAAGCGATAGTCATCGCTCCGGTGAGATAACATTTGATCCCTCCACGACCGGCAGTCTTGAAGCCGATCTCGCTGGCCAGAACACGGGACAGACGACCGGGGCGGGCATGGCGTCGCTGTCTGGTCGGCGTCCCGACGCTTTCGCCCGATACTTTACGGGTGCTGGTCTGCACCCGGGGTTGCGTCAGACACGGCTTTTCTTTTACGCGCAGGACAACTGGCGCGCCACGCCACGAAGCTGACCCTGAGCTACGGCCTGCGGTACGAGAACTATCTTCCGCAGAACGCAGCTAGCCCTGGCGGCGCAGGCAGCTTCGATCCGGCTACCGGAGAGGTGTTGATCGCCGGCGTGGGTACCGTGTCGAAGAGCATGAATGTCACCGCATATAAGGCCGGCTTTGTCCCGCGACTGGGTGTGGCTTACCAGGTCGAGCCGAAGACCGTGCTCCGCGCTGGCTACGGCAGCAGCTTCACGCCGGCAGGTCTGGGAGCGGTGTTCGGACAGGCTCCCGACTACGATCCCCCGATCATTCTTCCGCAGCAATTGAATGCCGACCACCAGCTATGACGACGTCCTACGACCTGTATACAGGGCCGCCGGTGCCGACGCTTCCTGCAGTGGCGTCAACCGGCCGCTATCCCTTGCCGGACAACATATCGGTCTACTACTTCTTCGATCCGCCCAACCGCTATCGCGTGCCCCTGACACAGTTCTGGAACGCGGCAATTCAGCATCAGATCACGCCGACGATGTCTCTTGAAGCGGCATACGTCGGTAACGTCGGCCGTCATATCTATCGTCAATGCAAACCTGAACCAGGCTGTCCCTGGGCCCGGAGACTTCAACTCGCGGCGACGCTTCTATCCAGAAATTTGGCCTGTAGCAGGGTATTTACAGCATCTGCAACTGTGACAATTCCAATTACCATGCGCTCCAGGTGAAATGGGTGGACCACCAGGCGCAGCGGACTCGACTTCATCGTGGCTTACTCCTACTCGAAGGCGCTGGACGATACCGAACTCGGAGGCGTGCTCGATAACAATCTCAACTACAAGGCAGACTACGGGCCAGCCAGCTTTGACCGGCGGCACCAGCTTGTCGGTATCCAACGTCTGGGCACTCCCTTTCGGACAGGGTCAACGGTTCGGTGCGAATGTCAATCGGCTGATGGATCTCGTGGCCGGTGGCTGGGAGTTCAACGGTATCACCACGGCCTACCTCCGGTGTGCCGTTCACGCGCAATGTTGGCAATGCGCCATTGTTGAATGCCGAATTTCAACACCGTGCGACCGGACAAAATCGGCGATCCACACGTCGCGAATCCCGAACCGGACACAGTGGTTCAACCCGGCAGCCTACACCGCTCCGCAGGGCCTCTACCGAGATGGCAATGTCGGCCGCAATTCGCTTGTCGGTCCACGAGACATTCCTCATGAACCTGTCGCTGGCTAAGGTGTTCACCATCACCGAAGGCAAAACGATTCAGTTTCGCTGGGAAAATTCAATGCGCTGAACCATGTCAATCTGAATCACGCCTAACAACTACGTGGATAAGTCCGATGCTGGGCAGATCACCTCCGATCGCGGGCTGACATGCGGCAGATGCAGTTTGGGCTGCATTTCCGTTTCTAGATCATGAGCTTGCTGAAAAGAAAGCGGACGAAGCTGCTGCCGTCGGTACTGCTAGTCTGCTTACGCGAAAGAGCACTCGAGCATGGATGAGTGCTACAGCACAAACATAAGGGATGATGAGACGGCGCATGGGAACAGGCTGCTTATCTTGCATGTTGCCGATGGCGCAGGCGCAATGTGGGGCCAGTAGCAGACCGCACCAGCGCTTCCACCGCCGGATGATCGATATAAGGCCGACATCCTGCTGGTGGTTGCACATCCGGACGACGACACCGGCGTGCTGAACTACATCACCAGGGCTTCTTTGGATGAAGGCAAGCGAGTTGCCGTAATTTTCAGCACACAGGGGCAACTCGGGTGGAAATGCTGCGGGCATGGAGCAGGGCAAAGGCCATGTCGGACGAGCGCGAGATGGAAGCGCGCCGGTCCCTTGGCAGCAAGCGGGATCGCGAATGTCTGGTTTCTGCGTGGGTCGGATACAGCGACACAGGATGTACTGCATTCGCTGGAGACACTTGGGCACGGAGAAGCGCTTGGAAGAAGACAGTGCGCCTGGTGCGCTTGACCCGGCCTGAAGTGATGCTCACGTGGATGCCCGCCTATGTTGCGGGCGAAAACCATGGTGATCATCAGGCTCCGTCGGTGATCGCAACGAAGCATTTGATATGGCTGGAGATCCACCGTCTTTCCGGAGCAGGTCAACGCGCCCCGCCAATACTACGGCATCAATAACTATGGTGAAGGGCCTTCATCCCTGGCAGGCCAAGAAGCTTTACTTCTTTTCCGACGCAAGCCATCAGGAGTTCCTGGCTCACCATGGCCCCACTTATCTGGCCAGTGATATTTCGCGCAGCAAAGGCGTGCCCTTCGCCACTTTGAACAAGCAGGCGTGGGAGCTGTACGCGACCCAGATCGACCCGCAGCTGGATTATTTCGTCAACATGCCCGACTATCTGGTGCTTGCGAAGTCGTTGGTCAAGTCTTCATCTGCGGAAGCTGACGTTTGGGACGGCATCAGTGCGCACGCCAATCGCCTATATGCCCCCGCCTGGCTATCGGCCACCATCCGGTAGTTCCATAACTCTCGAACTTGGAGGGCCGTGGGCCTTTTACCAGCAGTTCTAGCTGCGCATGGATTGACGGGCGGCGCTTAGCTTTGTTAAGCCGCAGACGGCATTCAGCAATGACCATTCACTGTGGGTTCCGCTGCTGCTGCACAATGATACGGACGAGAGCCGTGATCTCGTTGTTCATGCTTCGCTGCCCGACGGGTGGACGCCGCAGGTCAAGGATATTACCTATCATGTCGGTCCGCACAGCAGTTATCCTGCTCAACTCTTTCTTACGGCGCCGGTTAGAAAGGCCGATGCGCACCCGCAAGAATTGCGATGGACTCTCCTGGATGAGGGGAAGCAGGTGGGAGAGACGAGTCTGCTCGCTTATCCGGAATACAACGGAGTTCCACAGTAGCTTTCGGATAGCCGGCGACATGCAAGCGTTACGTACGGAGCACAATGGCTACTATCATCGTCGTCGGCCTTGGGGCCATGGGCAGTGCGACGGCCCTTCATCTCGCACGGCGGGGCCACCGTGTGCTTGGTTTCGATCAGTTCACACCGCCGCACGCCCACGGCTCCTCGCACGGGCAGACGCGGATTATCCGGAAGTCGTATTGTGAAGATCCGCGCTATGTTCCGCTGCTGCTGCGGGCTTACGAACTGTGGCGGCGCTGGAGGTTGAGTCCGGTCGGGCGCTGCTCCATATCACTGGCGGGTTGATGATCGGTCCGCGGACGCGGAATCTGGTGGCCGGAAGCAGGGCAAGTGCTGAACAGTTCGATTTGCCCCACGAGGTGCTTTCGGCCACACAGATCCGCAGCCGCTATCCGGCATTCAGGGTGGATGATGACTGGGTGGCGTTGTGGGAGAGGGATGCTGGGTATCTTCATCCTGAGGTGTGTGTTGCGCAACAGCTTCAACAAGCGGCAGTTGGCCGGCGCCGAGCTTCACTTTAATGAACCGGTGATGAAATGGAATGCGCTGCCGGGTGGCGGCGTATCGGTGCGCACAGCGCGTGAGAGATATGATCGCGGATCACCTGGTGATCTCTGCCGGGCCATGGGCACCGCAGATCCTGCGTGAGTTGCATCTGCCACTCGCGTGTGACGCGGCAGGTGGTGTATTGGTTCGAGCCGAGCGGCAGCATCGAGATTTTCCGACAGCAGCGAATGCCGATCTATATTCGGGAAATGGAGAAGGGTCAGCCGCTGCTTTATGGCTTTCCTCTGACTGGACCGGAGTACCGAGGGCGTGAAGGTGGGGCTGCATGGCAGCGAGGATGTCTGTACCCCAGAGACAGTGGATCGCGCGGTTGCATGCCGGCGGAGGAACTCAGTATTCGAGAAAGGCTTGCTGAAGCGCTTCCATGCTTGCCGGCCGCTTCCTTCACGCAGAAACCTGCCTCTACACGATGACCCCCGATGAGCATTTTGTCATCGATGCGCATCCCGAATTTCCGCAGGTTATGTTGGCGGCGGGCTTCTCCGGACATGGCTTCAAGTTTGCGAGTGTTCTAGGCGAAGTGCTGGCTGATTTGGCGACGGGCAGAAAGCCCGCCTACGATCTGGAGTTATTCTCATTGCGACGTTTCGAAGGTGCTGCATTTTTGCCGCGCTAACAACTGAATAGAACCCAACTGAAGATATGAACGAGGCAACGATATGGAATGGACGCGACGCTCCTTGATCGTTCGCGGCGGAATGGCCTCCGGCGCTTTGGCCTTTGGTGCAGCCTCCGTGGTTGCCGCATCGCCAGAGGCTCACAAGGCAAAGATCGTTGTAACGGGCGGTCACCCTGGGGATCCTGAGTACGGGTGCGGGGGCACGATTGCGACCTTCGCGGAACAAGGTCATGAGGTCGTATTGCTGTATCTGAATGACGGAGCGTGGCCGCCAACTCCGGCGGAAACTCGACTGGCGGAGGCGAAGAAAGCTTGCGAACTACTCGGTGCTCGACCCGCTTATGCCGGACAAAAGAACGGTGCGGCGATAGTGGATAACATCCACTATGAAGACTTCGCCGAGCGTCTGAATGCAGAGGCGCCCGATGCCGTGTTTACACACTGGATGTTGGACAACCATCGCGACCATCGTGCTATCGCGATGCTGACGTATGACGCATGGCAAAGGTCAGGGCGGAAGTTTGCGCTTTATTATTACGAGGTATCCGATGGCGAAGATCGATGCAGTTCTCGCCGAATCGCTACGTCGATATCACGAGGATGGAGCCGCGCAAGAAGGCCGCGTGCTACGCGCATGCCAGCCAGACGCCGGATCGCTACTATGAGTTGCAGGACCGGGTGGCACGTTTCAGAGGCCTGGAAAGCGGCTACACGCGGGCGGAGGCGTTCGTCTGGCAACAGCAGAGCCCCATGGATATCCTCATTTGATTCGATGAAGACTGAGAGCACGAAGGGTCGCTATATTTGGTGGCGCCCAACTTTAGGAATGGTGGAGGCGGCGGGAGTCGAACCCGCGTCCGAAATCGCTGTCAGCCGAGAGACTCCATGCGTAGTCGCGTTCCAAAGACTTCGCAACGTGCGCTTAAAACGGACAAGATGCGCACGCCACTAGCCCGAAAATCTCATCTCCGCGGCCCGGACATAGCCTTGGAAACCAGCCTGCTGTGTGACGTCCTGACCTCGGCCCGCAGACAAAGCCTTGGAGGACGGCTACTTATTTAATTAAGCAGCAAGTGCAAGATTGTTATTGGCAATCATTGTTTTTGCAAGCGATTACGGGTGCTCACACCCCGGCATGCCTCTCGAACCGCAATCGATCCCGTCGAAACCGTGACGCCCCCAACTCGGGTCAGCACGCCATCGTGGCGATCATGACTTCTTCTAGTATACGCCGTTCCATCCCGCCAATTCTGCCGCGCCACTCGGCAGCGGTTCCGGGCCCTACACAAAGCGAATCCGTCGCGAGGCGAGCAGGACCATGCGGAGAAGCAGCACTCCATGCTTCCAGCGTTGAATGTTCGTCTCCCCGTACTTCCGCTCCCGGTAGTGTATCGGCAACCCAGAATCTTCAGGTTGTAGCGCGCTGTCCAAACAGAAGGTCGAAGTCGCCGAACGGATCGATCTCGCCGAGCGATTTGCCGCAATCGGAGGGCGAATTGATCGACGACTTTCAGTTTGCGTGTCAAGACGGCAGGAGGGGGCTGCACGTGCTGAATACAACCAGCACCGTGGCGACAACCTCACTGGCCATTGTCGGCGAGACTGTGAATAGGTTGGACGAAGCGATTGCACCGTGATGCGCGAGGTGCGCGCTGTTTATCCGTGAAGCATCCGCCATGCGCTATGGCAGATGCGGAGCATCCGCACCCCGTTCCAGAACACCCGAGTCATTTTAGTCACGCCGTAGGTGCGCTCTTGATAGTGAACGGGCATCTCCACAATTTCGAGGTGCAATTTCGAACTGCCGAAAATCAGCTCATAATCGCCCCACAGGTCTCGAATGCCCCAACTTCCCAGTCCCTTCTCGATCCTCAGCCAGTCTTTCCGCCACAGCACTTTGGTGCCGCACAGGGTGTCCTTAAAACGCTGCCCCAAGAGATAGGAGAAGACGACCCCGAAAACACGGTTGCCGGCTTGGTTAAGAAACTTCATGGCCACCTTCGGCACGGGGTAGACGAGACGGCTACCGTTGACGAATTCCCCGGTGTTTCCCACCAGCGCTTTGAAGAAGAGGGGCAGTTCCTCGGGCATCACACTCAGGTCCGCGTCAAGGATCATCAGCACGTCACCCTTGGCGCCGCGGAAGCCCGTCCACACATTCTCGGCTTTGCAGATTCCCGGCCCATCCAGCAGCCGAATGTCGCGACCCGGGTACAGCTCTTGCATCCGTCGAACTTCGTCGGCTGTCCCATCGGTCGATTTGTCGTCGCAAAAAATGATCTCCGTGTGTTTACCCATGTCGGGAATGCGTTCCACCGCAGGCTGAATATTGCCCTTTTCGTTCCGGCAGGGAACGATGACGGAGACAGAGGTTTCGTCCTCGTCGTGCGCGACAGGCTTCGGGCGCGCCACGATTACCTGAATCATACAAAGCCGGCGCAGCCCCGGGAGCTTGGCTAAAAACTCGTTTAAAAACCAAGAGATGAGCGGAATGTATTTGGGACACAGAAGCATCTGGTGAGTACGCAGCGGCGCGAAGCCTGAAAGAACCAGGAATCTGTGTACATCCTCCGAACTCAACCAGTTTGGCTCAACGTAGGGGGCCCGCAATCCCATTGAGCTTGCGAGTTCGAGCACAGGCTCCCATAGGTGGTTGTAATTAACGATCAGGACCCGCGTATCCTGCGTGCAATGAGCGCGAACGCGATTGAGAGCCGCGAGGATGTCGACCGTATCGAAGATATGGCCGACGACGACGTAGTCAAATTTTTCTGCCAGGGCCAGGTCTTCAGGAGAGGCACAGATGAAATTGAGGCTGGGATGTTTCTTCTGCGCGACGTCTACCAACCTCTGGCTGATCTCAACCCCGACGCCGTAGGACGGTTTTACCGAGACTAGCAGGCCGCCGGTCTGGCAGCGCACTTCCAGCACTCTCTTATTGGGCTCGACGATGAAACGCAGCATGCGCTTGATATGGTCGTAATAGTAGCGATTCCGCTCGATCCATCGATCTCGTTTTGGAGCGATGCCGTCCTGCAATTCCCGGCGTGCCTGGCGGCTCGATTGCAATGCCGCAACGCCCCAGGAATCATTCTTGAGTGCAGGGGTCGGCTCCTGAGAATTCCCTGGGGTCGCCGTCGCAAATTGGTTCAAGTGTTCTTCCTCTCCTGAGGGGTGGTGGCCGGAAGCGAGCTCACCGGCCACGTAGTTGGGGGGTTGGTGAGAGTCCGGATGACCGGTAGGAACTCTGGAGAATCGACTGAAATACACCAGGAGAGCCATTCATACATTCATAGTGGATGAAACTCAGATTTATGCCCGGCCAGGTGAAGTATTCAGGATGTCTTGATGGAACCGGCAACTGATCGCCAATTATGTTGCTTCACTTCGCATGAACGAGTAACTGTTCCCGATTTGCCCACGATGCGTAGATCTCCTGGAAGATATCGTCCAGCGATTTTGAGATGTCCCATCCAGGGTAGTGGGCTTTCATCTTCTGCAGGTCGCTAATGTAGCAGATGTGGTCGCCCGACCGGTTCTGTTCCAGGTAGTCGTAGGCCATCGGCTTACCGGAGATTGAAGTTGCCTTCGCGAAGGCTTCGAGAATTGAGCAACTGTTCGTGCGCCCGCCGCCTACATTATATACCTCTCCGGAGCGTGGACTGTTAACGAAAGCTGCAATAAAGCGTGCCACATCCAGAGAATGAATGTTATCCCGCACCTGCTTGCCCTTATATCCATATATTTTGTACTTAACTCCTGTCGCGTTGCACTTGATCAGATAGCTCAGGAACCCGTGAAGCTCGACCCCGGAGTGGCTTGGGCCTGTGAGGCAGCCGCCACGCAGCGAGCAGGTGGGCATGTTGAAATAGCGTCCGTATTCCTGGACCATGACATCAGAAGCGACTTTTGATGCGCCAAAGATCGAATGCTTTGATTGGTCGATGCGGAAAGTCTCCGGGATCCCGTTCCGGTAGGCTGGGTCCGCGTATTCCCAGCGCGTCTCAAGTTCCTTGAGAGGCAATTCGTTCGGTGCATCACCGTAGACCTTATTCGTCGACATGGACACGAATGGTGATTCCGGCACATTCTGCCGTGCGGCTTCCAGCAGATTCAGTGTGCCTACTGCGTTTGTGTCGAAGTCGGCGAATGGAATGGACGCCGCAAGGTCGTGGCTCGGCTGGGCCGCCGTGTGCACAATAGCGTCGGGCTTAATCCCTTTCAGGAGGTCGAGCATTCCCTGGCGGTCGCGAATGTCCAACTCATGATGCACGAAGGACTTGATCAGACCTTCCAGTCGTTGCTGATTCCAGCGCGTATCACCCTTGGGACCGAAGAATACCGCACGCTGATTGTTGTCGATGCCGTGAATCTGCCAGCCTTCTGCAGAAAAGAAAAGGCACACCTCGGATCCGATCAGGCCAGAAGAACCGGTGACCAGAATTTTCTTCATCTCAGGTTTCCCCAATCATTCCCTGTTGGAAACGCCCTTGCGATACCACGTTCCATCCACCATTGTTTACCACATACATTCCATTCCAGAAGGCGAGAAGCAAGTTTCCTGGCTTGCATTTCAAACGGGAAACGTGAGCAGACCTGCAACTGGAGGGTGAGTTCGACTTCAGCATCTGCTCGGATCTGCTCAATGATCTATGGGAATCAACTGGCCAGAAAGATCGATGCCGTAGCCGTATGCCGGCTCCAGCTTTCGCCAGCAAATCTCCCTCTCCGCACCCCAGCTCCAGAATCCGCATACCGGGAGGGACGGAGAGCTTATAGATCTCGGCCAGGCGGCTCTGAATAGTACCTACGGTGGCCGGCCCACTTTGAAGCAGAGGCCGCATATTCCTCCCAATACTGCCGACGAGTTTCCGTATACGCCGCCGACTGTTCCGACGGTCTTGTGAAGGTTGACTCGGGAGAGGGCATCTGGGAGGATGGCATCCAATAACGCTATCACTGCGGCGCTTCTCGTCAATACTTCACTTCCGGCAGTGGGCAAGCTGCATGAACGTGACGATCCCATCATCCTGGAATGGAGCCATCACCTGAGCGCACAGGAAACCAGCCCCCCGGCAATTCACGATATTGAGGCGCGCCGTCAGTCCGAAGCGGATGTTTACAAGGGCCTCCGGATCTATGTGGTGACGTTCCTGGTACTGACCGCATTTCCTGGGGTCTCGCCGGCATACGCGGGTCCATCCTGCATGAGCCTTATCCACGCAACACGGTGTTTTTCATACCCGAAGTCCGCTTCTCCGATTTCCTTGATCTAAGCCAGCGCGTCCCTCATTGGCACGAGCCCCATGTGCTTTCGCGAACCGATATCAAAACTATTTACCCCTATCCATTCCCCTATCCTTACCCAGCCCCATCCTTCTATGCTTACGTCTTCTTCGTTCGCCTGTTTCCTCTCCACTCCTTGCGGGCCTACCTGATCTTTGTTTTTCTCAGCTTTCTTCTCGCCACCTGTTTCTTTTCGCTGCGCGTCCGGCGCGCTACTTCAAAAAAGCTTCCCCAAATCGCGATCTGGTCGACGCTTCTTTTCGGATTTCCTCTGCAGTTTTTGATCGATCGCGGTAATATCGAGGCGGTCATTTGGCTCCTCGTTCTTCTTGGAGTGGTGGCCTTCGCACGGAACCGGACGCTGGTTTCCGCGATTCTGTGGAGCCTTGCAGCGTCGATGAAGGTCATTTCCAGGCCTGCTCTTCGTGCTTTTTCTTGCCCGGCGCAAGTTCGGAACGTTTGTCGTCGCCATAGCCGCAACGGCTGCTTTTTCGCTGCTGGCATTGGCCGGAATTGGTCCCACCATCCATCAAGCCGCCCTTGAAAGCTCGAGGAGCGAGGCTTCTCTAACCAGCAATTACATCGTTCAACACGACAACGCCGGCTTCGACCACTCGTTCTTCCAGGGAATCAAACATGGAATCTACGTTGCGGAAGCGTTCCAAAAGCATCCCACGGTTCCGCTCCTCATCCGCACTCTGCCGGCGAATCGAATAGCGCTGCGAGTCTATAACATTGTCATTCCGCTGGCCGCTCTTCTGCTTTACTGGTTTCGCCTGCGCCGCCTGCCGCTCCTGAACCAGTTCATCGCATATATCGTTCTCTGCGTCTCCTTACCCTATGTTTCTGGCGATTACACGCTGGTTCACGTGTATATAGCATGGGCGGCATTTCTATTGTTTCTTCTCGATGACGTCGCGACAGGCCGGGTCAGGATTCCGGCCAACGCCATCCGCAGGATTTTATTTTCGTGCGCGGTGATCTTCGTGCCGCTCTCTTACATCGCGATTACTGGTAGCACCAATCGCAGCTTTGCCCTCGGGCCGCAGGTGAAGACGATCTTCCTTATCCTCATCCTTCTGACCGTGTGCCGCGTCCCCATGCCAAGTTCGCTCTTCGGAGACCTGCAACTCCCCGATCCCGGCGAGGCGCGGACCTAAATGAGTGGGGCTTGCGAAAAGATAAGGTCGACATAACCCTTCGCGGAGAGCTCATCGCTCAAGCCTTCCACAAGTTCGCCGTTCTTTCCCAGGGAATACATCTTGAACTCTCTTTCACGAAACCAGTCGAGCATTGCCAACGGGTCATACCCCAGCTCCTTCATCGCGTCAGGCATGTACTCGATGGCCACTGCAGCGCGCCTCTGCTGCGCGATCGTCGCGGCCATCCCTCGACAAACAGCAAGCTCGTAGCCCTGAACGTCAATCTTGATCAGGCAGATCGGCCGCCCGGCGACGGACGGCAGCAACGAACTCATCAACGCTGGTAATCGGTATGGTGACATACTCCTCCGCTTCCTTGTAACTCGCACGGAGGTTGTCCGTTGCAATCCTGTGGTCTGCATGATGATGGTCATTGATCCATAGTTCGATCTCACCGCTGCGTTCTCCCACTGCCGACTGTATTGGAACCACTTTTCCCTGAAGCGTTCGGCCTCGAACGGTGGATTGCAGCAACCGGAAATTGAATGGCTCGGGCTCAAAGGCATAGACGGTGCCATCGGCATCGCCAGCCTGGGCAAAGAGCGATGCGGTATAGCCAATGTTCGCGCCAATATCCAGAATGTCGCCGCCCCGGAATAGCTCCGGCCGCTTCCGGGCAAGGGCAGCAAAGGGATCTTCGAGGTACCGCTTGTACAGGAAATAGGATGTGGTGAATAGCTTTCTGCCAAAACCCGTCTCGAGCAGCCCGGAGCGACGAGTCAGCGAGTAGAGTCCCGTTACCGCGCGTGCTTGCGAAGGGGAGATTGCCATACGTTGAAGCCAAGTGTAACGCCCGGGGAGGCATGAGACTCGATTCCGCCCGGCGGTCGCTCTCATGACATCAGGTAAAACTATAATCGGATGGCGGGAAGACCAGAGACAGTGATGCTTCGTTCCATACTCGCGCATCCCCTAACGCGTGGCCGGTCGATCGATGATCCCGTGACCACGGAGCTTCGACGTTCGATTGTCACCTCGAAACCCTTCCTCCGAGCAATTTACGAAGACTGGTATCGAGCGATCCTGGAGCGCCTTCCCATATGCGAAGGATCGGTATTGGAACTCGGCTCCGGCGCCGGCTTCTTTCAGCAGTTTGTTCCCGACGTGATCACTTCGAAGTCTTCGAGTGCCCGGGTGTCCAGCTCGTCGCTGATGCGCGGAGCCTCCCATTCGCGTCCGGCGAGCTTCGCGCGATCGTCATGACCGACGTTCTGCACCACATACCCGATGTCGCGGCCTTCTTCCGGGAAGCCACGCGCTGCTTGCGGCCCGGCGGTGTCGTCGCCATGGTGGAGCCCTGGGTCTCCCCGTGGTCGCGCCTGATTTATACACATTTGCATCATGAACCGTTCGAGCCAGAAGTCGGGCGCTGGGACTTCCCGGCGAATGGCCCTCTCTCGGACGCAAATGGCGCGTTGCCCTGGATACTCTTTGAGCGCGATCGGAAGCGATTCGAAGAACAGTTTCCCGAGCTCAGGATCAAGAAGTTCGCCCCATGATGCCGTTCCGCTATCTCGTCTCCGGCGGCGTCTCCATGCGCACGCTCATGCCCGGCCGCACAACCTCTCTCTGGAAGTTCATCGAAAGAGCATGCGAGCCGCAGATGAAGAGACTGGCGATGTTCTCGCTGATATCGCTTCGGCGGCTCTAGTCCGTCGCGCCCCGCGGTGCGGGGTCCGGTCCACCGCCTCGGTACAAAGATCGCACGAATGCATTGCAATCTTTCAAATTCCGGGTGTACTGTCTTGGGCCATGCCATCCACACTCGATCAGATCAAGCACGCAATGCAAAACACCAATGACCTCTTCAACGCGGAGGTTTTCGGCAAGCGGAACTTCGCCGCGTTCGACGACATCTACACACGGAACGCCCGCATTCTTCCTCCCGGCGCCCCGATGATCTCCGGACGGGATGCAATCAGGAAATTCTGGTCCGATCTGGTGCAGTCGGCGAATGCAAAGTCCGCTGTCCTGATGTCAGTGGATGTCATCCAGGCCGGCGAGGGTGTAGTCGAAATCGGAAAAGCTATCCTGACCGTGGAGCCTCCCGGACAATCCGCAACGCAGATGGAAGTCAAATACGTCGTCTATTGGCGGGAGGAAGACAGCCGCTGGAAGTGGCACATCGACATCTGGAACCAGAACTCCTAAATTATTCGTCGGCAGCCCTCTGCCGTTAACTCTTGGCGCTGGCCCCATTCAGGAGGCTAAGTCGATGCTCTCGTACTCATGCGCCGCAATGCCAGCGCGAATCTGCGCCGGCGTCTTGCCCAGCTTCGTCATGCGGTAGGCATAGACGCCCTCCTGCGCACAGGTGCTGCATTCCATGCCGTGTGTGCCGGAGAAGCAGCTCTCGAGGCTGGCATGCCCCAGCGCTCGATCACAGCGGCAGTTGCAGGGTAGCTGGTAGAGTATCCGCGGCACCCGGGCAGCCAACGCATACACGCGGAACTGCCAGGGCAGCATCGCCCCGGCGGCGCGTAGCTGCGCCTCTGTCAGGATGGGCTCCAGTCTGGCTCCAGGCGCGGGAGCGGTCGTATGGAATGCCGGCACGTCGTCCGTCGGCAGGGCCCACTGGGCCGAGGCGCCAAGCGTCAACAGTGCGATAGGGAGGGCAAGCAGGACAGTCCGCATGGTGCTCAGTGTAAGGGAAGCTCCGCGTCAGGCAAAAAAAGACGGCACGAACATTTGGGGTGCTCGTGCCGGGAGGCCAGTGACGCAACTTGTACTAAAACTCTCCACGGGAGGCTTTCACCTCAACCGTTCTACTAAGGATAGACGCAAGCGCTGCCGAGATGTTGCTCAAAACAGCAACTTTCTTTGAAAATTACCGCAAACCACTCCTGCCACCTGCAACGCGGCAGGTGCGTTCTGGCGCCCTAACCCTTAGCGACCAACCATTTAGCGCCTGTAGGCCTCACGTTGTCAAGCGCAAAACGGGAAGCAATTCCTGAGAAGCGGCGATTTGCCGTTCGTCATTTGCCGTTCAAGGGGGTCGCCAGGGTGTCCGCTGTCTCCGCCATGGCCAGGTCCTTCGTCGTAATCCCGCCGGCATCGTGTGTCACCAGCGACACCGTCACCTTGCTATAGCGAATATCCAGGTCGGGGTGGTGCTGCTTTTGCTCCGCCTCCACCCCCAGAGACTGGACAAACGCCAGCCCCTCCACGAAGTTAGGAAAGCTGAAGGTGCGGGTCAGCGCGCCGCGATCCACGCGCCAGCCGGGAAGCTTCGCAACCGCCTGCTTCAACGCGTCAGCATCCAGTGAGCGGATTTCTTGGTCGCCGGCATGGTCTTTAAGATGCCGTCCGTTGCCGCCCGAGTATCCTTGCGTGGCAATAGATGTTTGACCGCACCCAGCGAAAATGGGTTGAACTTCTGTGCCTCACCCTGGATCTCCGCACGCAGGTCTTCCCAGACGCGGTCCGGCATCTGCAGAAAGACATCCACCACATGTGGGTCGAACTGCGTTCCCATGTTCTTACGGATTTCCTTCCGTGCCGTCGCAAAGCTGGTAGCGCTTCGGTAGGGACGGTAGGAGGTGATCGCATCCAGCGCATCCGCCACGGCGAAGATGCGTGCTCCCAGCGGGATCTCGTCGCCCCGCAGCCCGCGCGGATACCCCGAACCGTTGAAGTGCTCCTGGTGGCTGTAGACAATCTCGGACGCTTCCCGCAGGTAGGGGATCTTGCGCAGCATCTGGTAGCCCCGCTCGCAGTGTTCCCGCATCGTGCCCTGCTCGTCCTTGGTCAGCCGTCCCGGCTTCAGCAAAATCGCGTCAGGAATCGCCATCTTGCCCACGTCGTGCAGAAACGCCCCGCGCGCCATGGTGCGGATCTCCTGCGGCGGCAACTGCATCGCGCGCGCCAGCGCAATCGTGTACGCGGTCACTCGCCGGGAATGGCCCTCGGTCTCGGTATCCTTTAAGTCGAGCGCGTCGCCCAGCGCCTCGAGCGTGATGTCATAGGACCGCTCCAGGTCACCGATCGCGCTGTTCAACATCTCGGTGCGGGCTGCCACCAGATCTTCCAGGTGCGTTCGATACACGTTGTTCTGCTCCACCAGTGCGCGGTATTCGAGAGCCCGCAGTACTGTCCCCAGCAGTTGGTCGCGCTCAAACGGCTTTAGAAGATAATCGTACGCCCCGTTGCGCAGAGTTCCGATTGCCACCGCTACGTCGCTTACCCCGCTCACCATCACGATCGGGATCTCGGCATGCCGCTCGCGCACATGATCCAGCAACGCCAGCCCGGTCATCCCCGTCATCACAATATCGGAAAGAATCAGTCGAGGCTTCAGTCCCTCTTCGAGTCGCGCGATCGCCTCTTCCGCGGAACACGCCAGCACCGGGTCATAGCCTGCCGGCTCCAGCATGGCGGAGACAATGGTGCGTACGAGACGCATCGTCGACAACAAGGATGGTCGGGGGGGCCATCCAGGGACGTGCGTCCGGTACCTTTCTGATCGGTCACTTTAGGAACCCGGATTGATCATGGCGGAAACGTTCCGCACCTCCGTAATCTTCGAAACGCGAAACCATTACTCCTGGATACACGGATGTGGTATTCAGGCCGCTCTATCCCACTGATTTCACATGACCCCTTGACGGAAGTGGTATGGACAGCCATCCTAGCTTCAGCATTCGTTCCGCATCCGCCGGGCCGGGAAAGAGGCTCACGCCGTCCCACTTGAGGGCATGACCGTTGAACTTTGAACGAGAGTTTTCTCCCCAGGGATCGTGCCGGGTCGTGCAATGCCAGATGTCCGAGCGATCGCTCGAGCACCGGCAGCGCGATATCTATGAGACCCATAAGCACCGGGCCTATGCCGTTGCTTATTACATGGTGGGGAACGAGATTGAGGCGGAAGAGGTCGCGCAGGGCACCTTCGTCCGTGCCTTCCGCCAAGCCGAGGAGCCGGATGGCCGCTGCGTGGACTGCGCCCTGGTGGACGAGCTTCGCGAGCGCATGCCGCTCGATGAGCAGGCCGCACCCGCTGAAGCCGTTGCTGGACAGACACTGGGCGGCCGCAACGTCAAGCGCACCGAATTGGAAGAAGCGCTGAAAGAACTGCCCGCGAACGAGCGTATGGTCTTTCTGCTTCGCGATGTCGAAGGCTACGACGCTGACCGCGTTGCCGCCCTGCTCGACATCCCGCGCCAGCAGGTCGAGCGGACGCTCTTCTCGGCTCGCATCCGCATGCGCAGCGCCCTCGCCAAAATGGAGCGCCCCGCTGCCGCCGCCTAGTCTCGCGCAAGCACGTCGCGAGCGGGTTCATCATGGAAGCGCATGTCACTCAACCACTTGGCGTGTCTTCAAGGAAGGCGCACTCCGCGCATCCATTAGCGTTGTTTCCGACGCACAAAACTATTCGCATCCAGCCCGGTTCGATGGGCATCGAACTGGGCGTTGATCTAAATGATGGAGGGCGATTAAAGATGACAACCGAAGCAATGCTCGCAAACACGGCGGTGAATGCATGGAAACTCGTTACCGGGCGCCTCGACGCAGCAATCGCCCCGCTGAGTGACGAGCAGATTCAGAAGCAGGTTGCCCCGGGCAAGAATCGTCTGCTCTATCTCATCAGCCATCTCACCGCTGTCCACGACCGCATGTTCTCTTTACTGGGCCTCGGTGAGCGGCTGCACCCGGAACTGGATGAGATTTACATCACAAATCCCGACCGTGCGTTGCCCGATCCCGTCTCCGCCGCCGATCTCAAACACGCGTGGAGCGAGGTTAACAGCAAGCTCACCGCCGCCTTTGAAAAGCTCACTCCGGCGCAGTGGCTTGAAAAGCATACCGCTGTCTCCAACGAAGACTTCGCCAAAGACCCCACGCGCAATCGCCTCGCCGTCTTGATGAGCCGCACCAATCACGCCGCCTTCCACACTGGCCAGGCCGCCCTCATCAAATCATCGTAGACAATAAGGACATGGCGGATTCTCAGCTCTTCGATGTCAGAGCCGGTTTACTCGACCACATACGCGACCTGGCCGCTGTGTCGACCTCGCTCGAATCTCTGCAGACCGGAATCGTTGCGGCGATGGCGCAGCGTCTCCGGCTGGTCAGACCTTGGACGGGCTTTTACATGCTGGATCCGGCTGATCCCGGGATGCTGGTTCTTGGCCCCTTCGTCGGCGCGCCCACATCGCATGTGCGCATACCCGTAACCCAGGGCATCTGCGGCGCTGCAGTGGCTTCCGGCGAGACGGTCATCGTAACGACGGAGCCGCCGATCCCCGTTATCT
>CAVVSP010000008.1:0-316183 GCA_963750845.1 uncultured Acidobacteriaceae bacterium
CGGCATGTCGGACAGATGACGCGTTCTGGCGGTGGTCGTTCGTCGCGGGAGGCAGGATTTGGTCGCACGACTTCTGGTCAATTTGGGATTTTGTCGCACCAGACTCTCCTATTTGCAGCGAGACCAGTTGCAACGACTTCGGGAATCTCACAATTTCCATGATGTGTTTGCAGGAGAGCCATCCGAGCCTTGAATTGGTTGCAGTGATGGGCGGATTCCGAAATTGCGACGCTATCCGCAGCACCCTCAGGCGCGTTTTTGCGGGTCGCGCCTGGCGAATACGGTGGCGCTTCCGAACGGGGCATAACGCAGTGGCGCGAAGCGCATAGGCCACAGGTCAGCCCTTAACGATTTGGCACAAACTCTGCCGGCTCAATCCTCGCGCAGCAGGATGATCGGGTTGACCGAGAGCGCACGCTGCGCCGGAATCCATGTAGCCGCGAGACCCAGCAAAGCCATGGCGAGAACAACGCCCGCCAATACAAGCGGATCGCGGGGAGTGGCCTGATACACGAGGAACGCGAGCACCCGTGTCGCGAGAAGTCCAAAGAGCAATCCGGCCGCAGAACCAATCGCCAGCAGTCTGAATGCGCGCCCCAGCGCCGTTTGTAACACCTGGCTGCGCTGCGCACCAAGCGCCATGCGGATGCCCAACTCTTTCAGCCGTTTGCTCACCGAGTAAGCGGCCATTCCAAAGATGCCGGTGATGGAAAGCACGGCGCCCATCATGCCCAATACGCCGAGTGCAAGTGTGGCGATGCGCGGGCCGAAGAGAGTTGAATCCAGCGGCTTGTCCCGCGTTTCGATCGTAATCGGCAGCCCCCTATCGAGTTGCCGCAGGGCTTTCCGCATGGATGCGGCCAGCAGGTGCGGGTCGTTATCAGAACCGGGGCGCGAGCGCACGATGAGATTTGTGGATGTGGAGGGTGACTGCAGGATGGGAAAAAACATGGCAGGCAATGGATCTTCCGTGAGGCTGTCGTATTTTCCGTCTTCCGCAATGCCCACGACCTGAATGCGCGTTCCATCTTTCAACTTGTACCAACTACCAATTGCGCCGGCCGCGGAACCGAACAGCTTGCGCACAAACTGCTGATTCACGATTGCGACGCGAGGCGAACTCTTGTCGTCGTGAACTGTGAATGCTCGTCCGGAAACCAATGCTGTACCGGACGCGTGAAAATATCCCGGAGAGACGTTGTAGGTCCTGATTTCGCCGGCGGCGTTGGATGGCCGCAGATCGGACGTCCTGTCGGCGAAGACGATCTGATCGTCGCCGCCGTTTACTGACAACGGCAGTGCATCGGTCAGCCCTACAGACTCCACGCCGGGCACACCTTGCATCGCCTCGATCATCCGTTTCTGCATCTCGGAGACACGATCTCCACTGTAGCCCGCCGTGCTTAGGTCTGTTTCCGCTACGAGGGTGTTCTCAATATCGAATCCGAAGTGAGCGTGGAGCGACCGCTCCAGCCCCCTGAAGGCAACCAGCGACGAGGTCACCAAGACGGCGCAAATGGCAATCTGCATCACCAGGAGGACCTCGCGTGCGCTGATGCGCTTGCCCAGGCCGGCTGTGGTTCCAGCCTTCACCACTTCGTATGGATTGGTCCGGAGCACCTGCCTCACTGGCACCGCGCCGAAGAGAATTCCGCTGACCAGTGCCAGCAGCACCGCGACAACGTAAACCTTGATGTCTGGATTTACCTGTAGATGGATAGGGAATGTGGGAATAGGCTGCCATGCGCTGAGCGCGCGCAACAGCACCACGCTCCCCAACAAGCCGACCACGCCGCCGGCGAGAGAAATCAGGATGGCCTCTGTGAACAGTCCGCGCAAAATGCGTCTCCGGCTTGATCCCAGCGCGAGCCGGAGTGCCACCTCCCGCGACCGGTCCGACGCGCGAGCTGCAAATAGGCTGCCCAGGTTGGCACAAGCGGCTAGCAGAATCAGCCCCGTCAGCAACATTAACCCAGCCATGAACGCGCGTACCGGGCGGCCGAGGTAGTCGCCGTACAGACTCGGGCGCGCCAGGATGAAGGTCATTTTGGTGATGTCTTTGGGATACGCTTTCTGAAGAAATGTTCCGACCCTGTTCAGATCTGCAATTGCCTGCCCCGGTGTAACTCCCGGCTTGAGATGGCCCAGAGCTTCAAAGACCGAGTTAAATCCTCGTGCATTCAGGTCTGTCCCTGCCAGCAGAGGGCGTTCCACCATCGGTACAAAGAATGCGGGATTGAAAAAGAGGAGCGTTCCGTTGAACTGCGGCGGAGCGACACCAATAACAGTGAATGGATGACCGTTGAGCCGCACAACACGGCCGACCACGCCGCGATCATCGTGGAAGCGGGTGTGCCAAAACGAGTGGCCGAGCACGATATAAGGAGCGCTGTTCGGGCCATGCTCATCACTGGCATGGAAGAAATGACCGATATATGGGCGAACGCCTAGGCCATCGAAGTAATTGCCGCTAGTATCCTCACCCCATTCACTGGATGGATTGTCCCCGGTATCGAATCCAACCATCACAGCGTTGTAAGCCACCAGATCATCGAAACTGTGGTTGCGATCGCGCAAATCGAGATAGTTGGGATAAGAGAGATATCCCGAGGCTGCATCTCCATGCTGGAGCGCGTACAGGCTCTCCGGCGCGGACACATTCAATGGACGCAGGATGAAGGCATTCAACACGCTGAACACGACAGCGTTGGCGCCGATGGCCAAAGCCATAGTCGCAATTGCTGTAAATGTAAATCCGGGAGATTTCCGGAGCTGGCGGAGAGCAAATCGCACATCAGCCCAGATGGATTCGAGCGTGGCCCACTGCCAGACTTCGCGGCTGCGCTCCTCAACCACCGTGCGGTTGCCGAATGCCTTGCGCGCTTCTCGATGCGCCTGTTCCGAACTCATGCCGTCGGCAATCAGTTGCTCGGCGCGCTCTTCGATATGCAGACGGATCTCTTCGGAGAGATCGTCGTAAAGCTTGCGGCGACGAAAGATATTCGGCTGCCACTCCATTGGATCTCCTCCCTAATTTGCGGCGGACTTGCCTGGATTGAGAACGAGCGCAATGCCTTCAAACATGCGGTCAAAGCTGGAAATCTGCTGCTCCAGGCGGCGTAAACCGGAAGCGGTGATCTGGTAAGTACGGACACGACGATTGGTGGACGAGACTCCCCATTCGGCCTTGACCAACTTCGCTTTGAGGAGCCGCTGCAGGGCGGGATACAGCGACCCTTCTTCTACCTGGAGAAGGTTGTTCGAGCACTGCTGGATGTGCTGGACCAGTGCGTATCCGTGAGCCGGCCGACGGCGCAGCGACTGGAGGATCATCATCTCGAGAGCGCCGGGAAACAGATCGCGTGGATTGGAGTTTGTAATAGGCATGTTTAGGACAGGCCTAGAGTAAACATGGGTGCAAGCAAAATTGTCAAGAAGAACCTGTAGCGGTCACTGCAGCGACGGCGAAGAGCACCAGCGCAGTGGACCCGAGGACAACGTAGCCGTCCTCAGCTCTTTCTCTTTGGGTTGATAACCCAACGGCTGGATTTTCGCCAATCAGGAAGTTGGCACATCAACGGATAGCCGGTTATACAGCAACTTGCCGAATATACAGTTCAATCTCGATAGGTCAATGAGTGCATTGCCCTGTTCTGACCCATTGCGACCAGTAAAAATCGAAGTTAGAGTTATCGAAGGTATACCTCTTCAGGCGCCATAAGCGATCAAGCACACGGTCTAATGCGGAAACCTCTTCTCTACCTCAATTTTTTGTACTCCGCTTTCGCCTGCTGCAAGACAGGAATATCCGGGTCCGCGTCCTTCCATAGCGCAAGGAAATCCTGATAGGCCGCCTTCGCCTTGGGGATGTCGCCCTGTAAGACATAAGCGCGACCGAGGCCAAGGTGGGCAAGCGCACCGATCGGTTGGTTCAGGACGAGGCCGCGATGGTCGAGAATCTTCTGGAACTCGGCAGCAGCGTCGCTACCCCGGCGTGCAGCCAGATAGGCTTCGCCACGCACAAAGACTGGAAACATCGGCGTCCAAGCCAAATCAATGGCTCTGGTCGCCCCAAGCTCATAAGGTGCGGCGGTCGCAAGACTCGCAAGCGCGCCAGAGGCATCTCCCTTGTTAAGCGCAAGCCTTCCGCGGATGCTCGGCAGATAGTTGAACTGCACAATTGTGTCTTCCGGAAACCTCTTGTCCAGATCGTCGGCCAGCGCTTTCGCTCGCGCGTCATCCCTGGTGTAGGCAAATGCGAGCGCTGCAAAATACTGCAGATCGCGGCCGCTCGAAAGCTTCAGTGCCAAAGCGGCGCGTCGCCGCGCTTCGCCGGTATTGCCGAACCAGGCTTCTCGCAGTGCGGAGGTGCCAGAATAAAGGGCAGGCGCATCCTTCTCTCCGCCGCGTTGGGCGCTCTCGATCGCGCGGCGGCTGAGCTCGCGGGCGTCTTTAAGGTGCCCGGAGTAGGCGGCAGTATCGCCTTCCGTACTCAACATTGTGTGACCCAACCTCGGCAAGGCCGCCAGCTTTATAGCGTGTTGGGCCATCCCCGCCGCATCATTTTGCGCGAAGGCAAGGCTATACATTTCGAGATCGATGTAGGGGGTATCTAATTTGCGTTCAAGAGCCTGCGTATAGCTAACCTTTGCCTCATCGAAGCGATTAAGAGCGGTGTACGCATGGATGCGGAAAGCGTAGGCGAGGGCAAAGTCGGGACGCAGACGAACTCCCTCAGAGGATTCTTCGAGCGCTCTCTCATATTGTCCAACGACCGGCAGAATTGCTGCCCCCAGGTAGACGTGCGGCATCTCTGAGCGCCGATAATCCTGGATCCAAAGATCGCAGGCTTCTATGGCCTTTGGGATGTTGCCGGTGACTCCTTTATGGTAGGTGGCGGTAATCCAATACTTCTCGGCCTCACTGGCCCGGTCGCGCAGTTCATAGGCCTTCGTGCGGTAGCCCACAGAGAGGCTGGGTTCAAGACTAGTGGTTGCCTGGACGCCCAGGTAGGCGTAGGCCACCGCAAACTTCGGGTCCAGTTCGACGGCATGTTTATAAAACGGCGTCGCCGCCTCTGGCCCTTTTGTCCTGACAGTTTGCATGCCTAAGCTGTAGGCCTTCAGAGCCTCAAGCGAGGGTGTCGTCGCCTCCTCCAAAGGGGTATCAAACTTTTGGATCGTGCTGTGGGACTCGCCCAGCTTATTGCGTATCTCGACGGACACCTTTCCAAGCGCATTCAGCACATGGTTCTCGTCACTCGCCTGTGCCTCTGTGCTTGCCAGCGTTTCTCCGCTTTTGCAGTTGACCGCCTTGAGCGTCAGAAGATACTGGGTGCCAATCTTCGCAATCGAACCATCGAGCACCGCAGCGCTCGTCGTTCGCTGGCAAATCTCTCGCGCAATTGCCTGAATCAGTTTTGTATCGGCCGGCTGGCCCATCAGAGCGAGGGTCTGCTGGATCTTCTCGTCAGGGATAATGCTGAGGAAGGGTGACTGCTCCAATTGCACGGAGAGCCCCTGCCGCAGCGTGCCGTCAAATACCGGGTTGCCGGTAGCGTTGGCGAAGTCTGCAAGGACGATGGTGTCTTTGTCCGTCAACGCGTGCACCTTGTGAGGAAAAAACATCCGGGTCCCGACCGCCAGTCCGATTCCAATCATCAGGATCGCGGCACCCGCGACCACCCACCAGCGAGCGGCCTCCGCGCCGGTTTTCAAAAGCTCCAGATCGTCACGCCGTGCATCGTGGCGCAGTTCCCTCCCTTCCAGCGCAGCGGCGTCCCGAGCGGTATCCACCCGGCGTACTTCAGGAACGAGGAACCGATACCCTCGCTTTGGAATTGTTTCAATGTATCGGGGGTCGTCAGCGTCATCGTCCAACGCATCCCTCAGCTTGCCAACCGCCACGCGGAGGCTGCCGTCAAAATCTACAAACGTATCTCCAGACCAGAGGCGGCCTCGAAGTTCCTCTCGAGTGATGACTTCTCCCGGGCTTTCAAGCAGTGCGACAAGGAGCCGATAGGGTTGCTCCTGCAGCCTAATGCGTCTTCCGTTCTTCAACAGCTCCCCGGAAGCGGGGTTCACCTCAAAAGGGCCGAATTGATAGACAATTCCGGGTTGTGCCTGCACACTTGGCCCCCAGAGTCATACCGGTGTGACGAGGAGTTGAGTCTAGCACCGCTTTGCCACAGTTAACACGCGGTTCCTATTCGCATGAAACGCTTGAACTTAGCAATTCGCAAAGCCTTCACAACGAGTTGCTTTGATCTTGAGAACCCGCGTGGGTTCTGATGCCGCTGCAACCGGTCGATCGCCCTTTGGTTCCACCGGTTATCTCAAACGCACGAGGCAAAAATGAAATACATAGCAGTTGTGGCGCTTATGCTCAATCTCGGTGTCGCAAGCGTTTACGCACAACGTTATCCCGTAAATATGGCGTATTCGGGAACTTCCGGGGCCAGCGCGATCAATCTACAGCAGGCCGGCGCACAAACTGGAGAAGAGAATTTCGCTGGGTACGGCACACTGGGACAATTCACCTTTCTTCTTATAAGCGGCGAGACCACTTCTCCGCAACACCCACCAAGCACGTGCTCCGGCCCAAATAACATCTATTTCACCAGGGTGGGTGGTGCCGGCGTTTTTCGCTTTCAGGACGGTAGTTTATTGAAGGTCAATCTCACGCAGGGAGCCGATTGCGTAGATCTCGCAGCCCAACAGGGCCACTGTACTCTGACTCTTCAAATCGCTGGTGGAACCGGCCGTTTCAAGGATGCTTCCGGCACCCTGTGGTTGACCGAGACGAACGTCCCCGTCTTGGCCGACACCTCAAACAACCCTGTCTTTTTTGCGAGTACGGGCAAATTTGCCGGCACGGTCTCCGGTGTAGCCAGAGAGGCGGACCACCAGGAGGAGCGGCAATAGGGAGTTATATTCCATGGAAGCTGCGCCCGCTCGGGGGTAGCTTCCATGGCGAATGACGAGAGCAATCGGAGTAGAAGTGCTCGTTAGAAGTGTTGGAATGTTAAGCGATAGCGTGTCTGAATCTCGGTGAGTGATAAATCGCCGACCCACTCACCGACTTCTGAATGAGCGCATTGCCCTGTTGGCGTCAACCGAGGATGACGCCTGGGAAAGGTCGCCGGATACTGGCCGACTTAAGGCTAGCCATCCTGTTCAGTGAGTGCATTGGCGATCTATCGCTCACCTAACCACCATCGAGATGAGGCGATCGCACGCATTTAGCCCACGATCGCCGTTAATCCAAAAATTCCGCCTGCCAAAGCGACGTCTCCTTCGATCGAAGCTTGCTGACGAGCTGAAGCGTGATCCATGCCCTTCGTGAACACGCGCCACGCAATCGTCTGCGGTAGGGTGACTTTACAAGCAACGTGTTGGGGGCGCTCATTTACGAAATGCCAACCCTCAATACCCTTTGTCAAGACCCAGCTTCCACCGCATTCCCCCGAAATTTCTAATAGTACGTTCCTGCCTTCAGGAGAATTTGTATGTCGATACGCGTACGGCATGCCACGCACAAAACAGTCCAGCACGGGACGATACAGTTCGGGCGTCATAATGCCTGGCCGACTGGTTGCTAGCCGAATCTGCTCTTGGTGATGCCAGCGTTCGGTCAATTCGCGGGCCGTGTCGAACCAATTGAGAGATACCTCTTCACCTGCCCAACTGACATTGAAAGTGGCCCGCGCAAATGGATCAAGCGCTTCATGGAAGCGTGCCGATTGATCGCAAGCGATTGTCATCAATTCGATCAAAACACCTGGGCTCAATCGGCGGTACACAACAACCCCTTCGTCATTCAACCGATTCACAAGTGCGATCACGTCCGCCGGAGACTGAACGTTGGCATTTTCTACGAACCAAGAGTCACGAACTAGGGACAGCTTGCGAAGGGCTGTGTCCAACAAATGAGCCGCCACGTCGCGTACCTTCCATCGAGAGGACGTTGTCTGCAGATCCCACTCTTCTGAAGTAAGCGATTCCAGCAGATCGATGAGGTGCCGATCCACCGTTCGGAGCACATGAGCGCATAGAATCGGGCCGCACCCACTGAGTTGAGTATCAATTCTCATCAATCCAATGTAACAATCTTCACGCTAATCAGGTCGCGACCGCGGCGAACTATCAGCGGCTAAGATCCTCCTGGTTGCGTTACGCACGCCTCACTTCCGAAGCTATCACTGCGCCATAGCTGAAACAGGTAGAATTCCACAGCCATGGTCCGAACGAAGAGGTAGGCTCATTCGTGGAGCGAATGGACTTCAAACGCATGCCCGATCACGTTCTCAATCTTTGGAAAAAGAATTTGGGCGCTATTCCCGACGAGATCTGGAATGATCTCGGAATAACCGTGCTGATTCTTGCGGAAAATGCTCTCAACGCAATTTCTTCGCGGATCGGGGAACTGCAGAACCTTCGAACGCTTGATTTGGGGCACAACCAATTAATCGAGTTGCCGGTTGAACTTGGCAGGCTTACAGAGATGAAAGATTTCCTCTACCTGCATGACAATCGACTCGAATCTCTGCCGCGGTCTCTGGAACGATTGCAGGAGCTAAAGTACCTGAGCATTAGTCAAAATCGCTTCTCGACATTCCCTCAACCGATTTGCCACATGTCCCACCTAGTTGAGTTGCGCGCGACAGATAATCAATTCAGCGATTTGCCCAGTTCAATCGCTAGGCTGTCGCAACTTCGCGAACTCCATCTTAGAAACAATCGGCTTCGAACCCTGCCGTCTTCAATTTCGGAATTATCAGAGCTGCGTCTCCTCGATCTGCGAGGGAATCCGATCGAAACGCTGCCGGAATCAGTTCTGGAGATGCCCAGGCTTGAAAAGATTGATCTAAGGTGGGTCAACACACTGCAGGCCCTGCCGTGGCTTGATCGGTTGGAGGATCGTGGCTGTCTCATATACAGATAGTGCCGGCTCAGTGGCTTCGATGAGGCTGAAAACCACGCTGGTTCATCAGTACGAGACGCCTGCTCCGTTCGCGAGATATGAGAGCACCGAGGAAATTCTGAGGCATAGGCGGTCTCTCACCTCCTGCCCGAACTCGACGAACTGCAACCGGTCTCGCCAATTCCAGTAATGGCAGAACCAGTGGGCGAGCATCGCAGTGTGGACATCCTTTCGCTCGAAGTCCGCGCCCACCGACTGCTCGTAGGTCTTTAACAACGCTCTCCATTCGTTCTTCGAGCCTGTCCAACCCCGACCACATGAGCAACGTCGAGCAGGTATTTGCGACATCTACGCAAGCAGGATCCCAGATCATCGCCTCGAAGTCTAGAACTCCAGTCAGGCGCATCTCTCGGTCGTCATACTGAAAGAGCACATTTCGCGGGGTCCAGTCACCGTGAACGATCTGTCGGGGCAAACGCTCGAAGCTATCCAGCCGGGGAAGCAGCCAAGCCGCCGCCTTCTGCAGAATGTGCTTTTCGCGCGGGTCAGACGTAAAGGCGACGAACGCCTCAGCAGTGAGCTGGTCGATATTTGTTCGCGTCCGTACGCAAATTCCATCAGGAACGTGCAACGATTCTGACTTTGGAAATGCACGGACAATACTATGGAACCGGGCCAAACCCTCCGTCAGCACTGGATAAACGCCAGCGTCGTCGACCGCAGGATGGAAGCCGGGGAGATGACGTGTCAGGCACCAAACATAAGCGGCATCATCCACGAGAAGGTCTCCGGCCTGACTGGCTATGATTTCAGGAGTAGATAAGGGGATACATTCGGTTTTTCGAAAATCATTTAGTTGAGTCAGCAATATGGCTTGGCGGGACAATTCTGCAAACCTGACGGGCTCCGCCTGCGCGAGCCAGTAAAACTTCCCTACGCGCCAGGTGGCACGGCTAACACCGAGAGAAGTGCGAATTGTCGGTTCATTGATTCGCCAATGTCTGGAAAGTTCATCACCTACCAGATTTTCCGGGATGGAGCGAGATCGGTCATATAGGCGATTCTACGCAGTCAGGTCCGGCTCATAGATCGGAGAGTCGAGTGCGGCAATGGGCAAGCCTCTGTCACTCCGCTGTGAAAAATCGACAGGTCCGGAAGAGCGCGGACTGCAGTTGCCGACTTCAGGCCAAAGCACGTTTTCAACGCCGCCAAAGGTACTGATGGTCGCGTTTGGACTTTCGCTGGTTGGGCCTGCCATAGTGCCGGCGCGGGCTCGCCTGGCACAGACTTAAGCTGCGCCCATTAGCCGAGCCGCGTTATCGCTGGATGGAGTGCGGCAACCAACCGGCTTGGGAGTGGCGAAGCTACGCTTCGGGCTGAGTGACATGGCGATTTGGCGTGAACGAGAATCCATTCCTGGCGAGATGCGCGTTTATCAGGAGTAATGCGGCATCCCTGCCTTCACTGGTGCTTAGGCACCGTGACACGACCGGAAGCGATGAGCGCCTTAACTGATTGCTGTATGGACTCAAGGCTAGAAAATCGCGGTTGATACCCGAGCCGCTGTCGACTCTTCTCGATGGAAACACAGGAACTACGCATGACGTGCCCCCATGAGGTCTGAGCATCCTTTTCGGCCAGGCCGAGCTTCCACTGATCGAAGGGCGCAAAGGACAGTCGGGGCTCCTGCTCAAACCAGCGGTACATCTCCTCGGCGTAGCCGCGCAGCGTTAGCGCGTGTGCCGACACGGTATTGAATACTTCTCCGATGGAGGCTGTCCTGTGCTCGATTGCGCAGATGATCCATTGCGCGACATCATCGGCATGGACATGATGCACCATTTCCAGCCCAAAGTTCGGCAAGGCGAGTTCTTCGCCGCGCGCGATCTGGGAGAAAATTTCGGGGTTCGTATTCGCTTGCGGATTGATAGGCACCCAGCCCTCGCCGACGATGTGACCTGGCCGGAAACTCGTCGCCGGGAAACCGTCTCTGCGAGCCTGGTGTAGAAGCCATTGTTCAATCTTTGCTTTGTTAACTCCATAAGCGTCTATGGCGTTCGTGGGGTCGGTTTCTACCGCTGGAACCGTGGTTGCGTGACCGTACACCCAAATGGAGCTGCAAAACAGATAGTGTTCAATCTTGTTGCGTAGCGCTTCGACCAGCTGCTGCGCCCCTTCGAGGTGGAACGAGATCATGTCCACGACAATGTCGGCGTTCAGGTCGGCGATCCTTGCCCCAAACCTGCCTTCCGCCTCTTTAGCCTTGCGATCTACGACAACTTGCTCGATGGCTTTCCATGCCGCGTGCTCCCGATACGGGGATGCCGTGCCACGGCTGACATTTACAACATCATGTCCGCGCTCTACCAGAGCAGGCAGAAGATAGGTTCCCACATGTCCACTTCCGCCAATGACAACGATACGAGCCATACTCTACCTGCCTCTTCGACGACATTTATAGACGATTCGAATCGGCTTGGAATCAAAAGTCAATTTCTCAAAGTAGTGATGGCGCTAACCGGTTGGATTTTGACGCGTTCCATTCGTAAATTAGCTTGCGAATGCCGAAGCTGGGCTTCTGGCTGAGCGACACGCGCGTTTATAGGAACTGATCCGCCTCCGCAGCGTTCCATCAGTGAGTCGCCCTATATGCGTCCAGTGAGACTGGCCGAGAGAGGGACTTCGATGGATCGACCTACCAGCAGCGATAAGCTGAAGAAGGAGACTACGGGGAAGTGACTTTCTTCCGCGTCCTAACTTGGAACGGTTAATACAACTTTCCCTTGCGCATGTCCTTCTGCGAGATAGCGGAAAGCTTCCGCCGTGTCGTTCAAGGGGTAGCGTCTATCGATCACCGGTCGAACTTTGCCACTCTCGAGAAGATCTGCCAGAAAGACTAAATCGTTCTGATTTATCTTCGCGATAAAGAAGGTCATCTTGCGCCCAAGCGTTGAAAGGAGCCGTCTCAGTAGCAGCGCTTGAAGAATCGGAACCAGACTCCCGATTGCGACATAGATCCCATTCTGACTCAACATACGCCTGTACTCAAAAATCGAATGATGACCGTTCACAGCCAATATAGATCGTACCGCTATGCGCTTGGCCGCTTCAAAATTCATGCCCGAGCACCGGATGGCCGTGATAGCGCCAGGCAGCCCCACCACAGCAGAATCGCCGTCACGATCTCCCACACAATAATGGCGATGTAAAACGAATGACCAGCGGCTGACGACGTGAGGGCCCGCCACATTCCGTGGTTCCCGGGAAAGGTTGTGTCCATCATGAGGACGTGGCGCACAAGCTGGTAATTCGAGGTGAAATCAGTCAGATTTTTGAACACGACGAGCGAGTAGAAAATGCGACTCCTGCAAGGAGCAACAGCTTCGCGGTGCGCGTGATCACTTTGCTGTCTCCTGGTTGGAACGGAAGCCGGATCGTTCTGGTTCAGGCTAACTTGGAGCCCTGAACGATTCAACGAAAAATCCGCTGTCGCGAGGCTCATCCCACTATCTCGGCTCGCTACCGGCGAATTCACGAGACTAATACCGGGCAGGCAGCGGCGCCTTTCGCTGCGTCAGGACGTAGACAGCGACGAGTGCAGCGGTGAAGCATGCCCCGGCGCCCGTTGCGAGCGACCAGCGCGGGCCGAAGTGGTTGGCAATCCAACCGACGATCGGAGCGCCCATCGGTCGTTCCCCCGAGTGCAATGCCGACCCGGAGCGCCATCACCCTGCCCCGCATGGATGGTTCTGTCGAGAGCTGCATGATGCTGTTCGTGCCGTTGGTCAAAGTCAGCGCAGCCGCGCCGCTGACTGCGAGCGCTGCCGCAAACCACCAGTATCCCGGCGCGAGTGCAGCCAGAGTACAGCCCAGCCCGAAGACACCGGCTCCCATCGACAGAGACGCGAAACCTGGTTTCTTTCGGCCGGCAGCAAACAACGCTCCCGAGAGTGAGCCCGCCGCCATGATGGAGGAGAGCAGGCCGAAAGCGCGCGCATCGGAGTGGAAAACGTTCACCGCCATGGTGGAGATGAAGATCGGAAAGTTAAAGCCAAAGGTACCGATCAGAAACAACATGATCAGGATCGCCCTGAGGTCCGGTCTTCTCCACACATAGCGAAGCCCCTCTGGAAATCCAGCCGCAGTGCGATGGGCTCTGGCGCTCGCGCGCAGTTCGGAGAGCCGAAAGAAAGACATAGAGATCAGAACCGCCCCGAAGGAGAGCCCATTCAGAAGAAAGGCCCAGCCGATGCCAACACGGGCGATGAGCAAACCGGCAAGGGCGGGACCAATCATCTGCGCCAGCATTGAAAGAGGTTGAGTTCAATGCCACGGCATTGGGAAGATCCTCATCGCCAACCATCTCTGCCACGAAGGTCTGTCGGACAGGAGCATCCAGCGCAGCGGCGGAGCCGGACAGGAAGGCGAACACGTACACATGCCAGAGCCGGATGACTCCCGCGATCGTGAGAACTCCCAGGACGAGCGCAAGCACGCCCATCGCTGCCTGCGTGAGCATCAGCAGCTTGCGCTGATTGAGGCGGTCCGCAGCCGATCCGGTCCAGGGCAGGAGCAGAAGTTGCGGCGCAAACTGCAGGCCGTCACGATGCCCAGCGCCGACGCATCATGATGGGTCAGTTGCGTCAGCACGAGCCAGTCCTGAGCGACGCGCTGCATCCAGGTACCGATGTTGGAAATCGAGACGCCTGCCGTCCACAGGCGGAAGTTGAAGCTTCTCAGAGACCGAAAGACGGAGCGAAAGGTCCGGATCACTGAGTTCTTCACGGGCGCGACGGCGTGTTGCCCCCATGGAACTGGCCGAAGTGACGCGCCGAAAAGATGCTGATCAGCAGCGCGCCCAGGCCGAACGCGAGGATGTGGCTTGTACGCCGCGGATGGAAAGCAGCCGACGTGCGCGACCAGCAGATACCCAACCACCGCGTTGAAGAATCCCCAGACAACGTTGACTGTTGCCGAGGAGAGCCCTTGGCCGGGTGGTTTGCAAAGGGACTCTGGAAGGGGCGTCCCATCGTGCCGGCGACAAAATGGGGATCGCATTCGCCCCAAACACGCCCCCAAAGAAATACGACACAAGCCAAAGCCAATTCATGATGCAGCACCCCTCCTTTTCAGCGGGCTTTCCAGCAGCGAGATGATTTCCTGCGTAGACCCGGTCTCGCCAATACGGGGAAAGACGTTCCTGATGCTGTACTCGTGCGCCTCCTCGCGAAGGTCGGTCATCGCATCGAGTGCGAGCGTCACATTGAACCCCTGTTCCTAGGCCTGGCGTGCGGTCGCCTCAACGCCGGCGGAGGTCGCCACCCCGGTTACAACCACCTGGGTAACGCCTCGCGCCCTTGAGCTGAGCTTCAAGATCGGTTGTCGCAAATGCACCCCAGCTTCGCTTGCCCACGACAATGTCGCTCGGTTGCTGATCCAACTCGGGCAGCAGCTCGGTCCATCCCTCGGCAAGCATGAGCTGCTGCGAGGACCCTGCTCTGTCCGGCCCGGCGGCCGTCCCGCAACATTGACCAGCACGACGGGGAGATTCTTTCGCACGGAAAGCATCGATCAACGCACGCGTCCGGTCAATGATGTCGCCCATGGGATGAATGAAATTCCCATTGACGATACCTTTCTGAAGGTCAATGACGATCAACGCTGTGCTGGGATCAAGAGCAGTAAGCGGCATAGGGTTCTTTTCCTCGAATACCAATTCGGCATGGGCGTGATGCAGAACGCAGCGGGTTCACATCCTCAACCAGCCGCGTAAGCAGTTCGAGCGCTGCCTGAAGCTTCTCCTGCTCCTGGGCAGAAAGCTTCTGCGCGATGGTCGCGGTGAGCCAGTCCTGCCTCGCGGCCCTGCTCTCCTCAAGCCACGTCAGGCACTTGGGCGTGAGAGACATCAGAGTTTGCCGCCCATCGCTCGGGTCCGGTGCGCCCCTGACCAGGTCGGACTCCTGCAGCGGCATCACTATCGCGCTCATGGATTGCGGGCGCATGCCTTCTGCTCGCGCCAGGCTTGAAACCGTAGCCGGACCATCCTTTTCGAGTCGGAGAAGAACGGAAGCCTGTGACGGCGTCAGATCGCTGCCGCCCCCATGCTCGCGCAAACGCAGCTTGAGCTTGCGGTATACTGCACGAATCTCGGCAGCAAGCGTCCGAGCAAGCCCTCCCCGCGTAGAAGACTTTCGCTTCTTCACCAGATCAATATCGCATATCTACAGGTAGACTGTAAAGTCTGGCTGTATATATCTCGTCGCCTATTGGCCGACTCATCGGGGACCGAAATGAGCTACAAACAGATGGGCCGCTCAGGATGGAACGATGAACTCGAAAGGTTATGAAATCCTTTCTTCGTGAGCAACGAAGGAATTGGAGCGCCTCCGATGCCGCAGCCAGAAAACAACATGCCGCAGCTAATGTCCCAAGAAAGTATCCGGTATAGCCCAGAGCTTCAGCCTGTTTCTGGATGCCGGATCAATGGAAGCGTGCCAGAATCCGCAGATTTCATTCTGGCCCATCACCCAGTGGCCGAGATTGAACGCAATGTGGATTCCTAAGGGAACGCCAATGCCACGAGTAGCCAAGGCAGCCAAACCGAACAGAATCGCCCCGGCAAAAGGGCCGAACAGAGAGAGAGACCAGGACATGCCACCCGCCAGGTGTTCATCCCCGGAGACGTTTGAGCGAGCGCTGCTCTACATCGGCATGACACAGCAGCAGCTAGCGGGTCACAGACGCGGGATAGAGCAGGCAGGGAATGGTTGTTCGACCGTGAGACTTTTTCCGGGAAACCGAAAGAATATCTTCAAAATCGACTGGAACAAGTTGTGATCATTGGTCTTGGTTGCTGCGCACACTAGCAGTTTCGACGAGCGGAGACCGTCCTCGCTCCCGACACCGATGGGTCGGCTCTAGCTCAGCGATCTCCGGCTCTTTGACCACAGACAGATTGTAAGAAAACAGTGCGGGCACTACGGCCAGGTAATTTCGTTCTCGTCGAATATTCGCGGCAGCGCGGAGTACGAATGGAAGTTGAGAATCGGTCCCATCTTGTCTCTGAGTGGCTCCAGGCCCTCATAAAATCTGGCAGTTCTTTCGGTCATCTCAGCGTGCTCTTTTACGTACTGATCGGGTATCTTCGCGACTCCTTCGGCCCTCTTCGACCACCAATAAACAAGCCACAGCGCATCTTGATAGTAGGTCTGGAGAGCTTCAGGAACCCCTGACCCTCTGTTGAAAAGAAACTGGCCTTCGACCTGAGCCCTGCCGAAGGCGTTGAGAGCGCCGTCCAAACCCGATCTTCACGAGATCGGGCATGAAGGGGTTCGTAAGGACGTACAGAATTCCAGATTCAGGCGGGATCATGGTGCCATTTTAATGCGGGAAGAGTTGTCATCGGTACGAGCCTTTCGTGGCGCAAACTGAAGGAAATCGCAGGGTCATTCCGAGCCACAGCGAATCGACTACGCACTCTTTGCGCTTGTCGCAGATACCGCCACGGTTTCGGATCTGCCGGATAGAGCATTCGCCAATGGAGCCTTCTTCGGAGAGCGCGGCTTGCGCTCGATTCGTTCCTTTGGCGGTACGCGCTTCACAGCAATTTTCTTGGTAGCCGCCTTGGCTGCTTTCCTCCGACTTCCTCTAGAGGCTCTTTCCCTAGCGGGCTTTCCCGGCCTGCTTTTCGCAGCATCTCCCTTAGCCGCCTTCTGAGCTGCCCACCTCTTACGTTGCGCCTTGGCTATCCGCCGTCTTCCGGCGCCTTAAATTCTTCGCCATGCAAATGGCCCCGCCGTGTCCGAAGAGGCTAGAGGCCTTCCTCTTCTTGTTGGAGCAGAGAGACCAGCGATAGCGGCTCTTGCTTCTTGCAAGCGTTGAATCTCGGAATCAAGGGCAGCAAGAATGTCAACGTAGTTCATATTCGCCCAGGATAATCGCACTAGTAGCCGCTTACAAATACGCCGCCCACGTAAGCATGTTTGAAAACGGCAGCTCTGTGACAACGGAGATGCGATCACAAACGATTGCTTCCAAAGCCTGATAGCAAGAACCGATTAAGCTCCAGTCTGCAAGTCTCGGTGGTATCTTCCAGTGGCAGCTGTCGTTCCTTGCATGGCCTGCGCCGGATCCTTGTAAAACCAGAACGGCATAAACGAATACACGAGCGCCAGAAGGTTAATGCTGCAGACATACCAGATCGATGGAACTCTGAGTGTCAAGCCCACAGCAAGTGCCAATACCTGGTTGAATAACGCAACCTTCACGAAACGACCGAAGGTGACTACCGACTTTAGCGCCTGGCTCGTGACTTCACCTCGTTCATGTCGATCTCTAAGACCGCGACCTTGAGATCTTTGGCCAATAGAAATCGCCAATTTGCATCTTCAAGTTTGGCGTAACCAGAACGTGAGTGTCCGCAGGCCGAGTCCTCTTAAGAAAAGTAACAACCGTCGAATAAATCCTTGACAAAGAGCATTAAAACGGCTAACACTCTCTGACATCGTTCTGCTGCGGGCTCACGTCGGACCTATCTCCTCCCGGCATTCATCCCGGAAGGCTGTTATTTGATCGTGGTCCACGACTAGGGTTAAGACTCCGAGTGCCATAGCGCCCTATCGTTTTTGGGTCGCTAGCTTCGGCGTTGACCCCACAATCGACCATGACTTCCGGGCTAACTTACTACCCGTTCCCAATCAAAGACTAGAGCGCGACTAGATAAAGACACATGGCGAAATGCCGGGCGTAAGTCCTTGTCGCGCGTGCACATTTGTCGCACCTCTCGAATCGTTCGAGTGGCTAACCGAGCACGGGCCGATTACTAAGGAAGAAAGGAACGGACTGATATGCCAAGAGTCCCTAAATTATCGAAATCGCCTGCGGCAAACGCTGTGTCGATTGCCACGCGCTTGAAGCGATTTGGATTGAGCGCGACCAATATCAAGACAACCGACGACCTTACCGTACCGGCGAACCAAACAGTTGTTCTGGATGCTGCCGACCATAAATTTAGCAAGCAGCTGACGCGCTTAACTCCGGAGAACATTGGTGATCTTAAGAATTGGATTGGAGTGCCGGATGAGGCCTTTGCTCACCCTGCCACACCTTCGATGAGACCTATGACGGTGATCCCGGTCCACGATGTATACACTCCAGCACAAACCACTGATCTCTACGGCGTGGCGCGCGACTATTTACTGGGAAATAGCGGAGCGGTAAGCCCCCAGCAAGTGCCTGCCCTCAACGCTTGGCTTAAAACTGTTGCGGTTTCGATCCCCATCATCACATTTCAAGACATAACGGTTGAAGCAGGTGCGACTCTCGTCGTTAATCCTTCCATTGCGATCTTGTTCGCTCGGTATATCACGATCCTTCGTAACGGGGTGATTCGCGTCATGTGCACTCACGGCGGCATCAATTGCGCGGGTATCCGCGGTGGCGAGCTGCTGGCGCCTCAGCAGACCGTCACATCAGTCACAAACCTCAAAAGAAAGGGATAACAAATGCCAGGCCAAAGCTACAACATCGATGTTCACGGTGACTCAGGTGGAAATGGCACCAACGGAACCCCAGGTCAGATGGGCGGTTCAGGTGCCCAAGGGCGGGATGCTGTTTGCCATTGGGACGGCGATGATTCTGCAACAGGTGGCGGACCGGGAAACAGCGGTACAAGCGGAACTCCCGGCACAAGAGGCTTTGACGGACAAGACGGCGGCTCTCTGACCATAGTCGTCAGCGAATTCATTACAGGTGTCAATGTTAATGCTCGGGGCGGGAACGGTGGTAATGGTGGATTTGGCGGGCAGGGGGGTGCCGGTGGAAACGGCGGCCCGGGCGGTAACGGCAAAGGTTGCGAAGACGATCAAGATGGTGGCGTCGGTGGCGACGGCGGTGCCGGAGGTCGTGCGGGAGATGGCGGAAATGGGGGCAATGGAGGTACGGTGACGATTCAGTACCATACCGGAGTTCCAACACCATCCTACATAGCAGACACTGGCGGCGGCCAAGGGGGAACTGGTGGTGCTCCGGGAGCTGGAGGTACTCCAGGCTTAGGCGGTCAACGCGGGGGCAACAGCAACGCAGCAGCGCAAGGGCACCCGGGAACCGGATCCACGGTTACGGCTAATAACGGCACCAACGGAAGCGTCGGCGCTGTCGTGGTCTACCAAATTCCGTAATTCACTGCGATAAGGGAAATCTCGTTATTGCTTTCAAGTTGTGATGTAAACATCACTAACTAGAATGGGGCGCACTTGCGGTGATGATCCTGGCTGCTAGCATCCGTTTAGCATTTGGCTTGCTTTTTCTCGTTGCAGGAGCTTCAAAGCTCCTGCGCACTCGATCAGTCAAGAGGATCGTTCGTGAATACGCGATTGTGCCCCGTTCTTTAGTCCCTGCCGTCAGCAGAATCCTTGGGCCCGCAGAGCTGATCTCCGGAGCTGCCCTGCTAGCTTCTTTTGGACTACCGGTAGACGCCATTGCATGGAAATTGGGCTTCAGCCTTCTTCTAGTTTTCAGCGTTGCGATTGCTTCGGCTCTCGCGCGCGGAATAAAAGTCCCATGTGGCTGCGGGCCGTTAACGAGCAGTCACGTGATCACTATTTCTAGCTTGTTGAGAAATCTTATGCTGATCGCTGGCTTATTCACTGAGCGCTATCTACGACATTTCCCTCATCGCTGATAGCGATCACAACCTTCACTCCGGTAGAATTTTGTGCTCACATTAAACCTTGAGAGATCTCTCTCCACATTACTCGAGCTGTCGTCACGCGCTTCACTTCTATCGCAACGGTCGATCGAGGACTTGGCGATCCCGCTTCTTGGGTGGGAAGGTGGACGTTGGTGCTCATCCATGAATAACGACGGATCTCCCCTACAGGTCTGCGTGAGCTTACAGGCGACCTGTAGCCGTCCGATCACTCGGCTTCTCATCGATCCTGTCGCAGACTCGCTCGACATTTCGTCGCGTCGACGTCGTGGACAACGTGCGCTGTCTCTCTTGCTGTCGTCGCACGCTCCTTCTCTCGTTCCTATCTGCGATTCGTTGCTTGAGCAATTGCTACCAGAAAACGCCGATACTCTTGACAAAATAGCTCGGGGAATGTTTTGGATTGCGGCGAATCTGGATGGCCCAGGAATGGCTTTGTATACGACTTCGAAATGGGGCGATCCTGAACTGCGTTGGAGCCGCACGGCTCGCTGGTTAGCGGAGACCTTCCCCCAAAAGGATACAGTGGCAGTAACGCTCAAAAAGGTGTCGTCCAGATCGGAATTGACGTGCGTCGGAATCGAGGGCTCAACTCTCGATGATGTACGAGCAAAGATTTATTGGAGGCTAACCGAAACTGCCTCATTGACCGATATTGACCTACCTCTCTTTAACCACCCCTCGATCAAGGATTTTTTATACGCCGTCGTACAGGATCAGCGAATCCCGCGATCTGCAGTCGTCTGCTCGCTTGGTTTTAGCGTGTCTACCGGCGAGGTCACTGACGTCAAAATCGATGTTTGCGGCCATTGCGTCAAGCGAAAAATACGGGACTGGATGAAAATCGTTGAGTCTCTTGCCATACGATACGGTCTGCCGACACTTACTTCTGAACAGGTTGAAGGTGCTGAAAAGGTCGCCCTGGCATTCATCGGATTGGGGCTAGATAAGGGTTTCAACCACCGCGTCAATTTGTATTTCAAGAGACCCTAGGGTTAAGAGGCTCTTGCGTAGTCCTGTTGAATTCTAGAAAGGTTTCCATTGTGAAAGAGCCGCTTTACGTGACGAACACGGCAGCACTGTACCAAGAGCACTATGCGCTCTTATATCCCTCGCTTTACATACTCCCTTGGAGGCGTAAGCATGAGCTTAATATCAAGAACTTGAGACAAGTACTAAACGACCTACCGTCGAAAGCGCCGACCTGGTTAGACCTTGCCTGTGGTCAAGCATGGCATTTTTCACAGTTGGAAGGCCATGCTCGCATGGTAGGAGTGGATCTGAGCGTGGCGCAATTGTCATACGCAAGGGAGCGGCTTCCCAATGCCACCTTCATTCAGTGCGACATGGCCCGTGTGGATTTTCCAGCTGCGTCATTCGACCTCGTTACCAACTTCTGGGCAGGCTATTGCTATCTTGCTGAGCAATCCAGAATCGCAGATGTATTAAGAAATGTTCTTCGATGGATTCGGAGAGGCGGAGCACTTTATTTTGAGGTCTTGCTTGCTCGCGACCTCGAACGTTTCAACCAATCAAACTTTGCCGGAAAAACGGGGTTCACTGTCGTACCTCGATCACCCGATTATGTCGATTGGGAATACGATGACGCCGCGGGACAGCATCGCATGACTAGCCCCCCCCTGGACTTCTTTCTAGACTTGTTAGGCCCTGAATTTGCTGCCATTGAGGCAAAGCACGACTTGGGATTTATGGTCCACATAATTGCGACGGGCAAGAAATAGTAGTGCGCCTCACAGCCCGGGCATGGGAATCGATACGCAGGAAATCAACGGCTTTCGAAAGATCGCCGGGCCGCTTTGCTGACAACCTAAATTCGTGGGCTTGGGATGACCGTTTCTAATTCAACTGCCCGTTCGGGACGGCCTGATCGGCGGTCATTTTGATACGTTCAGGCCAATGCGCTCATCCGGCAACCGGGCGGTTGCCCGACAGGGGCCACAGGAGGCTCGATGAGAATGTCTCCATCAGGCAAGGCTTCTTGCAGTTGGAGGAACCGGCCTGGAGATTTTCCACTTCAATGGCGGCAGTCCGGCCACGAAATATAAGGCGCTCCGACTCGCCTTCAGCGTCAGGCAGATTTTCTGGGACAACAGCAATCACATGTATGCAATCGGAACGACCTCTGCAGGAGCCGCCGACTGGATGTGGCTGACGGCGAGCTTGCCAAAATAGGAGACAGGCCTTTTACTGGCGGCAAATCGCAGGCCGCATTCCACGGCCCGAGAGATCCGTAAGGTACCGTCACGATCGTAAGCGTTGCCGAGCCTGACCTGTGCAGCAGTGAGCCAACGCGCATACTTATGCTTTGAAAGGCGTCTGCCTGCGCGTTCCTGATTCAGTTCGCTCGCCTGACTGTAGTGCTCGGCGTAGACCGCCGCGCGGCTCGGGGCAAGGAATACGCAACAGCCACGAACACCGAGTAGCTTGCGAGCTGCGAGGTCACAGGCTCGTGGACGATCGAGCAAGCCGATGGGGAGGTCAATCCCGAGAGCCGCCATATCCGCGGGGCGGCTCCGCCGAAGCAACGACGCCAGGTCGTGAGTCACCTCAACCTGCGTTGCAAACGATTGAACGTTGATACTGTAAAGGACCCAGCCCCCCGGGTAGCCATCCGCGCCCACCACGACCATCCTCTGCCTCTCGGGGATCAGCGTATCAGCAGTCAATAGCAGACTCTGCGACCTTCCGGTGACCATTCGAGCACCGTCTACGGAAGCATAGGTCTGCGGCTATTCGACGCGTTAATCTGAGGCGCAACCCAAATCAGAACACCACCGGGTCCCTGTAGAGCATGAGTCTGTCCTCCTCTATCTGGTCTGTCGCCCACCTTCTTCGTGGCGACTACAAGCAGTCTGAAGACGGCAAGGTCATCCTGCCCTTCACTGTCTTGCGCCGCCTTGACTGCGTGCTGGCGCTGACCAAGGCCGCTGCCTAGCCGAGCACGAAGCCCGGAAGAGCGCTGGGATCAATCCCGAGCCATTTGTGATTCGGAAGGCGAAGAACAGCTTTTACAACACCTCACCCATGGACATGAAGACGCTTATGGGCGACCAGGACAACATCAAAGAGAACCTGTACAGCTACATCCAGGCGTTCTCTCCATCGGTCCGGGATATCTTTGAACGCTTCGACTTCTATACGCAGATCGACCGGCTCCCCGCCTTCCGCCAGGGGCTGACGCACCGTTTGGGCGAACGATGCTGTTGGCTCGCATGGTGTTGCCGGTGTGCCAACCCGAACGGCGTTCGACGGGCTACTTCATTCGATTGCCTCGATGGCAACGCAAGGTTTGGTTCCTCGGAGAGTGCCCAGCGCTTGAGCATGTCGGCAATCGCTGAATTTGGACGCAGACGGACAGTTCTGGCCTTTTGGCCCATGTTCCCTCCTTCGTTCGGCGATGGTTAAGCTCGTCTGGGCCTCCAGCGCGAAGGGACGCCCGTCAGCTTATTTCGGAGATCGACTTTCAACGACCAAGATCGGGGACACCTAACCGGTCATGTTGGGTCGATATGTACTAGACACGCGCCGAACGAGATCGTCGAGCACCCCCGCTCGGTATAAGGCATACGCTGCCACGTCGAGTGCATCGTCGGCAATCTCGCTCCCCACAAGCACATCGGCTCTCCACAAGTCGTGTAGTTCAATGAGCGTTGAGACAGCTTCATGAACGGCGTCTGGAGGGAAACGATCGATCATATATATAGTCTCCCCGAAGCGCGACCGAGCGGATTGGCTCCATCTGAATTCGGATGGTCGTCAAGGCGTTCTCTTGACGGCCACCGGCGTTGCCGAGCATCGTTGTCGTTGCTTGAATGGCTAGCAGTCATTGGGCCCCCCGTGGGCACTCAGACATTTAAGGAATGCAGCTTTGAGCGGTGCCCAAAAAGCGTCCAGATCTGCGATGTCGTCCTGCACCACGCGGCCGCCCTCGAAGTAATAGCCAGGATCGGTCGTCGAGATGACGCTCGGATCCAACAGGAATACGAGTGAATCGAGGTTGTGCTGGGGCAAACCGTCGTTCAGCCCGGGAATCTTGAACAAAACTGTGTTTAAGCGATTCTCGCAAGCCGGATCGCCATGGCCGATAAGTATTCCTCCCATGTCGATAGCGTCTCTGGGATCGCTCGCGACCCACCACCGCCGCCCGTCGATACTCAATTTCGATAAAACGTGTCGTAGCGTCTTCAGGTTGACAACAAAGGCCAGTTCCACATCGCTAAGGTCTATATCCATGTCTTTCTCTCCAGCGGGATGTCGGGGCTACCACCGCTGAACTGATCTACACGGACTGGTCAGGGTCTGGGATGTTTTGAGCAAAAAAGTGAAGCTCCTCGCTTTTCGGCGGCGAGCGTGATCAGGAATCGTATGGAGGCTTTCGGGAGTTGATAGACCACTCGAAGGTCAAACTATTGAAAAGCATGAAGTTGGAGTGCTCGCCTTGGAATGGTCTGCTCGGAAGGTGGCGTCTGGACCAATCGTCTTGGCTCGCGAGGGCATTCTCAGACGGCCGGGGAAACAGGAACATCGACCCCTTGCCAAACTCTGGATGCATTCATTCCCCCGGTGGGGTGTCGAAAGTTGATCCCGGTCCCTTTCGAAAGACCAATTCATCACTAGCAGGTCCATATCGTTAAAGGGTGAAGGCCTTTGTCTCGAATTCGTATTCTGCCTCCCGATATTGGGGGCGGCTCGGCCTTCTCGGTATTTCTCCACAGCACCAAAATTATCGCTACGGAGGACAAGATGAAGAGATATGAGGGCATTGTGGAGTGGTTGAGTAGGTTTTACCGAGTCGGTGAGGCATGCGTTATCGGAGATGATGACCTTGTAAAGACGGGATCTGAAAACTCCGAGGATGCGGTTGCACGCGGCGATCGTCTTCGAAGACCGGGAACGCCGGATTTCGGCCAAATAGGACTCCACTGCAGACCCGAGCCCCAACCTACATATTGGTTGCGAGGTGGGTTCTTCGACGGAACGTCCGAGACGAACGGCCTGGAGATCGTGCTCTTTATTTCGAAGTGCAACCAGCGCGGCGTCGGCGTCGGCCCCTACCGCATGCCAGACTCGTTTCGTCCCACGCAGATATCGGAGGTAGTAGACGCCCTCCGGATGACACTCGGGTTGCCGGTTCACCAGGGCGTAAGCAGGGCGAAGAGTGCGATTCTTGTTCCAGACGGGGTCGTGGAAGGTGTACTTTCCACCGGCGCTGCGAATTCGGATGTAGGGACGGACCTTGGGCGTTCGCACACTTGCTCCTATGCTGGTAAATACCGGCAGGAGCGAGTGATCTCGAATATCTATTGAAACTTTCGGGAATGAAAAAACTGTCACACGATGTGTAACAGCAACATCCGAAAGCTGATTCCAGACGGTTTAGAGGACGATGGCGGAGAGGGAGGGATTCGAACCCCCGATAGCCTTGCGACTATGCCTGATTTCGAGTCAGGTGCATTCAACCGGGCTCTGCCACCTCTCCGCTGTGTAAGCCACTCATTGCAAAAGGCTTTTGCGGTGTTATGTCCGGTCGCTCGATTATACCAAAGGTAACGAGGCGCTTTTTCTAGGAGGCAACCTTCCCAGCTGCTCTTCATCCTAAATGCCGGCATATTCCCATCAACCCAATGCTGAAGCTCTCGCGATCGGTGACGGGCGACGATTTCTCTGTCCTTTGGGACTTCGACACTCTCGCCTTGGAAATCTGCACCGCCTGCCCCTGTCACGTGACCGTCTCCGTGTTTAGGATGGAAAAATCACCGTGAACGAATCCTCCGATCCGGTTCACAACTAGCGGTTCGACATCTCAGCGGTCGCAACCTGCTGACACAGCAAAAACCACGGGAGACATCTATGGCAGTATCCGGCGAAGCTGCAACGGCCCGAAAGTCGGCCAACGCCACGGCTCAATCTCGAAAGAATGGGCATCAGGGCACAACATCGAATCAGGACGGCTCCGTCGATCTTGCTTTGATTCTGGCTAGTCTTCAGACCATGCGGAAAGGCGATTTTTCTGTTCGCCTTCCCGTTGCCTGGACCGGCATCCAAGGAAAAATCGCAGACACCTTCAACGACATCGTCGCCGCTAATGAGCAGATGGCCGCGGAACTGACGCGCGTCGGCCAGGCCGTCGGTAAAGAGGGCCGCACCCGGCAGCGCACACGCTTTGAGCAGCACCGCGGCGCCTGGGGCGAGATGGAGATCTCGCTCAATACCCTGATTGAAGATCTCCTACGGCCCACCACGGAAGTGACCCGCGCCATCGCGGCCGTCGCGCAGGGCAACCTGACACAGACGGTACGGCTGGACGTGGACGGACGACCGCTTGAAGGCGAATTTCTGCGCTCGGCAAGCATCGTGAACACGATGATCCAGCAGCTCGGCGTCTTCACCGAAGAAGTCACGCGCGTCGCACGCGAGGTGGGCACGGACGGTAAGCTGGGCGGCCAGGCGCATGTGCCCGGTGTAGCCGGTACCTGGAAGGATCTCACCGATTCAGTGAACTCGATGGCCAGCAACCTGACCGGCCAGGTGCGCAACATCGCCGAAGTTGCCACTGCGGTGGCTAGCGGCGATCTTTCACGCAAAATTACTGTCGACGTGCGCGGCGAGATTCTGCAATTGAAGGAAGCCATCAACACCATGGTGGATCAGTTGCGCTCCTTCGCTTCGGAAGTCACGCGCGTCGCACGCGAGGTGGGCACGGACGGTAAGCTGGGCGGCCAGGCAGTGGTGCCCGGCGTGGCCGGCACCTGGAAGGATCTTACCGACTCGGTCAACGCCATGGCCGGCAACCTCACAGCGCAGGTGCGCAACATCGCGGAAGTGACAACCGCCGTCGCACGCGGCGATCTCTCCCGCAAGATCACTGTCGATGTGAAGGGAGAGATTCTCGAGCTCAAGGACACCATCAACACGATGGTGGATCAGCTCAACGCATTCGCGGGTGAAGTGACGCGCGTGGCCCGCGAGGTGGGCACAGAAGGCAAGCTAGGCGGCCAGGCGCAAGTGCCCGGCGTCGGCGGCACCTGGAAGGATCTCACCGATAACGTCAACTTCATGGCGGGCAACCTGACCGCACAGGTGCGCAACATCGCCGAGGTGTCGACGGCGATCGCCAGCGGCGATCTGTCGAAGAAGATCACGGTGAACGTAAGCGGCGAGATTCTGCTGCTGAAAGAGACCATCAACACGATGGTGGACCAGTTGAACGCGTTTGCGGGCGAAGTGACACGCGTCGCTCGCGAAGTAGGTACCGAAGGCAGGCTGGGAGGTCAGGCAAACGTGCCCGGTGTCGCCGGTACGTGGAAGGACCTGACAGACTCGGTGAACTCGATGGCGGGCAACCTGACCGGTCAGGTACGCAACATCGCGGAGGTGACGACGGCTGTCGCGCGCGGCGATCTGTCGCGCAAGATCACGGTGGATGTGAAAGGGGAGATTCTGGAGCTGAAGAACACCATCAACACCATGGTGGATCAGCTCAACGCGTTTGCGGCGGAGGTGACGCGCGTGGCGCGCGAGGTGGGCACCGAGGGCAAGCTGGGCGGCCAGGCGGCGGTGCCCGGCGTGGCCGGCACCTGGAAGGATCTCACCGATTCGGTCAACTTCATGGCCGGCAACCTGACGGCGCAGGTGCGCAACATCGCCGAAGTTGCAACGGCCGTGGCTCGCGGCGATCTCTCACGCAAGATCACCGTCGATGTGCGTGGCGAAATCCTCCAGCTCAAAGAGACGCTGAACACCATGGTGGATCAGTTGCGTTCATTCGCCGGTGAAGTCACGCGCGTTGCCCGCGAGGTCGGGACGGACGGCAAGCTGGGTGGCCAGGCTCAGGTCCCCGGCGTCGCCGGTACGTGGAAGGACCTCACAGACAATGTCAACTTTATGGCCGGCAACTTGACGGCGCAGGTCCGCAATATCGCCGAGGTCGCGACGGCGATCGCGAACTGGCGATCTCTCGCGCAAGATTACTGTCGATGTGCGCGGCGAGATTCTGTTGCTCAAAGAGACCATCAACACGATGGTCGACCAGCTCAACGCCTTTGCCGGTGAGGTGACGCGCGTGGCACGCGAAGTCGGCACCGAAGGCCGGCTCGGTGGTCAGGCGAATGTGCCGGGCGTCGCCGGCACGTGGAAGGATCTCACCGACTCGGTCAACTTCATGGCCGGCAACCTGACCGCACAGGTGCGCAACATCGCCGAGGTGACCACGGCCGTGGCCCGCGGCGATCTGTCCCGCAAGATCACGGTGGATGTGAAGGGAGAAATTCTCGAGCTCAAGAACACCATCAATACGATGGTCGATCAGTTGAACGCGTTCGCCGGTGAGGTGACGCGCGTGGCACGCGAAGTCGGCACCGAAGGCAGGCTCGGCGGTCAAGCGAATGTGCCGGATGTCGCCGGCACCTGGAAGGACCTCACCGACAAAGTGAACGTCATGGCCGCCAACCTCACTGAGCAGGTACGCGGCATCGTGAAAGTCGTCACCGCGGTTGCGAATGGCGAGCTGACGCAAAAGCTCACGGTGAATGCCAAGGGCGAGGTGGCGGCGCTGGCCGAGACCATCAACAACATGACCGATACGCTCGCCACCTTTGCCGACCAGGTCACCACGGTTGCGCGCGAGGTTGGTGTGGAAGGCCGGCTCGGCGGTCAGGCAAATGTGCCGGGCGCTTCGGGAACATGGAAAGATCTCACCGGCAACGTCAACCTGCTGGCAGACAATCTGACCAACCAGGTACGCGCCATCGCGGAAGTGGCGACGGCGGTGACCAAAGGCGATCTCACTCGTTCCATTCAGGTCGATGCGCTTGGCGAAGTCGCCGAACTCAAAGACAACATCAACACCATGATCGACAACCTGCGGTTGACCACCGACCGCAACACCGAGCAGGACTGGCTCAAGACCAACCTCGCCCGCTTTACCGGCATGCTGCAGGGACAGCGTGATCTCACCACCGTGGGCCGCATGCTGCTCTCCGAACTCGCTCCACTGGTCAATGCGCAGCAGGGCGTGCTCTATCAGATGGGGGCGGAGGATGCGGACAGCATGACCCTGCTCTCAGCCTTCGCCAACTCCCAGGACGGACATCTGGAGAGGATCAAACTCGGCGAAGGACTGGTAGGGCAGTGCGCGCTCGAGAAGCGGCGTATGCTCATTGCCGATCTGCCGCCGCAGACCACACCTGTCCGTTCCGGACTCTTCGAATCGGTGCCGCGCAGCGTCATCGTGCTGCCGGTGCTCTTTGAAGACCGGGTGAAGGCGGTGATCGAACTCGCCAGCCTCAGCGAGTTCACTGCCTCCCACCTGGCGTTTCTGGAACAGCTCACCTCCAGTATCGGCATTGTGCTCAACAGCATTGAAGCCACCATGCAGACAGAAGGCCTGCTCAAGCAGTCGCAGCAGTTGGCCGTCGAGCTGCAGACACAGCAGAAGGAGCTGCAGCAGACCAACGAGCAGCTCGCCCAGAAGGCCCAGCAGCTTGCCGAGCAGAATGCGGAGGTCGAACGCAAAAACCGCGAGATCGAGCAGGCTCGCGGAGCGCTCGAAGAGCAGGCCAAGGAGCTTGCACTTACCTCGAAGTACAAGTCCGAATTTCTCGCGAACATGTCGCACGAGCTACGGACCCCGCTCAACAGCATCCTGGTGCTCGGCCAGCAGCTTGCGGACAACCCCGATCTCAATCTCACGGCGAAGCAGGTCGAATTTGCCCGCACCATTCACGGCGCGGGCACCGATCTGCTCACTCTCATCAGCGACATCCTCGATCTTTCGAAGATCGAATCGGGCACGGTGTCGGTTGAAGCCGAGGAGGTCTTCTTCGGCAGCCTTATCGACATGGTTGCGCGGCCATTCCGTCACGAGGCGGAGAGCCGGAAACTGAGCTTCGAAGTCGAGGCGGATCCGCACCTGACACGCAGCCTGGTCACCGATTCCAAACGTGTGCAGCAGGTGCTCAAGAACCTGCTCTCCAACGCCTTCAAATTCACCGAACACGGCGGCGTGCGTCTCTCCGTTACACCGGTTACCCGCGGTTGGACCCCGCACCATCCCATCCTCGGCGCCGCGGCTGGCGTTGTGGCCTTCGAAGTCTCTGACACCGGCATCGGCATCCCGGCGGAGAAGCAGAGGATCATCTTTGAAGCCTTCCAGCAGGCGGATGCCGGCACCAGCCGCAAATACGGCGGCACGGGCCTGGGCCTCGCCATCAGCCGCGAACTCGCCAGCCTGCTTGGTGGTGAGATCCAACTGCGGAGCACGCCGGGCGCCGGCAGCACCTTCACCCTATATCTGCCGCAGACTTACGTGGGCCCCGCCACAAGCAACATGACCTCCAGTGACCAGCCGCATCCACGGCTGTTGAGTCATCCGATCTCGGTGTTTGCCTTGCCGGAGAAGGCAGTGGAGACGATTGAAGATGACCGCAACAATCTCCAGCCAGGAGACGCCATCCTGTTGATTGTCGAGGATGACATTCACTATGCGCGCATCCTCTGCGATCTCTCGCGCGACAAAGGTTTCAAAGTGCTGGTGGCCCTGCGTGGCACGGAGGCGCTGGTGCTGGCGCGTGAGCTTCATCCCACTGCGGTGTCGCTCGACGTCTCGCTTCCCGACATGCTCGGCTGGACGGTGCTGAATCACCTCAAACAGGATCCGGCGACCCGCCACATTCCGGTGCAGATGTTGACCGCCAATGAGGACTGGCACCACGGGCTGTCGCACGGAGCCTTCGCCTTCGTCACCAAGCCCACGACGCGCGAAGGCCTGGTCGCCGCGATCGACCGTATTCGGGACTACGCTCGTCCCCGCCGCAAACGCCTTCTCGTGGTCGAGGACGAGCCCGCGCAGCAGCTCAGCATCCAGGCCCTGCTGGACTACACCGACATCGATGTCGACGTCGTCTCCACCGGCCACGATGCTCTGGCCGCGGTCGGAAACGAAAAATATGACTGCATCGTTCTCGACCTCCGGCTGCCCGACATGACCGGCTTCGAACTACTCGAACAGTTGAGCGAGTCGGACGAGGGAAACGAACTGCCCGTCGTCGTCTTCACCGGCAAGGATCTGTCGCCGGAAGAAGATGCCCGCCTGCACATGCTGGCCCGTAGCGTGATCGTGAAGGATGTAGAGTCGCCGGAGCGCCTCCTGGACGAAACAGCTCTGTTCCTTCACCGCGTGGTCGCTGACCTGCCTCAGGAAAAGCAAAACATGCTGGACCGGCTGCACCGCTCCGATGAGGCGCTGGTTGGCAAGAAGGTCCTGGTGGTGGATGATGATGTGCGCAATATCTTCGCGCTCAGCAGCGTCCTCGAGAGGCGCGGCATGAGCGTGCTTATGGCGGGAACCGGCCGCGAGGCCATCGCGACCATCGAATCCACACCGGACCTGGCGATCGTCTTGATGGATATCATGTTGCCCGAGATGGACGGCTACGAAACCATGCAGGTCATCCGGCAGAACCCACTCTTCCGCCGGCTGCCCATCATCGCGCTCACCGCCAAGGCCATGAAGGGCGATCGCGAGAAGTGTCTGCAGGCAGGCGCATCTGAATATCTTGCCAAGCCAGTCAACACGGAGCAGCTGTTGTCCTCGCTTCGGATGTGGTTGTATCGATAATTCTGCATCTGAAGTTTGCAGCATGAGTTCGGATAGGTTCAGTGGCAGAAAGGGTTCATGAACGAACGTGATCGAGCCAACATACTCATGGTGGATGATCAGGCGGGCAAGCTGCTCAGCTATGAAGCCATCCTCAGTGAGTTGGGCGAAAATCTGATCAAGGCCAGATCGGCCCGCGAGGCCATGGAGCAGCTGCTCCGCAACGACATTGCCGTGGTGCTGATGGATGTCAGCATGCCGGAGATCAATGGCTTCGAGCTCGCGGATATGATGCACCGCCATCCGCGATTCCAGAAGACCGCGATCATCTTCATCTCCGCCGTTCACCTCTCCGATCTGGACCGCATCAAGGGCTACCAGAGCGGCGCAGTCGACTATGTCGCCGTCCCCATCGTGCCGGAGCTTCTGCGGGCCAAGGTAAGCGTCTTCACCGAGCTCCATCGCAAGACCCGCCAGTTGGAACAGCTCAATCGCGAACTTGAGCAACGGGTCGAGGAGCGCACAGAGCAGTTGCGGCAGAGCGAAGAGCAGTTCAGAACGCTCGCCAACTCCATTCCGCAGCTTGCCTGGATGGCCGACGCGCAGGGCTCCATCTTCTGGTACAACCAGCGCTGGTATGACTACATCGGCCTCGGTGAGGATCAGATCGAACGCTGGGGCTGGACGAGCCTGCAGCATCCCGACCATGTAGGCCGGACCATGGAGCGCCTGGAGCAGGCGTGGAGCGCCGGCGAGTTTTGGGAAGATACCTTTCCCTTGCTGGGGAAAGACGGAAAGTTTAAGTGGTTCATCGCTCGCGCCGTGCCGCTCCGCGATTCCCAGGGAAGCGTCGCCCGCTGGTTCGGGACCTGCACCGACATCAGCGACCAGATCGCTGCCGAAGAGAAAATCCGGCACCTGAACAGTCAGCTCCAGGACCGGCTTGCCGAGTTGGAAGCCATCATGCAGGTCCTGCCTGTAGGCGTCGCCGTTTCACACGACCCCTCAGGTGACTTGATTACCGGCAATGCAGCCCTGAACCAGATGCTCGGTGCGCAGGTCGGAGAGAACATCTCTCTGAACCACGCAGAATCGAACCCGCTTTCCTTCCGCTTCTATCAGGACGACAGGGAACTGGCCCCACAGGAGCTTCCGCTCCAGCGTTCGGCAGCCAGCGGTCAGCAACTCGGCACCATGGAACTCGAGATCCGTCACAACGGCGGATCTCCCGTCTATCTGCTGGCCAGCGCCAGCCCGCTGCGCGATCCCACCGGCGCGGTGCGCGGCGCAGTGGGCGCCTTCTTCGACGTCACTGGCCGCAGGCGATTGGAAGACCTGCTCCGGGAACGCGCCGATCTGCTCGAGCTTGCCACCGAGGCAATCATCGTCCGCGACCTTAACGGCCTGCTCCTCTTCTGGAACTCGGGAGCCGAGGCCCTGTACGGCTGGAAGCGCGACGAGGTGCTCGGCAAGCCGATCCACGAGATCCTGGTGACCCAGTTTCCTGTGGGCGACGCCGCGATTGAATCGACGCTGGCAAGCGTAGGGAGCTGGGAGGGAAACCTCACTCAGACGACTCGCGACGGCCGGGAACTGGTTGTCGCCAGCCGGCTTGCGCTCAAGGCGCGAGGCGATGCCGTGCTGGAGATCAATCGCGACATCACCTCGCAACTGCAGGCGGAAGATGCCCTGCGCAAAGCCGAACGCCTTGCCGCCATGGGTCGAGTTGCCGGCATCATCGCCCATGAAATCAATAACCCGCTCGAAGCCATCAGCAACACCTTCTTTTTGTTGCGCGACCATCCATCGCTCGATGCAGAAGCTCGCCATTACGCCCAGATGGGTGAAGAGGAGATGTTGCGCCTCTCCCACATCACGCGTCAGACACTTGGCTTCTATCGCGAATCGAAGCATCCGGTCGCCGTCTCCGTCGCTCAGTTGCTGGATGACATCCTGGAACTGCAGTTGCGCCGGATGGAATTCAACAAGATTGCTGTCGAGAAGCGCTATCGAAGCCGGGGCACGGTGCAGGGGTTTCCGGTGGAGCTCAAGCAGGTCTTCCTGAACCTCATCGGCAACGCGATGCAGGCAATGCCGGATGGAGGCAGGCTCCGCTTGCATGTCTTCGAGTCTTCCGGCCGGGACGATCGGAAGGCGGGCACCTGGGTCTCCGTATGTGATACCGGCGTCGGCATCGATGCCGAGCACGCCCGGCACCTCTTTGAACCCTTCTTCACCACCAAGTCCGCAAAGGGCACGGGACTTGGACTGTGGATCAGCAAGGGGATTATTCAAAAGTACGGAGGAAACATCTCCTTCAGGAGCCTCCGCAGGTCGGGTCGAAACATCACATGCTTTCAGATATTCCTGCCCCACGCCGATCTTGGCGCGGCCGTTCGCCTGGACGGCCCTCCCGAATCGCTGAAGGTCGCCGAGCCCGCAGCAAGAGCAACCGGCCGTGGCTAGCGCCGTGATTTTGTGTGTGGATGACGAGGAAATTCCGCGCACCCTTCGCGTGATGGTTTTGATCAAGCAGGGGTATACGGTTCTTGCCGCAGTCTCGGCGGTCCAGGCATTGGAACTGCTCGACCGGCATCACGTCGATCTCGTCCTCACGGACCAGATGATGCCCGGTATCGTCGGGACCGAACTGGCCAAAAAGCTGCGAGCAGGCCGCCCCTGGCTGCCGATCATCATCGTCTCCGGGGTCAATGAGATTCCCGAGGATGCGATATTCGCAGACCGCTTCGTCAGCAAGGTGGAGGGCCCGGAAGCCCTCTTCCGGAACATCGCCGAGGTTCTCGCCCACTACAGTCAGCGGCACAAACAGGATGGTCTCCCCTGTTGAAACCGGCCGGGTAAGATGGTGGCACCTTCCTCTGGCGCCAGGGTGGGGAATCCGGTTGACGCTTCCTCAAGCCCGCAGGAGCCACTCCAAAGCCGCTCCGCAGTGAGAAAAAAGCCGCTCCAGGTGCCAAACTCGGCCATACCGGGCAAAAGGTTCGTGCAGGCAACTCAATACTTTCGAACTACCATAGTGCTATGAGCGAAACCACGACCGCGCTTCGGGAGCAGATTCTCGCGCTGGCCGAGCAGTTCTTTAACCAGCAGTTCGCCGGAAAGCCTTTTGAACCCGGAACCTCGCCCGTGCCCGTCTCCGGCAAGGTGCTGGACGCCGCCGATCTGCGTAGCCTGATCGATGCCTCGCTCGACTGCTGGCTCACCACTGGCCGTTTTGCCACGCAGTTTGAGCGGCAATTAGCGCGTTTCTTCGGTGTTCGCGGCGCTTCGCTGGTCAATTCTGGCTCATCTGCCAATCTCTGCGCCTTCTCCTGTCTCACCTCGCCGCGACTGGGCGATCGCCAGATCAAGCCGGGCGATGAGGTCATTACGGTTGCCGCTGGATTTCCCACCACCCTCAACCCGATCATCCAGAACAACTGCGTGCCCGTCTTCATCGACGTGACCACTCCGACCTATCAGGCCGACGCCTCTCAGCTCGAAGCAGCGCTGAGCGAGCGCACCCGCGCCGTCATGATTGCCCATACCCTTGGCAATCCCTTCGATCTCGATGTGGTCGCGAGCTTCGCAAAGAAGCACAATCTCTGGTTCGTCGAAGACTGTTGCGATGCTCTCGGCGCCAGGTACAAGGGACAGAATGTCGGCACCTTCGGGGACATCGCCACCGTCAGCTTCTACCCCGCGCACCACATCACCACTGGCGAAGGCGGTGCAGTCGTCACCAACAACGCGCTGCTCAAGACCCTCGCTGAGTCTTTCCGCGACTGGGGCCGCGATTGCTGGTGCGAGCCGGGCAAGGACAATACCTGCGGCAAGCGCTTTGAATGGCAGCTTGGCGAGTTACCCTGCGGCTACGACCACAAGTACATCTACTCGCACATCGGCTACAACCTGAAGATGACCGACATGCAGGCCGCCGTGGGTCTCTCGCAATTGCAGAAGCTGCCCGCCTTCATTCAGACGCGGCTGCAGAACTTTCGCTATCTCTATGAACGGCTCAAGCCGTATGAGGACGTCCTGGAGCTACCGGAAAGCACGCCGGCCGCGGAGCCGAGCTGGTTCGGCTTTCCCATCGGCGTGCGCGAGGACGCTCCCTTCAGCCGCGATGCATTGACTCGCGAGCTGGACGCAAAGCGCATCGGGACCCGCCTGCTCTTCGGCGGAAACCTGGTGCGGCAGCCGGCCTATCAGAACATCAAATACCGCGTCGCGCACGATCTCAGCCGCACGGATTACATCATGCGTTCAGTATTCTGGCTGGGCATTTTCCCCGGATTGAACGAAACCATGCTCGACTTTGTCGCCGACACGATTGGATCTTTCGTAGCCGCGCAAAAGAAGAGCGGCTTCATGCCCGTACTCCAGAGTTAGCCAACCCAGAGTTAGCCACCATGACCGAACGCAAGCGCATCACCATCGTCACTCCTTGCTACAACGAGGAACTCAACGTTCGCGAACTCCATCGCCGCACGCGCGCCGTCATGGATGCACTGCCGCAGTATGAATACCGTCACATCTTTATCGACAACGCCTCGCATGACGGAACTGTGGCCGTCCTGCGCGCAATGGCGGCAGAGTTTCCCGAGGTGCAGGTCATCGTGAATGCGCGCAACTTCGGTCATCTCCGCTCGCCCATGCACGCCTTTCTCGAGGCCGATGGCGACGCGATGGGATTCATTTGCGCCGACCTGCAGGAGCCGCCGGAGCTCTTCACCGAATTGCTGGCTCGCTGGGAAGAAGGCTTCCCGGTTGTCGCAGCAATCAAAACCGGCAGCGAAGAGTCCGGCCTGATGTATGCAATCCGCACCGCCTATTACAACCTCGTCGGACGGCTCACCGATGTGAAGGTGATGTCGCATTTCACCGGCTTTGGCATTTACGACCGCCGCGTCGTCGAGATATTGAAGAAGAGATTTCGTGACCCGTATCCATACTTCCGCGGCATGATCGCCGAGATCGGGTTCCCCCAGGCCCAGGTGACCTACAACCAGGCCGCACGGCAGCACGGCCTCACCAAAAACAACTTCTATACCCTCTACGATCTGGCGATGCTTGGCATCACCAACTTGTCGAAGGTGCCGCTTCGCCTGGTTACCGCCGCCGGTTTCATCTCCGCCGCCATCAGCTTGATCCTCGGCTTCTTCTATCTCCTCTACAAGATCGTCTTCTGGAACAGCTTTTCGCTGGGCGTCGCTCCCCTGGTGCTGGGCCTCTTCTTTCTCGGGTCCGTGCAACTGCTGTGCCTGGGCATCATTGGGGAGTACGTTGGCTCCATCCATACCTTTGTGCAGAATCGGCCGCTGGTGATTGAGAAGGAACGCATCAACTTTCCTGAGCGATCGTCGTCATGACTCGGAGTTCGCAAGGGACGCAGAGATGGCAGGTCATTCGCTACCTGCTGGTCGGCGGCTTCAATACCTGTTTCGGATACGGCCTCTTCGTCGCGTTCAACTATCTATTTCGCGGCCTCGGCATCTATGGGTCGGAGATAGCCAGCCTTCTCGGCAACGTCATCGCCATCACTGTGGCATTTCTCGGATACAAATGGTTCGTCTTTCGGACCCATGGCAACTATCTGCGAGAGTGGCTGCGCTGTATCTCGGTTTACGGAAGCAGCATGCTCTTCTCGCTCGTCATGCTGCCTCCGCTCACGCTGCTGTTGCGCCGGTGGTTCGGCCCCACACAAACGGCCTCGAATGTGGCTGCTGCTATCCTCATCGTGGTCACGGTGGTCGCCAGCTACTTTGGCCATAAGCACTTTTCGTTTCGACGCGTTCAGACCGCGGTGGAAGCAGTTCCTGAGCGTGGTGCAGGCAAGGCAGTCCAATCCCGCTCCTGAGGTGTGTGTGAAGCTCATTATTCTTGCCGGGGGCCTGGGTACCCGGCTCAGTGAAGAGACCTCCATTCGACCCAAGCCGATGGTGGAGATCGGCGGCCGCCCCATCCTCTGGCACATCATGAAGATCTATTCCCACTACGGCATCAACGACTTCATCGTGTGCCTCGGATACAAGGGCTATCTCATCAAGGAATATTTCTCCAACTACTATCTCCATGCCTCCGATGTCACCATCGACATCCTGAACAACAAGGTGGAAATGCATCGCAATGCGTCCGAGCCGTGGCGCATTACCCTGGTCGACACCGGCGCCGAGACCATGACAGGCGGTCGCCTCAAGCGTGTGTCTGCCCTATGTCGAAAACGAGGAGACATTCTGCTTCACCTACGGCGACGGCGTCTCGAACGTCGATATTGCCGCGCTCCTCGCCTTCCACAAGAATCACGGCCGCCTCGTCACCCTGACAGCGACCAGGCCGACCAGCCGCTTTGGCGCGCTGGATATCGCGGACGACGGCGCGGTCACACGATTTACCGAGAAGCCGCCCGGCGAGGGTCGATGGATCAACGGCGGCTATTTCGTTCTGTCGCCGAAGGTGGGCGAATACATCAAAGACGACACCGTGCCGTGGGAGCGAGAGCCGATGGAGCGACTCGCCCGTGAAAATCAGGTAGCTGCCTACAAGCACGATGGCTTCTGGCAGCCCATGGACACGCTGCACGATAAAAATCTGCTGGAAGGCCTGTGGGACAAAGGCCGCGCGCCCTGGAAGGTCTGGTAGCCATGGAGAAAACTCAGTTCTGGCAGGGCAAACGCGTTTTTCTCACCGGCCATACCGGCTTCAAGGGGAGCTGGCTCGCGCTGTGGCTTCAGCATCTCGGCGCGGAGGTCACCGGCTACGCCCTCGATCCGCCCAGCGATCCCAGCCTCTTCGACAAAGCGGACGTCGCCGCCTGCATGCACTCCATCATCGGCGACCTGCGCGACGCCGCCGATCCTCACCTCTGTCATGCAGTCCGCGCAGCCGGAGATCGTCTTCCACCTCGCCGCGCAGTCTCTGGTTGGCCAGTCTTATGCCGATCCCGTCGGTACCTATGAGACCAACGTTCTCGGCACCATCCACCTGCTCGAGGCCGTGCGCAAGACGCCCTCGGTACGCGCCGTCGTCATCGTGACTACCGACAAATGCTATGAGAACAAGGAGTGGGTCTGGCCCTATCGCGAGACCGATCCGCTCGGCGGCTACGATCCCTACAGCTCCTCGAAGGCCTGCGCGGAGATCGTCACCAGCTCCTGGCGCGACTCCTTCTTCAATCCCGCGCACTATGCGGAGCATCAGGTCGCCGTTGCTTCGGCGCGTGCCGGCAATGTGATCGGCGGTGGCGACTGGGCCTCCAATCGCCTCATCCCGGACATCGTGCGCGCCTTCTCCAGCGGCAAGACTCTGGAGATCCGCAATCCGGCAGCGACGCGGCCATGGCAGCATGTGCTGGAGCCGCTGCGCGGCTATCTCACGCTTGCAGAAAAGCTCCACGCAGACGGCGTCACGTATGCATCGGCGTGGAACTTCGGCCCCCAATACACCGATGCCCGGCCCGTGGAGTGGATCGTCCGCCATCTCTCCGCGCGGTGGGGAAGCGGGGCGCAGTGGAAGCTGGACACGCGCGAACACCCGCACGAAGCGCAAATGCTCAAGCTGGACTGGTCCAAAGCCTACGCCGCGCTGGGCTGGCAGCCGGTGCTGCCGCTGCCAGAAGCGCTCGATGACACGCTCGACTGGTACCAGCGCGAGGCCGCCGGTACCCGCGCTCGCGATCTCTGCCTGGAGCAGATCGTCCGCTACTCCGAGAAGGCGGCAGCCGCCTCCTGATACGACAGCGGGGTCTTCGATTCACCCGATTTTCAACAGAAGACTCCGCTTCTGCGCGCATCGTACCTTGATGCCTGCGCGCGCGCTCTCTACCATCGCTCTCATGGATTCGCTCCCCGTGAAGCTCAGTTCCAGGGTCCGTCAGGCCATCCAATTCGCCACCATCCGCCACAGGGACCAGAAGGACAAAGCCGGCAAGCCCTACATCGCGCATTGCTTTCGCGTCGCGCTCGCCGTCTGGCACTGCGGCGAGGACTACTTCATCGCCGCCATCCTGCACGACACCGTGGAAGACACCGCCACCACGCTCGACGAGATCGAGAATCTCTTCGGCAAGAACGTCCGCAACGCGGTGGACAGCGTAAGCCGCCGCGAGATTCCGAAGAAGGAGTCCTATGATGACTTCGTGCTCCGCTCCAAGGCCGACCCCATCGGCCGCATCGTGAAGATCGCCGACCTCTACGACAACATGTCGCCGGAGCGCCGGCCCGAGCCGCCCGTCGAACTCGACAAAAAGCTGGAACGCTACGAGAAGGCGCTCGCCGTCCTCACCAGCCGCTAGACCTGCAGTCGTACGTCGCACTCGCTACCATAGGGGCAGCGATGCCCACCTTCGACCTCTCGCCGGATGAACTCACCCGCCTCGCCAGGGCAGAGGGCTTCGATCTCGCCGGCATCGCCGCGCTCGATCAAGCGGACGAGCAGGGAAGCGATCATTCCGGGACGACCCTGGTCAGTATCTAGAACAGTGGATCGCCTCCGGCCACGCCGGCGAGATGGAGTACCTGAAGCGCCGCAATCCCCAGGGCGAGTTGCTGCGTTCAAGGTGCAGGCTGCCATCCCATGGGCGCGCTCCGTCATCGTTTGCGCGGCCAGCTACAACACCCCCGGCCCGCTCTCCATCGATTCCGCGCCGGCCGACCACCGGCTGGATCGCCCGTTATGCCTGGGCGGAAGGCCGACCCGGATGCAACCGGCGAACTCCGGCCCTCCGATTACCACGACACGCTGCTCGCCCGCCTCCGTGCTCTTGGAAGCCACGCTTCACGGCCGCATGGCGAGGGCTTCGAGTCGCGCTCCTACGTCGATACCGGCCCGCTCATCGAGCGCGATCTCGCCCGCCAGGCCGGCATCGGCTGGACCGCCAAAAACACCTGCACGCTCAACCAGCAGCTCGGGTCGATGCTCTTCCTCTGTTGCATCGTCACCTCGCTCGAGGTCGCCCGCGCCAGCCGTCCTACTCCTGCGGCTGACCGCTGCGGCACCTGCCGCCGCTGCATCGAGGCCTGTCCCACAGACGCCCTCGTCGCTCCGCGCCAGATGGACGCCAGCCGCTGCATCGCCTATCTCACCATCGAGAAGCGCGGCCCCATTCCGGAAGAGCTGCGCGCGCCCATCGGCCGCCAGGTCTTCGGCTGCGACATCTGCCAGGAGGTGTGCCCGTGGAATCAGAAAGCAAGCGCCAGCCGGACAGCTGCATCCGCCCAACACCCGGCCGGAACTCGTGAATCCGGCGCTCGCATGGCTCGCCAGCCTGACTCCGGAGGAATTCAACCGACAGTTTCGAGGTTCCCCGATAAAGCGAACAAAACGCAGTGGATTGCTGCGCAACGTTGCCATCGCCATGGGGAACAGCGGCGAGCGGGAGTTTTTGCCCCAGCTCAAGCCTGGAGCGGGGATGAAGACCCCGTCCTGGCCGACGCCGCCGCTTGGGCATTGGAACGGCTCGACAGCACGAAATCAGCGAAGGCTTCGAACAAGAACGGCCTCCCTGCGTCGGGGAGGCCGTTCCGGTTCCGATACGTGATGGCTCAGGCGCTGCGAATAACATTGGCCGCATTCAGTCCCTTGGGACCCTGCTGGCACTCGAACTCCACTCCTTCACCCTCATTCAGCGTTTTGTACCCGTTCTCCTGAATTGCCGAGAAGTGCACAAACACATCTTCGCCGGTGGAGCGCTGGATGAACCCATAACCCTTTGCTCCGTTAAACCACTTCACAACGCCTTGCTCTTTCACGGGAGACTCCTTTCACCTCTTGTGTGTAGGCGTCCCGCAGAATCCCTCCTGAAAACGCGAAAAGCTGCCAGCGTCAGAGACGCAGGGCAGCTCTTGTTTCCCAGGTCTCAGTGCGGAACAGCAAAACCAGAACATCAAAAACGGCCTTCCAAACTCGTGCTTCACGCGGGCCTACACAAGCGCCCTGCGTTCTCCTGTTATGGCAGGAAACCTCCTAAGTGCAACACAAAATTACGTTACTGGCCGGCTTTCCGCTGCTCCTGCGACCCGGCCAATGACCCCTTGTGGGGAGTGGAATTCGAGTCCGCGGTTGCTACGATTGACTCACTGGAGCACTCCCCCATGGCGATGCTTACGCCTCTTCCCGTCCGGCTCCGGCCGGCTTCGGAGGCGGTGATCGGTCCGCTGCTGAGCCGCTCAGCGAGCTTGCCGGAAGACGCCTCGCTGGCCCAGCGCGGGAAGGCGCTCGCCCTCTATCTTGCACAGACGGAGGTGCACACCTACGCCTTCAGCGTTGCGGCCAACGTCATCCTCTCGCTCTTTCCCTTTATCGTGCTCATGCTGACCCTGGCCCGGCAGGTCTTCCATTCGCCTGCCATGGTGGCGGTCATCGCGGACGAGATCCGCTACTTCCTCCCCGCCGGCCAGGACTTCGTCATTCGCAACATGACCATCCTCTCCCGCTCCCACGGCGGCGTGCAGATCGCCTCCATCGTCATGCTGCTCATCTCCTCTACCGGCGTCTTCATGCCGCTGGAGGTCGCGCTGAACCAGGTCTGGGGAGCGGGCAAGAACCGCTCCTACGTCGATGAACCAGCTCGTCTCTCTCGGGCTGGCGTTTGCCATCGGCACCCTCACCCTGATCTCCATCTCGCTCACCGCCGCGCAGCACAGCCTGCTCAGCTTCCTCTTCCTGGGCAACACGGACAACGTCGTCTTCAGCTTTCTCGCGCACTGGCTGCTGCAGATCTCCGCCGCCGTCATCAGCGTGCTCATCTTCCTGCTGATCTACTGGGTGCTGCCCAATCGACGGCTGCCCATCGTGGCCGTGCTGCCTGCCGCAATCACGACCGGTCTGCTGTGGGAGGTGGCCAAGCGCATCTACATCGCGCTGCTGCCCTGGCTGGATTTCCGCTCCGTCTACGGCCCGTTCTCCGTCTCCGTCTCACTCATGATGTGGGCCTTTGTCAGCGGACTGCTCATGCTGGCCGGCGCGCATTACTCGGCCTCGCGCCATGCCCTGCGGCTCGCCCGCGAGATCGGCTTCAGACGCGACAACAACGCGCAATCCGATATCTAACTGCTCGTAGACCGTGACAACCGTACCAGCTCGTCATCTCGACCGGAGCGGCAAACCGCGAGTGGAGAGACCTGCTCTTCTAAAGCCGCCCACGAACCAGACGTGAGCGACGAAGGAGAGACCCCAACAAAACGGGCCTCCGACGCATCCTCACGGACGGTCAGGCCGTTACACTCGCCCTGAGTATGCCGAGCCTGTTTACCCGCGTAGAAGCCGCCGTTCTGAATCCGCTGCACCGCCCTGCGCTCTCGGGCGTGGCGGAGCACGGCGCCTTCTGGTCGTCCGCAGTGTTTCTCGTCCTGCATCCTGCTTCGTCTCGTGCCCGGCCTGGCGGGCATGTTCGAGCATTCTGGCTGTTCTTCGTCGTACCCGGTCTGGGTGGTCTTCAGCTTGCATCATCCTGTACCGCTGGCTGGTCAACCAGGTGCTGTGGAAGGTGCGCAACCGTCTGGTCGTCACGTACCTGCTGATGGGACTTACCCCGGTCGTGCTCTTCGTCACGCTGGCGGGTATTGCGGCGTACGTCTTCTCCGGGCAATTCGCCACCTTCGCCGCAACCTCGGAGCTGGAGACGACACTCGGCCGACTTAGCGCGGAGAATCAGGCCTTCACCGTGCACGTGGCCCATGCCATCGCCCGCGCGCCGTCCGCCAATTCGGTCGAACTTGCTGACTACGATACCGCCAGCCACAGGATCATGGGCCGTCTCGCGGTCGATGCCTGGGTCAGCAGCCAGACTGGGAAACCGTCATCTGCTGCTCGTCAACGATGGCAGGGAACTGCCGCAGCACAACGCCGAGGATCCCATCGACCTACCCGACTGGTCGCCTGACGGCTTTCGCGGCATCGTCATCGACAGCGGCCGGCTGTTTCTGCGCGCGGTGAACGAAAGAACCGTCGCCGGCAACAAGGTCACTTTTGTCTGCAGCGCTCCGCTTGATCCTGCGACGGTCGATCAGCTTGCCCAGGGCCTTGGCCTCATCCAGATCACTCCGGGCTTCGGTAAGGGTGTCGCAGAAGACGAGGCAAGACCACACGCAACCGGTCCCGGCGGGTGACGCCCAGGGAATTGGCCGCGCAGACCGCGGGCACCGTCAATGGCGGCAAACTTCCGCCCCCGCCTTCCTTCTCGATCGCCGGATCACTTTCTCCGCTCTGCTCACGACCCGGAATGGGAAACGGAAAGAAACTCACTGGCCTGCTCAGCGTCACCTCGCGCCCGCGCTGCTCTACGCGCAGCTGTTCGGCACAGCGGTCGAGGTTGTCGGCACCGTCATTCGCTACGTGCTCATATGCTTAGCCATCATCTTCGCCCTGCTGGAGCTGGTCGCCTTCATCATGGCGGTCCGCCTCAACCGCACCATCACCCGCGCCGTCGGCGAGCTGTATCGGGCCACCATCGCCATCGACGGCGGCAACTTTCGCGCATCGCATCCAGGTGCAGCGGCGCGATCAGCTCGGCGCGCTCTCCACCTCGTTCAACACCATGTCGGAATCGCTGGAGCGCCTGCTCGTACAGCAGCGCGAAAAGGAGCGCATGCAGAGCGAGCTCGAGATCGCGCAGGAGGTGCAGAACAATCTCTTCCCGCAGGGCCAGGTCGAGATGCCCGGCCTGGAACTGCACGGCGTCTGCAAGCCGGCGCGCACCGTCTCCGGCGATTACTACGACTTCCTCATCATGGGCGAGAGCGAGCTGACGCTTGCCATGGGCGACATCAGCGGCAAGGGCATCTCCGCCGCGCTGCTCATGGCCTCACTGCATTCCGCCGTGCGCGCCTACCGCTTTGCCGGCGAGGACTGTCAGTCGACGACGGCGGCACCGACCGCTTCTGCCAGCGGCGGCGCCACCTTCAGCTCGCCCGGCAAGGTGCTCAGCCTGCTCAACCGTCATCTCTACCGCAGCACGCAGCCGGAAAAGTACGCCACGCTGTTTCCTCGCGCACTACAACACCAACACGCGCAAGCTCGCTCTACTCCAACGGCGGTCAACTGCCGCCCTTTGTGCTCTGCGCCAATGGAGCCGTGCGCCGCCTGGATCGCGGCGGCTCGGTCATCGGCCTGCTCGACGGCCTCTCCTATGAGGAGGGCGACGGTCACGCTCGACCCCGGCGACATCCTTATCGCCTACAGCGACGGCGTCACCGAGCCGGAAAACGAGTTTGGCGAATTTGGAGAAGAGCGCCTGATCGAAATGGTCGAGCGCCATCGCCATCTGCCGCTCGCCGCCATCTCGCAGCAGGTGCTGCAGTCACTTCGCGCCTGGATCGGCGAACAGGAGCAGCCGGACGACATCACGCTCGTGCTGGCCCGCCAGGCGACGTCAGGGCGAACTAGAGCAGTTTCACGGTTACGATGCCGCGTCGATCTACGTTGATGTGCAGCTTTTCGTAATGCAGAAGCCGCGGAATTCACTTCCGCCGCATATACCGCGGAACTACTCCGAAGCTTCGCTCCTCGCATTCTTCGTTACTGACTCATGAATTTCGGTGATTTTTTCATTCATTTTCCTCGAGTTACGGAGCGATGAAATGTATTTCAATCTCTGTGTACATCGCGATCTCTTAAGTCGTTCTTAAGTTTCGCGATGATGTAGTCCCCTCATCGGGTCACCGTCTGCAAGCCTGGCAACCATGCTTCCCGCATAGCTCTTTCTCGGTTGGGAGCTGAGGTCCATGCTGCAGAGCTCATGCACCTATCGGCTTCTACGAAGCCATGCAAAGCGGGAGTTGACCAATATGTTTTTAAGAAAATTGCAGAGCCTGTTCTCCTGTTCTCCCTTCTGGCCAGCTTGTTCACTTTTTGTCCTCACTACAGTCGCCAATGGCGACAGCGCAGACGCAGACCGGCAGGTATCGTCGGAACGGTTCAGGATGCAGGCGGATCGATTCTCGCCAGCGCCAGGATCACCATCGAGCCGACGGGAAGGCAAGCCGCGACCAACGATCAAGGTCAGTTCCGCATCGCCGATCTGCCCGCCGGAGACTATACAGTCACTGTCTCCTATATCGGATTCGCCCCGTCGACGGCAGCAGTAAAAGCTGCAGAGCGGTCAGGTGGCGACGGTGAATCCGACGCTGCAGGTTGCCTCCGGCGCTGACACGGTGATGGTCAAGGCCGCGCGCCTGCAGGGCGAAGCGGAAGCCATCAATATCGAGCGGATGTCCTCGGAGATCGTTCAGATACTTCCTGAGCGCGTCATCACCAGCCTGCCGAATACGAACATTGCGGATGCGGTCGGCCGCCTGCCCAGCGTTTCGCTGGAGCGCGATGAAGGCGAGGGCAAGTACGTGCAGATTCGCGGCACGGAGCCGCGGCTGAGCAACGTCACCGATCAATGGCGTCAATGTTCCGGCGCCGGAAGTGACAGTGCGCAACATCAAGCTGGATGCGGTGCCGTCAAATATCGTCGAACGGATCGAGGTATACAAGACTCTCTCCGCCGACCAGGACGGCGATGGCATCGGCGGAAACGTCAATCTGGTGACCAAGAGCGCACTCGACAGACCGACGTATACCCTGAGCGGCACCTCAGGCTATAACCCGATTCAAAACGGCTACTGGCGCGGCGGCTTCGACGGCACATTTGGCCAGCGATTTGGCGTCAACAAGCAGTTCGGCTTCCTTCTGGGCGGAACCTGGGACCGCACGAACCGCGGCATCGATGATCTGGAGCCATCGCAGGCCATTGCAACGGATCCGGCGACGGGTAATCCGGTCGCCTACACGCCGACTGCCGATCTGCGCTCCTATAACTACTACCGGACGCGCTATGGCTTCGACACCGGCATCGACTACAAGTTCACTCCAGCGACGACCGCTTATGTGAAGGGACTCTATGCGGACTTCCATGACTATGGAGATACCATCGTCTACACGCCGACGGTAGGCTCACTCAAGTCGGCGGGCGGCGAACGTGCTGACGTTTGACGGCCCCGGGGACTGTTCGGCCGCGGACCAGACGGCGGGGAACTGCTCTGTCGGCAACTATGCGTATCGCCACTACATCCGGCGGCCGGACCAGCAGGTATTCAGCGTCCTTACCGGAGTGAAGCAGGACTTTACCAGGGATTTTCTCGTCTATAACTTCGCCGTATCTCGCGGGCACAACATCGGCGGGCAGGATTTCCCCACAACAAACTTCACCGGCAATAGCAATGTTCCCTTCACTCTGGATCTCAGCAATCCGCTACGTCCGAAGTTCAATGCCACGGATGGAAGCAGTCTCTTCGATGCCACGCAGTATGGCTGTCTCCGCCACTGACTCCACGCGCTTACCACGCGACCCAGTTGAACATTCAGGGAGATGCTTCCTACGCGCACAACTTCACGGTCGCTGCGAAGCCGAGCACATTCTCTCTTGGGGTGAAGATTCGCAATTCCGCCTCAACGCAAAATGAGAACTGATCAACTCTACGGGCTGGCGGATTCCAACGTGATTCCGTTCACTCTCACCAACGTGGTGGGTGGATATACGAATCCTACCTATTACAACAAGTCCTTCGCGATCAAGGGCCAGGCCTATGGTCCGACATCGAATTACAACAAGATACTGAGTGCAGTTGCAGCAAATCCAGGCGCCTTTGCGCTGGACAACGTTGGCAGCATCACGCAGTCGGCGGGTGCTTTTTTCAACGCGAATGAGCGCGTTTCCGCCGGTTATGTGCAGGACGTCATCTTCGTCGGCAAATGGCGGCTGCAGGGCGGTGTACGTTTCGAGGCGACAGGGCACCCATTTTCTAGCCAATCAGTTGACGGCGAATGTCGACGGCCAGGGCAATCCTCTTCCGCCGACCATCACGCCCATCCGGCAGGACACCAGCTATTTCAACGTACTCCCCAGTGTGCAGGCGCAGTATCAATTGCAGAAGGACACCAACCTGCGCCTCAGCTACGGTCGAGGGATTTCGAGGCCGAACATCGGAGACCTTGTGCCGTCGACGACGGTGGATCCGAATGCGAGCCCGAAGAGCATCAGCAAAGGCAATCCCGACCTGCAGCCGACCAAAGCGAATAATTACGATGTGCTGATCGAGCACTACTTCCAGCCGCTCGGGATCTTGCAGGCCGGCTACTTCTACAAGCAGCTTTCTGATCCGATCTTCCCGACAACCACCCAGACGACGGACGCACAGTATCCAGGAATCATCTTTCAACTGAACCAATCCATCAATGGCCCGAGCGCGCACATTCAGGGTATCGAGACGCAATGGGAGCAGCGCTTCTCCTTCCTTCCCGGTCTTTTGAGCGGCATCGGCGTCTCTGCGAACTACAGCTACGTGACATCGCAGATCGAGTTTCCGTTCGGCTTCAACGCTCCCACAGTGGGCGCGCTGGACGTACGGACAAGCCCCGGCTGGAGCGCGATGCTCCCAATAACTACAACTTCGATCTCACTTACGACAAAGGGCCCTTTTCCTCCCGCTTCGCAATCAGCCATAACGATGCGAATATATATGCCTATCAGTGGGGTCCGGGCACAGGTCCTGCCGGCGATCCGATCCTCGGGTTGAAGGGACCCACGGGCGATCAATATCTGTACCCGCACACCCAATTCGACATTCAGGGAAGCTATCGGCACCTACCGCGGCGTTCAGTTGGTGGTCTCGGGCTGAACCTGAGCAATGAGGTATTCGGCTTCTACAACGGAAGCGAACGATATCCGGTGCAGCGCGAGTACTATCGCCCGACATTATCCTTCGGCTTGCGCTGGGTTCCGGGCAGGAACAGTAAGGCAGCAATCAGAGCGTGCACACCTCGCTCACCAGCGCAGCAGGACGAGCTGCGCGCAGAACCCGGCCCCAACGCCGCCAGCACGCCCCACGTGCCCGGCGCGGGCCGGCGGTTCTGCATGACCTCCTCGAGCACCAGCAGCACCGATGCGGACGAGAGATTTCCTACCTCGCGCAACGAATCCCACGACGCCGCGCACGCCTCGCGATCAAGCCCAAGCGAACGCCGCCATAGCATCCAGCACCTTCGGGCCGCCCGTGTGCAGCACCCAGTTGCCGACATCGCTCGCGCGTCAATCCATTGCGGCTGAGCAGCGCATCCACATCGCCCGGCAGCTTTGCGCGGATGATCGCCGGCACCTCCGGCGACAGCACAATGCGGAATCCTTCCTCAGAGATATCCCAGCCCATCGCTTCTTCCGTGTCCGGATAAAAGCTCGACGCCGTGTCCACAATCTCCGGCCCGTCCGCGTCGACATCATCGCCCGCCACAACCACGGCCGCTGCGCCATCGCCGAACAGTCCAGACGAGATCAGGTTTGCGATCGACAGATCGTTTCGCTGCCAGGTCAGCGAGCACAGCTCCACCGACAGCAGCACCGCCACCCGATCTGGATATGCGCGGACGTAGTCCGCGGCCTGCGCGATGCCCGCCGCGCCCGCCACGCATCCCAGCCCGAAGATCGGCGTGCGGCGAATATCCTGCGGCAAATGCATGCGGTTCGCCAGGTGCGCATCGAGCGACGGGCTCGCGATGCCGGTCACCGACACCGTGAGCAGCGCGCGATGCGATTGCGCTCCATGCCTGCGCGTTGCAGTGCCAGGTCGATCGCCTGCTCACCCAGTTGCTCGGCGTTTTCCAGCCACAGGCGGTTCGCATCGCCCCATCGCGTCAGGCCTGTATAGCTGGCGAGCGGCAACACCAAGTGCCGCGTCTCCACGCCAACCCGTTGATGAAATCGCGCAGAGCAGCGCCGGATTTTCCAGCTTGTTCTGCCATTGCCGCGCGAGTGCCTCGAAAAATTTCCTGCTGGGTAAAGCGGTACGGGGGCAGCGCGCGGGCAACACTGGCAATCTTCATAGGTCCTCTTTCTCGATGGCCGCTCGCTGCAAAGCGGGCCACGCACCATGGCGCCTTCTGTCTGGATATTGTGTAACACGCGCTCCAGCCAGCATACGCTGCGGCCTCGCTCCGAGCAAGCCCGGCCAGCTCTGCTCACCCAGATGCACGCGCAGCAACGCAGCGAAACTCTCAGGCTGTCTCGCCATCGTAGCGATAAAGCGCCTCTCCAGCCACGGATAACGGTCGAGCAGCAGCAGCAGCCGCGCCATGCGCCGTGGATTCTTTCGCGATCTGGCGATGCGCCGCCGCATAGCGTTCCGGTTTGCCGGCGGCGATCGCATCCGCCAGCGCATGCGCCTGCCGGAAGGCGCTCAGCAATCCTTCGCCGGTGATAGCGTCCACCGATCCGGAGGCATCGCCCAGCACTGCGACGTTGCCGCGGATCACCTCGCGCAGAGTGCGGGTTCGCGTCACCGCGCCTCGCGCATGCTGGAAGTACGCGCGCGCTGGCCAGCCGCTGCGCGACTGCGGGAAAATCGGGAAGGGCATCGCATAGCCTGCGTCCGCGTGTGCCGGTCAGCAGCGAGACACCGACTTCGTCCTCGCCCAGCGGCGTATGTAAAGTTGTTCGTGATCGCGCCAGTGCACCTCTACCAGTGTCGCTCCATGGCGCGCATCGAAACTGCTGCCGGCTCGCGTAGCGCGTGCTGTAGCAGCGCGTTCGCGGAACCCGCCCGCCGCCGCAAGCGTCGAGCAAAGCCATCGGCGATCACAAAAAAATCCGCATCAATCGGCGCGCCTGCCGCCGCAAAGCCCCCGCCGGCCAGCGCCCGCACGCTCGGTTCCCCAGTGCAGCGCGATGCCCATCTCCGCCGCCCGTGCTGCCATGCGTCCCTGCAAGCGCGTGCGGCGCACGCGCCAGTCCTCTGCCGCCGCTGAATGCGGCGAATGCGCTGGAGTGCGCATCGTGGAAGGAGATGCCGGCTAAAGCTCGCGCCGTCCCGCTCGTCGAGCGCCACCCCAAGCCCGCGCAGCAGCCGCACAGCCTCCGGCATCAAGCCTTCGCCGCAGGCCTTATCGATGGGCGGACGCTGCGCGTCATAAACCGCAACCCGGCATCCCCGCTGCCGCAGAGCCAGCGCCGCTGCCAGACCTGCAGGACCTCCACCGAGTATCGCGACATCCGTTCTGTTCACTCGCTCGTCCATTACTCTTACTCTGACAACGTCACGTCAGCGGTGTTGGATTGCCCCAATGGAAGTGAGACGCCGTGCGAGGCGTCACACGTTACGTCATCAGATTGTCACAGCCTTGCATCGCCGGATGACCATGACCCGGATGACTATAGCCTGAATGAGATGGAAGAGTTGTTGAGAGCGAGTGGCTCGACACTGACCTGGGCACGCCGGAGGAGATCGATTCCGCGCTGCGCTCCGTCACGCTCGCCAATCGACGATTCGGCGGAGTGCGGCTGCACGCGCGCCTGCTGCGGCGGGCGCTCGCTCGCGTTTCCCGGGCAAACGCGGCGCCCACATTCTGGAGGTCGCCAGCGGACGCGCGGATGTGCTCCAGGCGGCGCTGCTGCGGCTCGTAGGCGCGGTGGACGTCACACTGCTGGACCGCAGCGCGGTTCACCTGCCGGATCCGCGCGCGTGGCCGGTCAGCGTTGCCTGCGCCTCACGTTTTGACGGGCGATGCGCTCGATCTACCGTTCCCGGACTCGAGCGTCGATATCGTCGCCTGCTGCTTCTTCTGCACCATCTGGAGCCGCCGCAGATCGTGCGCTATCTTGCGGAGGCGCAGCGCGTCGCGCGCGTCGCCGTGGTCATCAACGATCTCGAGCGCAGCGCGATTCACTACCGGCTTGCGCAGTTGAATCGCATCCTCGATCCCAGCCGCATCTCGCGTCACGATGGCCCCGTCTCCGTGCGCCGCGCTTACACCCGCCGCGAACTCGCCCGCATGCTCACCGACACAGGCCGCAGCTTCCATCTCGAACGCGCCTGGCTCTACCGGCTCGGCGCGGTGCTCTGGTGCGGCCAGGTTGAACGAAGCGAAGTGAAAAGCGATTGGCAGTTCCTGCCGAGTTGATCACCACATAAGGCGTGAGCGACCGAAGGAGGCGAACCCGACAGAATGTGCCGCAGGCGCTTATGCCCGGCGAACAGTCCTCACTGCACCAGGAACGCTTTCACTACGATGCTGCTGGGCTGCTTGCCCAGCGGAAGCAGCGTGAACAGCGCGCGCGTTTTGGTGCGGACCACCGCGAGATCGTTGGATCGTGAATCGACCACCAGCAGCAGATGCCCCGCGGCAGAGAGCGCCAGCGCATCCGGCCCCTCGCCAACCGCCACATTCATCCAGCAGCCTGCCATCGTCAATGCTGTACAGGCTGACGGTGCCGCTTGCGAAATCCGATATCCAAAGCAGCGAATTGTCCTGCGGTCACGATGCCTTGCGAAGGCCGCATCCCCACCTGGTAGGTGCCGCCCACCTCGTTATTCCCGGTCGCAATCTCGGAGATGGAATTGCCGCTGAAGTTGGTCGTGAAGGCTTCGCCTCCATCCGGCTTCAGCACCACGCTGGTCGGCGTCGCACCCACGTCCAGAAATGCCAGCAGCCGGTCCGGTTTCGCGCTCATGCCGGCACTCGCTGCGCGCGCCAGGCCAATCACCATCACCTGGTGGCCGCCGGAACAGGCGACGAATGCCTTGGCCGAGTCGGGCAGCATCGTCACCGCGGTTGCGTTCGGGCAACCGGAGAAGAAGGCCCGCACGCGATAGAGCTTTGGGTCCACCACGCTCACGCTGCCGCTCTTCTCGTTGCTCACCACCAAGGCGCTGCCATCCGGCGCGATGCGCGCTATCCCGGTCCTTCACCCACTCCGATGGTGGCCGTGACGCGCCTCTGGTCGAGATCGATCACCGATACATCGTTCGCGCCCGAATTGGCCACATAGGCCGTGCGGCCGTCGCGCGCTACATCGATCGAGTAAGGCGTCCGATCGACGCCGATCGTGGCCACAACCTGGTTGCTCATCGTGTCGATCACGCTCACCGAGTTGCTGTCCGCGTTGACCGCATACACTTCGTTGCGTGCCGGGTTGGCCCCGATGCCCACTGGCCGCCGCCCCACGCCAATCACGCGGTCCTGCCGCAGATTCACCACATCCAGAGCCGTCACGGTATTGCTGCCGCTGTTCGTCACGTAGGCGAATTCGCGATAGTTCTTCGGATAGACAGGGAAGTCATGCTTGCGGCAGCCGGCCAGAGATGTCAGTGCGGACAGCAAACGCGCAAATGGCGAAGGCGAGGCGGGCACCCCGCAATCTCTTAGCGCGCGCAGGGAACGCGGCCCCTTCGTGCGCCGTCACCTCGATGCCGCCCACTTCGATACCCCGCGGAATGTGCCGGTGCACCACCTCCGCGATGCGCGAGCACTCGTCCATCAACTGCGCGAACTGCTCCGGATAGAGCGACTGCGCGCCGTCGGAAAGCGCCTTGTCGGGCTGCATGATGCACCTCGACGATCAGGCCGTCGCAGCCCACCGCAACCGCCGCGCGCGCCAGCGGCAGCACTTTGTCGCGCTTGCCCGTGCCGTGGCTGGGATCGACCACGATGGGCAGATGGCTCAGCCGCTGCACCGCCGGCACAATGCTCAGGTCGAGCGTGTTGCGCGTGTGGTCGGTGAAGGTGCGGATGCCGCGCTCGCACAGCGATCACCTGGTAGTTGCCCTCGCTCATCACGTATTCGGCCGCCATCAGCAGCTCTTCCAGCGTGGCCGACATGCCGCGCTTCAGCAGCACCGGCTGCTTCGACCGCCCGGCGCGCTTCAGCAGGGAATAGTTCTGCATGTTGCGCGCGCCGATCTGGATCATGTCGGCATATTTCTCGACCAGTTCCAGCGATTCATGGTCGAGCGCCTCGGTCACAATGCGCAGTCCGAAGCGCTCCCGAATCTCCGCCATGATCTGCAGAGCCGTCTTCGCCCATGCCCTGGAAGGCATATGGCGAGGTGCGCGGCTTGTACGCGCCGCCGCGGAAGAATTGTGCGCCGGCCTTCGCCACCTGTTCGGCCACCGCAAACGCCTGCTCGCGGCTTTCAATCGAGCACGGGCCGGCGATGACGGCCAGATCGTGCCGCCGATGGCCGCATTCGTGCCCGGGAAGCGGATGACCGTGTCCTCTTCCTTCACGTCGCGGCTGACCAGCTTGTATGGCTTGGAGACCTTGATGACCTCGGCGACGCCGGACATCTCTTCCAGCGTGTCCTGATCGACCGCGCCCTGGTTGCCGGTAATGCCGATGGCGGTGCGCTGCGCTCCCGGCATGGGGTGGGGCCGGTAACCAAGTGTTCGATATCGCTCACAAACGGCCTGGATTTCCTCCGGCCGTCGCCTGCGGCTTCATGACTACGAGCATGGTGTGGCTCTTCCTCTCCTAACCATCCAGTGTACCGGCGCGTGCGCGGTTACCTGTAAATGCAAGAAAACGCAACTAGATAGTCAACAGATAATTCACATCAACTATTTTCACCGCCTGGAACTTTTTCCTTTTGGGCGACCGTCAAAATCCGGTACAACTTATTAAGGCATTGTTAAGGGCCCTGGAAAGTCATCATAAGTTCATAAAGAGCAGCCCGATCCACGAACTGCCTCTCAGGCGATTTATTCACAAATTCTTTCAAGGGGGTCCCAACGAGTGCGTCATCTCTCCCGCACATTGCTCATTCTGCTTGCCATCGCCCAATTCATCACCCTTGCGGTTGCATTCCAGAAGCCTGCCTACGCCTACGCCGATCCGGGCTCCGGACTCCTGTTCCTGCAGGTCGCCGGTTCCATGGTGGCAGGCGCACTCTTCATCGTTCGGTCGAAATTGCGCAAGTTCTTCCATCGCGGTGAAGACCACATCGAAGAACCCGTCGTTGAGCAGGGTCAAGAAATCCAGCAATGACCGTAAGTGCCGTCTCGCCTCGCGGAACCTTTCGCGATCCGGCAGGCTCTCTCTACTTCGATGAGGCCAAGGTCTTTCGCCACGTTCGTCCCGCATTCGCGGCCGAGGCGGAATCGTTTCTCGATTCCGCACTCGCCCGGAAATGGATCGAGAGCGGTCGGATGGTCACGACCGTCGTCGCAGGCCGTGACGCAGACGGCGCGTTGCTGCTCGAGCACGAACGCATCGAGTACCCACCTATCCCTGGGAGTGGACGCCCGGACAATGGGCCGCCGCGGGCGAGCTGACACTCGATCTTTGCGAAGAATCCCTCGGCCGCCGGCCTCATCCTCAAGGATGCGACTCCGTTGAACGTTCTGTTCCGCAACGCGGAGCCGGTCTTCGTCGACGTTCTTTCCTTTGACAAGCGCAAGCCGGGAGATCCCATCTGGCTGGCCTACGGGCAGTTCGTTCGTACCTTCCTGCTTCCGCTGGCCGCCAACCGCTATCTCGGCTGGCCTCTTGCCGCGTCCATCGAGCGCCGCGACGGTTACGAACCTACCGATCTTTATCCGCACCTGCCGCTCCGCCGCCGCTGGACGGCGCCGCTGCGCTCGCTCGTCACCCTGCCGCACCTGCTCGAAGGCAAGGCGAACGCCTCCGCGTCTACCGGCGCCGCTCCGGTGCGTCAGCAGCCGCCCGAGGTCGCCACCCATGTGCTGCGGGGAACGCTGAAAAAGCTGCGCCGTACGCTTCGCGCGCTCACTCCGCCGCCGCGCGCTTCCCGCTGGAGCGACTACACCACCACTGCAAGCCACTACAGCGCGGAAGACCACGCGCGCAAAGCTGCATTCGTAGAGCGGGCGCTGGCCCAGGCTGCCCCGCAGCGCGTGCTCGATGTCGGCGGAAATACTGGCCACTACTCCCGCATTGCTACCGCAGCTGGTGCAAGCGTCGTCGCATGGGACACCGATGTGCAGGCCGCCGACGCCAATTGGCGCGAAGCTCGTGCGAAGCGGGAGCCGATCCTTCCTTTGATCGCCAATATCGCCCGTCCCACACCCGCGGTGGGCTGGCAGAATGCCGAAAGCCTCAGCCTGCTGCAGCGTTCTGAGGGCGCATTCGACTGCATCCTGATGCTCGGCGTTATCCACCACATGCTGCTCATCGATCAGATCCCGCTTCCCGCCATCTTCGATCTGGTGCGCCGCCTCACCACCCGCTGGGCCATCATGGAATGGGTGCCCGCAACTGATTCGCAGTTCCAGCAACTCTGCCGCGGCCGACAGGAGATCTACGGTCATCTCGACGAGAACGCCTTCCTGGCCGCCGCGGATCAGTACTTCATCCGGCGGTTGGTAGAAAATCTTCCCAACGGCCGAAGTCTCTGGCTCTTTGAGACCAAGTGAAGCCGAGACCGTTCCTGCAGGGCGCGGGATTCGCTACACTCTACATCGCGCTCTTTGCTGCAGATTTTCTGAACCCCAGCCTCGGGGATGCTTATCACCGCTTTTTCCCACTTACGACCATCTATCGCTCTATCTTTCTTCTCACGCTTCTCCTGTGGCTGATCGGCGGGCTCGCATTTTTCAAGCTCGAACGGCTTTCTCCCAGGTGGAAGCGCATCTTCTGGCTTCTTCCCATCATCCTGTTGCCCTGGCTTTGCTTCCGCAGCATGAGCGCCGTCTGGTCTGAGTCCGTCACTTCCTCATTGCCGATCACAATGCTGCGCGTGGGGCATTGGGCCACTCTCGTCTTCGCTGCGGTCGCTTTGCTCCTGCTGATCATGAAGCCGAGAGTCTATGACGGGTGCGTCGCCGGATTCCGCATCTGCTACATGATCGCCGGCTTCGGCTTATTTATGATCATTCCCCGCATTGGCTTTCATGCATTCCAGTCTGGGTCTCCCGAACAGTCCGGCTTCCAGACCGACCGGTTGCCGGCCGTGTCGCCTTCGGCTCCCCGCATTGTCTGGATATTGATGGATGAGCTCTCTTACGATCAGGTCTTCGGCTCGCGCCAGCCCGATGTTCTGCTGCCAGACTTCGACCGGCTTGCGCAATCGAGCGTTGTCTTTTCTAATCTTCGGCCCCACGCTGCTGCGCCCGGACCCGGTGCCAGGACGGAGGAAGTCCTGCCCTCACTGATGCTTGGCAGGGTGATTGTCGACATACGGAAGCCTTATCCGGGGCCGCTGCACTATCGCTCCACGACGGATGGCGCCTGGCAATCCTTCAGCGAACGCGACACCATCTTCGCCGACGCCCATTCGCTAGGTTGGACTACAGGCGTCGCAGGTTGGTACAACCCATACTGCCGGCTGCTGCCGCATGTGCTGGATCGTTGCGTTTGGTTCTATTCCGAACCTCTCCGCTCCGATCTGTCGGGCAGTCTTTCAACGAGGAAGTCGGTCCTAGAAAATATGGCGGCGATGATGCCGCTCAGTCTCCGGTTGGAATCCATCATGCACGTGGCGCCAGACGACCCCATCCAGACCCATATCGATGATTACGTCAGCGTCATGGCTCAAACCAGAGCCTTGATTCAGGATTCGCGTATCCGTTTTGCCTTCATTCACTTTCCCATACCGCACCCCCCGGGCATCTACGACCGCGTCCATCACGTTATTCGCAATGATGGTTCGTATCTGGACAATCTTGTCCTTGCGGATCAAAGTCTGGCTACATTGCGAGCAGCGATTCAATCCACACCCGCCGCGGCGAATACGACCCTGATTGTGTCCTCGGATCACTCCTGGCGACCGTGGGTGTGGCAACCACTGAAAGAGGAAGAAGCGCGCGCCACGCATGACGGCAGATTCGATCCCCGCGCCGTCCTCATCGTGCATCTTCCCGGCCAGGACACCGGCCAGGTGATTTCGAAGCCGGTGAGCGTGCTCATCGCCCACGACGTTATCGAGAGTCTGCTGCGCGGCCACATGTATGCCCCGACCGATCTCGCCGCTCTCGTCGACCATCAACCGCAGGTAAGCGCGAATGTGCAGGTCGGAAACTAAGGGTCCACGTTTCACGTCCGTCACATAACGGGACGCTGCCGCGTACCAAAATTCTGCCCGGGGCACGCAGGCGCCTCTGGCTTGTATGGGGTCTGGTGAAAGCGAAGTCATTGCTGGAAGCTGCTGGTCTCGCAGTGCTCTACGTACTGCCCATCGCCAACGCCTTCGTCAATTCATGGCATGTGAACTCTTACCACCATGCGCAGCCGGTCGCGAGCGTGCCCCGCGCCATCTTCCTGTTCGTCCTGCTGGTGTGGGCGCTGGCGTGGCTGACCATCGCTGCGCTGGAACGCATGTCACCCCGAGTGCGCACCACGGCCTGGATCGCTCTCAGCGCGATTCTGGTCTGGCTTCTCGGCCGCATTGCCTTTGCCGCCTTCGCTGCTCGTCCCGCCTTCGCGCGGCATGCTCTCTTTGTCTCACACATCGGGGTAGCCGTGGTGCCCATCGCCCTTCTCGCGCTGTGGCGCCTGCAGCCCCAGGTGCTTTACCGGCTTCTGGATGCGGTGCGCTTCCTGGTTGCGGTCGCCAGCTTTGGCATGCTCATCCTTCTGCCCAAACTTGGCTGGCACGGGCTGCGCATTCAGGAGCACGAAGAGACATCGTTCATCGCCCCGTCGCTGCCGCCAGCGGCCCATTCCGCTCAGCCGCGCATCGTCTGGATCGTTATGGACGAGCTCTCCTACGACCAGGTCTTCGGCCGTCGGCCATCGGGCCTCGCCTTTCCCAACTTCGAGCGCTTCTCCGCGCACAGCGCCACGTTTTCAAACCTTCAGCCCACCGGATACCACACCGAAGAGGTCATTCCCGGGCTGATCCTCGGCCACCCCGTCGCCGACGTGGAGCACATCTACGGCAGGCCCTTTCGCTTTCGCAGCGTCTATCGCGGTGACTGGCATCCTTACGACGCGCAGCGAACGATCTTCGGCGATGCCCATCGCCTGGGCTGGACCACGGGTATCGCAGCATGGTTCAACCCCTACTGCAGGTTTCTCCACAGCGTTCTCGATCGCTGTTCCTGGCGGTATTCCGGCGTCTATCCGGGGATGCCCGTGCAACTGGATTACCAGCGCTCGACCCTGGCAAACCTGTGGGCGCTGCTGCCACCCCACGAACGCCTGGATCCTTTGCGGTGTATCCCGTCGATCATGAGACCCACGTGCGCGACTACTTCGATGTGATGGCGCAATCCAAAAGCCTTCTGCGCGATCCACGTATCCGTTTCGTCATGCTGCACCTGCCCGTGCCGCACACCCCGGGAATCTATAACCGTGGGCGCCACGCTCTCGCCGCCGCCGGCAACTACATCGACAATCTCGCCCTATCCGACGTCACACTCGGTACGCTGATGAAGGTCATACAATCGACGCCCGATGCCTCACGAAACCGCGGTCATCGTCTCTTCCGATCACTCCTGGCGCGTCGGCGACTGGAAGAAACTTTCTGACTGGACTGCGGAGGAAGCACGTCTCTCCGGCGGCAGATTCGACAGGCGGCCCGTCCTGATGGTGCGCCTTCCCGGAAGCGGAGACGGCCGGGTGGTTTCGCAGCCGGTCGAGCACGATGATCGTGCACCCTATTCTCGAAGCCATGCTGCGCGGCCAGCTCCGCTCTTCCGGCGACGTTGCCGCACTCGTCGCAGAGAAGCAGGCAGGGAAGCAGAAAGATAGATAATGCTGAAACAGAACGTGACGCCGTGGTCGAATCTGCCCGCGCATCCATCCTCAGGAAAGTTCGAGAAACGCATTGAAGACAGACCCGGACATTGAACTTTCGGTCGCGGCAACGCCGCACAAGCAGTCGCCGGCGCATTCATTCGAAGGACTCAACCCTCTCCTTCAGGGGGCAGGCTTTGCCGCTCTGTTCATCATCGCGTACGCCGCGGAGTTTCTGACCTCATCGCTTGGCGATGCCTACCACCGTATTCTTCCGCTTGCCACGATCTACCGCGCCCTGCTGATTGCCACCCTGCTCGTGTGGCTGCCGGCCTGGCTCGGTTTCGAGGTGTGCGATCGTCTCCCCATATGGTGGAAGCGAGTGGCGTGGGTTGTCCCTTTTGCCTTCCTGCCGTGGCTCATCTGTCGTGATCTGCGGAGCGCCTTCATGAGGCCCAAGGTCGTCCATGCCGGCACTCTTGCCCTGCCCTGGGCCGTCCCTGTCGCCGTGGGCCTTTATCTGGCACTCTTTCTGCGCCCGAAGATTCTTGACAAATGCATTCTCTGCGCGCGGTCCGCGTATGTGATCGCTGCCTTCAGCCTGCTCGTCATCCTGCCCAAAGTCGTGCCCCATGCATTCCGCTCCGGGGTGCAGGAGCATGCCTCATTCGAACGCATGATGGGGCCGCCCGTCTCGCCCTCCGCGCCCCGTATTGTCTGGGTACTGCTGGATGAGCTTTCTTACGATCAGACCTTCGAGCATCGCCAGCCTGATCTCGCGCTGCCCAATCTGGACGCATTGTCAAAAAACAGCATGCTCTTTTCCGCGGTCCAGCCTGTCGGAAAGATGACGCAGGAGCTGTTGCCCGCGCTTCTCCTGGGAAAGCCGGTTGCGGAACTTCGCACGCCTTACACCGGCCTCCCGAGTTACCGGAGCAAGGATGGCGGCCCCTGGGAACGCTTCAATCAACACGACACCATCTTCGGGGACGCGCAGTCGCTCGGCTGGACCAGCGGCCTGGTTGGCTGGTACAACCCATACTGCCGCCTGCTGCCGGACGTGCTCAGCCGTTGCTTCTGGCAGTACTCAGAGGCCAATCGCACCGGGCTGTCGCGCTTTTTCCTGTCCACCAACACCACCGCGCAGAATCTCGCTGTGATCTTTCCATCGCCCCTGATCTACCGTCTCTTCCACCTTCCGCTGCCGGACGCCAGCTCCCCTCGGATCCGCGACTATGAGGACGTGATGACGCAGAGTCTGGATCTGCTGCGCGATCCGCGGATACGGTTTGCTTTCCTGCACCTGCCCGTGCCGCATCCTCCCGGCTTATACGATCGCGCCCGACGGACATTGCGCGAGGGTGGATCCTACATCGACAATCTGGCTTTGGCCGACCAAAGTCTTGGCACTCTGTGGAATTGCATTCAATCCACCCCCGGGGCGAAGAACACCACCCTCATCGTCTCCTCCGACCACTCCTGGCGCACCTACCTGTGGAAGCCCATGCACATGTGGACGCCGGAAGACGAGCGCGCCACCGGCGGGCGGTTCGATCCGCGACCCGTCCTCATGGTGCATCTGCCGGGCAGCACCACCGCGCAGACCATCGCCCGGCCCACCAGTGAATTATTTGTGCATACGGATGCTCGAGGCGATGCTGCGCAACCAGATCCACTCGGATGCCGACATCGCCGCGCTGATGCCCGGCGTTCCCGTTGTGGACCACGGGGAGATGGAAGAGAAAAAATAAAGGCCACCCGCCGGTGGCCTCTGGGAGGCTAGTCGAGATGAGAGCCTTCGGTCTTGTTGCCGTTAGGCTGTTTCAGGCGCTGCTCTTGGGGGGCCGCTCCTGACAGGACGATCATCCCTCGACTCGCCTCCGGCTTAAATCCCTCGTTCTAGTGCAGATTCTCCCCCGAAGGTGGGAGGGAATATTCCTTTGGGTCGGGAGCTATTGAAACTTCCTGAAAACGCGGTCCGTCTACCCGCTCAGAGTCACGCAAAGTGTGCTCCGGCGGACTGCAATCCGCCCTGCGGTACCCTTCCTCGGACAACGAAGCTGCCTCCTCCGAGACAGCTTCGTTGCTTTTTCCCAATTTAGGAATTTGTTGCCGAATCAGTTCGCTTTGTCATCCTGAGCGAAGTTTGGGCGACAGTCGACTGCTGTCTGCCCGCAGTGGCACAAATCTCAATAGCCGAACAGTGGTGAAGCTTCGGTCCCGAGCACTCAGCCCAATCGGGCGCGGCCGGCCCGCTTCTCCCGCTGCCACTTCACCGCCAGAAAACCCACGTAGCCCAGTTGCAGAACCCACGTCAGCACATAGGCCAGTATCAGATGACGATGCGCCATCACTCGTTCTCCTTCCAGGGTGTTGCTTCAAGCGTCGCTTCCAATGCGCGCAGCGCCTCATCCTGCTCTCGTAGTTGACGCCGGCGCTCGATCGCGTAACGGAAGGCCATCACCATCAGGCCCCATGCCAGCCACGCCGCCAGGTTCCACCACACCGGGGGCCACATGCTCGGGTCCAGCCCGGAGTTGGCCCCGCCGCCAATCACCGGCGAGGGGTGCTGCGTGCGCCACCAGCGCGTAGAGAAGTACACGATGGGCACATCGGCATAGCCGAAGATGGCCACCACCGCCGCCAGCGTCTGCATCTGCGGTCCTGCGGCAAAGCGCCGCACCAGCAGGTACGAGCAGTAGATCAGCCACATCACCAGCGTGCTGGTCAGCCGCGCATCCCAGGTCCACCAGATGCCCCACACCGGCCGCGCCCACAGCGGTCCCTGGATCAGCACTGCCGTGCAGAAGACGACGCCGATCTCCGCCGCCGCCAGGGCCAGCGCATCCGCGCTCATGGCGCGCAGCGGATCGCGATGACGGAATGCCAGGTACACAATCGACGCGATGAAGCTGATGAAGAAAAACAGGAACGTCATCATCGCGGAAGGGAAGTGGTAGTAGAAGATCCGCTGGATGTTCCCCATGGTCGCCTCGGTCGGCGCCACGTACATCGCCTGATAGAAGGCCTCGCCCAACAACGCCAGCGTCCCTGCCAGCCATATCCACCGGAACCACTTCATGTGCGTCTCCACACGTCTGAACGGACGTGCCTGCAGAAAGTCACCATCGCTAGTTTAACGTGTCGCCGGCGCCCATCGCAGCATCTAGTTCCTATAGCCGGCTCGCTCGTATGGGGGCTGTAGAAAGGGAGCTATCGCAGTGCTATACGCCCGCATCATCGTCGGGATCGCGCTCCTGCTCATGGCCGCCTTCGGCCCGGGCGTCGGATTTCGCCGCATCACCGATCCGAATCTCGATCCGCGGGAAGCGGCGCGGCGTCATCCGGACCAGCGCCGCGCCGCCGTCCTCATCCTCCGCATCCTGGCTGCGCTGATCGGGCTGTGGCTGGTCTTCTTCTCCGCAGTGCAGTTGCTGCACGGCCATGGCCACCTGCCGCACTGAGCAATGGGGTCCCTACCTGACGAAGGCAGGAAGCAGTCGTTTGCGTGCACCGTGAATCAGCCGCGGGCTAAACTGAGATAGCGATGCTGCGCCGCGCACAACTCGCCCTCGCGCTGATTCTGCTGCTGGTGCTCGCGCCGCTGGCCAGCGCCACTTGCGGTATTGAGTGTCTGTCCGTAACCCCGCATCCTCCAACGCAGGCTGCGAGATCGCAGCACGATTGCGTGCGCGCTGCTGCCTGCTGCCATTCGAACGGACCAGCCATCTGTGCCGCAGCCCAGGCGCCGGAAGCCATTGCCGCATTGATCTCCATCAATATCGCATTGGGCCAGCACGATGCGACACCCGCAATCGCCGTCGTCGACCTTCTGCCATCAAGCCGGCGTAACTTCGATGCGCATGGCATCGACAGCTCGCCGCCCGGCCAGCTTCGTGCCGCAAGCTCCATCCCTCTTCGGGTTTAATATCTCTTCCCGCTGAAGAGCCATGCACGCATACGTGCGCGCGGCTGTGTCTTTTCTCTTCACATAGCAGGGAATTCCGCTCCATGACCAATCAAAGTAGCAATCGTCGCCGCTTTCTCCAGCGCGCCCTCGGCCTCAGCGCCGGCTTAGCCGCCGCGCCCGGCCTCTTCGCCGATGAAGCCACCCGCCGCGGTCCGGACTCCGGCTCCGCCCGTCCCATTCATGACGTAGCTCGCAGCGGTTCGGGTTCTGCACGCAACGTCCCTGTCACCACGCCAGACGTTCCGGACATGCCGTTCACCGTCGAGAATGGCGTTAAGGTCTTCCACCTCATCGCCGAGCCGGTGAAGCAGGCCATCCTGCCCAACCGGACGCTCGACCTGTGGGGCTTCAACGGCTCCGCGCCCGGCCCCACGATTCAGGTCAACCAGGGCGATCAGGTGCGCGTCATCTTCGACAACCACCTGCCCGAAGCGACATCCATCCACTGGCACGGCTTTGAAGACCAGGTGCGCTACGACGGCCAGCCCGGCATCTCGCAGCAGCCTGTGCCACCCGGCGGCCGCTTCCTCTACGAGTTCCACATCCACCAGAGCGGCACCTTTTTCTACCATTCGCACATGTCCATGCAGCAGATGATCGGCATGCTTGGCGGCTTCATCATGCATCCCGCCGCGCCTTATCAGCCATCGGTCGATCATGACTTCCTCATCCATCTGCAGGAGTACGCCGTCCTCCCGTCGAGCACCATCCCGAACTCGATGAGCATGGAATACAACTGGCTCGTCCTCAACGGCAAGGCCGGCCCCGCCATCACGCCCATGATCGTGCCGCTGGGCAGCCGCGTACGCATTCGCTTCGTGAACCTCGGTATGGACCATCACCCCATGCACCTGCACGGCCACACCTTCTATATCACCGGCACCGAAGGCGGCCGCATTCCGGAGACCGCGTGGTGGCCCGGCAACACCGTGCTGGTCGGCGTGGCGCAGGCACGCGATGTCGAGTTCGTGGCCAACAATCCCGGCGACTGGATGGTCCACTGCCATCTTCCGCACCACAACATGAACCAGATGGCCTCCACGGTCGGCCGCATGACGCGCATGAATGCGGATGCGCAGGGTGCCCGCGTCGACATGAACACCAGCATGGGCATGCTGCAGGGCACGCCACCCGTCCCCATGGGCGACGACTACGGCGCCTCGCTCGGCCGCGGCATGGGCGTTGCCGCCGCCAGCGACATGGCAACCACCAACGGCCCGCTCTCCAGGCACGCGATGCATCAGGCCATGCCCGGCATGCAGATGAATCCTGCCGAGATCGCGCCCAACGCCAACAGCGTTCCCAATTTCCCGCAGGACGCCTTCATGGAGGGCAGCATGATGAACATGGATGCGATGGTCTCGACGCCGGCCAGCGCCGGCCTGCTTCCCGGATGGAGTGCCCAGATGCAGGGCATGATGACGCTGCATTCGCGTGCTGCCCCAGCTGCCTACGACCGCATGATGGAGTCCATTCGTAATCACGAAAGTGGCATGAACAGCCAGAAGGGAGGCAGCCGATGAAGCTCCTTCTCGCCACGTTCCTCATCGTCACTGCTTACCGCATTCGCGCAACAGCAGTCGATGCCCGGCATGCAGATGCCATCGTCATCGAGTCAGCCAGGCACTTCAGCCCGCCGCGCCCGAGCCGGACCCGCTCGCCGAAACTGCCAATCGCGCGCCGCTCACACTCGACGCTTGCTTAGCCTCGCCCGCGCCCACAATCCCACGCTTCGCGCCGCGCAGGCGGCCATCGCCGAAAGCGCCGGTCAGGCGAGACAGGCCGGAACGTTGCCGAATCCCGTTATCGGCTACGAGGGCGACCAGATCCGTGGCGGCTCCTATGGCGGCGGCGAGCAGGGCGCCTTTCTTCAGCAGACCATCCCGATGGGCGGCAAGCTTGGCCTGCGCCGCGAGATCTATCGCGCGCAGCAGCGCACCGGGGAAGCCGCGCTCGTCGCGCAACAGCAGCGCATCGAAGCCGACATCGAAAGCAGCTTCTACGCCGCGCTCACCCTCCAGCAGGAGATCGACACTCGCAAACAGCTCAGTGCCATCGCCGCCGATGCCACGGAAACCGCACGCCAGCTCGCCAACGTCGGCCAGGCCGATGCGCCGGATGTTCTGCAGTCTGAGGTCGAAGAGGAGCAGGCTGCGCTCGACACCCTGACCGCAGAGCGCCATTACATCGCCGCCTTCCACCAGCTCACCGCGACTGCGGGCCAGCCGGATCTGCCGCTTACGCGGCTCGCCGGAGACCTCACTGCACCTCTCGCGCCGCCGCCATCGCTCGACGCGTTGATAGACCAAAGCCCCGCCGTTCAGCGCGCCGATCAGGCGGTTCACGCCGCCGAAGCGCAACTGCGCAGCGCTCGCCGCGAGATCGTTCCCGATCTCACCCTTCGCGCTGGTGAGCAATGGAACAACGAGCTTGTCCGGCAGAACCCCAACATCGCTGCCGGCCCGCAATCCTTCGCTTCCGCCTCCATCGATCTGCCGCTCTGGAATCGCAATCAGGGCAACATTGCCAGCGCGCAGGCTGCTGTTGAAGCAGCACAAGCCGACGCTGCGCGCGCCCGCCTTGCATTGCGCCACTCCGCCGTGGCGCTCATCGAGCAGTACAGCATCGCCGCCACGCAAACCTCGCGCTACAAATCAGACCTGCTGCCTCGCGCCGAACGCGCCTACGATCTTTATCGCGAGCGCTACCGCCAGATGGCCGCCGCATACCCGCAGGTGCTGGTATCGCAGCGGACGCTCTTTCAATTGCAGCTCGCTTATATTCAGTCGCTCGGCGAACTGTGGCAGTCGTCGGCGCAATTGCGGCATTTCACGCTCAGCGGAGGGCTGACGTCATCGGAAGATCGCTGAAGGGAAGCAGGGTTGCTGCAACGTGGCGGCGTAGCGGCGTTTTCTTCTCAAGAAAAGCCGACATCGCGGATGTCGGCTCTCACTGTCGGCTTCTGCTTTAAATGGAAAGACGTCTCGCAGCGTCTCTGCCGCAGCATCTGAGCAGCGCATGGACCTCGTGCAGCAGCGCAGGCGGTCCTTCCAGGCTTTCCATCGTTCTATCGGAATGGAGGGAGCATTCGCCCTGGCTGCCTTCCTGCAGCACCAGGATCTTCACCTCGGGCCATGCTGCGCGCGAAAGCTCGATGACCGCGTCACACTCCCGACCCGGTACTGATTGGCACAGAACCACAAGATGTACCGGGCCTTGCCGCAGCATCTCTCCCAGCCTGGTAAGTCCATCGCATATCTCCGCAGCAAATTCCTTGTCCAGAATGCACTTCCGGGTGAAGAGGAGCATGTCGTCATGTCCATAACAGAGCACGCGAGGCCGACGGGACTCCATCACACGTACCACTCTCTTTCGCAGGATTCGTACGTGCTAGCTTTCTCCATTTGTCATCGTTGGTATGTCGTGTAGGCGACATAACGTCCGATTTACACTAGATCGGTCAGTTCGCTGTATTCTGGTAACACGCAATCCTTTCTCGTCAGCCCCGGATGAGTCTCCTTTGCGCGCCGCAAAGGAGCAGCCATGAACTCTCATCCATCCAACTACATCCTGAATGCGCTTCCCCCGCAGCTCAATGAATTTCGTGCAAGACTCTCGCCGTGCCGCTTCCGGTGGGCATGTCCCTGTACGAAGCGCATGAGGCGCCCAAGTTCGGGCATTTCCTCACGTCGGGCATTGCCTCCGTCGTCACAACTATGAAGGACGGCGGCTCCGTCGAGACTGGCATGTGGGCGCGAGAAGGACTGGCGGAATGCATGCACCTCGCCGGCAGTGATCGGGTGCCCAGCCGCTGCTTCATGCAGATGGGCGGCACCGCGCTACGCATGCCCTTCGCCGATCTAACGCGCGACGTGGAAAGTCTGGAACCATTGCGTGCCGCCATACAACACAGCATCCAGACCCAGGCCATTATCCTCGGCCAGCTTATCGCATGCAATCGCCTGCACGAGGTCGAGGAGCGGCTCGCCCGCTGGCTCCTCATGCTGCAGGACCGCACTCAGGGAGATGAACTCCTCATCACGCAGGAGTTCCTGGCGGAGATGCTTGGCTCACGCCGCACCACCGTCACCCTCGCGGCGGGCGCGCTGCAGCGCATCGGCCTGATCGAGTATCAGCGAGGCCGCGTCCACATCCTGGATCGCGAGCGCCTGGAAAGCGCCGCCTGCGAGTGCTATCCCGTGATCAAGAAGCTCTCAAACGGCCTCGTCGGCTGAGCGTATTCGCTCGGGGAATCGCCGGCTCTCTTCGCCATGCAGGATGCGCAGTTTTGCGTGTGCAGGCGCTCCGCCGACGTGATCGACCAAAGAAACCCAATCCAGCAATCCGCGCCGTAGGAGCAATTGCCCGTGCGGCAAGCACCGCCGAAGGCGCAATTACCCGTGCGGCAAGCAACGCCGCAGGCGCAATTGCCTCGGACGGCGAGTCCGCAGGTAAACGATTGTTCTAAGGCGTGACGCTTGACATCACAGGCCGCCTCTGGCCCAATGTGTCGGGCTGTTTTTGCTGCTGGAACCTGCCCTCAAACAAAAATGCTTCCTCGATAGGAAGGTGATCGTGAAGAAGACCCTCTGCCTTTGCATTCTGCTGGTGGCCACGCCATCCGCGCTCCGGGCCTCGCAGTCCTACTACACCGCAAAGCTCGACGATCCCACCGCCGTCTATCTGACGAAAGATAGCTTTCCAGTCCATGCCGACGGCATCGCCGACGATAGCGCTGCCATCCAGGCGGCCATCGACAAGGTCGAGGACGCTCATGGCGAAGGCATTCTCTTTGTCCCGGAAGGGAAGTACCGCATCACCCGCACCATCTACGTATGGCCCAGCGTGCGCATCATCGGCTACGGCGCTACGCGCCCGGAGTTTCTGCTGGCGGACAACACGCCCGGCTATCAGCAGGACATCGCGTACATGTTCTTCTTCACCGGCGGACGCCCCGAAGGCCGCCACTGGCATTGGCATCTGCCCAACACCCCGCGGCCGCCCTTTCCCGGCACAGTCCCGTTCACCAATAAAGTGGTCGACGCCAATCCCGGTACCTTCTACTCCGCCATGAGCAATATCGACTTCGACCTCGGCAATGGCAACCCCGCTGCCGCCGCGATTCGGTTCCACGTCGCGCAGCATTGCTATCTCGCCCACATGGACTTCCACATCAAGTCCGGCCTCACCGCGCTTAAGGACGTGGGCAACGAAGCCGAAGACCTGCACTTCTACGGCGGCGACTACGGCATCGTCACCATCAAGCCCTCGCCGGGATGGCAGTTCACGCTGCTCGATTCCACCTTCGAAGGACAGCGCAAGGCCGCCATCAGCGAGCACGAGGCCGGCCTGACGCTGGACCACGACAGCTTCCGCAACGTGCCCAAGGCTATCGACATCGATCCCCACTACTACGAAGAGCTGTGGGTGAAAAACACGCGCTTTGAAAACATCAGCGGCCCCGCCATCACCATCAGCAACGAGAAGAATCCCCGCACAGAGATCAACCTCGAAAACATCGCCTGCCACCACGTGCCCGTCTTCGCGCTGCTGCGCGGCAGCGGGCAGACGTCAGCCGGCCGAGCCGAAGACTATGTGGTCAAGTCCTACTCTCATGGCCTCACCATTCCAGCGCCCGGCGTTGCCGGCGAAATTCGCACCAGCTTCGACGCGCACGCCGTTCCGTCGCTTCCGTCCGAAGGCAGCAACATCATCGCCGCTCTTCCGCCGGCCGATACCTGGACCAATCTCCGTACCCTCGGCGTAAAAGGTGACGGTGTCAGTGACGATACCGCCGCCATCCAGAAAGCCATCGACGAGCACGCGGTCCTCTACATTCCCGAAGGCCGCTACATCGTCAGCAACACGCTGCACCTCAAGCCGGACACGGTCCTCATCGGCCTGCACCCCAGCATGACGCAGTTCGACATCCTCGACGGCACCGCAGCCTTCCAGGGTCCCGGCGCGCCTGTGCCGCTACTTGAAACGCCCAAAGGCGGCCACAACATCGTCGTCGGCATCGGCCTCTACACCAACGGCATCAACGATCGCGCCGTGGGTGCGCTCTGGCAGTCCGGCGCCGACTCGCTCATGGACGATGTGCGCTTCCTCGGTGGCCACGGCACCAATAACGCCGACGGCTCGCGCATCGACCCCTACAACAACACCCACACCGCCGATCCTGACATCCATCGCCGATGGGACGCGCAGTATCCCAGCCTCTGGGTCACCAACGGCGGGGGCGGCACCTTCGCCAACATCTGGACACCCAGCACCTTCGCGCAGGCCGGTCTCTATGTCTCCGACACCAGTACGCCCGGCCGCGTCTACGAGCTTTCGAGCGAGCACCACGTTCGCACTGAAGTCAAACTCGATCGCGTAGAAAACTGGGAGATCATCGCGCTGCAGACCGAAGAGGAGCGCGGCGAAAGCGGCTTCGCGCTGCCGCTCGAAATCTCGCGCTCGCGCAACATCACCGTCGCCAACTACCACGGGTATCGCGTCATCAGCAGCTACCAGCCCTTCTGCTGCGCGGTCAAAGTCTCCGAGTCGTCAGACATCCGCATCCGCAACATGCACACGGACAGCAACAGCAAGGTCGCATTCGACAATGCGCTCGTCGATCCCACCACTCACGCCGAAGTCCGCCCTCGCGAGTTCGCCTTGCTTGACATCCCCGGCGACTCGGTGACTCAACCGCAGACCACCGCAGCCTCCGTGCTTGCACCCGGTGCCCACGTAAACCGCCTCGCCACCGGCTTCTTCAACATCTCCGGCGCTGCCACCGACAAGGATGGTCAGCTCTACTTCGTCGACGCGCACTGGCAGCGCATCTATCGTTGGTCGCCTAACGCACGTGAAGCTGTAGTCGTCCGCGACACGCCGCTCGAGCCCGTCAACCTCGTCTTCGACAAAGCGGGCAACCTTCTCGTCGTCTCCTACGCGGGCAAGGGCACGGTTTACAGTTTCCGTCCCGACTCCCCGCTTGACCAGATGACCCTGCTCACCGCCGAACCCTCCGCGCCACGCCCCGGCATGACCGCTGTGCGCGCCGTAGACGCATGGGAGGCAGAAGGCATACGCCACCCCGCGCCCGTGGCAATTCATCTCGCCCGATCGCACCCTCTACATCCCTGCCGCGGAAGACTTCATGCAGGGCACGCTCTCCTGGGGCACCAAGATGGCCGACATCCTTCACGGCTTCGGGATCGCGAAGGCCATCCCCGGCCATCCCTTCTACGTCAGCGACGAGGCGCAGGAGAAGACCTATAAGGTAAACGTAACCGACGCAGGCACTATCTCCGATATGCAGCTCTTCGCCGATGCCGGCGGCGAGAGCGTCACGCAGGACCAGGCCGGCAATGTCTACCTCGCCGCCGGTCAGGTGCAGGTCTTCAGCCCGGATGGCAAGCTCATCAGCCGCATCGACGTCCCTGAGCGCCCCATCGATCTCGTCTTCGGCGGCCCGGATCATCGCACGCTCTTCATCCTGACTCACGCCTCGCTCTATTCGGTTGAGACAAAGTCTGCCGGATTGTGAGTCGTCTCGCCCACTCGGAGCGCGCTACCGGACCGCGTTGAGCGGATTGCGCCGGGAGAGCTTCGCCACAAAGTAAATCGGCAGGCCGGCGGCCGCTATCGTCAGCGCGAACGTCAAAGCAGACATGCCCGCCAGCGTCTCTGTGCGTGAGGCGTAAAGCGCATAGATTGTCAGCGCGGCAGGGCTAAGGCCAAGCAGAACCGGCACCCAGTCGGGGCCGGGAATCCGGAATGGGCGCGCCAGCTCCGGTTCTGTGTGGCGCAGGACGATCAGCGCGACAAACTCAAGGATCATCGACAAACCCCACAAGACGAGATCGATCGTGATCAGCCGCTCAAAGGAAAAGCCAAGCGCCAATGCCCAGCAGGCTCCACATGCCAGCACCGCGACCCACGGCGATCCATTGCGCAACTTCTTCGTGAACACCCTGGGAAGAAGGCCGTCCTCGGCCAATGCGTGAGGGAGTCGTGTGTAGGAGAGCGTGAGATTGCTGAAGGTGCCGAAGTCATCGATCACCCCGGCCACCACCACCGCAAGCGCCAGCACCGGGCCGCCAAGGGCATGCGCTGCATCCACCCATGCGCCGGTAGAAAATCGCGCCGCAGGAAGTCCCGCCCACGCCACCGCTGCAATCGGAATGATGTACGTCAGCATGATCATCACCACCGCCAGGAGGATCACGCGCGGGTAATTGCGCTGCGGATTGTCCACCTCATTCGCGACCGTCGTGGCGTTGTCCCACCCCATGTAGTTCCACATCGCCACCAGGATGGCAATCGAGAAATCTTTGTGGACGGGGCGCGCCATCGACGCATGACCGCCAAACTGCCCATGCACCCCCAGCCATCCGACATACACGGCGATGCCCACCAGAATCACGTAAGGCGAGATGGAGATCGCCCAAAGCCTCACCGAGCCCTCGCCGACCGAGGCGGCGCCACGCAGATTCCAGAGCACTGCGCCCACCACGATGGAGAGCTCCAGCGCAATGGCCGCATGTCCTTTCGTCACTGCGGGGAAGATGCGCTCCAGGTAGAGCACGAAAGTTGTGGGATAGATCGCCATGTCGAAGACCGAGGAGGCAAGCGAAAGCCACGCCTCCTGAAATCCCCAGAACGGCCCCAGCGCGCGTCGCACCCACGCATAGAAGCCGCCCTCCGCGGGCACTGCCGCGGCCAGCTCGCCCAGCATCAGTGCTGTGGGAAAGCTCCAGAAGAACGGCAGCAGCAACAGCAGCAGCAGCGCGAAGCCATAACCGCCGAAGCCGATGATGTCTTCCAGGTCATACGGGCCGCCCGACACCATGAAGTAGGTAGCGGCGAGCAGAGGCAGAAGACGAAGCTTGCGTAATCCGGTTTTCGAGTCACCGGCAGCGAGCACGGATGAAGCCATGGATGGAATGTATCGCAAGGTTCGTCCTCTGACCGCCTTTTCCGTGGAGCTTCTGCGTGCATACAATGCTTGCGGAGAGTGACCCGTGAGTACTCTCGTTGCAGATTTGCGCTACGCCCTCCGCCAGTTGCGCCGCGCGCCCGGCTTCGCCATCACCGCCGTGCTCACGCTTGCGCTCGGCATCGGCGCCACCACCGCGGTCTACAGCGTCGCCTATGGCGTGCTCATCGATCCCTTCCCGTATCACGACGTAAAGACGCTCGCTACGCCAAAGATCTGCGTCCCCGATCAGCCGCGCTGCTCTTGGCGCATCTACTCGGCCAGCCAGATCGCGCAGATCGCGCAACGGACCGACATCTTTACCGGCGTCGCAGCCTCCGCGCCGGATCACGTCACGCTCATGGGCCGTGGCGCGCCGGAACGCCTGCGCGGCAACTACATCACAGCCAACACCTTCTGCGTCCTTGGCGTCGAGCCCATTCTCGGCCGCGCCTCCGCGGATCTCGATGTTCAGTCCGGCCACGGCGAAGTCGCGCTCATCAGTTATCGTTTCTGGCAGCGGCACTTTGGCGGCAAACCATCGGTGCTCGGCACAGTCATCGATGTCGAGCATCGCTCCCGCACCATCATCGGCGTCATGCCGCAGCGCTTTCTCTGGCGCGGCGCGGACCTCTATCTGCCGATTCCAGTGACGAGCGATACCGAGCGGCAAGGACCCGGCCGCTACGCACTTGTCGGCCGCGTCCGTCCCGGCGTCACCAGCGCCCAGGCGGCGACGGCCCTGCAACCGCTCTTTGAGGACTTCCGCAAGGCCAATCCGGCGGCTTATCCGGCGCAGATGCGTGTTGGCCTCATGCCCTTTGCCGAAATGTTCGCCTCCGGCCTGGACGATGTCCTCCACCTGCTGCTCGGCGCGGTGGTGTTGTTGCTGCTCATCGCGTGCGCCAACGTCTCCAGCCTGCTGCTGGCCCGCGCCGTCTCGCGCGATCGCGAATTCGCCCTGCGCTCCGCCGTCGGCGCATCCACACTGCGGCTGGTGCGCGCCGCCTTCACGGAGTCGCTTGCACTGGCTTTCATCGCGCTTCCCGTAGCGCTCCTGTTTGCCTACGCCAGTGTGCAGCTCATTCTCCGCATCGTGCCTCCGGAAACTATTCCCGACGAGGCCGTCGTCGCGCTCAACCTTCCCGTGCTGCTGGCCTCGCTCGGCATCGCCTGCGCCACCATTCTGGTCTTCGGCATGGCGCCGGCATGGCGCAGCTCGCGGCCGCATCTCGTCTCGGCGATGCAAAGCACCGCACGCTCCTCATCCGGCCGCGCGCAGCAGCGTCTTCTTGGTGGCTTCGTGGTCGCGGAGATCGCGCTCTCCCTCGCGCTCCTCACCCTCGCCGGCCTCATGATCCGCTCGCTGGTTGCGCTCGAGTCCGTCCCGCTCTCGTTTGACGCTGACCACACCCTTGTTGCCAGTATTCCTCTACCGGCAGATCGCTATCCTGACACTGATGCCCAGGACCACTTTTTCAGCCAGCTTCTTGACCATGTGCGCCAACTCCCCGGCGTGAGCGCCGCTACCATCGACAGCTCATGGCCACTGATCGATGCGAACGGCATGCGCGTGCAGGTCCAGGGACAGCAGATCGACCCGCGCTACAACGCGCTCCACTTGGTCGATCCGGCCTTCCTGGCGGTATCCGGTCGCAAGCTGCTTGCCGGGCACTTCATCGACCAGCGCGAAATCGATCAGCGCGCCCAGGAGATGGTCGTCTCGGACAGCTTCGCGCGCCGCTATCTCGGTGGGACTGTCCTCGGCCGTATAGTGCACCTGCCGCAGTTCCATCCTGACGGGCGCCATTCGCTTACAAGTGACGCCTTCACCATTGTCGGTGTCGTCAAGGATGTGCCGGTGTTTGCGTCGTATCTCGAAGATTTCCCCGAAATGTTCGTGCCCTATAGCGTCGCACCGCAGGCTACCGGCGTTCTTCTGATGAAGACCGCCGTACCGCCCGAGACCCTGATCGCACCGCTCCGCCGCGCTGTCGCCGACATCGACAAGCAGCTTCCGGTCAGTGACACGATGAGCCTGCGCCAGATCCTCGATATGTACGGCTACGCCGGCCCGCGCTTCGCTCTGGCGCTCTTCAGCGCCTTCGCCGCTGCCGCCATGCTTCTTACGCTAGTTGGCATTTACGGGGTGCTTGCATTTGTCACTGCGCAGCGCACAAAAGAGATCGGTATCCGCATCGCGCTCGGTGCGCGGCCCCTGCATGTGATCTGGATGATCGTCCGCCAGGCCGCCATTCTCGCGGTCATCGGCGTCGCGTTCGGTCTGCCGCTGGCACTCGCCGCCGGCCACTTCGCGCAAGGCGAGCTCATCCACACCTCGCAGCGCGACCCGCTCACACTGCTCGCTGCCATCTGCATTCTGCCGGTGCTCGCCCTCACCGGGACGCTATTGCCCGCACGACGCGCCACCAGCATCAACCCAACCGAGGCTCTGCGCGCGGAGTAGCGAGTCGTGCGACCGCGATGCGCCCCAATCAGTTCCGCGCAAGCCAAAAAAGCGAAAGGGCGAACCTCCCTTGCGGGAATTCGCCCTCTCTTCCGATATTCAGAAGATCCGGATCGGCATCCAGATCACAACGACTTTAGATTCCAGTTTGGTAAAGAGCTGCAAGCCTTGCGGCCGCGCTTCCTGTACCCTCCGTCATCGCACCCGTCGTACAAGCTTTCTTGGTGCCATCCCATTGCTTCCAGTTTCCTGAACGCCTTGTGAGTTCCGTTGCCGGTTCTCCGGATGACCCTCGTCCACTCTCTTCTTTGGAAGATTGCTCTTCCGTTGATTTGGATATTAGCCCTCATCGCTCGAAACGCAACACGCGCTTGCGCATTTTCTGCGTGGAAATGGTGGATGGATTGTGGGAAAAAAGCAATCTGCTCCACCCTTCGTGCAAAGTCGCGCCCGCGGAAGACGACCAAGCCCATGGAACCGCTGCAAGATCTTTCCATCCGAGCTTCTATTCTTTGATTCACGATCTATCGCCACATAGAAACGACCACTCCGCCTGCGACAATCAGCGCCCCTCCCACCAGAACGGCGGGCGTCGGCGCGGTGCGGAAGAAGATGTAGTTGGTGATCTGGAAGACCACGAACAGGGTCGCAACATACATCCCGGTGACGGCCGCAAACTCCACCGGCGCCAGATTGAGCGAGGTGCCGTAAAGGGTAAGCAGGATCCCGCCCATCAGGAACAAGCCAATCCGTGCCGGGGAAGCCGCACGGTAGAGTGCAATGCGCAAAATCGCATCGCCGGTCGATTCCAGGATTGTCGCCGCGAGAACGAATAGGAAGATCCTCATTGACTCAATGCTATCGGAGACGAATCGAGGGCCGGACAAGCTCCCGCAACGGGAGGGAAAGGAGGGAGGGGTAGGGTGCCGTTACCCACCTGCAGCGGCGCTACTCGGCGTGCAGCACCGTTTCGAAGAGCAGCACGCTGAGCACGGTGAAGATGATGTCGTATCCGAACAACATCTTGATCCATAGCCCCGGATCGCTCTCTCCTGTCAGCACATCGCTCGCCGCCAGCACCATCGCCAGCAGCGCTGGAATGAAAATGGGGAAGAGCACCAGCGGCAGCAGAAGTTCGCGCGAGCGCGCCCGCAGCGAGAGCGCCGCGAAGAAGACGCCGTTGGCCACCAGCGCCCAGCTTCCCAGCGGCAAGATGACGAAGAACAGCCATCCATTGCCCACCGGGTGCAGGTTGTAGAAGATGACGAAGACCGGCGTCAGCACCGCTTCGACGATCAGGACGAAGACAAAGTTCGCGAGCACCTTCGCCAGGTAGAGCGCGCTCGGCGGTGCAGGCGCCATGCGTTGCGCATCCAGCACGCCGCCGCGCAGCTCGCGCGACCACGCCTGGTTCAAGGCCTGCACCGCGGCAAACAGCACCGCCACGCACATCACCCCCCCGGCATACTGCCGCGAGGTTTCACGCGTAGGATCAAACGCCAGCGAAAAAAGCACGACCACCAGCAGCGCGTAAAACAACATCGACTGCATCGCGTCCTTCGCGCGCCACTCGATGCGCAGGTCCTTCCGCAGATGCGCCCACAGTGCGGCGATCACGCGTGGTCCTTGCTGATATCTGCCACGGTCGCGCCGGTCGCGCGCAGATAGTCCGCCGGAGAGAGGACGATCTGCACGCCGCGATGTCCGGCGGAAATCGAGATCGCGTCGAAGATCTCGATGGTCTCATCAGCAAATGCTGGATATGCTTTCTTGGCGCCGAAGACGGTGACACCGCCGCGAATGTATCCGGTCAGCGGCTGCACATCCTTAAGCGTGGCCATCTCCACCTTGCGTACCCCGGCCGCCCGCGCCAGCTTCTTGAAATCCAGTTCAGCATCACCTGGAACGACCGCGAAGACGTAATCGCCGCCGCCAACCGCGCACAGCAGCGTCTTGAAAACCTGCTCCGGCGGCATGCCGATCTTCGCCGCCACCGTGGTCGCGCGCAGGTCGTCGGGATCGACCTCGTACTCCTGCAGCGTGTACGGAATGCCCAATCCGTCCAGGATGCGCGCCGCATTGGTCTTCATCGCGGCACCTGGCGTCGCGCATCGACGCCGTATTCAGGGGCCTGTAATGAGCCGTTGTACATCGTCAGCACCACATCGGCCATCGGCTCGGCGAGTTCACGCTGATGTGTCGTCAATACAATCGTACGTCCGCCGCGGCGCAGCTCGACCAGCAGAGCGAGCATGCGTTCCGCGCTCGCACGATCCATGTTGGAGAAGGGTTCGTCCAGCAGCAGCAGCTCCGGCTGCGACAGCAGCACGCGTGCCAGCGACGTGCGCTGCCGCATGCCCTGCGAGTACTGCGCCACGGGCCGATCCAGCGTAGGATCGAGTCCAACCATGCGCAGCGCCTCGTCCGGGCTGAGACAAGGCTGGCCCGCATATAACCTGGCTGTGTAATCGAGATTCTCGCGTCCCGTCAGCTCGTCGTAGAGCATTGGCGCATGGCTCATGTAGCCGATACGTCCATGCGCCTCCGCCGCTGGCCGGTCCAGCACGCGGACCATGCCCAGCGTAGGCCGCAGCAGTCCTGCGAGGACGCGCAGCAGCGTCGACTTGCCGGCGCCGTTCTCGCCCAGCAGCAGGTAGCAGCGTCCGGGCTCGAGCGTCGCGCTCACATGGCGCAGCGCGGCGAAGCGTCCATAGAGCTTGGAGACGTCCTCGACTGTGGCGACGGCTGGCATAGGCTCCCGCAGTATAGCGGGCAAGTCAGTTGGTGCTGGCAGGCGTGCGGAGCGCGGCCGTCTTATCCGGAGCAACAGGAGCGGCGCAGGTCGGCGCATACTTCGACGCGCACTTGGCCTGCAGCTCGGTGGCACGGAAGACGCCATCGCGGCCGTAGGTGCCGATAGCGAGCGCCTGCGCATTGTCCTTGAAGGTATCGGGTGGCGGCTCCACGCCGGCATACTGGACAGGCAGCCGCTTGCCCAGCTCCACCAGTTCGAACTGCGCGTGTGTGCCGTTGCGCTCGATCGATCCGGGGACCACATTCCCGGCCACGCGAAGATGCCGCGTATACGCCTTGGCGCCCATGTTCTGCAGTTCGGTAATCGTGACGTAGTAGCTCTTGTTCGACTGGATGCCGCTGACGGCAAGCCATCCGATAACAGCAAGAACCACCACGACTGCGAGTCCGATGCGGAGTGTTTGCGAGCGCTGTTGCATGGAGGTAGTTCCAGAGTAGGTCTCCGATGGGCCAGCGTCAAGCAGGGCATTAGATGCAGCCCGTGTCATAGAGCCGCATCAGGATGGACACGTCCGCGCACCGCTATAATCAGACGAAGGCCGCTGTATTCGCGAGCGCCTTTATCGGGCCCGGGACAGCATGTTGAGGGAGATGCGATGAGCCATAACGCAGAGCATGAGAGTTACGCCACGGCAGAGATTCTGAAGCCGCGCGCGCAATGGATCGAGAAACGCCGCGCCGAGGTGGAGCGCACCGGCGATCGCAATGTCTCCCAGATGCATTACGCCCGGTTGGGACGCATTACCGAGGAGATGCAGTTTGTCGCCAAGCGGGAAAATGTAGACGCCGAACTGATCCGCGCCGAGATCGCGGCCGGCCGCCTGATCATCCCGGCCAACATCAATCATCCCGAGCTCGAGCCCATGGCGATCGGCGTCGCATCTCGATGCAAGATCAATGCCAACATCGGCAACTCCGCCGTGACCTCGAACATCGACGAGGAACTGGCCAAGCTTCACACCGCGGTCAGCTTTGGCGCCGATACGGTGATGGATCTCTCCACCGGCGGCAGCATCCCGGAGATCCGCGAGGCCATCCTGCGCCATTCGCCGGTGCCCATCGGCACCGTGCCGATCTATGAAGCACTGAACCGGGTGAAGCGGCTCGAAGATCTGAACATCGACGTATATCTCGAGGTCATCGAGGAGCAGGCGGAACAGGGCGTGGATTACTTCACCGTTCATGCCGGCGTGCTGGTCCAGTACATTCCCATGGTGGCCAGCCGCATCACCGGCATCGTCAGCCGGGGCGGCGCCATTCTGGCGCAGTGGATGACTCACCACCACAAGCAGAACTTCCTGTACGAGAACTTCGACCGCATCGTGAAGGTCATGGCGAAACACGACGTCAGCTTCTCGCTGGGCGATGGACTGCGGCCCGGCTGTATTGCCGACGCCAGCGATGCAGCACAATTTGCCGAACTGAAGACGCTGGGCGAGCTGACGGCGCAGGCGTGGAAGGATGACGTACAGGTGATGATCGAAGGTCCGGGTCACGTGCCGCTGGACAAGATCAAGGAGCAGGTAGACAAGGAAGTGGAGCTACTGCTTCGGTGCACCGTTCTACACGCTTGGTCCGCTGGTCACGGATATCGCGCCGGGTTACGACCACATCACCAGCGCCATTGGCGCGGCGATGATCGGATGGCACGGGGCGTCGATGCTCTGCTATGTCACGCCAAAGGAGCACCTGGGGCTGCCTAACGAAAAGGATGTGAAGGACGGCATCATCGCCTACAAGATTGCCGCTCACGCCGCGGATGTGGCGCGGCATCGTCCGGGAGCGCGTGATCGCGACGACGCGATTAGTTACGCGCGCTACACCTTCGACTGGGAGAAGCAGTTCGCGCTCTCGCTCGATCCGGAGACAGCCCGCGCCATGCATGACGAGACGCTTCCCGATGACTACTACAAGGAAGCGGCGTTCTGTTCTATGTGTGGGCCGAAGTTCTGCTCGATGAACTGGTCGAGCAAGGTGGACGCCTTCAACAAGGAAGTACACGGACTGGAGAAGAAAGATCTCTCCGACTTGGTAACGCTGCAGGCGCAACAGCTTGTCGGCAAGAACTAATGAATTCGAGATAGCTTTTTATTCGCCCGCCGCAGCTTTCAGGTCACCCGATGCGCGATCGAGGGCTGCGGCCAGGCTATCGAGCTCCTTCTGTGCTCGCTCGCGATTGTTCGCATCGATGGCTTCATTCACGCCAGGAATCACGACGGCCGCATATCCCGTGTATTCGCCCGGGGCATAGATGGTGTGGCGAAACCACGGCCGGCCAGGCAGGCCCTGAGGATCGAGTAAGTCGTCCTCCACCTGGCGCAGCTTGGCATTCATTGCATGCAAGTCGCCCGATGCTGTCTTTTGACGAGCGTAAGCCGATTCGGCGCTGCTCAACATTCGGGCGGCTGCGCTGTCTGCCGAGTCAAAGCTCAATCGCATATTGGCTTTGTCTGATTTTCCCTCGGCGGTTTTCAGATACGAGGCAATCTGCTTCGCATAGGTTACATAGTCATAGGGCAGCACATCCGCGTCTGCCATGTGCAGCACTTCGAGTCCGAAGATGCGTGCCTGCTGCTGCTCATAGACGAACGTCGGGTCGGCGAAGCGCGTGAACCACGCATAGTTGTCGAACACCGAGTGGTACACACCATAAGGTCCGCGCGAGCCTATGTCGGTTGAAGGCACGCCGGCGTGCTGCAGAAACGGAGTGAAGTCCGAACCGGAGCCCAGATCGCCGACCGGCGCAAGGGCCGGCCGGGGACCTGCGCTGCGCTCTTCGTCCATTGATGCGGACGAGCCGCTGCGGGGAACTTCGGCCTTCCACGCGTCCAATACTGAGGCGCCGTGGGGACTTGGAGTTTCCGCTGCAATATCGCGGACATACTGCTTAAGCGATGGCACTGCCGACGCTTCGAATTCAGGACCGGAGACGCCGACATCCGTATTGAAATAGGCGACGGCATGTTCCATCTGCCTGGCGTGGTCTTCCACCCACTCCGTCGAGCCAATCAGGCCCTCCTCTTCAGCGTCCCAACTGCAGAAGTAGATGGTGCGTTTCGGTTTCCAGCCGGACTTCAACAGCGCGCCCATGCCGTGCACTGCTTCAAGCATCGCGGCCGTGCCGCTATTCGGATCCACAGCGCCATACACCCACGCGTCCCGATGATTGCCGGCGACTACCCACGCGTCCTGAGTTTCGGTTCCCGGGATGCGTCCGATGACATCCCAGATGGTTCGTTGTGCGTAGTCCATCTTCTGGGTCAGGTGCACGCGAACGGCGCCATTGCCGCCGATGTGGTAAGTGAAGGGAAGCGCGCCTTGCCAGCCTCGCGGCACACCTGGACCAGCCAGATGCTCAAGGATGGGTGACGCATCCTTGTAGGAAATCGGCAGGGATGGGATGGAGGGCAGGCTGTCGATCTTCTGCTGCGAGAGCCGTTGTGCGTCCGGCAGCTCCGGCGTGGATGCTATGCCCGGCGTCGTTGCGTCGCCTGGGTACTTGAAGAGGAATTGCACCGAACCGCGCTGCACACCAGTTTCCGGGCGGTACGGTCCCTTGGGGTAGACATCGCCCTGAAAGTAGCCGTCGTCGTAGGGGTCGGAATAGATGAGCACGCCGGCGGCGCCACGCTGCTGCGCGATATAGACTTTCACGCCGCGAAAATTTCCGCCGTAGCGGACGAGAACGATCTTGCCGTGGAGGTCGATGTTGTCGTCGGCCAGCTTCTGGAAATCCTCGGGTCGGCCATAGTTGGCGTAGACGACCTCGCCGGTTACGTCTCCCGATGGGGAGGAGCCGTTGAACGCGGGCAGGACCCGCGGATCATCCTGATACGGATCCGAACTGACATGCTCTTTTGAGGGTCCCTGCATCAGTACTTTTCCGTTGCTGTCCGTGGCCTCTACGTGGACGGACTGGGGCAGATTCAGCCACGCCTTATAAGGCACGGTCGAGGTTTCGAGCCCCGCGGCCTTGAACTTGCTTGCCACAAACACCGCTGTGTCGTAGTCCTCCTTCGAGCCGGCAACGTGCGGTACCGCCGTCAAGGTCTTCAGTTCTTCGCCGGCGAGCCTGGCATCGGGCACTGCGAGAAATTCGCGATCCATCTGCGCCTGCTGGGCAAAGTCGCGATATCCGAAAAGAGAATTGGGGACCGTGGCCGATTGCGCGAGAAGCGGCAGTGTGGAGGCGAGAAGGGCGGAAGCAAGGGAAAGTGAAACAGGGCGCAAGTGCAAAAGCGATCTCCTCACGGGACGGTGCTGGTCATAAAAAGAGTAACCCAGCTTATAGCCGAACTCCGCCTGGTGACTCACGAGCTGACTCCTCAGATGTCAAGGGCACGCCATCGTGGTGATGGCGTGCCCCTCCGCGATCACTTCTCTTTCGTGGGACGGCCGTTCGATGCAGGGTCAGCTAGGCGACGAGCTGGGTGCAATGGGAGCAACGTTTTGCGGCAACTGGAATATCGCTGAGGCACTCCGGGCATGGCTTGGTCGATGGCGGGGCCGCCGGCACTGGCTTCTTGAATCTGTTGAGGAGCGCGTTGACCGGTAAGACAACGAAGAAGTAGACCGCGGCTGCGATCAAGAGAAATGAGATCAGAGCATTGAGGAATTCGCCATATTTAATCTTGCCGCCATTGATGTCGAGAACCAGATACGAGAAATCCGGCTTATGGACGATGGAGGTGATGAGCGGCGTAATGATGTCGGCCACCAGCGCGGTGACCACCGCTCCGAACGCAACTCCGACGACAACGGCAACGGCAAGGTCCACGACATTGCCGCGAAGAATGAAATCGCGAAATCCCTTAAGCATCCCTGGCTCCTGAATGGAAAGATTGTGACCCGCTGCAGCGCAATGCTACCCCAGTTCCGGGATGGCACGTGTCCAATATTTGGGGTAATGCGTTTAGATGCAGGGAATTGGCGGAACGCGATCAACTGCAGTATGCTCGGGCGTGATCCATCCGCAGGCAGATACGAAGACCAGAGCTCGCTTCCTCATCCAGCCGGGCTGGCAGAACTCCGGGCCGCATCATTGGCAGACACTATGGGAGGCACAGCTGGGCCACGCTGCCGTACGCGTACCCCAGCAGGACTGGCTGGTGCCCGAGCGCAACGCCTGGGCTACGGCCCTGGAACGGACGATCCGTCGCACGCCACCTCCCGTCGTCATATTGGCCCATAGCATTGGCTGCATGGCTACGATCTTCGCCATCGCGGAGGCTCCGGTTGCGGCCGTTGTATTGGTTGCGCCCGCGGATGCAGAGCGACCAGACGCGCCGGGGGCGCTCCATACCTTCACGCCGATCCCGATGAAGCCGCTGGCAACGCCTGCGTTGCTTGTGGCCAGCGACAGCGATCAATACTGCACGCTGGAGCGCGCGGAGGCCTTTGCCCAGGCGTGGAAGGCGGATATGGAGATTGTGACCGATGGGGGACACATCAATGCCGATGCCGGCTTCGGGCCATGGCCCGACGGCTGGTTCATGGTAGGCGAATGGCTGCGCCACCATGGACTCAGCTGGCCGGAGAGCGAGAAGACACATGCATAAGCTGGTGGCGAGTGCCGATGAGGCGGTACATGACATTTCCGATGGCGCAACCCTCATGCTGGGCGGTTTCGGACTCTGCGGAATTCCCGAGCTGCTGATTGCCGCCCTCGTACGCAAAGGCGTCAAAGGCCTGCGCACTATCAGCAACAACATGGGCGTCGATGGCTTTGGCATGGGCCTGATGCTCGAAGCAGGCATGATCGCCTCGCATACCGGCAGCTATGTAGGTGAGAACAAGTTGCTGGAGCAGAAGGTGATTCGCGGCGAGCTGGATCTGACTCTGGTGCCGCAGGGCACGCTGGCCGAGCGTATACGCGCCGGCGGGGCGGGCATTCCCGCCTTCTTCACGCCGACGGGGCTCGGAACGCCGGTGGCGGAGGGCAAGGAGGTGCGCGAGTTCGAGGGCAAACGATACGTGATGGAGCGCTGGCTGCGTGCCGACTTTGCGCTGGTGAAGGCCTGGAAGGGCGACCGTGCCGGCAACCTCATCTATCGCAAGACCGCGCGCAACTTCAACCCGATGATGGCGACTGCCGCAAAGGTGACGATTGCCGAGGTGGAGGAACTGGTCGAAGCGGGCACGCTTGATCCGGACTCGATCGTGACGCCGGGCATCTACGTGCAGCGCATCTTCCAAGGCAATGTTTATGAAAAACGCATTGAGCGGCGGACGGTGCGAGCCGCTACTTAATCCAGTTGCTACTTGATCCAGTTACCCCACGGATAGAGGAAGAGAAAGAGAATCATCGAGATGACCATGACGTCCACGTAGAGAAGGATCATCACCGCGCCGTGATAGAAGCTCCAGCGCGCGCGCAGGCAGCGCAGCGTGTCCCAGGTGCCGAAGAACGCGACGAGGGTGGGCAGGAGCAGCTTGAACGATGGAGGATCGTCGGGCCAGTGTGCCAATACCAGAGATGCGAAGAGACTGCCAACCACAAGCACAGTGCCGCGGAGGAGCGAGCGATGGCGAATGTTAAGGGGACCGGGCAACATTACGAGGGCAACTATGAGTACTCTATCTAATCCTCTATCAAATTCGGAGGACGTCATGCCAGCGAAGGCGCGGGAGACCGCGAAAACGTCCGATACTGCGAAAGCGTCAGATGCAGACAAGCGCGAACGCATTGTGAAGCGCGCGGCACTGGAGTTGCGTGATGGATTCTACGTGAATCTTGGCATAGGGATGCCTACTCTGATTGCGAATCATGTGCCGCCGGGGGTGGAGGTGGTGCTGCAATCGGAGAACGGGATGCTGGGCGTGGGGCCGTATCCGCTGGCCGGCACCGAGGACCCAGACCTGATCAACGCCGGCAAGGAGACTGTGACGGAAATTGCCGGCACCTCGTACTTCTCGTCGGCGGACTCCTTCGCCATGATCCGCGGCGGCCATGTCGATCTCTCTATCCTGGGCGCGATGGAGGTGGACGAAGCCGGCAACCTGGCGAACTGGATGATTCCCGGCAAGATGGTGAAGGGCATGGGCGGCGCGATGGATCTGGTGGCGAGCGCGCGGCGCGTGATCGTGACCATGGAACACACGACACGCGACGGACGGCCGAAGATCCTGAAGCAGTGCACGCTGCCGTTGACCGGGCTCGCGGTTGTCGACACCATCGCGACGGAGATGGCGTGGATTCATGTGACGCGCGACGGCCTGGTGCTGGAGGAGATTGCGCCGGGTTTGACTCCGGCAGATGTGCAGGCGGTCACCGAGGCGACGCTGCATATCAGTCCGACGTTGAAGGTGATGGTTTCGTAACGCCTGTCAGCGAACCGCAGATCCCTTCGCCGAGAACAACTCCTCAAGCACGGAACTACAACCACGGAGCTACGCCAGAACTGCGGCCTCGTGGCTGAGCCGCTCGAGCGACTCAGGATACGGTGCGCGCAGCACTCCGCGTTCGGTAATGATCGCGGTGACGTATTTCGCCGGCGTCACATCGAAGGCCGGATTCCACACGCCTACGTGATTGGGCGTAAGCTGCTTGCCGCCGTGATGTGTGACCTCGCTGGGCGAGCGCTGCTCGATCGGGATGTCGGCTCCGGTTTTTGTTGCGAGATCGATGGTGGACCAGGGCGCGGCGACGTAGAAGGGGATGCCGTGCTCCTTTGCCAGCACCGCCACCCCGTAGGTGCCGATCTTGTTGGCGACATCGCCGTTGGCGGCGATGCGGTCCGCGCCGACGACGATGGCCTGCAGCTTGCCCGCGCGCATCAGGCTGGCCGCCATGTTGTCGCAGATGACGGTGGTGGGGATGTTGTCCTTCATCATCTCCCACGCTGTGAGGCGTGCGCCCTGCAGGAAGGGGCGGGTCTCGTCTGCGAAGACTTCGATCTTGCGTCCACTCTCGACCGCGGCGCGGATGACGCCGAGGGCGGTCCCGTAGCCGCAGGTGGCGAGTGCGCCTGCATTGCAGTGGGTGAGGATGCCGGCCTTTTGCGGCAGCAGATCGGCGCCGAAGGCGCCGAGCGCGCGGCAGGCGGCGATGTCTTCGTTGTACATGCGTTCGGCTTCGGCGATGAGGCCTTGCTTGACGCTGGCGACGGTGGCGCCGGGTGCGGCGGCGAGCTCGGCGGCATGCTTGCGCATGCGCTCGATCGCCCAGAACAGATTCACGGCGGTGGGCCGGGTGGCGGCGAGCACTTTGCCGACCACGCGGATCTCTGCCAGCAATGCGGGCAGTGTTGTTGCCGTGCTGTGGCGCGCGCCGAGGGCGACGCCCATCGCGGCCGAGACGCCGATCGCAGGTGCGCCGCGCACGACCATAGTGGTGATGACGTCGGCGACATCCTGATAGGTCTTCGCCAGCACGTAGGTCTCTTCAAGTGGGAGACGAGTCTGGTCGAGAAACCGGACGCCTTCAGAGGTCCATTCGAGGGTGGGGATCATGTCTGCTTCAGTGTAACGAGCCGTAACGTTACCCGGCACCCCCTCCCCCCTTCCGGTGCGGGAGATTGGTGTGTATCTCATGCAGAATGATTGGTTTAGGGGGCTTCCCGAACGCCAAATTCGTCCAAACAAAGGACTTGCAGGCAAATTCGTCTAAACAAAGGAGTTATGGCGGTGTCCATGGTGGCTTGGCGATATGCGGAACTGCTCTATTTCCAGAGTAGCAAACTGACTGGGTGCATTTGGCAGATTTGTCACAGAATCTGTTGCGTGTGTTCCGATTTGGGAGAACTGGCCGTCCGGACGGTCGCGCCAGCGGCGCGTTTTGCTGGCCGTTACCTTTGGTCGCTCACGTTTGCAGTGGTGGCGATGCTCGCGGAAACAACAGATTCCTCTTTGATTTGCGATTACTGCTGGGCCGAACGTCTCCACGTTGACCCGAGGATGATGTATGCGTAGATCGCCTCGTTTGGAATAGAGATATCGGTGAGCGGCATCGGCTTTTTCGCTGCCAGCAGCCACCATGTCTTCGGGGCTTCAGCGAGGTCGTAACCTGCGTCGTGCATGAGCGCGAGACTGACGCGGATCCGTTGCTCGCTCTCGGCTCTTTCCAGATCGTCCTTTTTCTCTGCTGCAAAAAACCCGGGCACGAGCCAGTTCATGCCGCCTATCTCGCCGGCGGTCAAAAGGCGCTTTTCCCGGGCATCGCGAAGTTGCTGCTTCTCCAGAATGGCAGCCATTCCATCTGCGAGATAGGCGGCGATCTGATCGTCGGTTTTCAGGCGCGTGATGGCTTCCTGTGGGACGAGGATGGTGCCGTTGGGAAGATCGATGCGGTTGGCCGCGTAATTCTTCCCCACCAACTGAAATTGGAAGGGAACTTTGCTGGGATCAGCGTCGGGCAGCGCGCGCTGATACTCCGGAGCAAGCTTATGGCCGATGGCGTCGATACGGGCCTGCTGGGCTTTGTCGGATGAGGGGGGAATCTGTTTTGGGTCTGCACCCGCGACGAGGCGCGTAACGCCGTTTTGATGGCTGTCTGCAGGGACGGCGGTGGGGTCGTAATCATATTTCCCCCGTAGCCTCTCCTCTCGTTGTTCGATGACGTTGGGACGAAGGATCGCCTTTTCGGCTATTAGCGTGCCATCTGCACGCTGATAGCCCTGGTACTCGAGCCAGAGATTGGTGCCGACATCTGCGAGGGATTTCAGCGGCGCCACGAAAGTAATCTGCGTGGATGAGGTGAGGAGGATGGGGTAACCATCGGCGCGGACCAGCAGGGCGCCCGAGGACTGCGGCGGGAGCATGCGGTCGATGATGGCCTTGCCACGAAGGCGTCCTTCCACGGGAGCGAAGACCACGCGATTTGCCCGGATGAGGTGCGCGTGGCCATCTTTGTGGCCGTAGATCAGCAGCGGCTCGCCAATGTAGGGCTTTGCCGACCATGAGATACGGCCGGCATCCGCGGGACGCAGCAGTTCGAATTTTGTGCGGGCATCGCAGACAACGTGTAGGCCGTTTACCTCAAAGTCGGTGGCAGAAACCGCAGCGGTGACCGCTCCGGCAATATTGGGGATCGCGGCGCGGGCCGAAAGAGAGCACAGGATGAACAGAGAGAGAGCCATCCATCCGGGGCGGGAAGCGGGCCGTTGCTGCATAGGGGAAATATATATGTGCGGCTGCGGATTGCGTTTGAAGCTTACTGCGGTGCCTGAAGCGCTGGTGTGTGGCGGGCACTCCCGGACCACGGGCGAAATCTACACCCTTAGCGAGCCGCGGAATCCCCTGGCGGCGTAGTAGGATTCCGCACCGTTGTGATACACGAAAACAGTGTCGTAGCGGCGATCGCAAAAGAGGGCGCCGCCGAGTTTTCTGATATCAGAAGGTGTTTTCACCCAGCTCGACGTTTTCGTATCGAAATTTCCGAGTTTCTGCAGCTCTCGATATTGAGCTTCCGTTAAGAGCTCAATGCCGATGGCAGTTGCCATATCGATAGCGCTATCTGCTGGTTTATTTTCTTTTCTCGATTCCAGCGCTTCACGGTCGTAACAAAGACTCCTGCGGCCTTTCGGACTCTCCGCTGAGCAATCATAAAAACTGTATTCGCCGGTCTTCGTATCATGGCCAACAACATCCGGCTCGCCGCCGGTTCTTTCCATTTCGCTGAGCGACCACAGCTTTTGAGTATTCGCTTCCAGCTTTGCTTGCACTTTGGCCCACTCAAGACCTTTATGGCGGCTCATGTTTTTCTCAAAACGGGCTTTCAATGCTCTGAGTAGTTCATCACGTTGTTTTTTTGAAACGGTCACGTTTGGCATAAGCAGTCTTCGCTGCTCTCGTATTTATACCGGTCTGCTCTGTTTCGCAGGAAAGAGGGTGCCGATGACACGGCTTTCCGGCCGAAGGGCCCACGATACCGCAAGAACAACAGCAAGGACGAGTGGAGCGAGGATGTGAAAGGCGTAAACGCCGCCAGAGCCGCCAACCGCGGCGGAGGATGCGGCCGCGCCTGTCAGGTCAAAGAAGATGCCGGCATACGCCCATTCCTTGAGCCGCGGAAAACGCGGCACCAGTATGGCAACGGCTCCAAGCACCTTCCAAAACCCCAGGATGGTCACAAAGTACGCCGGGTAGCCAAGGATGTGCACAAAGCCATCGACCGTGGCCTGCACATGCGCCAGTTGAGCGAGGCCCCCGCTTCCCATAAAAAACGCTATGAGTATCGTCGTGGTCCAGTAAGTAATGGATTTTGCTTTCGTCGTCATTCCAACCCTCCAACGACACGCTCCAGGCTGCCGATGAATTTCTGCCATCCGTATTTTGCACCCTGATACGCTGCCTGCTGATCGGGACGGAAGCCGGACTGCTCCATGCGAACGTGCGTGCCGCCCTCTGCGGGAGTCAACGTCCAGAGCACCACCCATTGCAGCCCGCCGCCGGCTTCGCCTCCCCCAACACCCCAGTTATAGGAAAGACGCTGGAGTGGGTCGACGATCAGCACCTCGCAGTCGACAACACCATCCCAGTTTGGCATGGGATCGGCACGGAATTGGAACTTCCTGCCGACCACCGGCTCGAAGTCGTTGTTCATCATCCATTGCGCGAGGAGCGGGCTCTCGGTAAGCGCGCGCCACAGCTTTTCTGGCGGGTGTGGGAATACCCGCTCGATCACCAGGCTCTGGGGAGTCTCTGCTGGATTGCTACCTGAGTCGTTCATGGATCCATCCTTTCCAAAAGTTCTTCAAGACGGTCGAACCGGTCGCGCCAGAAGGCACCGTAGTGACGCAGCCAGTCCACCATCGGCCCCAGCGCATCGGGCTGCGCGCGATAGTGAGTTTCGCGTCCTTCGCGGCGATGCCGCACCAGACTGGCCCGCTTCAACACCGTGAGGTGCTTGGAGACAGCAGGCTGGGATACCCCCGCGTAGCGAGTCAATGCGTGGACGGTCTGCTCGCCCTGCCGGGTCAACTCCTCGAAGATGGCCCTGCGCGTCGGATCGGCAAGAGCGCGGAAGACATGATTGGCGTTGGCCAGCTTCACCCCAAAACCATAGCCATATGGTTATGGTTTGTCAAGAGAAACGGAACGCAGTTTCCATTTCCGCGGCGGCCTTTGAAAAACATTAGCCCGGCTGAAAAGGCACGGTCCCTCTGCTACGGCCTGGAGCTCGCGCAGGGGCTGATCGGGAGGACGAGATGGATTGCGTTGCGGCCAAACGGCGGAACTAGCGGCAGCCCTCAAGCTGGGGAAAGAGGGTGATCCGGCTTAGAGTGTCGGACGGACTCTGGCCGGTGGAGTCGGGCCGTTTTTCAGTAGCGGTGAAATGGAAAGCAACATAGATACTTTTTCGTTTGCAATACCACGGGTGATCGCCCAGGCCGATCCTGGTGAGATCGGCGTATGCGCTCTTTTCTTCGAGGACCTGACGGTGGAAGGGAATCGACTTCAGGCGAAAGTAGATTTCCAGATCCCTGCGGCTGGTGCCGGGGTGGATTGCCGCGGAGTAAGACTCGAGGATCGACTGAAAGGCAGCCTCCTGCTTTTCCTGGAGATGCCGCTCCCAGAGATAGCGAACGACAGCAACGGCGCATGCAGCCAGCAGCAGCGACAGAAGAATCAGGCGGAGCCGTTTCATCGTAGATGGATCATATATGGACGATGCAAGCCATTCGCCGCAACTCCACTTTTGGTCCATGCACGCTCTGAAACCGTGGCACGCACCGTTTCTGCGACGAGTGAGGTATCTCGATTCGTCCTCACAAAACGCGCTTCTCGTCATCTAGGGCTGCTCAGCCAGGAATGACGTCGTTCATTCCCGGCTGAGTGGTTAAAGAGGGAACTTGCAAGCCACTCGGCCGACGTGAGGCCGTTGAGCGCGATTGCGCGCCAGTCAATCCAATGTTGGACATTTCTCGAGCCTCTCCTCATAGAGCCCACAGCCCCATGGTCCGTGCCGTACCAACCAAGCACAAAACATCATTTGGGAATCCTGCAAGGGCATGTGCCGTCAGTCGTAGGTGCCCCTCCAGACAGACCAGCTCGTCCCGCCGCCGTCCCACAAGAATTAGCGGCGGCAAACGCTCGCCGCGCGAAACGGCCTTGGCAGCGTTCAGGAATCTCGCGTTCGGTACCCCATACGCTCTGACACCATTCCTAATGCGCTGTGCGGCATCCCCTGGAAGGCGGCTCCCGCCTGACAGCTCGATCCAGTATGAGTAGTCCATGTAGCGCGTCCGCGCCAGCTCATCGGGAGCCAAAAGCACCCTTGTCCAACGTACGCGAGCCGGAAAGCGCTTAAATAGTTCACGATTTTCGCCATATCCGCGTGTCGCTGCCAGCAGCGCGCGTCGCGCAGTATTCGCCACGGGATCGTCGAGATTTGGGTGCGTGACTAATGTCTCGGGCTGGCCGGCTGCGATTACAGCGGATCGGACGGTTGCGCCGAACCGTTTGCTGGACAGCTCGGCGTGGAGAAAACATGCAATCATCTCGTCTTCGCTGCTCGCACCGACCACGCGCATTTGATTAACGTACTCGATTTCCTTTGAACGAGTTTGGACCTTGAGCTGGCTGACATTCGTGCTGCCTTGAGAGCCGAATTGCCTGCGGGTTCAAGTCAAGGTCCGGTTCAGGATCGTTCAGATGCTGTGGCCGAAGCAGAGGGTGTAGCCGTTGCAGTCGCGGATATCGAAATCGCGGCAGCCGTAGGGCTGGTCGCAGATGGGACGCGCGGTAGCGACACTCTTTCGCTGGAATTCTTCGTAGAGTACGTTGGCGTCGTCGACCCAGATATACGCGTCCCAGGAAGAATCTTCCGGGTCGAAGAGACGGTTGGGATGCATGCCGCCCCTGGCCTCCGGCTGTTTGCGCGTGATCGTGATACCGGAACGGCGGACCGTGGCGAAGCAGGACGGTTCGCCCCAGAAACGGTCGTAGTGAAAGCCCAGCTTGTCACGGTAGTAGTTTGCGGTTGCGACGACGTCATCCACGATGAAGTAAGGAGCGACGCTCCAGCGCGGGGTTTGAGCTTCCGTCATGGCATTCCCTCCACAGCATTTTTGGTGGCAAATCGATTTGAGTCACCCCATGAAAGTATGATCGCCACGCATACGATGATGAGCGTGAGGGCTCTCCATGTCTATCGTTCCTGGCCTCCGGGGCCGCCATTGCAGCTGGAAGATCGGGTGCTTTGGGCTGATCGCGATTCTGACGCTGGCGCCGGCGACGGGCGCGATTGCAGCGGGCCCTAGGTCTCGCTCGCAAGAGCTGTTTTATTTGCGTCTGCCAACAGGAGCGCCGTATGGCGTTTCGAGCACTGGCGGCGCGACGTCATTCTCACTCCCGGTTTTTGAGGCGCTGCGGCGGGATAAGCGTGCATTTTCTGATGTGATGGCCTTCGCGCCGCTGGGAAACGGCAAGGTCGCCGTCCATGCGGGCAACCTATCGGAAGATGCGACGGGCGAGATGGTGAGCGGGAACTTCTTCTCCGGCCTGGGGGTGAGGATGAGGCTGGGCGGCGGATTCAAGATGGAGGACGAGCGACGCCATACGCCGGTCGTGGTGCTGAGTTTTGCGTATTGGACGCGCCTTTACTCACGCGACCCCGATGTGGCGGGCCGGACGATCTATATCAAGGGTGTTCCTTTCGCGATTCTTGGGGTCACAGCGGAGGGATTTTCCGGCGTCGAACCCGGGCGGACGACGGACTTCTGGATTCCGCTGCAGAGCCGTCCTGAACTGAACCCGTGGGGTAGCTCGCAGAGGCTCGATGGCTCGCCGGGCTGGTGGTGCCTGCGGCTGATCGCGCGGCTGGCGCCGGGCGTGAATGCCGAGCGGGCGGTGGCGGAAGCGACGCCGGGATTTCAAGCAGCGGCGTATGCAGGGCTTGGGGCGCCGAATCCGGAACATCCGAAAGTGACGCTCGCGCTGGTGCCGGCGACGGGTATTGTGGGAGTCGGCGACGGCAATCCGGCGTGGATGCTTGTGGTGATGGGAGTGGCCACGGTGTTGCTGCTGGCTGCCTGTGGCTATGCGGCGATGCGGATCAGAGAGCGAAGAGCGGGGCGGCGAGTGGTGCCGGGCACATCCGCGTGAGGACTTGCCAAAAAAGCGATGCGTCTGCCACTGCCGGGTTCCTTGCGGAGCGGCAGTGGCGGGCGGGGTCCTTCACAGTACTGCCTGCTACTTGGCCATTTCCTCACGGATGGGGGGCTGCGGCGCTGCGAAGAAGGCGCGGGAGATGAGACCTCCGACGATGGCTCCGGCGATGGGTGCCACCCAGAAGAGCCAGAGCTGCGAGAGGGCCCAGGTTCCCTGAAAGATTGCGGGACCGGTGGAGCGGGCGGGGTTCACGGATGTATTCGTAATCGGTATGGATACGAGATGGATGAGCGTGAGACAGAGGCCGATGGCGATGGGAGCGAAGCCTTTGGGGGCACGCTCGTCGGTGGACCCGAGGATGACGAGGAGGAAGAAGGCGGTGAGGAGAAACTCCGCGACGAAGCAGGCGAGCAATGAATAGCCGCCGGGGGAGTGGGCGCCGTAACCGTTGGAGGCGAAGCCGGCCACGCGCGAGAAACCCTCTTTGCCGCTGGCGATGATGTAGAGGCAGCCGGAGGCAGCGATGCCGCCGAGGACCTGAGCGACGATGTAGGGGAGCAGATCGCGGGCAGGAAAGCGGCCACCCGCATACGCTCCGAACGAGACGGCTGGATTGAGATGCGCGCCGGAGATATGGCCGATGGCGAAGGCCATGGTGAGCACGGTGAGACCGAAGGCGAGCGCGACGCCCGCGAAGCCGATGCCGAGTTGAGGATAGGCCGCGGCGAAGAGCGCAGCGCCGCAACCGCCGAAGACCAGCCAGAAGGTACCGAAAAATTCGGCGAGTGCCCGGGTGGAGATGGACATGAGTTCGCTCACTTTCTTGGAAGAAATGTACGGCGGATGGATTGTCGCCTAAAAGGGTTCCGGGGGAAAGCGAATTTGTCACTCCTCACGGAACATTCATGCCCTGCGGCGCGCGGACTGGGTCTTCCGAGGCAATGGCGCCTGCGGCCCTTTTGTGGGTTCACCTTTGCGCAACCAGTCTGACGGTGATGACCGAAAGCGATATGTCGATGCACCGGCGCAGGTATCCAATCCCTCTTGACATGGGACTTTCCGGCGATAGAGACTCTGGACCGTTCCTCTACCTTCCTGTATCTGCACTTGGGCCCCGGCTTTCTGTTCTGGGCTTCGGAGGCGTGCGCCCGTGCATTCATATCTGCGTTATCAAGTTGCGATTGTCGTGGCCGGTGTGTCGATCTTAGCGTCACCAGCGCCGGTTAAAGCAGACAAGATTGTCAGCAACGGGGAGATAGTTGGGGGCATTGTGGGTATCGCGGCGGCTGGAGTCGTCATCGGGGTTGGCGCGTATTATCTGCTCCGCAAGGCTTCCATCACAGGCTGTGCCGTTTCAAATCAGAATGGTCTCGAGCTTCGGAATGAGAAGGACCAACAAAACTACATGCTGATTGGGGATACGGCGGATATCAAAACTGGCGAGCGCGTGCGGGTGAAGGGCAAGAAGAAAAAGAGAGACAGTTCCGCCGGGCGAAAGTTTTTGGTGAAACAGCTGGCCAACAACTATGGGCCTTGCCGGGCGGCGCCTTGAGTGGTGAGGCGCTTGAGATCGTTGGTTAGTTCTTCCAGTGCCACGTCGAAGTTCTTGTCGTGATTCTTCTGGAAGTTTGCGCGTTCGATGGATTCAGTGAGCGCCCAGAGAGTGTAGTGCGTGCTGCGGTCATAGATGACGAGGCGGAACATGGGCAGCGGGTCGGAGGCACCGGTGGATTTATTCGGGCTTTGCGGACCATTGGGCGCGGTGAGCCGCAGCTCCAGAACAATATCGGCCTGCGAAGGATCGGTGACGAGCCGATAGCGCTGCCAGCTCTGCACGATTGTGTAGAACTCCTGATAGGCGCGGTCGGGGTCGCCGCTGAAGGGACTGGGAAAGAGTCCGCTGTCGGCGCCCGCGTTCGAGATGAAGACGGTTTTCGCCGCGAGGAGGGCGGGCGGAACAGAAACCGGTGGAGGCGCAATTGGGGAGACGGCGTGCGGAGACAGCTGCGCCGCCGTGGTGAATGCGAGAAGGAGCAAGCCGGACGCAAGGCAAAATGACCGCAGGGTGTTCCTCATGATCGTTCTCCCGTGTGGCCGGGATAAGGCCGCGCTTCGGTGAAGACAGGGACGCTGGAGTGGCTGGAATTGTTTCGAGCGGAATTGCTGTCCGGGGCACAAAACAAAACGGCCCACGATGCACATGGTGGATCGTGGGCCGTTCGGCGGTCGGTAGTGGTTACGCCTGAGTCGTGCGCGTATGCAGACGCCTGTTCACGGTTGAGCTACAGACGTGAGCCGGCGGGACCGATATGCGAACGCGACATGGCCGAAATATAGTCTCGGATTCGCTGGCGTGTCCATACCGTCCTTATGATTTTTTATTTGCGTGTGATGTCGCGCGTCGCCGACAGCAAGGCGCGGCGAGACGGCCTACCATGGTGCCCCTGGAAAGCCAGGGTGGCAAGAGCGATGAAGATGTCCGCGGATGGGCGGCTGCTCGCTAGAGCGACGAGCGAGGGGCCTGAGAAGGGAAGAGGGCGGGGCCTATAATCGGCGGGATGACGGTGCAGGGGACGGTGCGGCCGGAGGCTGGGAAAGCAAGGGATAAGCGACGCCACTGGGCGTGGCTGCTGGCGGTGCCGCTGGTGCTGCTGGTGTATCCGGGATTTTACGCGCGATCGACGCCTGAGCTATTCGGCTTTCCGTTCTTCTACTGGTACCAGTTCGCTGTAGTGATTGCGACCGCTTTGTTGACGGGCGCGGCGTACTGGCTGACACGCAGCCGCGATGAAGAGGGTAGCGGCGACCGGCAGGTCTGACGCGCAACAAGGTGTTTCCGCCTAATTTTTCGAGGGTAGACTGTTTTCCAACTCTTTCAGCTTTTCCTTTGCGTCTTGATTGTCAGGATTGATTGCCAGCGCCTTCTTGTAGTTCTCAATGGCTAACTGCTTCTGTCCGGATTTCATGTAGGCCTCGGCCAGCGTTGCGTGTCCACTGCTTGTGTCGGGATAGATTTGCACCTCGAATTGAAGCAGGCTGATTGCTTCGGGCAAAGCGTTGTCGTCTATCAGGTCAGCGCCCCATGCGGTGAGCTCTGATTTGTCGAGTTTGAAGTCGGGTGTGTCTTTCTGCATTGCGGCATAGATTACAGTGGCATGATCGAAACCCTGACGGCCCAGCTCCGCGCGGAAGGCATCCATCGATGCGGGCAGACCTTTCGCAGCGCGATACTTGACCCCCATCAAATGCATCGGAATGCCGTTTTCCGCCGGAGTCTTCTTGAGCCAGGCCATTGCTTCTGCATCGTGCTTTAGATAGGCGTCGAGGAAGTGCAGGGTGTAGCGCGCAACCCAGGCATAGCCCGGGATGCCGTCTTCCCTTGCATAGTCGCCGTTCTGTGCATCTGGAAATTCCTTCCAGACCTCCTCGTTGCGCTGGTACATGGAGCTGAACTCCTGATGAACCAGCCCCAGCATGCGCACGGTGATGAGATCGCCGTGCGTCCACGCGTTGAGTACGCTGGGACCATCGTGCTGGCTCTTGTCGCTCAAAAAGCGAGCCTGGTCTTCCATGGTCATTCCACCCTGCGTGAAGAAGAGCAGGGGAATGGTCATCCGTTCCGGATGCACGTCACCGGCCTGTTTCACCAGTCCGGGGAAGTAGCGCATGCTTCCGTCGAAAGCGACCAGAGCATCGATGCGATTGTCTCGCGCGGCCGCGAAGAGGTTGGAGATGCCGCCCCAACTAAACCCGGCGACTGCGATCTTCGACATGTCCGTGTTGGGTAGCGTTTGCGCATATCCGATGAGAAAGGAGATGTCGCGAGCCTGCGCATCAATGCCCGCGAGATCTCCGGTCATGCTTCGGGTGGTTGCGCCCATGTCCGGACTCGCGAGGACGACATAGCCGTGGCTCGCGAGGTACTCGCAGAGGTCGGCGTTCTCCCAGGACATAGCAGAAAAACTCGGTGCATAGACGACGAGAGGGAAGCGGCCGGATTCCATGGGCGCATCACGCACAGCCCATAGCGGCATCGTCAGGGTGGGGGTCATGCCTTTGATCCAGTCCTGTGCGTCGTGTGCGAGCTGGGGTTTCTCGAAGTTGGTTTCCGTGGCCATCAGATTGCCGTAGTCGGCGACCGTCATCGGTTTGCCGCCGCTCTTCTTTGCCGGGTACCAGATGAGCGTCTGCAAAGGCCTGGCTCGCTCGCCTCGATAGGGTTTGCCGAGATCGTCGGTCGAGAGTCGATAGGTGCGCGAGTAGTCGTACTGCTCGACGACCTTTAGGCCCACGGGTTCGGGTCCGGGCTTCTCTGTGAAGTGAAACAGAGGCGCGGCCTGAGCCTGAGCCACGGCAAAGGCAACCGGCAAAAAGACAAAGGCCATCGCGATGGATGCGATTACGCGCGCCTTGCCATAAATTTGAGCAGGCACGAGGACCTCCCGAGACAGACTTCGACACGGTAACATCGGCGAACCTCTTTCAGCGGAAGAACGTATAATGAAAGCCTTTACATGGGCGTGATTCCGGGCATCGATCCCAAACAGGCAGGCGGCGCGTGCAACTGACATTCATCGACTGGCTGATCATGCTGGTCTACTTCGTCTTCGTGCTGGGCATCGGGTTTGCCCTGAAGCGCTACATGCGCACCAGCAACGATTTCTTTCTGGCAGGCCGATCGATTCCGGCGTGGATCTGCGGGTTGGCGTTCATCTCCGCGAACCTGGGCGCGCAGGAAGTGATCGGGATGGGGGCTTCGGGCGCGAAGTACGGCATCGCGACCAGCCACTTCTACTGGATCGGCGCGATACCCGGCGATGGTGTTTGTCGGCATCTTCATGATGCCGTTTTATTACGGATCGAAGGCGCGCTCGGTGCCGGAGTTTCTGCGGCTGCGCTTCGATGAGAAGACACGCGGGCTGAACGCGATCCTGTTCGCGATCATGACGGTGTTCTCTAGCGGCATCTCGATGTACGCCATGGCGCTGCTGATCCAGAACCTGCACATGCTGGACTCGCTGTTTCTGGCGGTGGGCATTCCGCTGAGCTGGATATTCCATGTATCGATCGCGATCAGCGCGGTGATCGTGCTGGCGTACATCTTCCTGGGCGGACTGACGAGCGCGATCTACAACGAGGTGCTGCAGTTCTTCCTGATCGTGGCGGGCTTTCTGCCGCTGGTGTGGATTGGGCTGAAGAACGTGGGCGGATGGAACGGCATCAAGCACACGCTGGGGCCGGCATATACGCACTCCTGGCGCGGGATGGAGCACGCGAGCACCAATCCGCTGGGCGTGGAGTGGTTCTCGCTGGTGATGGGGCTGGGATTTGTGCTGAGCTTCGGCTACTGGTGCACGGATTTTCTGGTGATCCAGCGGGCGATGGCGGCGGATTCAGAGGAGAGCGCGCGCAAGGTGCCGTTGATTGCCGCGATTCCGAAGATGTTCTTTCCGTTCCTGGTGATCCTGCCGGGACTGATCGCGATCAGCGTGCCGGCGGTGCAGGATCACTTGAGTGGAGCGACATCTTCAGTGTCGCGCGCGGCGCCGTCAAGCTCCGACACGCATGCGGCGATTGCGCAGACGGCGGAGAACAAAGGAGACGTGCAGGCGGTTGCGACGGAGGGCCGCGGGCTGATTCCGGTGAAGGTGAATGCGATCACCGGCAAGCCGGTGGTCGACCAGGATGGCAAGCCGGTGCTGAACTACGATCTCGCGATCCCGAATATGCTGCTGCGGTATTTTCCGACGGGCATTCTGGGGCTGGGGTTGACCGCGCTGCTGGCGAGCTTCATGTCCGGCATGGCGGGCAACGTGACCGCGTTCAACACCGTGTGGACCTACGACATCTACCAGTCGTACATCCGGAAGAATGAGATCGATGCGCACTATCTGTGGATGGGGCGCGTGGCGACGGTGGGCGGGATATTGCTGTCGATCGGCGCGGCGTACACGGTGACGAACTTCAACAACATCATGGACGCGCTGCAGATGGTGTTCGCGTTCGTGAATGCGCCGCTGTTTGCGACGTTTCTGGCCGGGGATGTTCTGGAAGCGCGCGACCGGGCACGCGGCGTTTTCCGGTCTGCTGGCGGGCGTGCTGGCGGGGCTGGGGCATATCGGGCTGACCTTGCCGGTAGGCGAAGGCGTGAGCGTGAAGGGCGGCTGGCTGGGCGTGGTGCATCACTATCCGAGCGAGATGGCGCAGAACTTCTGGACCGCGATCTGGGCGTTTCTGGTGTGCCTGATCGTGACTCTGGTGGTGAGCATGCTGACTAAACCGCGCGAGGAGCGTGAGCTGGTGGGGCTGGTGTATTCGCTGACGCCGAAGCCGGAGGAGCATGACCTGCCGTGGTGGAAGCGGCCGGTGACCTTGGCGGTGGTGGTGCTGGCGATGGCGGTGGCGCTGAATCTGATTTTTGCTTGAGTATATTTGCCAGAAGGAGATCGCGATGGGACTGGATATCCGGATACCGCTGGGGCTGATGTTCCTGGTGACGGGCGGGCTGATGACCTTGTACGGCTTGTTCACGCGGGGCAGCGCGATCTATGAGAAATCGCTGGACATGAATATCAACCTGATCTGGGGCGGGCTGATGTTCGTCTTCGGGCTGGTGATGTACATCATGGGACGGCGGCCGCGGCGGCTGGTGGCGAGCCGCGTGGAGGAAACCGAGCGTCCGCTGGGCGGCCGCGAGAGCCGCTAGATTCCAAGCTGCGAGTGAGGAGTGGGCGCCAGCAGCAGGACTTCAGGCTTGCGAGCGAATTGGTGAAGGAGATTTTCCGGGGCATGCTCTCGCCAGTCGGGACCTGCGCGGAGAGCTGCAAGATGCTGCCGATAACGGCTCATGTCGGGAAATACCGCTAACCAGATGAAGACGGTCTCGCCCTCTCTGACGGGGAGCCTGGGAAAGGTATTCGGGGCATTTTCGCTTTGGAAAGATGCAAATATGTGGGCACCCGCCGCCGCGAGGGAGGGCCCCATCTTCTGGTCGAAAAACTCTGCGAATGCACCGATTGCGTCGCTCGTGACGTAGTGGATATTCGCAACCAGGAGGCTCTGCCGTTGCAGGGCTGCACCGCCGGGAATGTGTGCCGCGGATTCTGCCGAGGGAGACCTCGCAGGACGGAGGAGGAGGACATTGTCGGAATCAAGCATGGTTGCATTCGCTGCTTCACGATGTGCCTTCCACACCGGCCCTTCATAGAACGCCGCCAACATGCGTTTGCGCTCAACCATTGAGGGAAAACCGCGCATCCAGACAAAGCGGTTGGGATCGTCCAGGTCACAGAATGGACCGAAAACCGGCATGCCGATTGCTTCCTGCGGCTGGATGAATTCGCTTTCGAAGAGCGAGATGAGGGTCTCCCGTGCACCGGCGTGCAAGGTGTACTGTCTCAATTCCACGACCGAACAATTTTTCAACAATGCAGTCCTCTTTACGAAGGTTTGTCCGTGGAGCGCGGCAAAGCTAGCCAGCATGCCGGCGTCTTTCAAGATGTCGCGTCGCGTTCTCATACGTTGAGAATCTAGTGTGCAAGTAGCGGACTGCAACGCCAAGGTCCAATTTCTCGATATTCGGAAAGACCACTTTCAACGGCCCGATGGCCACTATGTGCGCCGACAGCCTTCGGTCAATACTGAAGCAGAGCGGGGTCTTCGCTCTTGTGCAGCGCAAGTGCATCCTACAAACTCGTGGAGGGAGAACCGATGGGAGAGATGGTTCGGCTTCATGCGAAGGATGGTCACACGCTGGATGCGTATGCGGTACAGCCGGGAGTGCCAACGACGGCTGGTCTGGTGATTGTGCAGGAGATCTTCGGGGTCAACGCGCACATTCGCGACGTGGCGGAAGCCTATGCGGAGGACGGCTTTGTGACGATTGCGCCAGCGCTGTTTGACCGGATCGAGCCAGGGGTTGATCTGGAGTATAGCGATGCGGAGATGCAGCGGCGGCAGGCAGCTTGCGGGAAAATTCGACACCGAGCGGGCAGTGGATGACATTGCCGCGGCGGTGGAGTGGCTGCGGACCTTCGGCCGCTTCGGTCCCTTCGGCGTGGGGGTGGTGGGCTATTGCCTGGGCGGCACAATGGCGTGGCTGAGCGCGGCGCGGCTGCCGATCGATGCTGCGGTGGGCTACTACGGCGGGAACGATTACGCGCTACCTTGGCGAGCGGCCGAAGGTGCCCGTGATGCTGCACTTCGGCGAACAGGACGCGCATATTCCGGCGAGCGATGTGGACAAGATCGCGGAGGCGCATCGCGAGGTGCAGATCTACACGCTATCCAGCGGGACATGCGTTCAACCGTGAGGGGGGCGCCGGCTACATGCCGCGTCGTGCGCGATGCGGGCGCGCGAGCGAACGCTCGACTTTCTGCGTGAACATTTGCGCTGACGCGCCATTACACGGAAATTTCCTCAGACGAACGCCGCTACACTGAAGCCAGGATGAAGCGGCGCGAGATTGAGCACTACGAGATTCTGAAGAAGCTGGGCTCCGGCGGCAGCGGCGTGGTCTACCTGGCCAACGATACGCTGCTGATGCGCCCTGTGGTGCTGAAGATACTGAAGCGCGGCGCGCTGTCACTGGAACAGATGCGCACGACGGTGCTGCGCGAAGCGCGGCTGGCTTCTGCGATTGAACATCCGAATGTCTGCGCCATCTACGAAGTCGGCGAGTCGAGCGACGAAGCGTACATCGTGATGCAGTATGTGCCGGGGCGCTCGCTGGACCGCGTCATTGCCCAGGGACCGGCGAATGTGCAGCTGGTGCTTTCGGTGGGCACCCAGATTGCGGACGGGTTGAGCGCGGCGCACCAGATCGGGATCTATCACCGCGATTTGAAACCGGCCAACGTGATGCTGACCGATGGCGGGCTGGTGAAGATCCTCGACTTCGGCCTGGCGCGGCGCAAGACCCCGGATGAGGCGGAGTTCGATCCGGCGCAGCCGACGCGGCGCAAGCAGGGCGCGGTGGCGACGACCTATACGGCGCGAGGCGGCACCTTGGCCTACATGGCGCCGGAACAATTCGTAACCGGGCAGAGCAGCGTTCAGAGCGATCTATTCGCTTTCGGTGTGATTCTGTATGAGCTGGTGAGCGGTCGACATCCGTTTGTGCGGCCGGATGCGGAAGTGCTGCAGGGCGTGCGGGCGATCCAGTTTGCCGATCCTCCATCGCTGAAGACGTGCTGCCCGGAGGTTCCGGACGAACTGGCGAGCGTGATCGATCGCTGCCTGAAGAAGAATCCGGCGGATCGCTATGCTTCGGCCGCGGATGTGCGCGAGTCGCTGAAGACCATCATGCGCACGAAGCAGTTCGAGACTGCGGGGCTGCCATTCGATCGTACCGGCGAATGTGCCGCCGGCGGAACGGGAGAAGCGCTCTACGGGGATGCTGTCGATGCTGGCGGAGCGTTTTCGCGAGTCGGCGGATGAGCAGGCGAAGGAGAATAGCATCCTGGTGCTGCCCTTCCGCAATCTTCGGACCAGCGAAGGCGGCTGGGTATGCGAGCGGCGCGGCGGCGGGTCGCACGCGGAGGACTCGCCGATGTACGGCTTCGCGCTGGCGGATGCGATTGCGGCGCGGCTGGCGCGGATGCCGTCTTTGGTGGTGCGTCCATCGAGCGCGCTGATGCAGCTTCCGCTGTCGGTGCAGCAGATGGATCCGCTGGCGCTGGGGCAGCGACTGCTGGTGCGGTATGTGCTGGCGGGAAATTTTCTGCGCTCCGAGGACGGCTTCGACCTGAACTGGCAACTGCTGGATGTGGCGGGGCAGAGCGTGCGGACCGGCGGCGCGATCCGCGTGGCGTCCTTCGATCTGATCGCGGTGCAGACGGAGATCTCGAACGAAGTCTTCGCGACGTTGCAGGGCATGGGCCAGAAGCTGAACGGCGGGCACGGCGAACGCGCGATGCGGACCTCGCGGCTGGGCGAGCAGGTTTCGGAAGAGTATCTGCAGGCGCGGGCGTTGCTGTCGTCGTTTGTCTCGCGCTCGGGCTCGCGCGGCGATCTGGATCGCGCACTCAAGGGCTTTGAGCATGTGGTGGAGCGCGATGCTCAGTTTGCCGCGGCGTGGAGCGGGCTGGGGATTGTGCACCTGCAATATGTGCGCAACGGATTCGGCGGGCAGATGCATCTGCTGAGCGCGCGGCGCGCCTTCGATAAGTCATTGGAGATCGATTCGGGGTCGATCGAGGCGAATCTTTATCGCGTGTACATGATGCTGTCGCGGGGCGAGAAGGAGAGCGCGCGCCACGGGATCGAGCAATTGCTGCGCACCAGCGGCAACGACTGGAATGTGCACTCGATCGCCGGCATCACGCTACGGCTGGACGGCATGTATGAGGATGCGCTCGCGCAATTTAATCGCTCGCTGCAACTGAATCCGTCGAATGCGCCGGCGATCTACAACCATCGCGCTCGCGTGTACCAGTATCAGAACCAACTGGAGCTGGCGGAAGAAGAGCTGCAGAAGGGATTGACGCTGGAGCCGAAGCACTCGCTGCTGCGGACGTCGCTTGCATACCAGCACATGCGCAAGGGCGAGTTGCAGACGGCGATCTCGCTGCTGGAGACGGTGATTCGCGAAGACGACTCGATGCGCATTGCGTTTCCGACGCTGGCGCTGTGCTATGTGCAGGTGGGGCAGCGCGAGAAGGCGGCATCATTGATTGAAGAGGATTCGCTCTCGGCAGCGGAGGCGGACAGCGAGATGGCGTACCGGCTGGCGACGTACTTCGCGGTGGAGGGTGACGAGAGCGAGGCGCTGCACTGGCTGCGCCGCGCGATCTATCTGGGGAATGAAAACTATCCGTGGTTTTCCAAAAATCCTGCGTGGCAGCGGCTGCACGCGCATGCGGATTTCGATCGCATCCTGGAAGACCTGAAGAAGAGCTTCCGGAAGAACCAGAAGACCTGGCGGCGGCTGCTGGAGCATGTGCCGCAGGGATAGTGGTGCTGGTTCTTCGCCTAGGATGACACCGTCGCGAACTCATTCATATCCGCTACGAACTGAGCGCATGAAAAGAGGGGAGCCGGGCGGCTCCCCTTGATCGTGGTGCAGCCGAACGTCTATTTCGAGGCTGTGGTCGTGAGCGGAGCGAGACGCATGGGTTGTTTGAGGCCGAAGGTGACGGCGGAGCCGGCGGGCAGCACGGCAACCTGACGGTTGATCAGGAAGTGGGCCGTGATGACGCCGACACCGATCCCGGTGCCGACGATGGCACCCGTAGGACCACCCAGGATCGCACCGCTAGCGGCGCCGGCACCGCCGGCGATCCCGTACTGGGCGGCGAGGGTCTTCGGATTGTCGCGGGTCAGGATCGTGCCTTCGCCGTTGACTCTGGTGCCGGTGGAGCGCGCGGTCATGCTGGGTATGGCGCTCAGGTAGTAGCGGGTGCCATCGGGCAGCACGACTTCATCGGCGAGCAGGCGGAGGGAGGCGTGGCCGGAGATGCGGCGGCCGTAGTCCGCATGCGTGACGCGGCCGTGCACCACGGAGCCGGTGGGAATAATGACGCGGCCGTTCTGCACCACGTCACGATCGACCTGCGCGGTAAAGACCGTTCCGACGCCGTTTTCGCGCGAGGAGATCTCGCGGTCCAGCCGGGTATGGATGGCGGTGCCTTCGGCGAGGGCGTTGTCCGGTGTAGGTACGCTGGTGACGATGTCGTAGTCAGGATTGTAGGCATGGCCACTCCGGGTTTGAAGGCTGGGCGACTGTGCCGCTACGCCAGGCTCGGTGGTGACCGGTACTTCGACGATGCCGTAGTCGGGATTTTGTGCCGGATCTGGATGGGTCACCGGAGGAGGAGCCTGCTGGACGGCCACGGACGCGGGCGGGGGCAGAGTTGGCGGCGGAGCTGCGGGTGCGACGGCGGGCGATTCGGTGGCGCGGATGACATCCGAGGAGGGGGGCTGCGAGGTACCCTCGTAGGGACTTGGTTTGGCTGTGGTCTGCGCGACGGCAAAAGCGCCCGTAAGCGCCAGCGTGGCCCCGGCGAGGATGAATCTAGACTTCATTGCGGCTAACCTCCCACATCGCATCGACTGCGTTAGCAGAACTGACACCAGCGTAGACGAAGAAGTTGCGAAGTCGTTACGGGAAGCGGAGGCGCGTACCTGCGAGGTTACTGGTTGGTTAGCGAGCAGAGACCGGAGCAATGGATTTCGGCGGACGGTGCAATCGGCGCGCCGGCTCTAAGGGAGATTGCAGGAGAAATATTTGTTTGTTTTCGTGTCGAGCGGACGATTCCTTGTTCGACGTATCTGTAGAGCGTGGGATTTTGAGGCCCAGAAACTGCGAAGAAGCCCGGCTCCGAAACCTAATCGATCATCCATCGATCATCCATCAAGGAGAAAGCAATGCGATTCCTAAGTATCTACAAGTCAGTTGAACGCGCCACCCCGCCAACGCAGGAAGAAATGGCTGCCATGGGCAAGCTGATCGAAGAAGGCATGAGAGCGGGATGGCTGCTCTCGACGGAGGGCTGTCTCCCGAGCAGTCTTGGCGCGCGGGTCCGGAAATCCAACAACAAGATCACCGTGACCGATGGTCCCTTCACGGAGGCCACGGAGGTGGTCGGCGGATTCGCAATTATGAAAGCGAACTCCAAGGAAGAGGTGATTCAGTTGGCCAAGGATTTCCTGAAGGCCGTTGCCGATGGCGAATGCGAGCTGCGCCAGCTTTACGAGGCGTAGCGGCCATCGTGCCTTAGCGGCATGATCGGGCTACAACGCTTCAAAACATCAGACAGAAGGCAGGCGCGCGTACTGCGAGCGAAAAGTGGCTCATGCGGACACGCCGCCTGCCGGCGCTTGAGGACTTTCCGGGCGATGTTTTTGTTCGGCTACGAATCGAACGTCAATCCAGCCACGTGCGCCGAAAGATCCCGGAGAAATGCTGCCCGGTCGCGGGGCGAGATGAGCGTCGTGCGGGAGCTTCCGTACGTGATCTCGAGGCGGTCGAGCGAGAGTGCGGGCGCCGATAACCAGCTTCGCGAGGCGCGTACCCGGCGAATCTCCTGGTATGGGATGGAAGTGCGGATGACTCCGGAGCGTACTTTCAGTGCGTCTGGCGTAAGTTCGTAGTTCGTAGGGAAGACGGCTAACGCATAGACAACAAGAACAGAGGCGGCGACCACGCCGACGAGGAGCGATCGCAAAAAGATGGCTTCGAGCAGCAGGCCAACCGGAACCACCGCGAGAACGATCCCGATCCAGCCATCCACCTTGGAGGGGTAGGTCACCCGGGTCTCCTCGCTCGTAGCAGCAAGACTACGGCATTTTAGGGGTCCTGGGAGATGCTGAATTGCAACAACCGCCGGCTGCTTTGTTAGACTTTGAGGGTTACGTCTTGACTGCATTCGACGGCCCTGAGCTGTTGAGGGCTTAGGAAGTTCGCGAATCGCGAAATCAATCGATAGATGAGCAATTGGATCAGCATGATCGGCGGGGTGACCGGCGAGCCGATTCCGGTAGACCGCCGCCCGAAGTTGAACGACCGCTTGCAGCACCAAATCACAAGGAGCGATATGACGGAGATTGCGCAGATACACGCGCGGGAGATTCTTGACTCACGCGGAAACCCCACAGTAGAGGCAGACGTGGTTCTGGACGGCGGCGCAACAGGCCGTGCGGCGGTACCGAGCGGCGCCTCGACGGGAGAGCACGAGGCCGTGGAACTGCGCGATGGGGACAAGTCGCACTATCTGGGCAAGGGTGTGCTGCAGGCGGTGGAGAACGTGGAGAGCATCCTGGCGCCGGAGCTGACGGGCATGGATGCGGCGAACCAGCGGCTGATTGACGCGACCATGATCTCGCTGGATGGATCGGAAAACAAGAGCAAGATCGGCGCCAACGCGATTCTGGCGGTATCGATGGCGTGTGCTCGCGCGTCGGCCGCGGCAGTGAAGCTGCCGCTCTATCGCTACCTGGGCGGGGTGAATGCATGCATTCTGCCGACGCCGATGATGAACATCATCAACGGCGGCGCGCACGCGGACAACAACGTGGACTTTCAGGAATTCATGGTGATGCCGGTGGGCGCGGAGCGCTTTTCTGACGCGCTGCGCTGGGGCGTGGAGGTCTTCCACACGCTGAAGAGCGTGCTGAAGAAGAAGGGCTACAACACCGCGGTCGGCGACGAGGGCGGATTCGCTCCGTCGCTGAAGTCGAATGTCGAGGCGATCGAAGTGATTCTCGAAGCGATCGAGCAGGCGGGCTTCAAGGCGGGTGAAGACATTGCGCTGGCGCTCGATCCGGCGTCGAGCGAATTCTTCGACAAATCGAGCGGCAACTACGTCTTCAAAAAGTCGGACAAGAGCGAGAAGTCGAGCGAGGAGATGGTGAACTTCTATGCCGACTGGGTGCGGCAGTATCCGATTATCTCGATCGAAGATGGTCTGGCCGAAGATGACTGGAAGGGCTGGCAGTTGCTGACCGAAAAGCTGGGCGCTCGCGTCCAACTGGTAGGCGACGACATCTTCGTGACCAATACAGAGCGGCTGCAGCGCGGCATCGACGAGGGCGCGGGCAATTCGATTCTGATCAAGCTGAACCAGATCGGCACCGTGAGCGAGACGCTGGAGACGATCGAGCTGGCGCGGCGTTACGGATATACATCGATCATTTCGCATCGCAGCGGCGAGACAGAGGACACCTTTATCGCCGACCTTGCGGTGGCGACGGGCGCGGGCCAGATCAAGACCGGTTCGGCGTCGCGCACGGACAGGATTGCGAAGTACAACCAGCTACTGCGGATCGAAGAGGAATTGGGACAGGCAGCAGAGTTCCTCGGTATCGAGTCTGTGAATTGTGACGAATAACCATCTTTGCGGTTTGTGAAGATGCGATAGCCAAAACGCGTGGTGCAAGGCACTACGCAGGAAAGAGTGTTCTGATGAAGTTTTTCCCTACCGCACTAAATGGAGTTTTGTTGGGCGGAGTCCTATTGATATTGCCATGCACGGCGAGCAGCGCCTTAGCGCAAAGCAGCACCCCGAGCAGCACGACCGGCGGCGCGAGCACAAAGGCACAGACGACGCCGAGCGCACCGACGGCAACTGCGCCGTCGAATCGCCGCATCGGCTCGTTGACGCCGGGCGCTATTGCGCCGCCCGCACACCCGATCACCATGGACCAGACTCGCGAGCTGCTGGACTTGATGGAATACAAGAGGATGGAGCAGAACAACTGGTCGCAGATGATCACTATGAACAAGCAGGCTGCGCCGTTCATTCCGCAAGATGTGTGGACCGATGTGCAGACCGGCATTGACGGTATCGACTATCCGACCTTGATGCAGCCCATCTATGCGAAGTACCTCTCGCAGGAGGACGCGGCGAAGGCGCTGGAGTTTTATCGCACGGCCGCCGGCAAGCGGGTGTTGCAGGCCTTCCCGCCGATGCTGGGTGAGAGCGTAGGCGCCGCGCAGCAGAAGGGCCGGCAGGTTGGGCGCGATGCGATCGAGAAGCATCGCCCGGAGATCGAAGCGGCACAGAAGAAGTACCAGGCAGAGCATGCACCGCCTGCCGGCTCGACCGCTCCCGGTGGCGCGACTCCGGCACCGGGACAGCCGACGTCCCCTTCGACAACGCCTGCACCGTCCACGGCGCCCAGCACGCCGCCACCTGCATCCAACACGCCGCCGCAGCGCTGAAGATCGAGACGCGCTACGACACCGTATTAAGACACTTTGGACCGCCGCGAGTGACCACTTACGGCGGTCCAAAGTTTTTGCGGCCACGCGGGATCCATGCACGGCCTCTCAATCCAGACGAAATAGAGAATGCAGAAGGCGAGGATGCAGGGAAGGATGAGCATGCTCTGGACGAGGAAGTTGGTCAGCGCGTCGTGCGTAACCAGGAGGCGGCGGCTGAGCTTGAAGACCAGCGCGATGACGAAGAAGTGCCAGAGGTAGATGGAGTAGCACATGCCGCCGACGATGGCGAGCCACTCAACCGTGAACAGGCGACGGAACAGCACGCCGCGGAAAGCTCCGATAAAGGCGACCGCAATGAGCAGCGGCTCCAGGGAATAGAGCCGATCCGGTCTTGCGAGCAAGACTGCCCATGCAATGCCGCTGACCACATCCCACAGCCAGGACGCGCGCCACGAAGGCATTTCGGTGACATAAATATCACTGAGCAGCATGCCGGCGAGGAAATATTGCAACAACCATCCGATGGTGGCCCAAAAAGGTGAAGTGTCACTGATCCTGCCGAAGGCGAGAAATTGGAGCGCCGCAGGGAGCGCGATCGAGGCCGCGCCGAGCAGTGAGCGGCGAAGCCAGCGGTTGCGCGAGAGGAAGATCAGCGTGAGCAGAGGCACCAAAAGGTAGAACTGCACTTCCATCTCGAGCGTCCACGCCACGGGATTGATAAATTCGGTGCTACGGAAAAAAAAGCCGTGCAGGTAGACGGCGCTGGCTGCGAACGAGGGAAATACCGTGCGCCACGGGAGGTGGTTGTAGAGCGCGATGGAGATGGCACAGACAGAGATATTGATGAGGTAGGGGGGCTCCAGCCGCGTGAGACGGCGGAGGTAATAGCTGCTCAACGAGGGTCTGGGATGACCGAGCAAGTAGTGGCGTGCGAAGGGCCGGCCGAGAATGAAGCCGCTAATGACAAAGAAAATGCGCACGCCGATGTCGCCGCGCCCGAGGAATGCGAACACGGTGGAGTACCAGGGCTGCATGGTGAGGCGCACACGGCTCTTTGTCACGACTTCGGCGCTCAGATGAAAGAGGACGACGAGGAGTATCGCGACGAAGCGGAGTCCATCGATCTCCGGGATCCATGAGGAACCGGCGGTGATACGCCGCAGACGGAGCCATCCGTGCCTGCGCGTCGGTGGACTTCCATCGCGAGAAGGCGACGCTGTTGCCTGCACTATTGCTGGTCCGAATATCGATTTCGAAGTTGCAGTTGCATGCGGAGAGCGGCGTCGTCACCCTCTGCTAGCATGACAGACAGATCATGGCACAACCAGGACGGCGCTGACAGTGGAGATGAGCTTTTCATGAAGGTGTCTGCCCGGCGCGACCTGTATACGGCCCTGTTTGCGACAGGCACGCTGGTGGTTCTGGTTCTCGCCTACATACCTATCATACGTGCGCATCCGGGGTGGGAAGACGAGATTTACTGGGTCTCCACCTGCCTTTCGCTGCTGCGGCACAAGGGTTCTATCCCATCTGTGCTTGCCGATTTTCCAAGTCCGGCAAACCCGCTTCGATTCTACGGACCGACGCTGTTTTGGTTTGGGACCGGAGTGTTGAAGGTTTTTGGCTTTTCCATGCGCACATGGAGAAGCTTCACCTTCGCCGGAAACATCGCTTACCTGGCATCCATCGGCGTGCTGTTCTATCGCCTGCGCCGATCATGGGCTATCGCGATGGGCGCGGTTCTTTTCTGTTCGCTGTCGATCGGCATGAGTTTCGGCATCTCGCTGCCGGGCCGTCCGGATGCATGGACCTTGGCCTTGATCGTGCTGGCGCTTGCGCTGGTTGCAAAGCAGACCGCAGAAGAAGAGCCGACCGCGGCGACGGTGCGGCGATGGGTAGGCTTTGGCGCGCTGTTGGGCATTGCAGTGTCGACCACGCCCCGGGCCTGGCCGTTGCTCGCATTGATGGTGGCTCTGCTGCCACTGCTTGTTGCCAAGCACAAGATACGGGCTGTCACTATGACGGTCGCCACTATGCTTGTTGTTTGGTCCGCGATTCTGCTGCCTCTGCGGATGACTCCCTGGGACTCGGTCGCCTCTGTTCGTCATGCAAGCGCCGGGGATGCGGTGGATGTGAGCCCTTTGATGGGCGGCAGCTGGGGTTTCGGTCACGCGACCACGCAGCTCGCCTATTACGGTGCGCTGCTCGTGATCCTCGGTGTGGTCGACATTTCGCGTTGGCGTCAAATCACACGGTTTCAACGCTGGCTGTTGGCGGTTTCACTGTTGAACATGGGGGCGACAGTGCTGCTTACGGCACGCGCTCTCAACATGAACACTTACTGGGGATTTCTGCTGGAGATTGCCGCTCTGTACGCGTGGACCGAAGCTGACGCTCCCAAGGCGCGCCTCCGCATGGCCTGGGGCATCGGCGCGATTTTGTGCGTCTTCATGGTTGCATTGCGTGTTGCCAGGGAGCTGCCGACGATGATGCACTGGCAACAGCGCAACCCCATGCTGGTGGAGCGGATGCTGCGTGCAAACATTTCCCCGGGAAGTGTGGTCTATGGTGTTCCCGGCCGATATTTCTATCCGGCTCTGACTATCGGAGCCGATTACCGGCACCCGGTGGACTGGTCGAGCGCGGGCCGTGCCAGCACGCCGGGACATCCAGGTCTTCCGGCGCCTATGCGGGACGCCTGCCACGCCACCGCCGCCTTTCTTGTCTGGCCAGACGGGGAGCAGAGTCGGCCACTGCCGCCGCTGCCGTATGCGACGCCGGAACGAATCGCGAGCTATTCCGGTCCGCCGGAGCGACGCTCTGCAGTGGAACGCATGCTGGAGAAGGTGCCCGGCGGAAGGGCGGACGAGGGGCAAGACGAATTCGCGATATACCGCCTTCGGCTGGATTCCCAATACTGCCGCGAGGGCGTGGCCGGTGCCGCACGATGACCGCTTCTTGCCCACACATATTGCGATGAGATGGATTTGTTCATGAACGCAGGAGAGACGAAGAAGATGCGACGACCACTGGTGCTGGCCATTCTGGATGGATGGGGATATCGCGCGGATCGGGAAGCGAATGCAATTGCGCAGGCGCGGAAACCGAATTACGACCGGCTGCTGCGTGAGTTTCCCAACACGCTGCTGCATGCCTCGGATCACTTCGTAGGTTTGCCGGATGGGCAGATGGGCAACAGCGAAGTCGGGCACCTGAATATTGGCGCAGGACGCGTGGTGTCGATGGACATCACGCGGATCGATGCAATGATCGCGAACGGCAGCTTCTATGAGCATCCGGAAATTGTGCGCGCGATCGATCGCGCATGCGAGAGTGGACGGCAACTGCATCTGCTGGGACTGCTGTCGGACGGCGGTGTGCATTCGCAGCAGAAGCATCTCTATGCGCTGCTGCGTGCAGCCAAGATGCGGGGCGCCGAGCGTGTGTTCGTGCATGCGTTCCTGGATGGCCGTGACACGCTGCCGACGAGCGGCGCCGGGTACCTGGAGGCGCTCGCGCGCGAGATGCAGGAGATCGGCGTGGGCAAGCTCGCGACGGTGAGCGGCCGCTACTACGCGATGGATCGCGATCGGCGTTGGGAGCGCGAGCGGCTTACCTTCGATGCCATGGTCAAAGGCACGGCCGAAGGCGGCTCCCACATAGATGCCATCGCGCGGGTGAAGGAGAGCTACAGCCAGGGTGTAACCGACGAATTCGTTGTCCCGTTTGTTGTAGCGGATGCGGCAGGCGCACCGGTGGCGCAGGTGCGTGATGAAGATGTTTGCATCTGCTTTAACTATCGCGCGGATCGGGTGCGGCAGATCACGCGCGTGCTTGCGCGGGAGAGCGGATTGACGGCGACTGGTGGCCGGGAACTGCCCGGTGCAGACGATCTGGATAAGACGATCCCGCGCTTTGAGGTGCCGAAGGGCCTGCACTATCTCTCGATGACGCAGTACGACAAGCAGTTCAAAGTTCCGATGATTCTGTTGCCGGAGTCGATGGAGAATCTGCTGGCCAACCGCCTTGCGAACGCGCAACTGCGCAACCTGCGCGTAGCCGAGACGGAGAAGTATGCCCACGTGACCTACTTCTTCAACGGAGGCATCGAGAAGGAGTTTCCCGGCGAGGACCGGCAGATGGTGCCGTCGCAGAAGGTGGCGACCTATGACTTGGCGCCGGAGATGAGCGCGCGGGGCATCGCGGATGTCGTAAGCAAGGCAGTGGCAGATACGGCGTTCCAACTGATCGTGGTGAACTTCGCGAATGCCGACATGGTGGGGCATTCGGGCAAGCTGGAGCCGACGATTCGCGGCGTGGAAACTGTGGACGCCTGCCTGGGCCAGCTCTATACGGCGCTGCGTCAGGCGGGTGGCTCCATGCTGATTACCGCAGACCATGGCAACGCGGAGCTGCTGGTGGATCCGGTGAGCGGCGGACCGCATACCGCACACACCACGAATCCTGTGCCGTTTGTGCTGGTGAGCGAGGATGCAGCGAAGTACGGGCTGCGCGAAGGCGGTTCACTGCGCGATATCTCGCCGACGGTGCTGGCGATGCTCGGGCTGGAGCAGCCGGCGGAGATGAGCGGCGGCGATCTTCGAGTAAAACTTTAAGGTTTTAGCTGACGCCGCTTTCGGCTTGCGGCTCCGAGCTCTTTCCTGAATGCGGCGAGAGTGCGCTGCTTTAATCCGCTTGTGGCAATTCCGCGGCGTTCGAGCGCCTGCTCGAGCCGGAGTACAGGATCGGCTGCGCTATCCAGCGGCCAGGGCTTGCAGTCCATCAGGGTAGGGCCAACGCCGCGGCGGGCGCGATGGATGGCTTCCTGTGCGACGCGATAGATGGCGACGACGTCGTTGCCGTCGACCGGTATGCCGTAGATGCCGAGCGGCTCTGTATGGCGCGCGCTGCTGAGGTCGGCGTCGGCCCGACTCTCGATCACAAAGACAATTCCCAGCTTGTGTTGCGCGGCGTAAGCCAGAGAGGCGCGTAGAGCGTCGAGAGAAACGAGGCTTGGTCCGCTGAAGGCGAGGGTTATGTGCGCCGTGCCTTGCCGGGCCAGTGCATACCCGGTGGCGATGGCGAAGCGAGCTTCGGCCGTAGGCGCGGAGGCGAGGACGCCGGGAAGCGACCCGGCGGCGACAATACGGCGCAGGCTATGGCCACGTGCCAGGGCGGCGAGGCGGTCGCCGGAGACGGGCATCACGGCGTCGCCGTCTTCGAGATGTGTCACAGTTCCGGTGACGAGTGCCTCGCGCGCGACAGGCGAGGCCGCGTTCTCTTTGAGCGGATTGCGCTGGCGCAGCAGGCGCGTGCGAAGCAGGGTGAGGTAGAGCTGCTGGAGCCGTTGATTCGAAATGAGGGGTTGTGGTGTGGCGGCGATGGCCGCACTCGGCCTTCTTGGCATGTTCAGCAGGGATCCTTGAAGTAGGTTCAGCAATAACTTCGGGTGAGAAAACCCGTGAGGCGATTGCAAACGATTGTAGAGCAGGGCTCGCTCCAGCGCCTGGCGAAAACTGCCGCGCGGCGTTGCACCGAATAGAAATACGGCGCACGCATGAGGAGAATTCGATCGATTGGCGGATGCAGAAAAGCTGAAGCGGGAGGCGTGCGCCAGAGTGCCACAGCTTTCCGCGATGCGCAACGAGTGCTTTTCAACAGAAGTGTGCATAAGCCTGTGCACAAGGGCGCCGGGTGCGCGATTCATCCAGTGTTTATCGAGGGTTGCACGCCATGCACTACTTTTGTTGCATGGCGTCGAACGAAGAAAAAGTGACGCGCGAAGTACGGCCGATCGTTTCGAGGCGGACGTCTCAGGTGGAGTAGTCGGCGTTGATGGAGACGTACTCGCGGGTGAGGTCGCAGGTCCAGAAACGGCAGGCGCCGCTGCCAAGTCCAAGATCGATGTGAACGGAGAACTCGTGCTGGCTGAGGTAGAGGTGCGCGGCGGCTTCGTCGAAGGCAGCGGCGCGTCCGCCGCGCTCGCAGATGAGGAGTTCGCCGAGACGGATGGTGATGCGCGCGGGATCGACCTCGGCGCCGGAGTAGCCAGTGGCGGCGATCAGCCGGCCCCAGTTGGGGTCGTTGCCGGCCCAGGCGGTTTTGACCAGGGGCGAGTGCGCGATAGCCCTGGCGACGCGGAGGGCGTCGGCATCGGAGGCGGCGCCACGGATGTTGAGCTCGACCAGATGGGTTGCGCCTTCGGCATCGGCGACGATCTGCTTTGCCAGGGAGGTGCAGACGTCCCCAAGCGCGGCGGCGAACGCAGTGGCATTGCTCTCGCCGAGAGTCGCGCCGGATGCGCCGCTGGCGAGCAGCAGGACGGTGTCGTTGGTGGAGGTGTCGCCATCGATGGAGATGCGGTTGAAGCTGGTCTCCGCGGCGCCGCTGAGGAGCTGCTGCAGGAGCGCCGGGTCGGCGGCCGCGTCGGTGAAGAGGTAAACGAGCATCGTGGCATGGGGTGCGGCGGCGAGTTGCGGATGGATCATGCCGGCGCCCTTGGCGATGCCGGCGATCCGGACCTGGCGGCCGTCGATGTCGGCGATGGCATGGGCAGTCTTGGGCCGCGTGTCGGTGGTCATGATGGCGGCGGCTACGCTGGCGAAGTGGTCGAATGTGTTGCCGACGGCGGCGCTGAGAGCGGGGAGTGCCGCGCGGACTTTTTCGACGGGAAGCGGCACGCCGATGATGCCGGTGGATGAGGGGAAGACCGCCTGCGGATCGCAGCCGAAGGCTTCTGCGGCGGCGGCGCAGCACTGCTCGGCGGCGGTGATGCCTGCGTCGCCGGTGGCACAGTTGGCGTTGCCAGCGTTGATCAGCACGGTATGGATGCGGCCGGCGTTCGCAGCGAGATGGCGGCGATCGATGAGGAGCGGCGCGGCCTGGATTTTGTTGGTCGTGTAGAGGGCGGCGGCGGTGGCGGTCCCGGGCGCGACGATGGCGGAGAGGTCGGCGCGGCCACTCGGTTTGATGCCGGCGCGCACGGCTCCCCAGAGAAATCCACGAGGCAAAGAGGAGGTTGTATCCATGAAGCTTTTACTCTAACAAGAATGACTAAGGCGACTAACGAATCGACGGAGTGGTTTGCCGAGCTGCGTGACGTGCATGTGGCGCGCGGCGACGCGGTGGTGCTGCATGGCATCGACCTGGCGCTGAGGCGCGGCGAGCATGCGGTGATCCTGGGACCGAATGGCTGCGGCAAATCGAGTCTGATCAAGGTGCTGACCTGCGAATGCTATCCGCTGGCTCGCGAGGGCTCGTCGGTGCGGATCTTCGGGCGCGAGCGGTGGGCGGTGGAGGAGTTGCGCAAGCGGTTGGGCGTGGTCTCGACGGAGCTGCCGGGGCCGAGCACAGCGCATACGCCTGGGCGTGATGCGGTGGTGTCGGGATTTTTTGCGAGCTCGACCTTGTGGCCTCACTTGGTGGTGACGGCGGAGATGCGCGAGCGGGCTGCGGAAGCGATGGCGCTGATGGAGGCAACTTACCTGGCGGCGAAGCCGGTGGGCGAGATGTCGGCCGGTGAGTCGCGGCGCATCATGATTGCGCGGGCGCTGGTGCATCGGCCGGAGATGCTGCTGCTGGACGAGCCATCGAATGCGCTGGACCTGCGGGCGCAACGCGAACTGCGCGAGACCTTGCGGAGGCTGACGCAGCAGGGCACCGGGCTGCTGCTGGTGACGCATCATCTGCCGGATGTGCTGCCGGAAATCGATCGCGTGATCCTGATGCGCGAAGGACGCATTGTGGGTGATGGAGCAAAGCGAGACTTATTGACGGCGGCGCGACTGAGCGAGCTGTTCGGGCGGCCGCTGGATGTGGTGGAGCGCGAGGAATATTTTCACGCGCTGGCGTGAGGGCCTTACTCGTCGCGCAGGATGGTGGCGGGTTCGATGCGAAGAGTGCGCCAGACGGGTAGACAGCTTGCTGCCGCAGCGATGACGCAGACGGCGAGCAGAGCGCCGCTGAAAGAGACTGGGTCAGCTGGCCGGACGCCATAGAGCGCCGAGGCGACCAGCCGGCTGAGCAGAAGGCATAAGAGCACCCCTGCCGCCGCGCCGGGGAGCACGATGCGCACGAGATCGCGAAGCAGCAGCGAAACCACGCTGCCACGTTGCGCGCCGACGGCGAGGCGGATGCCGAATTCGCGTGTGCGCTGGCTGGCATCGTAGGCGAGCAGGCCATAGAGACCGGTTGCCGCCATCAGGATGGAGACGACGGAAAAGGTGGCGGCGAGGACGGCGAGCAGGCGCTCCTGCCAGAGCGAGGCGGAGACCTGCTGCCGCATGGTGACGATCTCGGAGAATGGCAGGCGCGGATCGAGCTGCGCCAGCGTGTTGCGTACGGCGCCGATGATGTTTCCGGCGGGCCTTGGGTGCGCACGTAAAGGTGGTCGGTTCCTTCGTAGGTGCGCAACTGCATGGGTGAGTAGAAGATGGGCAGCAGGGGCTCGCGGAGGGAACGGTACTTTGAGTCCCCGACGATCCCGACGACGCGATTGTCGGCCTTCGCTGTCTCGCCTGGTTGGCCGGCGCCGAAGGTTTTGCCGATTGGATCCTGGCCGGGGAAGAAAGTATTCGCGAAGGCCTCGTTGATGACGACGGGCGCGGGATTCTCGATGTATCGGATGGCTGTGAGGGCGCGGCCATTCAGGATGGGCATGCTCATCGTCTCGAAGAAGCGACTGGATACTTTGTTGAGGCTGGTGTTGAGAAAGGCGCTTTGAACGATGGTTCGACCGGGCAACGCGGCGGATGTCTTGAAGCCGATCCGTTGCATGAGAGCTGCGCCCGCGAGGCTGGCGCTCCGGACGCCGGGCAATTGCTGAACGCGCTGCAGCAAGTCCTCGGGAAGATCGCGAGGGAAAGTGGACGCGATATGCGCGTTCGGGCCGCCAATCTCGGGAACGAGCGTAAAAGCGACCAGATGATCCACGTCGAAGCCCGGATCGGTGTGGCGTAGCGCGGAGAAGGTGCGCAGCATGAGGCCGGTTTCGACAAGCAGGACGAGAGTGAGAGCGGTCTGCAGCGCGAGCAGAGCACGGCTGAGCATGCTCGCGCGCCTGGTGGAGGTGCCGCCCCGTAAGGCGTGCTGCGGCATCGCGCGCGAGGCGAGCCATGCAGGAACAGCGCCGAAGAGGATGCTGAGCAGAATGGCCAGGGCAAGAGCGAACAGCGCGATGGTGAGGTTTGGCGCGAGCGAGATGGGGCTTGCATTCGATCCGAGGGGCAGCAGGCGGATGAAGAATGGCGCCCCGGCGAAGGCAAAGGCGATGCCGCCGCAACCGCCGGCGACGCCGAGGGCGGCGGATTCGAGCATCGCTGCCATCAGCAGGCGAGTGCGGCTGGCGCCGAGTGCGATGCGGACGGCGGTGTCACGTTCGCGGCGGGCAGTGCGCGCCAGCAGCAGTCCGCCGACATTCGCGCACATCATCAGCAGGAGCGCGGCCAAGCCCCACAACAGCATGGTGAGCGCATGCCGGAAAGAATCACGGAGCGCGAAGCTGCTGTCGGCGATGGGGACGAGAGAGCTTTTCGCACCCGTATCGTTTGGGTCTTCCCGCAGGTGGACGATGCGGTAGATCCCGGCGAACTCCTGTTGCGCCTGCGCGAGCGTGACGCCGGGTTGCAGGCGGGCAAGGATGGCGAAGTGCCGGTCGGGATCGCGGTCGGTGAGAGATTTTGCCGAGAGCAGCGGCTGCGCGCTGAGCGGAAGCCAGACATCGGGACTCTCGTCGATCCGGGTTCCAAAGAAGCTCTTCGGCATGACGCCCACGATCGTGAATGGCTTGCCCAGAATGGTGAGTGTGGAACCGAGGATGGTGCTCGAATTGGCGAAGGCGCGGGTCCAGAAGCGGTCACTGAGGACGACAGGCACGCCGGTCGAGCTGGCGTGTTCGTCGGAAGGGCCGAGGGTGCGGCCGATCCTGGAGGTTGCGCCGAGCATCGAGAAGTAGCTACCGGAGACCATCTGGGCGAGGATGGGGCGCACATCCTCACCCATGCCGTTGTGCAGCGAGACGGCAGCGTCGAAGCTGCCTTCGACGGCGGTCTCGCGCACGCTGTGCACGGAGCGCATCGCTTCGTACATGCTGTAGGAAAACCATTCCGAATTGATGACGGGAGGATGCTGCTCGATGGCGCGCACAAGCGTCTCCGGATGCGGCACGTCGAGAGGATGGAGCAGGAAGCGATCGAGTGCGGCGGAGAGCAGGGCCGCAGCGCCGAGCCCGAAGGAGAGCAGCAGCACGATGGTGAGGTTGGCTGCGCGGTTGCTTCGCGTGAACAGTGGCTTGAAGGCTCGCGTCATGGGGAATGGAGCGGATTCCGCTGAGCGTACCCGCCAAGGATACCGCGGCCACCTTTTGAAACGCACCTGCTTGACGGCTGCCGGGAGCGGCGATAAGTTGGAATTACACGGGAAAGGAGGATGATCCAGCGAATGAAAACTTCTGACGGTAGTTGTTCGATCACAGTACGTGAGGTGACTGAGGCTTAGGGCGTTGCCGCTCTAGACCTGGCGAATACAGAACGTTCTTCGCTGAGGCCCACTTCATAGCCCGGACTGCCAGATTGGGAGGCAGGCGGGTGAAATCGAGAAGCGTGCACGCCTCAGGTCAACTCCAACAGATCACCGGAGAGGCCCGCAGCCAGTAATGGTGCGGGCCTTTCTCTTTTTGTTTTGCGTTAGGTTCCGAGCCACGCGACTGCCTCATCTGACCAACCGTGATCGGCGGATGACCAACCCTCATTGATAGGCTCCTGGAAATTGGGAAAGTTCGAGCGGCAGAAGCCTCGTTTTGAAGAGAAGTCAAACGCAGCGTGCGGGTAGTCGTTGATAAGCAGTGCGCACTTGTGTCCATCCGCCGACCAGACAATGGCAGCAACGAACAGTTTCTCTCGATCCACGACATTCGCGACGTTGTAGATATGGACTGCATCGAGAATCGTGCGTTCGGATCGCGTGAGATCGACCGCATAGAAGTAGCCGGTCTCATCCGCCTCCTCGAAGAATGCGCTGCATCGACCAGCTGGGAATCTACGGCAAGAAATGCGCCGCTTCCAACGCTAAACGTCTCCTCGTTCATCACACATTCTCTCCCGGCACTGCAGCATAGCGTATCCGCAGTAAACTAAGAGCCATGGAACCACTGGTGATTGCGGGGCGTGCCTTTCAGTCGCGGCTGATTGTCGGCACCGGCAAGTACAAGGATGGCGCGGAGACGCAGCGGGCGATCGAGGCCTCTGGCGCGGAGATGGTGACGGTAGCGGTGCGGCGGGTGAACCTGGACCGCACCAAGGAGTCGCTGCTGGACTTCATCGATCCGCAGCGCTACTTCCTGCTGCCCAACACGGCGGGCTGCTACACGGCGGACGAGGCGATTCGCGCGGCGCGGCTGGGACGCGAGGTGGGGCTGTCGGACTGGGTGAAGATCGAGGTGATCGGCGACCAGGCGACGCTCTATCCGGATGTGCAGGCGACGCTCGAAGCGACGCGCGTGCTGGTGAAGGAAGGCTTCACCGTGCTGCCGTACACCTCGGACGACATCGTGTTTGCGAAGCGGCTGGTGGATGCGGGCGCGGCGGCGGTGATGCCGCTGGCGGCGCCGATCGGCAGCGGCATGGGGCTGCAGAACACAGCGACCCTGCGCATCCTGCGCGAGATGATCACCGAGGTGCCGCTGATCGTGGATGCGGGGATCGGCTCGGCCGCGGAGGCGGCGATGGCGATGGAGATGGGCGCCGACGCGGTGCTGATCAATTCAGCGATTGCGACGGCGAAGAACCCGGTGCTGATGGCTGAAGCGATGCAGCATGCGGTGCTGGCTGGACGCGAAAGCTTTGTGGCGGGACGGATGCCGCGCAAGCTGTATGCGACGGCCAGCTCCCCGGTCGAGGGCGTGTCGCGGGTGAGTTAAGCAGCGCGCCCGGCGAATCGACATGGCGACCATACGACCAGGCAACAATCGCCGATGCGTCCGGGATTGCGCGGGTGCACGTCGATACATGGAGATCGACCTATCTCGGCATTGTGCCGCAGGCGTTTCTGGATTCGCTCGATGTGGATGCGCGGGCAAAGCAATGGGAAGAGTGGCTTGCCCGGGAAGGTGTGCACGTCTTTGTTGCAGAAGACGCCGGCGCTGTTTGCGGCTTCATCAGCGGCGGCATTCTGCACGATGGCGTTCATGTAGCCGCGCTGCATTATGACTCTGAAATCTATACGCTCTACGTGCTTGCCGCGTCACAAGGGCACGGCGCCGGCAGGGAATTGATGGGTGCGCTGGCGCATCGTCTGGCACAGGAAGGCCTGATGCGACCGGTGGTCTGGGCGCTGGAAGAGAATCCCTGGTGCGGCTTCTATGAGCGGCTTGGCGGCAAGCAGGTGGCGCAGAAGACGATCGAGATTGGCGGCGCGCAATTGTCAGACGTCGCCTATGGCTGGGACGAGATCGCGACCCTGCTTCACCGGTAACGGGTAAGAACCGCGGCGCACACTGCCGTCCACTGGCGCTTACGAGTTAGACTCCTGCCATGCGGGTCTTTGGCATCGATTGCGGCACGGAGTGCACCGGCTACGGCGTGGTGGAAGTGGACGAGACGCCGCGTGTGCCGCGTCTGCGGGCGCTTGCTGCCGGCGGGATCGTGCTCTCGAAAAAGGATCCGCTCGCGGTGCGGCTGGCGCGTGTGTATGCCGAGTTGACCGCGCTGATCACGCTGCATGAGCCGGTGGTGGTCGCGATCGAAGAGGTGTTCTTTTCGGCGAATGCAAAGTCGGCGCTGAAGCTGGGACAGGTGCGCGGCGTCGCGCTGCTGGCCGCGGCGAACATGGGTCTGCCGATTGCCGAGTATGCGCCGCTCAGCGTGAAGTCTTCCGTGGTGGGCTATGGCCTGGCGAAAAAGGAGCAGGTGCAGTTCATGGTGGCGCGGCTGCTGGAACTGGAGCGCGAGCCGGAGCCTGCGGACGCTGCGGATGCGCTCGCGATTGCGATCTGCCACATCCATACCGCGCAGACGCTGGCGGCGCAGAGCGCTGTGTCTCCCATGAGGTCACGGTAGATGCGGGCTGCGGGCTGGATGGTCATTGCCGCGCTGGCAGGTGGGCCATATCTGGCTGCTCAGGCGCCGGCGACGGTCACTTTCCATTTCGAAAATGCGCAGTTGCAGCCGGCCAAGTATGCCATCACCCTTCATGAGGACGGAATGGGCCACTTTCACGCCGATGCCGGACCGTCCAGCCCGGACGATACCGCTGCGTTGCCCAGCGAAGGGCAGGACCGTCCGATCCAGGTAACATCGCCGACGGTTGAGCGCGTTTTTGAAATCGCAAGGGCGAAGAAATTCTTCAACATGGCCTGCGAGACCGGCGATGCGCACCTGGCCTTTACCGGGAAGAAGGAATTGGGTTACCAGGGAGCGGACGGCCACGGCGGGTGTACTTACAACTATAGTAAAGACCCTAAAATCCAATGGCTTACCACGGAAATGCAAGGTATTGCTGCAACTCTGGAAGAAGGGCGGCGGCTTGAGCTGGAGCATGAGCACGGACGGCTGAGCCTGGATGCCGAGCTGGAGACGCTGGAGCAGATGGTGCAGAACGGGCAGGCGCTGGAACTCGGCAATATCGCGCAGACGCTGCTCGCGATTGTGAAGGATGACGCGGTGCTGCAGCGGGCGCAGAAGCGGGCGCGGCACCTGCTGGCGATCGTCGACGCGGGCGGTATTGTGACGAAGTAGTGAGCAAGCGTTTGGCGTTGCGCGTCTGTACCCCGGAACACCCATCTTCAGCTTCGCTTCATCGGACGACGGCGGTCACGTGACCATTGCGCCTCCCGTGTGCATTTATGGAACGCGATGACTGCGACCTTCTGTAGGATTGCGTGTTCTAACTAGTGACCCAGTGAGCCGATTGGCGCATTCCCGTTAACGGCTCTGGTCTCAAGGAGGTGGGCCCGTGCGTGCACATCGATTGGCAGTCTCATTTCTTGCTTTGGTCATGAGCGCCGGGGTGGCCCTGGCGCAGGCGCCGGACACGACGGCCGTGGTGCGGCTGAGCTATGTGCAGGGACAGGTCAGGATCCTGCAGGGCGAAACGACACAGTTCGACCAGGCGCAGGCCAACATGCCGCTGCTGGAGGGCTACACGCTTTCGACTGGCGACGATGGCCAGGCGGAGGTGGAGTTCACGGACGGGAGCGTGGCGCGGGTGACGCCGAACAGCCAGCTTCGTCTGGATAGACTGCCGGGCGCTGACACGCGCAACGAGCCGACGGAGATGACGATGGTCTCCGGTCTCGGGTACTTCGAACTGAACACTGCGAATGGCCAGCGTTTTAACGTGCACTTCAATGCTGCCGTGGCGCAGCCGGTAAGCAACTCCATCTTTCGCATCAATCTGGACAGCACGCCTGACCTGTCAGTCATGGTGGGAACGGTGCGCGCCTCAGTGAGCGGGGCCTTCGACCAGACAGTGGAAGAGGGCGGTAGCCTGCATTTCGATGCCAATGATGCTTCGAATGTAGCGACAGCCGCCATTCAGAGCGACACCTGGGACCAGTGGAACCAGGACCGCGACAACCAGATCGCGCAGCAGGCCCAGCAGCAGACGAGTGCGCGCGAGACCAGCGGCGCCTCAAACGAGCCAGGCTGGGACGACCTGGACGCCAACGGCGACTGGTATCCGGCGGAGGGCTACGGAGACGTCTGGGTGCCGAACGATCAGCCCGCGGGCTGGGACCCGTATGGAAACGGGTACTGGGCCAATTATCCGGGGTGGGGCTATACGTGGATCTCTGGGTATCCGTGGGGATGGCTGCCGTATCACTGCGGCGCGTGGAACTACTGGGACAGCATGGGCTGGGGCTGGATTCCCGGACAGTGCGGACTCGGCTGGCAGCCGACGGTGACGGTCTGGAATACGCCGCATGGCTGGCGGCAGCCGCCGCGTCCTATCCCTGGTGGCCACATCGGAACGCCGAGTACGGGGAACAAGCTCGTGGCGGTCACGCGTGGACCGCTCCTGCCGACACGCGGCATCAGCAACCATCACACGCAGCCGGTGCGGATGGACGGTCACCGGGTGGATCCGTTGCCGGTGCTTGAGAACCCGGGCAGCATCTATCGGGGTACGGGTGGAGGCGTGAAGATAGCGCCTGTCGGACGCAGCTACGGCTCCGGTGGGCGGTGGCGGCAACAGTGTGCGCGGTGCAGCCTCCGGTACAGTCATGCGGGGTGACGCTCCGGCCGGCTCAAATCCACCCGTGGTTGCGCCGACGCGGCCGGTTTTCCGGCCGGCTGCGCCGCCACAGGGATCGCGGCCGGTGATGCCGACGCCGCGTCCATCGCCTTGCCTGCGCCGCGGACGTATACACCACCCCCGGCACCGCGGGATGGCGCCGCCGCCGCGCCTCGCGCGTACTCGCCGCCACCGGCACCGCGCATGTCGGCACCACCGATGAGCGCGCCGCATCCCAGTGGCGGCCCCGCCGGGCACCGCTAAGCGGTAACGCTGGCCAAAGCGGCGAGGACGATTCCTCGCCGCTTCGCTTTTGGTCAGGATGTGCCGAGAGTGCGAAAGACCGCAGCCATGCCGGGGAGATCGACGGCTTCGGCACGTACGTTCGCGTTCAGGCCGGCTTCGGCGAGGGCTGTCGCGATGGCTCCAGCGTGATAGCCGGCGTTGCGCAGGTTGTTGGCCCAGGTCTTGCGTTTCTGGGCGAAGCTGGCGCGGATGAACGGGATGAATTGTCCTGGGTTCCGGTGACGCCCAGCTCGTCGAAGCGTGGCTGCACATGGAAGCGAACGACGCTGGAGTAGACCTCGGGCGGCGGCGCGAAGGCGCTGGGCGGGAGGGTGAAGAGCAGTTCAACGCTGCCGTAGAGCTGCATGGTTGCGCTGAGCACGCCGTAGTCACTCGTGCCGGGTGATGCGGCGACGCGCTCGGCGACTTCACGCTGCACCATGAGGACGGCGCGATCGATGGCGGCGTGATGCGCGACGAGGTGGAGCAGGATCTCCGAGGTGATGTAGTAGGGAAGATTGCCGACGATGGCGAGCGGGCGGCCGCGCTCGCGCGCCAGTGCCGTGATGTCGAGGGTGAGGATGTCGGCGTGACGGACCTCGACGTTGGGTGCTGCGGCAAATTCGGTGGTGAGCGCGGCGGCGAGGGCGGGGTCGTACTCAATCAGGGTGAGATGCCCGGCAGAGCGGGCAAGCAGCCGGGTAAGCGCGCCCTGGCCGGGACCGATCTCGAGGACGGAGTCCTGCGCAATGTTGCCGAGTGCGGCGACGACGCGACGGCAGGCATCTGCATCTACCAGGAAGTTCTGACCGAGACGGGGTTTCTTCTGCATTTGTAGGCGATGTGCTCTGGGGCGATAGAATCGGGTTCAAGACTCGGGACATGTGCTGCTGTCATCGGTAGCGAAGCAGCGGCATTTGCAGTGTAGAGGGGCGGAGCGGGAATGCATATTGTGTACGCGGCCTCCGAGTGTGTGCCGTTCGCAAAGACGGGCGGCCTGGCCGATGTTGTAGGAGCGCTGCCGCGCGAGATGGCGCGTCAGGGGCATCAGGTGACGGTCTATCTGCCGTACTACCGGCAGGTGCAGAAGCACATGACGGAACGGCGGGTCGCGATCCCCAGCATCACCATTCCATTCCATTCCTACAATCGGTTCGTGACCGTGCTGGATGGCGGCGTGCGCAATGGCGTGCACTTCTATTTCTTCGACTGCCCGGAGCTGTTCGATCGCGAGGGGCTGTACGGCGCGCAGGGCGGCGAGTACAGCGATAACGCGGAGCGCTTCGGCCTGTACTGTCGCACCGTGATTGAGGCGGTAAAGCAGCTTGGCGTACCGGATCTTATCCATGCGCACGACTGGCATGCCTCGCTGGTGCCGGTGATGCTGCGGTCGCTCTATTACTTCGATCCTGTGCTGCGCAGCGTGCCGTGCCTGCTGACGATCCACAATGCGGGACACCAGGGATTATTTCCATCGCAGATCATCGAGCGGCTGGATCTGCCCTCGGACGTGTACACCGTGGATGGCCTGGAGTTCTACGGGCAGGCGAACTTCCTGAAGGGCGGCATCATCTACGCCGACACGCTGAGCACGGTAAGTCCGCGCTATGCGCAGGAGATCCAGACACGCGAACTGGGTGCGGGACTGGAGGGCGTGTTGCAAAAACGCTCGGCGGACCTGAAGGGCATCCTGAACGGCGTGGACTACGACGAGTGGAATCCCGAGACCGACCGCAAGATTGCCGCGCACTACACGCCGGAGCGTATGCAAGGCAAGCGTGACTGCCGCCGCGACCTGCTGCACGCCTTCGGATTAAAGAGCGGCAGCGACAGTACGCCGGTGCTGGGGATCATCTCCTGGTTTTCGACGCAGAAAGGCTTCGATCTGCTGGCGGAGATCATGCCGGAGCTGATGACGCGCGATCTGCTGCTGGTGGTGCTGGGCACGGGTGAGCCTTACTACGAGGGACTGTTCCGCTCGTTTGCGGAGAAGTATCCGGGCCGTATTGCGGTGAAGGTGGCGTATGACGACACCATGGCGCACAAGATCGAGGCGGGCGCGGATATGTTCCTGATGCCGTCACGCTATGAGCCGTGCGGGCTGAGCCAGATCTACAGCCTGAAGTATGGGACGGTGCCGGTGGTGCATGCGACGGGCGGGCTGGATGACACGATTGACGAATGGGATCCGGCGGCACAGACTGGGACGGGCTTCAAGTTTTATCCCTACGAGCCGGCGGAGTTCATGGCCGCTCTGGACCGGGCCTTCGCGACCTTCACGGACAAGGCCGCCTGGCAGACGCTGCAGCGGAATGGGATGGCGAAGGACTACTCGTGGCGGGAGCCGGCAGGGGAGTATCTGCGGCTCTATGAAGAGTGCGTGCGGCGGCGGTCGTAACCGCTGCCGGGATTGAGAGTGCCCCTCCCAAAATGGGAAACGGAGTTGCCGTATGGATCGCGGTTACCTCAGATGGAACGGTCTGGGGGCTGGCGCTGGTGCCGGTGACCAGGGCGAGATGCCGGGTTTGCTGCCGGCGGCGCGAACCGACGCGGAAGCCGCCCTGCGTGTAGCAGCGGCAGGCATCCAGGCAATTGGGGCAGAAATCGTGGCGGCACTCATTGCAGCGCAGCAGGCTCTTGCGGCTGAGGCTCTTTTTGCAGTGATGGCAGATGGAAATTTCGCGGCCTTTGACCAGGTGCAGCTTGCCCCGGTCGACGAGCGGCGCTCCGCGGGTTAAATCCAGAGAGATCATGGCAAGTCCATTGAAACGTGGAAGTTGCTGGTTGTCGCTTCCACCTAGGTTGCTCCCCCTCATCCCACAAACGCAGCATTACGGAGGTCGCTTTTTTATGCGGTGGTGCTCTTGCCAAACGGGCTCCGGGCCGGAATAGGCATCCAAGGGCTAACAGGAGGGAAGCCAATGCAGGTGAAATGTGCACACTCGCAGTGCATGTGTGCGGTTCCGGAAGGGAAGGAATATTGCAGCACGTGGTGCGAGAAGAATGCGCGGGAGGAGACACCGCCCTGCTCGTGCGGGCATGCGATCTGCGAACAGATCTATAGGCGCGAGGCGCCGAAGGCTACGGCGTCGCCTTCCGCTTGAAAGCGTAGAACAGGGGCACGCCTGCGAGGATGATGGCTGAGCCGAGCAGGGAGTTGCGCAGATTGCTCTGGTAGCTGTAGACGAGCAGCACGGCCGCCGCGGTGATGAAGAGCGCCGGCAGCACGGGATACCCCCACATGCGGAAGGTGGTGGCGCTTCCCCGCGTGACTTTCCTGTATGGCGCGGCGGCGATGCACGAAGATGGTGCTGGACGCGATCATGTAGAAGAGCCACTCGGCGAAGATGGCGAGCTCGAAGAGCTGCTGGAAGCGGCCGACGGCGAGCAGCAGCAGCGTGCTGAGCGAGGCTTGCAGCACGAGTGACGGCGCAGGGGTTCCGAAGCGCGGACTCAGCTCCGCGACCTTCTTGAAGAAGAGGCCGTCGCGCGCGGCGGCGAAGGGCACACGCGCGCCGGACATGATGGTGCCGTTGAGCGTGACGAAGATGCTGAGCGCCATGCCTGCGGTGACGAGCGTTGCGCCGGTTGCGCCGAGCACCACGCTGACCGCGGCGACCGCGGGCCGGGGCGACGCGGCGACTGCCACCGCAGGCAGCATGTACTGGATGGCCGCGTTGACCGAGATATAGAGAAAGCCGACGATGCCGACACCGAAGAGCAGCGCGAGTGGAACGTTGCGCTCCGGATTGCGGACTTCTCCGGCCACCATGTTGAGGTCGTTCCATCCGTCATAGGCCCAGAGCGCGGCGATGAGCGCGACCATGAAGCCGGCGAAGCCGCCTTCCGCGCCGGTGAAGACGGTGCCGAAGTTTGCCGCGAGGCCATGCGCGCTGGCGAAGCAGGTGATGGCGATGACCAGGACGAGCAGCACCTTGAGCCAGGTGAAGACGAGCTGGAAGTTGGCGGCGCGGCGGATGCCGATGTAGTTGAGGCCGGTCATGAGCCAGGTCATGGCGATGGCGAAGAGCTGCGACCAGGCGAGCGGGATGGGCGCAGCGATGGCGGTGTGGTCGAGCCATTGGAAAGCGTGGAAGAGCGCGAGCGTGCGCGCGAGGCCGATGGTGACGGTGGCGATGGACGCGGGCTTGGCGACGGCAAACCACGTCCACATGTAGAGGAAGGCGGGCAGGTCGCCATAGGCGCGGCGGATGTAGACGTACTCGCCGCCGGCCTCGGGCATGCGCGCGGCGAGCTCGGCGTAGGTCATCGCGCCGAAGAGCGAGAGCAGGCCGCCGGCGATCCAGGCGAGATAGACCAGCGAGGAGTGGCCGACGGCGCGCATCATCTCCTGCGGGACGAGGAAGATGCCGCTGCCGATGATGGTGCCGACGACGATGGCGGTGGACTGCGAGAGGCCGAGCACGCGCTCGAGCGGCTGATGTTCGCGGTCGTAGCGGGTGTGGCTGGCGTTGGTCGCGGGGGTGGCGATGGCGAGGGCTCCGGTGGATGAGATTAGTGCCTAGAGTAGCGCGAGATTGCACGATTCTCGATGCTACATTCCTGGCGCAGATTGTGTTGAGCAGCTTAAGCAAGGGGTCTTCTCGATACGCATCGGTCTGCTAGATGCCGATCGACGTGCAGCCCTCAAAGAGTGTTCGTTCACAAAGAATTCGATTTCTGAACACAGTCGGGCCACCTTCTCTCGATGCCAGGTACACGCACCGCTCCGGCCAGTTCAAAAGCATGGCGACGAGTTCTGTCAGCAAATCGCCATTAATCGCCACGGTAAGACACGATTCTGTTCCATCGAAACCGGCTGTTGTACATATCGCTGACTACAGACCGGGTGTTGGTTTCCAGATTTCCAGGCATCTTCCGATTCTCCCATGTCTCGAGGATTGGCTTTTCACCGCTTGGTCCGACTGTTCCGGCAGTTGCCGAGTACATGTAGAACCGAGTTTCTGAAGGTGAGTAGCTGCGATGTAAACAATGGCGATCCGGAGCCCTCGGTCAGAGGGCATTCGCTCTTAGCGAACGGAACAACCCGGACGGCAGGCGAATTCAATGGATCACTCAGATGAGTGTCCTTTGCATTCAGGCCAGGAGCCATCGGCGCATCGGAGGTCTCCGTGCTGGCTCAAATGTACTTCTTAAACTCGGCCCAGTCGTTTGGAATGGTGCCTTTGCGTCCGCGGCAGAGGTAGATGTTGCGGTGCTCGTAGGGCATGGCGTAGGGGTGATCCATGACGCCCGCAATCTCGACCGAGTCGTAGTACTTGCGCATCTCGTCGAGCGATGCGCCGTTGATGACGATCATCACCTCGCCGGTTTCGCCGTGCGGCCCCCAGATCCAGTAGTTGTTGTGGCCGCTGATGGCGAAGGGCAGGCCGTGGCCGAGGAAGTTGATGGCGCTGGCCTCACCGTAGTTGGAGACGAGGATACCGGCGCGTGCGCGGTCGGCGGCGGGCAGCGCGTTGTAGATGCGGGTCACCTGATCCACCATCTCCTGCCAGCCGAAGCGGTCGGCGTAGAACTGCGGGAAGGCGCTGGTGGCTTCGTTCTCCATGTTCGCGGCGGTGTGGCGCAGATGCATGCGCGCGGTGTAGTCAAGCCATTGCTGCGGGGTCAGGATCGGCAACGACATCGGCAGGATGAGAATCCCGGTGACGACGAGGAGCGTTGCGTAGGCCGGCAGGAGCCAGGCCGGTGCTGCGGCGCTTCAGGAGTGCCTGCCAGCCGACGCCGCCTGCGGCGAAGATCGCGGGATAGATGGCGGCGAGGTAGTAGTCCTTCGCATCGCGCGTGGCGAACATGAGCATAAGGAAGACGACATAGGTCCAGCCGAGGAAACGCCACTCCCGGCTGCGGCGGCTGACCAGCAGCCAGATCACTCCCGGGAGCCATAGAAAGACACTGATGGGGCTCAGCATCATCAACTGCGCGCCGACGAACTGCAATGGCGAGAGGACAACGTTCTTGTGATCCACCTTGCCGTTATGGATGAACTCCAGGGTGGGGAAGTGATTGTGAATCTGCCAGAGCAGATTGGGGAGGGCGAGCAGGACGACGAGAGCGACGCCGATGAGCCGCGCCGCGGGTGAAGACGATGCGGCGTTCCGGCGTGAAGAGCAGACCAATGAGCAGCGCGACCAGAAAGACGACCATCGAAGGTTTGTTCTCGATGCCCAGGCCGCCGGCGAGGCCGAAGATGATCCACCAGCGCGTTGAGGAAGACGCGTCTGGCGCACCGCGCAGCAGCATCAGGATGGCGAGGACGGCGGTCATCCAGAAGACGGCCTCGAAGGAGTTCATGGAGAGGAAGCTGTCGAGGCCGAGGAACTCCGGCGCCAACAGGATGCCGAGCATGGCGAGGGCCTGCGCGACGCGGCGACCGCCGAGCGCCCACGCAATGACGCCGGTGAGGAAGACCGTGGCTGCGCCGGCGAGCGCGGAGAAGCATGCGGATGCCGGCGAGCGACTTGCCGAAGAGGCGCGACGGCGGCGCGTGCCTGCAGCGCGACGATGGGGCCATGATCGACATATCCCCAGTCGAGATGCTGTCCGCAGAGGATGTAGTACATCTCATCGCGGAAGTAGCCCCAGCCGATATGCGTTTCCCAGAGATTTGCTCCCAGGTGAAGTGCGAACTTGAGAAATGCAAAGAGAGCTGCGAGCAGGAGGGCCTGCCGGAGTGCGCGGCCTGTTCGGGCTGCGACTGCGGGGTCTTCCATAGAGGCGATTGCATTCATAGTTTGAGGGTGCGGCGGAATGTTTAGCGGTACGAAGCGAATGGTACCGCGGTTCCCCGGACTTATGCGCTTTAGAGCGGTTCCAGGTTACTGTTTCACGACTGTCCATTGTTTTGGCAGCGCAGCGTTTCTTGCCGGAAAACTGCCCGAATTCAGGGCGCCTGGATGATCTACCTTGCTCCGCGATACCTATGCTCAACTCTCGGCCGAGCTTTCTCTCCGCCGAAACCTTCGCTTGTGCTAAATTGCTAGCGTACAAAGCACCATCGACATGGGACCCCCCGGGGTACGGACCTGAAGTTTTGTTAGGAGGTCTCATGAAACGACCCACCTCTCTGCTTGCGGCTCTCTTCCTTCTGCTCGCCTCGACAACGGCCTGGAGCCAGCAGCTCAACAAAAGAATCACCAATCAAGACGTCATCGACATGGCCGGCCTCGGCCTATCGGACGATGTCATCATCGCCAAAATCCGTGGCGCCAGTGCGGGAGGGACCCTGCAGTTCGACACCAGCGTCGATGGACTGAAGGGACTCAAGGCGGCCAAAGTCTCCGACGAAGTCATCAAAGTGATGATCAATCCCGCGCCTCCTGCTGCCCCGGTGGTTGTCGCCGCTACGCCCATCTCAAACGACCCTAACCTTCCGCCCCCGGAGGTCGGGGTCTACTGGAAGAACGGCAACGCATTCGTCTTTGTCGAGGGACAGGCAATCAGCCAGGCCAAGGTCGGGGGCAAGGCCGGCAGCATGTTCACCTATGGCATGCGAAATGAACATTGGGACGCATTTCTGAACGGTCCGCAATCGAAAAACGTCATCAATGAATCTCAGCCAGTCTTCTACCTCTACGTCCCCGACGGCACCAGCGCATCCGACTACGTCCTGATCAGCCTTGAAAAGAAAGGCGACCGAAGGGAGTTCCAGATTGGAAGTTTCGGCGGCATGACCGGCGGCAAATCGGGCGTCAAGCGGGACAAGGAGATCGCCTTCACGCGTGGAGCACGCAGGAATCAGGACTTACAAAATCAAGCCGAATCTGCCGATGAAGCCAGGAGAGTATGCCTTCTTCATGGGCACCGGTCAGCAGGCAACCATGGCCGGCGGTTCCTCGGGCGGAGCCCGGTCAGGAGGCGCCGCCGCCGGACGAGTCTATGACTTCAGAATTCCGGAGTGAACTCCTGGGTGACCTGGATTCCGGAGCGCGTTGGGCTCGTGGCCACATTTAGAGACTTGACCTTACGCTTCGGCAGGCTGCAGAGTGATCAGCGTCAGTTCCGGCGGGCAGAGAAAGCGGAGCGGCACTTTGACCGTGCCGATGCCGCGATTGACATAAAGCTGCATCGGGCCGACATTGAAATAGCCGTGCACGAAGAGCCGGCCTCCCTTGGCCAGCATGGGCCGCGGCGTTCCGATAAAGGGCAGACGGATCTGGCCGCCGTGCGTGTGGCCGGAGAGCATGAGATCCACGCCGCCATGCTTCACGACCTCGAGAGCGTAATCCGGCTCATGCGCCAGCAGGATGACGGGCTCGTTGGCCGTGGCCTGGCGCGGCATGGCACGGTCCAGGTCGGGGGTGTCCTCGAGCGAACTGCGCAAGCCGGCAAACCAGAGGCGACTGCCATTACGCTCGAAGGGAAGGTAGCTGTCGACAAGCGTGGGGATGCCATGCACCTTCAAGGCATCGACGACAACCGGCCAGCCCACCAGCATGTCGTGATTACCAAGCGAGGCGAAGCGATGCGGGCACTGGATGCCGCTCAGAATTTCCGCGCAGGGATAGCTGAGGCGCGCACCGACGCTGCGCGATAACGGCCCATCGGTGACGAAGTCGCCGGTGAGCACGACGACGTCCGGGTTGAGGGCATTGATGCGCCGGACCATCTCGCGCACGAAGTAAGGCTCGGTGAACTCGTCGTAATGAATGTCACTGACCTGCGCGATGCGCAGGCCGTGGAATGCCTCCGGCAAACGGCGCAGGCGAATGGTCCGTTCGATGAGCTCGAGATGATGCCGATCCCAGAATCCGGAGTAAGCGACAAGGCCGCCACCGACGGCGAGAGCGGAAACGCCGAGAAATTGCCGGCGGGAGATGGTGCGGCTGGCGGCGGTGGTGGTAGCGGTTGTCACTCTTATTCAGGATAGGGCAACAGTCGTCGAAAACTACCGCCGATTCGTTGGTTTGATCTACCCCAAAGGTCACATTGAAGTGCGTCTACTCCGCTCGGAGCGCGTGGACGGGGTCTACCGTGGCGGCGCGGCGCGAGGGCAGATAGCAGGCGAGATAAGCCGTGGCGACCACGCCGATAGTAATGACGACGTAGGTGACGGGATCGACCGGGCTGACGTTGAAGAGGATGGACGACATCAGCCGCATGGAGACGAAAGCGACGACCAGGCCGCATGCAACGCCGATGGCGGTGAGCAGCAATCCCTGACGTACGAACATTGCGGTGAGCGTGGGGCGCTGCGCTCCGAGCGCCATGCGGATGCCGATCTCCCGCGTGCGCTGCGATACGGAGTACGAGATGACGCCGTAGATGCCGACGATGCCCAGCAGGAGCGCCATGGCTCCGGCAACGCAGAGCATGACGAGTGTGAAGGAGGTGCGGGCCATGGATTTGGTGTAGAGCTCGCCGAGCGTCGAGACGTTGGCGAGGGGCACATCGGGATTGATGGACCAGACGGCGCGCTGCACTTCGGTCATGAAGACCTGCGAGCCGGCGCGCGGGCTGCGGATATAGAACGCAACGCCGCGCTGCACGTACTCTTTCTGGCCTTCGAAGCGGTCCTGCATCAGCGGCCAGTAGACGGTGCCGGGCGCGGGCTGGCTCACGCCGTCGTCGTGCACGTCGCCGGCGACGCCGACGATCTCGCGCCAGTCATCCGTGTTGGCGACGCGGATGCGCTTGCCGATGGCGTTTTGCGCGCTATGCCAATACTCCTTCGCGAAGTTCTCCGAGATGATGGCGACGGGCAGCTTCTGGTAGGTGTCGGCCCAGGTGATGTCGCGTCCCGCGATCAGCGGCGTGCCCAGCGTGGCGAAGGTCCCGGGCGAGATACGTTTGAAGCGGCGGATGGGCGGCAGCTCGCCCTCGCCGTAGACGTGATCCTGCGCAAACAGTACGTCGTTGTTGGAGTCTCCATCCATGGGCACGGCACTGGAGAAGCTGACGGAGGAGACGCCGGGAATGGCCGCAAGCTTGTCCTGAATCTCCTGATCCATGCGGATGACGCGGTCGCGCTGCGCATCGGGTATCTGGGTGTCCTGGATATAGATGCGGAATGTCTGCAGGGCATCGGCCCCGTTGAAGCCGGGGGAGACCTGCATCATGGCGCGGAAGGTGCGGATCATCAGGCCGGAGCAGATGAGCAGGACGAGTGCGAGCGCGACCTGCACGACGACGAGGGTTTTGCGCGCGCGGTGGCGTTCGCGGCTCTGGCTCAGCGCTCGGCCGCCTTCCCGCAGACCGCTGGCGGAGTTGCCGCCGGCGTATTTCATGACCGGGATGAGGCCGATGAGCACGCTGGTCAGCAGCGCGAGCGCGAGCGTGAAGAGCAGTACGGGAAGATTGATGCCGATCTCGTGAATGCGCGGAAGGCCGGTGGGCGCCATCGCTACCAGGAGGCGCAATGCGCCATAGGCGAGCGCGAGACCCAGGAGGCTTCCGATGAAGCCAAGGACGGTGCTCTCGAAGAGGAGGTCCGTCGTGATGCGCTTCCAGCCCGCACCGAGAGCGGAGCGGATCGCCAGCTCCTGGCGTCGTCCTTCCACGCGCACCAGCAGCAGGTTTGCGACATTGGCGCAGGCTACCAGCAGCACCATGGCGATGGAGCCCATCAGGACCCAGAGGACATTGCCCACGTCGCCGACGACATCCTGCTTCAGCGGGCGAAGATTCGGCTGGAAGTTTGCCTTCTCAAATAAGCGCGGGACTGAAGCCGTCGGGCGCGGGGAAGCTGCGGATGGAGACGGGGAGCAAGCGGGCCATGTCGGTGCTGGCCTGCTGCATGGTGACTCCCGGCTTCAAGCCGGGCCAGGGCCTCGTAGCTGAAGTTGCCGAGCTTCGTCTTATTGCGGTCCCACTGCATCGGCAGGATGAGCGCGTCGTCCTTGCGATCGAGGAAGTGAAATCCCTGGGGCAGCACGCCGATGACTTCGCGCGGTTTGCCGTCGATGGTGAGGCTGCGGCCGATTGCGGAAGGGCTCCCGCCGAATTTGTGCTGCCAGTATGCGTAGGAGAGCAGCACGGTCTCGGGCGCTCCCGCCGTGTCGTCGCGGCGCGTGAAAAGACGGCCGAGCGCGGGTTTGACGCCAAGCAGCGGCAGCGTGCCGTCGGTGACGTCGAGGCCGTCCACATGCTCCGGCTGCCCGGCGCCGGTCACATTCAGCGAGTCTCCTTGATAGACGCCGATGTCCTGGAGTGTTGTGCTCTGCTCGCGGTCGATGAAGTAGATCGACGGCGACATGTTCAGGTCCTTGATATTGATGCCCGGGGCGGTGTGCCAGACGCCGATCAACTCTCCGGATGGGGATAGGGCAGAGGCTTCAGCAATATGCCGTCGACCACGCTGAAGACGACGGTGTTTGCGCCGATGGCGATGGCGAGCGTGAACAGGGTGATGGCGGTAAAGAGCGGCGCGCGGCCGAGCCTGCGGACGACCTGTTGAAGCTGATCGCTGAACAATGCCATGGCTGCGCCTCCGAAGTGAGCCGGTCGATTTCTGCGTTCCTGAGCTGTGCAACGGGTCCCGCGTCGCGGAGCTTTGTCAGATGTACGTGTGAGGAGCGGGGAATGGTTCCCGCGGCATTTGCCGCGTTACTGGAGGACGCGCAGCACCGCGGCATCCTCTGGGCGATCTTCGGGCTGCTGGATGAAAGTGCGCGTAGATCGCCTCCGCGACCTTCTTTGCGACGACGGAGGTGAGCGCTTCGAGCGAGGCCTGCTCGATGGCGCGCTGTGAGCCGAAATGCTGGATGAGGCGGGTGCGGGTGCCGGCGCCGACGCCGGGGATGTCGAGCAGCTCCGACTGGCGGTCGCGGATCTCGCGGCGCTTGCGGTGATAGGTGATGGCGAAGCGGTGCGACTCGTCGCGGATGCGCTGGATGAGGTGCAGGACGGGCGAGCGGCGGTCGAGGACGATGGGGTCGTCCTCCTGCCCGTAGAGGTAGATCACCTCTTCGCGTTTTGCGATGGAGGCGAGCGGCTGCGTGGTGAGGCCGAGCTCTTCGAGCGCCGCGGCTGCCGCGTGAAGCTGGCCGAGGCCGCCGTCGATGAGGACGAGCGATGGCATGGGTCTGGCCTTCAAGTTGCCTCGCTCCGCTTCCGCTGCGCTCGCATCAGGATCCTATTGCCGTTGCGCGCACGGGCGTCGCTGTCCGATGTCTCGACCAACTCCGAAGGCCGGTCTCCTGCAACACGCGCTTGTAGCGGCGGCCGACGATCTCGCGCATGGAGGCGAAGTCGTCGACACCGGCGACGGTCTTCACCTGGAACTTGCGGTAGTCGGATTTCTTCATTGCGCCGTTCTCCCAGACGACCATGGAGGCGACAGTCTCCGCGCCCTGGATGTGCGAGATGTCGAAGCACTCGATGCGGCGCGGCAGCTCCGGCAGCATGAGCAGGTCCTGCAGCGACTCCTGAATCGCCTTCTGCGACGGCTGCAGCACCCGGAAGCGCTGATCGTAGCTCTGCTTCGCATTCTGGCCGACGAGATCGACGAGCGAGCGCTTCTCGCCACGCTGCGGCGCGGCGATTTCGACGCGGTGGCCGGTGCGCTCGGCCAGCAGGTGGCAGAGCGCGTCGCGGTCCGCGAAATCCACCGGCACCAGGATGGAGCGCGGCACGTACTGCTGGTCGATGTAGAGCTGCTTGAGCAGGGCAGAGAAGAATGCCGGCGGGTTGAACGCGCCTGCGTGGTGAGCGCCTCGCGCGTTCTCCGCGTGATCGTCTTCGGCCTGAACCAGATCGGCGAGGTCCTCCCAGAAGAGATCGCGGCGATCGACGATCTTGCCGCCGCGCATGTGGAAGAGGTTCACGGCGAGCATGTCGTTCTCGTAGTGATATCCGAAGACGTCCACGTCATCGCTGTCCGCGCTGGCGATGCGCTGCTTCTCCTGCACCTGACTGACGGTGATGAGCAGGTCACGGTATTTTGCCGCGAGCTCGAACTGCTCGGAGTTGGCGGCGGCTTCCATGCGCGTTTCGAGCGAGCGGCCCAGCTCCTGCTGGCGCCCTTCGAGAAAAAGCTGCGCATCGCGCACGGCCTCGCGGTACTCCTCCGGCGTGGTGAGGTCTTCAACGCAAGGGCCGAGGCAGCGCTTGATGTAGTACTGCAGGCAGGGGCGTGGATGATAGCGCGACAGATCGACCTTGCAGCTTGGCAGCAGAAACGAGCGGTGCAGCAGGTCGGCGACGCGATAGGCGAGATTGCCGGGGAAGTAAGGGCCGTAATAGGCGCTGCCGTCCTTGCGCAGGCGGCGGGTGACGAAGACCTTGGGATAGCGGTCGGCCAGCGTGAGCTTGATGTACGGGTAGGTTTTGTCGTCGCGCAGCAGGATATTGAAGCGCGGCTTGCGCTGCTTGATGAAGTTGTTTTCCAGAGCGAGCGCTTCGCCTTCGTTGTCGACGAGGATGTACTCGACATCGACTGCTTCGCGCATCAGCGAGCCGGTTTTGGCGTTGGCCTGCGCACGATTCGAGCAGATAGGAGCGCACCCGCGCGCGCAGGTTCTTCGCCTTGCCGACGTAGATGACCTCGCCCTCGGCGTTCTTGTACAGGTAGACGCCGGGCTGCGTGGGCAAGGTGCGGATTTTCTGCTGCAGGTCCATTTACGTTTTGGTGTTCGGCTTTGGTGTTTCGGTTTCGGCGCTGGCGCAGGCAGGCTGGCCAGCGTGTTGCCGCAGAAAGGGCTATTGTCAGTTTATCGCTGACCGGGGAGCAAGCCGCACGGGCGGCTGGCCGCTTCGCGAGCCGCGTAATAACTACACCAAGCGCGCTGCCGTGGTTCAGGGAAACGCTCGTAAGTTATTCATGATACGTTTGATATGCGCGAACCATCGCTTTGGCACGGATCGTGCATCAGAGAGCAGTTAGGAGTCCTGCGTCCGGCGCCCCCGCTAGCCACGCAGGACCCGTTCGACGGTACTTCGCGGAATACGCACCGCGAGAGGAGAGATTCACTTGACGACACAGACGAGGCGTCTTACTCAAATCTCAGGCTGCGCGGCGGGAGCATTGGCGCTGCTTCTTATGAGTGGCTGCTCCAGCAAGAAGTATGTGAAGAGCCAGACCGCGCCGCTGATCCAGCACACCAATGAGCTGGACGATCAGACCGCTACCAACAATCGCAATCTGAAGAATCTGGACGAGAAGACGACCGCCGGCATCGGCAAAGCGCAGTCGTCGGCCGATAGTGCGCAGCAAAATGCGCAGCAGGCAAGCACTGCCTCCTCCACTGCTCAACAGAATGCACAGGAGGCCGTGAATCGCGCGGACTCGCTGGCGAGCGTGGTCAGCAACCTGGACAGCTACAAGCAGGTGGGAGCGGCTTCCGTGACCTTCGGATTCGACAAGAGCGTGCTGACGCGCAAGGACAAGGCGCAGCTCGATCAGCTGGCCGGCCCGCTCAACTCCACCAAGGGCTACATTCTGGAAGTGACGGGTGGAACCGACTCGACGGGCAGCGCAGAGTACAACTACGGGCTGAGCCAGCGTCGTGCCGAAGCCGTGGTGCAGTATCTGGCCTCGAAGTACAACGTGCCGGCGCACAAGTTTTACCTGATCGGCATCGGCAAGGATAAGGAAGTGGCACCCAACACGACCGCAGAGGGCCGGGCGAAGAATCGCCGCGTAGACATCCAGGTGCTGTCGAATATGCAGCAGGGCGGCGGTACGGTATCTCAACTTCAGTCGCACTGACAGGGAGTCGGTTGTCGACTGTAAATGAAAGGGCCGGAGCCGAAGGGCTTCGGCCTTTTCATGTCTGGATGCTTAAGCATCTGGCTTTCGGCCTCACTGATTTGCGAGACATGTGGCCGGTGGAGCTAGCTCAAGCCCGCCGAAAGCGCACAATCGGCAGCCAGTCTCGATCTGCGGTTCTGGCGGCCCCCCGGTAAGGAAACGGGTATACGAAACAATAAGTCGCCGTATGAACCGGTCGGCGTTTATTGTTTCCGTACTTGCATCAGGAATGCCTGGGGTGTGTGCGAGCGGCTTTTCTTGCCGCCGCGCGAAGGCCACTCTCTCCTTTTGTTCGAACGGCTTTTTCGGCCGCAGCGTGTCTTTGACTCTTGCTTCGTTGTCGTGAGGCTGTTCGTGAGTGTGTTGAAAGGGATTTGTGAGATGCAGTGCTTGTCGGCTCGCGTTCCATCGCGGCAAGCCGGGCGTGGCCACGTTTTGTAGAGCCCTCTTCGCGAGTCTTCGGCTCGCTTTGCCCCTTCTCATAGTCGCGTTCCGAACGCTTCCGTGTCGTCTCACTTGTTTTTCCACGAGCGGGCGGCTTTAACGGAATACCAGCTCGCCGGGCCTTGCTCAAACCAATAGCGATGGCTTGTTGCGGCGATCTCGCTCCATGCTTATTTTCACGCACATGCTCGATCTCCTCATGGACGAACTCTCCCGCGGCGGTTGATGCTGATTTTCCCTCCCGCAAGTCTTCTTTTGCTGCTTCTACGGTAGATTTGCTCGGCATATGACACGCTCCTCCTCGCGCAACTGATAGCTGGGATGCGGTTTGATTTCACGATGGACAGCAAGCATGTTTTCTTTCTGTCGGTCAGAGCAGGTCCGAACGGGCGTCGCCGGCTGTCAGTGCCTCTTGAAGTACTGCACCTCTCGCTCGTGCTGCTTTGCTTTTTCAAGCGTGGCAAAGGTGCCGAGATTGCGGCGTTTGCCTGTGGAGTCACTCTTCTTTCGCGAGTACAAACGATATTCGCCGGATTTTAATTTGCGGATCATATCTGAATGGATGCGGAGCGCAAACGCATTGCCGCCTCGATTTTTCTCTCCCGGATCAGCTTTCCTTCGTGGCTTTAAAGCCGGTCGTCTCGATGAATTCCGCCAGGGCGGATTCTGAGGTCAGTCCGGGGTGATAGGTGATCGTCGCGGTATTCGCGGGATAGCTGGCCTTGACCCGTACCACTCCTTTTTCTTTCTGCAGTAGGGTCTCCAGACCCACCGCGCAGGTGATGCAGGTGAATCCTGTGATGCGGAAGGTGACGGTCTTTTGGTCCGTGGTGTTCATGCCTTCCATGGTCGCCAGGCCTGCAACTCCAGCCAGTGTCGCCAATCCAAGAAATCGTCTGCGAATCATGTCGTCTCCTTTATCGCGAGTTATTTCGCAGCAGCAAGACCGGGCTGATATCTCCAGGGGGTCTGGCTGCTGGCCTTGTCAGAGAAGCGCGTATCGGTATATTCGGAAAACTCAATCTTCTTTTTCAGTACACCGGTTTCGATCATGAGATCGCGAACCAGGTCGAAGTCGGCTTTTCGCGGAGCGAGCTGGCTGTAGACCACACGGTCGAGCGGCTTGGTAAGGGCCCAGCGCAGCAGGGCCGGCTTCTGGTTGTAGTAGAAGCGGCCCACGAAGTCGGCGGCGTCCTCGCGCTGCGGCTTACCCTTGTCCAGCCAGAGGCCGGAGCGGGCGATGCCGTCGACGAGCGCCTGGACCGCTTCGGGGCGCTGGTCGATGAGGTCCTGGCGAACGACGAGAATGCAGGACATATAGTCGGGCCAATATTCCTTCGCCTGGAAGAGGACCCTGCCATAGCCGCCCATCTCTGCCTGCGAAGGGAATGGCTCACCCATGACGAATCCGTCGATCGCTTTCGCGCGGAGCGCACCTGCGACATCCGGCGGAGCCATTTCGAGCATCTTGACGTCTCCAGGTTTCAACCCGGAGAGCTTCATCGCGCGGAAGAGCATGAGGCGTTCATCGGAGAAGCGGCTGGGGATTGCGACTGTGCGGCCACGAAGATCCGCAACCGTCTTGACCGGCCCGTTCTTCTGGACCACGAGGGCGCTGCCGTAGCGGTGGCCCAGATAGACGACCTTGATGGGCACTCCTTGCGCCTTCAGAGCGATTGCCAGCGGCGCCACGATGAAGGCGGCCTGCACCTTGTTCGAGATCAGCGCCTCTTTGATTTCAGGGAAGCCCTGGAAGAGGCGCGGGATGAAGATCTCTCCGTTGTCGGAGAACTTCGAGATGTAGTCGGTGACCGGACAGGTGAGCTGGCAGGTGACGGGGATATACGCCACGACGATCTTTCGCTCGGCGAGGGGCCGATATTCATTGAGCACCGTTGCCCAGCTCACATTCAGCCAGCCGTGGAGCGCGGAGACTAAGACGATCCATGCGAAGGCGCCGAGAATGACTTTGGCTTTAAGACTCATGACGGAATCCCCAGCGAACGGATTTGACCCGTTCCAGGCCGCGAAAGAGGAAGTCGAGGCCCAGCCCAATGACTCCGATCAGCAGCATGGCCGCCACGACAAGGTCGTACCGCTTGCCGGAGTTGCGTGAATCGATGATGAGATATCCCAGACCGGAATCCACTGCGACCATCTCTGCGGCGACGACTACCAGCCACGCAATGCCGAAAGCGATGCGGAGCCCGACGATGATCTGCGGCAGAGCCGCGGGGAAGACAACGCGTCCGAGAAGCTGAAGCGGAGTGAGGCCAAAGTTGCGTCCGGCTCTGCGGAAGACGGAGGGAACATTGTTCACGCCATCCACGCAGGAGACGACGATGGGGAAAAAGGCGCCAAGAAAGATCAGCGAGGTCGCGGCGTGATCGCCCACGCCAAGGAAGAGGATGGCGACTGGAATCCAAGCGATGGGGCTGATGGGGCGCAGTATCTGAATGGCCGGATTGACGACGCGGTTGGCTTCTGGATACCAGCCAAGAGTCAAGCCGAGCGGTATGCCGAGCAGCGCAGCCAATCCGAATCCAATAGCGACGCGCCTCAGCGAGTCCTGAATGTCGTTCCAGAGGACATGCTCCTGCACAGCTCCGCGAATCCTTTCTTTACTTCGAGCGGAGAGGGAAGGACTTTGGTCCCAGTCCAGATCACGGCAAAATGCCACGCGGCAAGAAGCAGCGCAAAGGCAACGGCCGGCCAGAGGAATTTCTCCCATCTGCGAGGAGCCTGGAGAGACCTCATATTTTGTGAGCCAGACCGATCTGCGCAAAGATGCCGTCGCGAAGTTCCAGATAACGAGCTGAGCTGATGTCGCGAGGGTGGGGAATGTCGATGGTGACGATCTGCTGGATGCTGGCCGGGCGGGCGCTCATAACAACGACCCTGTCGGCAAGCTGAACGGCTTCGTCGATATCGTGAGTGACGAAGACGATGGTTTTTCGCTCCGTCTGCCAGATACGAAGCAACTCCTGCCGCATGGTCAGACGCGTGATGGAATCGAGCGCGCCGAAGGGCTCGTCCAGCAAGAGCATGTCGGGATTCACGGCGAGCGCGCGGGCTACTTCCACCCGCTGCTTCATCCCGCCCGAGAGCTCGGAGGGATATGCTTTCTCGAATCCCTGCAGGCCGACCATTTGAACGTAGTGCGCGATGCGCCGTTCGCGTTCCTCGCGGGTCAGATTCGCGAGACCAAAGGCGATATTTCCCTCGACGGTGAGCCAGGGAAAGACGCCGCGCTCCTGGAAGACGAAGATCCGGCGTGGGTCGGGTCCCTGCACGATCTCGTTGTCAACGCGGACTTCGCCGCTGGTCGGAGAGAGAAACCCCGCCATGGTGTTCAGCAGCGTGGATTTTCCGCAGCCCGAGGGACCCAGCAGGCAGACAAACTCACCGTCGGCGACGGCGAGGTTGATGTTCTCCAGAACGGGGATCGTCTTCCCCGCCGCGATGGAAGACCATGCCGAGGTCATGGGTGCTCAACTTCGCAGTATCGACGGACTCGCGAGTACTCGAGTGCTGGCCGGCTGTTTGCGTGGACATTCGTGCTAATCCTCCGAATAGCTCCATCGGAATGACTTGACCTTTTCCAGCGAGCGCATCGCCATGTCAAGAAGCAGCCCGATGATGCCAATGACGACCATGCCTGCAACCACCAGGTCATAGCGATTGCCTGCATTGCGCGCGTCCACGATCAGAAAGCCGAGCCCGGAATTGACGGCGATCATTTCAGCGGCGACAACGACAAGCCACGCCACGCCCAAAGAGATGCGCAGGCCAATCAGAAGCTGGGGAATGACGGCGGGGTAAAGAACGCGATAGATGAGGTCGAATGGCCGCAGCCCGAAGTTCCTGCCCGCATTGACATAGACATCCGGAATGCTCCGCACCGCATTGATTGCGGTCAGCAGCAGCGGGAAGAAGCAGCCGAGGAAGATAAGGAAGATGGCGGAGAGATCGCCAACGCCGAACCAGAGAATCGCGATCGGGATCCAGGCGAGTGGAGAGATAGGCCGCAGCACTTCAATCACCGGGCCAAGGGCCATGTCCGCCCGGTGATACCAGCCGATGATGAGTCCGAGCGGAATCGCCAGAATGACCGCCAGCCCGAAGCCCCAGGTCACGCGGAAGAGGGAAGCGACGACATACTTGAAGAGAAGCCCATGCTGCAGAAGATCGGCAAGACCGCCAAGAACCTGCCATGGACTGGGCAGCAGCTGGCCCGGGATGCCTCATGACGGCGACCTGCCAGATCGCAAGCAAGACGACAATGAAGGCAACGGGACGAAGCCGGACGAGCAGGTTCAAATCCTTCATTGTCTCCTTTGGCGGCGCGCAAAGCGGCTTCGCCGACTGATCCACGCACGTTTCCGTTGCCATACGATCCTAGCTGCACATGTTCGGTTCGAAATCAACCGAAAGGTCTAGCTGAGCCCCCTACTTAAGGCGCTTGCCCGTTGGCCAACAGGCTAGCAAAGATAAATGCCACCGCCGTGAGGGCTCTGTAGCGCTGAGCGGTCTGCAGACACCCATGGAACAGTTTGACGTGACAGTGATCGGCGGTGGACTGGCTGGGATGGCGGCATCGATTCATCTGGTGAGGGCTGGCTTGCGCGTTCTGTGTGTTGAAGCGGCTCCCAGCGACACAGATGCTGTTGGCGAGTCGCTGGATTGGTCGGCTCCGGACCTGCTGAAAGGTCTTGGTCTGCCGATGGAGGAGCTGATTCGCCGGGGGGTCGCCACTTACAAGCGCCACGTCATTTTCAAGTTGCAGGATGGAGCGGAGCAACATTACGTTCCCGGCGCCTGGCTTGGCCGCGCGCCATTTCATGCTGAACTCCGAACCCTCCACGTTGATCGCGTCGAGCTGAATGCGAGTATCCGGGCTATAGCCGTTCGCGATGGCGTGCAAATGCGGGTGGATAGAGTTGCCGGCGTTGAGAAAGACGAGAGACGGCGCGTCCTCGCCCTGAATACTGGGAGCGGGACACGCATTGCGTCGCCATGGTTCCTCGATGCTTCCGGGTGTGCCGCGAGCTTGTTTCCCAGAGCCTTCAAGTTGGCGATGTATGAATACGGTCCGAGCAAAGTTGCAATCTGGGACTACTTCAAGGTCGGGAATTCACCCGAAGGCACGACGCTATACGGCGCGGGAATGGATTCTTACATGGAGTGGGTGTGGCAGATTCCGATCCGCGAAGACACCGTCAGCGTGGGGTATGTTGCCAGTGGAGAAGCCATCAAGAGCGCCCGCAGCAAGGGTATGGGGATTCCGGATATCTACCGTGCTCAGCTCAATCGCTTTCCTGCGCTTCGCCATCTGCTCGATGAGCCAGGGGAGATTCGGCCACGCATCACCTCCTTTCGATGCCGGGTTTATCGCAAGGTGGCAGGACCGAACTGGATTGTCATTGGCGAAGCCGCTTCGATGATCGATCCTTTGACCTCGAATGGGGTCACGGCGGCTCTCCGGCAGTCGGCTGAAGCCGCGCAGCTCATCGTGAAGCATCGTGACCATAAGCGCCTTCCCCGGAGGGCGACTACGGCTTATAGCTGGCGAGTTGTTGGAATGGCGCGGTTCTTCAATTGCGGCGTCGAACGCGTGCTTTATGACTGGCCGATTCGTAAAAAAATAGGGCCGCTCAACGCCGGCGACGTATACACCATCCCTGCGTGGCTCATGAATCTGTTCTATAGCCGTCTTGCACCGCGGGGCATCGTCTGCACATGTCTCTTTGGCTGCCTGCTTACAGGTCTGCGATCCGCGGCGGCTGTCTTTTATTGGTTGTGCAGGCAGCGATCCTCACCCAAGGCAGCCCCTGAGTGCATGGCATGTTGACGACTGCCGGGGGAACGATGCATTTCGAGCACTGTGGCGCAGGCGATGCAATTCTCTTCATTCACGGCATGCCGACAAGCGGCAGGCTCTGGCGGGGAATTACGGACCGGCTGCAGGAGCGATACACCTGCTTGACCATCGATTTGCCCGGACTCGGCAAGAGCCCACAGCAGCGATACGGCCCCGATTATTTGCAGCTCCTCGCTGGACGCATTGACGAACTCCGGATTGCCAAGGGAATCAGCAAATGGCATGTCGTGGGGCACGATGCCGGCTCTGTTGTCGCCGTGCACTATGCGCACTATTATCAGCAGCACGTCGACTGTATGGCCCTGTTGGCGCCGGCTCTCTTTCCGGAGCTGCGGCCGTATTATCTGATCGAGCCTCTACGCAAACCGGTTCTGGGAGAACTTGTGGCGCCCTTGATCCGGTTGCTGTTCTGGAAAGTCGCCATGCAGCGCGCATTAGCCGGACAAGAGGATGAAGGCCGGGCGGCGGCTGATTTCTATCAACCATTTTCTGGGGTAGCCGGACCGTGGAAGTTCATGAAAGTCCTCCGCTGGGGCAAGCCTGCGGAGATATTGGCAAAGGTGCCTGGTTTTTTGCCAAATCTACTGGTGCCAACGCTCATCTTCCATGGCTCCAATGATGTTGCGATTCCCGAGCTCTTCGCCCGGCGTGCCTCTCTCCTCATTCCGGACGCGCAATTGATCGTTCTGGATTCCGGGCACTTCATTCCGCTCCGGCAGCCGGAGGCGGTGGCGGCAAGCCTGGCCCAGTTTTTCGGGAGCCGATCCGGACAGCCCGGCACGCTAGCGGTCGCGCAAGCTTGACCGCGCTTCTGAGCGTCGCAATCGTATCGCACTTCGAAAGGCTCGAACAAAGTTAGGATTGTGGAGGCATGAAGAGACTGGTTGTTTGAAGGGTGCGATCGCCGGGGTGCTGGCTGGGCCGGTGCTTATCTCATTTGGCGGGCGGAATCCTGGCCGCAACTTGACGCCGCCGCCGCATTTGCGTTGTGCTCGCCGCCCTGCTGTGCATGGTTGCTCTTGCCCCTCTGGGTTGCCGTTCGAAGGAGCGTCTCCCGGATGTCGGTTCAAAGACTTACACCGATTTTGTCTCCGCCTTCTATGTAGGTTTGGCCGGCTGCAGGTTGGAGACGATGTTCGTGCGGACGCGAAACTGCAGCAGGCGACGGAGCTTGTTCCAGCAGAGCCTGCAGGCTGGGTGGACTGGGGCGTGCTTGCTTTGCGTCAACGCAACTTTGACGCTGCAGCGCAGAGGCTGGATCGCGCCCACACGCTGGTCCCGAACGATGACCGGATCGATTATCTATTAGGTCTGCTTGAAGGGGATCGCGGTAACTCCGCTGCCTCCATCTCCTATCTTCATCAGGCGATCGCGCACAACCCCCGCAATCTGCGCGCGCTTTACAGCCTGGCGACCCAGGTGGAGCGTCAAGGTGACGAGAACAGCGATGCGGAGCTGGAGAAGATCCTGCAGCAGATTCTTACCGTGCAGCCGGGGAACCTGGCGGCGCTGGTGGATCTGTGCCGTGTCTCCGCGAAACGAGGGGATGCGGCAACGCTTCGCGCGACGGTTGCGCAGATCGCGGCCCGCTCGCACGCATGGCCGCCGGAGATCCAGCAGCAGCTTGAACAACTGCAGGCGGCGGCCGCTGGCCCGGCGCCGCGATCTGCGGCAACCCGCTCCGCCTTCCTTCGCAATGTCCTGATGCGGGAGCCGGAGTTTCGTGCCAGCCTTTCCGAGATCATGGCGCAGCCCGGTGAGGAGGCACAGCCTGTGACCCGGTTCCTTCGCCTGCCCAATCCGCCATCGCAGCCGGCAGCGCCAGATCTTGCAATGCCTTCATCAACGATGCGGCCGCATCGCCCGCTAGCGAGCAATGGAGTTGGGCGGGAGCCATTGCGTTGAATGGATCCGACGCGCCCGTAATGGCGGAAGCAAATGCGCACCATGTGCATCTTGCCAATGGCGCGGACCTGCCGTTCCCGGGTAGCGCATGGTTCGGACCCTCGCCCGAGGGCATCCTTCCGTTCGATTTCAACTACGACTTCAAGACCGATCTGTTCTTCGCGGGCGACAAGGGCCTTCGGCTCTTTCGGCAGGATCAGCCCGACCATTTCACCGATGTCACGGCGGCGATGAAGCTGCCCGGTTCCGTAATCAACGCCGCATATACCGGCGCCTGGGCAATCGATCTGGAGGCCGACGGAGATCTGGACGTGGTGCTCGGCACCCGAGGACTGGAACGCCGTCCGTATTACGGAACAATGGCGACGGGACCTTTATTGTGGAGCATCCTTTCGCCGGAATATCCGGGATTCGTCAGTTCGCGTGGGCCGATTTGAATGGCGATGGCAATCCGGATGCAGTGCTGATCGACGGTGCGGGAACTCTGCATGTCTTCTTCAATCAGCGCGCGGGCAAGATTTACGGAGTCCGCGCTGCCGCGTGCCTTCTCCGGCGTGAGCGCGCTCTGCATTGCCGACACCGGCAACGACGATCTTCTCCGCCTGCATCTGCTTCATGGCGGATGGCAACATCCTTTCGCTCTCCTACGATGACAACTCGGCGAAGTGGACTGAGCACGACCTTGCGCAGATGGACGCGCCGGTCACGAGCGAGGTTCGGCTGCGCGCGGCGGATGTCGATAACAATGGCGCGGTCGATCTGCTGGTGATGCCCGTCAAGCCGGGAGGGAATGCAGGCGGAGCGCAGATCTGGCTTCAGGACGAAGCCGGAACGTTCAAGCCGATGGCGTCGCCGCAGGGGCCGTCGATGGTCTTCGACACCGCCGATCTACACGGTGACGGCCATCTCGACCTGATCGGGCTGGACGCATCCGGACGGCCGGTGGATGCGCGCAGCCATCTGACGAAGAACTATCACTGGCAGACGATCCGGCCGCGGGCACGCGTGGTCAGGGGAGATCAGCGGATCAATCCATTCGGTATCGGTGGCGAGATTGAAATCCGCTCGGCACTGCTCTTGCAGAAGCAGGCGATCACCGGCCCGATGCTTCACTTTGGTCTCGGCGAACATCAGGGCGTCGATGTTGCGCGGATTGTGTGGCCAAACGGATCGGTGCGTGCAGAGTTCGCGCTGAAGGCGGATCAACAGATCGTGACCGAGCAGAGGCTCAAGGGCTCATGCCCATTTCTCTTTGCGTGGAATGGCAAGCGCATGGATTTTGTGAAGGACTCCGTGCCCTGGGGCTCGGCTATCGGGCTGAGGATCAACTCGCTCGGCACCGCAAATATTGCAGCCACGGAAGAGTGGTACAAGATCGGCCGCGATCATCTCCAGCCGCGCAATGGATTTTATGATCTGCGCGTGACCGGCGAGCTTTGGGAGACCTACTTTTACGACTCCCTCTCGCTGATGACCGTCGACCATCCGGCGGGCACGGAGGTCTTCACCGACGAGCGCTACGATGTTCCGCCAGTCAAGCTCGCGATTACTGCAGTTGGACCGCCGCAACCGATTGCTCACGCTGAAGACGACAACGGCAACGACGTGACAGCGACTCTGCGCACGCTCGATGGCAAGTATCTGGACAACTTCGGACGTGGACAATATCAGGGAGTGACCCGCGATCACTTTGTCGAGATCGATCTCGGCGATCACGTTCCCGAAGGATGGCCCGCTGTGGCTGATCGCGAAGGGGTGGCTGCATCCATCGGATTCGTCGGTAAACGTGGCCATGAGCCAGGGGAAGCATCCACGCCCGCAGTGGCTGAGTCTGGAAGTGCCCGACGGCAAGGGCGGATGGCGCGTCGCCCGACCGAACCTCGGCTTCCCGGCGGGCCGGAACAAAATTTCTCTGATCGATCTCACCGGGATCTTCCAGCCGGGCATGCCGCATCGTCTGCGGCTTCGAACCAATCTGGAGATCTACTGGGATTCGATGGAGTGGGCGCAGGGATTGCCGAAGACGCCCATGAAGATCCAACGCCTGGCGCCAGACGTCGCCGACCTTCACTATCGCGGCTTCTCTGTGATCCATCAGGCGAATGCGTCTTCGCCTGAGATACCCGACTACCAGCATCTGGCAAGCACTGCACCGATCTGGCGCGACCTGCCTGGCTTTTACACGCGGTTCGGCGATGTGCGTGAGCTTTTGACGCGCACCGACGATCGCTACGTCATCATGAACGCCGGCGATGAGATGGCGTTGCGCTTCGCTGATCCCGGGCCGCCGCCTGCAGGCTGGGTGCGCGACTTTGTTATCGCCGGTGATGGATGGATCAAGGACGGCGATTACAACACGGCAGATTCACAAACCGTTTTGCCCTATCCATACCACGCGCGAAAAGACTATGACACGTCACGGCCGAGCCGACTGGAGGATGACTGGGTGTACCGGCACCACACACAAGATTGGCAGACATACCAAACCCGCTATGTGAATGCAGCCGCATTCCGGGATGCGCTGCGGAGCGGACCCGCACAATGAAGCGCAAAGCTGTTCTGCAAACTATCCTCACGGTGATATTTGTCTGCCTGATCGCGACGCCGCTTGTCATGAGGCGGATATCCGCGCGGCACGCTGCCGCTGCAAGACCAGGTTGGACACGAAAGAATCACTGGCGCGGCACGGCTTCCACCTGCAGGAGGTTTCCCATGCGGCAGGAATCGACTTCGTCCATCAGGCTCCGGCGCTCGATGCAAAGCTTGCGCACATCATGCCGGAAGTGGCCTCAATGGGAGCGTCGGTCTCCGTTGTCGATTTCGACCGAGACGGGTGGCCGGATCTTTATGTGACGAACAGCGCCATCGGAAGCCGCAATCGTCTTTACCGGAATATGCATGATGGCACGTTCAAGGACGTTGCCGGTGAGCTCGGTGTCGCCGACGTCAATCAGTCAGGCACGGGCGTCTCCATGGGGGCGGTCTGGGGAGATTATGACAACGACGGTTATGAAGATTTATTCCTGATCAAGTGGGGCAGGCCGGAGCTCTTCCATAACGATCAGGGGCGAGGCTTTCACCGCGTAAGCGAAGCCGCCTTTCCGCCGTGGATCAATGCCAACACCGCGGTCTGGTTCGACTATGACGGTGACGGCCTGCTGGATTTGTTCGTTGGCGGCTACTATCCGGAGGATGTTGATCTCTGGCATCTTACGACGACGAAGATGATGCCGGACAGCTTCGAGTACGCGAACAACGGCGGCCGCAAGTATCTCTTTCACAACCTGGGAGATGGAAAGTTTGAAGAGGTCAGCGCCAAGGTTGGCATCGACAGTAGGCGATGGGCATTGGCGGCCGCCGCTGCTGATCTCCGCGGGACCGGTCATCCGGATCTTTTTGTCGCCAATGACTATGGGGTCTCCGAGCTGTATCTGAACGATGGCAAGCGCTTCGAAGAAGCGGGGAAGCGCACGGGCGTTGGATTCGCGCCAAAGAGCGGGATGAATGTTTCCTTCGGAGATATCTTCAACCAGGGAAGATACTCCATCTACGTCTCGAATATCTCGGAAGATGGGGTGCTGATCCAGGGCAATAACCTCTGGGTTCCGAAGGAGGGGACGAGCGGCGGCCACCTTGAGTACACGAACCTGGCGACGAGATATGGGAGTCGAGCTCGGTGGCTGGAGCTTTGGCGCACAGTTTGGCGACCTCAACAACGATGGCGCGCTCGACCTGTTTCTAACCGACGGCTATGTCTCGCTCGATCGAAAACGTAACTACTGGTACGACTTTTCTAAAGTCGCGGGCGGGAACTCCACCATTATTGGCGACGCAAAGGACTGGCCCTCCATGGATGGCCGCAGCCTCTCCGGCTATCAGCAAAAACACGTCTGGTTGAATGATGGCGCGGGAAAATTTGTGGATGTGGCGCAGTCGGTCGGCGTGACGGATGTGTATGACGGCAGGTCGGTCGCACTCGCAGATCTGTGGAATCGCGGAGTTCTGGATGTCATCGTGGCAAATCAACGCGGTCCGCTGCTGCTGTACAAGAATACCGTCGCTCCGGAGAACGAATGGGTGGAGTTCCAGTTGGAGGGAACGAAAAGCAACCGGAGCGCAATCGGTGCGCAGGTGACCGTGGAATGGAACGGGCAGAAGCAGATACAGCAGATTTCAGGCGGAAGTGGTTTTGCCGCGCAAAATGATCGCCGCCTGCACTTCGGCCTGGGGAAGAACCCGCATCATCACCAGCGCTGTGATCCGTTGGCCCTCTGGTAAAATTCAGACGCTGCAAGGGATAGTTCCCGGGAAGCTGTACAAGGTGAAGGAGCCCGCATGAGTCAGCAGACAATGACGATGCCGCCCTTGCCGGCCGGTCCGCCTGCTCACAATTGGCGGCGTCTGTTTACGCCTTGAGAATCGCTTCATCCCGCCGATTTTCATCACGCTTATTCTGCTGGTCGGCAATTTGTCCTTCGGCATCCTGGAAAGCTATACAAAGACCCTGCTGGCAATTGGCAGCGCCATTGCCGCTGAACTTATCCTGGGTCGCACCGTTACTGGTAAGTGGCCACATCTTGCCAGTGCGTATATCACCGGCATCAGCGTCGGCATCCTTATACGTTCGCCTGCGTTCTGGCCCTACGCATTGTGCTCCGTCATCGCAATTACGTCGAAGTATGTGGTGCGCGTGAAGGGCCGCCATATCTTCAACCCATCGAACTTCGGCATTTGCGTCATGCTTTTTCTTGCTGCGGAATCTGTGGCATCGCTGAGCATTCAGTGGGGCAACAATATCTGGGCGATGCTCGTGATCTGGTTGTTGGGATCGGCGATCATCTGGCGGCTGCGGCGCTTTCATATCTGCGCCACCTATGTGCTGTCGTTTCTCGCGTTCGCATTGATCCGGTCATGGATTGCCGGCGACCCGTGGCAGTCGGAGGTCTCGCCGATTACCGGCCCTGAATATCAGCTCTTTATCTTCTTCATGATCACGGATCCCAAGACGACCGTTCGGTCCAGGCGCTGGCAATGCGTCGTCGCATTTCTCGTAGCCGCAGTCGAGATGGTGATGCGGCTGGATCAGAGTATCTACGCGCCGCTGTACGCGTTGTTTGTGGTCGGGCCGATAGCGATGCTTGTCGAAATGTGGTGGAATTCGCGGCGCAAGCCAGACCCAGCCGTGGCGCCGACTGCGGCTCTGGCGGGCAGCTCAGCACTTCTCTAGCGGCCATTTTTGTTGCGCTGAAGGAACGTATTTGATGTCTTTACGAAGTCCGATTTCCTGCTGTCTCTCTGTGCTCACACTTTTCGGTGTGGCAGCTTGCAGGCAGGCACAACCGCGACCCGCCGAGTCACAGCAATCATCGAAGGCAGCGTCGCCCTCGAACCAAGAACAGTCGCAACAGCGCGATCTGCTCCGACCGCCTGTGGCTCGTCCCGCCGGTCCAATTCGATTTGTAGACGTAACGCAGGCTGCGGGCATTCACTTCCGCCATAACAGCGGCGCCTACGGAAAGAAGTATCTGCCGGAGACGATGGGCAGCGGCGTCTGCGTTATCGATTATGACGGCGATGGCTGGCAGGACATCCTGTTTGTCAACTCGATGGATTGGCCGGAGCATAAGATCTCCGTTTCAACGCCCGGCTCTCTACCACAACAATCATGATGGGACGTTCACCGATATCACGCGTACCTCCGGGCTTGCCAAAGAGATGTATGGGCTCGGTTGCGCGGTGGGAGATTTCGACAACGATGGCCGGGATGATATCTACATCACCGCACTTGGCGGCAACTACTTATTCCGAAATCTCGGCGGAGGGCCACTTCATGGATGTGACGGCCAAGGCGCATGTGAAGGATCCTGGATTTTCAACCGGTGCCGTCTGGTTCGACTACGACAATGACGGGAAGCTCGATCTCTTCGTCTCGCACTATGTCGACTGGTCGGAATCGACAGATCAATTCTGCACCCTCGACGGCAAGAACAAGTCCTACTGCACGCCCGAGTTCTATAAAGGCCAGAGTGCCACTTTGTTTCACAACCTTGGCCACGGGATTTTCGAGGACGTGACGAAGAAAGCTGGCCTCTTCGATCCGTCCAGCAAATCTCTTGGAGTTGCGCTGATCGATTACGACGATGATGGCTGGATGGATCTATTTGTCGCCAACGACACCCAGCCGAACAAGCTCTACCGCAACAACCACAATGGAACATTTACCGAGAGCGCCTTCGCATCGGGCGTGGCCTTCAGTGATGCGGGTAAGGCGCGCGCCGGGATGGGAGCCGATGCGGCAGACTACGATCATTCCGGCCAGGCGGGACTCGTCATCGGCAACTTCACCAATGAAAGTCTGGCGCTGTACCACAACGACGGCTCCGGTCTCTTTACAGACAAGTCCATCGCTTCTGGAATGCAGGGCCCATCGGCGAAGTCTCTGACATTCAGCACATTTTTCTTTGATTACGATCTGGATGGTCTGCCGGATATCTTCGCGGCCAATGGACACGTGGCTGACGACGTCAGCGTGACGCAGCCCTCACTCAAATATGCTGAGCCCGCATTGCTCTTTCGCAATCGCGGCGCTGGCCGGTTTGAGGATGTTTCCAGCAAGGTAGGGCAGCGCTTGCGGCAACCGGTGGTCGGACGAGGTGCGGCTTATCTAGACTTCGACAATGATGGCGATCTCGATCTTCTGATCACCGCTTCGAATGGGCCGGCACGGCTACTTCGCAACGACAATGGCAATCAGAACGACTTGCTCCGCGTAAAGCTTGCTGGCGTGCGAGCCAATCGCGATGGCATTGGGGCAAAGGTGGCGGTGCGCATGCCGGGTGGCACGCGTTTGTCTGGGATGGTGAAATCCGGCTCCAGCTACCTTTCGCAGAGCGAGTTGCCACTTACCTTCGGACTGGGAAAACCGTCAGAGGATAAGGTTGTCACTGTAGATGTCGCTTGGCCCGGAGGAAAGCGAGAATCCATCACCGGGGTGAAAGCCGAATCAGACGATCACGATCCAGGAAGGCAAGGGCATGGTGGCCCAGCAGCCGATCGTGTTCGCGTCCGCAGCACCGGCGGCATCCAGGTGACGACTTTCTTCGCGTGAAGCAAAGATACGTTTGGGGCTGGTTATTGTTGTATGAAGCCTGACCGTTCGAGCATGTGTGCGATCTCTTCTTCCGTCGCGTCCACCTTCCACGCAGATTTTCTAAGGTCGTCGGCATCGACGGGATACCACGGCGTCACTCGTCTGCTGCAAAGTCCCGCAACATCGAATGGTTCAATAACATGCTGCACCTCCTCAACGAACCGGCCCGTGTCCTGTGTGCTAATGCTTGCCCGTGCCCGCTCCAGTAGATTGCGCGACGCCGGCCCGAAGCGTGGATCGTTGTGCAGGAGATATCCATCTGCGAGCTGAGGTTTCCCCAGCCGCCTCACCGTCTCAGAGAAGCTTGCCGCTGCAAAGTAGAGCAGTGAGATCGCGCGGAAGACTTCGAAGTTATGCATGTTTGCGTACAACGCTGCGATGAGCCGGAAGGTGGCGTCGAGTTCGTCATTCGTGCTCGCCGCATATTTCGATAGTTCTTGCTGCATGCTGGGGAGTTTCCAATGCTTCTCAAGAATCGCCGCCAGTCGGCCAACTCCAAGCAATGTCAATGGGAAACCGGTGGAGAGCAGGGGATCGACAAAGCCTGCGGCCGACGGTAAGAGCGCCCATCGCTCACCCACAACGGTCGAGCTGCGAAACGATAGTTGCGGCAGATACGTAAAGGGGAGAACAGACTTTGCATCCGCGAATTGCGCCGCCAGCGATGGAACCAGGTCCAGCAGACGGCTCCATGCTGGCTGGCCTTCGGCGAGTCGAAGCTTCTGCGCCATCGCTTCGGTTGCGGCGACTCCAGCACTCGTGATGCCGTTGTTGAAATACAGCAGCCACACCCAGCCTCCATCAAAAACATGATGAACGGCTGCGTCCTCGATCGGATAGGGTGGGCGATCTGATGTTTGATGGTGACTATCCTCGATCACGCGCGTGACTCCGCGGAAGTGGCTGTAGAGCCCCTGAGTTGACGGATAGTTCGAGAACCCTCGTGGCTGGAGACCAAGCAGGCGATGCAGGCATCCCCGGGGGCCGGTGGCGTCCACCACGAAAGCTGCCTGCACGGTTATCTCTTTGCCGAGCCGCGTCCCAGCCAGTTCCATGCCGTCTCCGGTATCGACCAACCGCTGCAAGTGCACCTCGTCCACATACTCGACACCGAGTCGTTGCGCCTCTTTCACTAGAAGCTGGTCAAAGTCCGCCCGATACCAATGCGTGTCGGCAATCGCATTGTGAGGACTCGCTGCAACAAGAAAGTGGTTCTCTGCAGTGGTCTCACACGGACTATGGCGATGCAGATCGAGGTGAAAGAAGGTGAATCCGCGCTTCAGACCGCAAGGGACATCTGGATATGCTTCCTGCCAACTTCCCCACTTCGTCAGCGGCCGCAACGCGGGCAGGTCATAGCGCTTTGCAAGATCCTCCAGCAATAGATTGGAAAGAGGAGTGGAAGATTCTCCGATCACAACCCTGGGATGGCGTCCGCGTTCAAGCAGGACAACCGAATGCCCCAGCCTCCGCGCGATCATCGCGAATAGAGAGCCGGCGAAACCCGAGCCCACGACGGCAATGTCGTAGACCCGATTCAAGTGCGGCCTCCGCACGCATCGCAGTGCACAGGGCCGCCTGGTCGTTGATGCTGATTCATGTTTGCGAGCCGAGCGATACGCTGTTCGCGGCAATTGGAGCATGCCGTTACCTGCTGGATCTCCCAAAGATCGACGAAGACTCGCCCGCGCTTGATTCCGAATCCGTATTCGAGTGCATCCTCTACTGTACGCAGATCCGGCGGAGCAAAATCGCCGCTTTGCATCAGGCGGTCGGTCGCGCCGTTGCCCCCCCGCGTCGGAATCAGAGTTGCTACGGTTGCACCGCAATCGAACGCGTAGTCCAACGAACGCTGCGCCCAGTGCAGCGCTTCATCTTTGCGGACGAAGGGCGGCTGCACCAATATGAAGACGCGAAGATCGATGGCGTTCTCACGTAGCCGCGCCGCGGCAGTCGGCGAATTGCTTTAGAGTCATGCGCTTGTTCAGGCGTTCCAGAGCTGTTGGATGAACAGTCTCGAGCCCCATCGCGACTTCGAGCGGGACGCTCAAAAGATCGAGGAAGTGAAAACAGCGATCGCCGATGAGGGAGGGATGACTCTCGACGATGACTCGCTCAAACGATGCTACCTGCGCCGCGATGGCGCGGTAGTCTTCAGCAGGTATGGCGTGCACATCGAAGAAGCTGCCGCTGTTGTAAAGCTTGATCTGCCGCGCCGCGGGCAGGCGGGAGAGAGCAAAGGCGATCTGCTCAGGGATCGCGCCGGATGGAACGCTTTCGGTAAGCGTATTGCGCCATAGATCGCACATCAGGCAGCGCCATGGGCATTCGCGGTTGGTGAGAAAAATAGTCGCGATTGAAACAAGCTCGCCTGACGCTGCGCGCTCGTCTTCGACCAGGAAGGCGTACGGTTGTCGCGGATTCAAAATACGACGCTCGGGCCGTTGACTGAGAATCCAGCGATCACGTTCCGCGGCGGTCTCCGGATAAAGAGACAGATTCGCCGCTGTCATTGGTAACGGGACAGAAACTGCTTTCGATATTCTGCCTCTCGGAAGGGAAGCGTCTTGTGCATTGTCTGCTCTGCCATGGCGCCATGTTGAAAGCGCCGCTTTGGAAAGACAGGCATCGTCAGACCGGTCAGAGATGCAACGCCCTGCGATACGATCTCACCCTTGAGTTCGTACAGCCGCTCAACGTTGTAATTCGTAAGATCGATGAAGGGAATCGATTCTGCGACGGCGATAACTTTTGGCCGGGTATAGGGGCTGAATCCGCGAAAGCCGAAGTGCCTCGCCGGTGCATAGGTGCGCGCATAGGAGCGGCTTAAACCGCCGCTGTACGTGAGTGAGTGCTTGATCTTCCCGACGCCCCAACCCTCCTGGTACAGCATCGGGTTGTGGATCACACTGCGGATCGTGAGCTCAGGATTCTCTTCGATTGGATAGTCCTTGAGGTTCTCATCGCCGCCATCTCCGTCGAGAAGGTAGCGCCACTCCGGGTATTGTGCGCGGATGCCGCGAAGAAGCGCGACGCTCATCGATGCCGACTGAATATCGAGAACTTTGTAGTCTTCAACGATCTGGATTGTCTCCTGCACGTCGATGGAAGCGGGATCGACGGCGATCGTCTCCAAAAACAACGAAAGATCGCACGCGCGCAAAAACTCGCGGGCTTGCGCAACATCGGGGCCGTCACCCAGATCCAGCACGAATGCTTTCAATCGGCCCAGGTGCATGCCTCGGCTCTTCATCACGTGGTAGGTGGTCAGAAAAACGCTGCCGCTGTCAATGCCGCCCGAAAAACAGACTCCCACAGGCTCCGCTTCCGGCAAGCGTTCCAGCCAGGCTGCAATCTCATCTGCCAGAGCGCCAACGTAGCGCTCTCCAATCCGGTGTAGATCGGATTCCCCGGTCGCCATCTCCGGCGTAAAGAATCGTGTGTAGATTGGATCGGGATCAGGACACCCGATTAATTCAATTTCGACGACATGATGCGCCGGAACCATTCGGGTGTAGCTGGGATGAAACTGCTGCACCAGGCCCTCGGTTTTGAGCCACGCATGGATTGCATCAATCCGATCGGCGACGATCAGGACCGGGCCGTCCTTTTTCTTAGCCAGAAAGTAGCGCATCGGCCGGTCCAGCGAACGCGCCATGCGCACGGTCTTGCCGGCTTTGGCTACCAACGCGAAGGAACCCTCGATCTTATCCATCGCCGAGGCGGAATGCCGTGCCAGCAGATCGCACGCCCTCTCTGCCGTCAGCCCGAAAATTTCATTTGCGGATGGATCTGTGAGATCAACTACGCGTTCGACGTATTGGTTCAAAACGTCCTCGATATGTTTTCTATCTGTCTCTCAGTTTACGACGAATGCCTGCCACCCGACGCAGTCCAGCGCCGTCTCATTCGCCGGTTCGGAATGCAAATCGTCCGCACTTTTGGGGGGCAGAACTGCCGATCCGCGAGCAAAATCCGTGGCGAGGATATACGATGAATTCGCTCACGTCGGCGGCCGCTATCGCTGGACAGCACGAGGAGACCGGCAAAGAGCGAGAGGTTTCGCGACGTCATCGAAGATGCGATTCACACAGCGCGCACGCTATTTTCTGGGTTTTCTCTTCCTGGCCGCTTGTGGGACTGGCGTCCTGCTGGCTGCCACGAAAACTCCATTGCCTGCGAAATATGCCACATGGCTCAATCAGGAAGTGCCATACATCATTACGAATGCAGAGAAAAGCGCATTCCTTACGCTCAAGACCGACACCGATCGCGAGGCATTCATCCAGAAGTTCTGGGAGATTCGCAATCCGGATCCCAATTCTCCGACAAACGAGTTCCGTGACGAATACTATCGCCGGCTGGCCTACGCGAGCGACCACTTCGGTTCGCCCGGCCGGCACGATGGCTGGCGCACCGATCGAGGCATGGTCTACATCACACTTGGGCCGCCGCAGCAACTGACTCCATATCGATCCAGTCAATACCTGACACCGCTCGAGATCTGGTTCTACCAAAGCCCCAGTCCCAATCATGCGCTGCCGCCCTATTTCTATGTGGTTTTCTACCAGCGCAGTCTCAACGAAGACTACAAACTCTACTCCCCGTTTCTCGATAAACCGGAGAGGCTGGTGCAGAGCACGAATGCAGTCAACGACGAGGCAATGGCGCTCAAGATCATCAAGGAAGACCTGGGAGCGGAGGTCGCGAATATCGCTCTCACCCTGCTGCCGAACGAACCGGCAAACCTGGACAGTCCGAGCCTCGAATCCGAGACGCTCCTGAACCGTATTCGGAATTACCGCAATCTGCCGGAAAATATCGAGCTCCTTGACGAGCGTCGCGCGATGCATGAAAACGTGACCCACCGGATCGTTCTCGGAGAGAGCTTTAGCGACCTCAGCACGATGGCCACGCGTGACGGCGACGCGGTGGCGAGCATCTCCTACCTGTTCCAGCTTTTCAATCCGCAGGATTTCTTCGTCGCCCAGGGAGAGGATGGACGCTACTACTACAACGTGGAAGTGGAAGCGGCGCTGAAAACTGGAAGTGGACAAGTCATCTATCGAGACACGCAGAACGTGATGAACTATCTGACCGCGGCGGATGTGGCGGAACGCCGCCAGAGGAGATTTGCGCTGGAGGGACGGCTTCCCGCGTCGCCCGGCGCGTACACGCTGCAGCTTCTGGTCACTAATAAAGTGACGCATCAGGCCTTTACGCAGTCGAGAAATATCGTTGTGCCGCCGTTTGATACGCGACTCAACCTCAGCGCTCCCATGCTCCTGATGCTCGACAAGCCAAACGCCGACCCCACCGCTTCCATGCCTTTTACGCTGGCGGGTGTGCAGTTTGCTCCTCTCGGCGGCGAAAACGCATCCGTACCGGCCGGCGCTCCGATTCGCGTGCTCTATCAGATGTGGGATAAGGCGCAACCCAGTTCGTCACCGGCTCGGGGCAGCCTCGACGTGGTCTACACCCTCGGCCAGCTCGGCCGGGCAGAAAAGCAGCAGACCACCCAGTCTGTCGATAAGAGCGGTTTTGACCACTTCGGAAATCTGCTGATCGGGAAGGATTTGCAGACCAGCGACCTCTCGCCCGGTCCGTATCGCCTGGTGATACAGGTGACCGACCCAGCCGATGGCACGCATGTCTCGCAAGCGCTGAATCTCGCCCTCACCAAGCCCCGGGCTTCTCTGTGGACGGTGATCAGTCCCTCGTTTCATCGCGCAGACGATCCGTTGAATGCCTTTCGGCGCGGCCTGTGCGCGATGAGCCAGCATGACCGCTCATTAGCGGTGTATTACCTCAGACAGTCGATTGCTGCCGGTTATCCCCCGAAGGAAGCCTATGCCGCCCTGGCCACCGTATACCGTGAGGCCGGAAATATGTCGGCAGCCGAAGACGCGGAAAAACAGGCGGGCGGGCCCATTTCACTTCCCACTCGTCACAATTAGCTGTAGGATCGTCAGTTTGCCATTGTAGAGTTTGTTGTAGACGGGCTATACAGGCCTTGAATGCAAGTTTCGAACGCACATTGATCTGGGACGAATTGCGGTCGAATCCATGTGTCGACAAATTTTGAATGCGAATGGCCACGCAGCTATTCGCTGCAATGAAGTTTCATTTGGGAGGAAGTGTATGCATCAGCTATGGAGAAAGTGCCTCCTGCTGTCAGCGTTGGCGCTTACAGCGAGCGCTGCCGTGCCAACCTGTTTGTATGGTCAGCAGCTTTCGGCGACACGCGGCGGCCTGGGCGGCGTCATCACTGACAAGTCGGGCGCCATCATCCCCGACGCTAAGGTCACCATCACAGGCGCTGCCGACAGGCGCGTCGTGACAACCGATTCCGGCGGACGCTTTCTCGCGTCGGACCTGACGCCGGGTCTTTACACCGCGTCGGTGGAGAAGGCCGGATTTCAAGGTCAGACAGCGAAGAATCTGGAAGTTGTCATCAACAAGACCAGCAATGTGGACTTCTCGCTCGCTACCGGCAACGTCGCCGAGACCGTTGAGGTCAATGCCACGACGGTCAGCATCGATACCAGTTCCACCGCGGTTAGCGACAATCTCACCGCGACGTTCTATCAGCAGGTTCCCGTGGCCCGAAACATCGGTTCGCTCTTCTATGTTTCACCCGGCGTGGTGGACGGAGGGGGAACGGGGCAGTCGAATCCTTCCGTAGGCGGCGCAACCGGTCTTGAAAATCTCTACATGGTCGACGGCGTTGTGCTGAATGACTCCGGTTACGGTGGACTGGGTGTATTCAGTCCGGTCTACGGCTCACTCGGAACGGGCATCAACCTGTCCTTCATCCAGGAAGTCCAGGTCAAGACCGCTGCTTATGAACCGAAGTACGGCGGCGTGAACGGCGGCGTACTGCAGATCGTCACTAAGTCCGGCGGCACCAAGCTGCATGGCGCTGTGGCAGCCTACATGGCACCAGAATGGAGTTCTGCTGCTTCCAAGTATGCGGACAATTACCGTTTGAATGTTTCGCCTGAACCAGCGATCGTGCAGGGACTCCAAAGAGGCAAAATCTTCTCCCAACCCGCATACGACGCCAGCGTCGAATTGGGTGGCTACATCCCCGTAATGGGGCACAATGATCGCCTCTTCTTCTTCGGTTCCTTCAACCCATCGCTGAATCAGTTGAATTTCCTCGCGCCCAACACCCCCTTTTCGTCCGGACTGTTCAACCACGGCCCATTCACGTCATCGGCTACCACGCGTAGCTGGGCCGGCAAATTGAGCGCCAAGATCACCGATGCAACCACCTTGGACGCATCCGCCTTCGGCGATCCTGCGCACAACAATTACAGCTTCAACGGCGTAGGCACCACTCCGTACCCGAACATCAACATTCATACCCCGACGGCTTTTAGCACATGGAACTATGGCAGCCGCGCGATCGTTGCTCATCTTGCGTCCTCGCTCAATCCGACGACTCAGCTCAACATTGCCGCTACCTACAAGAGCAGCGCCTTCACCGAAGCGGGCTTCCAAAACATCAATACCATCACCGACAAGACGAATGGTTCGGCCACCTTCCAGGGTCTCACTTCTGGAATCTTTCAGAATCCGAAGAACAAGATCGTACGGCGCCACCATCGACATTCAGAAGGTCGTCAACCTCTTCGGGCCGCACACCTTCTCCGGCGGATTCGGCTTCAACCGCGCAACCTATCTGGTAGATCGCGACTACGGTCCACGGTTTACTTTCCCCTCCACAAACATCGCCGGCGTGCCCATCCAGCAGATCGGCGGCAATGACGGCATGGTAGGCACTCCGACGAGTGCCGCCTTCTACCTCTCGAAGGCTCCAATCGATCCGACGACCGGCCTAGCTACCTGTCCAACGACACTCTGTCCGAAGTATGTACCTCCTGGAACAAATCCCGCGGATGCTGTGCAGGTCTATCTGCGGCAGGTTCGCGGATATTTCAGCTCGCCGCTGGCAACTTCCAACGACAGCTACCTCTCCTCCTATGTCAACGATTCGTGGGCGGTCAATCGTCGTATAACCATCAACGCCGGCCTGCGCTGGGAAGAGGAGCAGCTCAACGGACCGAATCAGCAATACGTGTTCAACGACAACTGGTCTCCACGTCTTGGCATCAACATTGATCCATTCGCGTGATCGCAAGACCAAGGTCTTCTTCAACTGGGGCCGTTACACGCAGGGGCTTCCTACCGACGCCGCGATTCGTGAGTTGAACCAGGAGCTGGATATCTTCTCCGCCCGCTGGGCCGCCCCTTCAGACGGCACAAACCTGGTAACCAATGCGGATGGCACGATCACTCCGGTGCTGGACGCTGCTCACCTGCTGAACAAAACCAATGGCTTCGGCTCCATCAGCGCCTCCTCTGCGGTGGTACCAGAGCTCATTCATTCCGGTACCAAGCTGAACTTTGAAGAGGAGTATCTGCTTGGCTTCGAGCGTGAGGTGGCCAGCGGCATGGTGCTGGACGTTCGCTACTCAGACCGTCGCCTGGAGCGCATCGTCGAAGACATGCAAGGTGTCTCACCGGAAGGCGCGAACGCGGGTCTTGCGAACCAGATCTATCTGATCGGCAACCCCGGCCCATCGTCGGATTACTTCATCAACGAGATCGAAGAGAAATATGACCCCGCTGTGGGGCCACCGGCCAACTGCGTCGACGACTATGGTGCGCAGCTGGACAGCCTCGGCAATACGGTCGGAGCCGCCTGCGGCCAGAATCCGGATACTGCCGGCTTCCCAACACCCGACGGCAAACCCGATGGTTTTGCTACGCCAGTACGCCGCTATCAATCGCTCGAAGTCGAGTTGAACAAGAACTTCAGCAGGGGCTTCCTGATCCGTGCTAACTATCGCTTTGCAAAGCTCTGGGGCAACTATGAGGGCTTGTTCCGCAACGATAACGGTCAATCCGACCCGGGCATCAGCTCGCTCTTCGACTTCACGCAGGGCGTCATCGGCCTGCTCGGAGCTCAATTCACTCCGGGCTATCTCAACACGGATCGTCGCAATGTCGGCAATCTCTACGGCTCGTATACGATCTCCAACGGCATGTTCCGCAAGCTGACAGGTGGTGTTGGACTGCGTGGGCAGACCGGTACGCCGATCTCACGCCTGGCATCGCATCCTGTCTATCAGAACGTGGGCGAGATTCCCATCGGGGGCCGTGGCACCGATGGCACAACTCCTACAAGCCTGCAGCTCGATACGCACCTTGACTATCCCCTCAGCTTTGGCGACAAGGGTTCGTTGAAGCTGGCCTTCGATGGCTTCAACGTCACTGACTCGCAATTCACCAAGACCGTGAATCAGAACATCGATACCGGATTCGGACTGGCCGCCGATCCGAGCTTCCGGACCCCAACCTCATTCCAGCGTGCCTTCTATGGCCGGTTCTCGGTTCGCTACGAGTTCTGATCACCGATAGTCGCTGCAAATGAAAGGCCGGAGCTTCGTGCTCCGGCCTTTTCATCTCATAAGCCGGAGGCATACTCTATCCAGAAGACGGCGTGCCCCGGGGAGATGAAGAGAGCCTTCGCAATCACTTTGGCTGTGGCGCTTTGCCTCCTCCCGCGCATGCTGGCGAAGGGGCACTTCGCTGCTCAGACCGCAGGACACCACTCTGCCGTATCACCCGAAGCTCCGCACAACGCGCAAGCTGACTACGTCGGCGACAATGCCTGCCGATCATGTCACCAGGGCCAGTTCGATTCGTATCACCATACGTGCGCACTATGTAACGTCCACGGCGCCGAGCCGGGATTCCATCCTGGGTAAATTCATCGCCGGCGACAACATCCTGAAGACCGCAAACCCAAATCTCTTCTTCCGGATGGATGAGAAGCATTTAGATGGCAAGGGAGATAGCTTCTTTCAGACCGCGGTGGCGGGCCAGCCTCCGCACACGAATTCGCGCTCGGAACGCATTGCCGTGGTGGTTGGATCGGGCGAGAAGGGCCAAACGTACCTGTACTGGAACGAGGACCAGCTCTTCCAATTGCCGGTTTCCTATTGGACCAGATTGGGCTGGGTCAACAGTCCCGGTTATCGAGATGGCTTTGCCAACTTCGACCGCCCTATCATTCCTCGTTGCGTGGAATGTCACGCGACTTATTTTGAGGCTCTGCCGCCTCCGATGAACAAATACAACACCACGGGCGTCACGCTGGGCATTAGCTGTGAGAAGTGTCATGGTCCGGGCAGGGAACACATCGAACGGGAGAGATCGAAGTCGCCCCCGCCGGCGGCCACAGCGGTCTTGAATCCCACGCACTTTTCGCGGGACCGCCAGATGGACCTGTGCGCGTGGTGCCACGCCGGGCATGGACGTCCGTTACGCCCCTCGTTCTCCTACCTCCCCGGTGAACCGCTGGCTGAGTACATCGATCTGCCGCCTCCCGATCCCAATGCGCCGCTGGACGTTCACGGCAATCAGGTGGAGTTGCTGAAGCAGAGCCGCTGCTACCGTTCGTCAAACATGACCTGCCTCACGTGTCACGACGTTCACACTGTGCAGCATGATCTGGTTCAGTTTTCCCAGCGGTGTCTGAGCTGTCATAAACCCGGCTCAGCGACCTTCGCCCGGGCAGATCATCCGATCACCAGGAACTGCATCGACTGCCATATGCCGAAGCAGGAGACCAATCTGATTGTCTTCGATTGGAAAGGCACGAAAGTACGACCGGAGATGAGGAACCACTGGATCAAGGTCTATCCCGGACTTGCGGCCGCAGCTGCAGATCATGCGCCTGCGTCAAGTGCTCAGGAGTGAACAGCCTTCACGCCTTCGCCCTCGACGATCGTGATGTACCTGTCGATTGGCAGGCCGGTGAACTTCTCTGTCGTGCCGCCGGGCTCCGGCCACTTCACTTCCACCCAGTCGATCTTCGTGCGAGTGCCGATGCCCAGCACCATGCGCGGATCGTGGGATGATAAGTAACTTCCACCGCCAACCTTCATCCTGCTGCGCTTCAGGTCGCCGGCTTGATAGGTGATGCGCGCCCCCACTGCGTCGCGATTCGACTTTTTCCCGACGAGCTTGATTCCCAGCCAGTGATTACCTTTAGCGGCGGTATTGCGCAGCAGCAGCGGCGCGGCGTCATTCACCGAAATAAGGACATCGACAGCGCCATCGTTGTCGAAGTCGCCGACCGCTAGTCCTCTCGCGGAAAAATCTGTGGCGAAGATCGGTCCGCTCTCCGCGCTTACGTTGTGCAGCGTCTTGCCGTCGCTGTGAAACAGCAGCAGAGGCTCGCGATAGGTCACGTCGTGCCGCATGGTCTGGATGAGTTCGTCCGGATTACCGTTCGCCAGGAACAGGTCGAGGTTGCCGTCGTTGTCATAGTCGAAAAACTTCAGGCCCCAACCGCTCATCAGATGGGTTGCCGCACCCACCCCGGTCGGGCCAGCCTCATCGTCGAACGTCTCATCATGATTGTTCTGATAGAGCGAATATCTTTCATGATCGATGTTGGCCACGAAAAGGTCCATCCATCCGTCCTGGTTGAAATCCGCTGAGTCCGCTCCCATGCCGGAACGTGCCCGTCCGGACTCGCCATACCCCACGCCCGCGAGTGCCCCGATCTCTTCAAATCTGCCGCTCCCGTGATTCATGAAGAGGAAGTTCGCTGTTGTATCGCTGGCCACGAAGAGGTCCATTTTGCCGTCGTTGTTGAGATCGGTCGCGACGACGCCCAGGGCCTTGCCCATATACTTTCCAATGCCCGACGCCTTGCTGACATCGGTAAATGTCCCATCGCCGTTGTTGTGAAAGAGCCAACTGGGCATCGGATGGTAAAGCGTGGGAATGCAATAGCCCGGCTTGTTGTCGGCCATGCAGGGAAGATTCTTCGCTTTGCTGAATTCGACGTATTGGCATACGAATAGATCGAGCCGGCCGTCATTGTCGTAATCAAACCACACAGCACTCGAGTTCCAGCCCGGAGCTGCGACGCCGGCCCTTTCTGTGACATCGGTGAATGTGCCGTCGCCATTGTTGTGATACAGGATGCTTTTTCCGTACTGCGTCACATACATATCGGGGAAGCCGTCGCCGTCATAGTCGCCTACGGCGACGCCTTGCCCATAGCCTCCGGCGGCGACGCCTGCCTTCTCCGTAACGTCCGTAAATGTGCCGTCGCGGTTGTTACGATACAGCGCATTCCGCAGAGGTGGGTTTGGATTGTAGAAATCGCACTTGCCACTGTTGACCAGATAGATGTCCATCCATCCGTCATTGTCGTAGTCCAGGAACGCGCATCCCGCGCCGGTAGTTTCCGGCAGATATTTTTGCGGCGACTTGCCGGCGGTGTGCACCCAGGTGATCCTGCTGGCGGATGGCGGCACCTGCTCAAACGGATATGCCGATGCGGCAAGGGCAGCAGGCAAGCCGCGCAGTCCCGTAAATCCAGCGGTGCCGGCCAGTGTCCACAGAAAACGCCGTCGTGAAAACAATAGCGGGTCTCTGGCGGAAACGGTCACTGCGGTTGTTGTGGCTCCTGGCCACCTGCGCGGCCTGCCGCCTGCTGCTGCAGAGCAAACTCACGCGCTGCATCTTCTTTGCGTCCGGTGCGCGAGTATGCGGTGGCCAGACTATAATGCCCTGCGGGATTTTCCGGCTGTAGTTTGACGGCGGCTTCCAGCGGAGCGACGGCGTCTGCGTAGTTCTTTTGAGCGAGAAGCGACATGCCTAGACCCAGGTATGCATCTGCGAAAGTCGGGTTCAGTTGTGTGGCCTTGGTGAAGCGGCGTACAGCCTCAGGCAGATCCTGGCCTTGCCGGGCCAGTTCCCCCAGCACATATTCGGCGCCGGCATTTGCTGGATCGATCTCCAATTCCTGTTGCAATTCTTTCTTCGCCTCGTCCTGAAAGTCAGGCCCTGGATTTGGTCTGGAAAGAAGCAGCCTCGCCAGGCGGAAGTGAATGCCCGGATAGTGAGGATTCTGGCTGACTATCTTCCTATAGTCCTTTTCCGCATCATCCCATTTGCCCTGCATTTCGTTAGCCTCTGCATCCATTTCAATCGCGGGAATTGACGTCGGCGCCGTTTGTGCAAGCTCCCGCGCAGCATTGCTGGATAGATCAGAGTAGGCATGCACCGTGAGATACAGTACCTCCGGATCGTGAGGGAAGTGCTGGTTCAGGACACGCAGCATATCCAGCAGCGGCTCCTGCTGCTGCAACAGCGTCGCACAGCGAACGCCGTCGAGGCCGGCTCTCTTCTGTAGCTCTTTGTCGGTGAGATGCGCTGCGGTCTTCGTCAACAATGGCAGCGCTTCAGAACACTTGCCGCTTTCCGCGAGGGAGGCGGCATGCTCGGCCACCGCACTTGCACTGACGGCGCCAGCTTTGGCGTGAGCCTGCGCGCCGGCCGCAAATGGAAACGCGCATAACAGTAGGGAAGTGAACGGAAGAAGAATACGCATAATGAAGAACGGGGCAGGCGCGTTGAGCGTCTGCCCCGTGAGTCTATCAGGGTGTTTAGAAGTACAGTTTCAGGGCGAACTGGATGTTTCTAGCTGGTTGTGAGGTGTTGATGCGACCGAACGTGCTCGACGTGGTACTGAAGCCAGTATCCGGGTGGCCCAGGTTCACGTTGTTAAATGCGTTCAGGAAATCGCTGCGGAACTGCACGTACGTACCTTCGGTGAAATGGAAGTTCTTCATCAGCCCGATATCGGCATCGAAGTATCCCGGACCATTCACGGGTCCCTGCGCAGGGCAGTTTCCGAAGGTGCCTGGTTTGGGGTCAGAGTAGCCGGAAGGACTCATCCAGTCATAGCCGCCAAAATCTGCGGCTGGATGGCTGCGTCCAAATACCGTTTGAATGCCGCAGTCCGGACGGGCTCCACGCGAGTTGGTTCCTGTAAAGTCGCCGCTGCCATAAACGGCAAGTGGGAAGCCACTATGCGTGGACACGATGGTGGATGCCTGCCAGCCACCGATGACCTGGTTGACGACAGGGTTCATGTTCGCGCCGAATTGCTTGCCCCTTCCGACCGGCAGGTCGTAGGTTGCATAGGCGGAGACAATGTTGTTGGAGTTGTAGTAACAACTGGCGTAATCGCCGGCAGGGTTGAACAGGTTCTGATAGTACGGCGAAGCGGTGGTATTTCCGGCGGCTGAGCCCCATGTGCCGTAATAGCCGCTGTTGTTGGTCAGACAATGCGACCAGGTATAGGCGACCTGTCCTTCCAGGCCATTAGCCAATCGCTTCTGCAGGACAGCCTGCAAGGAGTTGTACCTCATGTAGCCTACCGAAGCGGTGCCGGACACATTGGAAAGAACGTTGATCAGCGCCGGGTTGTTCTGGAAGTAAAACGGCGTTGTGGCTACTCCATTGATGAGTTGTTTCTGCAGATAGGGCATCGGCACCATCAGGTGATCAGCCTTCTGGGCGACATACCCAACCTGGAGCGTGGTTGTAGGTGTCACTTCCTGCTGCAGGGTCAAATTCCACTGCTGATCAAGTGCTGGCTGGACTGTCTTATCCCAGACGTACATGATGGCCCCTGCAAATGGGTTACCCGGAAGCGCGCCTCCAGGGCCAGCCTCCGTCTGAACCGTTGCATGAGCATATTGCGCCCCAACCTCAGGAGGAGTGAAAGGTGGGTTTCTGGGAAGTCTCAGATTGGTGCCCGTTCCTTCCAGGTAGGACGAGATGGTGTAGGCGCCGCGAACCACAGTCTTGCCCTGCATGGCCGCCGGCGACCAGGCAAAGCCGATGCGGGGTTGGAAATCCGGAAGGCCGTACACCGAGTTGTAGAGCGCACGGCTGTTGCCGTTCGACTCCTGCAAGCTCAAGCGCGCCGGTGGTCAGATCCAGATTGGACTGCCGGTTGTTGAGTTCCACCCACGGAGTGTGGGCTTCATAACGCAGTCCCAGGTTCAAGGTCAAAGTCGGAGTAATGTGCCAGTCGTCCTGACCGTATCCTCCAAACAGCCAGGAGAACTGATGCCAGACAAAACTGGTGCTCACGCCGATACCTCTGGCTTCCGGATAGCCGAGAAAGAAATCGGCTGCAGGATCGCCGGCGAAATCGACGCCAGTGCTGCCGGGGCCGAAGAGGATATCGCCGTACGAGCCGGTGTTGCCGGTGTAGCCGGTGTTGACGCGATAGCGCCACATCTGGAAGCCGGCCTTGAAGACGTGCTTGCCGTGCGTGATCGTTACCCCGTCGTCGAACTGGATCACGGTGTCAGCAAAGTTCTGCTGTACAACTTGGCTGCCGACGTTGGTGAGGGTGGTGCCGCCGTTGGGTTGGGGTGCCTGACCGCCGCCGAAGCCAAGCAGCAACAGGCCAGGGCCGGCGTTGTTGGCGTTCGCGATCCCGAGCGCCGTTCCCAGGTTGCCAATACTGGGATCGAAGCCGGCGCCGTTAAACAGAGTCACCCAGCTTGTGCCGAAGCGGGCTTCGTTCAGAATGGTCGGGCTGAAGGTGTGGGTCCAGGTTCCAACCACGTTGTGGATGGGAGCGTGCGCGAAGCCGTTGCCCAGGATCAGCAGGGAGTTGCTCCCAGGATCGTTCTGGTATCCCTGCGAATAACGACCCTCGAAGCGATCATTCTGAGTGATGGTGTAGTCGACCTTTACATCTCCCTGATCGGCGTTATAAGCCTGAGTTACCGTGTTGATCGCATTATTGGTCGTCTGGCCATTGATCGGGGTCGGATAGTACTTAGAGGCAAACAGATTCTTCGCGACGGTGTTAAGCCGCGTGAGTGGAATCTGATTGTTCGGGAAAGGCTGTCCGCTGATTGGATCCACAAGCTGAGTCTTGTTGTCCCTCAAGAGCGCCGAGAAATCGCCACTGCGCTCGGCATTCGTGAATACCGTGATGAAATTGCTGCTTGAAGGGTGATCGAAGCGTTGTCCCTGGTAGTCCACGAAGAAGAACAGCTTGTCCTTGATGATTGGACCGCCGAGCGTGCCGCCGAACATATTCCAGCGCACCGTCGGCTTCGCCAGTACGTTGGTCGGGTTCAGCTTGTTCTCCCACTGATTGGAATTCAGAATGTCGTTGCGGAAGAACTCCCAGACATCGCCATGGAAGTGATTCGTGCCCGACTTGATAGACGCGTTGACGATGCCGCCCTGGAAATTGCCGAACTCCGCGGGCGCATTGCCGGTGATGAGGTTGAATTCCTGGATGGCGTCTGGCGAAGGCGTGAACGCCAACAGGTTGTCGGAGGTCTGGTTGTTGTCCATCCCGTCCAGGATGAAGTTGTTGGACTCCTCGCGGTTTCCATTGATGAATGGCCGCGCGCCGCTTGCCACGTTGTCGCCCTGGTTAAACTGCGATGCGTCAGGATGGATGCTGCCGGGTGCGAGCAGCGTCAACTGGACATAATTGCGTGTCGCCAGCGGGATCGTCGAGACGGTGTTGGCATTGATCAGCGTGCTGACCTGCGTCGTTTCCGTCTGCAGTTGCGGAGCTTCAGACGTGACCTGTGCCGTCGTGGTGACCGTACCCACGTGCATCTTGAAATCGATGCGCGCCGTCTGATTCAACACCAGGATGAGACCGTTTTGCAGCGCCGATTGAAAGCCGGTTGCGTCCGCTTTCACCTGATAGTTTCCGATCGGCACGCGTACAAAGTTGTAGATGCCGCCATCATTGGTTTTTGCGGTGTAGGTAGTCCCACGGTCCGTGTCGGTCACCGTGACGGTTGCGCTGTTGATGGCCGCGCCGCCCTCGTCCACGACGGTGCCCGTGATCGCTGCTGTAGTCTGTTGGCTCCACGCGTTGTGACTCACGCAAAGACAGACCAGAAACATCCCAAGGCTGATGCCCAGTAAGATGATTCGCCTCATACTCGCCTCCTAAAGCCTCTCCAAATGGTTGCAGCGGACAACGATGACCCGCGTTTCATGCCACAAAGCGCGGAAGGTCGTATCCCAAAAAGCCCCGACTTCGCCGAAAGAAAATCTCTTGCCGAACCAACTCCGCAAGGAGCCTGGCGTGAAGGGAAGCCTGCCAGCAAAAGCGGGCATCACGCCGTCAAGGATCTCCAACTCTTGCTCATGAATCTTCGGCAAAAGTTGGTGACAAGCGTAGGACGAAATGCCCAGCGAATGCAATGAAGAAATCTAAGAAAGTTTTCAACCGACCGCCTTATGATCACTTTTTTCAGATCAAGCAGGCCCTTTTGATCACTTTTTGTGATCATTTCCTTTTCATCAGCGCTCGCGGACCACCCAGCGCGCTTTTCCGTCAGGACATACCTTCGCCGCGAGAGATTCGGTCCAGGATGCGGGCCGACCGAAGCCGACAGCAAAACATGAAAGTGGCAGCGTGATGCGGATCCGTACGTCGAAACCAGATATCGCATCTGACTCATTCAGTCAGGAGGCAATCGTGATTATTCTTCTCATCGTGCTTATTTTGCTGTTCGGATTCGGGGGCTACCGCCTGGGGCCGGGGGTCGGCTACTACGGTGGAGGCAGTATCAGCCTCATCCTCCTCATCGTCCTGATCCTTCTCTTGCTAAAAGTGATCTAGGGAAACCGATCCTCACATGCCGATTCAAGGCAGAGGCGTTCCGCGCAGTTCGGCGGTGCGCCTCGTTTTGCCTGTGGAAGTCGGCTTGCCCTGCGGTCAGCAACGTCCAATTCGCCTGGTTGCCGAGACACCGTCCGCAGCATTTCGCGCGCTCGATCAGCGATTAACCCCGCATTGCCACTGCTTCTGGCGCGAATAAAGACCGCTTTATCTCGCTAGTTGGCGATATTGCGCTGAACAGAACAGGGAGCCTTATACCAACTGCCAATCGCTTGCTGGAGCGTGATGGTGCCGTTGGGGAAGGTAACGGGGCTGCTGTAGAGCGTGAAGTCGGTGGCTTCGATGTGCACGAAGGTGTTCGGCGAGAAGATGGAAACGTTGGGGTTCGTGGAGTTGAGGTTGGTACGCATATTGGTCGCGAAGTAGGCGATGTAGCCGCTTTCCGCGGTCGTGAAATTTCCGGATTGGATGTCAGCGCCCGAGATGCCGCTGGCGCCAAGCGCGTAAGTGTCCTTTTGGGAGATCGAGACGAGCATGGGGAGCGTAATCGTGCCGTTAGGGGCTAGCAGCGACTGGCTGTTATAGCAGGCGACCTGGGAGCTCGGGTCGGGCGGCGTCGCGGCGGAGCAAACCGGATCGCCAGAGCCGTTCCACAAAAGGAGGACCTGGCTGAACTGGGTGATCTCAGCCGGGATGGAGTTCGTGTTGGTGTAGTTGGGAGGCGCGCCGGCGGGGTTGAAGGTATCGACGGCATTATCGAAGGCGGCGTCGGAGAAGGCCGCGAACCGGGCGCCCGATGGAACGAGTTTGGCGATCGGGTTGACATTGAGGAAGACGCCGACACCCCCTGAGGACTGGCCGGTAAGCATGATGTCTGTGGCAGCGGAAAGATTATGCCCGGCCTTGAGGTCTGCGACGACGGCGTTGAGAATCGCATGGCCCTGAAAGTTCCAGGTCGTTGGATCGTCGGGATGAAAGGCAGAGGCGCTGGCCTTGGCGCCAGACCACTCATCGGAGGAGCAATAGAGGACCTCAACCGTGGAGGCGTCATAGAAGTCGGGATTGTTGCTGGGGTTTGAGTCCAGGAGGCCGCCCAGACCGAGGGCTAACGATGGATTGGCCTGGTAAGGAGCGGAGCTGACGAGCGCCGGCGTATCAGCCGCGCGGCTCGCGCAGGAGGTCTGGTCGTAACACTCGCCTCCGCCTTGCAGGGAGATGATCCAGCGGCTGGCGGCGGCCCCTGCGCCCGGACGGAGGACATAGGCCGCGGGAGTGCCGTCGTTGCAAAGGGCTTGGGGATATTTGGACTTGTCGAGGAAGACCAGCTGGGGCGCATTGGCCGCCGGGGCGGTATGGCTGAACGTGACGGAAGGCGTGGTGCAGGAAGACGAGGGTGTAGGCGTGGGCGTCGTGACTGGGGAAGTAGCGGTGGAGTTGCCTCCGCAGCCCGTAAGCATGGCGCCGATGCCAAGGAGCGTTGCAAACGGAATCACAGGGCGAAGGCAGAAACGCAGATTCGTCTTCATATGTAACTCAACCGCGAAAACGGCGAGCAATTGGACAGGCTGAGAGCTCCGCTCCGTCCCGCGTAGCCCGGGGGAGGGGCTGGTGAGGTATAGGGATGATAAAGCGGTGCGCCCCTACTCGTATACGGAGAAGCTTTGCGGCTGCGGGACAAATCCGGCCTGTTGCGGTGTCTCTTGGAAGGTGACACTCGTCCGCGCCGTGCTCTCGATCAGCCGGGTGACCGCCTCACGCAAAAACGCCTCGGGTGAGCGGCCGGACAACATGGCGACGCTGGAAAGTTGAGACGCGAGATCGGCGGGAACCTGCATGCTAGGAGCAATCTATCCAGCATCCGCAGGGGGGCCCATACCACGTTGTGGTCTGGCGGCTTGCAGATGGGCGTCACTCGTCCCATTCTGGGACGGCCGTCCGACCTTCGTTCTCTATCCATATCTCTCGAAGCCATTCAAAATGAAGGCGTTGGACTCGGCGATTCCAAATTGGCCCATCGGGATACCTTGGTTACTTGATCCGCCTAAAGGTAATCGCAGAACTGGTGACGGAATGGGTATGATCACCGGGCGAGGCAGCTTATGACTTTACTGGTCTTTCTCGGAATCCTGGTCAGTCTGCTGATTCTTCGATTGATTCCTGGCCTTTTGGTGCAGCTTGCGGTGGCCGTCCCGCGTTACCGCCTGATCGGCATGATGGGCTGGATGCATGGACGAAAGGTAAGCATCGCTCTGCCGCGAACCGTCACTGCTCTGTCCGATGCCCTGGTCATGAGTCCTGCGATGGGTTCTGCGCTTGCGGGCAGCCGTCTCAAGTTGGCGCTCGTCTCCTCCTCGTTGCTGGCACTGGCAGTCCTGGCCACCACCGTATTCTGGACGTGGCACTCCACCGCACTGATGATGCTGTTGCACTAAGGCAAAGCGGGTATCTCAAAGTCCGACCCGCAATCTCCGCCTGAAAATCAAAGGCGCTCCCACGTAACTGTGTGAGCGCCTTTTCGTCCGCGCCATCGCCATTTCTCTTGACTCACTTCTGGTGCAGTGCAACCATCGACCCCACGCCGGGCCCATCCGTTTTCAAACCGCTATTGCCGTGAGGAATGCGTGCCCTTCTGCGTCCCTTCATGGAATGGCGCAATTCTGGAGGGTGCGATGTACCGATCGATCGCTGCCTGCATGACGCTGCTGCTGCCGGCAGTGGCAGCCTTTTCCGCTCAGAAGCCATCGCCGCAGACCAGCGCATCGGTAAAGTTGTGGGTAGACACCAGCTCCGGCAATTCCTGCGAACGATCCACGCCGGCCAGCGGCGACTGGATGATTCGCAACAATGAAGCTCGCCATGTGCTGGTGACGGTGCACCGCACGACAACGAAGGACGGCGTGTCCAAAGAGGACCAGGTGCGCGACACGCTCGGCCCGCGGGAGTCGCGTGAGCTAGGCTGCGAAATCTCGGAGGACGGCCGCCAGACGCTGACTGTGGTGCGGGCGATCTTTTAGAAACCTTCGATCAATTCCGCGCGCAGACCACCAGCACGCCAATGCCGAACAACAGCACGATAAACGGCACCCAGAAGTGAAGGTCCGTCAGGATAGCGAGCGCCAGCGGTTTTGCCGGCGCTTCATCGTTTTCCGCTGCCATTACCAGGCGAGCTTTCCGGGAAGAACTCCGCGAAAAGATCGTCGTAGAACGGCTTCAATTCTTTCATATCCGGCTTGGTGTGGCCCTTGGAGTACAGATCGTACGGATTGAACTTCTGCACCCAGGGCAGCATGGCGCGGTCCTTCTCGTTCATCAGGTGCTGGTAGGCGCCATGCCTGTGCCATGCATAGAAGGAGTGGAAGCGCAGCATGTAGAGCGCCTCGTCGGGCAGGTTGTTCTTCAGCACTTCGGCGATGTATCCGTCGTGACCGAAAGACATGTGCACGTTCTCCAGGCCGCAATTCGGCTCGTAGATGCCGTATTGGGTCTGGTATTCGGGCACATTGCGGTCCGGATTCGCGGCAAAGTACTCGGGGAAGACGATCTGGTCGGACCAGGCGCAGCCAACCGGGAAGGTATCGCCCACCACGCCCCACTGCGGCTCGCCGTAGAGGCACAGGCATTTGCCCAGGTCATGCACAAAGCCGGTGGCGATCATCCAGCGCGGATGGCCGTCGCGGCGGATGGCTTCCGATGTCTGCAGCAGGTGCTCCATCTGCGTCAGATCGGTATCCGGGTCGCTGTCATCGACCAGCGTGTTCAGGTACTCTCCCGCCTCCCAGATGGTCTTCCGGCCGCGCGTCAGGCCGAAGTACTCCTTTTCCTTGCCCAGCACGTAGGCGACCGTCTGCTGCTCGTGGTTGATGCGGTAGAACTCCGCCACACCGGGATTGGCCTTCTTGTCGTACTGGCGGAACTCGTCTTCCGACTTGCCTTCCTGGTAGCGGCCTTCGAGGAACTCTTCCCAGTTCTCCAGACTTTCCATGGGAGCTGCGGGCTGCTGTGTCGTCGCCATATGGTCACCTCGAGAGAAGAGTCTGGATCGTTTCAGTAAACGCTTCCGCCAACACCTCAACGATAGATAGATTGGACGGCCCTTGGCAAGGGTTGGCGGTTACGAACGCGTCGCTCTGCTAACGGAAATGTAAACGCCCCCGCTACTCCGTGACGGTCAGCGAAACCGTCACGGGTGGAATCTCACTCGTCGCCCCTACCGAGGTCGTGACCTGAATGGAATAGGTCCCGGCCGGAGTGGCATTGGCGTTCTGCGTGACGCCGCCGCTCTTTGAGCTGCCGCCGCAACCGAGAATCCCGGTGAGGCAAAGAGCGAAGAGCATGAGGGCGGAGCTACCCATCCAGGTCCTGCGCCGCACCCGCGGGATGCCGAGCAGCACCAGCGCTAGGACAACGCCGCTCCGAGGAATCCAGCCGGAAGATGGCCCAGACAGCGGCCTTGCGCGCCGATCGAGTGCCGCAACGCCGCCGCCGCTGGTTAGGACGGTAAGCGTCGTTGTCGCCGCGCTGCTGCCGTTCGGCGTGACCGCCGCGGGACTGAAGCTGCAGGAGGTACCCGCCGGCAGCGTGGCGCTGTCGCAATGGAACGAGACAGCCTGGTTGAAGCCGTTTTGCGGCGTCACCGTGAACGCAATGCTCCCGGAGGAGCCCTGCTTGATGGTGAGCGAGGCAGGGTTGGCGGAGACGGTGTAAAACGGCGCCAGCCGTTTGAATGTAACCGTAGTTGCCGAAGCGGCGTAATGCACGTCGCCACTGTATTGCGCCGTGATCACCGCGTTGTCGGCGGGTAGCGATGTCGTGGTGACCGTGACGACATAGTTCCCAGAGCCGTCGGAGGCGGGCGCCAGCATGCCAGACCCGAGCGAAGTAGAGCCGTTCAGAAACGTGACGGCCCCCGTGGGCGCTGTGCCGAAGGACAATCCGCTATACGACGCGGTGTAGGAGATGCTGTCGCCTGAAGGCGATTGTCCTCCGCCGTACGTCAATATCGTTTCGAGTTTCGTCGGGTGCAGCACCACGCGGCGCACGCGGTCATTCTCCTCATCGGCGATGATGAAATTCCCGGCTGGGTCGTACAGCAGCAGCGTTGGGATAGTAGAGCATCGCAGCCGAAGGGGACGCCCCATCGCCACCGAAGCCAGGCGTGTGATTGCCCGCAACAGTGGTGATGACGTTTGTGGCGAGGTCAATCTGACGAAAAACGTGGTTGCGTGAATCCGCTACGGTCAGATGCCCCGCACCGTCGTAGGCGAGTCCGGTCAGAAAATTGAAGGTGGCATCCACCGCCGGGCCGCCGTCGCCTGAATATCCGACGGTGTATGGATTGTTCGGATGGACGCCGGCGATGGTCGAGATGATGCCGGTGGAGAGGTCGATCTTCCGGATGTTTTCGAAGCCATTGTCGGTGAGGTAGAGTTCGCCTTGCCCATCCAACGCCAGTCCCCGTATATCGTATAAGCCCGCCTGCGTTGCGGGTCCGCCATCTCCGCTGGGTGAGCGAACGTCGCCGCCAGCGATCTCGGTCGTTGCGCCCGTGGTGACATCGACCGCCCAAAGCTCATCGTTCGGACCGTCGTTCCCTCCATATTGGCTTGCGTAGTAGAGCGTCCTGTCTCCATCGAATACCATCGGGCCAGCCATCGACGTGAGCGCCACGAGTGTCTTGATCGTGCCGGTCGTGAGATCGACCACCTTCAGCCCGTTGTATTGATCCCGGATATAGAGGTGGTTGCTCTGATCGAGCGCCACATCGAAGGGAACAAGGATGACCTGCAGTGCGGGTGCGCCCTCGGCGGCAGCCCAATATAAGTTCCCTCCGCCCGCGACCGTTGTGATCACTCCAGTGACAGCATCGATCCTCCGCACCACGCGGTTCGCAGTGTCGGCGATATACAGATTGCCCTGCCCGTCCGACGCGACGCTCTGCGGGTCATCCAGGCCGGCCTGCGTGGCGATGCCGCCGTCGCCAAAATCATTTGCAGGGCCGTCACCGGCGATGGTGGTGATGTTGCCGCCAATGGGAAACGAACGAATGCGGCGGTCGTCGACAAATACCACCTCGCCCTTGGGAGAGAGACAGATCGCCTCGGGGCCTCCCATCCCGGCCATTGTGGCAAGGCCGCCGTTACCGGAGTAGCCATTGTGATCGCCGTTTCCCGCAATCACGTGCAAGGTATGGTCGGAGGCCAGTACCTCGTCTACGGAATAGATAAAATCGCTGCTCTTCGGATTGGGTCCGCTTCTGGGTGTCTGGCTATTGCCAGCGATGAAGATATTTCCGGCGGAATCTGCCGCGATCCCCTGTACATCCAGTTGCAGCCCAATGGCGGGATAGGCAGCGGATGTGCCGGCGTCGGTTCCGCCGCCGGCGAGCAACTGCACCGTGCTAGAGAAAAGACTAATGCGGATGATAGTGGGGGACAGCGTGCCGGTGCCGTAGTTGATGAACGCCGGGGCAGCGTAGAGGTATCCATTGCTGACAGCAATTGTTGACCCGAGGAAGTAAAAATTTGTTTGCAGGGCCGCACATGTCACCGAGGCGGCGGGATTGCACCCAAATGTTGATGGCCCAAGACCCGCAAAGGTCCGGATAGTCCCGCTGTTCAGATTGAGCCGCCACACATAATCCAGGTCCTCAATGAACAGGTTTCCCTGTCCATCGAGCGCGAGTCCGGTCGGGTACTCGAGCAAAGCTGCGGTGCCGGGACCGCCATCTCCCGCGTGCCCGAACTGACGTGGCTTTCCTGCGATGGTCCGGATGACGCCGGTCGTTCCATCTACCACTCGAACCGTCCCAATCTCGTTGTCTGTGATGTAGAGATTGTTCCCCGCGTCGATCGCCAGACCGGAGGGGCAGGGCAGCCGTGCTGCTGTCGCGGGGCCGCCATCGCCGGTCGAGGTTGCCGGTCCAACCGGTAGCGGCTGCCCAGCATAGACCGTGGTGTTGGAGGATGCATCTATCTTGAGCACTACGCCGAGATCGCACGATGCGACATACAGATTTCCCGTACCGTCTTCAACGATGCCCAGTCCCCACCCGAATCCGGTCTTCAGCGCATTGACCGGCTTCTGAAACGGCGCGGCGCCGGCGATGGTCTCGATGATGCCACCGGATGCGGTGCCGCCCGCGTTCGGGCGCACGCTTTCCGCGCGTCGAGCCTCCAGCTGTACCTGCACCCGCTGACGCCATGCCTGCCAGGCCTGTGGATCATGGCTGGCCGAGAAGGGAATGCCGAAGGGGCTTGCGGCCCGGCGTGGTGTCAACTGGCCGGCGTTGGGAGCGGAAGCGGCCGGCAGAGCGGTAGAGGGAAGGGCACAACAGAGCACTGCAATGAACAGCAGAACGCCTCGATATGTCACGGCAGGGGCCTCAAACAGAGATCCGCTGGGCAGCGGGGGCGCCCCGGTCAAAAGTTAAGAATATCTGGAGGTGATGGTCGCGTCATGTGGAAATGTAACTGACAGAGAAAGCTTCGCCGACTTGGCCCAATCTGGGCATTCGGCAGGTTTGCGGGTCGCACCTTTCCCCATACGCAGATTTTCTCCCAGCGCCATCGGGATCTACTCAGCCTGCATCGGAGACTATTCTCCATCAGCTCGTCGGTGCATTCGTCGCGATGCTCTTGGATCGAGAGCGCCAGATCGTCATAGCGTCGATTACGTGAAAAGAGGTGCGCTAGCCGGTTCACGGAGCTACTCCGAGCGCAGAGCCTTCATGGGTTCAATCGACGCAGCTCGCCGTGCCGGCAAGTAGCATGCAACCACGGCGACAATGACAACCGCAGAGGAGACAGCGGCAAGGATCGCAGGATTGGTCACTCGCACGCCATACAGGAGCTGAGAGAAGCTGGAGAATGAACGGCCGAGAACCAAGGTCGCAACTGCGCCCACCGCCACGCCGGCGAGGGCAAGACGCAGTCCTTGTCCGATGACCATGCGGGAAATCTTCGCTCTCTCGGCGCCGAGCGCCAGCCGTATACCGATCTCGCGAGTGCGCTGCGAAACCGCGTAGGAGATCACACCATAGATGCCGACAAAGCCCAGAACGAGCGCCATCGCGCCCGCGATACCCAGCATCACCAGCGTGAAAGAAGTTCGCGCCAGCGACTGGCCATAGATGTCCTGCATTGTGCGCATGGATGCGACCGGCACACTCGAGTTCAAAGACCATACCGCCTGGCGAAGTTCATTAAGAAAGCTCTCGGTCCCTGCGCGGTCACTGCGCACGATGAAGGTTGCCGAGCGGATGGCATCGAAACCCGGGCCCCAGTAGCCAACTGCCATCGGTGGCCAATACACGATCGTAGGCGCCTTTTCCTGAATGCCGTTTTGATAGATGTCTTGAACAACACCGATCACTTCGAGCAAGGGCATGCCCGGATTTCTGCGGATACGCTTGCCGATCGCAGCGGCCGGGCTGCCCCATATTTCACGGGCCAGATTCTCCGAGACAATGACCATGGGCTGACGGTTATAGATTTCGGGCCAGGTAAACTCGCGTCCGGCGACAATTCTGGTTCCCGCCGTGCGGAAGAAGCCGGGCGAAATGTTATTGAAGAGGCGGAGCGGCGCAACTTCGCCTGCATAGGTCTTCCCCTCGGCAAAGATATTGTCCCAACCCGCCTCTAGGCCTTCCATGGGCATGGCGCTCGCGAAACCGACCGAACTCACGCCGGGAATCGTGGCGAGTTTCTCCACAATATTGTTCTGTAATCGCGTGACCATCTGTGGGTTTGCGATGAGAGTATCGGGAATTGCAATCCGCATCGTTTCCAGATGCTGCGCATTTGCAAATCCGGGATCGATGTTTCGTAGCTTCTGGAATGTGCGAATCATCAAGGACGCACTCACCAGCAACACCAGCGCCATCGCCACCTGCGCCACCACCAGCAGGTTGCGAGCGTGATTGCGTTCGCGGCTGAAGCTTGCCGTTCGTCCCACACTTTGCAGCGCTGCTGGAGTCCACGACCCGGCATAGCGAAGCACGGGGATCATTCCAAACAACACACCCGAGAGCAGTGACAGCACAAACGTAAACAGCAGTGCCTCCCCATCGAGTGTGATTTCATTCAGCCGCGGCATGTTTGCTGGCCCGATGGCGAGCAATAGTTGAAGTCCTCCATAGGCGATACTGCTCCGCCGATGCCGCCGAAAAGTCCCAGCAACACGCTCTCCGTCAGAAGATCCCGTGCGATGCGACCGCGGCCGGCGCCCAGAGCTACACGCACAGCGAGTTCCTGCTGGCGTGCCTCGGCTCGCACCAGTTCCAGGTTGGCGACGTTTGCGCAGGTGATCAGCATGACGACAGGCCAGCGTGCCCATCACAACCCACAGCATCTCGCCGATATTGCCAATGACTTCCTGCTTCAGCGGGCGAATCGCCGGCGCGATCCTCCAGTTCTCATACCAATGCGGATTGGTGCCCGGGCCATTCGTCCAGGAATCCATCCAGACCGGAACCATGCGCGCGATATCGGCGTCCGCCTGCGCGATCGTCACTCCTGGCTTCAAACGGCCTACGCCTTGAAAGCCAAAGCCCGCAAGTATCTGCTTGTTGCGATCGAAAGCCAGAGGCACGAGCACATCGAAATCCGCGCTGACGACGCGGAACCCGCGTGGCATCACGCCAACAATCTCGCGCGGCTGCTCATCGATTGTGATGGAGCGGCCAATCGCGGAGCGTTCTCCACCGAAGCGCCGCTGCCAGTAGCCATAGCTCAGCATCACGGCTTTCGCGCCGCGCGGATCCTGATCGACTCCAGTGAGCCAGCGGCCCGCAGCAGGCGGAACATCGAGCGTCTGAAGTACGCCATCCGTGATCAGCGCCGTATGCACCTGTTCCGGTTCGGCTATCCCCGTCACATTTGCGGTACCGGTGACCCAGACGCCTAACGACTGAAAGGTTCGGTTCTGCTCCGAGAAGGTGAAGTACATCGACGGTGAAAGCCGCAGGCCCTCAACGAAGTTCGTCAGTCCTGCCGCACCGGGAGCCTCCAACCACACACCTACGAGTTGATCTGATTTTGGATAGGGGAGCGGCTTGAGCAGAACACTGTTCAGCACGCTGAATACCGTGGTGTTCGCGCCAATTCCGATAGCCAGCGTGAGGATGACCGCTGCAGCGAACCCCGGTGATTTTCTCAGCCGCAGGCAAGCATGTTTCACATCGGCCCAGATGCTTTCGAGCGTGGGCCACTGCCACGCTTCGCGGCTGCGCTCCGCGATCTGGGTCACGTTGCCGAATTCGCGGCGTGCCCTCTGTGCCGCCTCTTCGCGTGACATGCCGTCTTCCATCAGCTCGTCAGTGCGCTCATCGAGATGTTCCTGGATGGAGACAGCGAGATCGTCATAGCGGCGGTGACGTGAAAAGAGACGGCGGAGCCATTGCATCGGGAACTCCTAGGTTTTCTCGACGGCCAGCACACGGGTGATGCCGGCAAACATCGTTTCGAAGCTGGAGACTTCCTGTTCGAGATGCCGGCGGCCCGCAGCAGTCAGGCGGTAAATGCGAGTGGGCCTGCCCTTTGCGGAGACGCCTTCTTCCGATGTCAGCCAGCCTTCACGCAGCATGCGTTGCAAAGCGGGATAGAGAGAACCTTCTTCGACCTGCAGCAGGTCGTCGGAGATCTGCTGGATGTGCTTGACCAGCGCATAGCCATGCATCGGCTTCAGCCGTAGCGAGTGGAGAATCATCATTTCAAGCGCGCCGGGGAAGAGGTCGCGGCGCTTCGTGTTCCTGGCCATGCACAGCACTATATGCCAGAGATAGCTATTTTGAGAAATAGGTATGTTGCAGAATGCCGATACAGTCTGCGAACCAACGGAAATCCGGGTCGTCTCAGGAGAAGCCGGTTTGACGGCGTAGCCGGAGCCCGCAGTAGAGCAGGCTAACGATCAGGATGACGACCAGCGCCAGCAGCCATGCGTGATTCATCGCGATCTCCGGCACACGAGCCTGCATGCCCAGCCAGAGGAAGATTGCCACGGCGGCGGCGACGATGGCGTAGTCCCACCAGCGGCGGCGCTCACTGGGGTCGAATTCGTTGCCTGCCTGCGCGGCGATGACGGCGCGGTAGTCCAGGCTGTAGCGGTCGCACTCGCGTTCGATGGCGAGGTTGCGTGAGTGGTGCTCGCGCTCGCCGGCGACGGCGGTCGAGATGGCGAGTGCGCCGAGGATCATGATGATGGAGCCGCCAAGCACCATCAGTTTGTGAGCGAGGTCGGTACCGGCGAGCTCCCCGAAGACCAGCGCGCCCCACGCAAGGCCCCAAAGCTGGTTGGTGTTCGAGAGCGGAATGCCGCGGCCGATGCCGATGATATTTTGCCGTGAACTGCTGGAAGAGATCGCCGATAACCCAGACGAAGCCGCCCAGGAAGAGCCAGAAAAGGACGGAGTGGAACTCGGCGAAGTGAAACGCCGAGGAGTGCGCGCCGCCATCCAGCCACCACACCAGCGCGAGCACGGAGCCAAGCTCGCCGAAGGTGAAGGCGGTCACGAACGAGAGCGGGTTCATGCCGCTGATGTAGGCCTTGCGATAGGGCACATACATGGTGCCCCACAGGGCGCTCGCGCCGATGGCCGCGGCGATGCCCCGCGCGGCATGCGAGGTCGCATGGCTGCCGCCATGCACTGTGCTGAATCCGAGCAGGATGGCCGCTGCAACGATGGCAACTGCGCCCAGCACCACTTTGGCGATGCCGCCGCGGCTGGCGCCCTGCAGCTCGCGGAAGAGCACGCGGCCCCACAGCAGTCCGAAGAGGGAGTTGGCGTTCCACAGCGGAAAGGCGATAGCGAGTCCGACATCGCGGATGGCAAAGACGGTGAGCGTGTTGGCCACGGCCCACAGCGCGCCGGCGAGCAGCGCCCAGACGATAAGGTGCTTCTTCTCGCCCAGGTCGCGGAAGACGTAGCTGGTGCCTTTCAGCAGGGTGGGGAAGGTCCAGCGAGCGGTAAAGACGCCGGCGACCATCCACAGCGAGACGGCGAAGGGCGAAAGGCCGACGTTGACCAGCTTGGTAGGAGCTTCGGCCGCGCCCAGCCATATGCCGGCCGCGATTCCGCAGGACACGCCCAGGCGGTGAAGGGCATGGGCATCCTGCATGGCCGGCGTTTGATTCTTGTTGCGAGCTTGAGTTGACAAGTCAGAGCGACGATAGTGTGCGCGGGTTGGGGCGTCAAGCCGATGCCAAGGCTCTATGCTCGCGATGGCTTCCATTGCGGCTGCGCCGACGGACTACGACCGAGTGCTTAAGAGCAACTTCTAAAGCGACTTTTTGTAGCCTCGAAATCGATCGAAGAAATAGCTCTACGCGACAGACTGCGCCAATCCTATAGTGGCGTTAGGCGCGAAGGTCTCCAATGCTGTCTCTGTAAGGCCACCTGTTCCAGGTTGGGAGTCTGACCGATGAGCACTTCTACGTTTTCGGCGCCGTCCGCGAGAGTGAATTTGCTCCGTCCAATTCTCGTGGGCGGCGCCGCTGCCGGCACATTCGATCTTATCTCTGCATTCATAAGCTTTGGGCTCGGTAATCCGCGCCTGATCGCGGGAGGGTTGGTTGGCAAACAAGCATTGCAAGGTGGCGCCGGCACGTGGATTCTCGGTGTTCTGCTGCACTACTTCATAGCTTTCTCGGCGGCGGCTATTTACTGCTTCTCAAGCCGCAAACTCCAATTCCTGCGCGAGCATTGGCTGGTGTGCGGACTGTTCTATGGAATTGCTGTATTTCTGGTGATGAACCTGATCGTGTTGCCTCTTTGCGCATACCATTACACGGGACCGTACCAATATCGCGGGCTTGTTCAGGGTCTTTTGGTTCACATGCTGATCATCGGTTTGCCCATCTCTTTCAGCCTCAGCAAATTATCCGATCGTTAGCGGGTCAGGACTGGCGCGGCGTGATGCCGGTTCTTTTCCGGATTCCAGCGCTTCCTCCTTTCCCTAGGTTTCGGGTATCGTTCCCGACGTTATACTGAGCAGTGGCCCATGCGGTCCCGCGCATCCCACGGCAAGACCAATTTCACAGGCGAGTGGATCCCGATACATGAGCACTCAACAGACGAGCGCAAAAGAGACAGTGCCACCCCAGACAAGCTTTTCCGAGGAGATGGCCGAGTGGATCGAGGCCTTTGACGAGGTCGTGGTCGCGGAGGGCGCCGAGCATGGCGCCGAACTGCTGACGGCGCTGCGCCGGCGCGCGCGCGAGGCCGGCATCAACACGCCCGGCGAGCTGATCACGCCGTACGCGAATACGATTCCCAGGCATGAGGAAGTGCCCTATCCCGGCAATGTCGACCTGGAGCGGCGCGTCGAAAGCCTGATCCGCTGGAACGCGATGGCGATGGTGCACCGCCAGAACAAGAAGGACGCGGGCATTGGCGGGCACATTTCGACCTACTCCTCGCTGGCGACTCTGCTCGAAGTCGGCTTCAACCACTTCTTCCATGCCAGCTACGGCGACCAGCCGGGCGACTTCATCTACTTCCAGGGTCACGCTTCGCCGGGTGTGTACGCGCGTGCGTATCTGGAAGGCTTCTTTGAGGATGAGCAGGTGCTGAACTTCCGCCATGAGCTGCGGGATAAGCCGGGACTGTCCTCGTATCCGCACCCATGGCTGATGCCGGATTTCTGGCGCTTTCCGACCGTGTCGATGGGCATCGGGCCGTTGAATGCGCTCTACCAGGCACGGTTCATGAAGTATCTCGAACACCGCGGCCTGATCGAGAAGACCGATCGCAAGATTTGGGCGTTTGTGGGCGATGGCGAGACGGACGAGGTGGACACGCTCGGCGCCATTTCGATGGCGACGCGCGAGAAACTGGACAACCTGATTTTTGTCGTCAACTGCAACCTGCAGCGGCTGGATGGCCCGGTACGCGGCAACAAGCGCATCATCGACGAGCTTGAGGGCATGTTCCGCGGCGCGGATTGGAACGTGATCAAGGTGGTGTGGGGCTCGGACTGGGACAAGCTCTTCGAGCGCGACCACACCGGCCTGCTGCTGAAGCGCATGGAAGAGTGCGTCGACGGCGACTACCAGTCATTCAAGGCCAAGGGCGGCGCATACCTGCGGCAGGAGTTCTTCGGCAAATATCCGGAGCTGCTGGAGCTGGTCGCCGATATGACCGACGACGAACTGGCGCACCTGCATCGCGGCGGCCATGACCGGCTGAAGATCTACAACGCCTACAAGCGAGCGACCGAGCACAAGGGCGGCCCGACAGTGATCCTGGCCAAGACGGTGAAGGGTTATGGCCTCGGCTCCACGCAAGCGCGCAATGCCAGCCACCAGGAAAAGAAACTGACGGATGACGGACTGACCAGTTTCGTCAAGCGCTTCAACATTCCGGTATCGGAGGAGACGGCCAGGAATGGGCTGCCATACCGTCCCGCAAAGGACGCGCCGGAGATCGCTTACATGCTCGAGCGGCGCAACACGCTGGGCGGCTTCATGCCGAGGCGTGAGACCCCGAAGCTCGACTTCAAGGCGCCGGAACTCGAATCGTTTGCGGAGTGGACGGCGGGCTCAAAGGGTCGCGCGGTCTCGACCACGATGGGCTTTGTCAGCATCCTGCGCCATCTTTTGAAGGATCCGGCGTTCGGCAAGCTGATCGTCCCCATCGTGCCGGACGAAGGCCGCACCTTCGGTCTGGAATCGGCGATCCGCCAGGTCGGCATCTACGCCAACGAAGGCCAGAAGTACAAACCGCACGACGTAGACATGCTGCTGTACTACCGCGAAGAGAAGGACGGCCAGATTCTCGAAGAGGGCATTACCGAGGCTGGCTCCATGGCCTCGTTCACCGCGGCGGGTACGGCGTACTCGAACTACCGGCTGCCGACAATTCCGTTCTACATGTATTACTCCATGTTCGGCTTCCAGCGTGTCGGTGACATGATCTGGGCCTTTGCCGATGCGCGCGGCAAGGGCTTCCTGATGGGCGGCACCGCCGGGCGCACCACCATGGCCGGCGAGGGACTGCAGCATCAGGATGGCCACTCGATCGTTCTGGCTTCCACGGTGCCAACCTGCGCGACTTACGACCCGGCGTTCGTCTATGAGCTTGCCGTCATCGTGCAGGATGGTCTGCGTCGAATGTACGAGAAGGGCGAAAACCTCTTCTACTACATCACTATGTACAACGAAGACTATGCAATGCCGGAGATGCCTGAAGGAGTACGTGAAGGCATCCTGCGTGGCATCTACCGCTTCAGCGCGGCAGCGCAGGGCAAAGCTGTGGCTCAGCTTTGGGGCAGCGGTCCCATTCTGAACGAGGTGGTACGGGCGCAGCAAATCCTGGCTGAAAAGTACGGTGTGGCCACCGATGTGTGGAGCGTCACCAGCTACAACGAGCTGCGCCGCGACGCACTCGAGGTGGAGCGCTGGAACCGCCTGCACCCGTCCCAGAGCGTGAAGCGGCCCTATATTCTGGATGCGCTCGAGGGCGCGGAAGGGCCAATCATCGCAGCTACCGACTACATGAAGGTGGTGCCGGATCAACTGGCGCCGTGGCTCCCGGAACGGCTGGTTTCGCTGGGTACGGATGGATTTGGACGCAGCGATAACCGCGAGTATCTGCGGCAGCACTTTGAGGTGAACGCAGAGTCGATCGTGGCAGCGACGCTCTCCCGGCTATCGCGCGACGGCAACTTCGACGCGAAGAAGGCGGAGAAGGCCTTTGCGGAGCTGGGCGTGGATGCAGAACGCGGCGACCCGGCTCGCGCGTAGCGTTGGCCGGTTTTCGGACACAGTAAAGGCCGGAGCGCTCTGCTCCGGCCTCTGTTTTTGCAGGGAGTGACTTAGTTAGTCGGAAGCATCGAGCAGTGCCGCGAGCTTGGGGTCGATGACCGCGCGCTGGGATGCAGCGACTGGACCGTCATTGAGGCGGCGATACTCCGTTGCCGACAACATTACGGCGACATCGCGATGATTGTGGCGGATCATCACCGGTTCGCGTTGCGCCTTGCTGAGGAGGGTCGCCAGCTTCAGCTTGGTATCTGTGGCAGAAATCGCGTGCATGTTCGCTCCAATGCCGGTCATTGTCTCTGACGCGGTGCATTTTTGAAATGAATCCTTAGTCGTAGCATCCGACCCGGCAACATGTCCGGAAATGGACAGCGAAGCCACGGGAGTGGACAGCCGCCCGGACGCGACCACCACCGTCGTTACCATGTCGCACGTTTGTTTTCAGCGCTTTATCGGACGATGAAAGGGTGGAAACGTAAATGCACTAGAGTCCGTTGATGGACATCGCCCGCCCGGATATCAAAGCCAAGAAGAACCGCCGCCGCATCGTGACGATCGCGGTTGGGATCGTCATCCTCGCCGCTGTGACCTTTGCCGTCATGAGACTCAAACCGGCCGCCCCCACGGTAGAACGAAGCGTCGTCTGGACCGATACCGTAAAGCGCGGGAACCTGATACGCCAGGTGCGCGGCAACGGGACATTGGTGCCCCGCGAAGACTCGATCCGCCAGATTCCGGCGCAGACGGCTGCGACCGTGACCCGCATCCTGGTGCTGCCCGGATCGAATGTAAAGGCGGACACCGTCCTTCTGGAGTTGAGTGACCCAACTGTGACCCAGCAGGCGGTGGACGCGAAGCTGGCGCTGGCATCGGCGGAAGCCGAGCTGAAGAATACAGCGGTGCAATTGCAGAGCACGCTTTCGACGCAAAAGGCGACCGCGGCGACCACCAATGCCTCCTATGAGACCGCCAAGCGCCAGGCGGCGACCGACGAGGCCCTGTACAAGCTGGGAGTGATCTCGGGTTTGACGGCTCAGGCCTCCCGAAGCAACGCGGAAGGATTAACTACACAGAACCAAATGCAGCAGAATGTCGTATCCATCAACGAGAAGGCTCTGGAGACACAGCTTTCCGTACAGCAGGCGAAGGTGGATCAGGCGCGAGCGATGTACGAACTCAAGCAACAACAGCTGGATGCGTTAAAGGTGAGAGCTGGCATCAACGGCGTGTTGACGGATCTCGGTGTGCCAACGGCGCCGTTAGCTGTCGGGCAGCAAGTGACGGTGGGGACCATGCTCGCGAAGGTAGTTCAGCCAAACCAGTTGAAGGCAGCGTTGAACATTCCGGAGACGCAGGCGCGCGACATCCGCATCGGGCAGCCGGCCGCGGTCGATACGCACAACGGCATCGTCGAGGGAACGGTGCAGCGTATCGATCCAGGGGTGCACAATGGCACGGTTACCGTAGACGTCGCGTTGCATGGCTTCGTCGAGGGGGAACGTCCGGACCTGAGTGTGGACGGGCAGATCGACCTGCAGCGGCTGAATGATGTGCTTTACGTGGGGCGGCCTGCCTTCGGCAATGAGGATTCGACCGTTAGCTTGTTCAAACTGAGCCCCGATGGCAAGACCGCGACGCGCACTTCCGTAAAGATGGGTCGCGCCTCTGTAAATGCCATGCAGGTGCTCGGTGGGCTCAAAGAAGGGGATACCGTCATTCTGTCCGACATGTCGCGGCAGGACCAGGTGGACCGCATCCGGCTGGAATAACAAAAACCGATCTTAGGAAGGGAAGGAACACGAGGCCAACTATGGATGAAACAGCACAGGCACTGATACAGATTGAAGCCCTGACCAAGGTCTTCTACACGGATGAGATTGAGACGCACGCGCTCTCCGGCGTGCATCTGTCGATCATGCGCGGTGATTATGTCGCTATGTCCGGTCCCTCGGGCTGCGGCAAGTCGACGCTGCTCTCGATCATCGGGCTGCTCGACACACCGACCAACGGGCGCTACCAGCTGAACGGCAAGCCGGTCGAGAACCTCAGCTTTGCCGAGCGCTCGCGCATCCGCAACCAGGAGATCGGCTTCATCTTCCAGAGCTTCAACCTGATCGGCGACCTCACGGTGGCCGAGAATGTGGAGCTGCCGCTGACCTATCGCTCCGGCATGCCGGCGGCGGACCGGAAGCGCCGCGTACAGGAGTCGCTGGAGCGCGTGGGCATGGCGCACCGTATGCGCCACTACCCGTCGCAGCTCTCCGGCGGTCAACAGCAGCGTGTCGCCGTGGCCCGTGCGCTGGCCGGTTCGCCGTCCATCCTGCTGGCTGACGAGCCTACCGGAAACCTGGACTCGAAAAATGGCGAAGCGGTGATGGAGCTGCTCTCCGAACTGCACAAGGAAGGCGCGACCATCTGCATGGTGACGCACGATCCGCGCTTCGCCCGCCATGCAGACCGCCAGGTACACCTCTTCGACGGCAAGGTCATCGCCGAGGGAGAGCTGTCGCCGGAGCAATTGCTGCAGGTTCAGTAACACGGCTCCGCAAAACCGGAACGGGCGGGATGAGGCCGAAGTGTGTCCAAGGGCTGTGTCCAGGAGCCGTCTCCAGGGGCCGAACGGATGGGGGTAAGAGGGAACTGCGATGGGGAAGTTGCTCAAAGACGTGCAGTACGCGCTGCGGCAGTTCCGTCGCAATCCCGGCTTCGCCATCACCGCGGCGCTGACGCTCTCCCTCGGCATCGGCGCCACCACGGCAATCTTCACCCTGATCTACAACACCATGCTGAAGGCTCTGCCGGTGCAGCATGCTTCGAAGCCTGTACATGGTGGGCAAGGAGCCCACTCTGCTGCAACTACGGCGGGATGCAGGGCGATAAGTGGGGCATCTTCTCGAACGATCTCTACCTGCTACTTTCGAGACCATACCAAGGGATTCGAAAGCCTGACCGCATTTCAGTCCTTCAGCACTCCGCTGTTGACCCGGCGCGTGGGCGACGCGCATCCGCCGGATACGATGCCCGGCCGTTTCGTTGCCGGCAATGAGTTCTCGACCCTCGGTGTGCCGATGGCGCTGGGCCGGCCTATTCAGCCCTCCGACGATACGGAGGGCGCGCCGCCGGTGGCGGTGATCAGCTATCGCATGTGGCAGCGCCGTCTCTCTCTCGATCCGCACATCATTGGCGTGAATCTCACCATGAACGGCGTGGTGGTGACGGTGGTAGGCGTTACTGCACCGGAGTATCAGGGTGAGATTATCCAGTCTGATCCGCCGGAGCTGTGGCTCGCGCTGAACCAGGAGGCGAAATTCACCGGCGCTGCAGCGGCGCATACCCATCATCCCGATACACACTGGCTGGACGTGGTGGGGCGCATCGCTTCCGGCGCACGACGGAGCAGATTACTGCTCAGCTCAACGTGGAACTGCAGCAGTGGCTGCGTGGCCGCGATACGCTGAGCGCCCCCGAGCGCGCACAGATCGGCCGCCAGAAGACCGAGCTTTCTTCCGCGAAGACCGGCGTGAATACGTCGCGCAGAGGATTATGGGCGCGGGCTGAAGCTGCTGATGGCGGCGGCCGGATTCGTGCTGCTGATCGTCTGCGCCAATGTGGCGAACCTGCTGCTGGTGCGCGCCACTGCAGAACGGCAGCAGCAGGCAGTGCGCATCGCGCTGGGCGCGACGCGCGGGCAACTGGTGCGGCAGGCCATGATATCGAGCATCTTGCTGGCGCTTGCGGGTGGCGCCGGCGCCATCGCCATTGCCTATGGGGTGGCGCATTCGGTGTTGAGACTCGCGTTCCGCGGATCGGACTATGTTCCGGTGAACGTGAATCCTTCGCTGCCGGTACTGGGCTTTGCGGTGCTGGCGGCGCTGGTCACGGCGATTCTCTGCGCGGTGATACCGGCATGGATATCCACGCAGGTCGATCCGGCATCGGCAATCCGCGGCGCCTCGCGCACGATGAAGGATTCAAGCTCCGCGGCGCAGCGTGTGCTGGTCATTACCCAGGCGGCGCTCTCGGTTGTCCTGTCTGTGCGCGGCCGGTCTGCTGCTGCGCAGCCTGAACAACCTGCAAAAGCAGGACTTCGGCTTCCAGACAAAGGACCGCTATATCGCCGGCATCGATCCATTCCTCGCGGGATATCAAACCGGAGCAGACTCGACGATCTCTACCGCAAGCTGCACGCGCGGGTTGATGCAGATCCCCGGCGCACAGAAGGCTGCTTTTGCCCTCTATACGCCGCTGAGCCACGACAACTGGAATGGCGGCATCTATATTCCGGGTCAACCCGATCCGCAGCCGGACAGCGACTGGTACAGTCGCGACCTGGATCCGGATCAGTCCGGAGTATTTTGACGCGATCGGGGCCAAGCTGCAGGCGCGGGCCGCGTCTTCACCGATGGCGACGACAACCATGGACGCAAAGTCACTGTCGTGAATCAGGTGTTTGCGGACCGCTACTTCCACGGCAAAGCTATCGGCCAGCATTTCGGCATGGAGCGGGAGCTGCGATCGCAGTTCGAGATCGTCGGCATCGTGGAAAACACAAAACACCAGCGATCCCGAATGTGCCGCCACCGCCGATGTACTACCTGCCATTTGCGCAGACGACGCGAGGTCTTCAAGCCACAGGATAAGCCCTTTGAGCCGCTAGGGACATTACGCCGGCCAGGTGGTGCTGCAGACGTTGCCAACAGTACACCGGCATCCGTGGAGGCTGCGACGCGCCGCGCTTTTGCCGAAGTGAACCCCGATCCTGACGCCGCAGTATTTCCGCACCTTCTCTGCACAGGTAGCGACGAACTTCAATGAAGACGAACTGCTGGCGCGGCTCACGTCGCTCTTCGGTCTTGTAGCGCTGATCCTGGCATCGATCGGACTTTACGGCGTCACGGCCTACTCGGTCGAACGGCGCACCGGCGAGATTGGCGTGCGCATGGCGCTCGGCGCGGACCGGCCGAGCATCCTGCGCGATGTGATGAAGCGCGCGCTCGTCCATTGCGTCATCGGACTCGCCATTGGTGTTCCGCTGGCCTATGCGGCCGGCCGTTTGATGGCCCAGCATCTCTACGGCGTGGGCGCCTTCGATGCGCCGGTGGCCATCATCACGCTCGTCATGCTCGCCATAGCAGCGGCTGTGGCGGCCTTCGTACCCGCGAGGCGCGCCGCCTCCATCGAGCCGATGGTAGCGCTGCGTATGGAATAACCCAGAGAGGAGGGCTCGTGCAGCTCATTCCGCAATTCCTGCAAGACCTTCGTTACGCCTTGCGGCAGCTTCGCCGCACTCCGGGCTTCGCCATCACCGCCGTGCTGACCCTGGCGCTGGGCGTTGGCGCGACGACGGCGATCTTCACCCTGATCTACCAGGTGATGCTGCGGCCCCTCCCGGTCACGGCGCCGGAGCAACTCTACAAGCTGGGCGCGCGGTATGACTGCTGCTTCAACGGGGGAAGCCTCTTCGGCGACTGGAGCCTCTTTTCCTATGACCAGTATCTGGACTTCCAGAATCATCTCACCGACTTCTCCAGCATGGCAGCCGTTGAGGCCGGGCAGCGGCCCGTGGGCATGCGGCCACAGAATAGCGCGCAGGCGGCCGAACCTGCGCGGTTGCAATTTGTGTCCGGCAACTATTTCTCCACCTTGGGTGTGAGCGCGGCTCAGGGCCGTGCACTTCAGCCTTCCGACGACCAGCGCGGCACGCAGCCGCACGTTGTGCTCAGCTACAACCTGTGGGAGCGCCGCTTCGGCGGCTCGCCTGATATTGTCGGTTCCACGCTGATGATCAATAACCGCGCTATGACGGTGGCGGGCATCCTGCCGGCCACGTTCTTCGGCACGCGCCTCGATGCCGATCCGCCGGAGATCTGGGCGCCACTGGCCTTTGAGCCGATGCTCACCAACATTGATGCCATGGACCACCCCAGCCAATATTGGTTGTACCTGGTGGGCCGCGCACAGACCGGATTCAAGCCGGCAAGCATCGACGCCGAAACCAGCGGACTCTTACAAAGCTGGCTCAAGGCGCATCCGGAGACGCTCGAAGCCGGGCAGAGTGCCGCCATCCCCATGCAGCGCACCGAATGGATATCCGCGGCGAGCGGCATCAGCGAGTTGCGCGACAGCTATGCCTCCGGCCTGCAACTGCTGCTGATGATTGCCGGCTTTGTGCTGCTGATCGTATGCGCCAATCTGGCGAACTTGATGCTGGTGCGCGGCATGGCGCGTCGGCAGCAGACAGCGGTACGGCTCGCGCTTGGGGCCCAGCGTTCCAGGCTCATCCGGCAGACGTTGATTGAGAGCCTGGTGGTTGCGCTCGTAGGGAGTGCTGTGGCCCTCCTGCTGTCTGTCTTCGCCTCGCGTGCGATGCTGTCTATGGCACTGGCTGGCACGCAATCGTCGCCCTTCTCGACATCGCCTTCACTGCCGGTACTCGGGTTCGCGCTGGGCATAGCGGTCCTTGCGGGCGCTCTCTTTGGCTGCGTGCCGGCATGGATTACGTCGCACTTCGATCCCATTGAGGCGCTGCGCGGAGCTAGCCGTACCGCCGGAGATAAATCCGCATGGCCGCAGAAGGCGCTGGTGGTGGTGCAGGCAGCACTTTCGCTGGCGCTGCTGTCGACGGCGGGATTGCTGACGCTCAGCCTGCGGGCGCTGGAGAACCAGAACCTGCATCTGGCAACCTCAGGCCGGCTGGTCATCGGCATCAACCCAGTGGCCGCCGGTTATGACATTCAGAAACTGCCGGAACTGGAACGTAGGTTCGATACACAGTTAAGACAGGTGCCGGGGGTGGTCGATGTCGGGTACACAACATTCAGCCCGCTCTCCCACAACGGCTGGCACGACCTGACGCTTTTGCCTGGCCAGCCGCCACCGCCACCCGAATTCACCAACAACTACTATCGCACGACCTACGATTACGTCAGTCCTGCTTATTTCGCTGCTGTGGGCACGCATGTCCTGCTGGGCCGCGAATTTTCCGACGCCGATCGGGCTACCACGCGGCGTGTCGCGGTAGTGAACCAGGCTTTCGTCGCGCACTTCCTGAAAGGCAAGCCACCGCTGGGCGCGCACTTCGGCCAGAATTCCCATGACCCGAGCGAGTTCGAGATTGTCGGCGTCGTGGAGGACACCAAATACGAAGATCCCGAGCAGCCGCAACTTCCCATGGTGTTTATGCCTTTGGCGCAGCCGGCGGAGATCTTTGCGGAACGAGAGCGTGCCGGAGTCGAGCGCGTCCTCTTCCCCGAAGACATCGTGGTGCACTATCAGGGCGGTTCGAAGCGGAGATGGCCGCCGCGCTTCGCAAAGCAATCGGCGACATCGATCCGAACCTGCCCATCACCCGTATCGACACCCTCCTGACGCAGGTGAACTCAAACTTCAATCAGCCGGAGATGCTGGCGCGTCTCACCATGGCCTTTGGCCTGGTGGCCTTGTTGCTGGCGGCCGTCGGCATCTATGGCGTGACCTCCTACACCGTAGAGCGCCGCACCCCCGAGGTGGGGCTGCGCATGGCGCTCGGCGCGGACCGGCGCGATGTGCTGCGTGAGGTGCTGAAGCGCGCGCTGGCGCAGGTGCTGGTGGGGCTCGCGCTTGGGGTGCCGCTGGCGCTTGGCCTGGGGCGGCTGGTGGCAGCTCACCTTTACAACGTAAGCAGTTACAACCCGCTGATCCTGGGCGGCGCATTCGCAGTGCTGATGGTGGCGGCGGTGCTGGCGGCATTCGCGCCGGCGACGCGCGCGGCTTCGATTGAACCGGTCGAGGCGCTGCGCAATCAGTAGGCGGCAGATTCTTAAGGAAGGTGGACGGCAATGCAGTTGGCTCAGGATATTCGCTACGCATTCCGCCAGCTTCGGCGCAGCCCGGGCTTCGCGCTGACCGCGGTCTTCACGCTGGCGCTTGGCATCGGCGCGACCACCGCCGTCTTCAGCGTGGTGGAGCAGATGCTCCTGACGCAGTTGCCCTATCGCGACGCGGATCGCATCGTGGCGCTGCGCACGTTTTTTACAGATAGCCAGCATCTGAACACCGCACGTTACCGGTGGCGACTATCAGGATCTGCGCAGCGACCCTGCGTTTGCCTCTGTGGCCTATTACGACGGCGGCGAAATGGGCGTTCAACTGCCGGACCACGCCACGTTTACCCAGATTGAGTTGGTTAGTCCACAGTTCCCAGATGTGTTTGGCGTGCGGCCGATCAGCGGCGCCCTCTTCCGTTCCGGGGATGCCTCGCATCAGGCGCTGGTCAGCGAGGCGTTTGCCGATGCAGAACTAGGTGGCGCTGGTGTCGCAGTCGGCAAACTGGTCGGCTGGGAGAGTCAGTTCTATCAAGTCGTCGGAGTATTACCGCGCGGATTTGATTTTCCTCAGAAGACCAGTATCTGGATCGGCTCCCCTGCGGCACCCGACAACGCAATCGCGATTCCTATAACTACGGTGCGGTGGCCCGCGTACGGGAGAGACTGGACGTTCCCCAGGCGCAGTTGCGTCTGGACGTCCTATCCAAGCAACTTGCGGCGCGCTTTCCAGTAAGTCATGCGCATGTCGAGCTGCGTGCGGTGCCTCTGCGTGATTCACTCACCGGCAGCGTACGGACGTCGCTGTGGTTGTGGCTTGCCGCAGTCGGCGTGCTACTGCTGATCGCCTGCGCGAACGTGGCGCATCTACAACTGGTGCGCAGTTCGCGCAGGAACACGCACTGGCAGTGCGCGAGCGCGCTGGGTGCAACACGTGCCCGCATTGTCGGGTCGGTGCTCTTGGAAGCAGGAGTCGTGTCCCTGCTCGGTGGCATCGCCGGATTGCTTCTCTCGATTCCAGCGACGAGACTACTGATGCATCTGCTGGCATCGCAATTGCCCCGCAGTATGAAGGCCACACCAGATCTGCGATTGCTCGGTTTCTGTCTAGTGCTGGCTGTAGTCGTCACCTTAATCAGTGCAACGCTGCCATGCTGGTGGGCGGCACGGCGCGATCCTGCGGCCGCTCTCAGCCGCGGCACGCGTTCGGGCAGCACAGATCGCAGCACGGCCAGCTGGCGCCGCGGTCTGCTGGCGATCGAGATTGCGCTGAGCTTCCTGCTAGTCACGACGTCCGGCCTCCTGCTGCGCACCATCGAGCACATTCGTGAGGCGCCGCTTGGCTTTGCCGCGGAGAACCGCCTGGTGGTCTACGCGCACGCCCCTGCGCGTGGACTGGAGCAGATGCAGAAGCGCATTGTTGAGCTGGCGCAGTTGACCGACAGTTACACGCTCTGCCCGGTGTTCTCTCGGCGGCTCAGACGATGGGATTGCCTGCTGGCCAGTATGGATCGAATGGCTCCTATGCCGTCACGAGCAAAGGGCAGTCCATGGAGCAGGCAGGCCTGCCCTGGGCCATCTTCAGCCTGGCAGGACCCGGCTATTTCCAGACCATGCGCATCCCGCTGCTGCGAGGAAGAGATGTCGCCGCGGCAGATACATACGGTTCGCAGCCCGTGGCCATCATCAGCGCTAAGCTGGCGCGTCAGTCCTTTGGGGACAGCGACCCGCTAGGACAGCAGATCATCTGCGGCCTGGATCAGGACAGCATGCGTGGAGCGACGATCATCGGAGTCGTCGGCGATGTGCGCCAGGACTCGCCCGCGGACGATCCCACGCCCGCGCTCTACATGTCACTGGCGCAGCACCCGTATCTCGCCAATGAAGTGGAGATCGTCCTGCGCACCGCGAGCGCCCCGGCGATGCTGATTCCCGCGGTGCGACAGCGCCTGCTCGCAACCGACGCGAGCATCGCGACCAAGTTCACCACCATGGACGATGCGCTCGCGGCCGCGACCGAGCCGCAGCAGTTGCGTGGCGAGCTACTGACCGCATTCGCAGCGCTAGCGCTTCTCCTGGCGGCTGTTGGCATGTACAGCGTCACCAGTTATACGGTGGCGCAGCAGGTGCGCGAAATCGGCATCCGCATGGCGTTGGGCGCAGGCCGAGCAGTTGTGGCGCGTGAGGTGATGATGGCGGCGGCGAAGAGCGGACTGCTGGGCATTGGGCTTGGTGTGCTGGTGAGCCTGGAAGCATCACGCGTGCTGAGCCGTTTTCTGGTGGGCGTTGCTGCGCTCGACCCGGTGAGCTATGGCATCGCTGCGTGTGTGCTGGTGGCTGCGGCCGCGCTGGCGGCGCTGGTTCCGGCCCGGCGCGCCGCCGCAGTCGAACCCATGCAGGCCTTGCGGTCAGAGTAGAGAGGAAAGGGAATGGAGCTGGGCAACGATCTTCGCTACGGATGGCGCCAGTTGCGGCGCAGCCCCGGCTTCGCCGTCGCCGCGGTGCTGACGCTGGCGCTGGGCATCGGCGCCACCACCACCATGTTTTCCGTGGTGGATCAAGTGTTGTTGCGGCCGCTTCCATTCGATCATCCAGCCCAGTTGGTGGCCATCTCCGAAGCTTCTTACGACAAGGGCGCTGCCACCAGCGGCGGCGGCATCTCTTTGCCGGACGCGCAGGACTGGCAGACGCGCAGCCATACGTTGCAGTCAGTGGCGTACTACACATTTCAGATGCCCATCGTCGGCGGCATCGCGAATCCGCACTCTGAACCTCAGCTGCTTACCAGTACTAACTTCCTCAGTATGCTGGGCGTGCATCCGGCATTGGGGCGCGGCTTCGCTGCAAACGAGAACAACGGCGGTGCAAGCCACGTCGTGGTCCTCGGTGCCGAGGCATGGCACACACTCTTCAGCAGCGACCCGAAGATCGTTGGCCGCGTGGTCTCCCTGAACGGCACGCCGCATACGATCATCGGAGTGATGGCGGAAAGTTTCCGCTTCCAGGGCGGCAGCGATCTGCTGTTCTCGCCCCTCGATATCACTCATAAGGATTTGCAGGACCGTTCCTCCGGAGTGCTGAATGTGCTCGGCCGTTTGCGCGCCGGGAACAAGGTGGAGGATGCCACTCGCGAGCTTGCCGGCATCAAGCGACAGAATCTGAAGGATTACGCAGGCAAGGAGCTGGATAATCGCGTCGTCGTTGAGGACTATACGCGTTCCCTGACACGCAACGTGCGACCCGGACTGCTGGCGCTGAATGGCCTGGTGCTGGCCGTATGGCTACTGGCCACCATCAACGTGGCTGGCCTTCTGCTGACCCGCACGCAAGGCCGACGGCGGGAGATTGCGGTACGCGCCGCGCTGGGTGCCGGCAGCATGCGGTTGTTGCGCCAGTTTCTGCTGGAAAGTCTGTTGCTGAGCCTCGTGGGAGGCGCCCTCGGTCTTGGGATCACGTCGGCGGCGCTTCACGTTTCGCGGGCCTATCTAGCAAACACGTTCCGGAACGGTGACACTGATCCACATCGACGCCAGCGTCTGCCTCTACGTGCTGGCGGCCTCGTGCATTTCTGCCTTGATCTTTGGCATTCTTCCTGCGCTGCAGGCGGCGCGGCTTCCCATCCTGATCGGCCTGCGCGAGGGTTCCGCGGGCAGCGGCACGAGCCGGCGGCAAAGTGTAACGCGCGATGCAATCGTTACCCTTGAAGTGGCGCTTTCACTTCTGCTTCTGGTTGCCGCGGGGGTCATGGCGCGAACCCTCTACGAGATACAGCGCAAGCCGCTCGGCTTCAATCCGGAGAAAGTCGTGACCGCCGAGCTGATGTTGCCGCAGAAGAATTACTGGTTCGTCAGTGCCGGGCCTTCCCAGGCCAGGAACATCGTCCCATCGTTCATCGAGCCAATGCTTACACGCATTCGGCAGTTGCCCGGCGTCACAGCCGCGGGCGTCACCACGGTACGTCCTCTGCGTACGAACTGGACTTTTCTCGATGAGATCGAATTTGCCGGCCGTCCCAAACCAGCCCCCCATTATGCGCAGAACGCAAATGCGCGCGCGGCGACGCCGGACTACTTCCGCGCGATGGGTGTCAGTCTGAAGGCGGGCCGCTTCTTCAATAGTGAGGACGGCGTTGGCTCCCCGTTGGCTGCGATAGTCAACGAAGCATTTACGCGACAGATCGATGGCGCCGGCTCGCCAATCGGTATGCAGGTGAAGGCCGCGGAGGCCGGTCCCCATAAATACGCCACCATCGTTGGCGTGGTTGCGGATGCGCGCCAGGGAATGAACGAGTCGGTAAAGCCCGGAGATATTGCTGAACCTGAACCAGATGTCACCGGCCGATGACATGTATCCGATTCTCGTGGCCTTCCACCTCGATCTTGTTGTTCGCGCCTCGACTGCGCCTGGATCGCTCATCCCCGCCATCACCCGCATGGTGCACGATCTCAATCCGGACGTGGGCGTGAACCATGCCGAGCTCATGAAGACCTCCGTCGATGACACCATGGGCAGCCAGACGCTGGCCGCGCGGCTACTCGCGCTCTTCGCTCTGGCCGCCCTGGTCATTGCCGCCGCCGGACTCTACGGCCTGCTCGCGTACCAAGTCACACAACAGATGCGCGACTTCGGCGTGCGGCTGGCGCTTGGCGCTCAGCGAAAAGACGTGCTGTGGCTGGTGCTGCGCCGCGCCATAGTCCTCGTGACCGTCGGCGCATCGATAGGCATTGCCGCGTCGCTTGGGTTCGGCCGCATCGCCGGCAGCATGCTCAGCGGCGTGGACGTACACAACATTCTGCTCGTGATTGAGGCGGTCACCGTGATCCTCGCCGTCACCTGCATCACTGCCAGCTATCTGCCCGCGCGCCGCGCCGCCCAGACCGATCCCATGCAGGCGCTGCGCCACGAATAAGGAAGGAAGACACATGATTGAAATACGCAACATGGAACGCAGCTACAAGACCGGCGCCGGCCAGACATGGGTGCTCCGCCGCATCGACCTGAAGATCGAACGCGGCGAGTTTGTCACCCTGATGGGGCCATCGGGTGCAGGGAAGTCCTCGCTGCTGAATGCCATCGCGCTACTCGACGACCAGTGGCTCGGCGAGTACTACTTCGAGGGCGACCCGGTGCACGCCATGGGGCGCAAGCAGCGCGCAGAGCTCGCGAAGCGCAGCATGGGAATGGTCTTTCAGAGCTATCACCTGCTCGACGAGCTCACGGTCGCCGAAAACATCGATCTGCCGCTGAGCTATAAGAATATGCCGCGCGCGGAGCGTCAGGCACTGGTTGCCGACACGCTGGACCGCTTCAATATCGTGGGCAAAAAAGATCTGTTCCCTTCGCAGCTCTCCGGTGGGCAGCAGCAACTGGTCGGCATCGCGCGCGCGGTCATCCACAATCCAGCGCTGCTGCTGGCCGATGAGCCCACCGGCAACCTGCACTCCGAGCAGGCCAAGGAGATCATGGAGCTCTTCAAGGAACTCAACCGGCAGGGCACCACCATCCTGCAGGTCACGCACTCCGAGACGAATGCCGCTTACGGCAACCGGCTGCTCGAAGTCCGTGATGGCTGGCTGGTAAGCGACAGCTCCAACCCTCGGCTCAACGCCGCACAGGAGTCCACTACTCGATGAATCTTCGCCAGATTGCCACAGCAACAATTGCGCTCAGCTCACTGGTCCTTTCCCAGACCGCGCCGCTTTTCGCGCAGAGCGCCCAGCAGCCGGGATTTCGATGTGGAATTTCCGCACCTGCACAATCCGTTCAAGACCTACACGCCGGTCAACGTGCCTCAGCCGAACCTGGCAAATTCCGTGCGCCTGGACCAGTGCATCCACGATGGCAAGCTCTACCTGTCCATCGACGATGCGATCGATCTGGCGCTCGAGAACAATCTCGACATCGCCGTCGTCGCGCTACAACCTGCCGATCGCGAACATGGATGTGCTGCGCACGGCCGCGGGCGGATTCTCGCTGGGTGTCCCGGGTATTTCAAGCGCGACACTTGGTGGTGGCAGTGCGTCGAGTGCGGTTTCGTCCGTTAGCGTAAGCGGCGCCGCCGGCGGTCAGGCGGCCTGGTCCAAACCACTATTGGCCTCGGCATCCAGGTCAGCCCAGCTTCGATCCGTGGCTCTCTGCCCGCGTCAGCACGGAACACCAGACCGCACCGCAGGTCGAACACCGTCACACCGGACGACATCGTTGAAGACAATACGATCACTCGCTAACGCTTCGTATTACCAATCCTTTCCGACCGGCACTTACGTCGAATTCGATCTGGATCAGTCGCGCCAGACCGTCGAACAGCCCTTTTCAGACTCTCAACCCGTCGCTGGCCTCAAATTATCGTTTTATCGTGCAGCAGCAGCTTCTTCAGGGATTTGGCTTTTCGTCGAATCTGCGCTGGCTGCGACTCGCGAAAAATAATCGCAAGCTGACCGAGATCGCCTTCCGGCAGCAGATCGATTTCACAATCCGCAGATCGAGAACATCTATTGGGACCTGGTGAACGCCTATCAGGATGAGCAGGTGAAGGAGCGCTCCCTGGCATTCGCGGAAAAATCCCTCGACGATGAGCAGAAGCAATTGCAATTGAAGGCTGTGCCTGCTATGGACGTGATGAAGGCAGAAACAGAAGTCGCCACGCGGCAGCAGGACCTTACCGTCTCGAAGACAAGCCTGCAGTTGCAGGAATCGCTGATGAAGGCTGCTTTGACCAAGCAGCTCGACCAGACTCTGGAAGAGATGCCGGTGGTACCCACGGTGGAACTGGAAGCATTCCAGCCGGAACAAGATACCTCCCGTAGAGCAATTGATCGACGAAGCAATCAAGAACCGGCCAGACGTGAGCATCTTGCAACTGACGCAGAACAATGCCGAGATTTCCCGAAAATCGATACGCAACGCCATGCTGCCGCACGGTGAAACTCTCCGGCTACTACTCAGGCTATGGGCTGGGCGGTGCGCCAAATCCCTTCTATGAAACTGCACATCCAGGGCCGAATCCGGTGACAAGTCTACGAGCTATGCGGGAACGCTTGCAGAATGCATTCAACAACACGTCGCCAGATTATCTGGCCGAAATACAGGTGCAGATTCCGCTGCGCAACCGGCAGTGGCGCGAGCAGATCAGTTCCGATCCGAGCTGGAATTGCGCCGTGCAGAGATGAACGTCGTGCAGCAGAAGAAAAATCTCCGCATCGAGGTTCGGAACGCCGCATACGCGCTGGAGCAGGGACAGGCACGCGTGGAAGCGGCGCGCAAGGCGCGGGATCTTGCGCAGCAGCACCTTCGATATCAAGAGGCAGGAACAGCAGCTCGGCGCAGGCTCGAACTTCGAAACGCTTACTGCTGAGCATGATCTCGCCATGGCCAGTTCCACCTTGGCGGCTGCGGAAACCGAATACGAGAAGAGTCGCGTAGCGCTGTACAGCCAGACGGGCCAAACGCTTCAACGCCTCGGTATATCACTGGACGAAGCCCGCTCCGGAATAGTGAATAAGCCCGTTTCTCCTGTCCCGCCGTCGGCATTGACTCCGCCTCCGGCACAAATGCCGCAACCGGCACCGCCGCAACCCTCTACCTCCCAACCTCAGCCGCAGCCTCCGGCAACGCAACCATAGTAGAGTGACACCAGCATGAGCAGCGCTCGCCAACGCTCCACCGCAAACGGAACGCATACGCAGGAGGGGCAGCGGTCGCGTCTGCTTATCGCGGACGATCAGCCCGCCATCCTGGATGCGCTGGAGATACTGTTGCGTCCGGAGGGCTATCGGCTGGATCGCGCTGCGTCGCCCCGCCAGCTCATCGAGTGTCTTGCGAGTGAGACCTACGAAGCCGTCCTGATGGACATGAACTACACGCGCGACACCACGTCGGGCGCGGAGGGCATCGATCTGCTGGCGGAGATCCAGAGTTATGGCTTGCGCGTGCCGATCATCGTCATGACGGCATGGAGCAGCGTGGAACTGGCTGTCGAGGCGATGCGCCGCGGTGCCGCGGACTTCATCCAGAAGCCTTGGGACAATGCGCGCCTGCTCACCGTGCTGCGCACGCAGCTCGATCTGCATCGCGTACAGCGCCAGGCGGACATGCTGGAGGCGGAGAACCGCTTCCTGCGCGCCGAGGGTCTTCCCACGCTGATCGCCGAATCGCGTGCGATGCAGCCCGTCCTTGAGATGATTGCGCGCATCGGCCCCTCCGATGCCAACGTGCTGATCACCGGCGAACATGGCACCGGCAAGGAAGTGGTGGCGCAGACCATCCACGCGCTGTCGTCGCGCGCGCAACGCTCGCTGGTCGCGGTCAACACCGGCGCCCTGCCCGAAGGCACCTTCGAAAGCGAGATCTTCGGCCACGTGAAGGGCGCCTTCACCGACGCGCGCACCGATCGCATCGGGCGGTTCGAACTTGCAGATCACGGCACGCTCTTCCTGGACGAGATCGCCAACGTGCCGATGCGGCAACAGGCAAAACTATTGCGCGTGCTGGAGACGGGCGAACTGGAGCGCGTGGGCTCATCCAAGACCCGCAAGGTGGATGTGCGGCTGCTCTCCGCGACGAATGCCGACCTGCACAAGGAGTGCGAGGAAGGCCGCTTCCGTCCCGATTTGCTCTTCCGCCTCAATACCGTGGAGATCCATCTGCCGCCGCTGCGCGAGCGTAAGGAAGATGTGCCGCTGCTGGCCGGGCACTTCCTCTCGCATTGGAGCAAGCGCTATCGGCGCCTGTTGTCCGGATTTGCTCCGCGCGCATTGGAGATGATGATGCAATACGCATGGCCCGGCAATGTGCGAGAGCTGGACCACTGCATTGAACGCGCGGTGCTGATGGCGCGCACCGAGAAGGTGGACATTGGCGACCTGAATCTGACGCCGCCCCGCTCCGCCGCAACGTCGTCCAGCCTGGACGATATGAGCCTGGAAGCAGTCGAGAGCATTCTCATCCGCAAGGCGCTGGCGCGTGCTCAAGGCAACGTGAGCCAGGCCGCCGAGGCCCTGGGCCTCAGCCGCGGCGCGCTCTATCGGCGGATGGAAAAATATTCCATCTAGTCGTCGGCAAGCATTATTCAGCCTTGCCTACGGCGTTGTCCTTGTAGACCTTTTGCAGGATGAAAAAGGCTTGCTTCTTTTGTCCATCTTCTGAAACGAGTCCTTTGCGGTTGTAGCCGTCCTGCAATTTTGGAATGTTGCGCGGTGTTAGAGCGAAAGTCGGCGAGGACCCATGGAGTGATGCCGCGAAGCTGGGGAATTTTGGAGAGCATGACGAGCTGGTGCTTGTAGACGCTCGCCTGCTGCTCTTCGGTCCAGCGCTGATTGTCCGCACCATGGTTGCCGTATTTCGCTTCCGCGCCGAACTCGCTCATGATGACAGGCTTCTGCGGCAGGTTCCATTGCATGGTGTCGGCATCCTCCGGCGCGCCTGTGTACCAGCCGATGTACTCATTCACGCCGATGACGTCCAGCGCATCGGTGAAGGAATCGTTCAAGGCGGCCGTGTGCCTTGAATGTGCTCTGAGTTAAGAGCAGAGGTGATCAGGCGTGTCGAGTCGAGCTTGCGAGCTTCATTGGCAAGATCGGTCAGGAACCGGGTGCGGGTCGGGTTATTGCAGGTCTCATTGGACACGGACCACAGAATGACCGACGCCTTGTTGCGGTCGCGGCGAATCATCTCCTTCAGCATGGCGACGTCCTTGGCATAAACCTCAGGCTTGTCGAAGGAGATGTGCTGCCAGTTGGGAATCTCGGACCAGACCATGATGCCGTCGCGGTCCGCAGTGCGCTCCATGCGTTCATCGTGCGGGTAATGGCAGAGGCGGACGAAGTTGGCGTTGAGATCTTTGAGATAGCTGAAGATGGTGGCGACGTCCTGATCGTTGTTGGCGCGGCCGCCGCGCACCGGCGCCTCCGCGTGAGCGTTGACGCCCTTCAGGAAGATCGCCTTGCCATTGAGCAGAATGCGCGTGCCGTCGACGCGGATATCGCGAAAGCCGATGTCGTCGGTGAGCGTGTCGGCGCCGGAGGAAAGAGTCACTTTGTAGAGCTTGGGCGATTCGGGCGACCAGAGCGTAAGTCGAGCGGCTTTCACCGAGAAGGGAGCGCGGCCATCCCGTCTGTCTTCACGGTGATCTTGGCGCCAGCCTCGGGAACGTCGATGGTCACCGGCGTTCCAGCAGCTGCGTCGAGAACGTGAACATAGCCGGTCAACTCCATGTTGCCGGGCTGCCAGGCGGGGCCATGCGCCAGATGGACATCGTAGTCGTCGATGAAGGCATCGGGAACGGTGACCAGAGAGACGTCGCGGGTGAGGCCTCCGTAGTTGAACCAGTCATAGCCAACCGAAGGAATGCCATCAACCAGGCGCGTGGCGTCGACCGCGATGACGACGAAGTTGGAGCCGGGGTGGAGGACCGAGGTGACTTCGCAATCGAACGGAGTGAAGCCGCCTTCGTGATCGCAAACTCGTTTCTCGTTGACCCAGACATGGGAGCGATAGTTTGCTGCACCGATGTGGAGGAACGTGCGGGTGCCGGGTTTCGGGCTGGGCATCGAAGTCGCGCTGGTACCAGAGGACGCCTTCGTAATTGAAGAGTTGAGGAACCTGGGTATTCCAGTCGCCGGGAACCTTGAGCGTCGGCGCGGTAGAGAAGTCGTACTCTTCGTTGTGCTTTCCGAAGAGATTGGGGTGCTCGTTCCTGGCGTATGACTTGTCGTTGATCTCGCCATTTGCAGAGTAGAGAGCGCGCGCCGGCGACTGGTCAACAAGGTAGTGCCAGTCTCCATTCAAGCTGGTGACGGGCCGGCGATCGACGCCCACCAGAAGGGTCTGAAACGGTTGCTGGCCGCAAGCCGGGAGCATTGGTCCCATCAGGACGAGCGCCGCGGCAATGTTGCGTGCAGCGCGGCGTAGCGCGGCCGCGCGATTCAACGATCCGATCATTTCGTGGAACCCCCAATGGAGTAGAGAGCGGCGTTTCGCTCTTCACGCCGCAAAAAGCTCATGCTGCCACTCATTATGCACATACCGCTGCCGCACGCCGATCAGCTCATCCATCTCACTGACCCGGTGCATGAAAGCATCCCCTTACCCCGCCTGCATCGCTGCTCCGGCAGACAGTTTCCGAAAAATGCAGACATGAAGTTTTTCATGCCGATATGCTACCTGCGGGAGCATTGTGTCGCATCGATCGCGCAGTCTTCGTTTCTGGTGGAAACCTTCACTGCCTGACCGTCTTTAAGCATGACATTTAGACGCCAAGACGCTGGTTCGAATGGGCCCTCGCCAACTAGCGCGCAGAGAGACGCGCCATCCAGGCCGGAATCGCCAGACCGGGCGCCGGGAAATCGGCGCATACGCATTCATGGATCGCGCCGCCGCATCGGTCGCCCGCGGCCCATCCAGGGGCTGAGCTTCGAATCCCGCCTGCGCGTGCTTGCCATGTGCATCGCGCTGCCAGGACTGGTGACCTGCTGCGGTCTGCTGGTCTCTCAGCACGCTTCCACCAGCCTGTGGCTCACGCTTCTCGGTGTCATTCTCTTCGTCACACTCATCGTCTATGGCTTGCTGGTCGAACATGTCGTCCGCCCCTTGCAGACACTGACCAATGTAGTGAGCGCTCTGCGTGAGGACGACTATGCCTTCCGCGCGCGCGGTTCGGCAACCGGCGACGTTCTCGGTGAGCTGGCGATTGAGGTCAACGCCCTCGCCGACATGCTGCAGGATCAACGCGCAGGCGCACTGGAGGCCTCGGCGCTGCTGCGCCGCGTTGTTGGTTCGATCGACGCGCCGGTGCTTGCCTTCGATCCGGCGGGCGTGCTTCGCCTGATGAATCCGGCAGCGGAAAACGTCCTCGCATTGCCGACTGACAACCTAGGGCAGCCGGCGGCGGAGCTTGGGTTGAGTCGGGCTGCTCGATGAGCCGGACGAGGGCATCGTCGAGCTGGAGCAGGATGGCCGAAACACCCGCTGGATGGTGCACCGCAGCACTTTTCGCCAGCGCGGCGTGCCCCATGCGCTGCTGCTGCTGACGGACGTAAGCGCTGCACTGCGGGAAGAGGAACGGCAGGCCTGGCAGCGGCTCATCCGCGTGCTTGGCCACGAGATCAACAACTCGCTGGCCCCCATCAAGTCGATCGCGGGTACCCTCCGGACCCAGCTCATCTCAGGCGTTGCTACGGATGAGGATCTGGATCGCGGCCTCCACATCGTCGAAACCCGCGCTGAATCGCTGCACCGTTTTGTGCAGGCATATCGCCAGCTCGCGCAATTGCCACCGCCAAGGTTACAAAAAACGTCGCTGGCGCCGCTGCTGGAGCGCACCTTGGCATTGGAGCAGCGTTTGAGCGCGGAGATCATCGGCGGTCCCGAGGTGACGCTCACTATCGATCCCGACCAGGTGGAGCAGATGCTGATCAACCTGGTACGCAATGCCGTGGAGGCCGCGTTGACCAGCCGGACAGGGAAGCCGCGTGTGCAGGTGGGATGGCAGATGGACGCGGGCAAGGTCATCATCGGCATCGAGGACAACGGACCCGGCATCGCCAACGACTCGAATCTATTCGTGCCGTTCTACACCACGAAGAGTGGCGGCAGCGGCGTCGGCCTGGCGCTGGCAAGGCAGATCGTCGAAGCGCATGCCGGTTCGGTGAGGCTGATCAATCGCAAGGCAGGCGGCGCCCGCGCCGTGGTCACGCTGCCCATGGTGATGCCGGTCAATCCGGCGCACACGTCAACTGGCGACTGAGGGTCGTACTAGTTCAATCCGATCGCGGTAGTCTCTTTTGTCTGCGGCGGCTTGCCATCCAGAAAATCAATCAGCCGTGGTCCAATGACGACGGGCGCACTGGCCAGGCGCCAGGTGACCGCAGCCGTCATATATCTGGAGGACAGATTGCGGGATCTCCGCATGCATCGCGACGCCCGTGGCCAGCGGAATGAGGTGGTCCTGCCGCCCCAGATGATCAGCGTCGGCATCTGGAGCGCGCCAAGCTTACCATCCAGCAGATCGTCGCCATGGAACATGGAGCGCGCGCTGCGATCCACCACCCAGTTCAGCCCCTTGAATTTGCGGACCATGTCGCGCGCAAGAAAGTCGGGCACTGCGGCAGGCCGCGGCATCAGCAGGCTGTAAAGGTGCTGCACCGCGGGAATCGTCGTCGGTTCGAAGTCGAAAACGGTGAACGTCGGCTCGAAGCGAATGCCGGCCGAACCGCACAGCACCAGGCGACCAATGCGCTCCGGCTGATCGAGCGCGACGCGCATCGACACCCAGCCACCCATCGACCAGCCGACGAGATTCACCTTCTCAAGCCCGCGCTGGGCGAGGAAGTCTTCAACGTATTGCCAGCCTCTTCCGGAGATCGAATAGGCGGCGTCCGCGGGCCGCGCGGAACGGCCGTAGCCCAGCAGATCGATCGCGTAAACATGAAAGCCTGCCTGCTTGAGCTGCGGCATCAGGTTGGCCCAGTCTTCCGCACGACTGCCCAGCCCATGCACCAGCACCACGGGGCCCCGCTGCCGCCCTCGTAGTAGTGAATGCGGTTGCCGCGGATCGTCGTGTACTCGTTGTGGAAACCGCCGAATGCCAGGCGCGCGCGCGTCATCGTCTCGACCACCGCCAGGGGACGCTGCCACACCACGACTGCACCCAGTCAGAAACAGCACGACCATCACCAGAACGGCATAGCCGTAGGTCCTCCAGCGCAGCGCTGCCGGGTCCTTTGTCGTCTCCGTTTGGACATTGCGCATCTTGCGTGCGCGATCCGTGCGATTGGCCGGTCGCGTGCCGGACGTGCTTCGGCTCAAGGAAAGGGCTCCTCCCGCTCGGCGGCGTGCATTGTATTTGTGGCGGCTGGGTCTGGCATGCCGGTCTCTCGCGTGACAATCTCGCTCACTCCGGCTGTACTCTTGCTGGCCTGGTCGAGCGCTTTGCGGATCACGCTCAGCGTAAAGGGCCGGATGGCGAGCGCTCCATGCCCCGTTAGTTCACTCCACGTCGCCCAGCGTGCTTCCGTCACGTCGGTTGCGCTCGTCAGCGAGCCGCCGAGCATACGGCAGCGATAGTCGACCAGCACGTAGTGGAAGCGCACCCGCGCCGGGTCGTCGCTTGCATGGGAGATGTGATCGAAGACGGCGACAATCTCTTCCGGCTCCACGTCGAGTCCCGTCTCCTCGCGCACTTCACGGCGTACGCCATCCTCCAGCCGTTCGCCAAGTTCCAAAGCGCCGCCCGGGCAGCGACCACTCGCCCAGCAGCGGCTCCTGGCCGCGCCGCACCAGCAGCACGCGCAACTCCGCATCCAGCACCACCGCGCCGACACCCGCGATCGGGGCTGCAGGAAACTGTCTCTGCATATCGGATAGCTACTCGCCGGTTCGGATCGTCGGTGAGAGGGCGGCCATATTCTTCGCCAAAGACGGTGCGCGAGGAAGAGAATCGGCCGCCGGCAAATTTGTCCGCGCCGCGGCCCCAGCCCAGCGCCAGCAGCGCGACCGTCGCGTAACTCAACGGCAGCTTCAGCACTTCGCTCACCTTTTCCGGCTCATAGCCTTCCATCGGTGCGGTATCGTAGCCCAGCACCTCGGCCATCAGCATCATGTGGGTAAAGGCGATCATCACCTGGCGGTTGAGCCACATCGGGATGTTCGGGTGGTTCGACAGATAGGCGGGAATGCCTACCTTGGCCTGTTCGGCATAATTCTCCGGCATGCCGTTTTCGCGGCCCATGCGCAGCATCTCTTCCAGATCCCAGTTGCGCCAGCCATCCGCATCGCCGCAGGCCACGATGACGGCGGACGCCTCATCGACCTTGGGCTGGTTGTAGCAGGCGCTGCGCAACCGGCGTTTTTGCTCCGGGCTCCGGACGACAATGAACCGCCAGGGCTGGAGATTGTAAGCGCTGGGTGCGCTCAGCCCGGCATCGAGAATGCGCCGCAAATCCTTTGAGGGGATGGGGCGGCCATCAAAACTGGGGGTGGCGCGGCGATCGTGGATTGCCCGGGAAAGAGTTTTTTCCGTACTCATCGGCTTGTCTTAGTGTAGTGCCTGAAGTGCAGTGGCGCTGCGCGCCGGGCTGCCCGGCCAAATCGGCAGCGATTCATGGCAAGATTCTAATGGTGCGCAACTGCCAGCTTTCCTGTTGCGACACGGCTAGAACGGTCTTATACTCTGTGTCCGGAGAAGCCGGTCGCTGCCAGTCCTCCTCCTGCGCCGCTCTTCGCCTAAGCACGTTGTTAAAAATCATGAAGATACAGATTCGCTGTAATTCCAGCGAATTGCTGGAATAATTTTTGCGAGGTGAAGGAGGACTTACATGAGCGTTGCTGCAGATCCGACGCCGGATCGCATCTGCAGATAGGGCTGGGCTTCTGGGGCTCGAAGACGCTGCTCAGCGCCGTCGAGATGGGAGTCTTCACCGAACTGGCTCACGGCCCGGAAGAGTTCAGTGAACTTTCCGGCCGGCTGGGACTGCATCCTCGCTCCGCCCGCGATTTTCTGGATGCCCTGGTGGCGCTGGGCTTCCTCCACCGGACAGAGAACACTATCGCAATTCGCCGGAGGCAGACCTTTTTCTGGACCGAAACAAGCCGAGCTACATCGGCGGCATGCTGGAGATGGCGAACGCACGTCTCTATCGGCTTCTGGAACCACCTGACAGAGGCGCTGCGCACGGGGCAGCCGCAGAACGAGGCAAAAAATGACACCAGCGCCTCGCCCTTCGCGGCGCTGTATGCCGATCCTGCGCGGCTGAAGGGATTTCTGTCCGCGATGTCCGCCATCAGCCACGGCGCCAACCTCGCCATTGCGCGCAAGGTGCCGTGGGCGAAATACCGGACCTTCGCTGACCTCGGCACCGCGCAGGGCGACCTTGCGGTCCAGATTGCGCTGGCCAATCCGCACCTGCGGGGAATCGGGCTCGATCTGCCCGAAGTGGGGCCGATCTTTGAGGAGTACGCCAGAGCTCAATGGCGTCGGCGAGCGCGTGCGATTCCAGCCCGGCGATTTCTTCCAAGACGAGCTGCCCAACGTCGACGCGTTCACCATGGGCCACATCCTGCATGACTGGAATCTGGAGCAGAAGAAGATGCTGATCGCGAAGGCCTTTGCCGCGCTCACTCCCGGCGGAGCCCTGATGGTCTATGACGCGATCATCGACGACGATCGTCAAAGAACGCCTTCGGGCTGCTGATGAGCCTCAATATGCTGATCGAGACACCCGGCGGGTTTGATTACACGGGCGCGGATTGCATCGGCTGGATGCGGGAAGCGGGCTTCCGCGAGGCACACGTGGAGCATCTCATAGGCCCGGATTCGATGGTCGTTGGGATCAAATGAATTCGATTCCGCGATATTAGAGTTGAAGTTACAACTTTAACTTCTAGCGTAGCTCCGTCATTGGCTGTTCCAGCGAAAATGCCTGACCGCCTGGCCCCGCATCGGCAAAGACCCACAATCCGTGGAAGGCTTCGCGCAACTCCGGGTGCAGCGTCAGCAGGCCGTGCATCACGGCGATGGTGTGCGTCCGGCCTGTGACCGGGTCGCTGCTGGTTGAGTCGTAGTGGGCGACCAGGTCCAGGCCGCCGAGTGCATCGTCCGTGCGCAGAGTTCGTGACCTTGTAGGCCGTCCCTTCTGCGTTGATGGTCAGCGGCGCGGTGCCGGGCAGATCGGCAGGGCGTGCAGCCTGCTGCTCATCGACCAGTTTTTCGAAGTTCGTGCTGGAGAAAAAGCCGGCCGGCTGCAGCAGGGAGATGGCGGTGGAGTAGTAGAACCACGCATTCCACGTCTGCTTCTTCTGCGCATAGGCGCGAGCCTGCTTCCAGTACCACAGCCCGTCATGTCCCGCCACGCTGAGCGGTTTAGGGAAGAAGCCGGCAAGCTGCCACGGCCCGCCTGCCTTCAACGACTGCAGCAGCAGCGCAATCTGCTGCGGCTTGGCCACGCCCGTTGCGTGCACCAGTGCAAATGCGAAGAGTCCGGGGGGCAGATGCTGAATGCTGAAGATCACGTGCGAGCTGTTGTCGCCGCGCCGCAGAAGAACTGTTCCTGATCATCGCCCGGCTTCGCATCGGATGCGTCCAGTTTGTAGACGGCATCGACCGTGATGGTGCCGCTCCGGATCAAGGGGGTGTGAGCTGCCGTCGAGCTGCGCGATGCTGTTGAAGCTGGCAGCCACCTGCGGGCACCGTGGCGGCCTTCAGGTCAGCGGTTCGACCGCCCTGCACATCCAGGGCAATCTGACGTGCGGCCTGCACGATCGGCGCGCGCTCGGCTTCTGTCATGGCGCCCTGCGTCTTGCACGAGACGCCCAGAGCCGGAAGTGCAAGCCCAGCAGCAGGCAGGTCACGCCAGGCAAGCGTGCGGAGCTGAAGAGAAGTTCATCGCGCTGTCACCCATCGCGGCACGCCCTTACTTCAACACAACCGCCGCATTTCACGCAAAAGCTCTGCCGGGCGTCTGTTATTTGCTAGCGAGGAGGGTCCGCCGTTGCAAATAGCTGTGGATCGCACCCTCCCATACCGGTGCCTGTTCTCGGTCATGCTCTCCCAGGGCGACCACGTGGCTGTTCGCCTCTGGCCGCAGCGCGGTACGGACATAGGTGACGTCCACCTTGGTGTGCCCCGCGTCTAACGAGTGCAGCCGCACATCGATCGTTGTTACCAGCAGGTCTGCCAGCACATAAACGTATTGCATGCGGCCGGATTTCAAGTCGAAGAGCGTATTGACCCACACCGCAGTGTGTTCCCCATGATGCACCGTAAACACGGCCCCCTCGACATCCTGTGCCGGAATCGGGAAGACGAATTGTGGATTCCAGTCATCTCCGGCCCAGACCCGTTCACCCTCCGGTCCAAATAGCGGCGCGGCGACTTTCAAGGGCGCTTCTACCGTGAAGGCAAAGCTGTTGCTCACATGTGCGGTCGGTTGCAGCGAATCTCTCACCGGGGCTCTCCGGTATGCTGCGCCAGCAGGAATGGCACGCACAATATCAGGACGAGGAGCGTCTTCGGCCTCATCGACGCTCTCGTAGCTGATGGCTGTCCTGAGCACGCAGCGTCAGCCCATATAGGCTCCGGAACTGCTCAATGTCCTTGATCGTCTGCGGGGAGAACGGCGCTTTGCCCTCAAAGGCGTGCAGCACTATCCCCTCCAGAAGATCGCCCAGGCTCATCTCCTTTTGTTCTGCAATGGCCTTGAGCACCTTAAGCATTCGTTTTTCCAGCCTCACGCCTGTCTGCACCCGTTCCACCTCGACGGGGTGGGACAGGGACGTTTCTTTGTCTGTCATATTGGTACAAATGTACCACGGTACAGTAATTTGGAGACCTTCATTATCCGCGTTTTGAGCGGGTACAACTCCGTTATGAACGAATCCGCTGCTGGCGTAGTCTATGAAGTGGGGGACGTAGGGATGAGCGGCATGCTGGGGCACGAACTCGCGCGGAAGCAGAGATATTCGGGCCATGGCGCGACGGCGGCGGGTGTTGCATTCGCGCCTGCTTTGAGCGGAATTCTGGCTTTGGGAAGCACGATTGCGCTGCCCCTGTCTGCGTTGTCCCAGGCCACGCCAGCGGAAAACGCGCCGGCGATCCGTCGCGCGCCCCTCAAAAAGGCGGTCGCCGCTCCCGTTCCTGAACCCGCTCCGCCGCCGCAACCAACCGTCGCGCCGAGCCTCTTCGAGCAGCCGCCGGTTCCTGCCACCGTGACCTCGCAGGCAAACGAATTGACCGTAAAGGCCGACAACTCGAGCCTTTCGCAGATCCTGCATCAGGTCTCATCCGCTACCGGTATGCGATTGGATGGATTAGGCGGCGATGAGCGCGTCTTTGGCAGCTTTGGCCCGGGAGCGCCGCGCGAGGTGCTGACGGCGCTGCTGAACGGCACTTCCTACAACGTGGTGATGGTAGGTGACCTGCCCAACGGTGCGCCGCGCGAACTGCTGCTCAGCCACAGGGCCGCCGGCGGATCATCGCCACAGACCTGCAGCCAGCGCCAATCAGAATCAGGAAGCAGCGCCATAACGGAGACGAGGACAATCCGGACGATAGCGCAAACAGTGACGATTCGTCGGATGACACTGCGCCGCCGATGCAGTACACGCCGCCCTCCATTGCGCCTGCTACGCCGGAGACGCCGGGCGCACCGGGCGCCCCAGGTGGAGCACCTCAGACGCCAGACGCGCCTCAACGCATAGCACCGCAGATGCCAGTGCAGAATGCGCCGCAGTAGGCCGTCAGAGCCTTGGATCAGTCGGGGTGGCGGGCGAGGGAACTGACGCTCAGCGGAGCTGAACTCAGGCCGCGTGAATCAGCAGACTCTCAGGACGCCTGAACTTGCGCCTCAACCGCATTGTTCTGCGATCCGGGCTGCAGGGAACGGGAGTGCATGCGGAGCATCGCAAACAACGCCTGGCAGCAGCTATAGGCCAGGAGAACGCCAAAGGCGAGAGCGGCAAGTACAGCACAGGTAAGGCCTAAAAGGTTCATCGCGTCCATGGGGGATATCTCTGTCTTCCTCTTTGCAAATCGAACTGCTGTGTTGCTGATGAATGCCCGATCCGTTGCGAGCAGCTTCTCTTCTACTCACCTTCGACGCTGCCATTCTCGCAGAGCGATGTGAGCGTTGACCCTCATTTCTATTGCCACTTAAGATACGTAGAGGACCGAGTGCTGTCTTGGTCTTTTCTGCTGTATCTCATTACTTTCGCGTCATATTTCCCAGGCAACCCTCGAAGCCAACCTGGTCCAGCTCTTCTGAAAAATCCTTCATGACCATCACCAACATCACGGTCCGCGGCGCGCGTCAGCACAACCTGCAGGACATCAACGTCCAGATCCCGCGCAACACCCTCACCGTGATCACCGGCCTCTCCGGCTCCGGTAAGTCTTCGCTGGCCTTCGACACCATCTACGCCGAAGGGCAGCGACGCTACGTCGAAACTCTCTCCGCCTACGCCCGCCAGTTCCTCGACCAGATCGAGCGCCCCGACGTCGATTCCATCGAAGGCCTTAGTCCCGCCATCTCCATCGAACAGAAGACCACCAGCCGCAGCCCGCGTTCCACTGTCGGCACCATCACGGAGATCTACGACTACCTCCGCCTGCTCTACGCCTCGGTCGGCACTCCGCATTGCCCAAACTGCGGCCGGCCTATCTCTCGCCAGTCCGCCGAGCAGATCGTGGAGCGCGTGCTCGCCCAGCCTGCCGGGGAACGGCTTATCATCTACGCGCCTATCGTCCGCGGCCGCAAGGGCGAGTTTAAGGATCTGCTCGACCAGCTTGACCAGCAAGGCTTTAAGGCCCGGGTCGACGGCGAGGTACGTGACCTGGCCGACCCCATTTCTCTCGAGAAGCGGAAGAACCACACCATTGAGGCCATCGTCGATCGCGTCGTGCTCAAGCCCGGCGTCGAAAAGCGTCTGGAGGCGGCCGTGGCCAAGGCGCTCCAGTTGGCGAATGGTCTGGTCCTCATCGGAAATGCCGGAGGAGAACAGCTTTACTCCTCGTCGATGGCATGTCCCGATTGCGGACTCGATGTACCTAAGTTGGAGCCTCGCAGCTTTTCCTTCAATAGCACCTACGGAGCATGTCCGGAGTGCCATGGTCTTGGCAGCATCTACGACTTCGACGCGGCCAAGGTGGTTATCGACTGGTCGAAGCCGTTGCTTGAGGGCGCGCTCGGCCCGGGCTCCGGCTCGCAGTACCTGGCGCGGCTGGTAAAGCTGGCGGCGCAGAAGTACAAGATCCCCATCCAGAAGCCTTTCGAGGAGTTAACGGAAAAGCAACAGGAGCTGTTACTGTACGGCCCCGGCGCTGAAGCGCCGCGTACCGGCTTCCATGGCGTCTTCGCGTGGCTGCGCGACTCGCTCGAAGAATCGAAGTCCGACAGCTACCGCGAGTGGCTGCTGGGCTACATGTCGGCCACGCATCTGTCCTGCCTGCCACGGCAAGCGGCTGCGTCCTGCCTCGCTCGCCGTGAAGGTCAATAACCTCTCCATCGCCGACTTCACCGGCCTGCCGCTGGGACGTGCGCTCAATGCGGCGCGCTCGCTCAGCTTTTCCGCAGCGCGAGGCGCTGATCGCCGATCGCCTGCGCCGCGAGATCATCGAGCGACTGGAGTTCCTGAATGCCGTCGGGCTCTCCTATCTCTCGCTCGACCGCAATGCTGCATCACTCTCCGGCGGCGAGGGCCAGCGCATCCGCCTGGCAACGCAGATCGGTTCGCGCCTGCGCGGCGTGCTCTACGTGCTGGACGAGCCTTCGATCGGCCTGCATCAGCGCGACAATCAGCGGCTCATCGCGGCGCTGGAGTCCCTGCGCGATCTTGGCAACACCGTTCTCGTCGTCGAGCATGACGAAGACACCATCCGCAGCGCGGACTACGTGCTCGATCTCGGCCCCGGCGCCGGCAAGCTGGGCGGCCACGTCGTTGCCGAAGGCACTCCGGCAAACATCATGGAGGCCCCAGGCTCGCTGACCGGCCGCTATCTTTCAGGAGCCACCAGCATCCTGCATCGCCTGGTACCGCGTCCGGTGAACGTGACCGCGCCTTCGGTAACGGCGCGTGGATCACCGTCGAAGGCGCGCGCAGCCACAATCTGCGCAACATCACGGCACGCTTTCCGCTCAACGTGATGACCGTGGTGACGGGCGTCTCCGGCTCCGGCAAGAGCACGCTGGTGAATGACATCCTCTACCGCTCGCTGGCGCGCGCCATCTACGACTCGCGCGAGTCGCCGGGCGAACACAAATCGATCAAGGGTGTGGAGCAGATCGATAAAGTCATCCGCATCGACCAGTCGCCTATCGGCCGAACGCCGCGCTCGAACCCCGCGACTTACACCGGGGTGCTCTCCGCGATCCGCGACATCTTCGCCATGCTGCCCGAGGCGCGCGAGCGCGGCTACAAGCCGGGCCGCTTCTCCTTCAACGTCGCCGGCGGCCGCTGCGAAGCCTGCCAGGGCGACGGCCAGAAGCGCATCGAGATGAACTTCCTGCCCGACGTCTACGTGCTGTGCGACGTCTGCAATGGACGCCGCTTCAACCAGGAGACGCTCGCCGTCAAGTTCAACGGCTACTCCATCGCCGACATACTCGACCTCGCCATCGAAGACGCGCTGCCCGTGCTCAAAGACATTCCGCAGGTCCGGCAGAAGCTGCAGACGCTGGTGGATGTCGGGCTCGGCTACGTGCATCTCGGCCAGGCGGCCACGACGCTCTCCGGCGGCGAGGCGCAGCGCATGAAGCTGGCGCGCGAGCTCTCCAAGCGCCAGACCGGCAAGACGCTCTACGTGCTGGACGAGCCGACCACCGGCCTGCACTTCGACGACGTGCGCAAGCTGCTGGAGGTGCTGCACCGGCTGACCGATCTCGGCAACACGGTCATCATCATCGAGCACAACCTGGACGTGATCCGCAACGCGGACTGGATCATCGATCTTGGTCCCGAAGGAGGCGAGGACGGCGGCACCATCGTGGCCGAAGGCACGCCCGCACAGGTGGCACAGGTCGCCGCCTCGCACACGGCGGAGTTCCTGCGGCGCTATTTCCCGGCCGACGCGTCCATCGGGTCCGCGGCGGCGTCCATTGCAGCAGCGGACGCAGTGACTGCGAATGGGCAGCGGAAGAAGAGCACGCGCCGCCGTTCTGCTACAGTCCTCCAGTAAACAGATCATGCCGATCGATCCCAGCATTTCTGCCGCCTGCCGCCTCGCCGGAAGAGCCTGCCGCACCGCCGGAAGCGATGCCGGTTGCTGCCGTGGATGCAGCGCCGCTTTCGACTGCTACACCTCACATCGGCCATACCTTGCTCTTCGGTCTGCTGGTGGCGGCTTGCCGGCTTCGTGGTCGGCCTGGTATTCGCGCTGGTGGTCATGCATGTGGCGCCGCATCTGCATGAATCAGCGGAGCAGATGCAAACCGATCCGCTGCTGGTCATCCCGGTGGAGGCCGTCATTTACGCCATCGTGGCGGCGGCAAGCTTTCTGATTTTTCCGTTGTTCTGGAATCGTCCCTTTGGCCAGGGTGTGCACTGGCGCGCCTTCGTCGCGCGGCGCCGCTGGTGGGTGCTGGTTGGCAATTGGCGTGGCCACCAGCGTCATCGTGCAGGTGCTTTCGAACTTCCTGCCTATCCCGAAAGAGCTGCCGATCGACAAATTCTTCACCCATCCGCTCGGCGTCTGGCTGATCGCCGTCTTCGGTGTCACCGTCGCGCCAGCCTTCGAAGAGCTGGCTTTCCGCGGCTTTCTGCTACCTTCGCTGGCCAGCGCGTGGGACTGGGTGATGCAGCGCGCACGCATGCCGCGGGAGCCGCTGGGCGGGCCGCCGGCGTACAGCCCGCGGAAGGCGAATGGCAGCAGCAGACGGCTGTCTATTCCTCATTGCCACATGACGGGGCCAGCGTCTCCTCGCGTGGGAAGGCAACGGACTCCGATGCGGAGCCGGGTTCCGAAGATGGCGAAGCGGGATCCGGCGATACCGATCCCCGATGGAGCTTGCCGGCCCTGATCTTCTCCACCATCATCACCAGCATCGGTTTTGCCATGCTCCACGGCGCTCAGCTTGCCCACTCCTTCGCTCCGCTTGCCGTGCTCTTCGCCGTCAGCGTGGTGCTGTGCATCACGCGTCTGCGCTTCCATTCGCTCGCCGCCAGCACCGTGGTGCACTCCATGTACAACGCGACCATCTTCGTCATGCTCTTCATCGGCACCGACGGCTTCCGGCATTTGGATAAGCTGGGGAAGTAAGGCACGCGTAGACTGCAAACCGCAATTCAGAGGCATTTGATGACACAATCCTCCACGACCCGCCAGCAACTCCTCACCCTGCTCGCCCGCCAGTCCTTCAAGCTCGGCGACTTCCAGCTCTCATCCGGCGGCCGCAGCGACTACTACATCGACTGCCGCACTACCACGCTGCATGCCGAAGGCGGCCGTCTCACCGGCCTCGCCATCCTCGATCTGCTGCGCCAGCATCATCTCGATCCGCACGCTGTCGGCGGTCTCACTCTGGGCGCCGATCCTGTGGTCTCCGCTGTCGCCATCGCCAGCGCGCAGCGCCACGCTGATGCCGGGAAAGGCCGATTGATTCACGGCTTTCTGGTTCGCAAGGCAGAGAAGGCGCACGGGACGGCGAGAAAGATCGAAGGCTTCAGCGAAGAGAACGCGCCCGTGCTGATCGTCGACGACGTATGCACCACCGGCGGCTCAACCATCACCGCGATTGAAGCCGCACACGCCGCCAGCATGCGCGTGATCGGCGTCGTGTGTCTGGTGGAGCGAGTTGAAGCGAAGGGTCGCCCGGCCGTCGAAGCAGCGGCCAACGGCGCGCCTTTTCTGAGCCTCTTCACCTCTGACGATGTGCGCGCCGAGCACGTCAAGCACATGCCGATGTAGCTATTCCTTCGGTCCCGGCTTCCAGACGTAGGCGCCGGGCTGCGGCAGCCCGAAATGCGCCAGCACACGATCTACAAAATTGCGGACCATCTCGGCGGTCGTCGTGGGCTCGTTATAGAACGCCGGGATCACCGGAAAGATCGTCGCACCAGCATCCGCGGCAAGCTGCATGTTGCGCAGATGGATCTTGTTGAACGGCGTCTCGCGCACGCAGAGCAGCAACGGCCGCCGCTCTTTCAGACAGACATCGGCGGCGCGCTCGATCAGGTTCGCCGCCATGCCATTCGCAATGCCCGCCAGCGTGCCCATGGAGCAGGGAAGCACGATCATGCCCGCCGACGGGTAGCTGCCGCTGGCGATCGACGCGCCGATATCCTGTTCTGCGTAAGTCCGAGTCTTCTTCGGCGCAGCGCCTAGACAGCTTCTCCACCAGCTCGTTTCGCCCTGAGAGGCGAAGCTCTTCCGCCATGACCCGGAGAGCGCCTTCCGAAGCTACGAAATCAATTCCTGAGACCCGGGCATCCGCCTCCAGCGCGCGCAGAAGCTGTTGGGCCAGAACAGCGCCGCTCGCTCCTGTCACCGCGACGGTGACGTTCACGCGGGCACGGCCTCATACTTCAGCACACGATCGAAGATCGCATCCACATTGCGCAGTTGCCGCTGCAGATCGAAGGTGCGCGCCAGCTTCTCCGGCGAGAGCCGCGCCGTGATCTCTTTATCCTGGGCCACCTGGTCGCGGAAGACCAGTTCCTCGCGCCACGCGCGCATGGCATGCGATTGCACCAGGCGATACGCATCTTCGCGCGACATGCCGGACTCGGCCAGATCCAGCAGCAACTGGCCGGAAAAGATCAGCCCGCCCGTGCTCTCCAGGTTGCGCAGCATGCGCTTCGGGTACACCAGCAGCTTGTCGATCAGCGAGGTCGTCTTCGCCAGCAGGTAGTCGGCCAGGATGGTCGAGTCGGGAAAGATAACGCGCTCCACCGACGAATGCGAGATATCCCGCTCATGCCACAGCGCCACGTTCTCAAACGCCGCCTGCGCATTCGCCCGCACCACGCGCGCCAGGCCGCTGATCTGCTCGCTGGTGATGGGGTTGCGCTTGTGCGGCATCGCGCTCGAACCCTTCTGCTTCTCGGAGAAGAACTCCTCCGCCTCGCGCACCTCCGTGCGCTGCAGGTGCCGGATCTCGGTCGCGATCTTGTCGAGCGTCGCCGTCAGCACAGCCAGCGTTGAAATATAGTGCGCATGCCGGTCGCGCTGGATCACCTGTGTCGCCACCAGCGCGGGCTTCAGCCCCAGCCGCTCGCAGATGCGGACTTCGTGCTCCGGCTTGAGGTGGCCGAAGGTGCCCACCGCTCCCGATAGCTTGCCGACGCGCATATCTTCCGCCGCTGCATCGAAGCGGACAAGGTCCCGCTCGATCTCCGCATACCAGTTCAGCAGCTTCAGCCCGAAGGTTGTCGGCTCGGCGTGGACGCCGTGCGTGCGGCCAATCGTCGGCGTGTGCTGGAACTCGAGCGCGCGTCGCTTCAGCACCTCCTTCAGTCCGAGGATGCCGTGGCGTAGCAGTCCGGAGGCGGCCTTCACCTGCAGCGCCTGCGCCGTGTCCACCACGTCATTCGACGTGAGGCCGTAGTGCAGCCAGCGCGCCTGCGGGCCGATCTTCTCCGCGACCGCCGTGGTGAAGGCGATCACGTCGTGCTTCACCTCGGCTTCAATCTCGAAGATGCGCTTCAGGTCGAAATCGCCCTTGTCGCGGATGGCCGCCGCCGCCTCTCGGGGCACAATGCCGTCCTCGGCCAGAGTCTCGGAGGCAGCCGTCTCCACCTTCAGCCACATGCGGTACTTGTTCTCGTCAGTCCATATGGCGCCCATTCCGGGCCGTGTATAGCGTGCGATCAAGCCGGCGTCTCCTCACGTCTATCATTCAGATCAGTAACTTCTTATTCTAATGGGCGTGCATCCTACTCAGCGCACGGGAGGCGAAACGATGGCAGAACAGTCACAGGAACAGTCGGGCGAGCAGATGGTGACGATCGAGCGGTTCAGGGACATGCTGCAGGCAGAGATGGCCAAGGGAAGGTTGGATTCGGCGGGTATCCGCTGCTTCCTCGCCGGTGAAAACGCGGGCCTGCTGTATGGAAACGGCCTGGATGGCGTGCTGCTGCAGGTCAGCGCGGCAGAAGAGGACGACGCGCGCGCGATCCTGAATGATCCTGGGACCACAGACGAGGACGTCGCCGCCGCCGAGTGAGGCCTCGAAGGTCGCTTAAACAGTCACGCCCAGCAACTCGCTCATCTCCTGGTAGAGAAACCCGCGCCCGGGCCGGTAAGGCTGCACCCACCTGCCGTCAATGACGAACTGCGGAATGGCGCGCTTGCCCACATTGCGCAACACCTCGTCGGCAGCTCCGGCCACCCGCTCAATGTCAATCTCGGTATAGGCGATCTGGTGTTCCTCCAGGAAGCGCTTGGCCTCCCGGCAGTCGCGGCACCAGACGGCGGAGTAGACAATGACATGCATGGGCTGCATATTACCCGTTCGATGAAGGGTTGGGAATGGTGGTTGGCTCAACCTTGGGTGACGAGCGGCGACGCTGAAAGAACTCTCGTAACAGCGCGGTACTTTCCTCGGCCAGCAGTCCCCGATCGAGCCCCATCTGGTGGTTCAGCGCGGCATGGTTCAGCACGCTCAGCACCGAACCCGCCGCCCCGGCTTTGGGGTCATCCGCGGCGAAGACCAGCCGGTCAATGCGCGCATGAATCATCGCACCCGCGCACATCGCGCACGGTTCCAGTGTCGAGACCAGCGTGCATCCGGTGAGCCGGTAATTGCCAATGGCCTGGGCCGCGGCTCGAAGCGCAATGATCTCCGCATGCGCTGTGGGGTCGGTGTCGCGCAGGACTCGGTTTTGCCCCCGCGCGACGATCCGGCCATCAAACAGTACGACTGCGCCAATCGGCACCTCGTCAGCCGCCCCGGCCGCGTGCGCTTCGCCCAGCGCCGCCTGCATCAGTTCCAGATCCGTCATTGCCCTATACCGCCGGCTGCTGCTGCGTCATGCAGTGCAGCGCGCCCAGCCCCCAGATGAAGTCCACGCAGTGGATGCCGACGATGCGATGCCGCGGAAACAACTCCGCAAGCGTGTTCAACGCATGACGATCGTTCGCGTCGTTGAAGGTGGGAACCAGCACCAGGCCGTTTGCGATATAGAAGTTCGCGTAGCTCGCCGGTAGACGCTGTCCTTCAAAGACCACCGGTGAGGGAAGCGGCAGCTGGACAATCCGGAAAGGCTGCCCCTCGCGGTTGCGCGCGCTACGCAGGCGATCCAGATTCTCGGCCAGGGGCTGGTGATTGTCGTCGGCGCCGTTGGCCTCCACCACGGTGACGATGGTGTTCGCGTCCACAAATCGCGTGATGTCATCGACGTGACCATGGGTGTCGTCGCCGGCGATGCCGCGGTTCATCCACAACACCTGGTCGATGCCGAGGTAGTCGTGGAAGGCCTGCTCCAACTGCTCGCGGCTCACTCCCGGATTGCGCTGCTGCACTGTGCTCAGGAGGCACTCCTCCGTGGTCAGCAGCACGCCTGCGCCATTGGTGTCGATGCTGCCGCCCTCGAGCACAAGTTCGCGCCGCTTGCCATCCGCCAGCGGGACAGTGGGCGTGAAGGACGGCAATTGCAACAACTCCGCCACGCGGCCGGGAAGGGCATTGTCCAGCTCCCAGTCCGGATACTTCGCCCACGCGTTGAACTTCCAGTCCGTCACGGCAAGCGAGCCTTGCTTCTTCACGAAAATCGGCCCAGAGTCGCGCGTCCACACGCGGTTGGTTGGCCACCGGTGGAAGAAGACATTCTGCAGCTTGACCTGGGCGCGCTTCAGTATGCCGCGCGCACGCTTCTCCGCATCGGCACTCTGGACCAGGATGTGGACCTGTTCCACGGCCGAAAGATGGCGCACGATCTCGGCATACACCCATGGAATAGGCTGAAAGCGGCCTGGCCAGTCGCTCGCATTGTGCGGCCATGCGATCCACGTCGCCGTGTGCCGTTCCCACTCCGCGGGCATGCGATAGCCCAGAGTCCGTGGCGTTGCATGCTGCGATTCGAGCGCCGTGCTCACTTCACATCAACTTTCGAACTGAGCGGCGGATCAAGGAAACGCTGTGTGATCGGCGCATACGCGTCGATACGGCGGTCGCGCAGGAATGGCCAGTTTCGCCGCTGATCTTCGAGCGCTTTGGGGTCAACTTCCGCGATCAGGATCTCTTCACGGTCGTGCGAAGCCTTGGCCAGGATGCGGCCGAAGGGATCGGCAATGAAGGAGCCACCCCAGAACTCCAGTCCAGGCCCTGCCACGCGGTTGCCGCGCACGTCGCCATTCTCCCAGCCCACGCGGTTCACCGCGCCCACATACACGCCATTAGCTATGGCATGAGCCCGCTGGATGGTCTGCCATGCGTCATATTGCGCCGCGCCGTGCTCTTCTTTCTCCGCCGGATGCCAGCCGATGGCCGTCGGATAGAAGAGCACATTCGCCCCCTGGAGCGCGGTGATGCGTGCACCCTCCGGATACCACTGATCCCAGCAGACGAGCGTGCCGACGCGGCCAAAGGACGTCTCCTGCGCGCGAAAGCCGAGATCGCCCGGTGTGAAATAAAACTTCTCGTAATACAGCGGATCATCCGGGATGTGCATTTTGCGATAGAGTCCGGCGATCGAACCATCGGCCTCGAGCGTCACCGCGGTGTTGTGATAGAGGCCGGCCGCGCGCCGCTCGAAGAGCGATGCAATCACCACCACGCGCTCCTCGCGCGCCACGATGGCCAGCCGTTCCGTGGTCGGGCCCGGGAATCGACTCGGCAAGATCGAAGAGCGCAATATCCTCGCGCTGGCAGAAATACTGCGCGCGGAAGAGCTCCGGCAGGCAGATGACGCGCGCACCGGCACGCGCCGCCTCGCGCACGCGATCGGCGGCCTTGTCCAGATTGGCGTCCGGATCGGGCCCGCAGGACATCTGCACTAGGCCGATGCGGTATTTCAAAGCAGTGGGCATGTTGTTCCTGGAAACCTCGGTACTACCTGATGCTGCACGCAGGCGAAAGGCGCGAGACTGGAGCCCCGCGCCTTCGGTTTTGTCGAGCGAGCGGGCTACTCGAAGATCAGGATCGCCGCGGCAATCACTGTCGTCCATCGGCCGCGCTTGTCGCCGATAGCCGACTGCGTGACGTTGGCGGTGCGGACGATCTTGTTCGAGATGCGGTAGATCTCCTTTTTCTCGTCCCAGCTCTTGTCCGGATCGAAGTCCACGTCGAGCGTGGTGGCCAGCATCTCTGCCGCCAGCTCTTCGGCGTACTCCCCGGCCTGCTCCTCGGTCTCGCCAAAGCTGTGGTGCTCGCTCAGGTAGCCGTAAGTATTGCGGTCGGCGGGAATGGCAACGCCGATGCTGGAAGCGACCAGGCGATGCGGTTCGCGCGTGGAGTTCTCGGCTACGACGGCGAAGACCACCTCGCCCGGGGAGAGATATTCCACACCCTCTTTGCGCGGGACGAGCTTGGCGTTCGGTGGAAAGATCGATGAGACGCGAACCAGATTCTGCGCGGCGATACCGGCATCGCGCAGTGCCAGCTCAAACGAAGTCAGGCGCTCCTTATGCCTCCCCGTGCCTTTCGTGAAGAAGAGGCGCTTCGGCACCATGCTTTTGCCCAATGTACGATTCCTCCGGATGGGGTGCGGCAGGGCCGGTTTCCCCAGTGAAAAGTATCACAGCAATGGAGACTATCCTGACGGCGTGTCTCGCGAATTTACGCTGTTTTCACAGAATACGATAGAAAGCGGATGTGGATGCGCGGGAACCAGCGAGGCCGGGCGTATTCGCTGTTTTGAGCTGCGGGTACGATAGCGTATTCCAAACTGGCAGAATCGAGGACGGATGCAAAAGCAGGAGGAGACGCTCGGGCATCTGCGTGTGCTCTTTATCACGAGTCTCGCGCCAAACCAGTTCGGCGTATATCGGCTGGGTGCACTGCGGCGTATCGGGCTGGAACACGTTGCCGCGTTCGATCGGGACAACTACAGTGCGCCCGGCATCCTCGGCAAAGTGCAATTTCGCCTCCAGATGGGGCCTCAGGTATCGCGCTTCAACCGTGACTTGCTTGCCGTTGCCCAGCGCGAGCGAGTGCAGATAGCGATCGTGGACAAAGCACTTCAGTTGCGGCCCGAAACGCTTCGCCGTCTGCGTCAGAGCGGAGTCTTCTGCATTGACTTCGTCGATCGACGATCCTCTCGGTCCGCGAAACGATCCCGGCTGGCGTCTCTACCGCCGCACGGTTTCCGGCTTTGACCTGACCGGCGTGCAGCGCGATGTCAACCTGGAGGAATTCCGCAAGGCCGGAGCGCCGGAAGTCGTCCGTATTCAGACCAGCTTTGAACGCACCGTCCATTACGCTCCGGATGCGCGGTTGGAGCGACGAGCGCCGCGATCGCAGGGTCTCATTCATTGGCACTCCGTACGATAACCGGGGTGACTTCCTCACCCGTCTCTGGCGTGCCGGGGTGCCTGTCGATATCTCCGGCTCGCGCCCGCACTGGCAGGCCGCTCTGCCGGCGGACGCCTTGGCTGCTACCTTCCGCATCGGCGAGCTGATCGGCGATGCCTACCGGGAGGCGATCTGGCGGTCGCGCATCAATCTTGCGTTTGTGACGCGCAGCAATCGCGACCAGGTTGCGCAGAAGGCATTTGAAATCACGGCATGCGGTGGCTTCCTGCTGGCCGAGCGCACGCCGGAGCACATGGCCTGCTTCCGTGAGGACGAAGAGGCAGTCTTCTTTTCGGATTTCGACGAGTGCCGCGCGAAGATCGAGCGCTACCTGAATGACGAACCGGCACGCGCCGCTATCGCCGCGGCCGGGCAGCGCCGCGCCTGGAGTTCCGGGTATGACAATGACAGCGTTCTGCGCAAGCTGCTCGGCAGAGCGGCAGAGATGCTGGAAGCGCGCAAAGGGAACAGCTAGAGTATTTTCGCCGTTACTATGCACAGCCCAGTTTGGCGAAGTGTGGCTTTTCTTCCACCACGCCGGCAAGACCTGTCGCCGGTAACCCCGGACTTGACGGAAAAGCCACGTGGACGATTGCGCTCTTCTATGCACCTGCAGTGAAAATGCTCTAGGCCGCGGTCTTTACCTTCGGCTTACGGTTCAGCAGATAAAGCAGCCCCGCCAGCCAAAGAGGGATCCCATGCCTGCAAGCCCGAGCACGCGCAGTACGGAGACGGTATAGCGGCCCTCGCCCGGCGAGTAGTTGCAGCAGTAGAGCAGGATCAGGTCGGTCGGCGAGCCGATGCGATGGTCGCTCGCCTCCAGCAGCGCCAGCCGCAGATCGCGCGGCTGATATTCCACACCGGTCAGATACTTCGAAAGCTTGCCCTCCGGCGTGGCGACCATGATCACGCTGGAGTGTGCAAACTGCGTCATCTTGCCGTCTGGGCCCGGCACCCGCACGTAGTGAAAGCCGACGGAGCTCGCCAGGGCGGTGATCTCCGGTTGCTCGCCGGTCAGGAAGTGCACACTGTCGGCCGGAACACTCCCGCCAAGCTGTGCGATGAACTTCTGCCGCGCCACTTCAGCGTCTGCGGGTGTGTCGGTGGGATCGATGCTGGTCACGATCACGTCGTAGTCGCGAGCCGGCGCGTAGCCAGTCTGCGCCAGTGAGTTGGCCAGCCCATGCAATACCTGCGGGCACAGCATGGCGCATTTGAAGTACACCAGCGCCAGCGCGACGGGTTTGCGTCCGAAGTATCGTCCCAGCGGGGCATCTGCGCCCGTGCTGTCGCGGAAGTGCAGGTTGAGCGGCATTTGCGTGCCCAGCCGCTGCTCCAGCCCGGCGTCCTTCAGATATGCGGGCGTGGACTGCGCCGATGAGCCAAGCGGCTTATCGGCGGAATATTGCGCAAGTGCAGGAAGGGCGAGCGAAACGGTAACCAGAAGCAGGCAGAGACGGCGCAAGACAAATCCTCTGCCACTAGATTACGCCTCTTGGTGCACCGGCGCCTCCTTGGCACGGTTGCCGCTACTCCGTGCGCAGCGCCTTTACCGGGTTGATTGAAGCCGCACGCTGCGCCGGAATAATGCTGGCGAAGAAGGCGCAGATACTGAGCGCGAGGACCGATCCGCCCAGGACCAGCGGGTCCCATCCCTTCACCTGGTACAACTGCGCGGAGATCAGCCGCGAACACGCGATCGAAATCGGAATGCCGATCAGCAGCCCGATGAAAATCTGCAGAAACGCTCCGCGCAGCACCAGGCGAATCACGTTCATGCGATTGGCTCCGAGCGCCATGCGCACCCCAATCTCGCTCGTACGCCGTTCCACTGTGTAAGCAGTCACGCCATAGAGTCCGACAGCTGCCAGCAGCAGCGCCAGGATGCCAAAGAGCCCCGTCATCCGGGCCACAGCCCGCCGCTGGTCGAAGTTGGAATCCACCTGCTCCTGCAGGCTCTGGATGGCCAGCAGCGTCAGGTTGGGGTCCACGTCGCTCAGCACATGACGCACCTCTGCCTCCAGCCCTTCCATGCTGCCGTGTAGTTTCAGCACCGCGCCTTCGATGAAGTGCGTGCTGTCGTCAATGGACTGCATGAGAGGCGCGTCGTAGTGCGTCCGCTGCGCGAGCGGCACAAAGAACAGCGGACGCGGCGGATCGGTACTTGCCGGATCGTTATACTTCGCGTTGCGCACAATGCCCACAATCTCAAACGTATTGCTATATCGCGGCAGGTCGAGGCCAAAGTGTGCGCCAAGCGGCTCTTCGCCGGGCTTGAAAAACCTCTTCACAAAGGCTTCGTTGACCACGGCAATATTCTGCGTGGCTGCGGTGTCCTGCTCGGTGATCGACCGGCCGCGAAGAATCGGTTCGCCAAGCGTCTCCAGGTAGCCGGCATTGACGTGATCCCAGGAAGATCCGATCTCCTCGTTCATGTTCGGCATCCCGTGGCCCTGGCGAATCACAATCTCGCCCCAGTTGTCCTGCAGCGGCGTGTACTGCGCAAGCGCCGCGCGCTCGACGCCGGGAATATGCGAGAGCCGGTCCTGCAGCTCGCGGTACATCGCATCGAGTTTTGGCTGCGGATAAAAATAGGGCGCGGTCAGGCTGATCGTGACTCGATGATCGGTCTCGTAGCCGAAGTCCTGATGCTGCAGCTTTTGGAGGCTATGCGTCAGCAGTCCGGCGCCCGCCAGCAGCACGACAGAAAGCGTCGCCTGCACGATAACGAGGACCTTCTGCGAGAGCGACGAGCGGTCTCGCGTGGTCCGATTCGCGCCGCGCAGCGCCTCTGCGGGATCCGCATGCGAGGCGAGCCATGCGGGTGCTGTTCCGAAGAGCGCACCTGTGACCAGCGAGAGCGCGAACGCGAAGCCCAGCACGGGCAGGGACGGCGCTGCATCAATAGGAACGTACCTCGCTCCATGGAAGGCAAGCGCGACGATCGACTTGACGCCCAGGTATGCGATCGCCAGTCCGGCGGCTCCGCCAAGGACCGAAAGGACGATGCTCTCCGTCAGCGATTGCCGGATCAGCCTCTTGCGATTCGCACCAAGCGCGAGCCGGACAGCAGTTTGCGCTCGGCGTGCAGTGCCGCGAGCCAGCAGCAGGTTGGCAATGTTCGCGCACGCGATCAGCAGCACCAGGCAGCAGACCGCGAGCAGGATGTGCAGGCTGTCCGCGTAGTCCGCCTTCATCACACCGACGCCGGCCCCGCCCGGAACCACCTTGATGTTCTGTTTGGGCAAACCGGCTTTGATTCCGGTCATCCACTCGGCAGGCATACCGCTTTCATCGGTCAGCCAGACGCGGAGCAGATTGGTCATGCCGCGATGGCAGAGCATTGGGCGTTGCCCCGGGCTTCAGCCGTCCAATGACGCGCAGCCACGCAGGAAAGGTATGCAGAAGAGAGTTCGCTTTCCTGAATATTGGCTCCTGCTGCGATGGGGACCCACACCTCGGGAGGATCGCTGCGCAGCGTCTCGCCGAAAAATCCGGGAGGCGTGATGCCCACAATGGTCATCGGGTGACCATCCAGGATCATGGTCGAGCCTACGATCTTCGGGTCGGATGCGTACTGTTGCTGCCATGCGCGATAGCTCAGCATCGCGACCGGCGCTGCTGTCGGCTGATCATCGGAAGGAATGATGGTCCGCCCGAAAAAGGCGCCAATCCCAAACGTTGAAAAATAGTTCCCGGTAATGAATTCGCCGCGAATCGGTTTGGCGATGCGGTCGCTCTCGCCCCGTCGCGCACTAAACGTCGTGCCGCCTGCCTGAAATGCGGCAACCTCGGCAAACTCCGGCGCGGATTGCTTCATCCGCAGATAAAAGGGTACAGAACATCCCCCAGTTGTCCTGCGGACTGCCCTGCACGCAGCAGCTCTGCCCATCGCCGATGCGATACAGGCTGGCAGGATCCACCACCGGCAGCGACTTCAACATGACGGTGTTGATGAGCGAAAAGATCGCGGTCGTCGCGCCAATGCCCAGCGCCAGCGTCAGCATGGCGGTCAGAGTGAAAACAGGGGACTGGCGCATCTGCCGCAGTGCGTAGGCGATATCCTGCCGCAAGGTTTCCATGAAGGCCTCTGCGTCAGGGATACGGCTGACGAGCCGGGGAGGTTCCCGAGAACTCTCAAACCGCCCGGTTCTACGAAAGCGGCTACTTGGGCAGCGGCGTCAGCTTCACCGTCCGTCCCGTCTTCGCGGAGGTCCGGGCCGCATCCAGGATCTGCATCACGACCACGTTCGTATCCAGCGACGTCAGATCGCCCTGCGGCTTCAACTGGCCGTTCAGCACAGCGACCAGATAGTCCAGGGAGCCATCCTCCGGCGGCGCCAGCGGCGTGGCTTCGCGCTCAGTCGCCACTTTCTCGCCCTGTGTACGCTCCAGCACTTTGTCGCTCTTGATGGTCATCAGCGAACCGGTGGCGCCGTAGACCTCCATATCCTTGCGGTCGAAGGGCCAGTTCCACGAGCCCTGGATGATCGCCTGCGCATGCGGATACGCCAGGATGATGGTGCCCTCATCGTCGACATGCGGATACTTGTCCGGCTTCAGTTGCTGCGTCACCGCCGTCACGGTCAGGGGCGCCTCGCCATGCTGCAGCCATGTCGCCAGTTCCACGCCATAGCAGCCAAAGTCATACAGCGCGCCCGCGCCGTTCAATTGGGGATCGGTCAGGATCTTCAGAAACTCCGGCTGTACACCGATCTCCTCCGGTCCTTTGTGGCCGTCATGCACCACCAGCTTGCGCAGCGGCCCCAGCTTGCCCGCTTCCAGCTCATCATGCGCAGCCTTATTGGACGCATACCAGGTCGTCTCATAGTTCACCAGCACCGGCACATTGTTCTCGCGCGAGACTTTGCGGATGGCCAATGCGTCGTCCAGCGAGATGGTGAGCGGCTTCTCCACCATCACGGCGATGTGGTGCCGCGCCGCCACCTCAATCGCCGGGCGATGTCCGGCAATCGACGTGTACACCAGCACCGCCTGCGGATGCGTCGCGTCAATCATCGCCTCTTCGGTGGGGAAAAATATCTTTGGGTCCAGATGAAATTCTGTCGCGTACTTCTGCCGCAGCGACGCGTCTGGGTCGGAGACGCCCACCAGTTGCACCTCCGGGTGTTTCGGCAGTTGCGGCAGAAACCCAGCGACATGGCCATGCACCAGCCCCACAATCGCGACGCGCACCGGCGTCTGTGCAGGCGCGGCGGCGGCGGTGAATAGTGCGATCAGAAGTGAAAACAAGCGGCGCGACCCTGACAACATCGGCATTTTCTCCCAGTTTTATTTGCACGGTGATGATACATCTCGCTTTAGCCGCTGGACCGCCCGCGTTGCGGCCAGCCGGTCAGGATGGTAGCGTGGACGGTTGTAGGAAACTGACACGCATTCCACTCCACGGAGCACCCGGTCCTCATGCAGAAAAGCTACAACGGCGTGGCCCTACCCCAGGGCGGCGAAGCGATCCAGTATGTCAACGGCAAGTATCAGGTGCCGGACCATCCCATCATCCCGTACATCGAAGGCGACGGCACCGGCCGCGATATCTGGCGCGCCTCGCAGCGTGTCTTCGACGCGGCGGTGCAGAAGGCCTACGGTGGCAAACGCTCGATTGCGTGGTTCGAGATCTTCGCCGGCGAGAAGGCCTACCGCCAATTCCAGAATTGGCTGCCCGATGATTCGGTGAATGCCGCGCGCGATCTGCGCGTCTCCATCAAAGGGCCGCTCACCACGCCCGTCGGCGGCGGCATCCGCTCGCTCAACGTGACGCTGCGCCAGGTGCTCGACCTCTACTCCTGCATCCGCCCGGTGAAGTACTACAGCGGCGTCCCCAGCCCGGTGAAGCATCCGGAGAAGCTCGACGTCGTGATCTTCCGCGAGAACACCGAGGACGTCTACTCCGGCATCGAGTTCCGCGAGGGCACGCCCGAGGCGAAGAAACTCATCGACTTCCTGAACAACGACATGGGCGGCAAGAAGAAGGTGCGCGCCGACTCCGGCGTCGGCATCAAGCCCATCTCCATCACCGGCACCAAGCGGCTGGTGCGGGTTGCGATCCAGTATGCGATCGACAATGAGCGCAAGTCTGTCACGCTGGTCCATAAGGGCAACATCCAGAAGTTCACCGAAGGCGCCTTCCGCGAGTGGGGCTATGAAGTGGCCACCCAGGAGTTCCGCGACCACACCGTGACCGAGCGCGAAAGCTGGATTCTGGGCAACATCGAAGCCAACCCCAGCCTGACGGTCGAGCAGAATGCGGCGCTGATCGAACCCGGCCTCGAGTTTGGCAACGATGCCTTCCGCAAGGAGCTCTACGCCGAGATCAAGTCGGTCATCGACAGGATCGGCACATCGCACGGCGGCGGCAAATGGAAGCAGAAGGTGATGATCAACGACCGCATCGCCGACTCCATCTTCCAGCAGATCATCATTCGGCCGGAGGACTACAGCATCCTCGCTACCTCCAACCTGAATGGCGACTACATCTCCGACGCGGCTGCAGCACAGGTGGGCGGGCTCGGCATCGCGCCCGGCGCGAACGTCGGCGACGGCTTCGCGGTCTTCGAGGCCACACACGGTACGGCGCCAAAATATGCGGACAAGGACGTCATCAATCCCGGCTCGGTCATGCTCTCCGGCGTCATGCTGCTCGATTTTCTGGGCTGGAGCGAGGCCGCGCGCCTGGTCGAATCGTCCATGGAGAAGACCATCCAGCAGAAGTTCGTCACCTACGATTTCGAGCGCCAGATGCAGGGCGCGACCAAGGTGAAGACCAGTGAGTTCGCCACGCGAATGATCGACAACATGAAGTGAAGCTCACCACAACGGTGAAGACAGGAGAGACATGCGTAAGAAGGTAACCATCGTCGGAGCGGGGAATGTCGGCGCGACCGCCGCGCATTGGATTGCCGCCAAGGAACTGGCGGATGTCGTGCTGATCGATGTAGCGGAGGGCATCCCGCAGGGCAAGGCGCTCGACCTGCTCGAAGCCATGCCGATCGAGAAGCGCGACGTGCACGTCATCGGCGCGAATGACTATGCCGAGGCGGCAAACTCCGACATTGTGGTCATCACCGCGGGCATCCCGCGCAAGCCCGGCATGAGCCGCGACGACCTGCTTCAGACCAACTACAAGATCATGTCGGATGTGGTCAACAAGGTGACGGCTGTCGCGCCGAACTCGATCCTCATCATCGTCTCCAACCCGCTCGATGCCATGGCGCAGGCGGCATTCAAGCAGTCGAAGTTCAATCGAGAGCGCGTCATCGGCATGGCCGGCGTGTTGGATTCGGCCCGCTACCGCACCTTCATCGCGCAGGAACTGAAGGTCTCCGTCGAAAACGTAACCGCATTTGTGCTCGGCGGACACGGCGACACCATGGTGCCGCTGCCGCGATACTCAAGCGTCGCCGGCATTCCGCTTACCGAGCTGCTCGACGCAGCCGCCATCGAGCGCATCGTCCAGCGCACGCGTGACGGTGGCGCGGAGATCGTCAAGCACCTCAAGACCGGCTCCGCCTTCTATGCGCCATCGGCGGCAGCAGTCGAGATGGTCGAAGCCATTCTCAAAGACAAGAAGAAGATTCTGCCTTGCGCTGCTTATCTGCAGGGCGAGTACGGCATCACCGGCTACTACATCGGCGTACCGTGCAAGCTGGGCGAACGAGGCCTGGAGCAGATCATCGAGATCAAGCTCACCCCCGAAGAGGAAAAGGCGCTCAAGAAGAGCGCCGGATTCCGTCAAGGAGCTCTGCGCCGTCATCGGCGTTTAATCCCGATGCAATGGGAGAAGGGCGAGGCCGCGGCCTCGCTCTTACTCTTTGTTCCCGCCTCACTTGCTGTTACTGGCGATGCGTCGCTTCGCCCAGATCAAAGACGGTCACGTGATATTGGCCCGCATAGAATTCCTCCGCAGGCGGCCGGCATAGCTTCGCGGTCATATGCGGAGAATGGCGGCCCGCCTCGCGCGGCTCCACAACTGTTCTGCAGCCGTCATACTGAACCGCATTGATTGCGACGTAGTAGCGAACGCGGTAGTCGTGCAATACGTCGAGCAGATTTCGTTGCTCCCGGATATTTTCAAGGAAGCTCTTGTCCATCATCAGACCCTCAAGCTGTACAACCGGCTGTCCCAGTAGAAAGGCTGCGGTTCCTGCGGCGTCGCCCATTGCATATCTTCCTGGATGCAGACGTGCGAACTGCTGCAGCCGCACCGCGATCGCATAGATATCGCCATCTTGCGGCGGCTTTTTCAGCGCCAGCACGAAGGCAAGGCAGAGCGTAAAGATGCATATGTGCATCGCCAACCGCAACGCCGGCTTGATTTCTGCCTTTGCGCAAGAGTCTTCTTTGCTCGCCTTTGGATGACACAGAACGAGCAATGCTGCCGCGCTTGAGATCACCAGAGGATAGCGGTACCACGGCCACAGCCGCCAATCGCTGATCACGGACAGGATCCCGAAATAGAGAATGGGGAATATCAGCGCCGCTCCTACCAGAGATGCAGTGGGGTCCGTCCAGTTGCTCCGGCGGCGCACCTGCGCAATGCACGCGATTGGCAGCAGGGCAAACGCAGGCAGCAAGAACGCCACCGCGACCAGCCCAAAGGGCGAAAAAAGGGTATGGACGGCCGTACCGTCCAGGTGCAATCCGTTTTGAAGGTGTTTTGCTTTGCTGGAAACCGTATCGAGAGTGCCGAAAAAGATGATGTTGGACAGCAGGTAAACATATAGCGGCGCCATCCCGGCTGCAAACCAGAGCGCCTGCTTGAACCTTCGTGCGGAAGGTTCAGATATCAGCAACAAGATGCCATATAGCAGGATCAGCAACATTGCATCGAGGCGGGAGAGTACCAGGACGGACGCAAGAAGGCCTGCACGGAGGATATGGCTTGGCTGCTTTAGATAGTTGCCATCGTACGTGTAGTCAAGGAACATCAGTCCGAGCGGCACAGTTAGGATCACCTCCATGCCGGTGCGAGCCAGCGAGAGGTAGAAGAGCGTAATCCATGTAGTGCCGAGGGCCGCAACCGAGCTGTCCGCTGCGATTCGGCTCAGCAGAGAATTTGTACTGCGGTAGGTCATCGCACCGCCCAGGATCACGATGAGCCCGACCGCTGGAAAGACGAGCTGCCCATTTCCCGGGAGCCACGCCGCTGTGAGCACCAGAAGCCAGAGCGGGTGGTACCCGTTGGTCAGCGTAGTGCCGTCAAACGTGGAGAGGTGGTGCTCGGCCAGGTTGCGTGCCACCTGTAGGTAATAGAAAAAATCGTCCTGGTAATAGGCGAGCTTTGCCGATCTGGCAAGAAAGGGGACTGCCGCAGTGAGGACGGCGGTAATGGTAACGGCTATGAACGTCCAGTCAATCTGACGGCCAGTGTGCGGCCGAGAAGCGAGCCTCATGGGGTCCCGTAGGATGACGTTGCCGTCTGCAGGCCGCGCACCGGTTGTCTTCGGGCGCGGCCTGCAGTGCATTTCTTTTGCGACTCGGTTACGCAACCCGCTCGATCGTCACAGACTCCAGCACCACCGGCGTCTTCGGCTTATCCTGTGCGCCGCGCGGCAGGCGCGAGATCTTCTCGGCGATATCCTGACCCTCCACCACCTCGCCAAAGATAGTGTGCTTGCCCGTCAGCCACTCCGTGTTCGCCGTCGTGATGAAGAACTGTGAGCCATTCGTATTCGGCCCTGCGTTGGCCATCGCCAGCTTGCCCGGCTTGTCGAAGCGATGCGCTGAGCCCTTGGTCTCATCCTCGAACTTGTATCCGGGACCGCCCATGCCGGTGCCGGCCGGGTCGCCGCCCTGGATCATGAAGTCGGGAATCACGCGATGGAAGATCGTTCCGTCGTAAAGCTTGTCGGTCGACTTCGCGCGTGTCGTCGGATGCGACCACTCACGCTTGCCCTCGGCAAGCTCGATGAAATTCGCCACCGTCTTCGGTGCTTCTTTTTCAAACAGCCGGCATACGATGGTGCCCTCGCTGGTCTTCAATGTGGCATAGGTGCCTGGTGTACGTGACATTTCACGGTCTCCTTTGTGGCGGTTGGCAGGGCGGCCCGGCGAAAGTCGCCGGCCGCGAGGATAGCTTGGAATCAGTTGGGCCTGGGCGCAAGGGCAGGCGGTGCAGGAGCCGTGGCTGGCGGCGCACTCGGCGCTGCAGGCTGGCGGAGGCGGCACCGGCTGCCCCACCGGCACGATCGTCACCTTCTTTAGGACCACCGGCGTCAGCGGCTTGTCGCGCCCATCGCGCTCCACGCGCGTCATCGTCTTCACCACCAGCACCGACGAAGGATCGCACTGGCCGAAGATCGTGTAGTGGCCATTCAGCGAAGGCTGGATATCTTCCGTGACGAAGAACTGCGAGCCATCCGTGTTGGGCCCGGAGTTCGCCATCGCCAGCCGCCCCGGCACATCGAACATCAGCGACGGATCGATCTCGTCCGGAATGTAATAGCCCGGATCACCCATGCCGGTGCCCATCGGGTCGCCGCCCTGCGCCATAAAGCCGGGAATCACACGATGAAAAATCGTGCCGTCATAGAGCGGTTTGCCGTGCTCCTTGTCATGCGTTGTGGGATCGCTCCAGTCCTTGGTGCCCTCGGCCAGGCCGATGAAATTTGCCACCGTCTGCGGCGCCTGCTTGTCGAAGAGACGGCAGGTGATGCGGCCCATGCTGGTGTCCATCACCGCCGTCGGTCCGGTCGGCTCGACCGACGGGGGCGCCTGCAGGCCCGGCGAATCCGGCAGGACTCCTGTGTTCCACCGGATGGCGCATTGCTTGCGGGCGCGGCAGGAGCCTGCTGCGTAGGCGCGTCCGGCGGAGCAGCGGGTGGCGCGGCCTGCTGTGCGGAGGCGAATGCGCTGGAGAAGAGCAGGGCGAGGGCGAGTCGGCGGGCAAATGGCATGCGAGGATCCAACGTGTCAGACTACCGCAAGCGCTTCAAACTGCGCCACCAGGCGCGAATACAATACCTCCAGACACACGGGCCTGCGATTCACCGCATCTCACCACGCAGGAGGCTTCACCATGCGATACATCAAACGCAAACTCATGTTCCTCGTCAGCCGCTTTCTGATGAAGCGTCGCTGGGGTCGCCGCCTGTTATGGACGTGGGCCATACGCGCTATGCGTTCGCGCCTACGCGAGTTTGTGCGTGACATCGCGGCTCTCTATCCGGTGCTGAAACCAGCCACCGCCTGGGTCTAGCTTTTAGATTCTTCCAGCCGCTCGCAGCGCGCCGATTTCATCATCGGTAAACACGCGCGAGCGCACCAGGAAACGCACGCCCTCCGGCCCTTCGAGCGAGAACATGCCGCCGCGTCCCGGCACCACGTCCAGGATGATCTGCGTGTGCTTCCAGTACTCAAACTGGCTGCGGCTCATGTAGAAGGGCGTCTCGCCGAGCGTCGCCAGCAGCACATCGCTGTCGCCCACCAGAAACTCTCCGCGCGGATAGCACATCGGCGAGCTGCCGTCGCAGCAGCCGCCGGACTGGTGGAACATCAGCGGCCCGTGTTGCTGGGCGAGCTTCTCCATCAGCGCAGTGGCTGCTGCGGTACAGACAACCTGGGCCGGTGCCTCCGTTTCCGTTATCTCACTCATCCCTTTCGTCACCTCATCTCCAGCCGCGAAGTGCCAGGTCAGTCCGTCGGCGGCGACCAACGGAAGCCGCCCATCGGAACGCACGTGAGTGCATCTGCCTGCATGGCAAATGCTTAGAAGAAGCCCATGGCGTTCGGGCTGTAGCTGATGAGCTGGTTCTTCGTCTGCTGGTAGTGGTCCAGCATCGCCTTGTGGTTCTCGCGCCCGATGCCCGACTGCTTGTAGCCGCCAAAGGCCGCGTGCGCCGGATACAGGTGATAGCAGTTGGTCCACACGCGCCCGGCCTGAATGCCGCGGCCCATGCGATAGGCGCGATTGATGTCGCGCGTCCACAGGCCTGCGCCCAATCCATACAGCGTGTCGTTCGCCAGCGCCAGCGCCTCTTCTTCGTCCTTGAAGGTCGTCACCGAAACCACCGGTCCGAAGATCTCCTCCTGGAAGATGCGCATCTTGTTGTGGCCTTTGAAGATCGTCGGCTCGATGTAGAAGCCCTCCGCAAGATCGCCATCGAGCGAAGCGCGCTTTCCGCCGGTCAGCGTCTCCGCGCCCTCCTGCTTGCCGATGTCGAGATACGAAAGGATCTTCTCCATCTGCTCGCTCGAAGCTTGCGCGCCCAGCATGGTCGTCTTGTCCAGCGGGTTCGCCTGCTTGATCGCCTTCACCCGCTTTACCGCGCGCTCCATGAACTGGTCATAGATGCTCTCCTGGATCAGCGCGCGCGACGGACAGGTGCAGACCTCGCCCTGGTTCAGCGCAAACATCGCGAAGCCTTCGAGCGATTTGTCGAAGAAGGCGTCATCGGCCTGCAGCACATCCGCGAAGAAGATATTCGGCGACTTGCCGCCCAGCTCCAGCGTCACCGGGATGATGTTCTGCGAGGCATACTGCATGATCAGGCGGCCGGTCGTTGTCTCGCCCGTGAACGCGATCTTCTGCACCCGCGAGCTCGACGCCAGCGGCTTGCCCGCTTCCAGTCCGAAGCCGTTGACGACGTTCAACACGCCCGGCGGCAGCAGATCGCGGATCAGCTCCAGCAGCACAAGAATGCCCAGCGGCGTCTGCTCCGCGGGCTTCAAAACTACGGCATTGCCCGCAGCCAGCGCCGGCGCCAGCTTCCAGGTTGCCATCAGGAGAGGGAAGTTCCACGGGATGATCAGCCCGACCACGCCCAGCGGCTCATGGTAGTGATAGGCCACCGTCGTCTCGTCGAGCTCGCGAGATGCCGCCCTCCTGCGCGCGAATGCATCCGGCAAAGTAGCGGAAGTGATCGATCGCCAGCGGCAGATCGGCGGCCATCGTCTCGCGAATCGGCTTGCCGTTGTCCCACGTCTCCACCGTGGCCAGCATCTCCAGGTTGTCTTCCATGCGCTGCGCAATCTGTTCCAGGATGCGCGCACGCGCCGCCGGCGATGTCTTGCCCCACTCACTCTTCGCTGCATGCGCTGCGTCCAGCGCCTTGTCGATATCGGCAGCATTCGAGCGCGGAATCTCGCACAGCACCTGTCCGGTCACCGGCGTCACGTTCTCGAAGTAGCTGCCCGAGGCGGGCTTCGTCCACTCGCCGCCAATGAAGTTCTGGTATTGCTTGCGAATCGTAACCGGGAAGCCGTAAGTCCCGGGACGTAGCGCGGTAACAGTCGCCATTGCATCGCTCCTTTCCGGAGGAACGGTTGTCGATCCCGTTCTCCGGCACGGCGGGATTCTAGTCCCGCCGCAGGAGCGTTGTCGCGTCTAGTGGTCTTTCTTCAGCTCAACCACCATGACTTCAATGGGCTTATCGCCGGCGTTCACATCCGCGTGCATCGTGCCCGGAGCGTTCGCGGGCAGCCAGTAGGCCTTACCCGTCTCCCACACGTGCGCCTCGCTCCCGCCGCTCTGCTCAACGATCTTCATGGTGCCGCCCTTCAGAGCGATGATCACGCGTCCATGCTCGTGTCGATGCATGGTCAGGGGCGCATGTGGAACGACAATCGACTTCCACACCTTCACATCGTCATTCTCGAACTGCACGATGCGCTGCGTTCCCGTCGCGCCCTGCTGCGAGCGCACCACACCAACACCCAGAAGCACGCCCAGCACAAACGAAATACCGATCCAACGCTTCATCACGCCTCCCCATTCTCGGAAAATGCACTGCTTCAACCGGCAGCTCCGGCACTCAGGGGATGGCAAATTGGTTTATCTACTTATGAAACGGCTGCGTCTCGCCGATCTTCGGCCGTCCCTTCTCCTCTGCCTGCAACTGCCTGCTCACCTTCTCCACCTGCGCGAAGACGCGCAGCAGGTTGCCACCCATGATCTTGCGGCAGTCCGCGTCGCTGTAGCCGCGCTTCTTGAGCCCTGCCGTGATCTTCGGCAGGTCCGCCGCGGAGTCGATGCCCTCGGGCGCCGACGGAATGCCATCGAAGTCCGATCCGATACCCACGTGGTCGATGCCTGCCACCTTCACCATGTGGTCAATGTGGTCGATCAGCGCACTCAGCGGCGGCCGCGGAATCTTCGCCGCGAACTCATGGTCCATCGCCTCTTCCTGGCTGTAGACCCAAGGCTTGCCCTCGGCCTTGGCCTTGTCTTCGGCGGCTTTTTCTGCAGCCTGGCGTTCCGGCTGCTGCGCCATCCAGGCCTTGCGCCAGTCCTCGGAGACGAACGCCGAGAAGAAGTTCGCCTGCACCACGCCGTCATTGTTGGCCAGCGCGCGCAGCATCTCGTCCGTCATGTTGCGTGGTGAGTTGGTCAGCGCACGCGCGGAGGAGTGCGACGCAATCACCGGCGCACGCGTCAGAATCAATGTGCGATAGAAGGTCTGGTCCGCCACGTGCGAGATGTCCACCATCATGCCCAGCCGGTTCATCTCGTACACCACATCCTTGCCGAACTCCGTCAGCCCCTCTTTCGTGTGGTGTACCTTGGGATCGGTGAAGTCGCCGGAGGAGTCCGCCCAGTCGTTCGAGTTCGACCAGGTCAGCGTCATGTAGCGCACGCCCAGCTTGTAGTAGTAATCCAGCAGGTCGAGCGAATTCTCAATCGAGTGTCCGCCCTCGATGCCCATCAGCGCGGCCAGCTTGTGCGCGCGGTGGGCACGCTCGATGTCGGCCACCGAGTAAGCCATCATCATCTTGTCCGGATGCTTCAGCGCCGCCTGATGCACCGCGCCGATCAGCGCCAGCGTCCGCCCTGCATATTGGTTCTGGTAAAACTGCGGCTCCACCCAGATGGAGAAAAACTCCGCGCCCAGCTTGCCCTGCTTCGCGGCCTCAAAGTTCACATAGCCGCCATTCAGCGGATCGGTCAGGTCGTAGTGGTCATCCAGCATGCGCTGCGTCGTGTCGGCATGCGTATCAATAAAAAAATCGGGCGAGTAAGAGGCATCTGTCATGGTCTTGGTTGCATGGCGGTGCGGCTTTGGGCTCGTTTGTGCGAAAAGAAGGGAGGTGCCCTGTGCGGAGAAACAGGTGGCGATCACGAGGAGAGCGGCTGCCGGCAGCTTCATGGAATCCGAGTGTAGCAAAGGACAACCTCCGGTCCGCCGCCGCCCATCCATTCTGGAAGAGGTGAATCATGCAGCCCATCGTGAAGGACACAAAAAAGGATGTAGCGCGCCCTGCGCATCCAGACACGCACAGCAAGTCGACTGGTGAGCACGGATCGCACGACCGCTTGAATAAGATGGCCAATGAAGTCGCCGGCCGCGGCAAGGAGCGTCAACGCAAGGATGAAGAAGGGAAGGACGTGATCGTCGAGAGCGATCCGCACGGCAGTAAATAATCGCGCCCTTTTCGCCATTGCGGTTTCGGCTGGGGCTTGCCCAGGCGGCCTCGGATCTAGCTCATCAGCGAAGATGCCCTCGCGTAAGCGAGGGCATCTTTCTACTTCCAACCACTTCAGACTCCAACAGATCCCGTCTCGCTAAGCGGTTAACTTTAGCTGAAGAGCAGGATCCCTTCCGTTGGCGTCTCCTCGCCGTCCTGCACCACCGGACGGTAGAAGAGCTGGTTGTTCTCCAGGTAGACCTCCAGGAACGCAGGCCGCTGGCTGATGCCGCCGGCGATCAGCGCCTCCGACAGCGGGTCTTCCACGTAGCGCTGCAATGCGCGACGCAGCGGACGAGCCCCATAGGTGCGATCGATCAGCGTTTTTTCCAGGATCCACTTCTTGGCCTCCTCGTTCACGCTGATGGTGATCGCCTTCTGCGCCAGGTTCGCGTTGAGTTGCTGCACCAGCAGTTCCAGGATCTGGATCAGGTCCGCGTCCGAGAGCGCATGGAAGATGATGATCTCATCCAGGCGGTTCAGGAACTCCGGATTGAAGGTGCGCTTCACCTCGTTCTTCACCAGGTCTTCGACCTTCTCCGCGCGCATATCCTCGCGATCGGAGATAAAGCCCAGTCCCTGCTGCTTCTGCAGGTGACGCGCGCCGATATTCGATGTCATCACCAGGATGACGTTCTTGAAATCGACTGTGTTTCCCAGACCATCGGTGAGCTGGCCGTCTTCAAAGACCTGCAGCAGGATGTTGAACACATCCGGATGCGCCTTCTCGATCTCATCCAGCAGCACCACGGAGTAAGGGGAGCGCTTCACCCGCTCGGTGAGCTGGCCGCCTTCCTCGTAGCCCACGTAGCCCGGAGGCGAACCGATCAGCTTCGATACCGAATGTTTCTCCATGAACTCTGACATGTCGAAGCGGATCAGCGACTTCTCCGAGCCGAAGAGGAACTGCGCCAGCGTGCGCGCCATCTCCGTCTTGCCCACTCCCGTTGGTCCAAGAAATAGGAAGGAGCCGATCGGTCGGTTCGGTGACTTGAGGCCCGCACGCGAGCGGCGAATCGCCCGTGCCAGCGCGCTGATCGACTTGTCCTGCGAGATCACGCGCTTGTGCAGCTCTTCCTCAACCCGCAACAGCTTCTGCGTCTCTTCTTCCTTGATCGAGGTGACAGGTACGCCGGTCCAGCGGCTCACCACGTCCTCGATATCCTCGCGGCCCACAATGCCCGCCGTCGAATCGTCCAGATGATACTTGTCACGCAGCGCGCGCAGGTTCTCGCGCTCCTTGCGCTCTTCATCGGAGTAGAAGCGCGCCTTCTCGAACTCGTGATTCGCAATGGCGTTTTCCATGCGGTGCACGATGAACTTGATCCGCTTCTGTACCTCGGTGATCTCTTCCGGCAGCGAGGTCTGGCGCAGCTTCACGCGCGCGCCCGCCTCGTCGATCAGATCGATCGCCTTGTCCGGAAGGAAACGGTCCGGGATATAGCGGTTCGAGTGCGAGACCGCAAACTCGATCGCGTCATCGGTGTAGCTGACCGCGTGAAACTTCTCGTAACGGTCCTTGATGCCCATGATGATCTTGATGGCATCCACTTCGTTCGGCGGCGGCACCTTGACTGCCTGGAAGCGCCGCTCCAGCGAGCGGTCCTTCTCGATCGACTTGCGATACTCGCCCGGCGTGGTTGCGCCGATGCACTGGATCTCGCCGCGCGACAGCGCCGGCTTCAGGATGTTCGCTGCATCCAGCGATCCCTCGGCCGAGCCCGCGCCCACCAGCGTGTGCAGCTCGTCGATAAAGATGATGGAGTTCTGGTTCTCCATCAGCTCCTTCATGATGGTCTTCAACCGCTCCTCGAACTGGCCGCGGTACTTCGTGCCCGCCACGATCAGCGACAGGTCCAGCGCCAGCACCCGCTTGTCCGCCAGGAAGCTCGGCACATCGCCGTCAGCAATGCGCTGCGCCAGCCCTTCGACGATCGCGGTCTTGCCCACGCCCGGCTCGCCAATCAGGACCGGATTGTTCTTGGTGCGGCGGCACAGGATCTGCACCACCCGCTCCAGCTCGGAATCGCGCCCCACCAGCGGGTCAAGCTGGTTGTCGGTCGCCGCCTGCGTCAGGTCGCGCGAAAACTCCGCCAGCAGGCTGGACTCGCGATTCTGCCGCTGCGCCGGGACCTTCTCCTGCGTAGCCCGTGCCAGCTCTTCGCGGATCGCCACCAGCCGCAGCCCGCGCTCGTGCAGAATCTCTGCGGCAAAGCACTTCTCCTCCCGCAGGAGTCCCAGCAGCAGATGTTCCGTGCCAATATGCTTGTGGCTCAGCCGCTCCGCTTCCTCAGCGGCATAGGCCAGCACACGCTTGCACTCGTTCGACAGGGGAAGATCGACCGAAGTGGAAACTTTCTCGCGAATCGTGGTGTGTCCCTCGATCTGCTTGCGAATCGACTCGACGGACGCATGGGAGCGGAGAAATTTATTGGTGAGCGCCTTATCCTCGCGGAGAAGGCCCAGCAGCAAGTGCTCAGTCTCGATGTAAGGGGAGCCGAACTGGCTGGCCTCATATCGGGCGAAAAAAATCACACGCCGTGCCTTTTCTGTATATCGTTCGAACATATTCCCCTCCAAGGACGGTTGGTGGAAGCTGGTTCACTCCACACCACTGCCTCTCCTGACTGACTCGTGTACAGAAATGTGAGTCGTCGTTACTAAAGATGCACGACCCACGCCACCGGACTCACGCCCACTTTGATCCTTCAACAAGCGCCGTTGTCGGAAATCCTGGTTTCAGGAAGTTCACCCACACCGTCCGAGGTAGGCTTCCCAGTCTTGGCAAGATCCGCTTTCATATGACCGGCTTCCAGCCGCATCACCCGATCGCACCGCCCCGCCAGCTCCTGGTTATGCGTCACCAGAATCGAGGTCAGTCCGTGGCTTGCATGCACTCGTTGGATGAGCGAAAAGACCCGATCCGCGGTCCCGGCATCCAGGTCGCCGGTGGGCTCATCCGCCAGCAGCATGCGGGGGTTCGTCACCAGCGCCCGGGCCAGCGAGACCCGCTGCTGCTCCCCGCCGGATAGCTCTCCCGCCTGGTGCTCCGCCCGGTCCGCCAGGCCAACCTCATCCAGCCAGCCAAGTGCTTTAGTTTCAGCCTCTTTGCGGGATTCGCCCCGCGCCAGCAGGGGGAGCGCCACATTCTCTGCCGCGGTGAACTCCGGCAGCAGATAGTGAAACTGCCAGACATAGCCAACTTCGCGGTTGCGGAAGTCTGCGGCCTGCCTGGAATTGAGTTTGTTCAAGTGGATTGAGGCGAAGTATAGGTCACCACTCGTCGGTGCATCAAGTGCACCAAGAATGTGCAAAAGTGTGCTTTTACCCGCACCGGACGCTCCCACGATCGCAAACATCTCGCCCTTGCGCACGCTGAAGCTCAAACCATCGAAGAGTTGGAGACGGCCTCGGCCAGTGACATATTCCTTACGCAGGTCGCGCACCTCCAGCAGGGCATCATTCCTGCCCACCTCGCGGTGCATCTCGGTAACGGAAACCACTGACCCGCCCATACCCATGTCTACCATTTGCGGGGGGAGTGCGAAAGTACAAAACAGTGACCACCCGCTGCCACTTCCGTGCAGGGGGCTCGCCAAGGCACTTCGCGCGTGCGGCCCATCGGTTGTTGAACCACCCTCAACCGGATGGGTGCCCGCGTTTGAGATGTGGGATGAGAATCCCCGAACGCCCTCTGCAACTTCCGTGCCTCGGCCAAGGCCGGCTTCCACCCGCTCAATAGCAGGAACCGGCTGTATCCTGCTTCAGGCTTCGCAATGACCCCTCGGCTGCCTCGATATCTCGTCAAAGCACTCCCCATCTCAGCCCTCTGCAGCCTGATGTGCCTTGCCTGCGCCGGCCAGACCACCTTCGCCACCAACCCCACCCGCTTTCTCCTATGTGACAAGGGAACCGGCGACTTCCGCGGATCGCTACCCGGCAAAACCTCCGGCTCCGGCATCACTGTCTTGGTCGGCGCCGCAAAAGGGAACGACTTCGCGCTGCGGGCCTGCCAGGCATTTCTCACCTGGCCCGGTCAGCAGATCGAGGTTGCCCACAAGGTCGCGCAGGCCGATGTCGATGTCATGGGCGCCGACCTGGGCCTGGGCTCGCTCGTGGTCGCCTTTCAGATCAAAGACACAGAAGACGATCCCCGTATCCAGTACAAAATCTATTCGCTGAGCCAACCGCCGCAATTGCTGCGAACCATTACCGGCGAGGACTACTTCAGCGCCGCCGACACCCGGCTCGACGGAAGCGTAGAGATCTGGACCACCGACGCCGCCGCGGTGAATGGCTTTGAAAACCTGCCGCGCAGCGCCTTCGATTTCGCTCCCACGGTCGTCCTGAGGTTCGAGGGCAAGAAGCTGATCGATGTCAGTTCGGAGTTTCGTCCGTACTTCGATCATCAAATTGCAACCCTGCGCGGGCAACTGGATGCGCAGCAGTTGAGCGACTTCAAGCAGAGCGACGGCCGGCTATCCAGCGAGACTCCGCCGTCGAAAGCTCCGCCTCACGGCCTGCTCGCCACCAAGGTCAAAGTGCTCGAGATCGTGTGGTGCTACCTCTACAGCGGCCGCGAGCAGGAGGCCTGGAACGCGCTCGCCGAGATGTGGCCGGCCGCAGACCTGGAGCGCATGCGCTCCGCCATGGTGAGCGCACAATCACGCGGATTGCGCAGCCAGGTCGACGGCGTCTCACAGAAAGCGCCGCCTGAACAAAAGAAACACTCGTTCATCTACCGACACGTACCGCCTTCCGAGTACGAGACCCCACCCGAAGTGCGCCTGAAGTTGGCCGACACCATCCCCCAGCGCCTGGTGTGGATGGCGGCGCCCCCGCACAACCCGGAGCATTGGGATGAGGGCAGAGAAGTCGATCTGGTGATCGACGAGGCGGGCAAAGTCCGCTCCGTCCAGATGAAAGCAGCGAAGTTCAAAGACGAGCCCAACCAGGACTGGATCGACGCCTCCGCCGGCTGGAAGTACATTCCCGCATTCAAAGACGGCCGCCCCAGCGCCTTCCGCTGGAAGATGCATCTCCGGCGTAACCGCTAGAGAAACGCGCCCCGTATCATTCCGACTGCAAAGAACTTGCTCCATTTGGGTGGCGTTTGAGCTCCGGCCCGTCGCAAAATCAAAAAACAATTTAGCCTTGGTAGAGGCGGCTCAACATGACGGGATATCTTGCGATGATCGGGCTACCGGGGGATCAATCGACCGAGCGGGACAAGAGGCTCGACCTGGAGATGGAAAAGATAGAGTTCCGCCCATTCTTCATCGACGTGAACGAGAGGTTCTATCTACCCTCCGGCGTGTATCTGCACGAGGGAACCTCCACCTATCACAGCCCGGAGGACGCGCACGCCGCCGTCGCCAATGCGGCCCACACTATTGAACCTGACGCATTGGTCCTGGTCTTTCAGAAAAAACACGCCGTCTACAGCGGCTCAGGCGGCTTCAGAAGAAGAGGCTAAGCCGATCCGCTACGGAAGCCGCTGCTGTTCAACAGAAGATGCGGCTGGCCTTCGCGCCGATCACGAGGCGTGAGGTGTTTGACGAATCAAACCGCTAATTGCGCTGGCTCGCCTTTGTCCGCATGGAAGAAGCAGACGCCTTTCGCTCTCTTTGTTTCGCTTCCTGCCCCCAGCTCGCCAGTTGATTCAGTATCGGCCGGAGCGTCTGGCCAAGCTCTGACAAGGCGTAGTCCGAACGCATCACGGATGGCCTGGAGGTCGTCTTCGTAACAATGCCGGCCGCCTGCAACTGGCGAAGCTGTTCGGTGAGCACCTTGTGAGACGCTTCGGGAATCCGGCGCAGTAGCTGGCCAAAACTCAATGGCCCGCTTTTCAGCTCGTGCAGAATGATGGGCTTCCACTTCCCGCTGATGCATCGAAGTGCGGCCGATACCGGGCAGTCTTTGAGAAGCATGTCGGCAGTATCGCATCCACCCGAAAATCAAACCCTCGCGAATTATTTTGCGCGCGGAGAGCGTTTTACGATATGCCAACTCCGCTCGCGATTGCGCGGGATGAATTGCGCTCAGTCACGTATCAATCAACGTGTCATAGTGCCGAAGATGCCAAAGCAAACGTCGGGTCGGCGACTCAGAGTCATGCACAAAGTCACGTACAAATTTGTGCGTACTTGCGGCTCCGGTTTGCATATGTCATAAGTGAAGTGCGGTAGTGAAGTGCGGCCCGGAGGTCATGTGAAGGTCATAGCATTTGATCGATTTCGCCCAGGAGTCACGATGGAGCAGGTCACCCCGTATCTGCCCGAGGAAGTATCGAATGTTTGGCGGCTCTGGAAGGCTGGAGTTGTCCGCGAAAATTACGCAAGGGCAGATGAGCTTGGCGTGGTCATCGTCTTCGAAGTGCCGGACGTTGCGACCGCGAGACGTTACACCGACAACTTTCCGCTCAGCAAAGCCGGAATGCTTGAATGGGAGTTCATTGCTCTGCAGGTTCCTCTGCCGATTGAGGCTCTCTTCCGCCAGGAGATTGACGTCCAGCCACCTTTCGATCGAACAACCCCCGCTGTTCTCTCCGAAGGCAAACCGCAATGAAATCTGCATTCGGATTGACCGTTCCTGGCGATTTACAGGAAATGTGCGCGCCGGATCGTGCCGCCATCATCGTCTATGACATGCAGGCCGCCATCGTTCCACAAATCGCAGATGGGCCGTTGATTGTGAAAGGCTGCCGGCAACTGCTCGCGGCCGCGCGCTCGGGCGGATATCGCATTTTCTATACACGGCACATCTTCCTTCCGAACGCCGCCGCAGGCGTAGGTCAGTTCCGGCGTGCCATGGTCTGGCAGCGGAAGGACAACCCCATGGACACCAAACCTCTCTTCACGGCAACGTCGCCCGCATCCCAGATCATTCCGGAACTCGCCGCCACTGAGAACGATGTTGTCATCGAAAAGATCACGATGTCGGCCTTTGAAGGAACATACCTCGACATCGCGTTTCGCGATGCCAATCTGCAGACCTTCATCATTGTCGGCATCGCACTGGAGGTGGGCATCGAGCCGACCATCCGGCACGGCCTCGATCTGAATTACATTCCCATCCTCGTCTCCGACCTGTGCGGGGCGAAGACGGAGGAAGCGCGCCTCCGCTCCCTGGCGAACTTAAGGGCCACCGGTGAGGTAGTCGAAACCTCTTCATCGGAGCTGATTCCGTTGCTCGCTCGAGCGCCGAGACGCAGCGAAAGTAAGTAGTCCGGCAAAGATCGACAACAAGTCTGTTGTGAGGTAGAGATATTGAATCAGCGCATCAGCAGCGGCGCGGCGCAGGATCGTTCACAGGACAGTTCAGAGAACGTTGATATTGCGGCGGCAACGGAAGGCATCAAGCTTCTCCTTGCGGCTGGTCGCGTCCGTGCCTCCGACAGCCGCCGTTTTCAAGAGGCGCGTGCACTTCACCGCAAGCTGCTGATCCTGGGCGCGAAGTTCCTGGGAGATGCCTTCAACATTCCTCCCGCCGCCTTTGATCTGCCGGATCAGCCTCAGGCAGACCTCGATGGGGCCTGGAGCGAGTTTCTGCAATGGTCAGCGACAGGCGAACTCCGGGAGTTCGCAACGCGTCCTCTTCCCCCTGCGGATGAAGAGAAGCGGATTCTGACTTGGCTAAAAGAGTCCATTACACTCCTGGGCTTGGCGGCGAAGCAGCTCGATCAACGTGAGACTGAGATCGCAAGCGCGCTAGTCCGGTTACCAATCCCGGCATTGTGTGAAGCTCTTGCAGGCACTGCTACCAGCCCATCCGACAATGGCAACCCTGACGGTAATCCTGACCAGTTCATCCAGGATGCAGCGTCGGCAGTTCGTTCGCTCGCCAGCAAAGAGATCGAACCGCGACTCTCCGATCTCGCAGCCGCAATCGGCGCAGCAGCGGAAACGCATCGGGTGCAAGTCCGTGAGGCTGCCGCCGCCCTGGCTCGATTGGTGAGCACTTCGGAAGTGGATAACCGCCGCTCTGATGTTTCGGCGATCTTCGCTCGATTGCGGAGTGCATCACCCCGCCTCACGGTGACGCGAGACGGTCCATACCTCTTCGAAGGAGCAGCAGAGGTAAAAGATTATCTCGGAGTACCGATCGAGTCTCGCGGCCGTCTTCTATTCTGCCGATGCGGTCAGTCTGCGTCCAAGCCCTTCTGCGATGGTTCGCACGCCCTGTCAGGGTTTACTGGTGACAAAGACCCGAGACGAATCGCTGACGTCCGAGACACCTACATCGGGCAGCAAGCCACGGTGCTCGACAACCGTGGTCTATGCGCGCATTCGGGCTTTTGCACCGATCGTCTGAACGGCGTCTTCCATGTAAACCAGGAGCCATTTGTCACGCCCAGCGGCGGCCGTCTCGATGACATCATGCGCGCCGTTCGGCGGTGCCCTTCCGGGGCTCTCAGTATCGCTGTCGACGGAAATGAATTGCGGGAATATGTAGACGAATCGCGAGAGCCTTCCATAGAGATCTCGAAGGATGGACCGTATCGAATCACCGGCGCAATCGCACTCGTGGATGAGGATGGAAACCGGATCACTCGCAATGCAGGCGCATCAGAAGAGCATTACAGTCTGTGTCGATGTGGATCGTCTCTCAACAAGCCCTTCTGCTCCGGAATGCACTGGTCGGTCTCCTTCACCGACCCTCGCTTAGCTCCAGACCGCGAGCCGACATTGTTTGAATGGGCTGGCGGTTACCCAGCTCTTTTAGAGATGACCACACTGTTCTATAGCCGCCACGTACCTTCCGATCCGATTGTCGGTCCGCTCTTCGCCAGGATGGAAGCGGATCATCCGGAAAGAGTGGCTGCGTGGCTCAGCGAAGTCTTCGGTGGGCCGCCGTTTTACACGGAGCGTTATGGCGGATACACGCGAATGATCTCGCAGCATCTGGATAAACACCTGACCCAGGAGCAAAGGTCTCATTGGGCAAGGCTCATGGCACAAAGCGCAGACGAGGCGGGGCTTCCCAATGACCCCGAATTCAGAGCGGCATTCATCGCATACATCGAGTGGGGATCGCGGATCGCTGTCGAGAACTCCACTGGCGGCGCGAAGCCACCGGAAAATATGCCGGTGCCCCGTTGGTGGTGGGTCTGCAATGCGAAGCCCGGCACGCGCATCTCCGCGATTCAGCCACCATCCGACGAGCCGATTGACCCTGTGCCGAGCCTCAGTGCAGAAGAGGCTCCAAGCTTCACAAAGCACATAAAGCCGTTGTTTCGGGCGGTGGATCGCAATTCGATGCGATTTGCCTTCGACCTATGGTCCCACCAGGACGTTGAAAAACACGCAGAAGCGATTCTGGAAAGAGTGCGAGCGGGGACGATGCCCTGCGACGGGCCATGGGCGCAAGAGAAAGTAGAGATCTTTCAGCGCTGGGTTGAGGGTGGCAAGAAAGAGTGAGATACCAGCCGGATCGTCGCGGTCACATGGCGCAAATCTATATGTGCCATTGAGTGCGACGTGCAACACGATTCCTTTCGGGTGCAGACACAATTTCCCAAATCGGTCTCACCACTCAATCCAAACGCAAAAACTTGCCACTTATCCCCCTCCAAATTGCTACTCTTAAATCAGGGGCAATTTCAGCCATCCGTCACGATTCCCGGACAACCCGTAACTCCTTTGATTGGAACAATTTAGCTATAACACCAGTCGAATGATGGAATTACACACGGGAGCCTCGGATTGCATCCGATTATGTGCAAAAATGAACAGCTAACCCATTTGGAAAGACGACTTTAGCGATAAGATCCATTGGAATGACGACTTTGACCCTCGGGAGAGCCGCTTAACCCAATGAAACGAAGCAGGTTACAAGCCAGCCTCCGGTGACGGGAGGGGGGAGGGGGTACCCCTCACTCGTAGCGCAGCGCTTCGGCCGGCAGCACCCGCGCTGCCGAGCGCGATGGATAAAGCGTCGCCACCAGCGAAACCCCCAAAGCCGCCGCCGCGACGATCAGCGCATGCGAGATCCGCGGCGCGAAGGGCAGGTAGTCGATGGAGTAGACATCGCCCGGCAGGTGGATGAAGCGGTAATGGCCCCCGGCCCACGAGGCCGCATAGCCCAGCACCAGGCCCAGCGCCGTGCCGATCGAGCTGATCAGCAGGCCCTGTAGCAGAAAGATGCGCCGGATCTGCTCCGCCCGCACGCCGAAGCTCATCAGCACCGCGATGTCGCGCGTCTTCTCCATCACCATCATGGTGAGCGCGATCAGGATGTTGAGCGCAGCCACGCAGACGATCAGCCCGATCACGATGAAGGTGACGATCTGCTCCAGCAGCAGCGCGCGGAAGAGCTCGCGGTTCTGCTCCATCCAGTTGGTGGTCAGGAAGCCCGGCCCCGCCGCCTGCTCGATCTCGCGGCCAATCGCGTCCGCATGGTACAGGTCGTCGACGCGGAAGGCGATCACCGAGATCAGGTCGGGCTCGCCGAGCAGGTGCTGCGCATCCTGCAGCCGGACGAAGCCCAGGCTGGAGTCGTACTGGTAGAAGCCGGAGTGGAAGATGCCGGCCACGTAGAAGCGCTGGAACTTGGGCACGATGCCCAGCGGCGTCAGCTCGCCCTGCGGGCTGGTCACCAGCACGGTGTCGCCCACCTTCGCATCGAGCGTGGTCGCCAGGTCGCCGCCGATGACGACCGGCGGCAGCGGCGCAGTGTCGCCCTGGATGACCGGGGCAGCCGGCTCCAGCGCCTGCGCGGAGCCAAGCTTCACCATGTCGAGAAGATCGGTGACGCGTCGCTCCTGTTCCGGCAGAATGCCCTTGATCATCAGGCCGCCGGAGCGGGCGCCGCGTGACACCAGCACCTGGCCGTAGAGCCCGGGGGAATCGGCAACGACGTGCGGCAATGTCGCCAGCCGCGCCACCAGCGGCCGCCAGTTGCGCATGCCGTCGCCGGCCGTGCGCATGAGATCGACGTGCGATGTCGACCCGAGCAGGCGATCCTGCAGGTCGCGCCGCATGCCCGTCGTGATGGCGAGTGCGATGATGAGTGCCGCGACACCCGCGGCAACGCCGGCGACCGAGATCGCCGTGATCACCCCCACCACGGCCTGCCGCCGCTTGGCTCGCAGATACCGCGCCGCGATGAAGAGTTCAAAGCGCATGAATTTGATCAGCGCACGACCGTCTTCGCCGTCGCTGAGTTGTCGTAACGATCGAAGACACGCAGCGTCACCGTATGCTCGTTAGGATTGGCTGGCGGCAGGTTGGCCGTCCGCAACCGTTCCGATGGCTGCGGCAGCGGGGCAGAGAAGTCGTAGCGCTCCATCTGCGAGTCGGAGATCTTGCTCACCGGCTCGATGTACTGCCACGGTCCGGCGTCGATGGAGAACTCGGCACGCGCGATCGCCGACGCCGGATCCTTCGCCTCGGCCGTGATGTGCAGCTTGCCGCCTGCAACGCGGGCGATCAGGTTCTCGACCGTGGGCGTTGCCGTGTCGAGCACGAAACGCTCGCTGGTACGCTCAGCAGTCAGCGCGTCGCCCGGATTGTGCGATGGCGCATCGCTGGCCACGACCTTGATCTGATACGGCCCGTCCGGTATCTGCGCGGCGTCGAAGGTGTAGTAGCGCTCCGTCACATCGCCTTTCAGCAGTTGCCAGTTCTGTTCCTGCTGGCCGCGATAGTAGAGCGCGAAGACCAGGTCGTCGCCGTTGTCGTCGTGTGCCGCCCAGCGCACGGTGACAGAGCCCTTGTCCTTGACTCCCTGCAGCGGCTGCGTCGCCGGGTCCTGCTGGAGGTTCACCACATTCGCCGAAGCCGAAGGCAGGTTGATCGTCACCGTCGGCACTGGCTGCTGGAACTGGGCCTGCTGATTCACCTTCGCTCCCGGCACCACCACGATCTCATCCACCATAGGAGCAATATTGACCGGAAGATAGTTCAGGGAAACGGCATGCACGCTGGTGCCCGGCTTCAGCGTGAGCTTCCACTGCGCGAAGCGTGCCTGCGGTGCAGCGATTGCGGTCTCCGGGGTCACCGGCTTCCACGCGCTCCAGCCACGTTCCGCATTGCTCACGTTGCCGGTGCGCACGGAGAGCTGATAGCCCGACCCGGTGGCGTCCACCTCAGGGCGTCCCCACCGCGCCACCGCCCCGGCATCCTGCACATCGCTGTCCAGACTGCCTTCGGCGCTTTGCGCACTCAGGTGGAAGAGCTTGCCGCCATTGCTGGTTCCCACGTAGAGGCCATCCGGCGCTGTCGCGAAGCCCGTCGCCTGCGATGCTTCGAGGTGCGCGATGTCTGCGTACTCGCCGTTCTCCTGCACGCGATAGATGCGTCCGCGATTGCCGGTTGCGGCCAGCAGCCCGTCCGGCGTCCAGTGCAGGCCGTAGACCACGTCATCGTGCGGCGCCCACAGCTTACGCGCGGCTCCGTTAGGATCGAGTTCATAGACCTCCGACCCGTCGGGCACCAGCGCATTGTTGTTCGAAGCCTGCACCGATCCCGGTGTGACGATGGTGATCGTCGCAGTGACGGCGACGAGCCCCTGGACGGGCAGCGGCGGCAAGCTGCTCTTGCCCTTCTCGCCCACCGTCGCCACATAGATTTGTCCACTGGGAGATTCGGTCAGAGCCGTGATCTCACGCTTCGCCGCGTTGAAGAGGATGAAGCCTTTGCCTTCCTTGTCGATGCGGTAGACCAGCCCATCGCCATCCGAGCCGGCGAGCAGGCTGCCATCCTTCTCGAACAGGAGAGCGCGGATGTGTTGCTCGTCGCTCTGGAAGAACCGTTCCGCGTGCGCATCGCCCGCAGGAGTGCGGACGCGATACACGGCGGCAGGCCCACCGGTTGCCACGTAAAGCGCGCCATCCGGACCGAAGGCCAGATCCCAGATGTACTTGGGAGTGGTATCCGGTTTCGCACCCTCGAGCTTCGTGGGATCGAAGACAACCGTTGCCTTCTCCGCGTCAAGGTCGACCGATCCCGCCGGAATGCGATAGACCTTGCCGTCCGGAAGCGTGGCCGCGTAGACCGAGCCGTCGGGCCCGATCGCGAGCGCCTGTACGCTCATGTCCTTGGTCTTGAACAGCGTAGTGGTCTTGCCGTCTCGCCCAATGCGCAGCACCGTGGCGGGCGATCCGGTCGCTACGTAGGCATTGCCGGACTTGTCGCTGGCGATCGCCCAGATGTAGGTGGACGGCGTCGTGGCGGTGAGGATGCTGGCTGGCGCAGCGGAGAGTGAGCCATCGCTCGAGATGGCAACCCCCTGGGGCCGCCCCTTCTCCCACTCCTCCATATGCGACTCGGTCCACACTCTGGTGCCCTGCGCGAGGCAGGCTCACGGAGACAGAGCAGAGCAAAAGGGAGAGGCTCAAAGCGCGAAAGGACATGTGGCTCAAGTCTACTAATAAAGGCGACAGCCCGTTAATTCGCGAGCACGGCGCGGTATCGCACGGCACCTTTACGGACCTTGGCTACGGCCTCGTTAACCCGCGTCATGGGGAAGCGCTCGGTTTGCGCCCTGACTCCGTGGCGCGCGGCTACGTCCAGCATCTCGGCCAGCGCCAACGGGCTGCCGGTATTGCTGCCGCTGAGAGTCCTCGCTGCGAGGATCAGCAGCGAGCCGGGAATCTGCAGGGGACGCGACGGTGCGCCAACCAGGCAGAGCACGCCCTCCGGCCGCAGCGCGGTAGGAAGTGCGCTCCAGTCCTGGTCTGCGTTCACTGTGGAGACGATCAGATCGAGCGAGCCGGCCAGCGCCTTCATCCCCTTGCTTTCGCGCGTATTGCAGAAGTGGTGTGCGCCCATAGCCATGGCCTCTTCTTCCTTGGCAGGCGAAGTGGAGAAAGCGGTGACTTCTGCACCGAAGACGCGCGCGAACTGCAGAGCCAAATGACCCAGGCCGCCGATGCCCACGACGCCGACGCGAGACGCCGGTGAAACGCCGTACGTGCGGAGCGGCGTGTAGACCGTGATACCGGCGCACAGCAGCGGCGCCGCGTTTTCACTGTCGAGGGTCTCAGGGATGGGAATGACGAAGCGTGCCGGAACCCGCACCGCGTCGGCAAAGCCGCCATTGCGATGAACGCAGGTGGGCTGTGTCTGGGGGCAAAGGTTCTCCTTGCCTTGGCGGCACCACTCGCAAGTGCCGCAACTCCCGGCCTGCCAGCCGACACCGACCCGCTCGCCCGGCTGCAGGTTCTGGACTGCCGTGCCGACGGCCTCGATCGTTCCCACGATCTCGTGGCCCGGAACAAAAGGGAATTTGCTGACCTGCCAGTCATTGTCGATCAAGTGCAGATCGCTGCGGCAAATGCCACAATGACTGATACGGACTTCCACCTCATCGGCCGCTAGTTCGCCGACTTCATACCGGTATGCAAGCAATTCGGCCCCGGCAGCATGTGTTGCATAACCTCGGATCTCTGGCATCGTTCCTCGTCAGCTCCGTCCGTTGGGTTTCAGCTCTGGATGCGTCGTTCTACTCCACCTGGATGTTGACCACCTGATTGCCGGTCACGACTGCATCCATGGGCACTGATGTTACAGCAACCGCGGACTCGCCATTCAGGGTGAGTGAGCGGTTAGCGCGCAGCGGATCGAGCACATTCGCCATGGAGATTGGTAGCCCGCCGAGCGTGCGCCCTTCAAGCCGTGCCTGTGGCTCAGGAGTGAGCATGGTTACGTACACACGGTCGTTGGTATGGGTGGCATTCAATGCGGCGACAGTCTGGTTGATATCGAGATGGTTCGCGGAGCTCTCGAGCATGTGATCCACAGTAGCTGCGTCACTCACGACCAGGCGAACCGGACCATTGGGCAGGGTATTGGGCAGCTTGACGGGAATGTCGATCGTGCGTGTTGCGCCGCGCCAGGGCCGCAACGTCGCCCGCAGTGCGACCGTATCGCCGGCATGCACTGCGCCGCCCTCGCGTTCGGCGCTTTCGATCTCCACGGTCTGCCGGCCGGAAATGGCTTCGACGTCCAGCGAGACGCTGCGCAACTCGCCGCGCCGAGCCGGATTCGAGTACAACTGCACCAGTGGTTCTCCTACCTCGAGCGTTGCGCCAAGCGCGGCCGGTATGCCAGCTGTTGGAGCCGCAAAACGGGTCAGATCCACTCCCGGCACGCCGTCCAACTGGACACGCTCCCGGATTCGATAGGTAGTCTCTGACGCGTATGCGTTGCTTTGCATCATGGACTGATAGATCGAAGTCAGCATCAGCAGCGGGGTGAGCTCGGGGCTGTCCACGACCTCGAAATGCACCGTTCGCGCGCCGCCGTTATGAAACGTAACCGAAACAGGCACCATATGGGCCTTCGCCCCAAACTCGCCGCGGATGGCGGTCTGCCTGTCCTGGGTAAAGGCGCCCACCTCCTCGGTAGTGTTCACGATCTTGAAGGCGTTGAGCGGCGAAGGCAATGTGGCTACGACCTCCGCCTTGGTCATGGGTACAGAAACGGAGCCGGTCTGGGTGATGGGGTGACCGCAGGCCAGCAATTGAGTCTTGTCGACGTAGGTTGCTGTACAGGTAGCGGCAATCTCCATATCGCCCCGCACCAGCAGAGCGCTGACCGAAGAACCCGGCTCAATTGGCTCGGGCTGCTTCTCCGTGCTGGAACCGCCGCCAAGGCCGACTACGGGCGTCAATCCCTGGGCGGCAAAGCGGTCTTTGAATGCGTCGACCGCCTGTTGGCTGAAGCCGCTGAAGAGCAGCGGTGTCTCGATGGGGCGAATCTCGGCATTGCCGGAGGTGTTGCCGGTGGTCGTGTTGCCCGTATTGACGGGCGCGGAACCGCCATCCGGCATGTCCTTGACCTGCAGCATCTGCTGGATGGGCGTAATGCCGGCGATCGGCTCCTTGCTGAACTGGCCGATGCGGAAGGCCAGCGCTCCGGCGAGTTTGCCATCGATGTAGACCGGACTTCCGCTCATGCCCGCCACCACGCCGGTATACACGGCGTCCTTGCCACCGAGCCGGGCAAGGATCATGTCCTGGTGCGGTCCCAGGGCATTGTGCAGGACACCTAAAATCTCCACCTCCACAGCGGAGGGGACAACGCCCTCAAACACCGTGTAAGCCACTCCATGCTGCCCCCGATGGACCTGATCCAGGGGGAAGATGCCGGCCGTCCTGGAATCCGGGGGAGTCGCTGGCGGAGGGGGGGTGCGCACCTCTGTGGGAACAGGCTGCGGGGCCTGCGGCGCCGGGCCGGTTTGCGCGAGCAGGGCAGCCGGGGCAAGAATAGTGAGCAACAGAGGGACGGCAAAGACATCGAAACGGTGGGCAGGCACGTCTTTAACAGTAGACGGTTGCGTGCGGGCCGCCAACTTTTGACGCGGGTAACCGTCCTAAATGGTGTGACCTCAGAGGTTGGCTCCTTGCTCGTGCATCCATTTGCTCGTCTTTTTCTGGCTGTTTCTCTGGCGACAGGCGTGGCGGCAGCGCCAGTCGCGTCCTTTGCGCAAAGCACCTCAACGGACCAACAACAGGCACCCGGCCAGCAGCAACAGGAGCCGGAACACAACGGTCAGTACCAGATGCCGGGGGAAGCACCGCCGGCACAAAAGCCTGCGCCTAACCAATCACCGAACCAGACGCCAAACCAGGACCAGTCTGCGCCGGAAGCCGGCGGTCCCGGCGGTGACAGTGGGCCCATTGCGCTGCCCAAGAAGAATCCGGCTGAGAACGTGCCCCCGCCTCCGCCGCCCCCGGTGGTGAAGAATCCCAAGGGCCTGGAGAACTTTTCGCTGCGCGTCAATGTGCCGGTCGTGACCGTAGACGTCGGCGTGCTGCTGCAGAAGACGCACCAGTTCGTCCCAAATCTAAAGGAGGAGAACTTCCGCATCTTCGAGGATGGCAAGCCACAGGCGATCGTCTCCTTCGGCCGCATCCAGGCGCCGATCACAGCCGTGCTGCTATGCGAGTTCGCCGCGAATAATTACTGGTTCATCTATGACATGCGCAACGCGGCGTACTCGTTTGCACAACAGTTGCGCCCGGATGATTACGTCGCCGTTGCCACCTTTGACATGCACACCCACATCCTCACGGATTTCACGCAGGACAAACGCCTGGTGTACGAGTCCTTGAATGCGTTGCAGATACCAGGCTTCAATGAAAGCAATACTTTCGATGCTCTTTACGAAACGCTGGATCGACTGAGCCGTGTCGATGGACGCAAGTACATCATCTTCATCGGCACCGGGCTCGACACCTTCTCGAAGATCAATCTCGACAAGATCATGCAGAAAATCAAGGCCACGCCGAATGTGACCATTTATGCGGTGAGCACAGGACAAGCAGCCCGCCTGACCGGCAATGCCCGCGGCGGCATGTTCGGAGCCCATGAAATTGACTATCTGCAGGCCGACAATCAGTTGCGGACCTTCGCCGGGATGACTGGCGGCAAGGCGTACTTCCCGCGTTTCGAAGGCGAGATGCCGGAGATCTTTCGCGATATCAACTCGGCGATCCGCAATCAATACGTGGTCAGCTACCGGCCCACCAACGAGAAGGAGGATGGGACATACCGCAAGATCCGGGTGGAGTTGGTGGACAACGAGGGCAAACCGCTGCAGATGCAGGACGAAAAGCACCACAGTCTGAAGTACGACGTGGTCGCCCGCGATGGCTACAAGGCCCGGCAGGAAGTGGAATAAGCGCAATTCGTCCTTATATCTTGATCTCTTGAGAAAGGAAAAGGCCGGGATTCTGTCCCGGCCTTTCTCTTTGGCTCAAGCGAATTTTGCCTAAGCGCCAGCCTGCTTCTTTGCGAAATCGCCGATGATGGGCAGCTTGAACCACTTGCCCTGCGCGGCACTGACGATGCAGAGCACCCACAGGATGACGAGTCCGATCCAGCAGATGGGCCAGAGGATAATCAGGAGGAAGCCGAGATGAACCATCGCCATGATGACTCCAAGGATCGCGAGGACAATCCAGACCGCAAACCATAGAACATGAAGGCCAATGCACTGCATGGCGTGGAAGCGTACAAACGGCTTGCGATTGTAGGGCTCCATCACCAGGAAGATGATCGCCGGGATGATGGTGATGTAAGCGATGGCGGCAGCGGAGTTGTCAGACAATCCGCTCTGTGCGGGCACATAGCCCGCAGCGGCCGGAGCCGTGGCTGGCTGTGGCACCTGGGTATACCCGCCGCCACTTGGCGGCGGCGGTGCCGCGGTTAATGACGCGCCGCAGTGCTGGCAGAACGTGGCACCGGCGGGGTTCTCTGTCGAACAGGCTGGACACTGCATCGTAATTCCTCCTCGGAAGTCTAGTGCGGTCGCGCAGTCCCGACGCCGGGGGCCCCATCGGTCCGCACCGGTCTACATCAGACTGGGGGACGGCAACCACGATACAACGGCTTTCCGTTCCCGGAACACGAAAATTGCACAATCGTCCTGTAACCGGTCTAGAGCGCCGGCATCTGATTTGAGGAAAGGAGTTACTGCATGGTTAAGCTTGCAATCTGGGCCACCGTTCAAGCCAAGCCCGGAAAAGAGGCCCAGGTCGAGGACTTTCTAAAGTCCGCCCAACCGCTGGCTGAGGCAGAGTCAGGGACCGTCAGCTGGTACGCGATCAAGATGGGCAGTGGGAAGTTCGGCATCTTCGACACATTCCAGAATGAGGCGGGACGCGAGGCACATCTGAATGGGGAGATCGCCAAAGCTTTGATGGCAAACGCAAAGGAGCTCTTCGACGGGGATCCGCAGATTCACAAAATCGAGGTTCTGGCCGCCAAGGGTTAACGTACGGCTGAAACTGTAAGAGCGTCGTCGCTGGCGGCGACGCTCTTACAGTTTCAGAGTGACGCTTAGCCGAAGAGGAACTCCTTCGTCTTCAGCTCCTTTACACGATCGCGAAGCTTTGCCGCCTTCTCGAACTCAAACTTCTTTGCTGCTTCGCGCATCTCGTTTTCCAGCTTCGCAACAAAGGCATTCAACTCCTGCTGGCTGTGGAACTCCGGCGTGGTCTCGTCCTGCTCGGTGAGATCGGCGTACTCAGCTTTGAGAATCTGAGCGAGCGACATATCGAGGGGCCGCAGGATCGACTCCGGCGTGATGCCATGCTCCTCGTTGTAAGCCTGCTGGGTCACGCGGCGGCGCTCCGTTTCGTCGATGGCGCGCTGCATGGAGTCGGTCATCTTGTCCGCATAGAGGATCGCGCGCCCATTGATGTTGCGTGCGGCCCGGCCGATGGTCTGGATGAGCGAGCCCTGCGATCGCAGAAAACCTTCCTTGTCTGCGTCGAGAATCGCGACCAGCGATACCTCCGGCAGATCGAGTCCTTCGCGCAGCAGGTTGATGCCGATGAGCACGTCGTACTCGCCTTTACGCAGATCGCGCAACAGACGCACGCGCTCCAGCGTCTCGATCTCGGAGTGCATGTAGCGGCACTTCACCCCGACCTCGGTGTAATAGCCGGCCAGGTCCTCGGCCATGCGCTTGGTCAGCGTCGTCACCAGCACGCGCTCGTTGATCGCAGCACGTTGCCGGATCTCTGCGAGTAGATCGTCGATCTGTCCTTTGATCGGACGGATCTCGACCGGTGGATCGAGCAGGCCTGTCGGGCGGATGATCTGCTCGATCACGACGCCGGAGGACTTGGTCAATTCATACGGGCCAGGAGTCGCAGAGACATAGACGATCTGGTTGGTGCGGGTCTCAAACTCGTCGAACTTCAGCGGCCGGTTGTCCATGGCCGAGGGCAGGCGAAAGCCGTAGTCCACCAGGTTCTGTTTGCGCGATCGGTCACCGTGCCACATGCCGTGGAGTTGTGGCACGGTGGCGTGACTTTCGTCGATGAAGAGCAGGTAGTCGCGTGGAAAGTAGTCAAGCAGCGTGGGCGGCGCTTCGCCGGGCATGCGTCCGCTGAAGTGGCGCGAATAGTTCTCAATGCCGTGGCAATAGCCGACGGACTTGATCATCTCCAGATCGAAACGTGTCCGTTGATGCACACGCTGCGATTCCACCAACCGCCCCTGGCCTTCCAATTCTTTCTCCCACCACTCGAGCTCTGCAAGGATGGAGTCCATGGCGGAGCGCTTGCGCTCAGGCTGCACGACATAGTGGCTCTTGGGATAGATAGGTAGCCGGGCATACTTTTGCCGGATGGTACCGAAGAGCGGATCGATCTGTGAGAGTCCTTCGATCTCGTCGCCAAAGAGCTCAATGCGATAGGCCATCTCGTCGTACGTAGGGAAGACTTCGATGACATCGCCGCGTACGCGGAAGGTGCCGCGGCGGAAATCGCCGTCATTGCGCTCGTAGAGGATTTCGACCAGCCGCTTGGTTATGTCCTCACGCTTGATCTTCTGTCCGCGTTCCAGCAGCAGCAGCATGCCGTAGTAGGCCTCCGGCGAGCCGAGGCCGTAGATGCAGCTTACCGACGCGACGATGATGGCGTCGCGGCGTTCGAAGAGAGAGCGCGTTGCGGAAAGCCGGAGCTTGTCCAGTTCTTCATTGATGGTCGCTTCCTTCTCGATATACAGATCGCCGGAAGGAATGTAGGCCTCGGGCTGGTAGTAGTCGTAATAGGAGACGAAGTACTCGACCGCGTTCGAGGGGAAGAATTGCTTGAACTCGTGAAAGAGCTGCGCCGCCAGGGTCTTGTTGTGGGCCAGGATGAGCGCCGGCCGGTTCATCTCCTCGATGACCTTGGCCATGGTGAAGGTCTTGCCGGAACCGGTAACGCCGAGCAGCGTCTGGTGCTGTTCGCCGGCGGCGAGGCCGGAGAGGATCTCTTCGATGGCGCGGCCCTGATCACCACGCGGCTTGTAGTCACTGACGAGCTGAAAGTCCATTTGCTGACGGATCTCTTGCGAACTTGAAGTAGTCGACATGGGTTAGCAGAGCTCGCGCAGGGGACGCATCTGGTCAGTCGTCCAGTTCTCCGGCATCAGCAGCAGGTAGCGATGTGGCGGCATGTACCAGAGAAGCATACGCGCGGCTTGCCCGGCGGTCTCCTGGTCGGGGAACTCAGAAAACTTGCGTCCGATGACCAGATTGCGCGTGGGCGCCATCTGCGGATCGACGACCAGCGCAATCCGCGGATCCTCCATCTTCCAGCCTTCCGTCAGGTGCCGGTAGAGCAGGCGCGCTGTGTGTTTGGGCAGATAGCTTTCCGATGGCGAGCCGACCATCACCTGCCGCTCGGATTCCACGTCCGTCTTTTCGATACCGCTTTCCGCTGCGTGTTGCTGTGGACGCGATGCGAGTTCCGAGACGTCGTCCGGGTCGCCGTCCCACGTGCCATAGGCGCGCAGCGATTCGAGCACTCCGGTGGGCACCACGTATTCAGCAGCCTCCGGCGGATCGCTATTGTTCTTGAAGAATGCAGCGCCCAGTCCCTGCTCCGCCATGGAGACGAATAGGTTGGATAGACAGTTGGTCTCCACCGCTTCGCCGATAGGGGGCAATTCGAGCCGCACGTAGGGCATGCCATCTGGGCCGAGGAAGACCGGCTCGGTGGGCAACACGACGGAGGCATTCCATGCCGCGTCCTGGAACTCATCCAGCCAATGGCTGTCGCGCTGCTCGCGAGGAATCTGCATACCTTGCGCGAGACGGTTGGTGTCGTCCAGGTTGAAACGTGCTTCTGCGATGGAAATATAGCGGCGTCCGCGGGCGGCAGCGGGGATGGTCGGTGCCTGTTCTTGCACGATCTGTTCGTGCCTTTCCGGCGTCTCCGGTTCGAGAGCAGGTGACTGTGAGGCAGCCGTTTCTGGAGTGGCAGGGCTCCCAGGGACAAGCGGGTCTCCCGGTACATTCACCGGCGCGTCCGGGTTATATGGAGCCTTCTTCAGTCGATTAAAAACACCCATGCTTCAATTGTATGGGTTTGCACGTGCTAATCGTTTTGTGGAATGCCGAGCGCTTCCAGCCACTCGCTCGGGGTGTCCACGAGGCAATCGGGGGGCGCATCCGCAAGCGAGTGCGGCGCCAGCCCGAAGCGGCAGCCGATGATGCCGGCGCCAGCGTTGCGTGCGGTCAAAACATCCACGTCCGAGTCGCCGATCATCAGGGTCTGTTCGGGCGTTGCGGCGGCCTCGCGCATCAGCGTCTCCAGGCCGAGCGGGTCAGGCTTCTTGGTCTCAAAGGAATTCCCGCCGTAGATGCGGAAGCAGTGCGGGGTCAGCCGTAGCGCGGCGCAGATCTCTTCGGACGGACGGATGGGCTTGTTGGTAAGAATGGCGAGACTGGCCTGGGGCAGCGCGCGTGCGATCGCAGCCATCGCCTCCAGCGCGCCCTTGTACACGTAGGTGTGGTCGAGCTTGTGAACGCGGTAGTAGGAGAGGAAGAATGCCACCGCATCGGTAACGATCTCTTCATGCTCCGGATCGCCGAGTGCACGCCGTACCAGCACGTGAACGCCGTCCCCGATGTAGCTGGCGATGACGGCGTCGGGTAGCGGATGGCGGCCCAGGTGAGCAAGGGTGGCGTTGACAGCAGCGACGAGGTCGGCGCGGGAGTCGATGAGGGTGCCGTCGAGGTCGAAAGCGATGAGGCGGAGAGATGCAGCCGGGGGGAGCGGGCGAAGGCGCTCAATCATACTGCAAGTGTAAAAGGGAAGGGCCGGGGACTCGAAGGTCCACGGCCCTTCCGCTGACTCACGCTCAGTGGATGCGGATGCTGCCGGAGCCGGTCTCCACCTTCACGGTCGGGCCACCACCGTTCACGCTGCCGGTGATGTGGTGACGTTCCAGGCTGCCCTGCATGCTGATGGGCTGGTCGGTGTGAATGGAACCGGAGCCGGTCTCGGCATCCAGGGTGAATTTCGCTCCGCCGAGGTTCAGGTCGATCGATCCGGAACCGGCTTCGACCTTCCAATTGTCCGTCGGCTGTCCTGCAATGCTCACGTCACCGGAGCCAGTCTCCGCCTTCAGAGATCCCTTGACACCAGTGATACGGATTGAGCCTGAACCCGTGCCGGCGGTGACACTGCCCCCGTTGCTGAAGTTGACGCGGATGTCCCCCGAGCCCGTCTGCAGGTAGCTCTCGCCTCCGAGATCGTCCCCGTTGATGGTGCCGGAGCCGGTCTCCAGACGAGTGCCGCCACCCATGGAGGCCGCTCGGATATCACCCGATCCAGATTCCGCCTTCAGGTGAGTACTCTTCGGCGCGGTGATGTCGTAGTCGATCGAGACATGATTGAACGAGCTCTCATGCATCTGACCGACGCGTATCGTATTGCCGCTTTGCTGAATTGGAGGATTGTCGACGACCTGTTTGACCTGGTCGTCACTGTTTCCTCCCATCCAGCCATGGTTCGCGCGCACATGGCCGATGATGTGGACCTGATTGTCCGATCCGGGGGTGACGTGCACGTAGCCGGAGCCGGTAGAGACTTCCAACTGCACCGCGCCGTTCACGCTCAGGGTCTTGTCGAAGGTCCCGTCCGAGGCGAGTGCCAGGGCAGGGATTGCCAGTGTTGCTGCAGTGAGCGCTGCCGCCCGCATTGCCGTCATAATTGTCATCGTCTTCTCCCTCTTGTTACTGCTGCAGGACCACCTTGTCGCCCTCTTTCAACCCGCTGGTGACCTCTGTGTTGCTGCCGTTTGCCAAACCTACCGTCACTGAGACTTTACGCATGCCGTCTTTCGCCTTGGGATCCGGCACGTTGACGAACGCGTGCTTCTGCGCGTCATAGCTGATCGCCTGCTCAGGCACCGCCAGTACGTTCTTGTGCTCCTTGATCAGGATCTCAGCATTGGCGGTCATCATCGCCTTGATCTCGCCCGTCGGATTGTCGATCGAAACGCGCACTGCGAACGTGGTCACGTTATCTTTCTCGATTCCGAGCGGTGCGATGCGCGTTACTTTGCCGTAGAAAACCCGATTTTTGAAGGATTCGATGCGGATCCGGGCGGGTTGTCCCATATAGACGCTTCCGATGTCCGCTTCATCCACTTTGCCGTCCACGTATACCTGACTCGTGTCCCCGAGAGTGAATACGAGCGTGGCGGTGGAACCGAGCACGAGGATGGAACTGACGGCATCGCCTACTTCGACATCACGCGAGAGGACCACGCCGTCAATAGGCGACACGATCGTGGTGTAACTCAACTGCTCTTCGAGCTGCTTCAGGCTTGCCTGACTCTCGGCTACCTGCGCTTGCGCCTGCTGCAACTTGGCATGATCCACGGCGACAGTGGCAACAGCCGTGCGCTGCTTGTTCAGATTGGAGAGATAATCGCGGTTTGCATCGTCCAGCGCTTGCTGGCTGACCACACCAGCCTCCTTCATCTCCTGGTTGCGGCGAAGGGTGGCCGCGTACATGGGAAGGTCCGGGGCCCGGGCTATCACTTCATCCTGCTTAATGTCGGCCTCGGCGGTCTTTACGTTGGCCTCGGCTGCCTGCAGGGTGGCATGCGCCGCTTCCACCTGAGCGAGAATCTCTACCCGGTCCAGCTGGGCCAGCACCTGGCCCCTGTGCACGCGGGCATTTGCGTCCACATACCACTTCTCAACGATCCCGCTGGCCTTCGACTTTACCTCGACCTTGGTGATGGGCTGCACTTTCCCCGTGGCAACGACGCTCTTGGCAATGTCCATACGGCTGACGGAGGCGATCCGGCTGCCATCGATTTTCGTTCCGCTGCTATGAGCAACGACGGCCGCCACCAGCACCACCAGGGCAACAAGCGCGCCGAGTGAGCCCCACAACAAGAATCGTCTGCGCTTTCGAGCCGCCACCACACCCCTCCACCCGGGAACATTGCTCCCAGCCCACCGTATGCTACGCGCCGCAAATGAAAAAGGTTCCCCCGGGAGTTTTGGGAGCAGATTTACCCAGTTTTTCCGTCTTTGCAGCTATTTAGGCTACGGCGCGCCCGCGCAACTCGGCGGATGACAATTTCACTTCGCGGCGGATTGAGACGGCCTGAAGGCCGAGGTTGATGACGGAGGCATACACGATGATCTTTTGCGCGGCCACCTGGAACTCCAGACCGCTTTTGGCGTCCAGTCCCGGCCCGAAAAAGAGGATTCCCACGTAGGCAAAGAGAAGAAGGAGGTAGGCGGCGTTTGCTGCCGTATAGGCGGGCGGCCAACGATTGCGGAGCTGGATGACCAGAAGACAGACGTCGTAGGCCAACAGAAAGCCAAATGCTGCCCGGACGAAGCCGTTGTGGGCATCGAGCACCAGGTTCCACGGCGTTGCCGCGATGCCGATAAAGCCGAGTCCGGCGATGATCTCGAGCACCTGGGAGGCGAGCCCCACGGCCTGTGCGGACTGGCGTCGTCCTACGATGACCTTCCAGTTGGACGAAGCCAGGACCAGGGCGAGTCCAACGCAACCGAGCGCGATGACGAGCAGGATGTGCGAGATCAGATTGGGGTGGCCGGATGGAGTGACGGTGGCGCCCAGATCGCTGAAAAAGTTGCGCAGGAACAGATAACGGTTCGCGTCCAGTTCGTAGACGGCCCCGCCGGGGTAGACAAGCATGGCAACGGCAGTGAGCACCAGAAACTGGATGCTGGCGTAGATCAGCACCAGCGCTCGCCGGGCCTGACCGCGAAACTCCGATGTTGCGTCGCTCATGACACGCTCCAGCATTTCGCCAAGTATTTTCACCAGGATCGCCACGGCTGTCCGATCATAATTGCCATGCCGATGTCGCGGCGGTCCTGCCGCGGCGAAATGCTGCTTTACCCTATCCACATGGTCCACTGGACACTCTTCCACGGCGTTGCCATCGTCGGCCTCATCCTGGCGAACAGCTTCTTCGTGGCGGCGGAGTTTGCCCTGGTAAGCCTGCGCGCCACCCGGGTGGAGCAGTTGCTGGCGCAGGCTCGTCCCGGCGCCCGTGCCGTGGCGCAGTTGCGCGGCTCCCTCAACGACACGCTCTCCGCGGTGCAGTTCGGCGTGACCGTCGCCAGCCTGGCGCTCGGCTGGCTGGGTGAGCCCGCGCTGGCCCCGCTCATCGCGCGGCCTCTCCATGCGTTACCCCATTCTCAGGTCTTCGCCCACGCCATCAGCGCGGTCATTGCCTTTGCCTGCATTACTTATCTTCAGGTCATCTTGGGGGAGCTGGTTCCGAAATCGCTCGCACTCCGCCAGCCGGAGCAGCTCGCGCTCGGCGTGGCTCCGCCGATGCTGGTATTCATCCGGCTTACCCGGCCCTTTGTGGTATTCATGAACGGCTCGGCCAGCCTGGTTCTGCGATTGTTTCGATCTATCGCCGTCAGCGAGGCGTCTGTGCATTCCCCGGACGAGCTGAAGTTGATGGCGACTGCGACCCGGCGCCAGGGGCTGCTGCCGCCCTACCAGGAGTCACTGATCCATCGCGCAGTCGAGTTGAATACCATTGTCGCTCGGGAGATCATGACGCCGCGACAGCGCATTTTTTCCCTCCCCGCCAGCATGCCGGTGGAGGAGGCGAGCGCCCGCATTGTGGAGGAGCAGCACTCACGCATCCCGATTTACGACGCCGCCCGCGGGCCGGAGTATGTCGTTGGCGTGGTGTATTCCAAAGACGTTTCTCGCCTGATGCACTTCGAACTCGGCCTCGCCAATAGCGGTCAGGGCCGGTCGCGCGGTTTGCAGCTGGGCCAGATCATGCGCGACATTCTGGTGGTGCCGGAGACCAAGCCGGTGCTGGATCTGCTGCATGAGTTCCAGGAGCGCCGCCGCCATCTCGCGATTGTCGTGGACGAGCACGGCTCGACGGTCGGGCTGGTGACGGTTGAGGACGCGCTGGAACAGCTTGTTGGCGAGATGGAGGATGAGTTTGACGTGGGTCTGCGCCGTACCGCACGCATGCCTGCTGAAGCGTTCTATCTGGATGGCGGCGTGAATCTGCGTGACCTCGAGACACAGATGCACTGGTATCTGCCGCGCGATGGCGGCGTGGAGACGCTGGCGGGTTTTCTGCTGGCGCAGCTCGGGCATATCCCCGAAGCCGGCGAAAGCGTGGATTTTGAGGGACGCCGCTACACTATTGCCGAGATGAGTGGACACCGCATCAGCCGGGTACGCATTGAGCCGGTTCCATCCAAGTCCGCGGTGGCCTCCCCGCCCACCCTGTCGGCGCGAGGAGGCGCATGAAGCTGCTGCCCACGCTGGGCCGGCGGCTACTGTACACACTTCCTGTCGTCTGGCTGGTTGTGTCGCTGGTCTTCCTGCTGATTCATCTCGTACCGGGCGATCCGGTGGCGCAGATGCTGGGTGAGGGCGCGACGCCAACGGATCTGGACACGCTGCGTCATCAGTACGGACTCGATCTGCCGCTGGGCCAGCAGTACCTTCGCTACTGGCATGGGGTCTTTCACGGAGACCTGGGGCACTCGCTGCGCCTGAACGACTCAGTCACTCACCTCATCCTGCAACGCTATCCGTACACGCTGGAGCTGACGCTGGCCGCTCTGGTGATCGCGTTGCTTGCGGCAATTCCGGCGGGCATTCTGGCTGCACTGCATCGTGGCAAATGGCGCGACAATACCGTTGGAGTGGTGTCATTGTTCGGGTTGTCGTTTCCTGCTTTCGCGATGGGCCCGATCGCCATCCTGGTGGTATCAATCAAGCTTGGGTGGCTGCCGGTGTCGGGCGCCGGATCACTCGCGCATCTGGTGCTGCCGGCAATCACGATGGGCTCAGGCCTGGCCGCGATCCTGACGCGGATGGTGCGCACTGCCATGTTGGAAGAGCTCGGGCAGGACTACATTCGAACCGCTCGCGCGAAGGGATTGCCGGAACGCACAGTGCTGTATCGACATGCGCTGCGCAATGCGCTGATCCCGATCGTGACGCTGGTCGGCCTGCAGTTCGGCGCGCTGTTGGCTGGTGCGATCGTGACGGAAACCATCTTCAGTTGGCCGGGCGTGGGCAGGCTGACGATCACGGCCATCTCCAATCGCGACTATGCCCTTGTGCAGGGTTGTATCCTCGCCGTCGGATTGACGTACATCCTGGTGAATCTCGCGACCGACATCCTCTACGCTGTGCTCAATCCTCGCATTCGGGCCTGACCTGCGGCTGACATTGGAAGCGTGGGCATCGCCGATCTGCATCTCATAGGAGGAGTTGTACAGGGAGATGCACGATGAATATCCGAGAGGCACTGGGGTTGCCGCCGAAAAAGAAAATTCGCTATGGCTTTGTCGCTTTGGGCGACATCGCACAGGAGGCGATGCTTCCGGGAGTCGAACACACAGGGAACTCGACGATCGCGGCGCTGGTGACAGGCGATCCGGTGAAGGCGGGCCGGCTGGCGGAGCGTTATGGCGTGGTGCACACCTACAGCTACGAGCAATTTCCTGAGCTGCTGCAATCGGGGAATGTCGATGCCGTCTACATAGCAACACCGAACTGGCGCCATGCCGAATTCGTGTTGCCGGCGCTGACGGCCGGCGTTCATGTTCTGGTAGAAAAGCCGCTTGAGATCGACAGCGCACTTTGCCAGCAGATCGTGGATGCGCAGCGGGCGTCGAAGGCCAAGCTGATGGTGGCCTACCGGCTGCATTTTGAGCCTGCGACAGTCGCCGCGATCGAACGTGTTCGCAACGGAGAGCTGGGGCAGGTGCATCTCTTCACCTCAACCTTCGCGCAGGTAGTCGATCCGGCGAATCATCGTGCGACGAGCGGCGCCGCAGCCGGCCCTGTGCTCGACATGGCTCCCTATCCAGTGAATGCGGTGCGGAACTTGTTCGGCGCGGAGCCGACGGAGGTGTCTGCCTTCGGATCGCGTCACGCGAACTCAGGTCTTGGAGACTTTGACGACACAGTAACTGTGATGCTGCGCTTTCCGGAGGGGCGGCTGGCCCACTTCGCCGTTTCCTACTATGGAAACGCCATCGATGCCTACACGGTACTGGGCACCAAAGGATCGCTCCAGGTTCAGCCGGGCTACACCTACGGCAAGTCCCTTGAGCATTTCCTCACCGTCGGCGATAAAGAGGACAAGATCAGTTATAAAAACACGGACCACTTTGGTGGCGAGATGAAGTATTTCTCCGACTGCATCCTGCACGACATCGATCCGGAACCGGATGCGGAGGAGGGGCTGGCAGACGTGCGCGTACTGGAGGCGATCCAGCGCGCGCTTGCGACGGGACAGGTGCAGACACTGGCGCCGTTCGCGCGCTCGAAGCAGATCGATCCTGACCAGGTGGTGCGACTCGGGGCGCTCAAGCCACCAGAGCCCGTGCATGCCTCAAGTCCTAGCAAATGACGAACAGGTTAAACGTCGAGAGGGACGACGCGCGCGCTCACTTCGTCGGCTTCAATCTTCAGCCACGCGAAGGTGACGGGAAGCTCAAATCTGCGCGGCCCGGCGCTGCCCGGGTTTAGAAACAGCACGCCGCGGCGCCATTCCACGAGCGGCTTGTGGGAGTGCCCGAAGACAATCGCTGCTATGCCGGCCGCCTCGGGATTGAGATCGAGCTTCTTCACGTCATGGAGCATGTAGATGCTGCGGCCGCCGAGTTCCACCAGCTCAGTGGAAGGCAGCTGACTGCACGGGCCGCCCTCATCAATATTGCCGCGAATGGCGGTGACTGGCGCCATCGCGCGAAGAGCATCGAGGATGGCCGGATCGCCGACATCGCCCGCGTGGAGAATGTGCTCCGCACCCTGCAGAGCTTTTAGAGTCTCAGGGCGCAGCAGGCCGTGCGTGTCGGAGACGACGCCGATGCGCATGGACTAGAGTCCGACCGCCATACGCGTGCGTGGATCGAGATAGTCGCGCAACGCGTCGCCGATGAAGTTGAACGAGAGCACACAGCCCATCACGGCCAGAGCAGGGAAGACGACCAGATGCGGCGAATCGAAGAGATGAGAGCGCGCATCATTCAGCATGGAGCCCCAACTCGGCGCGGGCGCTGGGATGCCAAGCCCAAGAAAGCTGAGCGTAGCCTCAGCCAGCACAGCACCAGCCATGCCAATGGCGGCCTGCACCAAGATGGGTTGCACGATGTTCGGCACGATGTGACGAATGAAGATGCGTACATCGCCTGCACCCAACGCACGCGCGGCCTCCACAAATTCACGTTCGCGAACGGCCAGTACCTGAGCCCGCACCAGGCGGGCGTAGCCGACCCAGCCGCTGATGGAGAGTGCGAGCACCAGGTTGAAAAGGCCAGGGCCCAGAAAGGCGACGAACGCAATTGCCAGCAGGATTCCCGGCAGCGCGAGGAATGCATTCATGACGAAGATATTGAGCGCGGTATCGACCCAGCCGCCGTAGTAGCCGGCGAGGCCGCCGACCAACATGCCGAGTGAGAGCGAAATGGTAACGACGCTGACCGCCACGATCAAGGAGATGCGCGCGCCATAGAGGATACGCGAGAGGACGTCGCGGCCGAGTTCGTCGGTGCCAAACCAATGCGCGTGGCTTGGGGAGAGCAGGCGGTGGCTCAGATCGATGGCAGCAGGATCATACGGTGCAGCCGCTGATGCCAGCAGAGCCATAGCCACGAAGAGCACCAGCAGCGAAACCCCTATGACTGCGAGCGGTTGATGCTTGAGCCGGTAGCTGAGGGTCGCGCGGGCCATGGCGGCATCATCGCACAAAAGCTGAGTGGGGTTCGCGCGCACCCGGTAAGAGATCTACACCTGCCGGGTCGCGACGACGCTCCATTAGAAGTAGTGGACTACATCGAAGCAGGAGTCATGATGACGCCGCAGGCAATTCTGGCGCCTGAGTTTCCAGATGGATCGGTCATCATGTCGTCGGCTTTCGCGTGAATCACGATCGACGTGCCGTCACTCGTGAAAACGGAATCGATCGCCTTTGGGTCCAGCGAGATGCCCTTTGTGCTGAATTCGGCTTTGTCTGTACCATCCGGCTCTACGCTCAGGTTGAATGGCATGTCACCCGCATGGGGACCGCCCGGATTCCTTACACCGTGTTGCTTGCTGCCGGGATTAAAGTGGGCGCCTGCCGATTTGAAGTCGGGCGGATCGCATTTCGCATACTGATGAATGTGCATGCCATGCTCCCCAGGCGGAAGATTCTTCAGGTCCACTTTGACGTTTACCGCCCCTCGTTTTCCGGGGCGCAGCGTTATCGTTCCGGCGTCCTTGCCGTCTGCGGTATGGATAGCGACAACAACGGGCTTCACCTTTGCGGCGCTTGCTGACACTGTCGCCGCTGCCATCAAAACTGCAAGAGTCATTATCCGGTCAAGTTGCATGTCTTTCCTCCTGCTGCATCGCAGTCTATTTCCGTTGCACATAGTGCATCCGTTGCTATGCGTGGGTCGTCGCCGATTCTACGCCCGCGCCGGCCGGGGTCGGCTCCATCGCCAACAGGTTATTGAAGCGGTTAAAGTAATTGAACAAACCGCTGGCGGCCATCAACTCCACGATTTCACCCTCGGTGAAGTGGAGCTTCAGCTCCGCTAACTCTGCCTCGTCGAGAGGTCTCTCATTGCGGGTGAGACGTTCCGCTAATCGAAGGGCCGCTTTTTCGCGGGGTGTGAGAGCATCGCTACTCTCGAAGCGGGGCAGGGTCGCAATTTGCTCATCGTTGTATCCCAGCTTCTTCGCCAGCAGGGAATGCGACGCGAGACAGTACTCGCAGTTGTTCATCTGCGAGGTGCGCACGATGACCAATTCCTTTAACGCTGTGGGCAAGGTGCCGGTGTTCAGCACCGCTTCCATGTGCGCGATCATGGTCTGCAGGATCTCCGGCCGATGAGCTACGGTGCGAAACATGTTCGGCACATTGCCGCGCTGCCGGACATAACGATCGTAGATTTCCCCAACGCCTTCGCTGACGTCCCGCCTGCCCAGCCTTGAAATGCGCGCCATGGCTCTCACCTCGGTCCGATGTTGCTTTCAGTGTATCCGGAGGCTGCCCATGACTGTTACATCGCAAAATGAAACGCTGGTTTAGTGGCCACCCGACGCCCCTCCCGGTCGGAAGCGGCGGATGAAAAATGTCAGGGGCACAACAGCGAGTGTTGCCCATCCGAGTACCCGAAAGCAATCCATGTAGGCCAACATGTGCGCCTGGTTGCCGAGTTGCCGGTAGACGTTCGCCAACGCGGCGCTGTGCGCATCGCCGGCGGCAAAGCCATGGTGCACAAGAAAGGTAGACAAAGTGCGCACCCGTTGTTCGAGGAGACCGGATGTTTGCGGGATTGCCGCGCTCACCACCGATTGATGATAGTCAAAGCGTCGCTCGCTTGCCGCTGTGATGAAAGCGATGCCGAAGCTGCCGCCCCAGTTGCGGAAAAGATTCGTAAGGCTGGAGGCGCGATTGTTCTGGTCGGGTCGCAGTTCTGAATAAGCCACGACATTGAGCGGCACGAAGAAGAAGGCATAGCCGAGACCTTGAAAGACGCGTGCGAGCGCGTAATGTCCGTAATTCGTAGCCAGATTGAAGGTGCTGTAATACCACATCGACGCGGCTACTCCCGCGAGGCTGCCGCAAAGCAGAACACGCGGATGAACGATGCCTTTCTGCACGAGCCGTGCGCCGATGGGGGCGAGCAGGGTAATCATGAGTGCACCTGGCCCCAGCACCAGCCCTGCATCGATGGCGCGGTAACCATAGAGAGACTGCAGTATCTGCGGGATCATCGTGGTAGTACCAAAGAGGCCAAAGCCGAAGATGAACAGAAGTACGGAAGCGATAGCGAAATGACGACTCTTGAGCAAACGCAAGTCAATCACTGGATCCTTCTGCCGCAGCTCCCAGAAGATTGCCGTCGCCCAGCAGACGAGTGCGATGCCAAATGCCCAGGCGATGAGCCGGCTGCCGAACCAGTCGTCGATCTGGCCGCGATCCAGGAATATCTCCAGCGCGGCAGAACCCAGGCCAACCAGAGCAATCCCTGTGGTGTCGACCTTGAGGCGGCCGCCTGCTCGAGCGGCCTTGCGCTCGATCGTGAATGCTGGTGGATCCTGCACCAGGCGGTTGCTCAGATAAAGGGAGAGCAAACCGATTGGAATATTGATGAAGAAAACCCAGCGCCAGGTGTAGTTATCCGTAATCCAGCCGCCCAGCACGGGCCCGATGGCTGGCGCTGTGACAATGGCAATCGTGTAGAGCGCGAAGGCGGATGCGCGTTTTTCTGGTGGGAATGTGTCTACCAGGATCGCCTGTTCCACAGGTGCCAGGCCGCCCCCGCCGATGCCCTGCAGAACGCGACTGAGCAGCATGAACCCGAGGCTCGGTGCGATCCCGCAGCAGAATGAACTTATCGTAAAGAGCGCCACGCAGCCCATGTAGTAGTTCTTCCTGCCGAATACGCGGCTCAGCCATGCGCTCATCGGCAGCACGACCGCATTTGCCACCAGGTAGGTCGTCAGTATCCAGGTGACTTCGTCGAAGCTCCGCCCCAGGCCGCCTGCGATATAGGGCAGGGAAACATTGGCGATCGACGTATCCAGCAACTCCATGAAGGTGGCAAGAGTTACCGTGAGCGCGACCGCCCATGGGCTCACTCCGGGCTTGACCGCTGTGGTCTGCGCGGGTCCTGTTATTTGGGTAGCAGCGGCCAACCATCCCCCAATCCGTGACGGAGTAGTTGATTCTTGAAGAGACCGATCGGTCGCAAATGCGTCTATTATTTTTGAGTCAGAGGATATTTCGGTGACAAAGCGGCTTATATGCGCATAAACGGTCCGGCAAGGGTATTTCGCAAAGGGGACAGAACGCGACAGCACATCGTGGCGCAAGCGGCGCCGCTCTTCAACCAGAAGGGCTACGAAGGATGTTCCATGGGAGAGATCATGGAAGCAGCAGGGATCGAAAAGGGGGGTATCTATCGTCATTTCGCCAGCAAGGAAGAGCTGGCGCTGGCCGCGTTCGACTTTGCATGGGAGGAAGTTTCCGAAGGCCGCACCCGAGGACTCGAAGAGATCGAAGATCCTCTGCTGCGGATGGAGGCATTCATCCGCAATTTTGTGGAGCGGCGGCCCGCCCTGCGCGGTGGCTGTCCGCTCCTGAATACTGCGATTGATACAGACGACGGCAACGCCGCTCTGCGAGCGCGTGCCCGGGAGGCGCTCGATGGCTGGCGCAGGCGCCTCGGCTCGCTGATGGACTCAGCGATGCGGCGGGGAACTGTAAAGGCTGAGACGCAACCCCTTGCCGTTGCATCTATCGTCATCGGCACGCTGGAAGGCGCCTTGATGATGAGCCGGCTGGATGGAGACCGGGGCGCACTTGAAACTGCTCGCGATCACCTCATTTCTTACATCACAAGCCTTCGCGTTGAGAGAGGCGCGAGCCGCCGCAGCGAAAAGCGGGCACGTCGTAGATAAGGCGATCGCCGCCGTCAGGTCATTCCAGGGTGAACCAGAAGGTAGCTCCCTGGTCTACAGCGCTCTTTGCCCAGATGCGTCCGTGATGTCCGTGAACGACGCGCGCGACCGTGGCCAACCCAATTCCTGAGCCTCGGAAATCCTTGTCGCCGTGCAGGCGATTGAAGGCGCCGAATAGCTTATCGGCATAGACCATGTCGAAGCCGGCTCCGTTGTCGCGTACGTACCACGCGCTCTGCTCCGGGTCCCATCCAAAGCGGACCGTCGCATGCGGCACCTTCGAAGTGAACTTGGCCGCATTGCCCATTAGATTCTCCAAGGCGATACGCGTGAGTCTTGGATCGGCGTATACGTCCAACCCGGGCTCAACATCGAAGGACAGCGCACGGTCCTTATTCTGCTCCTGCAGATCAGAGGCAACAGACTCTGCGAGCCTGCTCATGCTGAAGCCTTCACGGATGATCTCGGCTCGGGTGATGCGGGAGAGCTGAAGCAGCGCATCGATGAGCTGACCCATGCGCTGAACGCCGCCACGCACTCGGTTGATATAGTCCCGACCGTTATCATCGACTGCCGCGGAATAGTCCTCCTGGAGGGCAAGGCTGAACCCATCGATTGTGCGCAGGGGAGCTCGCAGATCGTGCGAGACGGAATAGCTGAACGCCTCAAGTTCGCGATTGATCCGTTCCAACTCTGCCGTACGCACGCGCACGCGGTCTTCAAGCGTCGCGTTCAACAACTGTATTTCTGCCGATCTGGCCTCGGTTTCCTTCTGTGCGAGGACAACCCGCTCGCCAGCGGCTTCGGCAGCGACCCGTAAGTCGCGTTCGCGCACGAACTGCCAGAAGGCAAAAAGGATGAGAAGGAAGTCCAAGGTACTGGCAACCACCACGGCGATTTGCGAATGTCGCGCGCTGTTGTTCATTGAGATCGTTCGGATCGCGAGCAACCTGTCTTCTTCGGCTTCCATTGCATCGCATAGAGCGCGGATGCGATCCATTTCGACCTTGCCGGGTCCGCCAAGCAACAGCGGCGCGGCCATATCCGGGCCACTCCGCCTGCGCATATCGATAGCCCCTTGCAGTATGAGCATTCTCCGATCTACCGTCGCGAGGAGGTCCCGCACCCGATCCTGTTGGCTGGGATTGCCCGATGTCAATGAGTGCAAATGGGCCAGTTCTCCGGGCAGTTCCTGACGGGCCGCAGTGTATGGCTCCAGGTAGCTGTCCATACCGGAGATGAGATAGCCGCGTTCGCCCGTTTCGGCATTGACGGTTGAGCCGAGGACACGCTCGACCTGATGCACCACCTGCCAGCTGCGTGCCAGCCAGAAGGCATTTGTCGCCAAGGTGCGAACCGCCTGAAATGCCCACCAGGCGTTCAGGAAAACGATGATCGCTCCGGCAAACAGCAGGAGCGGTAAGAGCGTGGATTTGAATCGAGGCTTCATAACGGGTCTCCTCATCCTAATTCCGGCTCGCTTCATCGTAGGAATTGGTTCTGACTTCCCGTTGACGCAGGCATCGACCTGTTCCTATTGAGGTGTTGCGAAAGCCGGCTTTACCCCATGTGGCAAACTGGCGTCATGGTCGATGTAGCAATTGTCGGCGCCGGTCTCGCCGGGCTCTGTTGTGCGGTGAGGCTGGAGCGGGCTGGCCTATCGGTGAAGCTGCTAGAGGCGGAAGATGCGCCCGGCGGACGGATTCGCACCGATCAGGTAGAAGGTTTTCGTTTGGATCGCGGATTTCAGGTTCTGCTTACCGGTTATCCGGAAATCGGTCAGCATTTCGACGTGAAGCCGTTGCGTCTGTGCCCCTTCGCCAGGGGTGCACTTGTGCGGCACGGCGGCCGTTTTCATCATTTTGCCGATCCATTCCGCGATTCATTGGGCAATGCACTCAGCATTGCCGTGGACCCCGTAGTGAGCTTGAATGACAAGCTGCGCGTCGCGCGTTTGCGCCGCCTGGTAAAGCACGGCGAACCTGCGGATCTCTTTAAAAAGCCGGAAATGACAACCCGCCAGTTTCTCGAGGAATACGGTTTCTCTTCGAAGATGGTGGACCGTTTCTTTGTGCCATTTCTCGCCGGAATATTTCTGGAACGAGAACTTGCCACCTCGAGCCGCTATTTCCAATTTCTCTTTCGCGTGTTCGCGTATGGCGACACCGCCGTGCCGGAGAATGGCATGGAGATGCTGCCACGTCAGCTTGCAGTTCGTCTCAAGAGCGGAACTCTGGAGACAAATGTTCTTGTGAACGCAATACGACGGAATGGAAATGGGTTCGTGCTGGATGGAGGGAAGAAGGCGAGCTACCCGGCTCGTCAAGTTGTGTTGGCAGTCGATGATGAGCAGGTCAGATCACTTCTGAATCATGAGAATGGACGCTGGCCGCCCAGCGACCTGGTCCAGTGGAATCGTGCGACGACCTTTTATTACGCCACCGATCGCACCCCTATTGATGGCCCCCTGCTGGTGCTCAACGGAGACGGACCGGCCGCTGGCCCTGTGAACCATGCCATGGTGCTGAGCCAGGCCAGTCAGCGTTACGCCCCTCCCGGTATGCACCTGATCGCGGCAAACGTCGTCGGGCGTGCGCCGCACTCCGATTCGCAGATCGAACAGTTGGAGCGCGACACACGCGCTCAACTCGCGCGTTGGTTTGGTGCGGGTGTCACAAGGTGGACAGTAGTGGGTGGCTATCCGATTCTGCATGCGTTGCCGTTATGCGCACATGCGGAATGGCAGCAGAGCAATCCTCGGCTGATGGAAGGTGTCTATGTTTGCGGAGACTATCGGGAGACGCCATCGATCGAGGGCGCGCTGGCGTCTGGACGCCGGGCGGCCGAGTCCGTCCTGCGCCACGCCAGTTGACGCTCCCCAAATGACACATCTTTGACCTGTCCTCGGCTGATTTGCTATCGTAAAATTACATTGGAGCGGGGCGTTGCCTGCGCTCTAGCCCACCACACTCCTCAGTAGCTCAATGGCAGAGCATTCGGCTGTTAACCGAAGGGTTGTAGGTTCGAGTCCTACCTGAGGAGCCAAATAAAATCAATAACTTAGAGCAGTGCCCATTTTGTGCCCACACCCTTTCAAAAGCGGGTGCCGTACCGATATCAACCGTGCTCAGTTCCCGTTGTCGTTGACGAGCATCGCCACGGCTCGATAACCACGCTGTTCCGATAATAGCCACGGAATTTGACCGAATTCCCCTCCTGCTTCAATCTCCGTCCAGGCCCGAATCCTGCGGTGTGCGCGAAAGGGAGACTGGAAAAGGGAATCGGCATGGCTCTTTTCAAGAGGGGTGGAGCTCGGTGGTACAAGTTCTACTTTGCGGGTCAGCCAATCCGCGAATCCGCGAAGTCATCTTCAAAGACGGTCGCGAAGAACGCTGAGCAACAGCGCAGACGCGAGTTGGAGGCCGCTTCCACAACCTCAAAGAGGTTCGCCAGCAGCGCATCCGTCGCCTTGACGAGATCGTGGACGAGTATCTGGTGCGTGTCGAGGAAGAGTACAAGGTGAATCAAATGCAGATGGAAAGGAATTGAACCTGCCCGGGTTTGGAGCAACACTCCGCTCAAAAAAAAGGCCACGGTGCCTATCAGGCGTGCGGCCTTCGTCATTTACTTTTCTCTAAAAGAAGTGGCTCTGGGCAGGGTGGAGATCTATGACTCTACAGTTGGTGTTGTGAAATGGTAGGCTTCGCAGCCTTCACTCGAATTGTAGTCTTGCATAATTGGGGAAGGCATCAGTGACGATCGACTGTCCCCAATCGCCGGTACATGCCAGCCGCCGCAGTGATGGATTGCTGGAGGACCTGCGCCCTGTCGTGATCTCCAGATTTGCCGACTTGGCCTGAAGCGTCCGTGTCTGAGAAAACTATTGACTGCTGCTTTGTAGTGTTGTCGGGTGCTGATGAATTGCAGGTGGCGACCGAAGATCGACGACGGAGTTGCGGCCATGCGCCGTTTTGCGTCGAAGCTGACCCCAGGCGATCAAGGTTTACTGAAGGATTCATCGCAGGTTGAGGAGCTTCGGCCCGGTTCCCGCTTGCCACGATCGCCTCACCACTCTGCGGAGCAGATTGACGGGAGATTCGTAGTCTGCCTATTGGTCGAACTCTGGTTTCTGCTTCTGAGCGGGAAGGAGCCGTCATTGATGTCAATGGTCTTGACATCTGTTCGTGTGTGTAGGAGAGGAGAACTGCCAGAGATGGCGCGACGTCGAGAAAACCAACAAGAAAAGTTACCCCGCAAGCAATTCGTAAGGCAAGCAACCACCCCGAGGATCTCTTTGATCCCGCCAAGATGGAACGAACACGAGCCTTCAGGTGTTCGGATGCGGGCAAATCTGTTTTAGGCCGGCCGATCTCTGGCTAACTCTGATCGACCTCCGTGGAAACGCAGCCAGCACCGAAGAGGAAGGCGAGCAGATTGCGCGAATGGTCGATTCACTCCTGCAACAGAAGGGTTACGAGTGGGTACGCCGCGCATCGCAGGGGAAATTTGGCGGAATATAAGGCATGCAGGAAGTCAACAGGCAGGAAACCACAACGCCTCGATTTCCTCTCGCCAGTATGATCATTCTGTGGGCCGCATGCGTATAGACGCTGCAGCCTGATCGCCCATTAGGGTGGAGCCCGTCGCGTTGAAGTGCATTTTGTCCTGATGGAGATCGCGATGCCGCACCATGAGCAGAAGCAAGGTTCCGCCCTCAAGGAATGATCGTGCTCGTACTACGGCCATGGGTCTGGCGGCCACGGTTGCCCACGGACCCACTCATCGATCGTGACTTTGCACCGACCTATTACACACAAACCGATGGGTAGTCGTTGTACTACGACGCCCTTCAGGATGTGCTGGTCGCACACAAGTTCCTCGCGCTACCGGAGCGGGATCGGACGCGAGTTGATCCGCTGATGAGTGCTTTCAATCTGAAGGACGCTCGCGCAGGAGAGTACATCAAGAAGATGGTCCACTTATACCCGCGGGTCTGGAGCGGCTTCGGTGGGATCTACTTCAAGAAGCAAGAGATCTCCGAGAAGATCGCCGGCGGTCCGCCGAGTCTTTATAGCTCATCACTCGTTTCGATCTTTGAGGTAATCGGCGAGATGGGCGCGGTCGCTATCGTCCACTGCGATCATGATACGCCATACAACCTGGCGCCGTTAAAGATCGCTTGAGCGGAAGGGCATTGATTTCTCATGGGGACCAGTTATCGCGCCTTACTTCCTCGATACGCCCGGGCACTTGAAAATGACAGCCGATCTCATCCGCAGGTATCCCGATCGCTTCCTCTATGGCAGCGATCAGGGGGCCACAGCAGATTGGGATGGGTAAAGACAAACTATGACGCCTGGAGCCCAATCTGGAACGCGATCGGTCACGCAGTGACGGGCCAAGTGACTAAGGGCAATTACATGCGAATCTGCGATCAGTCGAGAAGGAATATGCAAGTGTGGGAGAGGGCGCACCTGGAAAAGGTCGAAATGAACTGGTCACAGTGCGCCTTCCTTTTGTTCTCGTGGTGGGTGTGGAGTCACTGCACGCCGACCCAATCGTGGAACCAGCAGCCATGCGTCGTCCAATTCGAGTACCCTGCAAATGATATCGACACCCGCTGGACTCCAGTAGGAGATGATACTTGGCCAATATCATGGCGAGATCGCCAAACAGAAGGGAAGGGGCACAATATTATTGCCACTATGAAATCGAACAGGCGCACTTTCATGAAAGCTGGCCTTGCTGCGGCCATTCTTCCTCAGACGGGTGGAGCCACATCATCTGTCCCGCGCAAGAAACGTATCCGGCAGTCTGTTTCCCGATGGTGTTATAAGCAGATTCCGCTGGACCAGCTCTGTGCGGCTGCCGCACAGATGGGGCTTGAGGGTGTCGACCTGCTGGAAGTAGCAGAGTTCGACATTCCGCGGCGCTACGGCCTCATCTGCACAATGGGGTATGCCGGAGGCGGGACGATTCCGGATGCGCTGAACCGTACCGAGCATCATGCCGCCATTGAAGAGGCATTCCGCAAGAACATCCCGATTGCTGCAAAGGCGGGCGTGCCGAACGTCATCACCTTCTCTGGAAACCGCCGAGGCATGTCGGATGACGAGGGCGCTCGCAATACGATCCTGGGACTGAATCGTCTGAAGAAGATTGCAGAAGATCACGGGGTCAATATCTGTCTTGAGCTACTGAACAGCAAGCGCGACCACAAGGACTACATGTGTGACCACACTGCCTGGGGTGCTCGTGTCGCTCGCGAAGTGAACTCGCCGCGCGTGAAGCTGCTCTATGACATCTACCACATGCAGATTATGGAAGGAGATCTGATTGCAACCATCCGTGAAAATATCGACGTCCTTGGCCACTTCCACACGGGAGGCGTTCCTGGACGGCATGAAATCGATGGGACGCAGGAGATTCATTATCCGGCATTGATGGAAGCATTGGTAGATCTCAATTATCCCGGGTACGTCGCGCACGAATTCGGGCCGAAAAGCGATCCTCTAACTTCATTGCGGCAGGCCGTGGACATTTGTGACGTGTAGCTGCTTTGAGCAGGGTGAAACTGTAGGCAGTGTGTGAGCAGTGCGCCGAGGAAGGTAAGCGCAGCGCTCCCTTTTCAGGGCGCATGCCAGAGGTTATTCTTGTTGCCAATCAGACAAAGCTTGTTCTAGAGGGGCGATTCATGCGTCTTTGCTGGAAATATGTTTGTTCTTTCCTGGTTGCGCCGATGCTCGGAGCGCTCAGTGTGGCCAATGCGCAGCCTGCACCGCCGAGCGCTAAGCCGGTGCATCTCAAGCATGTTCTCGTGATTGGCGAAACGAAGGGGTTTGAGCATGACTCCATCTCGGCTGCTATGGATGCTGTGTACACAATGGGCAAGGAAAGCGGCCTATGGGACACGGAGATCCGTACCGATACAGAGTTGCTGACGAAAAAGGACCTCGGTCGCAACGCGAAGAACCTGACGTATTTCGATGCGATTGTCTTTGCCAGTACAACCGGCGAGCTGGACATGGATGCAGCCCAGAAGAAGGATATGCTCTCCGCCATCAGGGAGGACGGTAAGGGATTTGTGGGGATTCACGCTGCTCTGGACACAAACTACACCTGGCCGGAATATGGCGAGATGATTGGCGGATGGTTCGATCAGCATCCGTGGATGACGTTTCAGGCACCGATCGTGAATGAGGACCCTGACTTTCCTGCGGTCCGCCATTTCCCGAAGGAATTCACCAAATACGACGAGATCTACCAGCCGAAGGATTGGTCGCGCGACAACGTGCATGTGCTCCTGAGCCTTGATCCAACCAAGCTGGATTACGCAAACAATCCACGCATTCATCGCACCGATCACGATTTTGCCGTGGCATGGAGCAAGATGTATGGCAAGGGACGTGTTTTTTATTCCACCCTCGGTCATACAGAAGAGGCGTGGCAGGACCCGGACGTTCGCAAGATGTATTTTGAGGCGATCCGATGGGTGCTTGGCATGACAGAAGGTGGCACGGCGCCACATCCGCGCGTGGCACATTGAGCTTTGTGACGAGGGAGTGATTCGGCAGGCATGAAGAAGATCGGAATGGGACTAGTGGGTCCGGGCTTTGTTGCAGGACACCATATCGACGCGGTTCGACGGCTTGGAGATGTGGATGTGGTGGCGATTGCCGGGTCGTCGCAGCAGTCGGCGGAGAAAAAAGCGCGCGAGTATAAGGTGGATCGCGCGTATGGCGATTACAAGGCGCTGATGGCGGATCCTGATATCCAGGTGATTCACAATACGACGCCGAACCACCTACATTTGCCTGTTACGCTGGCAGCTCTCCAGGCCGGTAAGCACGTCATCTCCGATAAGCCGCTTGCCTTGAATGCTGAGGAGGGCCGCAAATTACGCGATGCAGCGGTTGCCGCCAAGGTCGCGCACGTTGTCACCTTCAACTACCGCGGCAACCCGCTGGTGCAGCAGGCACGCGGGATGGTAGCGCGTGGGGAAACAGGCCCCTTGACCTTCGTACACGGCTATTATCTGCAGGATTGGATGAGCGATCCGAACGTCTATTCGTGGCGTTCTGATCCTGCCAAAGGCGGAGTCACATCTGCGTTGGGCGACATTGGTTCCCATTGGTGTGATCTTGCTGAGCATATTAGCGGAGCGAAGATCGTTTCGGTGCTGGCCGACCTGGCGACGGTCATTCCGGTGCGCTATTCCTCAGGGGCATCGGCGGAGGCGTTTGCGGCCACGAGCGGCGGCGACCGGCAGCCCATGCAGGTAGGCGCGGAAGATCTGGCGAGTGTGCTGCTCCGTTTTGATAACGGCGCAAGAGGCTGTTTTTCTGTCGGCCAGGTGCTGCCTGGCCATAAAAACGATCTTGAGCTTGAAGTCAACGGCAGAGCGCTTTCGCTCAAGTGGCGGCAGGAGCAGCAAAACGAGCTGTGGATTGGGCGGCACAACCAACCCAATCTGAATCTGGCGAAAGACCCCTCGCTGGTGCATCGGGACGTGCTTCCGTATGTTCAGCTGCCTGGAGGGCACCAGGAGTCATGGGCGGACGCATTCCGCAATCTGCTGCACGATGCCTATCAATGGATACGGGAGGATGGGCATCCGGAAGCAAAGCCCGCGCCGTTACCGACGTTTGAGGATGGCTATCGTTCGACTTGTCTCGTGGAGGCCATGTTGCGAAGCCATGCGGCAGGCGGACGATGGGAACAGGTACAGCAATAACTAAGGAGAACGAATGAGGCTCGGAGTGTTTACGGCGTTGCTATCGCATCTTCCCCTGGAAGATGCATTGGCGACATTGAAGTCACTTCAGATCGATACAGTGGAGCTGGGGACTGGGAACTATGCAGGTGATGCTCACTGCAAGCTGTCGATGCTGGAGGATGCCTCCGCGCTCAAAGAATTCCAGCGGAAGCTAAAGGACCATGGCATATCCATCAGTGCGCTCAGTTGCCATGGCAACGCGTTACACCCACAGCAGACGCTGGCGGAAAAAGCACGGGAGGTCAGCCGGAAAACCATTCTGCTGGCGGAAAAGCTGGGTGTTTCCACCGTTGTCGATTTCTCAGGGTGCCCCGGTGATTCCCATGCGGCACAGTCGCCGAATTGGGTGACCTGTCCATGGCCGCCGGAGTATCTGGACCTGCTGCGATGGCAGTGGGACGAGGTGGTCGCTCCCTATTGGACGCACCATGCAAAGTTCGCCGCCGATCACGGCGTGAAGATCGCCATTGAGATGCACCCTGGGTTTGTGGTCTACAGCCCGGAAACCCTCCTTCAGTTGCGTACGATTGCGGGCCCGTCGATTGGCTGCAATTATGACCCGAGCCACATGTTCTGGCAGGGCATTGATCCCATTGCCGCAGTGCGCCTGCTTGGGGAGGCCATCTTCCATGTTCATGCGAAGGACACGCAGATGTATTCGGCAAATCTTTCCCTGACAGGAGTCCTGGATACCAAGCCGTATACAGATGAGCGCAATCGGGGATGGATCTTCCGCACCTGTGGCTATGGACACGGCGCGGAGTGGTGGAAGGAGTTCGTTTCCACGCTGCGCATGTATGGCTACGACGGTGCGCTTTCGATTGAGCACGAGGATAGTCTCCTCTCCCCGGAGGAGGGACTGGCTCGCGCGGCGCACTTTCTGAGCGAGGTCATTCTGAAGCAGAAGCCCATCGCAGCGTGGTGGGTGTAACGGCGCATACCTTGTCAATGATCGAACAGGACACATTGGCGAGGATGCCGTGCCGGCTCTGGAAATGTGATGAAATGAGGACGGCAAATATTTCATGAATCGTAGAAGCTTTCTTTCAGCGACAGGAAGCCTGGTTGCTGGCAGTTCATTGCATGCGCTGGTGCCTCGTATGCTCGGAGCCTCGGGTAGTCGAGCGCAGAAGCCTGATTACACCTTGCGCATTGAGCCATGCACGCTCGACATTGGGCCTGGTGTCTCTATCAAAACGGTGGCGTACAACGGGCAGGTCCCAGGCCCACTGCTCCGGATGCGTCAGGGTGTTCCGGTTTCCATTGATGTCACGAACGCAGGCGCCAACGGCGATATCGTCCATTGGCACGGGCTCGCGATCGATTCGCTCAACGACGGCGCTATGGAAGAAGGCTCGCCGATGATTCCGGCGGGCGCAACGCATCGCTATTCGTTTACTCCCAATCCGGCCGGGACTCGCTGGTATCACACCCATGCTTCTTCGTATGGCGATCTTTCAGTCAGCACTTATACCGGTCAATTCGGCTTTTTGTTGATTGAAGGACACGACAAGCCCGAAAAGTATGACCAGGAAATCAACCTGGCGATCCATCATTGGGAGCCATCCTTTGTCCCAATGGTGGAAACGATGCGTGAGCAATCATCCAATATGCCCCTGACAAGCGGGTCGGACGTCGGTTACAAGTACGCAACGATCAATGCGCATATGTTGGGAGCGGGCGAGCCGGTACGCGTGAAAAAGGGACAGCGGGTGCTGATGCGCCTGCTCAATGCCAGCGCAACGGAAAATGTAGTTCTCGCGCTGCCGGGTCACACCTTCCAGATCATCGCGATGGATGGCAACCCGGTTCCGAACCCGCGGTCCGTGGAGACTATTTCACTTGCAGTCGCAGAACGCGTGGACGCCATCGTGAAGATGAACTCTCCCGGCGTATGGGTTCTTGGCTCAGTACTCGAAAAAGAACGTCGAATGGGCCTAGGGATCGTGGTGGAATACGCGGGGAAGAAGGGAGCCCCTGTCTGGAATGCACCCGTTTCCACCGAATGGGATTACACGCAATTTGCCGATGCGGCCGCGGCCACGAAGCCGGACGAAACATTTACACTCACTTTCCGAGATATCGGTCCGACAGGTACATCGAAGTTCGATACCTGGACCATCAATAATAAGTCCTGGCCGAAGATCGATCCGCTTATGGTTCAACGGGGCAAACGCTACCGGCTTGTCTTGCGCAATGGCAGCGGAGATCAGCATCCCATTCATCTGCATCGGCATACGTTTGAAGTTACCCGTATCGGCGAGAAGCAGATAAGCGGACTGAAGAAGGATGTGATCAATGTGATGCCGCTGGATACGGTCGAAGTCGATTTCACGGCGGACAATCCGGGCGATACGCTCTGGCATTGCCACCAGCAGTTACACATGGATTATGGATTTATGCAGCTTATTCGTTATTCGGGATAGGTGTGTAGAAGGACAGAGTCGTTGTGGGGAATGATGAAGCGAATACATGCCTTTACCTTTTTCGTAGCCGTCGTTGTGACTCTTCCGGCTTCGATTCGCGTTCATGCTCAGGCGTCGCAGAACCAGGCAGGAGCTGCATCCTACGCCCAGCACTGCTCCATTTGCCATGGTGATCAGAGGGAAGGGAATTTTCCTGGGTTCCCGCCACTTCTGGATTTGACCCGTCAGTTGACGCCGCTACAGATCGAGAGCCTGGTCCGTACAGGAAAAGGGCGCATGCCGGCATTTCCGAAGCTATCGCAACAGGAGATGGCGGCCCTCTTGCGATTTATCACGGCCAGCGAGTCTTCCGCAGGCGAGTCAAATGCTTCTGCCAGCCTTGCTGAGGTTGGGCGGCATCTCTTCCAGCGCAACTGCGCATTTTGCCATGGGCGCGATGCTGCGGGTGGAGAAACTGGCCCTGATCTGACCCGTTCTAAGCTCGTGCTTGCGGATGTGAACGGGAGTCAGATCTCGGATGTGATCCGAAATGGACGCCCGGGCACAAAGATGCCGGCTTTTCGTTTATCCAATGAGGAGATGCGCAGCCTTGCCGCGTTTATTCATCATGAGTCGGGTTCTTCCCGTCCAGGAGGGCGGCGCGGGGTTGATGTCAGAGATCTGCAGACGGGAGATGTTGCGACGGGCAAAGCGTACTTCAATGGAGCCGGTGGATGTGCAAAGTGCCATTCGCCGACAGGTGACCTTGCAGGTATCGCTTCACGCTTCCAGGGCTTGAAGCTGGAAGAGCGAATGCTGTATCCGGACGACGCAAAGAGCCATGTGACCGTTACTCTTCCAACCGGTCAGCAAATTACCGGCTTACTCGCCTACCGCGATGAATTTACGATCGGGTTGCGTGATAGTAGCCGCGTGTATCACTCGTGGCCAGTCAGGCGGATTCGCTTCACCGTGGACTCCCCGGTGGATGCCCATGTCGATCTATTCAGCAAATATACGGACGACGATATTCACAACCTGATGGCATACATACAAACCCTTCGCTAATGAGACTGATTCTTATGAAGTTCTGGAAACACGCCCTGGTTTTGGTCGCCGCGACTCTTGCTGGATTGCTTCATCCTGGGATTGCGCAGTCGCTGAATCCTGCTGACATTGAGCATCCTGTTCCGGATAGCTGGCCTACGTATCATGGTGATTATTCCGGCAGGCGACATAGTGCGCTCACGCAGATTACAAGGCAGAATGTCGGATATCTCACGCTTTCATGGGCGTTCCAGACCAATCAGAATGCCGAGATCAAATCCACGCCTCTGCTGGTTGACGGCATTCTTTATTTCACGGTTCCGGACAATATCTGGGCTGTGGACGCGCGTTCCGGACACATGCTTTGGCACTACAATAAGCCGACGGAGGATGGAGAGCATATCGGGCAGCGTGGCGTCGCCATGTATAAGGAGTGGCTCTACTTCCTTACGCCCAATGGCCATCTCGTCTCGCTGGATGCCAGAGATGGAAGCGTTCGGTGGGATGTGGTCGTGGCAGACGTCAACAAGGGCTACTGGACGACGATGGCTCCACTCGTGGTGGGGAATCATGTGATCGTTGGTGTCTCCGGCGACCTCGATAATCTTCCCGGCTATCTTCGCGCGGTCGACCCTGTGAAGGGCAAGGCGCAATGGCAATGGGAAAGCACGCCGCCCGCCGGAACTTTGAATGCCACGACCGGTGGCATGACATGGATTACCGGCACCTATGATAAGGAGTTGAACCTGATTTATTGGGGAACCGGCAATCCGACGCCTGTGCTCAATGGAAAAACCCGTCCAGGAGAGAACCTCTACACCTGCAGCATTGTGGCCATAAATCCAGATACAGGAAAGCTTGCTTGGGGTTTCTCAGCTTCGCCGCACGATACCCATGATTGGGACGCAGTGGAAGTGCCTGTCCTTGTAGATGGATATTTTCATGGCCGTCCGCATAAGATGCTCATGCAGGCCTCGCGTAATGGCTACTTTTTTGTATTGGATCGCACCAATGGCAAGAGTTTACTGACTGTGCCATTCGGCCCCGTGAACTGGACCCTCGGTGTGGACAAGGATGGCCATCCGATCCCGAACCCAGCGAAGGAGCCGGCGCCCGATGGACGTCTGATTGCGCCGGATGAAGGTGGTCTTACGAACTTCCGTTCGCCTAGCTTTGATCCGAAGACGGGGCTTTTTCTGGTGAATGCGCATCCGAGTTACAGCCTCTATTTCACGAAGCCAGCCGATGGCGCCTATGGCTGGGCAGGTGCAGATTATGGATTGTGGGGCAAGGGCCTCCTGGAGGCGATCGATTACCAGACGGGCAAGCTGCGCTGGACCCACGATCTGGGTGAAGATGGTTCCGGGGCTGGCGTGCTGACAACTGACTCCGGTCTGACATTCACCGGCGATGCATACGGAAACGTCATGGCGCTGGATACAAGAAACGGCAAGACCCTGTGGCATGCCGGTACCGGCGTAGGAATGGCCAGCTCACCCATCACCTATGAATTGGATGGCCGTCAGTACATATTGACCAGCAGTGGCGGAGTTCTCTTTGCATGGGCACTCCCCGATGCCGCAATCAGGATGACGCCTGCTCGGCGCAAATAGAAGGAGCCGGATGCCTCGTTTTGCTTCCAGGGTCGGTTTGATGGTGGTGCTGCTTGCGGGGAGCTCGCTGTCCGCGGCGCACCTCTACGCCCAAACAGATGAGGAGCAGAAAGAAGCGCCGCTGATAGCTACAGCAGATTTCAACCGCGACGGTATCCCAGACGTTGCGAGTCTCGCTACAAACGGCAGGCTGACCGTTCGGCTGGGCCGGTCGGACGGCAGGTTCCTCGAAACAGCATCCATGCCGGTGTCAGAGCGCAAGCCCCGAGCCCTGGTTGCGGATGACTTCAATGGCGATGGCATTCCGGATCTTCTGATTGGTAACGAAGATGGCACGGTGATGCTGTTTCTAATCGACGGAACCGGGCGCGTTGCTCCAGGCCGGGAGATTGCTCACCTGCAGTCCGTTGCATCAATTGCAGTGGCTGATTTTAATAAGGATGGCATTGCAGATATTGCTGTGTCCGACTGGCGGGCCAGCACCGTCACCGTTTACTTCGGATCAGCTCATGGCTCCTTTGACCAAACATGGTCGTTCCCTCTACGCATGCGAGGCACCGCGCCGCAGATTACGACTGCAGACTTCAATGACGATGGCATTCCCGATCTTGTCGTTGTTTATGGTGACGATGACGATCCGACATATGACGTGATGCTCGGGAATAGCAATGGCACGTTTACGATTGCACCCGAGCGGGGATTTAGCAGGAGCCCAAACTCGCATTGCAATACCCTGACAGGGAATTGAGCCAGTGCGCTATTGAGGTGAGTCCGTATCCAGAAGCGATGGGGCCGTCGAGCCTTCGGTCAAAGGACCGGCAGGATCTCAGACCTGCGCCAATTCTCCTCCATCCTAGGCGAACCAACTGCATGTTCACGAGTAGACGCTCGCCGATACTCTGATGACCTTCTTACCAACTTTCACGCGTGCCGAGCCATCGCAAGGTCCACGATCTCCCCGATCATTTGGGTATAGGAGAGGCCGGATTTCTTCGCGGCCATGGCAAACTCCTGTCCGCTGGAGAGCCATGGGTTCGGATTCGCTTCGATGACATAAACCTCGCCCTTGCTCGATACGCGCATGTCAATGCGGCCATAATCGCGAAGCTTGACGGCGCGATAGGCCTTGATCGCGATCTCGGTGAGCTTGGTTACGGTTTCTTCATCGAGGTCTTCGGCGATCGCCGATTTCGTCAGCTTATAGGCTTCCGTGTCTTTCTCGAATTTCACATCCTGGCTGGCGATCCTGGGCATGCCCTTCGGAAGCTTCGAAAGATCAAGTTCCACCAGCGGAAGTGCATGTGCGTTCTCGTAACTGCCGAGGATGGCGGCGTAGATCTCGCGTCCTTCGATGTACTCCTCGATCAACGCGGGAGAATCGAATTCCGTCTGTATATAGGAGACGCGCTCCATCAACTCCTTCACGCTGGTAACTACGGCAGCGGCATCGATGCCGATGGATCCATCTTCGGAGGTGGGTTTCACGATGAGCGGGAACGCGATGTCATGTGCGTGGTCGATGGTGCCGCGATAGGCGGTCGCGAAGTAGGGCGACTGAATCCCGTAAAAAGCGAACATCTTCTTGGCGATCGATTTGTCCTGCGCAAGAATGTTCGCGTGCGGTCCCGCGCCGGTGTAAGGGATATCGAGCATATCCAGGAACGCAGTGACGTGCATCTCCTTGGTGTCATCGCCCGCATAGGATTCCGTGAGGTTGAAAATAAGATCGGCGCCACATTTGGCGAGTCCGAGCAGTGATTGCGGGCGGCCGTCGAGAACGTAATACGACGGCTCATGACCGAGCTTCTCCAAGGCTTCGAAGATCTCTTCGCGGTCGTGCTTTACCGGCTTCTTCTTGCGTTTCTTTTGCCCCTTGCGCTTGCGCGGTGCAGGAACTTCTTCCTGCACTTCAGCAGGTTCTTCTTCCCACAAGTCGTACAGCACGGTGACTTTCAACTTCGTTCCAGTCATGCGGCCTCCAATCGGAGTGACGGCAGCTGCCGGCACGCCTCAGGGATGAATGAACTTCCCACGGACCAGGTAATTCATTGAGAGTGCGGTGGTGTACACCGTGAACTCCGTAAGGTACTCGGACTCGCGTCGAACGTCCACGCGCAGACCCAGGTCCTCAACACGCTTGCAGATGGCTTCCACGAGTCGCTTGACGATCGGACGTTGCACGCCGCTCCAATACGCGACCTTGTCGACAATGGGCTTGCGATGCTGACGCAACATCTCCTGGGCGGGTCGCACGCCCTTACGTCGCTTGCGGGAGATATTGAAGATGTCCGCCAGGTCGGTATCCAGCGCGAGTTCCTGCACCGGAATCTCCTCCGGCAGGCTGAGACGATAGAACTCGCCGACCGTCGATTCCATCTCATCGACGGTGATGTCGGTGCGGCCGCGACGCCGGATGGGTTCGACATCTCCGACTTTTCGCGCCATGCGATCGACGTATTGCAGCTTCGCCAGCGCGCCCCAACCTTCGTAGCGCTTTCGCCATTGCGAGCGAGGCGTGAGCCAGACCGCAAACGTTTCTGCAAAATCTTCATCCGGATGCTTCTGCGCGTACCACCCGGCCATGTGGCGAACAAACTTCCGCGAGAACGGTATGGGACGGTAATTATCGCGATATGCGCGGCGAAACGGACCGAAGAGATCGCGCCACTCAGCCGACTTGTAGAGCTGGTACGCGTAGTTGAATGCGTGTCCGGCCTCATGACGCATGTACATCATGATCTCGCGAGCGTCTTCCAGGTCGTTCATATCGCGCTCAAGCTGTGCCAGGTCCGGGTTGGCCAGATAGAACGGAATGCCGATGACGGGCTCGCCCGAGGGACATCCCCATTCATCGGTGAGATAACAAAGCGGACGGAACTTGTGGATGCCCTTGGCTTCCAGTTCGCGATAAAGCTGCTGAACGAATCGTTCGAGCGGAGAACCCTCGAGTTTGAGCCCGAGTTCGCGAATGGGCTTGGCGAGTATCTCCTGGAATTCCGTTCGGGTTTTCTCGAAATTGCGCACTGGGCTATTCAGAGTTCTATACCACGGAACCAGATTTGGCACGGCAAGGCGTATCGCTTATGCACATAGCATTGTGGGCACTTCTGGTTTTGGATATTGGAATGACTGTCGGGACGGCGCAGCATCATTTGTATCCCCTTCAGTTGTGGTCCTTCCATCGATACTTGGGTTGACTGCTCGGAGAGCGCCCTCAATCCCCTTTGCCGCCAAGCCACATGCGGTGATTTCAAAAGGATCGTGCTGGAGCGATGCAAGAGGCAACGCTGGTTGCGGCACAAAGCCTGTTCCCTATTCCACTCGGCCTGATAGTCAGACTTATCCGGAAAACTCAACTCTCCGCAATTTTGGCGCAAGTAGAATCACGAGCGCCAAGGCGAGGAGATAGACGCTGGATGCCAGCACGAAAAGGCTGCTGTAGCTGTGTGTTCGCTGAAGAATATGTCCTGCATAAAAGGCGATCAGGAAACCGCCCACCGCCCCGGCCATGCTTCCGATGCCCGTCACCGAGCCTACGGCAGTGCGGGGAAACATGTCCGATACCGTCGTGAAGAGATTGGCCGACCATCCCTGATGAGCTCCGGCAGCCACGCCCAACAATCCGATTGCAGCCCACTCGGAATGTAAATGCCCGATAGTGAAGACGGGGACGACAAGGCACGCGCAAAAGAGCATTGCGGCGAGACGCGCTGCCGCTGCGGAAAATCCCAGCTTGCGAAAGGGCGCGGGCAGCCACCCTCCGCCGATGCTGCCAATGGCGGACATGTTGTAGATAACGATAAGCGGCAGGCCGAGATGGGAAAGATTGAGGTGAAACCGCGCGCTGAAATAAGACGGCAGCCAGAACAAATAAAACCACCAGATAGGGTCGGTGAGAAACTTCGCGACCGAGAAAGCCCAGGTCTGACGATAGCCGAGCAGGCGAATCCAGGGCGTAGATGGTTCCATCGTGGTCGCGGCTTCTTTGTAGATGTGACGCAACTCTGAGCCGGTGAGCGTGGGGTGATCTGTGGGCTTGCGGTAGTTCTTCCACCACCAGAGAATCCAGAGCGCGCTGAAGAAGCCAGTAGTGAAGAATGCTGCGCGCCATCCGAAGTGGATAGTTACCCAGGGCACGATGAGCGGTGCGAGAATAGCCCCCACATTTGCGCCAGAGTTGAAGATGCCCGTCGCCAGCGAGCGCTCACGCTGCGGAAACCATTCGGCGATCGTCTTGATGGCTGCAGGAAAGTTGCCGGACTCTCCGATGCCCAGGAAAAAGCGCGCGAACCCAAACTCGAGGGCAGTGTTGGCTAGCGCGTGCCCCATTGCGGCAAGGCTCCAGACGCCCATGATGAGGATGTAGCCAATGCGTGTGCCAATTTTGTCCACTAGTCGGCCGGCGACAAGCAGGCCAATCGCGTATGCAGCCTGGAAGGCATCGACGATATAGCCGTAGTTGAGTTCCGTCAGACCGATGGTGTGCTCGAGCGTGGGCTTGAGCAGCGCGATGACCTGTCGGTCCATGTAGTTGATGGAGGTCGCGAAGAAGAGCATGGCGCATATGGTCCAGCGCACATGTCCCAGAGGTGTGCTGCCGCGTTCCTCCAGTTCGGAGTCGGACGGGATTGAGTTTGCGCTTGTCTTGCTTGATCGATCCAAATGTCTACCCGGAGCTGCGAGTGTTGCCGATGAATTGAAGGCCGAGATCTCCCTCCATCGTAATGCGTCTCGTGAGCCGAAAGAATCAACCGTCCATATAGTTCGGAAACGTTCGTGATGAATGCTCTTTATGACCCCGAAGCGCTTCGTCAGGCACATATAGACTTAGATCGCGCCGTTTGGCGTAACATATCTTCACCCGGCGAGCGCACGGAGTATCATGCCTGCCCACACACACGTGCGGCGCTTCGAACTATACATCTATTTCAATCTCAGTCAGCAGGCTCGCGTTTCATCTAAATGGGGTCTGCCGAAGAAATACGCCACATCGTCATGACGAACCGCGAAGTTGTCGTTTCTCCGGGTCCATTCACGCATGGGTGCGCAAATACCGTCATGAACGTCGCCAGCCATGCCCTCATCAATCTCAGCAACTCCGTGCTGCAAATCGGCGGGCGACGGCTCTTCAACTCCTCCGTTGATCACCGAACGGTTCACTTGATGAATCGGACGAAGTGGGGAGGGGCCCGGACGATGATGTATCAGAGACCTTCGCCGACCGCGATAGGTTTCGGCCCCGGCTCGGGTCTTCAGCGATCACAACCTCGCCGCTGCGCCAGTTGGAGCCAGAGCACGTGTCTCCGCAAAAACTAGTAAATATCCCGCTGGTAGCGCTTTTCTTCTTTCAGCCGTTCGACGTATTCATCCGCCGCCTCCTTCGAATGGCCGCTCTGCTCCCTCGCGATGCGGCGGAGTGTCTGGTCGACATCCTTGGCCATGCGGCTGGCGTCTCCACATACATACAGGTAGGCGCCGTCGTTCAGCCAAGCCCAGAGCTGTGGAGCATGCTTCAGCATCAGGTCCTGCACGTACAGCTTGCCCTGCTGGTCCCGCGAGAACGCTGTATCCAGCCGCGTCAGGTGTCCGTCGTCCCGCATTGCCTCCACCTCTTCGCGGTAAAGGTAGTCCGTCGCCGCGTTGCGATCGCCGAAGAAGAGCCAGTTGCGCCCTTTCGCGCCCCTTGCTCTGCGTTCATGGAGAAAGGCACGGAAGGGAGCAATGCCCGTGCCCGGCCCAACCATGACGACCGGAGCGGAAGCGTCCGCGGGTAGACGAAATTTTTTGTTGGGCTGGATGTAGATCGGCAGGCGGTCGCCGGGCTGGGTCCGATCGGAAAGATGCGTAGAGCACACGCCGCCGCGTTCTCGCTGATGCGCATCGTATCGAACCACTGAGACTGTAGTGTGAACCTGGCCCGGGTGTGCCGCCGGACTAGAGGAGATGGAATACAGACGCGGCGCCAGCTTGGGCAGCATTTTCACCAGGTCGGCAGGCGTTTGAATGATGCCCGGATACTCGCGCAGCAGGTCGACGAGATCGCGTCCGTGCGCATACTCATCGAGTGCAGCCTGGTTTCCCGCCTGCAGCAAGGTGCGCAGCGCAGCGAGGTCACCAAGCTCCGCGCAACGCGAAATCATGGTGCGGGTCACGCGCGTGATGGTCAGCTGATGCAGCAACGCATCGCGCAGCGAAAACGTGCCTGCATGCCCGAGCTCTACTGTTTCCAGGCCGGTGAAGGGAAGCAGGCTTAGAGCCTCATCCACCAGGGCAGGGCAGTTCTCCGGTGTGACTCCACATGCGTCCCCCACCTCGTAGTGGAGCGGCGAATCCGCGATGTTGAACTCTAGGTGGATGGTGCGTTTGCTGGAGGCTGGATGCGTCAGAAGGCGCTTTTCCAGCAGCGCGGAAAAGTAGGGGTTATCCTTGGTGGGCGAGGGCCCGGGGACGGCAATAGGCCCCAGCATCTTTGCGGGTGGCGATATACTCTCAGACGCAATGTCGTCTCCCGCCGGCTCGACCGGCATGTCCGAGTTCTGTCGCGAAACCTCGCGCAGCCGAGGCGCCAGTCTTTGCTTCCATGCGCCAAATGGCGCATCCAGCTCCACATCGCAATCGACCCGGTCGAGAATGCGCATGCCGCCCAGCGATTCAAGCTTCGCATCCAGGTCGCGGCCAAACTTGCAATACTGCTCGTACTGCTTGTCTCCGAGCGCGCAGACCGCATAATAAAGATTGCCCAGCAGCGGCAGATGCGCAAGGCAGAGATATTGGTAGAAAGGCTGTACGGTGTCCGGCGGCTCACCCTCGCCGTAGGTGGAGACGATAAAGATCGCGTAAGATTCCGTCGCGAGCGTGGCGGGAATGTAACCTTCCAATGAATTGAGCACGGCGTCGAAGCCGGCGGCCTTCAGCTCTTTCGCCAGCTTGCGCGCAAGTCCTTCCGCGGTACCAGTCTGCGAGCCGTATAGGATTGCAACGCGCACCGGTTGCGCTGTCTGCTCGGCCGGCGCGTAAGAATATAGGCCAGCCAGAAATCCATTCAGCCACGCACGCTGCGCGGATGTGAACGGCGCATCCTCGGGGATGTAGGGAACCAGTCCCGCCGTCATGATGAAGCCTCCTTCATTCCGGCATGGATCTTCAGATCATCGATCTCGTGCCTTCGCGAATATTCCAGGAACGACTCACCCGCTTGCCGCCTCTGCTCGAAAGAGCGAAACAGCTTCTCCATCACTGGCGGCAGATCCGCAAATCGAATCGCCGGGATCAGCTCGCGAGCCAGCCCCTGGCGGTCATCCGATCCACCGCCCACCGATACCTGGTAGCCCTCTTCGCCGCCCACCTTGATGCCAAGGAGGCCAATGTCGCCGATGTAGTGCTGCGCACAGGAGTGAGGGCAGCCGGTAACGTGAAGATTGAGGGGACGGTCGAGCACGAAGCGGGCATCCAGATAACTGGAAAGTTCGAGCGCGTGGTGCTTGGTCTCCGTCGCTGCGTAGCGGCAGCCCGTATTGCCTGTGCAGGCGACTGCGCCTGCAGAGAAGGTAGCGGCCGAGTCGCTGAGTCCCGCTTTCGCCAGTGCCAGCCGCACTGCCGCTACCTTTTCATTCGGGATGCCAGGAAGGATCAGGTTCTGCCAGACGGTGAGGCGAATCTCTCCGTTGCCGTACTCATCTGCGGCGGCGCCAACCGCGCGCATCTGCGGAACGCTAAGCCGGCCCACAGGCACAGCGACGCCGATGTAGGAAAGCCCTGCCTGGCGCTGCGCATGCACACCCAGATGCCCATGCTGCACCGTCGCAGGCCGCGGCTCGCACTCGCCAACAGGGAAGCGCAGCAGCGGAAAGGAAAGCCGCTTCTCCGTCTCTTCCAGGAATCTCTCCACGCCCCAGCGATCGACGAGGTACTTGAGCCGCGCCTTCTTCCTGTCGGTCCGATCGCCGTTGTCATGGAAGACGCGGATCATCGCGGCGGCTACGGCTACTGCTTGCTCCGGCGTGATGAGGATGCCGCAGTCGCTGGCGAACTGGCGATGCCCGGTGATGCCGCAAAGCTGCACGCGAAGGTAGGCGCCCTCCGGCACGGATCGGCCCTCCGGTACGCGCGTGGCGATCAACGCGATGTCGTTCGTATCCGCCACCACGCCGATGGAGCCGCCGCTGTCGAAGGCAACGTTGAACTTGCGCGGCAAGCCATAAAGATCGCGGGAATTCAAGATGTAGAAATTCAGCGCCTGGGCCAGCGGAGCAACGTCCAGAATCTCCTGCGGGTCCAGACCGCTGGTGGGCGTCGCCGTGATGTTGCGAATGTTGTCCGCGCCGGAGCCGCGCGACGTCATGCCCAGTTCCTGCAGCTTCATCAGCACACGCACAATGTTCTTCGGCTGCAGCTCCCGAATCTGTAGATTGCTGCGCGTGGTGATGTGCGCTTCGCCGCCGCCCCACTCCTCCGCCATCTCCGCGAGTCCACGCATCTGCCGCGAGGTCAGAATGCTGCCCGGCGTGCGCAGCCGCAGCATGAACGAGTTCTGAGTGGGAGCAACGTAGAAAAGTCCGTGAAACTTGAAGCGGAAGACGTCGCCGCCCTCAGGGAAGCGATCGTCACGCGCATGCGCGAGCAGCTTCTCCCAGATGTCGAGCGGGTTTTCCTCGTACTTTATGCGCTCTTCCTTGCACAGGTCTTCGAGCGGGGTGCCGAAGAAAGTCTTCGCGGGGGGCGCGGCCAGATTGGCGGCGCCAGATCCAGGATCGGCCGTGATCAAACCACCCGCGGTGTGACCGGCGAAGAACGTATCGCCGCGCCGCGCAGCGGCGAGCATAAAGCCGGCAAGGTATTCCTTCTGCTCTTCGTTGAAGGTGCTCTCGATCTCCATCGGAATGACGACGGGCCGCGCAGTCATAGATGCAAACTCCCTCCGGGCGAACGCATGGAAGCATGGCAGCGGTTGTGCCTGGGTCTGCATACACGAAGACCTTTGCGGCAGCACTGCCAATTCCAAGTCAGGTTTTGCGGGGCTCGTCGTGGAGCGGAGACGTCGAACGCTCGTTGCGGCAGTCATTGACACGTGCGAATCGCGGCACGGCGATGTGCCCGATGGTCAGGACTGTATCTGCATCTTAGACGGGTCGCCTCGCCGGTTCAACATCAATACCGCTTGAATGTGGCGGCAACCTGTGATATCGCTGCGTCTAACGTTACGTGAAGGGCACCCGGTCGTGCCCAGCCATCCGATCACTGCGATCACCCTTTTTGCTCTCCGCTGAGCACCCTGACACCCAAGACCTCCGTGCTCCATGGGGCCAAGGTGTCTCCGTTTGGAATACATCAGCGCGAGAGGACTTCTCATGGATTGGATCAAGCCTTCCGAAGTTGCCGAGGCATTTCTCACCAACGGCGTCACCAAAGCGCATCTGCCTGCAACTCAGTTGCTGGTAAGGGGTTTTCTCTCGGGCGCACTCCTGGCCTTCGCCACCAGCGTCTCCTTCGCCGCAAACGCGCAGGGGCTGCCGCCGATCGTCGGTGCGATCCTCTTTCCCACGGGCTTTGCCATGATCGTGATCCTTGGTCTGGAGCTTGTCACAGGGAGCTTCGCCATGTTGCCCGCAGCGCTTATCGCGCGCGAAGTCAGCATCGGCCGCGTCATCGGGAACCTCACCCTGGTCTTCGCCGGCAATCTCATCGGCAGCCTCATCTACGCGTGGATGTACGCCGTCGTGCAGACGCAGTTTCATCATGTGCCGGCCACCGGGCCCGCGGCCTTGATCGTAGCCGCGGCACAGGCCAAGACGCTCGGTTACCAGAAACTTGGATCTACCGGCATCGGCCTCTCCATCATCAAGGCCATGCTCTGCAACTGGATGGTGTGCATGGGCGTTGTGATGGGGCTCACCTCCCGCTCGACCCTGGGCAAAATCGCCGCCTGCTGGCTGCCGATCTTCATCTTCTTCGCGCTGGGCTACGAGCACTCCGTGGTGAACATGTTCGTAATCCCCAGCGGAATGATGATGGGTGCACCCATTTCGTTCCGCACCTGGTGGCTCTGGAACCAGATTCCCGTCACCGCCGGAAACCTTATTGGCGCCGTCGCCTTTGTCGCGCTGCCTATGTTGTGGATCAGGAACGGCTCCAGGGCACAGACGCCGGAGGCAGTGCCGATTCACGCCGCGTCCGCGCATGTCGAAGCCCAGACGAGCACCGTCAACGCCTGACAGAACCGGCCTGTTAGAAACCTGCCCGATCGCGCCGGTTCTCAGCAGGCAGGATTCCACTGCGTGGGCAGCACGCGGACGCAGTGTCTCAACCCAAGATGGCCTCTCGCTTTGCCCAAAGGAGAAACAGGAATTGTCCACCAGGAACCGCGCCATTCTGCTTGCTCTCTTCGTCTCGCTGGTGACAATCGGCCACGCCCAGTCCAGCAATTCTCAGTCCGGCAATTCTCCGGTGAGTATCACGGTGAACGACCGGACCCGCGTCGATGCGTGGAACTGGTTCACCGCCCCGCCAAAGAACGAGACTTACGGCTATGTGGAATCTTTGTTGCGGATCAGCATCGCGCAACGCATTCACAAGTGGGACTGGTCGCTCGAAATCGCGCAGCCGGCGGTTCTCGGCCTTCCAGACAATGCCGTCTCCCCGGTCACCGCGCAGGGCCAGCTTGGCCTCGGCGGAACGTACTACGCCTCCAACGGCAACAACACCGAGCCGGCCGCCGCGTTCTTCAAGCAAGGCTACGCACGCTATCACTTCGATGGCACGGACAGGAGCCTTCGCATCGGCCGCGTTGAGTTCGTGGAAGGTCAGGAGACCAAGCCGGAGAATCCAACCGTCGCCTGGGTGCAGACCAATCGCATCGCAAACCGGCTTCTGGGAAACTTCGCCTTCTCGAATGCGCAGCGCAGCTTTGACGGCCTCGATGCCCACTACGGCTCGGGCTCCTGGGATATCACCGCCTTCGCCGCCCGCGCTGACCAAGGCGTCTTCAACATGAATGGCAATCCGGAGCTGAATGTGGACGCGCAGTATCTGGCGTTCACCAAGTCGGACTTTGGCGGACATGTATTGTGGCGCGCCTTCGGCATGGGCTATCACGATGGACGCACCGGCCTCACTAAGACGGACAATCGCGCTCTCGCCACCCGCAGCGCTGATCACCGGAACATCCGCATCGGCACCTATGGCGGAGACCTCGCAGCGGCCGTCCCGGCCGGCCCGGGCCAGTTTGACTTCCTCTTCTGGGTAGCGGGCCAGAGCGGAAGCTGGGGAAAGCTCGATCACAGCGCCAACGCCGAGGCGGTGGAAGGCGGCTACCAGTTCAGCAAGACGCCGCGGTCACCCTGGGTGCGAGCGGGATGGTTCCGCGGCAGTGGCGACAGCAACCCGACAGACGGCACGCACAACACATTTTTTCAGGTGCTGCCCACGCCGCGCGTCTATGCACGCGACCTCTTCTACAACCTGATGAACAACACGGATGAGTTCATTCAGATCATCGACAAACCAACTCGAAGACTTGTGCTCCGCAGCGATCTGCAATGGCTGCAGCTCACCTCCGGCAAGGACCTCTGGTACCAGGGCGGCGGCGCCTTCGATAACAAGGTCTTCGGCTACACCGGCCGGCCCTCCAATGGCGCAAGTTCGTTCGCAACGGTCTATGACATCAGCACCGATTACCAGATGACGAAGTCCGTCGGGCTCAACTTTTACTACGCGCACATCTGGGGAAAGACCGTGATTGGCCGCATCTATCCCGCCGGCTCCAGCAGCAATTATGGCTATGCCGAATTCGTCTATCACTGGGGCATCGATCAGAAGAAAGCAACGAAGTAGACCATTCGCCCATCGCGGTTCATGGCTCATAATGGGGCATGGCAACGGCTGGCTTTGACGGACTGCGGGTGTTGGCGTTGGAAAGCCGTCGCGCGCCGGAGATCGCAAAGCTGATCCGCGCCAGTGGCGGCGAACCCATCGTGGCGCCTGCGATGCGTGAGATTCCGCTCGAATCGAATCAGGAAGCGCTCGACTTCGCCGCGCGCCTCCTTGCGGGTGAATTCGATCTCGCCATCTTCCTCACCGGCGTTGGCATTCGTCGTCTCACCGAGATTGTCGACTCGCGGTACGATCGCGCGCGTTTTGTGGAAGCCCTGCGCAACATCAAGATCGCGAGCCGCGGGCCCAAGCCGAACGCTGCTCTGCGTGAGCTCGACGTGCCTATAACAGTCATCGCGCCTGAGCCATGTACGTGGCGTGAATTAATTACCGCGATGGACAGCACCTTCGGCCCGGAGCTACGTGGCATGCGTGCTGCACTGCAGGAATACGGCGCCACCAATCCGGAGCTTCTCGCCGCGCTGGCGGAGCGCGGTGTCGCATGCACGCGTGTCCCCGTCTACCACTGGGCGCTCCCGTTGGATCTGGAACCACTGCGCAATGCCGTCCGGTCGATTGTTGCGGGTGCAGTCGACGTCCTCATCTTCCTCACGGCGGTTCAGGTTGTGCACCTGGTGCAGGTGGCGGAACAGATGGGCGAGAAGAACAGTCTGCTGCAGGCAATACGGAAAACTGTCGTTCTCTCCATCGGGCCAAGCACGACGGAAGAACTGGCCAGAATCGGCATTCCACCCGACCTGGAGCCTTCCCACCCCAGGATGGGCATCCTCATTCACGAGGGCGCGGCACGCGCAAACGACTTGCTCCAGCGCAAGCGCTCACATTGAGCTTCCGCGATGCCATCCCTCTGCATTACAGTTCTCCACGAGTGGTATACGGGCCCACAATCCCTGTTCTGTATCTTGGAAGCGAGTAAGGGTGCCGAAAAGACTGATTCTGTGCGCTGACGGCACGTGGAACACCCCGCACGGGGTGGACGTCGCCGCGAACGATACGAATGTGCGCAAGATGTTCTGCGCGCTCACCGCCGATGAAACGCAGGAACCCTTCTATGACAGCGGCGTCGGCACCAACGGGACGCCCATCGATCACCTCGCCGGTGGCGCCATGGGCGAGGGGCTCTTTCAAAAAATTCAGGAATGCTATCGATTCCTGACCGACGCCTGGACTCCCGGCTCGCCGATCTATCTCTTCGGATTCAGCCGCGGCGCTTACACCGTGCGGAGCCTCGGCGGGATGATTGCGCTCTTTGGTATACCGACGAAGAATCTCGACAATGAATCGGCAGAGCGCGTCTTTGCCGCATACCGCGAGCGCGACCCCGAGAAACGGGCAGCCCTCAAGCTGGCCCTCGAACTGCAGTACGATATCCAGGAGGCGCCGGTCCGCATGATCGGTGTTTGGGACACGGTTGGCTCGCTCGGTATACCTGGGCTGTTTTTCGAGATGTTCGACGAGCAGAAATACGGCTTCCTCGATACCGCGCTTCATCCCTGCGTACAGAACGCATTTCACGCTGTCGCTATCGATGAGCGCCGCAGGCAGTTTGAGCCCACGCTCTGGACCAATCCGGATGGATCGGACCGCATCAACGACGCCCAGATGGAACAGGTCTGGTTTTCCGGCGTGCACTGCGATGTCGGAGGCAGCTATTCTCCGGGTGATCTGTCGGACATTCCGCTGGCGTGGATGATGCGCAAGGCCATGCGCTGCGGACTCACGTTTAAGCCGGAAATGCTGGAATCCTATCTCCCGGTGAATGCTCAGAAGGCCAGGGCGGAAGCCCACGATGAGTGGAAGCTCATACCATGGGGCATCGCGAAACACCGGACGGTGCCGCCGCGCTCCTTCATAGCCAACAGCGTTCAGTTGCGACTCGATCAGCGTGCCGACTACCAGCCATCGAATCTGAACCTCGCCGACCGCCAACTGCAGGGATATGAGACATCCGACGTTCTGAGTTGACTAACGCCTGTGAGGATCAGCGTCAGAAAGACAGTCGCGATCACATGCCCGGCACATCAGGCCAATACTGTCGAACGCGGTTGGCAACCTCCTGTGGGTTCACTGGTCGTTCCGTGTCGACGTCGATGACCGGGCACAGTCCGACGGGCCGGTCGAACTCCTTCAGCAACTCCGTCGAGATGATCTTCATGCTGTGCGCAGCATGATGTCCCGCCTTTGTCGCGCGTTCTCGAAAACGCCGGGATGCTTCCTCCGGCCCGTGCAGTGGCAGTAGACCTCCAGCTTCCGGCCCTGCAGCGCAGCGATGTGTGCGCGTTCATGGTCACTGCTGGGACGGAAGTTGGCTTCCAGGATGACCTGCGGGCACCCGGGAGCAATCGACCACAGCATTTCCATCGCAGCACGGCTCAGCACGCGCGAGAGATCGGGTGCATCGAGATCGCGAGTGAGATAAGTCCCGAGCGAATCGAACAGAGACTCCTTGATGGCGTCTTTCGATATAAGCGGATAGCCGAAGATCTCGGCCAGCGCCCCCGCGAGTGTGCTCTTGCCGCTCGCAGGCGCACCACTCACCAGCAGGATGGAGCGCTGCGTCAATTCAGACACCCACTCACTCGGCGTATTTCCGCGTAGCTCACTCGTATTTCAAGGTCACTTCCGCGCCCTTGCCGTTGTCCGGAACAGTGGCGAGCATAGCGTGGCGCTCCGCGTTATAGGTGGCCAGCGTTCCGTCAGCGCCTTCCGCCCTGGTGGATGGTCCGCCATACACTTCGATGTGCAGGGCATGCCACCACGGCGCAAAGCTTCCTTCGCGCGGTGAGGCCTTCACCGTCACTGTGTCGCCGCTCACTGTGCAGGAGAACTGCTCGCGCAGGAACTCACCCTTCTTGTAGTCAAGCGTGATTCCATCGTCCTGATAGACAGAGCCCGCGCAGGGCTGCGCGCCTGTCTCATTCGGTCCGGTTTGAGTTAAATACACGCGCAGCGTCAGTGCGCCCTGCGGCGTCTCCTTCGTGCTCTGCGTCAGCGGCGCAACCGGCAGGATCGCCCCTTCGCGCACATACACCGGCAACACGTCCACGCTTGGCGTCACGCGTAGCCGCTCCATCAGCCGCGCCATCTCTTCCTTCGCCGCGGGCTGCTCCAGATCGCGGCTGCTCATCTTCGGCAGCGGTGGCAGCTTCTCGCCAGTCCAATAGTCGTACCAGGTGAGCGGCGGCAGTTGCACAAAGTAGTCGTCCAACTCATCCGGATACGGTGGAGGCGCCACCAGAATGTCCGGGCCGAACATGAACTCGCTCTCCGCATCCAGGTCCATCGGATGCTTGTCCGGAGTCGCGTCGGGGAAGTCCACGAAGATCGGTCGCACAATCGGCACACCGGTGCGGCTCATCTCTTCGGTCGTGGTGTAGAGATACGGCATCAGCCGGTAGCGCTCCTCGATATAACGGCGGCGGATGTTCTCCTGCGCCACGCCGCTCACCCACGGCTCCTGATACGCGGTGCCTTTGGCGGTGTGGTCGCGATCGATGGGTTGGAAGGCCGCAATCTCCAGCCACTTGGTCAGCAGATCCGGCTGCGGCGTTCCGGCGAATCCGCCCACATCCGCGCCCACCATCGCGAAGCCGCTCAGTCCAAGGTTCTCGATCATCGGCGTCGTCATGCGCAGATGGTTCCAGGTGCTGGAGTTGTCGCCCGTCCAGGTGGCGGCGTAGCGCTGGCCGCCGGCATAGCTGGCGCGCGTCATCACAAAGGGCCGCATGTTCGGGAGCGTTCTGCACCATGCCATCATGCGTCGCGCGCGTATTCTCCATGCCGAAGACGTTGTGAATCTCCAGATGATTCGCGGTGCGCTTCTGGAAGCCCGGCTCGTCGATGCGGTGCTGCACGTCGTCCGGCATGGTCTTTGATGGCACGTTGAAGACGGAGGGCTCGTTCATGTCGTTCCAGAAACCCGCAACGCCATCCTTCATGAACGTCGAGAAGAGCGTGCCCCACCAGTCGCGCGTGCTCGCCTGCGTGAAGTCGGGAAAGACCGATGGGCCCGGCCACACCGCGCCGACATACGTCGAGCCATCCGGATTCTTCACGAAATGGTCGCCCGCCACGCCCGTGTCATATGGCTTGTAGCCTTCGTTGGGCAGCTTCGCCACGTGCAGGTCGACAATCGTGACGGTGCTGAAGTTCTCCGCGGCCAGGTCTTTCACCATCTGCTCGAAATGCGGAAAACGCTGGCGATCCACCGTGAACGGCCGGTTGTCCTGCTGGTAGTCGATGTCGAGCCAGATCACATCCGCCGGAATATGATCCGCGCGCAGATGCTTTGCAATGTTGCGCACCTCCGACTCCGGATAGTAGCTGTAGCGCGACTGCTGGAAGCCCAGCGACCACTTGGGCGGCAGCGGCGTATGTCCCACCAGCCACGCCCACTCCCCCAGCACCTGCTTCGGATCTGGCCCGTACAGAATGTAGTAATCCAGCGGCCCATTCGGCGCAGAAAAGCTCCACGCATCACGCTGCACTTTGTTGAACTCCCAGCTTGTCCGCCATGTGTTGTCCAGGAAAAGCCCGGCGGCGCGCCCTTCGTTGAAGGTCAGCACAAACGGGATTGATTTATAGATCGGATCGGTCGACTCCTGGAATCCGAACGCGTCGGTATTCCACATGCTAAAAGCTTCGTTCCGCCGGTCGAGCGGCCCCGTCTTGTCGCCCAGCGCGAAGTAGTGCTCGTCCGGCGGCGACACCTTGGTGACGCGGAAACCTTTATCACCGTGGTACTCGACCGGACGTCCTGGTTCGTCCTGATCGATCAAATGGCCATCGAGATCTGTCACCTTCAGCGCCATCGTCGCGCGGTCCACGCTGACGATCAGCTTCGCTGTCTTGAAGCCTATTGCATTCCCGCTATTCGACGCCGTTACAGTGACCTTTGCTGTGCGTGCCTCCGGTAGCACCGCCCAGGAAGCGTCCTCTGGCAGCGTGGCCGCCGGACCCACCCGCACGCGCAACACATCGTCCCGCAATGCAGTGATCTGCATCACGGCAGCACCGCTGCGCAGCTCCAGGCCGTTCTCGAGCGCCTTGCTCCCCGTAACCCGATCGAGCGCCACGACGGCTCGAGCCACGTCACCGGGGACAGCGTGAGCCGGCGCTACTGCCAGCAGGCCAGGGAACAGAAGCGCAGCGGTAGCGAGCGCAAACAAGAAGCGGGATGTGCGAACGGGCAGGATGGCGGAGCAGGGAAGAGTCAACGGGCGTTCCTCGTGCGTGGATCAGGATTGCAGCGGCTGGTGTGTGTCGCTCCGGGGAGGATTATCCTCTGTCACCCCCGGTCATGATGACGGGCCTCCACAAGGCAGGCGGCGCCGAGCTCGCGGAACAGCTCGAGCTGCGGCGCGACCCGGTTCTTCCGCCGCCAGGTCGTCGGGGCGTCGAGCAGGTGCCGGAGAACCAGCCTGACGCGAGCTGGAGCCATGCTCCTGCAGCTTGGCCGCAACTGGCCGCGCCGCGGGAACTTGCCCCCGGTCTCGACGCCGGAGAACCCGGATCCCGGCTTTCCCGCAAGCAGGTTCGACGTCGTCTTCCGCCGAGTTCGGGCAGGTCGTCGTTGGACCACGCGATCGGCGCGATGCCCAGCCTGGCTTCATGGCGTTCTCCTCGGCTCGCGCTCAGATGCCGACGCGCTGCTTCTCGCGGCCTTGCCGCTGCGCCTCGTACCCCGCGTCCACGACGGCGCGCCCGCTCACTTCCGGCACGCCGACGTCCCACCACGCATCGCCCGGCGACCAGGCGAAGGCGTCGGAGACGATCGTGATCACCGTCGTGCGGTCCGTCGTCCTGGCCCAGTCCAGCGCCGCCGAGCTCGGTCAGGCTTTCGCACCCGCACCAGCGCACCCATCGACTCCGCGTGCTTGGCGAAGTCGACCGCGAACGGCTCTTTCACCCGGCAATCCCGGATCAGGTTGTTGAACGAGGCACACCCTTGCCGTTCTGCAGCCGGTTGATCACCGCGTAGCCGCCATTGTCGCATACGACCAGGATCATCTTGTGCCCGGACGAGCACCGAGGAATAGACGTCCGAGTTCATCATCAGGTAGGTGCCGTCGCCCACCATCACGATCGGCGTGCGGGTCGGGTCCGCCATGGCCGCGCCCCAGCCGGCGGCGATCTCGTAGCCCATGCAGGAGAAGCCGAACTCGCAATCGAAGGTGCCAGGCGCCTTGACGCGCCAGTTCTTCATCACCTCGCCCGGCAGCCCGCCCGCCGCGGTGACGAGCAAGTCGCGCTCGCCCGCCTTGGCGTTCACCACGCCCACCACCTGCGCGTAGGTCGGCACGGGCGCGTTGGTCGGCCTCTGCAAGCCGTCGAGCAGGGTGTTCCAGCCGGCAAAGCCGCGCCGCCCGCGGTCGGTCCAGCCGACGGGGCAGTCCACTCGCCCAAGGCGGCGTCCAACTCCGCCGATCGTTTCCCGAGCGTCGCCGACCACGGCGAGCGCCCGGTGCTTCACCGCGTCCCAGCGGGCCGCATTGACGGAGATGAACTTCGCGTCGGCGGCGAACGCGGTCCAGGACCCGGTGGTGAAGTCCTGCAGGCGCGTGCCCACGGCCAGGATCACGTCGGCCTCGGCGGCCAGCTCGTTGGCCGAGGTGGAGCCGAGGATGCCGACCGGGCCGACATGCGCGGGATGGTCGTGGGACACCGTGCCCTTGCCGGCGACGGTTTCGGTCAGACGGGATGCCGCGGCGCTCGGCCAAGCGCGCCACCTCCGTCTCGGCCAGCGAATAGCGCACGCCGCCGCCGGCGATGAGCAGCGGGCGCTTGGCCCCTTTCAGCAGCTCGACCGCCGCTTGGAGCTGCTCCCGGTCCGGCCGCGGACGCGGCACGGCGTGGACGGTCGGCTCGAAGAAGGCGGCGGGGTAGTCGGCCGCGAGCTCCTGCACGTCCTGCGGCAGGGCGAGGAAGGCCGGGCCGCAATCCGCCGGGTCGAGCATGGCGGCGACAGCTTGGGGCAGGGAGGAGATGACCTGCTCGGGTGGGTGATGCGGTCCCAGAAGCGGGTGACGGCCTTGAACGCGTCGTTGGCGGTGACCGTCGGATTGCCGAAGTGCTCGACCTGCTGCAGCACCGGGTCGGGCCGCCGGTTGGCGAAGGTGTCGCCGGCGAGCAGCAGCACCGGCAACCGGTTCGCATGGGCAACGCCGGCAGCGGTCACCATGTTGAGGGCGCCGGGCCCGATGGAGGCGGCGGCCACCATGATCTGCCGCCGCCGCTTGGCCTTGGCGAAGCCGATCGCGGCCAGCGCCATGGATTGCTCGTTCTGCCCGCGCCAGGTCGGCAGCACGTCCTGCACCGCCTCGAGCGCTTCGGACAGGCAGGTGACGTTGCCATGGCCGAAGATCGCGAACACCCCGGGGAACAGCGGGACCCGCGCGCCGTCGACAACCGTGAATTGCTGGCACAGAAAGCGGACCACGGCCTGCGCCATGGTGCAGCGGACGGTGTTCATGCGGTCCCTCCCTCCACGCGGCTTTTTGCTGCCGATATGGTCCGGACATGAGCATGCAGTAGCCTGCCCGGAAATCCAACGAAGGGGACGCCCGAAGGCACGCAGATTGCCATGCTTGCAGGCGATCCCCGCAAGCCGAAGGCGCGCTGAGGAACGCACCCCGGCCGCGGAGGTCGGCGGCGTCACTGCCGCCGGCCCGGCCCCGGGTCAGTCGTGCTCGTAGCCGTAGATCTCCGGCAGGATGAAGATCGCCGAAAGCAGGCCGATCAGCGGGAAGATCGCGACCATCAAGGTCGCCGTCGCCTGGCCGACCGCGGCAAACAGGGTCGGGAACAGGAAGATCGACAGGAACGACGGCAGCTTGACGAACATGTAGGCGAAGCCGCTCGCGGTGCCGCGGTATTCGGGCTTGGCCACCACCGTCGGGATCGTCATGCAGTTGGATGCGTCCCAGTAATGGCCCCACAGCATGGCGGCGGCGGCGAATGGCAGCACGGCGACGTGGTCGGTGTAGAGCGCCCATGCCGCGACGAGCAACGACACCAGCACGATCGCAAACCCGGCAATCGCGATCCCGCGCTGGCCGATCGCGGGGTGATCTGCGGTCCCACCCAGCCGGCAATGGCGGCGACGATGTAGAGCGCCATGGTCACGAGATCGGTGCCCAGCACGGACGCCACGCCGACCATCAGGAACAGCACCGGCAGGTAGAACGCGAAGGTGGAGAACTCGCTGCCCTGACAGAAAGCAGGCGATGTAGCCGTACAGGGTGGCGCGCCAGCGGATCGGGTCCTTGCGCAGGTCGGTCAGGAACCCGGCCGCGTTCGGCTTCGGCACCACGACATCCTCGTCGGGCAGCATCTTCAGCGGGTCCGAGTACAGCCGCATCGCCACCTGCTTGGCTTCGCGGAACCGCCCGTTGCGGACCAGCCACACCGCGGTCTCCGGGAGGTCGTGGCGCATCAGCAGGATGATCACCGCCGGCACCGCCCCTAGCCCGAGCGTCACGCGCCAGATCAGCTCGTGATCCATGTTCGGCGACGATGAACACCGCAATCACCGCCAGCGTCAGCACCTCGCCGACGGCGAACATGAACTGCCAGCGGTTGCCCATGACCTCGCGCTCGCCCTTGGGCATCGACTCCATGATGTAGGTGTAGCCGTTGGAGATGTCGCTTCCGAGCGGCATGCCGAGAAAGAAGCGGATCACCACCAGCAGCCAAACCGACGTCACGAAGGCCTGCGCGAGGGCGAGCACGATGAACAGGATCATGGTGGCCAGGAACATGATCCGGCGGCCGATCCGATCCGACAGCCAGCCGCCGAGCAAGGCGCCGATCAATGCGCCACCCTGGGTGCCCGCAGCGGCCAGGCCCAGCAGCAGCGGGTCCGGGTGATACTGGTCACGGATGAACACCAGCACGAAGGCGATCGAATACAGGTCCCAGGCTTCCACCAGGATGGACGCCATCATCAACCAGCCGATCTTGTTCCCGCTCGGGTTGTAGTTGGTGACGAGATGGCGGACTGCGCCATCCATCGCCGATTGCTGCGGCATGGTTATCGACACCTGCGTTCCTTCCATTCAATGGTCATGACCCGAGCGGCACGGTTCGCCGGCCGTCTCGTGCGCGGGGCCGCCTCGGTGGCGGCACCCACCCGGACCGCCGGCACGTCTCAATAGCCGAGGGCACGGGGAACCGCGGTGCTGATCCATGGCACGAAGGCGATCAGCAGCAAGCAAACGAACAGCAGGCCGAGGTATTTCAGGATCGGCCCGACCGTCTCCTCGATCCGCACGCCGCCGATCAGGCAGGCGCCGTACAGGCCGAGGCCGAGCGGCGGGGCGAACAACCCGATCCCCATGCCGACCACGAGGACCACGCCGTAATGCAGCGGGTCGACGCCGAGCTGCCGCGCCACCGGCATCAGCAGCGGCCGAAGATGATCAGCGCCGCCGCCCCTTCCAGCACCGAGCCCATCACGATCAGGATCAGCACCGACAGCAGCAGGAACAACCAAGACCCGTGCGCGGCCGACAGCGTCACCAGCAGCTCGGCGATCGCATGCGGGATCTGCTGCAAGGTCAGTACGTAGGCCAGGCTCTGTGCCGCGGCGACGATGAACAGCACCATGCCGGACCGCACCGCGGCGTAGCGCATGACCCGCCCGGCCGAGCGCCAGCTCATTTCCCGGAACAGCACGCCGCCGACCAGCAGCGCGTAGACCACGGCAAAGGCGGAGATCTCGGTCGCGGTCGCGAAGCCGGAGCGGTAGCCGCCGAAGATCAGCGCGATCAGCCCGAACGCCGCGACCCCGCTGACGGCCATGCCGGACAGGCTCTCGCCGGCGACGCCGACGATGGCGCCGGGCGCGGTGCGGCGGCCGGCGACGACCGCGGCGCCGATCAGCGCGGCGGCCATCAGCGCCGACGGCAGCAGGCCGGCCATGAACAGGCCGCCGATCGACAGGTTGGCGACGAAGCCGAGGATGATCAGGTTGACGCAGGGCGGGATCGTCTCGGCCATCACCGCCGAGGCGGCCAGCAGCGCCACCGCCTCGCCGGGCTTCTGCCGGACTTGCGCGCGGCCGGCACCAGCACCGAGCCGACGGCGGCGATGTCGGCCATCTTGGAGCCGGAGATGCCGGAGAAGATCACCATGCTGAGCACCATCACGACGTCGAGCCCGCCGCGCAGCCGCCCGGCGCCGCGCTGCAGCAGCGAGATCAGGCGCACCGACATGCCGTTCGCTTCCATCAGGTAGCCGACCAGGATGAAGAACGGCACCGCCAGCAGGACGAAGTTGTCGATGCCGCGGGCGACCTGCTGGGCGAAGAACTCGCCGGGCAGGAGGTCGCCGCACCAGACGAACACCAGCGTCGATAGCGCCAGCACGAAGGCGATCGGCACGCCGGCAACGAGGCGAGCCGACAAAGGCGACGCCCATCACCACCGGCATCGAGGGCAGGCTGTCGGGCGCCCAGGCCGACCAGGCGAGCCAGGCCGCGGCCACGACCGCGAGCGCGACCACGGCAAGCCCGACGTCGCCGAAGCGGAACGCGAACAGGCGCGTCGAGCGCGAACAGCGTCATCGCCGCCGCGGCAATGCACCAGCGGCGCGAAGAACAGCTCCTGCGGCACGCCCGGCGCCGACCGTCTGCCCGGCGGTGTCCTGCAGGAGCAGAAAGCCGTCCAGCACAGCGCGGCAGCCGCGATCGCCACCAGCAGGCCGACCAGCGCGTCCACCCGCCCGCGCCAGCGCGGCGGCAGCCGGTCGACGAAGAACGTCACCCCGGCATTGTCGCCATGCGCCAGCGCCGCCGCGGCGCCGAAGAAGGTGACGGCCAGCAGCAGCATGCGGGCGACGTCGTCGCTCCAGGTCATCGGCGCGTCGAAGAAGAAACGGCCGAGCACCGACGCGACCACCACCAGCAGGTCGGCCGCGAGCAGCGCGGCCGCTGCGACCTCGATCGCCAGCAGCAGCCAGCGGAGCCCGTGACGCCAGGCCGCCGGGCGCCGGGCGTCCACGGCGATGCCGGGCGCGGCGGACATCGGGCTCAGGCCGTGGCGGTCTGCTGCACCGCGTCGAGCAGCGCCTTCGCACCCGGCGTCCGTTCGGCGAACGGTCCCACATCGGCCGCACCCGTTCGCGGAACACCGAGCGGTCGCATTCGGCGACCGTCACCCCGAGCTTCTGCAACTGCTCGATCGCTTGGTTTCGACCTGGGCGGCCCGGTCGAAATGCTGGTCGGTGGCGGCCTTGACCGCCGCAGCAGACCGTCGCGCTGGGCGCCGGCAGGCGCTTGAGGGTGCGGTCGCTGATGAACGCGCCGAACGGGTTGTAGATATGCCGGGTCAAGGTGAAGGTCTTCGCCGTCTCGTAGAACTTGCTGGCAAGGATGGTCGGCGCATCGTGCTCGAGCCCGTCGATCACGCCTGCCTGCAGTCCGGTGTAGATCTCGCCGAACGCCATCGGCGTCGCCGCGGCGCCCATCAGCCGCACCGTCTCGGTCACCACCGGGTTCGGCAGCGAGCGGATCTTCTTGCCGGCCAGCCCGGCCGGGTCGGTGAAGCTGAATTGGTGAGGAAGTTGCGGGCGCCGAGATTGCGGCCCCAGGACGGGAAATGCGCGCCGGCCTTTTGCACCGGCAACTGCTGCAAGCGCGGCCGCGGCCGGCGTCGCCGACGCCCGGCGCAGGTGGTCATAGTCCTGGAACAAATAGCCGAGGTCGAACACGCCGCATTCCGGCACGATGTTGGTCCAGATCGGGGTGCCGACCAGCATCATGTCGACCACGCCCATCTTGACCTGGCTGACCACGTCGGCCTCCTGGCCGAGCTGGTTGTCGGGGAAGAACTGGGTGGTGACGGCGCCGTCGGTCGCCTCCTTCAGGTGCGGGAGGAACAGGTCGTACCAGATCCGTGCGGTCGAGAAGTTCGGATCGTTCGGGAACGACGTCGAAACCTTCAGCGACGTCGCCGCCCGCGCGCGTCCAATCAGCGCCGGAGACGCAAGCACGGCGGCCGCGGCCCCGAGCAGCCGGCGTCGATGGAGTGCGATCATAGATAATCTCCCTGTTGTCGTGGCCGCGCCGGGTCACGCCGCCGACCGGCGCACGGTGAGGTCCGGGCGCTCGAACACCGCGGGCAGCACTCGTGCCCAGACCCGGCCCCTCCATCGGCAGCACGAAGCCGTTGTCGATCACCGGCATGACGGTGACGAGCTCGCGATACCAGCCGGTGTAGAAGGCGCGCACGCTTTCCTGGATCAGCGTGTTGGGCTGGCTGAACGAGGCGTGGATGCCGGCGATGAAGCCGACCGGGCCGACGCAGTCGTGCGGCGCGAACGGGCGGTGATAGGTGTCCGCCATGGCGGCGATCTTGCGCCCTTCGGTCAAGCCGCCGGTCCAGCACAGGTCCGCCATGACGACACCAATCGCGTCCCGGTCCAGCATGTCCTTGTAGGGGAACCGGCTGCCGAGCGTTTCGCTGGCGCAGATCCACACATCGGTGGACCGCGCCAGCTCCGCCAGCGCCTGGGGCGAGTTCATCCGGATCGGGTCCTCATACCAGGTCGGGCCGTACGGCTCGAGCCAGCGGGCGATCTTCTTGGCCATCGGCAGGTTCCACAGCGAATGGAACTCGACCATGATCTCCATCCGGTCGCCGACCGCGCGGCGGATTTTCTCGAAGGGCTCGAGTGCGGCTTTTAGCTCGGTCGGGCGAAGCGTCATGCCGTCATTGGCGATCGCGGCCGGGTCGAAGGGCCAGATCTTCATGGCCGTGATGCCGGATTTCGAGCAGGCTCTCGGCCACCGCGTCGGCCCGGGTCATGAAGCCGTGCAGGTCCTCGTAGGGCCCGGCCTCGGCGTCGAAATTCCAGGTCGAGACCGGCTTGATGTTGTTCGAGCGCACGTAGCCATAGCCGGCGCAGGTGTTGTAGATGCGCTGGCGGCCGGCACAGGCCGCCCAGCATCTGGTGCACCGGCTGGCCGCAAGCTTGCCGAACAGGTCCCACAGCGCGATGTCGACCGCCGATGCGGCGCGGTACTCGACGCCGGTGCTCGACTGCGCCATCGGCAGGTTCAGCATCTCGCGGTGCAGCGCCTCGATGTGCAGCGGGTCGCGGCCGAGCAGCCGGCCGGCCAGCGTGTCGTGCAGATGCGCCTCGACCGCGCCCGGCGCCGTAGAAGGTCTCGCCCAGGCCGACCACGCCCGGCGTCGGTGTGGACGCGCACCCAGAGCACGTTGCGAACTCGGCCGTCCGCAGCGTCTCGAGGCGGTGATCTTCATATGCTTCCTCCCGGCCCGCGGCCTGCCGTGCAGCCTATCGCGCGGCGCGCGCCCCGCCTGAAGTGGAGCTAACAGCGGCGGCCGCCGTTGGGAAAGATGCGGGGCGCCGGCGCCGGCCGCCGTTGCCGCGCCGGGCGATACCTTGCAGAACGCCGGTCGGCGCGGCGGCCCCGGCGCGCTTCTGCCCGGCCCGAGCCCGTTTCACCCGGCAAGGATGCAGCATTGACCCGAACCCTCCGCCTAGCCGCCGCGCAGATGGGCCGCAACCGGCGCGCCGACAGGCCGCACATCTTCGCCCGCATGCTCGCCGTGCTCGAGGGCGCGGCGCGCCGGCGCCAAGCTGGTGGTGTTCCCTGAACTGGCGTTCACCACCTTCTTTCCGCGCTGGCTGCTGGACGGAGCGCGAGCTCGAGGCTATTTCGAACCCACAATGCCGAACCCACACGTGCAGCCCTTGTTCGACCGCGCCCGCGCCCTCGGGGTCGGCTTCTCCGTCGGCTACGCCGAGCGGACGCGCGGGGGCCAAGCGTTCAACAGCGCCGCTCCTGGTGCGGCCGACGGCGCCATCCTCGGCCGTTACCGCAAGGTGCACCTCCCCGGCTCGTCGAGCCGCGGCCGGACGCCCGCTTCCAGCAGCTCGAGAAGCGCTACTTCGACTACGGCGAACTCGGCTTCCCGGCCTTTCGCGCGGCCGGATGGCGGCGCGCGATCTTCGGCATGCTGAACTGCAACGACCGGCGCTGGCCGGAAGCCTGGCGCGTGGTCGGCCTACAAGGGGTCGAGCTGGTTTGCTCGGCTACAACTCCGCCGCCTACGACCCCAACGGCGGCGACACCGAGGATCGGCGCTGCGCACCTTCCATTCCAAACTGGTCGCCCAGGCCAACGCCTACATGAACGCGACCTGGGCCGTGGCGGTCGCCAAGGCCGGCGACGAGGACGGCTCCGGCCTGATCGGCGGCTCCTGCATCGTCGACCCGAACAGCCGCTCGTCGCCGAGGCGGCGAGCCTCGGCGACGAAGTGCTCGTCGCCGACTGCGACCTCGACCTTGCCGCCAGGGCAAGGAGAAGATGTTCAACTTCGCCGCCCACCGCCGCCCGACCAGTATGGCCCGATCACCGCGCGCGCCGGCGTTGTCGAGCCGCCCTGACCGGGTTGCCGCCCTTGCCCCGCGTCAAGGGACGGCGGCAGCGCGCGCGGCAGCGTAGCGGTTCCTCGGCGTCGGCAGCCCCAGATTGTCCCGTAGCGTCGCGCGCTCGTAGTCGGTGCGGAACAGGCCGCGGCGCCGCAACTCCGGCAGCACCAGTTCGACGAAATCGTCGAGGCCGCCGGGAGCAGCGGCGGGCAGATGTTGAAGCCGTCGGCGCGCCGGCCTCGAACCATTCCTCCATCTGGTCGACGATGCGCCGGCGGTGCCGATCACGACGCGGTGCCGAACCCGCCGGCGACCTGTGTAAAGCTGGCGGATGGTCAGTCGTCGCGCGCGGCCAGCGCCATCAGGCTCTTGGCATGCTGCGCACCTGCGGGATTGGCCGGCTCCGGCACCGGGCCGTCGAGGTCGTAGCCGGACAGGTCGCCGACGTCCGTAAGGCACGCCAGACCCAGCGGATCGACCAGCTCCTGCAGCGCGTCGACTTGGCCTGCGCCTCCGCCCGGTGCGGCCGACGACGGGCAGGCCGGGCATGATCTTCAGATCGCCCGGCGCGCGGCCGAACTGGCCAGGCGTTCCTTCAGGTCGGCGTAGTAGCGCTTGGCGGCGTCGAGCTCTGGGTGGCGGAGTAGACCACGTCGGCCTGCGCGGCCGCGATCTCCCGGCCCGGCTCGGAGGCCCCGGCCTGCACCAGGATCGGCCGGCCCTGCGGCGTGCGCGCGACGTTGAGCGGCCCGCGCACCTGGAAGTGCTTGCCGCCATGGTCGAGCACATGCAGCTTGCCCGTCGAAGAAGACGCCGCTCTCCTGGTCGTGGGACGAACGCGTCGGCTCCCAGGTGTCCCACAGGCCCTTGACCACCTCCACGAACTCGGCCGCGCGCTCGTAGCGGGTGTCGTAGTCAGGTGCTTGTCGCGGTTGAAGTTCCGCGCCTCGGCATCCGACCAGGAGGTGACGATGTTCCAGCCGGCGCGGCCGCCGCTGATGTGGTCGAGCGACGCGAATTTGCGGGCGACGTGGTACGGCTCGTTGTAGGTGGTGGAGGCGGTGGTGACGAGGCCGATACGCTTGGTCACCGCCGCGAGTGCCGACAGCAGCGTCATCGGCTCCATCTCGACGATCTGCGCCGAGCGGCATAGCGAGCCCGGCGGCTCGTCCTTCGCGCGGATGCCGATGCCGTCGGCGAAGAAGATCATGTCGA
>CAVVSP010000009.1:0-145307 GCA_963750845.1 uncultured Acidobacteriaceae bacterium
ACGTGCACGACGTGTCATGACTCACCCAATGTAGGCGACCACTCGGTGGCGCTGCCCCTGGATATCGCGACGAGCAGGCTGGCTGCTTATGAGACAGACCCTTCGATCTACGCGGCGCTACGTGAACTGAGCGCCCCGGAACTACCCGTCTACGAGATAACCGGCTGTCCTGATCCGTCGAATCCGGGGGAGACGGTGAACTACTACACATCCGACCCGGGCAAAGGATTGATCACCGACCTGTGTGCCGATGTAAATCGCGGCAAGGGGCCGATCCTCCGCGGATTGGCGGCGCGTGCTCCCTACTTCCACAATGGAGCGGCTGCCAACCTCGAGGAATTAGTGAATTTCTACAATGAACGCTTCCAGATGAACCTCAGTTCCAAGGAGAAGAAGGAGCTGATCGCGTTTCTGAACTCGCTCTAGAGTGCAGGACGCTCGATCTACCTTGTCTGCGTCGCTGCGGTTCCCGGACCCAGCCAATCTGCGCCCATAGGAAGTCCACGCGAACGCACCATTCGTGGTGCGTACCCCTTTTATCTGCCGTCGACCATGGCGCACCCTGCTCGGGCGACACCGCCCCAGCCTCTGGTCATCTCCTGGCCAACCCGTAGTTGCGAGAGCGCGGGGGTGACGGTCTAGAATGGCGACTCTGAAATGGTTTCGCTATAGCCGGTACGCGTATTGAGGGAGCGGTTTCGCTTCCATAGGCAGCGGCTGCAGCGCCACTCGACGCACAAGGAGATCGGATGAAGACCTACTCTGGGAGCGATCTGCGGAATGTCGCCGTCGTCGGACACGCACATTGCGGGAAGACCCGTTTGATCTCCGCAATCCTGAAGACCGCGAGAATGCCCGCGGCGGTCTCTCGCTTTGAGAATGGCGCGTCCGTGACAGCATACGACGAAGAAGAGATCGCCCGGGGCATGACGATGTCCAATGCCGTGGCGTTCGCTGAATGGAACGGGACGAAGGTAAGCCTGGTGGATACGCCCGGCTTTCACATGTTTGTTCACGAAGGCCGCGCGGCGATGTTGCCGGCAGAGACTGCGGTCATCGTCATCAACGCGCAGAGCGGCATTGAGTCCGTGACAGACAGAGTGTGGAACTTTGCCGCGGAGGTCAACCTGCCCCGCGTGATCGTGATCAACCAGGTAGACCATCCGAAAGCCGACTCACGTACCGGCAGGATGGATATGTTGGAAGCAATGGGCACGCGATGGGGCAGGCAGGTTGTCCCGGTACAACTGCCGATCGTGGATCAACATGGGTTCCACGGAGTGGTCGATCTCGTCACCATGGAGGCGTTCTTTTATACGCCGGATGGCGACGGGCGCGGCACCATTGGAGCGATCCCGCACATGCTCGAAAACGACGCCAAGGCTGCGCATGAAGCTCTGATCGAGCTGGTCGCTGAAGGCAAGGACGAGCTGATGGAAGAGTTCTTCGCTGTCGGGACCATTCCAAAGGATCACCTCATCAGCGCGCTTCACGAAGCGATACGGGAAGACCGGATCTTTCCCGTTCTCTACGTAAGCGGGTTGCGGAATGTCGGCACGGATCACCTGCTGGATTTTTTGAAGATCTATGCGCCGTGTCCGCAGGAGCGGCCGGCGCTCGCGGTGCGCGACGGCCACTCCGGAAACGGCGCGGGAGGTAGCGCGTCTGTCGAGACGATTGCGCGCAAGATCGACGACGCAGCGCCGACGACGCTTTATGTCTACAAGACGATGGTCGATCCCTTCGCCGGAAGAATTTCCTTCTTCAAGGTGATCAGCGGCTGCCTGAAGAACGACGCTTCGGTCGAAAACTACGCTCGCGGCGAGACGGAGCGGATGGCTCACCTCGCCATCGTGCAGGGACGACAGCTTGTCGAAGTGGGCGAGCTTCACGCAGGCGATCTTGGCGCAGTGGCGAAGCTGCGCGTCACGCAGACAGGCGACACGCTGGGGGCCAAGGGCCATGAGGTGCTGATCGAGCCGGTGCCCGTCCCCGAGCCGGCCATGACGTACGCCATCGAACCGAAGTCGCGTGCGGATGAAGACAAGTTAGCGCCGGCGCTGCACAAGCTGATGGAAGAGGACCTGCAGCTTCGGTTTTATCGCGACCCTCAGACCAACGAATTCCTCGTGGCGGGCGCGGGGCAGCTCCATATCGAGACGGTCGTCTCCAGGCTCAAGCGCCGGTTTCACACTGAGGTGACACTCAAATCGCCGAAAATCCCGTACCGGGAGACGATTCGCGCCAGCGCCACCGGCCACGGCAGGCACAAGAAACAAACCGGCGGGCACGGACAGTTTGGCGACTGCAAGATTCGCATTGAACCGCTGCCGAGGGGTGGCGGCTTTGAGTTCGTCGACGATATCTTTGGCGGCGCTATTCCGCGTCAGTTTGTTCCTGCCGTGGAGAAGGGCATACAGGAGTCGGCAGCGCGCGGCTACCTCGCGGGTTTTCCCGTGGTCGACTTCCGCGCCACGGTTTTCGATGGCAGCTATCACGACGTGGACTCGAATGAAATGTCGTTCAAGATGGCCGGCAGACTGGCGTTCCGCGCCTGTATGGAACAGGCAAAGCCGGCGCTGCTGGAACCCGTGATGCACGTCGAGATTGAAACTCCTGACGAAGTCGCCGGCGCGATCATGGGCGATCTCAATAGCCGGAGGGGCCGCGTCCAGGGCATGGAAACAGCCGGCATCGGAACGATCGTTCGCGCCCTGGTCCCCTTATCCGAGATGCTGAGCTACGGCCTGACGCTTACCTCCATGACACAGGGACGCGGCAGCTTCCGCATGGAGATGGACCACTACGACTTCGTGCCTCCGGCGATTGCGGAAAAGATCGCCGCCAGCGCGAAACACCACGTGGAAGAGACGGAAGATTGATCGGCTACTAGCGGAAATAATTGTGACGGTAGTTAAAAGTGACTCACTGCAGGCAGCCCCGGAGCGATATGCTCATAAGTAGATAACGCTTTCACGTCCTATCCGAAACCTATTGATACGAAACAATAGGTACGCGCCGGACTGCCGACTGCGCCATATCCGAATTTCCGGCGCGATGGCGCGTTGATTCTTGCACTCCACTTTCCTGAGGGGCCACCGTTCTGAAGATTACCGCGTCTGCATCCTCCTCCCTCCGAATGTTCGCGCGCATGCGAACATCATTCCGTCATAACTCGGGGCGTATTGCGCTCGCCTGTTCGCTCTCTCTGCTTTTCCTGGTCTGCTCATACAGCGGGGCGCAAAGTACCGGCGTGTCGTGGGATGGCAGCGTCGTTGGCACAACCGCACAACCGGCGGGCGGAGTGTTGGTCGAACTTGCCGCGAAGGATCACACATTTCAGGCAACGAGCGACGCATCCGGTCACTTCGAGTTCCATGGACTCAGCGCCGGCACCTATCAAATATCTGTGGTCGATCACGGTCATCCCATCGCCTCTGCGACTCCGCTTGTGCTTTCGCCACGAGCACCTTCCGCAACCCTATCCCTTTCCACGGATGGCAGACTTGCGGTTGCCTTCACCAACCGCGATTCGGACAAGGGCGATACGGCGAAGAGCGGCGGAGAGAAGCTATCCAGCAATGCGGTCAGTGAGATTCCGTTGAACAAGCGCGACTTCAGCCAGTTGCTGCTGCTGGCGGCGGGAACCGCGACGGACACGAATGGTGGAGCAAACTACACCGCGCAGTTCGCGATCAACGGACAGCGAGGCGCAGAGGCGACGTTCGCGATGGACGGTGCAGATTCGAGTGATCCTGAGCTTGGCGGAGCGACCTTCACCAACTTCAATGTGGACGCTGTGCAGGAGATTCAATCGAGCTCGGGATGGATGCCGGCTGAGATTGGCCGCGGTGGTGCCGGCTACACCAACATCGTCACGCGTTCAGGAACCAACGGGATACACGGATCGGTCTTCGAGTTCCTGCGCAACTCCGCGCTCGACGCGCGCAATTACTTCGACCATTCTTCACCAGTAAGCCCGGGCAGGATTCCGCCCTTCCGGCGCAATGAATTTGGCTTTACCAATGGCGGGCCGGTTTTCCTGCCGCATATATATGACGGGCGACGAAAGACCTACTACTTTGGCGAATACCAGGGATTCCGCCAGGTCCTGGGAACCACGCAGGTCTTCCCTGTTCCCACTGCGGAAGAACGTGCGGGGCGCGACACGACTGCGTATCCCGGAGATACGCTCATCGTTCCCGTGGAGGCTGGGATCGCCAAGGTTCTATCGCGATATCCGCTGCCGAACTACACGCAGGGCGCATATGGCATTCATACCTACGCTACCTCTTCCAATGTGGTCACCAATGCGAATCAGTTCTCCATTCGCATGGACCATCAATGGGGACCGAATCATGTTGTTTGGTCGGGTATCGTTTGACAACCTCACCGGGCCGACCACCAATCCCGATCAAACCGTTCTCGATCCCAGCTTTGGGGTTTCGTATATCGATCGCCAGCGCAACCTTGCATTCGACTATTCGCGCTCTGCGACGAAGCGGCTGACGATGGAGACGATGTTCAGTATCACGAGAACGACACCGTCGTTCGTGACAACAAACCAGACCGATCCCGCGGTGAAGTTCAACGACAGTCTCTTCGAAACCTTCAATGTGGCTGCCGGATCGGTGATCGCGGCGTTCAACAACCTCTTCGCGTTGCGACAGAGCTTTACCTATACGACGGCACGACACGCGCTCCGTTTCGGAGCGGAGGTTCGGCTGAACCGGGACACGACGTTCTTTGGTACAAGCCCGAATGGCGAATATGATTTTGGCGGTGGAACCGCCTACTCAAGAATCGAGATGGCCTCGCAGAGCGGCGCGCACGTGATCCACGTTGGCGATCCGCTGCCGGACACACTCTCCAGCCTTCTCAGCGGAAGCCCGTTCGCGTATACCCGGGCGATCGCCCCGCCGTACTTCTCCAATGGCGAGCACATTGGGCCGGCGGCCATCAATCGCAATCAAGGCGCTGGATGGTTTCAGGACACATGGAAGATCTCCGACCGCTTCGCATTGAATTATGGATTGCGCTATGAGTTCTTCACTCCGATTACGGAGCGTGCCCGGCGCACATCGAGCATACGCAATACGACCAGTGGAATCGGCCAGGACTTCGTCGTCAATCCCCAGCCTGGATATGAATCGAGCCGTTACAACTGGCAGCCCAGGGTTCAGTTGGACTGGCATCCTTCGTCGAAGACGAGTTTCCACGCCGGTGGCGGTCTTACCAGCATTCCGCCGAATATCTGGCAGGACAATATGCTGACCGGCGGAACGCCGTTCGTCATCTATCCGCGTGTTACATCAACATCGGCCGCGCCGCTCGCGTATGGCTTCCAAATTACGCCGTCGCAACTACCGCGTGTCTACACGGCCTCCGGTCAGGATATGTTTCCGGGAGATAAGACGACTTCGGTTGCGCCGAACACTGTCATGGATGTGGATCGCTATGAACGGGACATCGCGACAGTCTTGCCAGACCACCAGATTGTGCCTTTGAACGTGGCGGGTATCGATCGTCATTTCGGAAATGCCTATCTCAGCACGTGGACGCTCGGCGTGGAGCACAGCATTCTGGGGCTGACCGCAGATGCGAGTTATGTGGGCACCAGCGCAGTGCATCTGGCGCGTTCGGCCTTTCCCAATGGATATTCCGGCGCTGACAGAAACTTCGCGCGATATACACAGTTTGACAGCTCGGGAACCATCATTGGAGGATTCGGCACCGAGACACTTATCGAAGCAAACTCTCATTCGACCTACCACGCACTGCAGACCTCACTGCAGGGTACGATCGCGCATGGGGGTCCGGGCCTGCAGGCGAGCTACACCTGGGCGAAATCTCTCGATGATGTCAGCTCTGTTTCCGGCGGATTTATTGCGGGGGCGTCAGGCCCCGTAGCTCTGGCTGCACCGCAGAATCCGTTCAACACCCGCGCGGAAAAGGGGCCATCCTCATTTGACGTTGCCCATACGTTTACGCTGAGCGTCGCACAAGATCTGCAACTGGAACATTCGGCCATGCTGCAAGCCGTCAGCCGCAGCGTGACGAAAGGGTGGGAGTTGCTCAGCATCTCCAGCATCTCCAGTGGGGTGCCTTTCACGGTGTACTCGGGCATTCAACAGACCGGAGCTGGATCGTACGGCGTCGATCGGCCGAATCAGATTGGGACTCCGCATCTATCGACGACGGGCGCGAAACGCGAGGATTATTTCGGCAAGGGCGAGCAGAATGCTTCGTACTTCTCCATACCGATTCATCTTGCCGGCGGCACCGGTCCAAACTCGGGACAGTTCGGAAGCCTGGCGCGCAACAGCTTCCGAGGGCCGGCGTTTTATGACTTCGACTTTTCGCTGATCAAGGACACGCCACTCGGCCGGCGCTCGAACGGATCGGAACTGACCGTGCTGCAATTCCGCTCCGAGTTTTTCAATATCTTCAACGTCGTGAACATGGGGCTGCCCGCGAACACGATTGCGGGCTCAGGCTTCGGGGTCATCAGTAGAACGGCCGGAAACTCGCGTCAGATCCAGTTTTCTCTGAAGCTGCTGTATTGAGGATTGTCCGTTAACAGGATGCCGCTCCATCGCCGGGCCAAATCGGCGTGCTCCCGATCATTTGGAAAACCAGACGACGGTACCACGCTGAAGCGGCGGCAGTTCAAATTGGATTTTGGTGCCCGCGGATCGTCCCTTCATCTCACTCTCGCTACCCAGAAATGGCAGCACATGCATGCGCGTACCGAGGCGATCCGGCACCACAATGCGTATTCCAGGCTGTGAAACGGGCGTGGCTATCTTGCCTGCCTGAAGACCGGTGAAGTTCGCAAAGAAGATATAGGTCGTGCCGTTGATCGTGGCCACGTGTGCAACGACATCGCGAGATGCGGCAATCTCTATCTCCGGATGATCTTCGATGGCACCGAGCAGCTTCGTCTCAGCGGCGGGACTGGCCACATCGAAGATCCGTGGTGGCCGTTGCCAGATAACTGCGCTCTGGGTTATCCGGAAAGCGAACGGCAGCGGTGATATCGTCCAGCTTTGTGTCGGGACGGCCGGTGAGGACCAGCTTGCCTCGCTGCTGCTGGAAACGATGCAGAGCCAAGGATTCCGCGTCGCTGACCACACGCACATCAGGCAGGACCATCGTCTTGCCGGAAAATGCGGCAAGCGTGCGCGGCGTGACGAATCTGAAACTGGATATGCGCCTGCAGGAGGAGCAACAGCAAGCCACGATAGGACGCGATGTACTCCTTGGGGCCGTAGTTTCGCGTTGTATCGGAGAAGTAGACTCCTACGTTGCCGATGGGAACGCGCGCTCCGCTGAAGACGGACTGATGCGCTGCAACCCAGTGGAAGATTTCCGTGCGGGTGGCCATATCGTTCGAGCCGGACATGACGTGACCCTTTGCATCCCACAGGTTCGCGCCCGCCATCAGCTCCGAGGACGCGAGGTTGAGCATGGCATCTCGCGGCTTGACGTGCGGCGCTCCATCCCAGGAGTAGTTCAGAATCCAGGTAGAGCGATCGCCGGCAAAAGCGCGGAAGCTGCGCAGGCCAATCTGATACATCAGCCAATCAAAAGGAGTTCGCGATGCGGCAGTATGATCGTCGCCGCCGCCGAACTCATACTCGTGCGCAATCGCATCGACGTGCGGATATATCTGATAGACATCCGCACCCACGCGCGGCGCTTCCTCTTCAATTCCAGGATAGATTTCCGGAATGACGGAGATGTTGGGATTCACCTGCGTGGCGTTGGCGCGGATCTCGATGAGAAACTTCGTGATAGTTGCGATCCGGAAATCGACCCACTTGCGGAAATTGGCATCCTGAAAATCACCGAGCTTTAAATCGTGACGGGCATCGAGGCCGGTCTGCATGGCGAAAGGCCTCGACCGTGGCGTCGTCAAAGCTTGCCCAACTATCTTCCCAGCCGGTAAAGTGCGTCATCCAGTAGGGGATATCGACATAGATGCCGTCGATGCCGGTAGCCGCAATCTGGCGCACGCGCTGCATGTAGAGCACGCGCCAGTCCGCCGCGTAGGGGCTGATCCATGCATCCTCTTCGCCCTTCCTGATCCAGAATGCCGCCTTTGCATTGAAGATTGCGGGCTCGCCGGTGATCTTGCGCTGCAGCCATTGAGGATGATCTTTTGCGAGAGTGTGCGGCCCATCCGCGTTCAGCGAGATGCACTCGAGGCCGGCGATATAGACGAAGGCTTTATTGTGATGCCCATGCGCCGCAGCGGCGACGCGGCGAATGGCTTCCAGCTTCTCTTTCGGTTCCAGCAGAGTCTCGTAGCGGCCGGGAATATCGTTGTCGACCTCAATGCCGTACACGCCACTTGCCTCAGCCTGGCGCACGATCGCCTCCGCGTTGTCGACAGTGAGCGGATAAGCAGCGATGCGTACCTGCTGCAACCAGGTTCTCGATGGGCCGTCGAAGACCTGCTGGCTTGGTGGCTTCGAAGTTGCCGTCTGAGCCTGCAGCAGGCATGCCGGAGCAAACAGAACGGCAAAGGCAACGCGAACAGCATGGCGATTCACGGGCAAGATTCTCTTTTCGCAGTGATGGAGAGACGTGGGCTGCAGCCTCTCCTCAAAATTGGTAGCGGACGCCGAACTGTGTGTGGCGCGGCGTGTAACCTGCGGCAGTCGAGTTCACAATGCCGAAGGATGGATCCTGATACGCGTAAGCCGGGAAAGCGAATCGCGGTGTGTTGGTGAAGTTGAAGAAGTCGGCATGCAGTTCGAGCTGGTTCTCTCGCGCCACCGTGATGTTCTTCGAGAAGGAGACATCGAAGTTGTGGATACCATCGGCGCGAACGTTGGAAAAATAGCGTGGAGCATTGCCGGCCTGTTGATCGCCCGGATCGGCAAAGCAGTTCTGAGTTCAGGAATGGCTGATCGCTAAATGCAGCGCGATGCACACTGATTCCGGTAAGTACCTGCGGGCAGACGACATCCGGACGCTGGTTTCCGTCTGCAAGGCGCGGGTTGGCCATGCTGATCGGCATTGGCTGGCCGGTCTGGAAGGTAAAGGTTGTGGAGCCCTGCCATCCGCCGACGACCACGTCGAGCGCGCGGCCCATATTGCTGCCGACGAGCGCGGCCTCGACCAAACGGAAGCTGCGCAACAATTGCGGTTACGAATCGATTGGTCGCATCGTTCGCACTGACTGACCACTCTTCCTTGAGGTTGTCCAGCTCCTGCGGATTGCCACTGTCAAGGTTCCCCACAAAGGCGTTGAATCCTGTCGAGGAGTCGTCTTCCGCCTTCGCCCAGGTGTAGTTTCCCTCGAAGGAGAGATACTCATTGGCGCGCTTCTGAAAGCGGACCTGCAGCGAGTTGTACCAGGAGCTGGCGGCGAGCAATGGCAGCCCTTGAAAGGCGCCATCGAACTGAGGATAGGGACGCAGCAGATTCACCTGCGGAATCTGAGGGTCACCATAGCGCGACTCGGGCTCATTGAATGTAGGATTCGATCCACTGAATAGCGGCGCAAACGGATTAGCGACCAAGTTGCTCAAGTAAGTACTGTCGTGCTGGCGCCGCACTGCAGAAGGAATGAAGTTGCGATTGCTGGTGCTGTTGTAACCTCCCCAGGGAAGATGCGTGCTGCGGTTGGCGGAGTAATCGATGCCCACCACTACCTGCCAGGGAAAAGCCTGCTGTATCCCCAGGTTCCACTGATAGACCTCTGCGTTGCGCGCCTTCTCGTAGTCGAGGTTGTTTCCGTTGCCGAGTCCCCACTCTGCAGCTTTGCCGTATTTTGTTCCTTGTGGATCCGGAATTCCAGTGGGAAATGGATTTTCAAGCGTGGCGTAGCGAGTGAAGTAGTTATCTTTCGTGAAGAAGATGGACGGTGCACTGCTGAATGCAGTGCCCGGGTATTGAAAGTTTGTCGCGACATTCATGCCGTAGTAAATTCCAGCACCGCCGCGCACCACTGTCTGATCGTTCACCTGATAGGCGAAGCCCACCCGCGGGGCCAGGTTGTTGCGGTCGACAGGAATATTGCGCTGCGAATTCGAGGCGAAGATCGGTTGCGCCCGGCAGAGTGCCCAGGCCGGGCACCGAGATGCCGCTGCTCGCGGTAAAGTCGCTGAACTGCTCGAGATTATGGCGCTCCGTGTACGGCGAGCTCCATTCGTAGCGCAGGCCGAGGTTGATCGTGAGCTTCGGAGTCAGCTTCCAGTTATCCAGTCCATAAAATGCAGTCTCGCGCGAGAGGTCGGCAACGGCGCGGCTGACATTGATGCTTCCACTATCCCCATAGCCGATCAGAACGTTGGCAAAGGAGTTGCCCTGCGCCCCATTCGCTGTGTCATAGGGACTATGAGAGCTGACGCTTGGATCAAAACTGAACAGCCCGGTGGGGTAGTTTGGCTGGAAGAAGTTGTTATAGAAGAGGCGTTGCTCGCCGCCAAACTTGAAACTGTGTCTGCCATGCGACCAGGAAAAGGCCGACGAGTAATTGAGCAGGGTGTGAGCGAATTTTGTATCCACGCAGCACTGGCTGAAGAGCGGTGTGAATCGCGAGTAGTCTCCGTTTGAGTTAGGCAGAATGGCAGGCATGCGTGAGACGCCGTTCTGATCGAGATACGAAGGAAAGCCAAAGGACGTGGGATCGGGGGTTTTGGAGAATGACGGCTGAGCGACGCGGTCCACACCGAAATGGCTGATCCAGAGAGTATTCGCCGTCGGAGTGTAGGTGTACTCCAGACCATCGTTGTAGACGTCGGTAGTGAAGTTCACACCATCGTTGAAGATATCGTCGAAGAAGACGGTCGGCGTATTGCCGTTCCCATGCAGAAAGCTGTAGCGCGCATTCAGCCGCGACCGCTCGCTGAAATTCTGGTCCACCTTGACATCAAACTGCACGCTGTTGTCGCCCGACAGAACGACGTCACGATAGTTGTTCGTACCAACGCCGGGATCTCCCGGCAGGTTTGGCTTGGGATAGTAGTTGAGGAGCTTCTGACCGACAGGGTCAATCTCCGTCTGCGGAATCTTATTGCCGACATAAGGCTGTGCGCTCGCCTGTGTCCGGATTCGTCGTAAACGGATCGAAGATCTGGTTCACCACCAGATCGCCATTGTCGTCGATAGTATGAGTATTTGAGTAGTCGCCGGCGCGTTCCAGAGCGGTCGGCACGGTGGCTACGATATTGACGGGCGCGCGGTCGCGGACCACCTCCATGTCGGCGAAGAAGAAGGTGTGGTCTTTGCGAATCGGGCCGCCCACCGAAAAGCCGTATTGGTCGCGCTGGTGATCCGGGACCGGACCGCTATTGAAAAAGTCCCGGGCATCGAAGTTCGAGCGCTGGCCGTACCACCAGGCGCTGCCGTGTAACTGGTTGGTGCCGGACTTCATCACCGTGTTGACGACGGTGCCGCCGTTGTTGCCGTACTCGGCGGAGAAGCTGTTGTTTTCGACCTTGAACTCCTGCAGCGCTTCCACCGAAGGCTGATAGTACACATTCGACGTGCCGCCTTCGCCCTGCTCGGGTGAGCTGGTCAGGTTCCCATCGAGGCGAATTTCGGCTGTAGCATTGCGCTGGCCGTTCGAAACGAAATTCGTGCCGGCGGGGTAGTTGTCTTGCACACCTGCACCGGTAGTCTCCGTAACGCCACCAGCCAGGAAGGTCAAACCAAACGGATCGCGGTTCGCGAGTGGGATTTGCACCAGATATTTGCTGCCAACATCGGTTCCAAGCGTTGCATCGTCCGCTTCGAGCAGCACCGGCACCGCGCTTACAGTGACATTCGATGACACCGCGGCGGGGCGGAGTGTCGCATTGAGAGTCGCCTGCTGATTGACAGTGAGAGCGATGTTGTCCTGTTCCACCCCGCCAAAACCAGCAGCCTCGACCAGCATCTTGTAGGTAGCCGGGGAAAGCGCTCTGAAGGCGTATGCGCCACGGTCATCGCTAACGGTGTGGTGCGCTACATTTGTGGCGACATCGGTGAGCGTGATGCGAGCCCGGGGAACGACGGCTCCAGAGGCATCGGTGACGGTACCGCGCAAGCCAGCCTCGTTGACAGACTGCGCGCGAGCCGATGGGCAGGACAGCAGCATTGCGATCGCAACGAGCCAGGCTACCGCTGCGAATCTAAACCTCTGCATCACAACCTCCCCAAACGATCGCAAATTCTACATCGGTTCCGATTAGCTTTGTTTTTATTGCTCTTTATTTCGTATAGTGGCCTTTTGTAACTCCTCTTCACCAGCATGTCAAGGTGATTTTGCGGGAGTCGAAATGCGCGGGACGTGGCTCTGGTGTCGTCCCGCGCGTATGACAGCGAACAAAGCCTCTGTCGGCACTGGGCTTCGTTTCCTAGTTGCTGGATAGGTAAAGCAGAAAAGCAGATGCTTTCCGAACCGCCGGTCCAATCGTGGCGCGGACATTGCACGATTCGCTGCGCCAAAACAGCGGTGGCCGATCAGACCAGCGTCAGAGCGATACCCATCGCCCGCAGCGCTTCTTGTATCTCTTTGGGCAGATTCTGGTCGGTGATCACGTGATGGATCGCTCCAGGGGGAACGATCCGCGACAGACTGCGACGGTTGAATTTACTTGAATCACAGACCGCCACCACCTGACGGGCCGCTTTCACCATGGCTCGATTCACACGGGATTCGAGAAAATTGGGCGTCGTGATCCCCACCTCCAGATCGAACCCATCCACGCCAAGGAACAGTATGTCCGCATGCATCTCTTCTAAATTGTCTTCGGCGAGAGGCCCCACAAGAGAGAAGGAATTCTTTCGCAGGGTTCCGCCAACCAGGATCACTTCAAAGTCGGTTCCTGCCAGCTCTGCTGCAATGTTGACCGCATTTGTAATAACCGTGAGTTGCTTGAATCGCTTGAGACGTTCCGCCACCGCGGTGGTCGTCGTGCCGGAATCCAATATGATGCACTGCCCCTCCTCGACCATTTTCGTGGCGGCCGTGGCGATCCTCTCTTTTTCTCGAATGTTGTGCTTCTGCTTTTCCTGGAGGGTTGGATCGATCAGGGCGCTCGATTGGACGCGCAATGCGCCACCATGCGAGCGCTGGACAACGCCCTTCGATTGCAGGTAATCCAGGTCCTTTCGAATGGTGATCTGGGATATGTTCAGTTGTTGTGACAGATCGCTCACCAGCGCTCGTCCTTGATTCTGGATAAGCTCCAGAATGTGCTGCCGACGCTCATCAATCAGCATCTCAGATCTTTCGCCAACCTTCGCCTTCACTTTGTTTCGCATGGATGAGCTACAGCCTCGCTATTCCTGGGCCCAACGTTGGCCTCGTAAACAATACACCGCAGCAGATGTTTTGAAAAACAAACGCTTTGCAGGCCTCCGTATCGCGCGATTCCGCACACCGTGACTGTCGTTTTCGACCTCTCGGTCGATGTTACGATATATTTCGTTTACTCCTAGTCCACAACTATTGCGGGCTCTGGTACCGCCAGGCCGCCTCAGGCGTCGAAGGAGGCAAGCGGGTCTGCATCGCTGCCCTGCTTCTTTCGTCGCAGCCAGTAGAGCGCGAGTCCGATTGCGAGCCAGATAGAGCCGAGGATCTGCGCGTTGTGGCCAAGATTAAGCCATATGAATCCGCTGACGAGCAGGCCGAGAAGCGGCGCAAGCGCGGGCAGGCGCACCTTTTCTTTCGAGCGGTATTTGTAGTGCACGAGCGCCGCGGCGTTGACCCCCATAAAAGCGACAAAGGCGCCAAAGTTGAGCATCTCCGCACCTTTTTGATAGGTGAGGAGGAAAGCGCCGATCAGGGTGCAAAGGCCGACGATGAGAACATTGTTGCGCGGGATGGCGGTCTTCGCGCTGAGAGATCCGAAGACGCCGCGTGGCAGCGCGTTGCTGCGGCCCATGCCATACAGCAGCCGCGCCGCGCCAAATTGCGCGGCCATGCCCGAGCCCATGTTCGCGACGAGTAGCGTGGCATTGAGCAGGTGGAAGAGAAACTTGCCCCCAATGCGCATCGCGACCTGCACGTAGGCGGTGTCTACGATGGAGCTGGCGAAAGGGCCCCCGATAGGGCCATGAAAGTTGCGCGACGTAGACCTCGACGGCGGAGAGGATGCCGATGAACAGGCACGTAAGCACAGTGCCGAGCATGATGTTGCGGCGCGGATTCTCTACCTCCTCCGACATAGTCGAGATGCCATCAAAGCCGATGTAGGTGAGCACGGCAATCGACGTGCCGCGAAAGAGCCGCGACGACGCGAAGTTGGAGGGATCATAGAAAGGCGTGAGCCACTGGCCTCCGACAGGACGCGCGACGAACGCCAGATAGCGGATGGCATAGGCCAGGAAGATGACCACGACCAGCCCCATGAGCAAGGCCAGCACGGCGTTCACGTTGCCGGAGCTTTTGACGCCGAAGAGATTGAGCGCAGTGAAGAGGATGACAAACGAAACCGCCCACGTGGCATACGGTATGTCGGGACGGATGTTCTGCGGCCGCGGCGCTGCACCAGATGGCGCAGATAATCGGGTTTAGAAGATAGTCCATCAACATGGACCACCCGACGACATATCCCGCGAGCGGATGAAGTTCCTTTCCCACATAGGTGAACGCGGAACCGGCGCTGGGATAGACGCGCGCCATGCGGCCATAGCTGATAGCAGTGAAGAGCATCGCCACCATGGCAATAAGGATGGTAGTGACAACATGGCCGCGCGCCTCATTGCTGACGACACCGTAGATGCCCATTGGCGCTGTGGGCTGGATGATGATGATGCCGTAGACGATGAGGTGCCACAACTTGAGCGATCGCTTGAGATGGGGCGCCGTACCGGTCGGTTCGAGCGTATCTGCCTCAGCCATTCACCCTCTCGAAGCGTTGCTTACACGCAGCAGACGAATTGTATCCGGAGCGCGCTGCACTGCGTGTCCAGTCTCGCTAGTGCACGTCCTCGGCGGCAAGACCTGGTATCCAGTGCACGGCATTGTCATGGTAGAGCTTGCGCAGAACGGGCATCGGAAGCTGAAGGCCCGTCACCATGTGTCCGTCGTAGTTGAAGGTATCCGCAGTGGAGAAGTAGCGCCAGTCCTCCGCAAGCCGCTTTTGCCAGTCGGCTATCGATGGCGCTACATCGCTTCGCCGGATGATTTCCGTGTCCGTCCCGTAGAGCACGCGGTCCTGATACTTGATCAGGAAGGCGCGCACCTTGGCGCGCGGCTGAATCGTAAGGTGCGGCACACGCGCCGCCGTATCGACGGCAAAGTTGGGATAGCGATCCAGCCGCTGCGCAACAAGATCGACATTCGACTCCATACTTCCGAGATGTGCCCCGACAACGCGCAGCTTTGGATTCTGAGCCAGAAGATGATCCCGCGCCTCGATGACCGCTGCCTTGGACGGGGCGCCTGGAATCTTCGACATATTCCACTCCGGATGCTGGGCGTAATAGGAGTTGTCGATGGCCTTGGGATCCGGAATCCATGCGACGTCCGGCTCAGCCTGATGCGCGATCAGCGTCTTGTTGTGCGCCGCGATGTCCTGAAAGATGGGCTGCAGCCTGGGATCGTCCACCATAACGTAGCGGCCTTGCTGGTCCTTCAATTCCATGCCAACGTTTTTCCATACCTTCACCGCAATCGCGCCGCCAGCGAAATCCTGGTTGAGCTGGTCAATCGTGGTCTTGAGGAAATCAGGCTGAGAGATACGAAAGGGATCGAAGGTGGTGCACAACGACGCGTGGCCATGCGCGGAGCGGATAAATGCCAGCGCGGCGGCGCGTTGACGATCGAGCGAGCCGCGGGCGGGATCTTTATCGTTGACAACAAGGATATCCACGATGTGCAGATTCCATCGCTCCAGCATCCGGGTGAGAGCGGGATCGCTCTCGAGAACGTGCGCGTGTGCGTCAATGGGATGAAGGTTAGCAAGCAACCGTCGGGCATCAGGTGCGGTCTCGCCGGAACTGCTTCCGGCCACGATTGCGGCGCAGATGGCGGGCCAGAGCAGTCTTTGCAATCGATATGTCATCGCGTCCGCACCTCTGCGTCTCACGGCGCGGTTGTTGTCAGGCGGCGTTTGTCCCCGGGCACGTACTTGGTGGAAACCGCGCCACGGATCGTGACTGAGCTGCTCTGCTCGCTAGAAGAACCGTCAAACCCGGTGGCATGGATGCGTACCTGGAAAGTTCCGGCATGCGTGTATGCGTGATCGACCTCCGCGCCGGCGAGAGAGGTCCCATCGCCGAAATCCCACGCGTAGCCAAGGACTGGCTCCTTCTCATTGGACGGTCGCGCGACGAAGTGCAGCGTCGCACCGGCCTCGCCCGTGGGTGGGACCGTGGCCGCGACGGCTGGCGGAACGACGGAAAGATCGGTGCGAATTATTTTGAGAACACGCACCGAATGTGGAGGCAACGCGGCGTCGATCGCGCTGCCGACAGTCTGCGCCGCGGACTGCGGAGTGAAGACATCGGTGACGGTGTAACTTCCCTGCTCCGCCAAACCCAGCTCCGCGCGCGAGAGTGAATGGCTGCGTGAACCCTCGGTCCAATTGAAGATGGTCACGACGGATTGCCGTGGATCTTCGTGAAGCAGAAAGATGCTGGGTTGCAGGTCTTTCGCCTCATAGGTCATCAGGTCGAGCGGCGTGGATGCCCGCCCCAGGCGCGCGATGTCGAGCAGGTCCCGATTCTTCACCAGCGCGACGCGATCCGCATCCTCTCCCAGAGTAGGCAGGTCGTCGCCGATCTCGAACATGCCGCCGGAGACGGCAGTCAACGCGATCGAGACCTTGGCTTCATCCAGCGTGAGCGCATGCTGGCCGCCATGCCAGCTCTGATCATCCACCGTCTGCGTGGAAACAGAGAAGGCATCCGGATCGGCGATGAAGTAGTTGCGATTCATGTAGTAGCGTGCTGCGACTCCAGGCGCTGCATCTTTGCTGCTGGAGAAGGTGTGGCCGGTATCCTGCGAGATGCGGCCCACATCGACCAGCCCAACCGGATTGAGCAGCTCGCAGCCATCCTTATCAAGGAGTACTTGCTCTCCGACCGCTTTTCGAATCGTCTCAATGCCGATGCGCTGCGCCTCAAGAGCGGTCGTGTTGGGCAAATGGTAGTAGCCTTCGACTGCGCTGTCTTCCATGAAGTCCAGCTTGATGTAGCGGATCCCCCACTCCTGCGCGAGCGTTCGATAGGTTCGCGTCAGATACTCCTGCGCGCCGGGATTGGTCGTATCGAGCGAATAGAGGCGGTCCGTGCCCTCCGTCACGAGCCCAAGGTGAATCGGCTTCCCGCTGGCGTTGTGCACCAGCCACTCCGGATGATGCTCGAAAACCCAGGAGCGCTCGGATACCTCAAAGGGAGCAGTCCACACCCCGGGCACGAGACCCTGCGTCATCACCTTGCGTTCCAGTGCGGCGACGCCGTCGGGAAAGAGCGCAGCGTCCGGCGTGGCATATTCGCCGCGCGCAAATTGGTAGCCCTCATCCATGTGAAAGAAGGTGTAGCCCAGCGGCTTTAGATTTTGTGCCGAGCCATTCGGCATTGGTAAGCGCCGTGCCCTGGTTCAGGCCAAAGTAGTACGCTGTCCAGCTCCACCAGCCGATCGGCGTCGGTGCGGAGACGCGGGCGTGATGAAGATCACGGATGAGGCGGCCATAGGTTTCAAGCTGATGATGGTAATCGTCACTGATACTGAATAGCATGCGCTCGGAAGAAAGCTCGGCGCCGGGCGCGAGCGGGAGGCTGAGCTCGACGCGGTCCTCCGCCGGCGAGTCTGCGAGTGAGTTTTCTTCTAGTAGCTCCGTGGTGCCGGTGGAATCCACCTGATAGGATCGCGTCTTGGTGGAGTGGTCCCCCGCCATACCAAGGCGAAGAACACTGAGGAATTTGTCGGAGGTCAACGCGCCCAGAAACCAGCTCTGATGACTCTGCCGGTTACAGACAAGCTGGGTGCCCACGGCACGGTGGACCTGCTTTTCTGCGTCGCCGAGATCGCGCAATTGCATGGCGGGCCGATCCTCACTAAAGCTGTCGGAAAGGACGCGATCCGATGCGGGGTCTCCGCCAAGATGCAGAATCTCCGGCCCGGTCGCATCCAGCAGCCTGAATCGCTCGATATGCAGCGCAACGCCTGTCGCGTTGCGTGCGCTGAGCTGGATTTCTCCGAAGGGTTCCGCGCTGTACGTGCGAATCCGGAGCGTCAGATCCGGTGCGCCGGCAAGCCCCGAATAGGACACTGTCTGCTCCGTGGCGCTGCCGAGTGGCCCGCTCACCTGCGCGGCCTGCACCCGATGTTGCGGATAATCGCGGCCGGCGATCCATTTGCCATCCACCAGAATGGCGGGTCCGGCGCTCAGCACCGCGCCCGCGATGCCGGGCGCTGCAATACTGTAACCGCCGCTGTTTTGATTTATCGAGACTTTGAGGGCGCTTGAGGCCGCACTCTGGGCAAAGAGCAGTGGGGTGCTGACGAAGAGAACTATCGCGCCAGCTTTCGCGATGCGTGGACGCAAGTGCCGATCTAATTGCCAATCCTGGACTCTGCGCAACTTAGCCTTTCCCACGCTGCCCCCATCATGCCGGGCAAGCGAAACCTCAATGGGCTTACGCATTTTGTCGTTTGATTAGTTTTGCCATCGCATCTGCGGAAGTGTCAAGGAGAATCGCTGCGTCTCGCGGCCTGTCATGATAACCAGACCATGGTTCGCAAGATTGTTCATGTGGATATGGACGCGTTTTATGCTTCGGTAGAGCAGCGCGACGATCCCCGGCTGCGCGGGAAACCTGTCGTGGTGGCCTGGCGCGGGAACCGGTCGGTTGTCTGCGCTGCCTCTTACGAAGCGAGACGATTCGGTGTTCGTTCCGCAATGCCGGCAATCCGCGCGGAACGGCTGTGTCCGGAAGCGATCTTCATCCCTCCGGACTTCATCCGCTATCGCGCTGCTTCCCGCGCCACGCGAGAGATCTTTCAACGGCACACGGACCTGATTGAACCGCTCTCGCTGGACGAAGCCTATCTGGACGTGACCGAGAATAAGACCGGGCTACCGACAGCAACCCGTGTCGCGAAGACAATCCGCCAGCAGATTCGGGATGAGTTGCATCTGACCGCGTCCGCAGGCGTCGCGCCAAATAAGTTCCTGGCCAAATTGGCCTCTGACTGGCGCAAACCGGACGGTCTGTTTGTCATTCAGCCAGACGAGGTGCAGTCGTTTCTTTTGCCGCTGCCTGTCGGACGCATTCCCGGCGTGGGGAAGTGTCACGGAAACTCGACTGAAGCAGGCGGGAATACAGACGGTCGGCGATCTACATCGTTTCGAGTCGGCTGCTCTCGAAGCACTCTTTGGACGCTACGGCGTTCGCCTCTACGAGCTGGCTCGCGGGATCGACGACAACAAGGTGATTCCGAATCGCCCCACCAAGTCGATCTCCGCAGAAGATACATTTGAGCGCGACATTCCACTCTCGGAAACCGAAGATCTGATTCGGCGGCTGGCGGAAAAGGTCTGGACGGCTTCCCGCAAAGATGGCCGCGAGGCCCGAACCGTCGTTCTCAAACTGAAGACGAGCGACTTCAACATCCTCACCCGCAGCCACACTCCCCTCGTACCACCGGCATCCTGCGCGGAGTTCACCGCGATCGCACTCTCGCTGCGCGACCGTATCGACCTCGGGCCAGCCCGGCGATTTCGATTGGTCGGCGTTGGTTTAAGCAATTTTCGGGAGATAGACCAACAGCAGGCGCCTCTCTTCGAATGAGTTCCATCTGTTCCGATGTCGCTGCATTGCCGATGAAACCGGTCGAGTGAGCGCACTTTTTGAGTTATCGGAACTTCGCTTCCGTCCTTGTTCTACACTGCGATACGTGGCTCCGCCGACGCATCAGACATGGCTGTCCACATGGCCACAATCACGCCTCGCCGGAGACAGCATGTCCAGGCTCTCTTGTTTCTTCGCAATCACGCTGGTTGGATGCGTTCTCTCCGCCTCGCCTTTCTCTCACGCACAGACCGCTTACGACTCGGTGGACCCGTTCATCGGCACCGCGGGTGATGGCAACACCTTCCCCGGCGCGTCATTGCCTTTCGGCATGATCCAGTGGAGCCCCGACACAGGCCGCGATGGATGGTACTTCTACAACCAGAGCAAGATTCAAGGCTTCAGCCTCACGCACCTCAGCGGCGCGGGCTGCCCGCTCTACGGCGACTTCCCCATCCTTCCCTGGACGGGCGAACTCACCACCAGCCCGGCGCAAACGCCCGACGACTACACTCTGTCCTTCAATCACAGCGACGAAGAGGCGCATCCTGGCTATTACGCCGTCACTTTAGCCAATGGAAGCAAAGTCGAGCTTACGGTTACCGATCGCGCCGGCATCGCCCGCATCCATTTTCCGCAGGGCGAGGCCTCCCGCCTCCTCGTGAACGCCACCAGCGCAAACACCGATGTCCACGTAGCTACTCTTCCGCCTGTGGGACGCGAACACGACGGCACCAGTATTCGCGTCATCGGCAGCAATGCCATCAGCGGATCCACTACCGCGGGTGGCTTCTGCGGCACAGACTCCCGTTACACGCTCTACTTCGCGGCCAGATTCGAGCAGCCGTTCCGCAGCTTCGCAACGTGGAAGGATGATGCTGTCCAGAAAGGCGAGCGCAACGCCGCAGGCCATCACACCGGAGCATGGCTCGATTTCGGCGAGCAGTCTCAGGTCCAGCTCAAGGTGGGCATCTCCTACGTCAGCGAAGCGAATGCGCTCGCCAACCTGAATAAGGAGCTTCCCGGCTGGGACTTCGATCAGGTGCACACGCGCTGCTCGCAATACCTGGACCAGCACGCTCAATCAGGTTGCCGTGAAAGGCGGCACGGCGGACCAACGAAAAATCTTTTACACCGGCCTCTACCACATGATGCTGGCGCCCAGTCTTTTCAGCGACGGCAACGGCGAGTACATCGGCTTCGATGGCAAGGTGCGCTCGCTCGCATCGACCAAACAGCACGCGCAGTATGCCAACTTCTCCGACTGGGATATCTATCGCAACACCATTCAGCTTCAGTCGCTGCTTGTGCCTGACCGCGTCAGCGACATGATGCAGTCTCTCGTCAATGACGCGGAACAGAGCGGCTGGCTCCCGCGCTGGCCTGCCGCGAATGACGTCACCTACGTCATGAATGGCGATTCGCCGTCCGTGCTCCTTGCCTCTGCCTACGCCTTCGGCGCGCGCAACTTCGATACGAAAACGGCGCTCAAGTACATGGTCAAAGGCGCAACCGAACCGGGCAAGGGCCCTCACAACAATGAGGAGCGCCCCTATCTCGCCGACTATCTCAAGCTCGGCTACGTTCCCATCGACAAGGACGCCAGCGCCGCCTCGCGCACGCTCGAATATGCGAGCGACGACTTCGCCATCGCCCAGTTTGCCCGCAGCCTGGGCGACACCGCCACGTATCAGAAGCTGCTCAAGCAGTCACAAAACTGGACGAACGCTCTTCGATCCTGAAACTCGCTGGATTCGTCCCCGGAACTCCGACGGCACCTGGCTGCAGGGCTTCAACGCCGAGACCTCCATGCCCAAGCGCCCCAACGCGCCCGTATCTACGGATCAGAATGGATTCGAGGAAGGCAACACCTACCAGTACACATTCATGATTCCGTTCGATTACCCTGCGCTCATCCAGCGCATCGGCGGCGATGACGCAGACGACTCCGCGACTGGACAAGTTCTTCCTCAAGCTCATCTGCTGGGGCGAGCCGTGCTTCAACATGGCCAACGAGCCCGACTTCGTCACGCCTTACGCGTATGTCTTCGCCGGGCAGCCGTGGAAGACCGCAGGAGGTCGTCACGCGCATTGAGCAACAGACCTTCAATACCAAGCCCAGACGGCATCCCCGGCAACGACGATCTCGGCGCCACCTCCGGCGTCTATGTGTGGAATGCGCTCGGCCTTTATCCCGGTATTCCCGGAGTCGGTGGCCTGCTCATCGGCACGCCGATGTTTCCCTCCGCCGCCATCCACATGGGAGACGGCCGCACGCTTTCCATTCGTTCCACCGGAACCGGTCCCTATGTGCAGCAAGTGTTGCTCGATGGGAAAGAGAACAAGAACTCGTGGCTGCCGCTGTCAGCCCTTGGCCGGGGCACCTCAACAGCTCGAATTCACACTCAGCCCGGAACCGGACAAGCAGCGAGGCCAGCCAGACTCCGAGCGCCCACCCGCATGGGTGAGTCCGCAAAAGTAAGATGTCTGTCTGAGCAGCGTTGCCGTGCCTGCTCGATTAGAAGGCAACGCGCAGGACAGCGCCGGCGTTCCGGCGTTGATACCGAATGTTGCTGAAGTTATCAGCAAACCATTCTCCGTCAGCCGTGGATTGCTCTCGAACTTCGATAAGCTTTGGCCTGAGCGAGAGCATTCCCAATGGCCGGACTTACATTGAGCACAGTAGGGGTGCATCGCGGCCTGCGCGTCGTTACGCTGGAAAATGAACTGCTCCGCGTCCAAGATCTTGCCGGAGGCTGGTGCGAAGATCTGGCAGATTACCTATCTGCCGCTCGATACAGAGCTGCTCTGGAACAATCCGCACATCCCGCCAGCACGGCATGCAATCCATGCGCCCTATGACGATGTGTGGAGCGGCGGCTGGGATGAACTCTTTCCCAACGATGAAGAGACAGTGATCCGCGAGCAAACGCTACCCCGATCATGGCGAGCTGTGGAGCGCGGCCTGGGAGGCGGAGTCTTTCACGCTCCGCGGATAGGGTCGGGGTGACGCTGCGCCTGCAGACGCCGATGAGTTCGGTGCGGTGGAGAAGACAATTGAGCTGCGGCACGGAAGCGCGCAGTTGCACTTCTCCCATCGATTTACAAACCATGGAGCGGTCGCATTTCCCTTCCTGTGGAAGCTGCACCCGGCGATGCGCGTGACGCCGCAGCACCGGATCGATATGCCTCGCATGCGCGTGGTCAGGGAGCCGGATTTTCCCGGCACGCTGGCGGAGGCGCCCCTGGAGTTCGCATGGCCCACGCTTTTCTGCCAGGGCGCAGTGTAGATTTGCGCCGCGTGCCGCATCCTCGTGAGCGCGAGCTCCACTTTTTCTATGGAACCGAAATGGAAGATGGATGGTGCGCGGTGACAGACACAGCGAAGCGGCCTGGCCTGCGGGCTTCGCTTTGACCCGGCGGTCTTTCCGTCCTGCTGGCTCTTTGCCAGCTACGGCGGCTGGCTCGACTACAACGTGGCAGTGCTGGAGCCGTGCACCGGATATCCGTTGCGATTTGCTGCCATGCAGGCCGCGGGGCGGGCACGCGAACTGCAACCGGGAGAGACGCTGGCAACCGACGTGCTGTTCACCGTGCAGGAGGGACTGGACGCAGTAGGCGGCATCGATGAAGCCGGCCGGATGATCTGGTGCGGGCCCAGAACTATAGGACCGGAGCTCGGTTTTTGCGATTCGGGATCTGCTGCAGCGGGCGGCGCCTCGATCGAGAGCAGGATCGCCGCAACGATGGCGAGCACCGCGCCAAGAGCCTGCAACGGCGTCAACCGTTCATGCAGAAACAGCACGGCCGCCGCTACCGTGAGAAGCGGATAGAGCGAGATCAGGGATATAACGATCGAGGCTTTGCCGCCAGATTCCAGCGCGGCAAAGCTGGTCAGTGCTCCCAGGCCGTTGAGTACCCCGCCGAGGATGGACATTCCGAGAATCGAACGGCCGGAGATGCCACTGAATAGGCACCGTAAGAGCCAGCACCCGCAGAGATAGCAACCATCGCCCACGGCCCACCAGAGGAACGAAAGCTGGCTGGAGATGCGATTGGTGGAGAGCTTCTGTGTAACGCCCGTAATGCCCCAGAAGACGAGAGCGATCGTCGCGAAAAGCAGCCAGACTGGGGACGAATGACATATATGCGGCCTACATGCTCAGGAGATAGATGGCGACGAGTGCAAGCGCGAACCCAGCGATCTGCTGCTTGCTGATGCGCTCACGAAGAAACGTAACCGCCAGAATCACAGTCACGACCGGGAAAAGAGCGGTGGCCGGAGCGACGATGGAAACATTCCCGCCAGAGCCCAGCGCATGGAAGAAGGCGATGTTCCCTGCTCCTCCTAAGATTCCGGTGACAAAGGCCCACGCGATGCCCGCACGCCGCTGCGGCCCGGTCGTCCCGCGGCGGGCGAGCCGGAATAAGCAGGAGCATCAGCGGCAGCAGCCCGACGGTGAAGTAAATCTGGTTGGTGTTCGCATCCATGCCGGAGGAAGCGACCTTGGAGACGGCTCCCCACGCGCCCCACAACAAAATCGTGAGCAGCGAGTAGGCAAGCCACGCCGGCATGCCCGCCAGCGTGGTGCGCGCTGCAACTCTGGAGTCGACGGCAGAAGGCATGGGTGGCTAGGAGGAATGCTGAGAATACGTGGTCGCAAGGCGAGCGCGCAAACGTTGAAGCGCGCGGCGAAGTTGTTATTGTGATCGTTCTTTCGCTTAACCGCGTGCAGACGGGTTAGTGCCCTCCAAAGGTCACTGCCTCTCTTATCATCAGGGTCGAGAGGATGAGACACACCGATGAAGATTACGGGCGTGGACGCGATTCACCTGCGGGTTGAAGATCCGAATATCAGTCTCTTCGACGGCTCCTATGACGATTGCGTCATCGTCGTTCACACCGATGAAGGTGTGACTGGGATTGGCGAAACGGAGTCCCTGGCGCCTGCGATCCAGGCGATCGTTCGCGGTCCCTCGGCGCACAACCATGCCCGCGCCTTGAGAGAAATTCTGATCGGCTGCGATCCTTCCGTGCATCCCTCGGAACACTGGCAGCGCATGTATGACGCCACAGACTACGTGGGCCGGCGCGGGTCTGATGATGCATGCCATCGGCGGCGTCGATCTGGCGTTGTGGGACCTCTATGGAAAGATCCAGGGCAAGCCGGTGCACGCGCTGATCGGCGGAGCGCGGCGCGACAAGCTGCCAGCATATGGAACGATCTATCCCATCGAGCGCACTCCGGAGGGCGTGCGGGCGCAGGTGCGCGCCGGCAGAGCACTCAATCTGCGTTCGTTCAAGCTGGCGGCCGACCCGTGGTGGATGGAGGATTTACGACTCACCGCTTCCCTGCTGCAGGCAACGCGCGCAGAGGCAGGACCGGAGGCGAAGATCATTGTGGATGCGGCGCTGTCCTACAGAACAGCGGAAGAGGGGCTGCGGCTGGTGCCTCTGCTGATCGATGCAGGCATCTGGTTTCTCGAAGCGCCGCTGCCGCTGGATGATGTGGAAGGGCATGCGCAGATGGCGGGACACGGCATTGCGCTGGGCGTAGGCGACCTGGGGCTGACGCACGTGCGTGAGTTCATCGAGATGATGGACCGTGGCGGCGCCGATATCTGCCAGCCCGACATCAGCCAGGTCGGCGGCTTCACCGGAATCCTCAAGATCGCCGCGGCCGCCCGGAAGCGCGCGGCAAACGCGTCATCACGCACGGCTACAAGACGAATATCGAGATCGCGGCAAACCTGCACTTCCTCGCCGCACAGCAGGACGAAGAAATCCTGGAATATTCGCTCAGCCATTCGCCGCTGCGCTGGGATACCACGCGCGAGCATTTTCCGGTGGAGCAGGATGGTTGCGTGCGCGTGCCGCAGACGCCGGGACTGGGTGTCACGCTCAATCCGGAGAGCGTTGCCAAGTATCGCTGGCCGCAGCAGCACAACTAGTTCAGAGCGAGAACGACCTTCAACGTTGAGCCGGGACGTTGCGTGATCATCTCGAAGGCCTGTTGCCCCTCCTCGATGGGGCATCTCTGCGTGTAGGCATCCAGTTGTACTTCGCCCGCGATCAGCAGACTCAGAGCGCGCTCGAAATCGGCCGGCGTGTAGGCGAAAGACATGACCACCCGGTGTTCCTTGCGAATGCTGGTGACGAAATCGATCTCGCTGCGCTGCTGGCCCATGCCCAGCAGCAAGACCTGACCACCCGGACGGCACAGATCGAAGGCCATCTGCCGCGCCGGTCCGCTGCCGCTTGCATCAATCACGATATCGAAGCCTGCCCCGCCAAGCTCCTTTGCGTGAGCGACCCCTTCGGCGCTGCCGGTATTTACAGTATGGCTGGCGCCAAGCTGGTTCAGGCTGCTCAGCCGCTGGTCATTCACGTCGGCCACAAGCACATCGCGTGCGCCAATGCGTTGCGCGGTCAGCAAGCGCAAGGGCGCCCATCGTGCCGCCGCCAACAATGGCGAGACGAAAGAAGGGAGAGGGCGCGAGCAGCCGGAAAAGGTGCACCACATTCGCCAGCGGTTCCGTAAGAATGGCGCGTCTCCCATCAAGCGAGTCGGGAACTTCATAGATCTGGGTAGCGGGAAGAGCGACGAATTCCGCGAAAGTGCCCGCCGTCTGATCCATACCCAGCAAACGCCAGCTCGTGCACAGGTTCTGCGCGCCCGCAAGGCAGGCGTGACAGCGGCCGCAACTGATCAGCGGATTCGCAACCACGCGGCGGCCGTCCGGCATGCGGCCTACAAGCTCGTGACCAAGGACGAGCGGCGGTTTGCGACGCGCACTGTGGCCAAGAAAGCCTGAGACGTCGGAGCCGCAAACGCCCGCGAGATCGATCGCGAGTTCCACCTCTCCGCTGTCTGCTGCAGGGCGAGGGCGCTCTTCCATTTCCAGCCGATTGGGTGCCGTGTAGACCAGCGCTCGCATAAGGGAAGCATAGTGCATGCGGTTCACGTGCAGGACGATGGAATCCTGATCTTTCCTTTGGCCAATGCAGGCTAGCGAAGCGAGCGGCAATGTGTTTTCTTGAGCGCTACTGAGCCAGCCATGCCCCATGCGGCGCGGCGTCCTGCGGCTTCCACACTTGAGGCTGCCGGGCGAACTCGCGCGGTGTGCAGTGAACGTATCTTCTGAAGACGGAGGCGAAGTAGGCAGGATTGCAAAAGCCGCAGCGCTCCGCAACTTCGGCGACGTTGAGCCGCGGATCGAGAAGCATCCGCTTTGCAAGCTCCACGCGCTGCCGAATGAGGTACTCCTCGAGCGTCATGCCGGTGGTCCGGCTGTATACGCGGCTCAGATGGCCGGCGGAGAGATGCAGCTCATCCGCAATCTGCTGGATGGTCACGCCCGCGGGACCGCGACTTTCCACCAGCCGCGAGACGGCCAGAACCAGCTTGCTTTCACGCTGGCTGAACGCCGATGCGATCTGCTGCGCCAGAAACTCGGTGAAGCGGCGGAAGGACTCGCAAACACCAAAGGGACTAGCGGTGTGAAGAATCTCGCCGATGACCTGCTCTTTCTTCGTCGATACCTCGTGTTCATCGGCGCCCACGCTGATCATCTCGATCGCAAGATGTTCGATGGCCCACGTTAGAAAGGCGCGGAAGGGCTGCAGTTGCTCGGCGGAGCCATTGGCAGGCTTGGCGCGGGCCAGAAACTCGCGCACTGCCGCATTCAGCTTTTCGCCCTGCTGGATTGCCTGGATGACAGGTTGCAGCGACTGCACAGGTCTTGCATCGGGAAGAGCGGCGGTCAGCTCAAAGAAGCTCACGGACTCTCTCGCTGACTCCAGCGCAGAGACCGATTCATGATAGGCGCGGAGCAGTTCTTCGGGCTTGCCGCACTCCTTGCTGATGCCGATCCGCGCGCCAGTGACGCCCTGCGATCGCACTGCGGCCAGGATGGCCGTCGCCATCTCCTGCAGGGAGATGCGCTGATGGCTGGCGTTGCGGCTCTCCTGCCCGGTGAAGATGCACAGCTCACCGGAGCGGACCGGGATGGAGAGAGTGTTCTGCCAGTTCTGGCAAAGATCTTCGACCAGGTGCGAGACGCGGCTCAAGGTCACGTGCTGAGAGATCTGAGGCGTGCCCTCGCTGCCTTCCGAGCCTGGCTTCATGCGGAGCGTCAGCACTCGATCGGGCAGACGCCGCAGGCCGGCTCTCCGGGCAAGCACGTGCAGCTCCTGCACATCGCCCACTTCGCCCGAAAGCAGCAGCGCGGCCAGTTCTTTGCGATTCAGGGCGAGCTCCCGGCTCTCCACACGATGAAAATCGCTCATAATCTGCAGGCGCTTCCACGAGTTCGCAATGTAGCGTGCAAAGAGCTCAAGGACACGCAGCATCTCCGAGAGCTGCGCAGCCGTGACGACGGGGACCGTGTAGTACGCAGCTTCGAGTTGTTCGAAGTCGATATGCGGCTGGCCGGCAAGCGTGCTACGAACATGCTCAAATCCGGCGGCCGTAGGAGCCTGGGTCAGCACCTGGCCCGAGAACAGCGTGCCAAGGTACTGGCCGTCGCAGATGACCGGCACCGCAATATCCGTAAGACCCACATGACAGGCATAAACCTGACTGCATTCCGTGGCGCGGCAGCGCTGCTTCGCGGGCACGTCGGACTTGGCGCACGTTTCCTCCTCGTGCTCGCCAAAGCCGTGCACCAGGTCGCAGAAGAGCGTGCTGGGTGAGTTGCGATTGGACAGCGCGCTCCCACCCGGTTGCAGTTGCACCAGGGCATCCTGCGTGTTCACCCGCTCCTTGAAAATCGGCTTGTGCGGGTCCAGCTCGTCCACCCACATCAGTTCCACATTGCGGATGGGACTGGAGTTGTTCAGCAGCAGCAGAAAGTATTTGAAGAGCTCAAGGTCCTTCTGGAACTCACCCTTGAGGGTGCCGTTCAGGACTGTGTCGTGAGAATTCACTTTGATGGGGCTCCACTTGTAGCCGAAAGAAGCGGCACCATCTTTGCACGAATCGCGCCACAATTACGATGATCTCTGTCGTTTTTCTGACTTTTACGTCGAAGTTACAGCCATGACGTATAAGTGCCGACGTGGGTCTCAGGAGTGGGCCCGTATGGTCAGGCCGCCGTCCACCACCAGGCAGGTGCCGGTGATGAAGGCGCTGGCCCCGGCCGCGAGAAAGAGCGCCGCGTTGGCAATGTCCGTGGGAACGCCCCGGCGTCCCAGCGGATGAAGCGCAGCGGTGTTTGCAGCGAGGGCTTCGGCATCCGGAGAACGGCGCATGTACTCCTCCCACAAGCGCGTGTCGATATAGCCGGGGCAGATCGCGTTCACGCGAATGCGACGGGGCGCCAGCTCCAGCGCGAGGTTTCGCGTCAGAGCGACAAGACCCGCCTTCGAGCAGGCGTATGCCGTGGAGCTTGCAAAGGCGTGACTGGCGTGGATGGAGCTGATGTTGATCACCGCTCCGCCGGTGGCAGCAAACAGCGGCTCAAGCGCCTGTGTGAGCAAAAACGGCGCACGCAGGTTGATGGCGAGGATCTTGTCCCACAGCGCCGCAGTCATCTCCGGAAAGGGCGCGTCCAGTTCGACGCCGGCATTGTTCACCAGAATGTCGACCTGGCCGTAGAGGGACTTGATTTGCCCGGCAGCCGCCGCAATTGCCGCGTGCTGTTCGAGATCGATCGGATAGAAGGTGACGGCGTGCGCCGGATCCGCCGCGGTCGACTCGCTTGCGGCGGCCTCTCCCGCCGTGTTGTCGCAATCGAGAATGCAGACCCGTGCGCCTGCCTGCTGAAAACGCTCCGCGATCGCCCTGCCGATGCCCTGAGCGCCCCCGGTGACGACCGCGGTCTGTCCGGCCAGACTGCATGCTGTCGACGTCTCGACGCTCTCTCTCATCTGGTTCCTCAGCCGCACCGGCTCTGCATCATCGGTTGGTGGAATCTACCTGACTTCATCGATAAAGACCAGCTCCGAGCTATTGGGAATGCTGAGCGCCATGCTCAGGCCCTTGCTCATCAGGTCGTGGCCGCTCTCCGTGCGGTCAGACGAGCTGCCATCCTGGAAATGCAGGCGGTATTGCCGTCCCGTCTGCAGTCCATAGAGCGGAAAGGTGTGCGCTTTGTCATCCGTCGCGGAGCCGCGGAAGGCATACACCACGCCTGCGCGCGTGCTTGACGTCGAAATACTCGATGCCGTCCCAATGCACGCCATCAGGCCGCGCCGAGACGTGGTACAGATCGGCGTCGCGAATAAATGGACGCAGCTTCTCCTTATAGAGTGCGAACTCCTGCTTCGCGGCAGCATGCTCTTCCGGCGTCCAGGCGTTCGTGTTCTGCATCACGGTCAGCCAGCCCATCATCCCGCTGCGCAGCATGTAGCGGAAGTTCTCCAGCCGCGGCGTGGGCCACTTCTCGACGTAGTCCTCCAGCATCGCGGCCGGCAGCACCTGGCTCGTGTCGTAGAAAGCGCGCCGGTTGGAGAGCGGATCGTACGTGTCGGTAATGGAGAAATAGTCGCCATGTGAGGCGCTGCCGAAGTCCACCATGCGGCCGCCATCATTGCAAATCTCGAACATCAGATCCGGATGCTGCCTGCGCAGCTGCGAATAGATGTCGTAGTAGGAGCGGACAGCGTGATAGCTCACGTCGGTCGAGTTCGATGTGTCCGGCATCGCGATGCCGCTGCCTTTGATCACGGTGACGGCATCGGGCGGCGGCGGTGCGTGCGGATGATCGCTGCGTGAGCAGTTATGCGCCACAAGGTAGCCGTCATGCTCCACCATGTCGAGCTTGTAACTGGTGATCATGCGCTCGAGCTCGCGCTGCGCATGATCCTTCGCAGCGGGCACGCCGATATCCGTCGTGCGGCCTACAAAGTCGTCCGGCTTCCACCCCGGCGGCGTATCGGCCACCAGCCAGCCTCTCGTTTCGGGATCGTTCACGTTCAGCGCGCCCGGTTCGGTGTCCGTACCCGCCTGCGCCCAGTCCACCCAGATGCCGAACTTCAGCCCGCGGCGGTGCGCTTCATCGGCAACAGGCGCAAGCCCGTTGGGAAACTTCTTTGGATTCGGATACCAGTCGCCGACACCACGGAACCAGCCTGCGTCGAGTCCGAACATCTCCATGCCAAGATCGGCCGAGTCGTCGATCATGCGCTTGGCCAGACGCTTCATCCACCGCCATGCCGCTGCCCCAACTGTTGTTGACCAGCAGCGGATAGTTTGGCTTCTTCCATGTGCCGGAATAGGTAAGCACCTGCCGCACCCACGGACGCAGCACATTGCCCAGACCATCGCGCCCGCCCGTGAATGCGCCCACAAAGACCGGCGGCGTCGCAAAAGTAGCGCCGGGCTGAAGCGGCGTGCGAAACGGCCCGGGGTTCGGGTTCAGGCCAACCGTCCCGCGCAGCGAACCGGCCGCGCGATCCAATGTCAAACTGGTGCGGCCGCTGAACTCCACGCCGACATACCAGCCGTCGCCCTGCTCGCCGTTGCGCTCCACCATGAACCACGGAATGATCTCGCGCGGCTCTGCGTCCGTGGCATAGGTGCTGGACTTCCCTTCCCACTGATATCCGGCAGGAACATCCAGTTCATGCGTGCCGATGGCGGATGGCTTGCCCGCGCCTTTGTCGATGTAGATCTGCTTGAGCGGCTGCGCTCGAGGCACGGTCCAGTTGTAGCGGAAGCTTGTCTGCAGCGGGAGCCAGATGTGCACGCGTGTCCAGGTTCTCGATCCGGATGCGGTGTTCGAGTGGGCCAGTGGCTGCCGGCGCACTCCACTCCCAGGTGAGGCGAAGGTGCGGCGACTGCGTACTCGTAGACAAACGAGATATGCTTCGCATCTCTCTGCTGTGCGCTGCTCGACCAGCTTCCAATGCAGCGGAACGCGACTGGCCATCCTCCTCTGCGGTGGCGATCAGATCTTCGGCAGCCGTGTTGGACCACGCTGCCTTGCCCGGAGTCTGCAAGCTCAGCAACTGGGGCGCCGTCGCTCCGGCTTTCACGCGAAGCATGGTCTGGGCTGTAGCAAGCGAGGCCGTCTGCGCGCCTGCTACAGCGCCGAAGCAGGTTGAGAGAGATGCAGCTAGAACGAGTGCTCGAGACAAGACGGTGCACATGCACTCCAAAAAGAAATGAGGCGCCGGGAATGAGTGACCGGCGCCTCCAGGAAAATCAGAAGAAGAGCCGCAGGCCAATCTGCATGATCCGGCTGCCGGTCTTGCCGTTGATACCGCCAAAGGTGGGCGAGTCGGGTCCGCGTCGATGGTATTCTGGTCGGCTGTTCCGTAGGTCGGATGGTTGAAGACATTCGTCGCCTCGATGCGCGTCTCCAGATAGCGCGCCGCATTGTCGCCCAGTTGGAACTTCTTCAGCAGTGTCGCATCCGTGCTGAAATCTCCAGGAGCACGAAGGTTCGGGAAGACAAACGGCGCGTTGCTCAGACTGTAGTCCGGCGTGGGGCTGAAGGCCTCATGATTCATAATGCCCGCTCCGTCCGGATTGATGAACGAGCCTCTGACATAGACCGCGCGGCCATAGTTCTTATTGCTCTTCTGGTAGTTGCTGTTCGCCAGTGACCAGCGCAGCGCAGCGCCCGGCGCGGTGACACCGATATCCATCTTGGGCATCAGCACCGGAACACCCTTCGGATCCCAGACCGTGATGCCGGCAATGCCCCAGCCGCCGATAAAGCCATCCAGTACATGCCCGCCCAATCCGTTCGGCGCGCCCAGAAACTGACGCCCTCTGCCAAAGGGAAGATCGTAGGAGTAGTTCAATTTCATCGTCTGCGGCTTCTCGTAAGCGCCAGCCCGTAGCCTTCCATCAGGTCGTGTGGATTCTGCAGGATGCCCTGATTGTTCGCGGCACTATGCTGAATGTCCTTGCCGCCGGTGTTGGTCAGCGTTTTCCGGATCGCATAGGAGGCGAGAAAGGTGAAGCCATGGTTGGCGCGCGTCTCGATCTGAATATTGAAGAAGTTCGAGAACGACTTGCCCCACGAAGCCTGACCCGGGCTCACCTGCTGATACTGCGGAGACAGTCCCAGCAACTGATAGAGCGGAACCGTGGGCTGGCTGGCAAAGGTCTGCGACTGCCCATAGAACGGGTTGGGAACCTGATCCTGCAGCTTGGAGCCGAGCTTGTAATACTGCAGCGGCACATTGTTGAGGCTCCATTGGAGACCGGCATCAGCAGATGGATTCCACGGATACCCTGATACTCCGCGGAGATCAGCCAGTTCTGTCCGACCTGTCGCTGAACACCCAGTCCCCACATGTAATCCTCCGGGCTGTCATAGTGCGGCAGCAGCGATGAGCCGCCCTGGTCCGGATTCGCCTGACCCTCCATAGGTCTGGTACCAGTAGTCGGCGTTGGTCGTCACCGGCGGATTGAAGCCCAGGTTCGCGCCCGATGGCTGCAATGGAAAGGTGCCCAGTCCGTGGTCGTCGCCAAGCTCGCTGATCCAGTGCTGTCCGTCAAGCGACGCGATCTGGTTAAAGGTGTTCGAGTTGTAATAGAAGCTGAAGTAGTCCGTCGAGAGACCGTTCAGCCCCTGGTAAACAAAGCCGCCGCTGCCATGCAGCACCGTGCGATCGTCAAGCTGATACGAGATGCCAAGCCGCGGCTGAAAGTTCAGCCAGTCCGTGGTGTAGAGATTCTTCTGCGGATACTCCTTGGTATTCAGCAGAGCCACGCGCCCGGTGGCGCCTTGCGAGAGCCACTGCGGGTGGACCGAGGCCGGCGAGATCCGGCTCCGCTGCAAGGTCACCTGCGACCAGTTCCACTGAGCTATTCGACTGCAGCACGTTCTTTGCGTTGATGTCGTACTGCAGGCTGCCCTGCGGATGACGTCCCTGCCGGGCGCCATCATGATCCCAGCGAACGCCCATCTGCACGGTAAGCTTGCTGTTCACCTTCCAGTCGTCCATCGCATAGGCCGCCTGGTTCCAGCCGAATGGCGTGATGTTCCAGTTGCCCCACTGGAAGAAGTTGGAAGAGCCCATCATCAGTTCGGCCAGCGGGCTGCCGCTATGTCCATCGTTGTTGTTCCAGGTCTGGTTCGAGCCGCCGCCTGGATTGATCCACGCCACGCCCGTGTGGTCGCCGCCGCTTCTCGTCAAAGCGATAGAAATACTGCTCATAGCCGACTTTGATCGTGTGCCGGCTCAGCACCTTGGTGAAGGCGACGGTACCGTTCGTGGTCTGGTTGATGAAGGAATCGAACTCCGAGCCGCCCACCGGTGTGTAGCCGGGGATGGTCACCGCGGGCGGAATGTTACTGACGCTGCGTTCATTGTTATTCACGATCAGCGGATCGAAGCCCCACTTAGTGACGTCGATACTGGGATCAGGCGCGGAGCCCAGGCCGGAGACGCCATTGCTGATGAGCTTGGCCGTGCCGAAACCCAGATGCGCATCGATGATGGATGTGGGTGAAAGCACCCAGTTGTACTGCAGGCTGCCGCTCCAATCGTCATCGGTCGTGACCGATTGGCCTGCATGGAAGAACGGCGCAGGAATGGTGTTCGTCATGAACGAGCGGCTGATATTGAAGTTGATGCGGTGATTGTTCGAAATATTTTCATCGAGGCGGAAGAAGAACCGATCCGTTGGCCGCTGCGAATGAATGGTGGACCAGTAGTTGTTGTTGTGGTCGCTGTCGCTGTCGGGCGCGTGGTTGGGTGCTGGCCACAGCGCAAGATAGCGCTGGAACAGCTTGCTCTGGCCGGAAAGATTGCTCGTGGGATTCTGCCGGGATGATGCTGCCCGGATACTGCGGCCGCACCCAGTTTCCCTGGCTGTCATGAAGCGCCGTGAAATGGGTCGTAGATGGTGGCGTACACCGGCGCGCCATTGTTGTGATTGATGATGGTCTGCGAAAAGTTACCCTGCCGGTTGAGCAGCGTCGGAACCGTGCTCTCTACATTCTGCGACTGCGAGAATCGCTCGCCTTCCCAGCCGAAGTAGAAGAACGTCCGGTTCTTGCCGGAATACACATGCGGGATGGAGACCGGGCCACCAGTCGGAGACACCGTAGTTGTTTTGGTGAAAGGCCTGGCGCGGCACACCATTCGCATTATTTGCCCAATCGTTGCTGTTCAGAATCTGATTGCGGAAGTACTCGAAGACGCGGCCGTGATAGTCGTTGGTGCCGGATCTGCGTCTGCATTGAAATAACGCCGCCGGAATAACGGCCATAGTTGGCGGTGAGCATGCCGCTATCCACGCGAAATTCGCCGATACTGTCGGGTGTCGGAATCGAACGATTGCTCGCATTGAACTCCGAATCCTGCACCTGGTTGCCGTCGACCGTGATGCTGGTGCCGTTCACCTGCCCGCCGGAGAGCGAGTAGCTGTTGCCGTGATTGGCCAGCAGATACGCGGAGTTGCCGAGGCTTGCGATGTTGTCGCTCAGCGGGCCGGTGCCCTGAACCGAGGGAATGACCGCGGTCAGGTCAAGCGTGTTGCGATTGAGCTGCGGCAGCTCGGTGATCATTTTGTTATCGAGCACGGTGGCTGTGCTCGCCTGATCAGAAGAGATGAGCGGCGCCGTGCCGGTGACGGTCACCGTCTGCTGCACCGCGCCAGGCGTCAGCGTAATGTTCTGCGCCAGGCTGTCACCCGTCCTTACCACCAGGCCGGAGCGAACCACATTGCCGAAACCGCTCCTCGTTACGGTGATCGCGTACGTTCCCGGCAGCAGTTGTGACAACACATACACGCCCGCGCCATTTGTCTGGGTAGCGTAAGGGACGCCCGTAGCCCCGTTGACCGCGGTCACCTCCGCGCCCGGCACCGCGGAGCCGCTCGGGTCGGTGACAACACCGCTGATCTGCGCATTGGAAGACTGTGCTCGAAGCGGCCCGCAACCGGCGAATGCGATGCACACAAGGAGAAGGCCCCTCGAAATCGTACGGCACGCGACCCGGAGTCGCTGTTTGCCCGTCCTCATGAAATACCTCATCTGAATGAGCTTGCTGCCGCCTTTCACGCCTGCCTGGACGGACTACCTCATTCACCGGGACTATAAGTACGCAGTTCAACCGTCCGCTAGGCGGGATCAGGATTTTTCTAACGTTTTACCGATGAGGCGAAGCGGGAGGCTTGTTATCCAAAGCTGGCTTGCCGGCAGGCTCGGTAACTTCCATCCTCTGATCTGCATGCACATCCGATAACTGCTGCGTCACTCCCGAAGGCCAGTGAATCTCGACCGACGCCGTTCGAGCCTCATCCAGCCCGAAGTGAACGCGCAGATCGCTGCTTGATGCATATCCCACACTGCTGGTGACTGTCTTGACCTGCGTGCGGCCCTCGCTCCTGCAGATGACACGCGCGCCGATCGCCGAACGATTGCTCTGCGTGCCGTGAAGCTTCAATTGCAGCCAGTGCCGTTCAGGACTGCGATTCATCCACAACTCGAGCGGAGCGTTCAGCGAAGTGACCGCAACATCGATTCGGCCGTCGTTATCGAAATCGGCGAAGGCTGCGCCGCGATGAAGACGGGCAACCGAAAAATCCGCGCCCGCGCTAGATGAGACATCCGTGAAGTGGCCTTTCTGGTTGCGAAAGATGCGATTCGCCTGCGGCTCGTCCGTATCCAGACCACCGCCGGCGACAAACATATCCAGCCAGCCATCGTTATCCAGGTCAACCAGCCCGCAGCCCCATCCGCTCACATTCCCGCTCAGCCCGAGGATGCCGCTGCGGGCGCTTGCGTCTTCAAAGGTGCCGTCGCCGTGATTGGCAAATACCTCGAAGGTTTCGCCGCGCAGTCCCGTCATCACGATGTCAGGCCGTCCATCTCCATCGATGTCACCGAAGTCCGCGCCCATGCCGGAGATCTCGCGGCCGTCGCCGTTGTAGGCAACGCCGGCTTCCATGCCGGTCTCCTGCATCTTTCCGCCGCCCATATTGCGAATCAGCAGATTCGGAGCATGGTCGTTGGCGATAAAAAGGCCTGGCCGTCCGCTGCCGTCGAAATCTGCAAGCGGCCACCCCCATGCCTTTGCCAAGAATGTCGCCGAGTCCCGTTGCGCGTGAAACCTCCGTGAACGTGCCATCGCCATTGTTGTGATAGAGCAGCATCGGCTCGGAGCGATAGATATCGGGATGGCAATACGTCCGGCTGTCCTTGGTAATCCCGCCGCACACGGGATCGATGCCCGGCTCCCAGTCGCAGTAGTTCGAAACAAACAGATCGAGATGGCCATCGTTGTCATAATCAATCCACGCCGCGGCCACTGACCACAGCTTGCGGCCCTTCGCATCTGTACCTCCAACGCCTGCGGCCACGGTCACGTCGGTAAAGGTCCCATCGCCGTTGTTCCTGTAGAGCGTGTTGCCGTGCACGCCTACAACGTACAGATCCTCCAGCCCATCGTTGTTGTAGTCGCCCACTGCAACGCCCATCTCGTAGCCGCGCCCTTGCACGCCCGCGCGCGCTGTCACATCCGTAAAGGTGCCATTGCGGTTGTTACGGTAGAGGCGATTCTGGAAGCTGGGATCGCTCTTTTCGAGCGCAGGCAGCGCCGCGCCATTCACGCAATACAGGTCGGGCCATCCATCGTTGATCGAAATCAATCACGCCGAGGCCGCCCGGCAACGTCTCCACCTGGTACTTGCGGCCCGAATGCGCCGTTGCGCAAAACGAAATCAAGACCATTCCCCGGCGCGGCATTCACAAAACGAATCGGACCAGCAGGTGCCGCCTCGGCGAAACCTCGCGCAAAATGTCCCGCGAAGCAGATCCCGCCCGCCATCCATCGTGCAAAATCGCGGCGCGTCAGCCCGGTACTACTTTTCATCTCCGCCCCTCGTCTCAATCTCGATGCGCGTTGCTCTGATACGCCTGCGACAATGCCCTGGCCTCCGCAAAGGCCTGCGTCGCCTCGGCATCCCGGCCAACCTTTCGCAGAGCAGCGCCGAGCGTCGCGTGCAGGCTTCCCTTCTCGTCCGGATACCCCCCGGCAAGCGCTGGGAGCAAATGCTCGACCGCATCCGCCGGCTTATTACTCTGCGCCAGCGCGGTGCCAAGTTCTACGTGGGCGGAGACGTCTCTCGGATCGTGCGCGACAATCTTCTGGAGATACGGGATCGCCTCCGCATAGTTCCGCTGCTCCATCGCAACGCGCGCCAGCGTCTCCATCGCAGAGAATCGATAAGGATCGATGCTCAACGACAACCTGGCGTTCGCGGTCGCCTCGGCAAACTGGCCGCTTTCGTACTGTGCCTCTGCCAGCCTTTCCAATATCTCCGGATCATTTGGATGCGCGGCAAGAGCGGTGTTGTATTCCGTCACAGCGCCGGCACTGTTGGCCTGCATGCGCAGCAACACGTCGCCGCGCACCATGTGGACCAGCGCTGCGTTCTCTCCCTCCTGCTGTTGAAGATCGCGTGTGACCCGCCCCGCCTCCTGCGCATAGCACCACGAGAGCAGGAACTTTGTGTAGACATCCCGCTCCATTCTTCCCGTAGCCGTCCGCTCCAGCGGCGGAATGGCGTCGCCGCATCTTTGCAACTCTGCGAACGCCACACCGCGACGATACCAGCCCGTCAGATCTGCTGCCTTCGGTTCGGGCGCTGCCACGACGGCTTCCCAGCGCTGCTCCTTGAAGAGCATCGCCGCCGGTACAGATCGCGAACTCCGCTCGGAGAGCGCTTCTGCCGCATCGCAAGCCTGCCCCGGAGTGCGTGTGCAGTGGAAGAACGCAGCAACACGACGGCTCATGACGACACTGGCGGGCGGCTGCAGATCCTCCGGCCAGTCGGCAGCGGCTTGCGCCAGCATGGCGGGTGACGCATCTCCGATTGTGCTCAGCGCACCAACCGCCTCAGTCCACTTTCCTCGCATGGCGCTAAGGGTGGCTCGCGCCTCCAGCGCCCGCTGATCCGCCGAATCGCGCTCGAATGCGCGCGCGATATTCGCATCTGCATCCGCCGCATTTCCAGTTCTCAAATTCGCAAGAGCCAGTTCGCTCCAGACTCCCGGCGCCTCCGGATCAAGCGCGGCAGCACGAGAGAGCAGTTGCTGGCGCGCCGGATCATTCTGCGCGTGCGAGCGACGCCTGCAGGCGATGCTCCGCAGCAAGACCCTTTGTCGTAGCCCGTAGCTGCGCGGCAAGTTCGCGAAAGCGCTCCAGCCAGAAGCCAACAGCACCCTCAATGGCTTGCGGTGACGCGGGCGCAACCGCCAACGCTCGCTCATACGCCATGGATGCTTCGGGATAGCGCCGCAGATGGGCTTGCGATTCGCCCAGATACTCGTAGGGAAAATCTTCTTTGGGCCGCTGGCGTGCAGCCTCCTGCAAATACGCAACAGAGTCCGCCGCCCGATCCGTTCGGAGCAGATCAATCCCGACCAGAAGATTCGCGAAGTAGTCGTGCGGCTCCAGCTTCCACGCGCGTTCGAGCAACGGCAGAGCGCCCACATAGTTTCCCTGCTGGTGCATGGCAAATCCGCGCTGCAACAGCGAATGAAAATCATCTGCGGATGGGGTGCTCTGCGCCTTTACGGATGCGAGAAGCGCGAGCGCCAACCCCCACAGCAGTGCGCACTCGAAAAATCGGCCTGCAGGAATCGACTGCCGCACTGCACCGCGCCAATGGATAGCAATACCGAACACTCTCCTCCCTTGGAGCAGCCCTCGTCAGGCGCTCGTTAGCAGAGGATGATAACAAGCCCGCCGTTTGCCGCGTTGAGGGCGCCTCCGATCCTACTCCGACCAACCTCAATCACAACGGCCGCTCGGAACTCTACCGTCGGTACAACGCCCACCACGCGACGTAACAGATCAATCCGCCGCGGGCTTCGCCTCGACTCTCATCTTGCTGGCTGCATTTTCATGTTTGAGATCGTCGTTAAGAACGGTCTTCAGCCGGCTCAAGACCTCTGCTGCTTCCGCGTCGCGGTGCAGCTTGCGCAGCAGAACGAACTGCCGGTTGAGCGCCGATTGATTATTCGGTTCCGACTTGAGCGCCACCTCAATGTGGCTGAGCGCATCCGCATAGCCGCCGTCCTGGGTAAGCAGCTTCGCCATAAGAATCTGCGCCTCCGCAGAGTCGGGCCTGGCAGCAAGAGACTTCTTCAGGTGCATCAGTGCCTTGTCGAAATCCGGTTGATGTGGCAACGCACCGGAGCGACTCAACAGATCGGCGAGCATGTAATTGGTTACGGCGTCATTCGGGGTGACGGTAAGCTGCCTGGTCAGTAACGCTCTTTCCTTATCCACCTCATTGCGATCCGAGTAGAGCAGGCTCATCGCGATCGTACTGTGCGGCTGATCGGGATCGAGTTCTGCCGCGGTCATGAAGTCGCTTTCGGCCTCGTCGTACTTTGCCAACTGCGCATAAGCCACGCCGCGGATCAGATACAACGAGGACGCCTTGGGAATACGCGCGATTCCAGCCGTCGCCGCCTGCACGGATCGCTGCTCCTGGTTGTGCTCCAGGCACAGGATCGCGAGATCGAGATAGTTCGTCTGCTCCTGTGGACTGACTTCAATCGCCGTCTCCAGCACGCGGAAGGCGTCATCCGGCCGCTTCGCCTGCTCATAGGCAAGCGCCAGAAGATTCAGCAGGTCTGCATCCTTCACCGATGACAGCGGCGACAAGACATCGACAGCCTGTTCCGGCTGATGATTCTTGAGCTCGGCCACTGCAAGGTTGTACTTGAACTGGACGCTCTCCGGATAGAGTTCCACGGCATGCGACAGAACAGCGACCGCCCGTTGTGTCTGCTGCTGCTTCAGCAGGCAGTCGGCAAATTCGTCCACCGCCCTGCGATCCCGATAGACCTGCTCCTTGCTGCGCTCATAGTAAGCGGCGGATCGGCCGCATTCGCGCGACTGATACGTGAGCGCGCCGGCCATCGCATTCGCAATCTCGTTCTCCGGCGCGTGAGCCAGCAGATTCTCCACGTACTGCAACGCTTTCGGGTCATCATGCAGATAAGCCGTTTGCGCCGCACCCTCAAGCGCAGGCAGAAAGCCGCCGTCGAGTGTGAGCGCATGATGGAAGCTCGCCAGGCTCTCCCGTGTGTCTCCCTCGCCATCGAGTGCAACGCCTCGCAGCGTCCACAGCGAAGCATCCTTCGGCGAGGATTGCAGCATCGGCTCAAGCAGATGAAGAGCCGCGGCATACTGGCGGGCATTGATTGCGGCTGCAACTTCGCGTTTCGTCGTAGGCGCGCTCTGGCTGCGTGCCGGCGACATCCATAGCCCCAGCAAGCAGACAAGTACCGCGATGAGCTTGTTGGTCATTCTCAAAAGAAGTCAATGTGGCGCGACCCAGTATAAAGAGCACCGGGCCGCGGCAGACGAGCCGGTTCAGAAGCGAATGTGACCCAGCACCTGAATATTGCGTGGAAGGTTCTGGTCAGTCGATCGGCCGAACTCGCCGTTCGGATAGATCGCCCACAGGCGTTGGTAAGGTTCACCCGATTGAAGAGATTCAGAATCTCTCCGCGAAGCTGCGAAGCCGCCCGCTCTCCAAGGAAACGGGATCTTGAAGAGCGCTCCCGCAAGGTTGACATTTGCCAATCCGGGGCCATCGTAGGTATTCGGCCCGAGATCGCCTTCCGTCCCGGCATCTGGCAGCGGAAAGTCGCTCGCCGCAAAAACACCTTTGAGGAAGTCCGAGCGGCTGGTGCTCTTTGTGTTTCCGAAGCTTGGCGCGTTGGGACATCGAAGTTGTAGCCGTCGCCGTTGAAATCGCCAGATGGAAAGGAAGCCGAGGTATAGACGGTGAAAGGCTGGCCGGATTGCAGCGATGATGACTGGCGAGAGCGTCCAGCCAGTCGTGATGAAGTGCTGGATGCCATTGGTGCAATCCTGGGATATTCCACACCGCGTCGACGGAGAGACGGTGCCGCGCATCATAGTCGGCACGTCCGTAGTTGCGTCCGGGTCGTTTACGTCGATAACATTTTCCGCGCCTCCGACGCCGTTGTCGTTGCTGCTCGTGTAGTCAAGCGCTTTGCCGTAGTTGTAGATGGCATGCACGGACCACCCTCGCGAAAATCGCTTCGAGATGGCAAACGGCGCCACCTGGGCGTTTGACGACGCCGATGCTCTGGCCGTAGAGACTGACGCCGAAGCTCGCGTTGAGCCGGTGAGCGTGCCATTGTGCTGGACAGTCGCCCGGATAGCGGTTTACATCCGTTTGGAAATAGAGATGGCGGCTGGTGGTGCCGAAGTAATCGGCCTCGACAACAACGCTCGTTCCGATGCTGTGCTGGATGCCGATGACCAGTTCTGCACCAGCGGCGGGACCAGATCGGGCTGCGGTCCACTCACGCCGATGCGGGTCCCGACGAGACCGCCGTGAGGATCAACTTGATACTTGATCCCCGGCGGCGGCGCAAAGCCCGTGGGACCCGCTCTGTGCTGTTCCCATAGGAGAAATTGGCAGGCGTGGTCCCGGCGTTGAAGATACTGATACTGGGGTCCGCAAACTGCGGTGGATTGGTGCGGATGCCGTCGGCGTACGAGAGGTCACCGATCTTGTTGTTGAACAGGCCCCAGCCGCCATGGATGGCAGTTGTGCCATCACCGAAGACGTCGTAGGCAAAACCAAAGCGTGGAGCGAGGCGCCAGAGGGCATTGTCCGAGACCTGCCCGGATTTGCCGCGCACAGCCATGGAACCGTTGGCGATCTTCTCCTCCTGAGTGCCGATCCCGAACCGGGCGTGAAGAGTGCAATAGGGTTGGGGCCATAGGTGACCGTTCCCAGGTGGCCGAAGTAGTCGAAGCGCAGACCGACGTTTAGCATGAGATTCTTCGAGGCCTTCCAGTCGTCCTGCACAAACGGAGCTGTCTGGACCATCAGAACGCGTGAGTACAGGCTTTGCGCGGTGCCGTTGCCAGCGACATCGACAATGGGACCGCTCTGGTAGTTGGGATGGTCGACGGCAAAATCGACGATATTGGTGAAGTTGAACGTAGGCCGATCGAGGCCGGCCGTGAAGTTGTCGAGATCCTGTTGACGATCGACGTCGATGCCGACGCGGATGTTATGCGAGCCCTGAACGTAGGTCAGCACGTCATGCCAGTTCCAGTTGTTGTGAACCCATCCCGAAGGACCCCAGGAAGAGAAGCCTCCCCCAAGCCCGCCAGGGTAGGCATTCGGCAGATTGGACAGATCGCCGGGTGCCGCGGGTTGATTTCCCGTTCGCGCGTACGTATGAGACGCTTGCCTCATTGAGCAGGCGTGCCGAAAAGGTGTGGACATAGTCGATCTTGTGGTACCAGTTGGCGTTGGGGCTTACGTAGGCGAGAGCGGGCCGCGGGTTAGCAACGCCACCCTCCGTGGTGTTTCGGAAGAGGCTGTAGAAGAGCTTGTCATTGGCGTTGTTGAAGTTGTGATCGATCCGGATGTGACCCTGGAAGCCGTTATTGATGGGCGACTGGTTGATGGAGACATTTCCAATCGCGACCAGGTCTCCCGGGATATCGGGCGGAAGGTAGGGACTGACGAGCGACTGCTCGATCTGGCTTACGGTTTGAAATGCGCTGGTGGGGGTTCCGCCTGCGGGAGCCTCCTTGAAGAAGGTCGCGGCGAGTGAGTTGGGGTAGTGGGTGGTGACGTAGTCGACGAACTGCGGCGTCTCCATTGGCTGTGTCAGGGTTACGCCCTGGCTGCTCTTGCTCCAGAAGAGCTCGCCGAAGAAGAAGGTCTTGTCCTTGCGAATCGGCCCTCCCACGGAGCCACCGAAGTCGTTCCGGAGGTATCGCGGCACCTTGGTCTGGAACTCCGTGCGCGCCGTAAGCGCAGACCCCGTGTAGAACTCGGAGAGTGTCCCGTGGAACTGATTGGTTCCCGGCTTGGTAAAGACCTCGATCAGGGCTCCGCTTTGACGTCCCTTGTCCGCCGAGAAGCTGTCTGTGCTTACCTTCATCTGCGCGACGCTGTCGGGCTCCGGCGTGAGATTGGTGATGCCGTCGCGCGAGTTCCCATTCACGCTGGTGCCGTCGACCTGGTACTCGTTGGCCTCCTGCCGCTGGCCCGCGCCGATGATCTGGAATCCGGGCTCCGAGTTGAAGCTGTTTGTGCCCTGCGAGCCGGATCCGCTCGCTCCACCGAAGGAGCCGCCGAGTCCCGTGACGCCGGGGGCCAGGGTCGCCACGCTGGCATACAGATTTTCACCGACCAGGGGAGCGCTTTCCACGGTCTGCTGCTCGAGCACACGGCTGACGGTGCCACTGGTAGTCTCGACTGCCGAGGAGTTTGCGGTTACCTCGACGGTCGACTGGGTCGAGCCGACGGCGAGCTTGGGATAGATGGTTCGAATATCCGTGCCCTCGATATCGATGTCCTTCTGCTCCCAGACGCTGAAGCCGGTTGCCACCACCCTGGCGCGGTATCGTCCTGGTGGCAGGTGGAGGATCTGCACAAATCCCTGTGCGTTGGAGACGGCGGTCTGCTGGACCTGCGTGTCCTGGTTGATCAGGGTGATCTCCGCGGAAGGAACTACAGCGCCGCTTTGGTCAGCCACCGTTCCTTGAACGCCGCTGCTGTATTGCGCGAGGGCCGAGAGCGAGACTGCGAAGAGCAGCGCGAGCAAGCCAAGGGACCTGATCCAGAAGGGACGAATTTCGTTGATCTTCCGCATGTTGCCTCTCCAAAGGGCGGCCGCGGGTGAGGTCTGTCCCGTGTGATGGGGTCAAAGCTCTGCGGGCACCGTCAGTTTGAAAGCTTTCATTTAACGACGTCAAGAACTAGTAACGACAGTCTCAGAAAGTTGTCAACACGGAAATCAACGCGTTCGGATAGCGCGGCATCGCTGAAATGCAAATAAAGCTTCGCGGCAGTTGAGGAGGTCCTAGCGCTGCGGCGAGCCTCGCGCGCGAGGCGTTCGAGTGCGGCGAGCCGATATCTCCACTCTTCGTGCGGCGGGGGCGCCGACCGAGTCGCGAAGCTTCGAGCAGGTATCGAGCACAACGTGCTTTGGTGGGCTCATGGTTGTCGCGGACGCGTTCGATCAGAAGACGGGCGGCCGCCGTTCCCATCTGGTAGCCGGGCTGCGAGACCGAGGAGAGTGGAGGGCTGGTCATCTCGGCCAGCTCCAGGTTATCGAATCCGAAGAGCGAGATGTCCGCCGGGCAGCGCAGGCCCGCCTCTCGAAAAGCCAGCAGCGCGCCAAAGGCGATCATGTCGTTTGCCGGCGAAGATCACCGTAGGCCGGGGGATCATCCGCAAGAAGCAGAAGGTCTTGCGATAGCCCCCATGCTTGTCGAAGGTCGTCTCCTGCACGTACTCCGTGCCGATGTGCACCTGTCTTCTCCAGCAGCGCCCTCTTGAAGCCCTTCATGCCGATCTTCGCGAATTGGTGAGGTGTCGGGGGCCCATGATCATCGCGAGCCTGCGGTGCCCCTGACGGAGAACGTAGCTGGTCGCCTCGTAGGCGCCCTTTTCGTTATCGGCGGTGACGGTATCGCCGTTCCAGTGCTTCGGAAGCCGGTCAACGCAGACGACGGCCGTTCCCGATTTGCGGTAGGACTCGGCCTGTACGGTCAGGTCGCTGAAGCTTGAGGGGATGACGATCAGGCCGGAAGGCAGATACGTGCGCAGCTCATTGAGGTGAACGATCTCCTTCGCGTGGTCGTTATCGGTGTTGCAAAGGACTAGCCGATAGCCGTTGGCGAAGGCGACGTCTTCGGCGCCGCGAACGACCGCGGGGAAGAACGGGTTTGTGATGTCAGGGATGACCATGCCGATCATGTTGGTCTTGTCGCGGCGCAACCCGCGCGCGAGTTGGCTGGGCTGGTACCCCAGCCGCGTCTACCGCCTCCATGACCCGTTTCCGAAGAGGTTCGCGTACGGTAGCCGAGTCATTCAGGACATTGGAGACCGTGCCCAGCGAGACGCCGGCGATCTTCGCGATCTGCTTCATGTTGGCCATACGCTGTCGCTCCTTTGCCTCTGGGTTACGACCGCTCAGCCCCTTTTCGCCGGTCCCAGTCGATCGTCGGTTCAGGTCTCTGCCTGGATTGCTGCGGTTGTGTCCTGAGTGTCGCATACGGGTGTAAGTCAGCCGTATCCGCTCGCGGCGCGTGGGGGAAAGATTGTTGACAAGTTGCTCTGGTTCTATCTATGCTTCGTTGCTCTCGATTGAAAGCTTTCAAGAACTCTGAAAGCCGCCCCGGGCGCTTGGTATCCAAGGAGCTGAACCTTTGTTCCAGCCAGAGACGTACGCCGTCACTCTCTCGTTCATGATCTGCAGCATGCTTTGCTGGGGATCGTGGGCCAACACGATGAAGCTGTGTCCCGGGTACCGCTTTCAGCTTTTCTACTGGGATTATGTCGTGGGCTTGTTTGCCGGAGCGCTGCTCTGGGGAGTTACGCTGGGCAGCCTCGGGCACCAGGGGCAGTCGTTCTTCGCGGACCTCGGCTCCGCAGATAGGACGCACATTCTGTTTGCGCTGCTGGCGGGCGTCATCTTCAACGTCGCGAACGTCCTACTGGTCGCGGCTATCGAGATCGCCGGCCTCGCTGTTGCGTTCCCGGTCGGCATTGGCCTGGCGCTGGTAGTAGGCGCTGTCAGCAGCTACATCTTTTCGCCGAACGGAAATCCGTTTCTGCTGTTCGGCGGCATCGCCCTGGTGGTGGCGCGATCGTGCTCGACGCGATGGCGTATCGGCTGCGCGAGACCGAGCGCCGCTCGCCGAGTGTGCGCGGCGTGGTCATCAGCCTGATTGCAGGTTTGCTGATGGGGAGCTTTTATCCCTTTGTGTCGAAGGCGATGTCAGGAGGCGGTGCTCCTGGGCCGTACGCGGTTGCGCTCTTCTTTGCCGTCGGGTGTCGCGCTCTGCGCCGTTCCTTTCAACTACCTCCTGATGCGAAAGCCCCTGGATGGGAGCGAGCCGGTATCGATGACGGGCTACACCGCGGCGCGACCGGCTCGTGGCATCTCTGGGGCATCGTGGGCGGCATGATCTGGTGCACGGGCGCGATCTTCAATTTCGTGGCCTCGCAGGCCCACCTCGTTGGACCGGCCGTGTCTTACTCGATCGGGCAGGGGGCCACGATGATCTCCGCAGCCTGGGGAGTCTTTGTGTGGAAGGAGTTTGCATCGGCCCCAGCGCAATCGAAGCGCTTGCTGTTCTGGATGTTTCTCTTGTTTTTATGCGGCCTGAGCGCCATTGCTCTCGCTCCGATACTTTGGACATCAACCAACGCTGGTTGAAGGAGAGGCCAATGTCTGCTGGGGTGAAGCCGGTGGTGGTGGTAGGCAGCATCAACATCGACTTGGTTGCGAATACAGCGCGCATTCCGAAGGAGGGGGAGACGGTTCTCGGGACCGACTTTCAGATTCATCCTGGCGGAAAAGGAGCGAACCAGGCGGTCGCGGTTGGCCGCCTCGGGTACCCGGTGAAGATGATCGGGCGCGTTGGGGACGATGCCTTTGGCGAGCAACTCAGGCAGCAGCTGCAGGCTGCCGGCGTCGATGTCGCCGGTGTGGCGACCACACCAGGCACCTCCGGCATAGCGATGATCGTCGTGGCGGAGACCGGCGAGAACTGCATCGTGATTACACCGGGCGCAAATGCACTGCTCACCCCCGAGGATCTCGATCGCAACATTCGAGATCGTTGCGAGGTGCGGGCATCGTGCTGACGCAGCTCGAGATTCCGATTCCGAAACAGTGCAGCACCTGGCAAAGATATGCGCCCGCGAAGGCGTTCCGCTCATCCTCGATCCTGCGCCGGCAAAAGAGCTGCCCGACGGACTGCTCGAAGATGTGACATGGTTTACACCTAACGAGACCGAAGCGAAGTTTTTTCTGCCGGATGAGCCACGGGAGATCATCTCATGATCCCGCAGTCGTGGCGCAAGATACTTTTGCAGCAGGGGGTGCGAGGGGTCGTGCTCAAGCTGGGCTCGCGCGGCGCCTATCTCGCTTCGGGAGCCGTTTCGGGCGAGCTGCTTCAGCCATTTGTCGTCCGTGCAGTGGACACCACAGCGGCCGGCGACGCGTTCAATGGCGCGTTTGCCGACGGCCTGCTTATGGAAAAGGGCGCCAAGCGGCAGAGCGCTGACTTCGCTCGGCTGCCGCGGCTCTCTCTGTGACGCGTGCTGGCGCGCAACCCTCCATGCCCTCTGATGGCCGAGGTTGAAGAGCTCCTGGCACAACGCAAGGTTTGATCGACGCCTGAGCTTCGCCGTCACTACGACACCGATCTTCGGTTCGGAGAGAACACACAATGAATACGCTCACGAAGTGGTTGCGTCACTGTACGAACGATGTCGCTCTCCTTGCCCGCGGCGAGCCTTGCTGCTATCGGCGGGAGCTCAGGACTTCCGCTACCAGCCGCATGAACAGCAGATTCCGCCGCCAGCATGCCTGAGCATGCATATGCCTGGGAGGGTGGCAGCACGCTTGCACGACCGGACACGCATGAGGAGTGGCTGAAGGCGATCACCGGACTGGCGCACGGAGCGCCGCATTCGCGTCGGCTACGACGGGCGGCGCTACGACCATGCCCGCGCTGCAGTGGACGCAGTCGAGCTTTATCCAGCCGCAGATGATGGTGCACGACCGCTACTTCTACGATCCCGTGGCCGGCAAGTACACCGTCGATCGCTACCTCGACGATCTCGAGAAGCGCTACGGCGGCATCGACGCGGTGCTGATCTGGGCGACCTATCCGAACATGGGCATCGACAACCGCAATCAGCAGGACATGGTGCGCTCCATGCCCGGCGGCGTCGAAGGCGTGCGGCAGATGGTCGCCGACTTTCATCGCCGCGGCGTGCGGGTGCTGTTCCCCATCATGATGTGGGACCAGGGCACGCGCGATCCCGGCAGCCGTTGGCCCGATGCGACGGCGGAGTTCATGAAGCGAGATCGGCGCGGACGGCATCAACGGCGACACGCAGGACGGCGTGCCGCTGGCGTTCTCGCTGGCTGCGGACAAGATCGGCCATCCGCTCGCGTTCGAGCCGGAAGGCGGGCCCTCGCGACGAGGCGCTCGCGTGGAACGTGCATGACCTGGGGACAGTACAAGTTTCAGTTCGCTCCCACGGTCGACCGGTATCGCTGGCTGGAGACCGCGCCACAAGGTCAACATCCAGGGCCGCTGGAACCGCGACAAGACCGACGACCTGCAGTTCGCCTTCTTCAACGGCGAAGGTTGGGAGAGCTGGGAGAATGTCTGGGGCATCTGGAACGGCGTCACGCCGCGCGACGCCGAAGCCACGCGCCGCATGGCCACGATGGAGCGCGGCGTCGCGCCGTTCCTGGTCAGCGCGGACTGGGAGCCGCTCTATCCGACGCAGCAGCTACGGCGTGTTCGCCAGCCGCTGGCCGCTCGGCGGACGCACGGTGTGGACGATCGTCAATCGCAACGAGTACGACGTCCGACGGGCGCCAGATGACCGTGCCTTACCAGGCCGGCATGCGCTACTTCGATCTCTACCACGGCGTCGAGCTCAAGCCGGAGCAGCAGGCGACAACAGCCGTGCTGTCGCTTTCCGATCGAGGCGCACGGCTATCGGCATGATTCTGGCGACACGCCGGCGAACCCGATGCGGCGATGCAGCAGTTGATGGCACGCATGAAGGCGATGACCGCCGCAGCCGCTCGCGCAGCTTCTCGCATGAGTGGAAGGTGCTGCCGCAGCAGCAGGTCGCAGATCGCCGCCAGCAAACCCGCAGCCATCGGCGCCCGAAGACATGGTCAGGATTCCCGGCGGCAGATTATGTCTTCCGCGTGCAGGGCATCGAAATCGAAGGCTCCGACGACGTCGGCGTCGATGTGCAGATACCCGTGGGAAGACAGCCCGCGCCGCTTCCACGAGCACCGCATGGAGCTCAAGCCGTACTACATCGACAAATATCCGGTGACCAACGCCGAGTTCAAGAAGTTTCTCGATGCCACGCACTATCACCCGCAGAGACGATCTGAATTTCCTGAAGGATTGGAAGAACGGCGCTATCCCGGCCGGCTGGGAAAACAAGCCGGTCACCTGGGTCTCGCTCGAAGATGCGCGCGCCTATGCCAAGTGGGCAGGCAAGCGCCTGCCGCACGAATGGGAGTGGCAGTTCGCCGCGCAGGGCAACGACGGCCGCACCTATCCCTGGGGCAACGCCTGGGACGCAGCAGCCGTGCCCGCAGCCGGATCAGGGCCGCACCATGCGCGGCCCGACGACGTCGATGCGCATCCCGCCGGCGCCAGTCCCTTCGGCGTGATGGATATGGTCGGCAACGTCTGGCAATGGACCGATGAGTACATGGACGAGCACACGCGCGGCGGCATTTTGCGCGGCGGCAGCTACTACCAGCCGCAGGGATCGATCTGGTATTTCCCGCAGGCGTACCGCAACGACAAGCACGGCAAGCTGCTGCTGATGGCGCCCAGCTACGATCGCTCCGGCGCAGTGGGCTTCCGCTGCGTCACGGATGCCGCGCATTGATTTTCGTTTATTGCAGCTCGGCAGACCAGCACAAGCGCTGTTCCGGTAAGGACATGGCATCGCCGTCTGGGCATCTCGCGGGCAGCACCATCCATGACGCACCCAGCGGCGTCAAACGCGCGACGCGTTCGGCATCGCTCATGCTGGCGATCTCTCGTTGCGCATTGAACTGCTCATACCAGTTGGACGCGTCCCCGGGAAACATCAGCGCAAGGCCCTCATCCTTGTAGTCAGCAAGAACGCTGCGCTCCGCTATCGCGCGAAAGTTCTGTTCGTCCTCGCCCGGCGCGAAGACCAGCATAGGATCGGCCGCGAAGACCGCGGTGCGCGGCGTGTTCTCCCGTATCCAAACGAACGCCTGCGCATAGGCATTGCGTGGTCTCATGCCCGGCAGCTCCAGATGATCAGAGTGTCCAAACGCAGCCGTCTGTACGAAGAACATCGCGGCTGCCAGCGCCGCCAGCGCTCCGATCTCGATCGCAGCGCCAGACCGCTCCTTTCTTCACAAAAAACGCGCCAATCCCGCAGCCCAGCAGCAGCACGCCAACGATGTAGATCAGTTGAAACATCCGCAGCACCTGCAGCCGCGCCAGCAAACCCGGTCCCGCCGGATGCACAAACAGCGCAGAGCACAGCAGACTGGTCGTGCCCGCAAGGACACACGCGGCGGCAGAGCCGCCCCGCCACATTCGACATCCGCAGCCGAAATGCAGCCGCGGACAGCAGGCACAGCGGCAACAGAACGCCCAGTAGTTCGTACCAGCGCCACTCCGAAAGAAAGATATAGGTGCGTGACTGCTGCGCCGCCTCATACGCCGCGCTCACCGCCGCATGAGCGGTAATGCATACAATGCCGCCGCGATCACCACTGCCAGCGCGCAGGCATAAATCGCCCATCGCGTCTTGCCGCATTCCAGCAGCGCCAGCACCAGAGCGAAGCTCCCCGTAAAGATCGTCAGCTCCGGATGCATCGTCGCGCTCACCAGCAGCGTCAGAGCCAGCCAGAACCATCGCCGCTCCAGAGTCAGGCCCACTGCGAAGAGACTCAACACCGCGACAATGGAGCGCGGACCAGGATAGGGCTCCATGATGTTGATCGAAGTTCCAGCCACCGGCAACGTGAAGAGACAACCCGCCAGACACACCGCCGTCCATCTCGCGAAGCGAGAACTTGTAATCAGCCCGCCTACATACCATGCGCCATAGATGAATGCGATCAGCGTCAGCAGATAGACGAATAGCAGCGCGCTCTCCAGTGAGCCACCGAGCAGCTTCGTCACGCCGATCATCAGCGGATAGAAAGACTCAATGCGCGTCTCCGAAAGAATGAACCGCATGCCCACAGGAAACAGCGTCGGATCCAGCAGCTTTTCCACCCCGGCAACGTACAGCCCGGCATCATCCGCAAACGGATGATATCCATGCACCAGAAACGTGAGAGCGCCGATCGCGAGGAGAAAGAAATGATGCGTCAGCGAAGCGCCGTGACAACGGCTGGACGACGAATCGTGAACCTGCATAGTCAAATCGAGCATACAGTGCGGCCACCGCATCCTGGACGCAGCCCAGGGCGGGCAGAACAAAGCCGGCAGCAAAGCAGTCCGGTCACCCACCATCATCAAAGTGAGCGACCAAAGGAAGCGAACCGCTTAGCATGCGCCGCAGGCGCGTCTGCCTGCATGGCAAATCCCGCGTCTGCCTGTATGGCAGATCCCGGTGCCCAAAAAGGTGTACTGGCTTCCGCGCCATTCTCCCCTACAATGAGGAGATAGAAATGCGCTGCGGCAATCCCCATTTGCCCATCTCATTCGGATGTCCCCATTTCCCCCGGAGGTCTGCCTTTGCGGCACCGTACCCTACTCGCGATCGCAGCCTTGGTCCTTACATCATCCGCATCCGCCGCCTACGCGCAAGCGCCCGCGGCCAGCGCGCAGCCGTCCGCGGCCACCGCCAAGCCAGCCATCGCCGCCAACCCTCCGGCTGCCGTTCCATCCGCCGTCCAGACACTCAGCACGCAAGAGCCCGCAGGCCCGATTCCTGAACTCCAGACTCCCGAATCACAGAAGCCGGACGCGCAGGGGCCCGATGACGACGCCTCCGTGCAGGGACCATCCGCCGAAGCCAACGACCCGGACTTCCGCGCCGCCCTCGCCGCAGCCATACCGGTGGTGCCCGCCGCCTATGCCACCCAGCCCTATCGCCTGCACCTGCACAATCTGCATACGCTGGAAGACATCAACATCGTCTATCGCATCGGAGACAACTACCAGCCCGATGCCGTCGCGCTGCTCAACTTTTTCCTGCGCGACCACAACACCAACGACGTCAAGGCCTACGACCCGCGCGAGTTCGATCTGCTGCACGACATCCTGATCCGTCTTCGCCGCCCCGACGCGCTCATCGATGTCGTCTGCGGCTATCGCACGCAGGAGACCAACGAGATCCTCCGCGCCTCCAGCAGCGGCGGCGTCGCCGAGCACTCGCAGCACATCCTCGGACACGCCATCGACATCCGCATCCCCGGGTCCTCTACCGTGAAGATTCGCAACGCCGCGCTCTCGCTCAACGAGGGCGGCGTCGGCTACTACCCCACCACCCGCTTCGTGCACGTGGACGTGGGCGCCATCCGCACCTGGACCTACTCGCCCCGCCGCCATCACCGCCGCAGCCATCTGCGCCGCGCCAGCAGCCACCACCGCCAAATCGCACAACACCGCCATCGCAGCACCCACGACACCGGGCGAATAACCGCGGCGTCACGCGCGCCATTTATCTGGAAACATCTCCAGCTATCGCAGGCAAACGCCCGTCCACGCCGCTCATCTCTCTAACCAGGGAGACACAATCATGAAAGCAGTCGTCATCGATGGGTTCGGCGGCGTAGATCAATTACACATCCAGGACGTCGACGATCCTGCGCCAGGTCCAGGCGAAGTGCTGGTACGCATCCGCGCCACCAGCGTCAATCCGGTCGACCTCAAAATCCGTACCAGCGGCTCCGTCGCAAAGCGCATGGGCGTCGAGTTGCCCGCCATCCTCGGCCGCGACCTCGCAGGCGAAGTCGTCCGCGCCGGGCGACGGCGTCGTCGGCTTCCCCAAAGGCATGCGGGTCATGGCGATGGCCAATGGCACCTATGCCGAGCTCACCACCGCAAAGGCCGACGTGCTCGCCCCCATCCCGGACAAGCTCAGCTTTGAGCAGGCAGCCGCGCTCCCGCTCATCCTGCTCACCGGCGCGCAGCTCATCGAACGCGCCATCAAAGTCGAGCCCGGCTGGACCGTCCTCGTCCTCGGAGCACTCGGCAGCGTCGGCAGAACCGCCGTGCACGTCGCTCAACAGCGCGGAGCGCGAGTCATCGCCGGCGTTCGCGCCTCGCAGCTCGAAGAAGCAAAGTCACTCGGCGCGGCCGAGGTGATTGCCGTCGACGACCAGAAGCAGCTTGAAAAACTCCGCGACCTCGATGCCGTAGCCGACACCGTCGACGGCCCAACCGCAACCCGCGCACTCAAGACCCTCAAACCCGGCGGCGTCTTCGGCACCGTGCTCGGCGCTCCTGCGGATGCCGCGAAACATAATGTGAAAGTCGCCGCCATGCAGGCTGTACCCGATGCCTCGCGCCTCTACGAGCTCGCCGATCAGGTCGCGCGTGGCGAATTCAAAATCCCCATCGCGAAAACCATCCCGCTCGATCACATTCAGGAAGCGCATCGCGAAGCGGAAAATCATCCCCACGGCAAGATCGTTTTGAAGGCCGCCTGAAGACCGGAGGTCGAGGCGAGAATCTCACGGCTCGATCTCGATCTCCACCAAAGCCCCGTCCTGCAGTCCGAAATGGTCGCGCAGCCGCACATCCGCTGCGATCTCGACAATCGTCTTCGGATGATGCCCGCGCCCCTCTTCATTCGCATCCGTGCGCAGAAGAAATGCCGCCTTCCCTCGCACTCGCCGGCAGCCCGGATGACGGCAAGGCACCATGTTCACCGAAACCGTCCCGCCATATTCGCTCGCCTCCAGGCGGATCACCCGCTTCGGCAGCGAATAAGGCGCATCCAGCCGCACATTCAACGTGCCCGGATAGAACCGCATCCCCGTCTTCTGCAGGTAATGCTCCTGCAGCTTCTCAATCCAGTACGAGAAGTTCCCCATCCCGGAGACAACGCATCCTCGCAACAGCAATATTTCCCTCCGTGCGGCGCCGGCTCATCAGGACGTCGCATCCTTCAGCAGCGGCCGCGGATCGAAGATCGCCCGCAGCGAATCCACCCTTCCATCTCGCAGGTGATACAGCCCGACGCACGGGATCTGTTTTCCGTCGATCCGCAGTTCATACACCAGGCAGACATCATCGCCTCCGACAAACGTCTTCTCTACCGCATATTTCAGCTTCATGCGCCGCATATCGCTGAAGTAGGCGTCCGCTCCGTCACGCGTGCCCAGCGCGCCCACAAACTGCATATCGTCATGGACCAGCCGCCGCGCCTCGTCAAACTTCTCCGAGTTCAACGCATCGATCAGGGCGACCACGGTCTCCCGTGCCGCAGTACCGGTCTGGATCATAAGCATCCACCTCGCTTGAAAGTCTCTATAGAGGTTAGGATGACTTTCCATCCGCCATCGACGAGGAAAAAATGAGGTCCAATAGCCCGGTCGCATTGTTGATTTGTCACAGAAACTGGGCTTGTGGATCGCGCTCTATCGCTCGTCGTGCACATCCACCACCGGCTCAATCGGCTTGATCGGATACGGCCGCCCCAGCGCCAGCGTCTCGTCCAGCAGCTTGTCGTACTCGTAGATGTCGCGCGTGAAGTTCACTGTCCCGTCCGGCTCCACATACGCCGTGTCGTAAAAGATCGTCACCGGGATAGTCTGCTTCAGCCCCACCGTCTTGTTGTCGTCGCCGATGTTCATCGCTTCATCGATCTTGTCCGGCGTCCACTCCGCGCGATCGCGCAGCACCCATGCCGCCAGCGCCAGCGGCTTCTCCACCCGCACGCACCCATGGCTGAAGTCGCGCCGCGTCTTTTGGAACAGCCACACCGTCGGCGTCGAGTGCAGATAGATCGAGTAGGAGTTGGGGAACATGAACTTCACCAGCCCCAGCGAGTTGTCGTCGCCCGCATCCTGCCGCACCATCAGCTTGCCGTGCAGCAGCAGCGAATCCAGCTTCGGCGAATACTCCACCGTCTTCCTGCGATGATCCACAATTTCGAAGTTATGCTCCGCCAGGTAATCCGGATCCTTCGCAATCCCCGGCAAAACCTCCCGCTGCGTAATGTCGATCGGCACCGACCAGTACGGGCGGAAGATCAGATAGCGCATCAGGTTCACCAGCATCGGCGTCTGGTGGTCTTCCGGCTGCTCGCCCTTTTTCTCCGGCGGCTTGATGCCCGCCTTGCCGGTGATCACATTCATCTCCAGCGCAATCGTCGTGTGGTCGCTCGTCATGTCCGCCGGCGCCGGCCGCTCGCTGGCATGCACCACAGTCGCATCCTCCGTGCCCTCCGGATTCGGCGCAGCGCCAGCGCCGCGCCCGGCGATCAGCGGCAGCGGCGGCATCGGCTCGTTGGAGTAGACACGCAGCTTGAACTCCGGCAGATTCACAAAGATCGGCGCATTCTGGTAAAGATCCGGCAGCCAGCGCCAGCGCTCCAGCGCAATCGCCAGTTGATGCACGCGCTCCGCCGTCGGCACATTCATCGCCGCAATCGTCGGCGGCCCGATCTTTCCATCCGCCTGTAATCCATGATGCAACTGGAAGTGCCGCACCGCCGCCGCCCACGCCGGTTCATAGCGTTTCGCCACCGCTTTCTGCGACGTATCCGATGGCGGCCCATCCGGCGCAGCCGCGTCGTCCTTCAAATCGCCATCCAGCACCAGCAGCGCCCGCATGCGCTCCGCGCCCGCATAGGCATCGCCGGGCTTCATCTGCCTCGCAACCTGCGGCAGCCCGCCGCCCGGATCCTGCTTCGCCAGCTCCACCCAATGCCGATACGCCGCAAGCGTCCGCTTGTATTCATTGCTCTGCGGTGGCACCGTCACCAGCACCGCGCCCACGTTCTCGGACGCGATGATCTTCTCCGTCAGGAACTTCGCCAGGTCGTAGCGCTTCTTGTTGATGTCGATGCCGAAGTTGAAACGCGCCGGATTCACGCGCCCGTTGTGCTCATCGTTCAGATACCGCATCGCCGCGACGGTCATCGCCATGTCAAACACCGCGCGATCCTGCGCCGTATGAATCGCGCCTGCCCGCGCCACCCAGCGCGACGAATCCCGCGCCGCATCAGACGGCGCGCTGTCCCGCGCCGCGTCAGACGGCGCGCTATCATAGTCTTCAGGATCCAGCCCATCCGTCCCGCACGCCGCAAACGCCGCCATCATCTGCCGCGCCTGCGCGGTTGGCTTGTTCCCCTTCAGCCACACCGGCTCAAACCCATGCGCGCCGTAGAAATCCTCAACCGGCTGTTTCAGATCGGCAAAGTTCGGCCAGCGCATCGCGTCCAGCCGCGCATGGTCGGCCATCGCGTGCAGCGCCACGCTCTCCGGCGACGCCGGCTTCGGCGGCGCCGATTCCGTACCCTTCTTGCGGCAGCCGCCCACCGCCAGCAGTGCGGCCGCACTCGCAATCCACACCCACTTCCAAGCGCGATGGTTCATCAACCTGCCGTGCAGCCCTCCCTGGGCCAGAGCAATCTTATTGCTATCGCAAATAAAATCCGCTCCTACTTTAAGTGTAGTGGGTCTCTTCTCCTCGTTTTCGCCAAATTGCGACAGCACGCATCATCGTCGTACTCCCCTGCACCCTGCGCCCTCGTCCACCATCCAATGACCAAGGAGAACTCCATGCCCAAGGTTGTACGTTTCCACGAGCTCACCGGCCCCACGGCCCTCAAATTTGAAGACCATCCGTCCCGTGAGCCCAAAGCCGGCGAAGTCCGCATCCGCGTCCAGGCCGTCGGCCTCAACCGCGCCGAAGCCCTCTACACCCGCGGCCAATACCTTGAGCAGCCCCGCCTCCCCTCCGGCCTCGGCTATGAAGCCGCCGGAATCGTAGAAGCCGTCGGCCCCGGCGTTGACAGCACCTGGATCGGCCGTCACATCTCCACCGTCCCCGGCTTTTCCATGAATGACTACAGCGTCCTCGGCGAAGAGGCGGTCGTCCCCGTCGCCAGCATCGCCTGCTACCCGGACAAGCTCTCTCCCACCGAAGCCGCCGCCATCTGGATGCAGTACCTCACCGCCTGGGGCGCGCTCGTCAACATCGCCCGCATCGCCAAGCGCGACTTCGTCCTCATCACCGCCGCTTCCAGCTCTGTCGGCCTCGCCGCCATTCAGATCGTCAAGGAAGAAGGCGCCACCGCCATCGCCACCACCCGCACCTCAAAGAAGCGCGACGAGCTTCTCGCCCTCGGCGCCGATCACGTCATCGCCACCGCGGAAGAGGACCTCATCGCCCGCGTCAGGGAAATCACCGGAGGCAAAGGCTCACGCGTCATCTTCGATCCCGTGGCCGGCCCCTTCGTCGAGCAGCTCGTCGGCGCCGCCGCCCATCACGCCATCCTCATCGAATACGGCGCTCTCTCGCTCCAGCCCACGCCCTTCCCGCTCGTCGCCGCCATGCACAAGCAGCTCACCATGCGCGCCTACACACTGCACGAGGTCAATCCGACCCCGACCTCTCCCGCAGCGGCCGCGAATACGTCTTCGACCGCGTCGCCGACGGCCGCTTCACCCCAAGGATCGACAAAGTTTTCCCCTTCGCCGATACCGTCAAGGCCTACCAATACCTCGAATCCAACCAGCAAATCGGCAAGGTCGTCATCACCCTGTAACCAGAACCGGCGAGTCGCGAAGCCGCATACAATTGCGGTCGATGAACAAGACAGCTCTTCCGCTACTCGCCCTTACCCTCACGCTGCTTCCCGTCGCTGGTCAAACCCACTCTTCCGCCCCCGGCGTCACCGCCGGCGAGGCCATCGCGCGCATCCAGGCCGCCATCCCGGAAAAGCCGCCGGCCGACACCGTCGACACCATCAAGGCCGGCGACCCATCCACAATCGTCACCGGCATTGTGACATGCTTCACCGACAGCATGGACGTCCTCCGCCAGGCCGTCGCCCTCCACGCCAACCTGATCGTCACCCACGAGCCCACCTTCTACAACCATCGCGACCAGGCCACGCTCTTCACCAACGATCCCGTCTACAAGGAAAAGCTCGCCTACATGCGCGACAACCACCTCGTCGTCTGGCGCTTCCACGACCAGTGGCACCGCCGCGCTCCAGAGCCCATGACCGAAGCCTTCACCGCGGCCGTCGGCTGGCAGCAATATCAGCGCGCGAACGACCCCCTCTTCTTCACCCTCCCGCCAACCACCCTGAGCGCACTCGCCGAGGATCTCCAGCAGAAACTCCACGCCCGCATCGTCCGCGTCATCGGCGACCCCAACCTCCGCGTCACCGGCGTCGCCTATCGCCCCGGCGCCTCGGGCGAAGCAGCGCAGATCACAGCGCTCGAGCGCGATGACGTGCAGGTGCTCGTCGCCGGCGAATCCTCCGAGTGGGAAGCCGTCATGTACACGCAGGACGCAATGCAGCAGCACCGCCCCAAGGCCCTCATCCTCCTCGGCCACAGCACCTCGGAGACCGACGGCATGCAAACCGCCGCCACCTGGCTCCGCACCGTCTTCCCCGGCCTGCCCATCCACTACATCAACTCCAGCGAACCCTACTGGCTCCCCGGCCACCCGCCGCAATGAGACACAGTTGTCATCCTGAGCAAAGAGAAGGACCTGCAGTTGCTTCCGAGCGTTACACTGTCTCCGCCCAGCGGAGCGCTCACTCGCAAATGCAAATTCGGCCACTGTCTGTCGCCCTCCCGATCTCGCTCGCGGTCTTCGCGCAGCAAACCCCCAAAAAGCAGCCCACCACCACCGTTACCGGCCACGTTTACCTCGCCGACACCAACACCCCCGCCCGCCTCGCCACCGTCATGCTCGAACCGGCGCGCGCACTCGACAACGATCCCGACCCTCATCCGCCGAAAGACCCCAACACTGAGATGGTCTACACCTCCGCCGTCCAGACCCTGCTCGATGGCAGCTTCACCATTCCGAAAGTCGCGCCCGGCAGCTATTACGTCGTCGCTTACAAGAGCTGGCTATCTCTCACCCCTTTCCACTCTCTCGGAAGACGCACGCAACCACCCAACGCCGGAAGATCACAAGCGCATCGCCGGCATCCTTCCCCGCATCACCGTGGAGGCTGGACTTCCCGCCTCCGTCGAAGTGCGGCTCGAACGCGGCTCCGTCATCTCCGGCACCGTGCTCTTCGACGACGGCAGCCCCGCCTCCGGCCTCTCCGTTCACGCTCTCGTCCGCCAGAAAGAAGGTCAGAAAGAGGTCTGGTCTCCGCTGCAATCCCTGCCCTTCGCGACGATGGGCAATGCCTACACCGATGATCTCGGCCACTACCGTCTCACCGGTCTGCAGCCCCACGAGTACACGCTGGAAGTCGTTCTCGAAATGCAGCACATGGACCTCGCCTCCGCGCCGGGGAGCGGCTCCAGTTCCTCCAGCACCAGCAGCATCGCCAGCCTGTCCTTCTACTCCGGCAGCGCCACCCGCAAGGCCGACGCGAAACCCTTCACGATCGCCGCCAACGAAGAGCACAGTGGCGAGGACATCACCATCCCGCTCGCCAAACTGCACACCATCACCGGAGAAATCGTCGCCGCCCACGACGGCCACCCCCTCAATCAGGGCAACGTGACGCTGCTTGACGCCGGCGATGAGAGTGAAGTGGAAAATTCTCAACTTGAACGCCCGGACGGAAAATTCCATCTCTATTTCGTTCCTGAAGGCAACTACATCCTCCGCGTCTACCGCGCCGCCGATGTCACCTATGAAGACGTCCCGTATCCGCCCGGCGCCATGCTGCCCAGCCACGAGGTCACCCACACCATCCACGCCTACGGCCCCACCGATCAGCCCATCAACATCCACGACGACGCCCCCACCGTCGTCATCTCCGTACCGGAAAAGGGCGCCACAGCCGCCGCGAAGCAAACCGCCGCCTCGCAGTAACCCGGGCGTACACTTGTCTCCGCGATTTGCGACCAACACCATGCGCTCCTGGCCCACGCTGCTGCTGCCGTTTCTCACCCTCACCGCCACCGCGCAGAACAACGCCGCCACCAGGCACGGCACCGGCATCGTCGCCGGCCACGTCTACTGCGCCGACACCAACGCCCCCGCCCGCATGGCTTCCATGCAACTCGAGCCGGTCAAAGCGGTCAGCCGCATTCGCACTTCAGCGGCGACACACCGGCCGGAGGCGTGGCACAAACCGGATTCGATGGCGGCTTCACCCTCTACGAACGTGCCTCCCGGCTCGTACTACGTCGTCGCTGCAAAGGCTGGTTATCTGTCTCCACGTGCCTTCGCCGAAGACGTCGACAACGCGGAGCCGCAACCGGCCGCGGGTCAGCCACCCATAGTGATCCCCAGGGTTGACGTGCAAGCCGACCAGACCGCCAGCATCGAGATTCGCCTCGAGCGCGGCGCTGCCATCAGCGGCACAGTCCGTTTCGACGACGGAAGCCCCGCATCCGACGTCATGGTCATAGTCTTGCAGCGGAGCAAGGACAAATGGATAGGCTCGAACGCGACTGGCCTTTTTCGCTGAACGTTCAGCCGGCAACGGATGACCTCGGCCACTATCGCATCAGTGGCCTCCGCGATCGCGATTACCTGGTCGATGGTTATGCTCTCCCGCACAGATTTCGAATGGCGGGAGGCACGGGATCGGAGTATTCGGCGTCGAGCGGTCCACGCTCAGGATTTACTCCGGCGACACGCCTCGCATCAGCGACGCAGTGCCCATCAAACTTGGCGCAGGCGAAGAGCGCAGCGGAGAAGACATCACCATCCCACTCAGCAAATTCCACTCCGTCAGCGGCGTCGTCATCGCCGCCCGCGACGGTCACCCCATCAACGGCGGCCATCTCGCCATCGAAGATCCCAAAGATAAGGAAAGCATCGTGGACGCCGATCTTGGCAGCGACGGCACCTTCCATCTCGAAGGTGTTCCCGAAGGCACGTACATCCTCCGCGTCCAGAACCCACGCGACGACCAGATCCAGGAAGTCTCGGCAGGCGGCATGACAGATACCAATGAAAAAACCCTCCACCAATACGGCGACCTCGAACAAACCCTCAAAGTCGAAGGCGACATCCCCAACCTCGTCCTCGCCGTCCCGGAAAGCAAACGAAAACAACACGCCGCATCGCAATAAAAGACAAAACGGGACAAGCCAATCGGCCTGCCCCGTCCCGACGCCATCGCGCGCCCTCAGCCCTTGTTGTATGAGCCTTCAGCCTTCTTTGTTGTAGAAAAACCGCTCGTTCACAATCTGGCCGTTCTTCCAGTGCCGCACCGCTACCTGATTGAACTTCACGCGCTTGCCGCCCTTGAACGTAATGTCCATCTCCCACTCAGAGAAGCTCACATCGCCATTCACCGCGCTCGCCTTCACCGATGCGCCGTTGAACGCCTCCACCGACGACATGAAATCCTCTTCCGCCTTGCGATTCGCCGCCTTGCCCACCCGCGGATCTTCCGAGTTCTCCTGCATCACCACATCGTCCGCGTAGTACTTCTCAAATGCGTCCATGATCTTGCCGGACAGCACATCGTCATTCAACTGCTTATCCAACTCCTGCACGCTCGTTGCTGTTGCTGTTGCACTCATGCAAATCACTCCTCGGGACCAGATGACCCAGCCCACCCTTGCCTAGATGCCGCCCACCGCGCACAAGTTCCGTGAATATCTGCAATCACAACGAAAGCCGGTGCCCTGCTCTACTTCAGGCAGGGTGGGGTAGCTCCCAACCATCCGGTCGACCCGAAGGGTCCACCTTCTACCTTTCCTGAACCATAGGAGTCACCCAATTCACCCACCACATCGGACGTGAGCGACCAAAGGAAGCGAACTCCACAGTACGCGCCACCGGCGCGCCCGCCCCGATGGCTAATCCTGACCATCAGCAGCGCAAACCCGTCGTACTTCTTCCCGCTCACCGTCTGGATCGCCGTCGCCGTCACGCGCGGCTCCGCGGCCACCGCTGCAAAGAAGCGCCGCGTCCCCTGCACCATCGGATCCTCACTCGCCCCGTCGATCACCGCACCGTCGCGTACCACGTTGTCCGTCACAATCACCGTGCCCACCCGCGCCAGCCGTATCGCCCACTGCAGATACTCCGCGTTGTGCTCCTTGTCCGCATCCAGAAAGATCAGGTCGAACGGACCCACGCCCTCCGCCACCAGCTTTGGCAAGGTCTCCAGCGCCGGGCCTTCGCGCAGCTCCACTTTCTTGCCGAGCAGGCCCGCGCGCTCCAGATTCTTCCGCGCCACCGCTGCGTGCTTCGCCGCCGCCTCCAGCGTCACCAGCCGTCCACCCTCCGGCAGCGCGCGCGCCAGCCAGATCGTGCTGTAGCCGCCCAGCGTCCCCACTTCCAGAATCCGCCGCGCCCCCACCATGCGCGCAAACATCTGCAGCATCTTGCCCTGCAGCGCCGTCACCTGGATCGGCGGCAGCTCCGCCGCCTCGCTGTCACCGAGCGCCGCCTCCAGCACCTCATCTTTTGCAATCAGGTGGTCTGCCAGATAGGCATCCACCGCCGTCCACATCGCGCCGTCATCACCCGCATCGCCCATGTCCGCAAGCATAGTGCGCGAGGTAACCTGCCGCAAATTGTCATTCTGAGCGAAGCGAAGGAGCTGCTTTCTACGCCACTTCCAACTCACTCAACATGAGCGACCAAAGGAAGCGAACCAGCATCCCGCGCCAAAGGCGCCTTTGCCTGGACGGCCAGTCCCCAGTCCCTGCTGGGGGATGCGCTCATCGGTCTGTCGCCGCTATCCGCGCATCCCTCCAGCGTCCCCCCAAACCTGCTCTTCCCTGGTGACGCCCCAGTGCGGAAGAGTTGCCGTGTCGTCATCCACCGCTGCCCGGCAAAGCATCTCTTGCATACGTTGCACGTGGACAATGGCTCGGGAGAAGTCCAACTGCTGCCTTCCTCGGACAGCCAAAGCCTAATCCCTGTCACCATCCACTTGCATCACGCAACATGTCATTCCATTGTCATTTCATTGTCGAGACCATCAGGAACGCGAGTCCGTTTCGTCCCTGTCGTCTTGAGCGAAGGGAAGGGAGCCTCTTTCTACGCCACTTCCAACTCACTCAACGTGAGCGACCAGAGGAAGCGAACCGCGCGGAACGCGCCGCAGGCGCATCTGCCCGGACGGCCAGTCTCTAGTGAAAGTCGAAGTACGCCAGGTTCATATTCCCTTCGGTCAGAATGTGCACCGTCAGCACGCTCCTCCCCTTCGGCAGCTTCAGCGTCACCAGCCCCTTCGCCACATCCCAGTGGTGCCACTGCCGCCACGCAATCGGGTCCGCCTTGTTAAAGGTCGAAGCAATCGTCACCGGACCGGTTACGTCCTTCCCATTCACGTCAATCGAGATCGTCCCGCCGCGATTCGACGTATACAGCAGGTCGCCCGTGTACACTCCTGCACGCGCCGCATCCACCGTGATCTTGAACCACTCCCCCGGCTCGGTCCACCCCACATACAGCAGACCCTCCGGCGGATGCACCTTCTCGAAAGGATTGTTATCGATATCGTCGTGATATTTCGTGTAGGAAGTATCCACCGCCTCGTGGATGCGAAACTCATTCAGATACGTCCCATCCGCCGGATTCAGCCCGCCGCTCCCGCTGTTCTTCGCGTCGCTGTCGTGATACGCCACGCCCTCCCCGCCGACGATCGTAGTACGCGCACATCACCCGTCCGGGAACCTTCTGCGCGCCCCCGTGATATCGGCTGTCCTCATACGGCATCGCCTTCAAGGGATGCGGCGCACTCGCTACCGATCCGGCAAACGCCGTCGCCGCCACCATCACGCCCAAGGACGCCACGCACAGCCACGTCAGACCCACGTCGACCGCAGCAAATCTCTCTTCAAGAAAATCTCCTCACACGCCGAAAGCCACACCCACTCTACCGCCTCATGCGACAATGGCGTCCGCTTCCAGCTTTTCAGAATTTCAGCTTTCCAGGTCAGCTTTGCAGCTTCAGTTAGCTTTCAGGAGCCACGCATTGTTCCACTCACGCAAGCTCGTCCGCATCGCACCGCTCGCCATCCTTCTCAGCGCCGCTTTTTTCTCGACCGCCGCCCTCGCCGCAAACTCACCAACAGACGCATCCGCCTGCACCGCCACTGCAGAAGATCAAACCCAGATCATCGAAACCATGCGCACCATGTACGCCGCGGCCGCCGTCGACGATCTCGCGAAGTTCCACACCGTCGCCGCCCCGGACTTCTACGCCTTCGACGGCGGCACGCGCTACGACGGCGACGCCCTCATGAACATGGTCAAGTCCTACCACGAGAAAGGCGTCGTCTTCGTCTGGACCGTCGCCGACCCGCACGTCGAAGCCACCTGCGAACTCGCATGGATCACCTACACCAACCGCGGCTCCATTGCGACTCCCGGCTCGGCGCAGAACAAGCCCGCCACCACCAAGTCACCTGGCTCGAATCGGCAGTACTCCAAAAGCAGGCAGGCGCCTGGCGCATCCGCTTCTTCCACAGCACCCGCGTGCCCGCAATGAAAAGGATGTCATCCTGAGCGAAGCGGAGAACCTGCAGTTCGGCCGGGTGCGCCGCATCTCATGTTTGAAATGTGGGATTGAGCCAGGCCAGCCGCAACATTCGACATGAGCGACCAAAGGGAACGAACCCGCCAACACGCGCCGCCGGCGCAACCGCCCGGACGGCCAGTCCTCACCATCAACAGCGGCTCCTCCTCCCTCAAGCTCGGCCTCTATCGCACCAACGACGCCGATCCCGCAAAAGATCCGCAACTCCTCTACCGCGGCGCCACCGACGCCATCGGCAAACCCGGCGGCTCGCTCACCATCACCGACAGCGCAGGCAAAACCATCCACCACGAAGACGCCTCGCACGATTCGCAATCGAGCGCCTTCACTCACGCCGCGCAGAAACTTCAGCAACTCATCGGTACTGATATCAGCAGCGGACCCGATGCCATCGGCTACCGCATCGTCCACGGCGGCCCGCATCTGCGCCGAGCACTGCCGCATCACCCCGCAGGTCCTCGACACGCTCCGCGCCGCCATCCACTACGCGCCGCTCCACATCCCGCCCGCGCTCGCGCTCATCGACACTGCATCGAAGCTCTACCCGCAAGCCCCCGCCTTCGCCTGCTTCGACACCGCATTCCACACCACCATGCCGCCCGAGGCCTACACCTACGCCATCCCCGCGCGCTTCCGCGAGCAGGGCGTCCAGCGCTACGGCTTCCACGGCCTCTCCTATGAATCGATCGTCGCTCGCTCTCGGCCGCGCACGCCTGTCCCTGCGCGTCTGGTCGTCGCGCACCTCGGCAACGGCGCCAGCCTCTGCGCCATCGCCAAGGGCCGCTCCGTCGACACATCCATGGGCCTCACTCCCACCGGCGGCATCCCCATGGGCACCCGCTCCGGCGACCTCGACCCCGGCGTCGTCCTCTTCCTCGCCCGCAACGGATGAGCAATATCGCCAGCGGCGAGTTGAGCAATACGACGCTTGGAATCCGTCCTCAACCACGAATCCGGACTAGCCGGCCTATCAAGTGGCGCGCAATCCGGTGGGACGACGTCCCGGGTATGTCCGATATGCGCGAGCTCACCGCCGCCGCAGGTCGGAATTCAGACCCGGGCTCCGCAGCAGCAAAGGAGGCCATCGCCATCTTCTGCCGAGCCATCGCCAAAACCGTCGCCGGCTACGCCGCCGTCCTCGGCGGCCTCGACGCGCTCGTCTTCACCGGCGGCATCGGCGAGCACTCCGCCATGGTCCGCGAACAGGCCTGCCGCCAGCTCGCCTTCCTCGGCATCACACTCGACGCGGAAGCCAATCAGCGCCACGCCGCCACCATCTCGCAGCAAACCAGCCCCGATCACCGTCCAGATCATCCCCGCCGACGAAGACGGCCGCATCGCCCATCACGTCAGTCAATCTGCTCGCGCAATAAACCTGCCAAATCACCTATCGCAAATTGCTACCCTAAAAATAGGGGCTCGGAAAACAGAGGATACCGAAAAGCAAAGATCCGTTGTCGTACTGTGCAAAGCGAAGGACCTGCAGTCTCTCTGTGGATCTTTCGCGAACGAGACTGGCGAAGTGACGAAACCTGGTTTATTCCAGCGCAACTCACAGGATCGAAGGGACTTATCCCTAACCCATTTATTTAGACGACTTTAGCCGTAAGTCCTTTAGCTGGACGACTTTGCCCGTAAATTCGGCTCCTGCAATAACTTAGCCGTCCAACCCTGGGCTAAGCCCTTTGTTTGGACGACTTTGGACGTAAACTCGGCTCCTGCAACAACTTAAGGCACGGAAGCGCGGCTAACTCACTTTGTAGGAATGACTTGCCGAAATGGGAAGCCAGACCCCGGGGAGGGGGGTGGGATGATAACGTGACCGGATCGTTTGGCCAGTTCAGCGAACTACTTCGCGTCAGCCCGGAAACCGATCCGCTCCAGCGCCGGCTGGATCTCCGGATTCTTCATGAACGTTTTCCAGATCAGCCCGGTCCGGTAGTTCTCGATCATCACCACCATCGGCGCCTGGTTCAGCCCCATGTTGATCTCGCCACCCAGCCCTGCTGCTGGTTGAACGCATCGCGAAAGCCAAACGGCCCCCACAACTCCCCACCCTTGTCGCGGTAGAAGTGCTTCAACGCAGCCATCGACGCTTTCGGCAGATAAGGCATGGAGCTGACGGCGCCGGTGGGTGCGATCGTTCCATCGTCCAGCTCAAAGTTGTTCGCCGCATTCGGCTCGTAGGGCACATAACCCCCCGGCCCATCCACCGCGGAGATGCCCCAGTCATCCTCGCCATACCCGGCATGGTGGCCGGGATTGCGCTCGCAGTACGCAAGATTGATCTTCGCCATATTCTGATTTTGATCGAAGTAGTTCGTGTACTTGTCGTGAGTGCCCCGCGGATCGAAGCCCATGAAGGAGTAATGCGTGAAGAACAGCGGTCCGCCAACGCCCTCGCCCACCTTCAGCTCCACGCCTTCGACGGTGTGCGGTTGCGAGTAGCTGCCGCCTGCCCAGCCCGTGTAGTAGAAGCTCGCAGGCGCAGCATGGGTCGGCGAAGCGATCGCCAGCAGATAGGTGATCATCACCTCGTTCCAGCCCGTAAGCCGGTTGTGGATGAACCACGCGTAGTCCGGCGACCAGTGCCAGAAGAGCGCATCGTTCGTTCCGGTCTCGCCGGAACCAGATCCAGTCGACGCCGCTCCATAGCCGCGTGATGCGATCGCGCAGCTCGCGCTCCTGCAGGGTGTCGCGGTCAAAGTACTGGCGGGCCGTCAACAGGCCCTCCATCAAGAAGGAGGTCTCCACCAGGTCGGCGCCATCGTCATACGCCCCAAACAGCGGCAGAGCCTTCCCCGTGCTGCCGTCCATGAAGTGCGCCCACGCCCCGTGGAATCGGTCGGCGCGCTCCAGGAATCGCGTTATCCGCTGCATTCGCTCGACGCCCTGTTCGCGGGTAACGAAGCCGCGATCGACGCCGACGACCAGCGCCATCACGCCAAAGCCGCTGGCCCCGGTGGCCACAATGCTGTCGTTCCCCGGAATGTTCTCCCGCGCCATACCCGACACCGGACTGGCGCCCTCCCAGTAGTAGCGGAATGACGCCTGCTGAACCATCGTCAGCAGCTCGTCATCGGTCATCGAGTGAGTAGCGGCCGAGGCATCCGCCGAGAATGGCCCCTGATGAAAGCCTCGATCCACAGCGGCAACCTTGTACGCGGCCTTCACCCCCGTGGCCCCCAGGAAATCTTCAAAGCGCCGAACCCCCGGCACCTGGATGCCGACGGGCTCGAACGCTCCACCATCAAGCGAGCGATAGATCACGTAGTGACGCAGCCCGGGACTGGTCAGCGGCTTCCAGGCAACATCGACATGACGCTCATAGCCGGTTGCAGTCACCTCCTGCACCGCCGGCAGCGGCGTGCGGACATCGAGCCGGCGGCTGTCCTCAATCGAGATATCGTCGATGAACAGCGTGTGGTCCAGGCCATCCGGTTTGCCCTGCGAAAAAACCACGGCAACCACCCGCTGCGGATCGAGCACGCGGACCGTAGACGAGTGAAATGCTCGCATCGGAATCGAAATTCTCGCCCACCGTCCCGCATGGAGATTCGAAAAGTACGGTGCCAGGTCCAATGGCTCGGTGAAGTTACGATCCTCGTCACTCAAGGTGAGGTTGGGCGCCAGAACAACCGGATCGCGCGGACTCCGGCCCGCGTCTCGCAGCACGACCTTCGGCAGGTTCGGCGCTGCGAGTGGTTCGGGCTCGTAGCACCAGAAGGTCAACGTATCGCCGGCGAAATGGAGGACACGGTTGCGCCACACGTTCACACGAATGTGCGCCTGCCACCCACCACTGTCCTTCGATACCCAATGAAGCCGGAGCGCATTCGGCGGTGTGTGGAAATGCTCATGGTCGACGGGAAGCCGGTCCCCCGTCGTCTCCACCGTACTGGGAGCCTGCACCTCGGCCTCCGCATAGAAGTAGCGGTCGGAAGTCAGGCTATTGTCGAACAGAACACGGTCATAGTACGACGACTGCGCCCGCGCCCCCGGACAGCGCAACCGCAGCGACAACACATACCAAAGCAACCGCCCATCGGCGCAACGGGGGATGTGACACTCGAGGAAGCTGAATGTTCACGGCTTGCGCTTGCTCGGTTTCGATTTTGTCTTTGGCTTCTTTGCCTTCGTGGGCTTTGCCTGAACGGAAGCCGTTCCCGCTCCGTCCTGCGAGCTGGAAGGCTTTGTCTTCGCCTTGCCTGACGGTTTTGCTGTTCCTGTCTTCGAAGCTTTTCGCGCGGCCACCGTGACGCCCGGTCGCGATTCCGCCGCCAACAGCCGATCCAGGCGATAGCCTGCATCTTTCGCGGCCTGCGCGGCGCGATTCACCGCCGCGGAGGCCTGCTGCGCTGCCGCCCGTTGTTCCGATGGCGTGGCCGCAACCAGCGCGGGCACCTGAATCCACCACAGCAGCTCTTCGTGGCTCTCCCGGTTGAAGTAGTGCACGCCGCCCGAGTCATGCGTCCCGGTGAGCCACCGTATATCGCCCTCCTGCCACTCCTGCTGTGACAGATGCGGTGAGAGTGGCTTCGCGCGATGGAGCAGGAAACGCACGCGCGCCGCTGCCCTCCAGCCATCTTCTCCACTCAGGCCCAGGGCATGAAAGGTAGCCGCCAACGCATGACGCATCCGCAACCGGTCGAATGCAGATACCCCATCGAGTGGCAGCCCCCGCAGCAGCGACCACGCCAGCACCGGCGCCCATACCGCCGTGCCGCTGGTGCCAGGCGAATCGCTCGGCAGCACCTTGCGCGCCGTCTCCGGCCAGCGCTTCGGAAAGAGCGCCTCATAACGAGGCAGCGCCAGCGTCGATACCAGCAGCGTGCTGTGATCGGCACTCGCCTCAGCCCTCGCGACGGTCTGCTCTCCCCCGCGCTCGATCTCCAGTTGCTTTGCGATCTTGTGGAACCGGTTCCCACGCTCGATGAACGGCTTCACCGCCTCCAGGATGCGCGTCTCGCGCTGCCGTACAGCGATCGCGCCTGTCGCATCCATCTCCGCTGCATCGATGATCTTGGCCAGGATTGCAGGCTCCAGCGCTGCCCGCAGCGCATCATGCAGCGGTTGCAATCGCAATTGATCGAGCGCTTCATCGAGGTTGGGAACACCGGCGCCATGCAGCGAATCGTGCAGCCGGTCCCAGGGATATTCACGGCTCGCGCGCAGCTCCCGCCAATGCAGAAAGACGTGATACTTGTATGCGCTGAGATGGATCGAAAAACCTTTCTGATGAAGATCGGTGGCGCGCCGCAGGTACTCGAGCCCATTGCTGACGTCGCGGAAGGCGAAAATCACATCGTGATCGGTTGGGAGATTGAGGCCATCCTGCAACGTTCGCTGCCGCAGTTCGCCATTCGCTTTATCGATGAACCCGGTTGAGTGATGAACGGTGCCTCGTGTCTCGCCATAGCGATTGTGGTAAAGGACCAGGGCGCGCTGCCCGCCGCGAGCGTTTGAGTACGCATAGACGTTTTCGTCGACGGTTCCGTCTTCCTTCCAGAAGTCGTAAAGCAGAAAGTTATCGCTCTCCGCAAAAAGCCAGCGGCTGTGCAGCAGCGGCGCGATCTCCCGATTGTGACGATCCACCAGCCACTGGTTGGGCGTCTCGTCATAGCGCGGCCGCTGGTACTCCATCCCGTACTTCTCAGTGAAGCCTTCCACTTGTCCATGGCCGAACATCGGCAGCCCCGGCAGCGTCGCCATCAACGTCGCTATGCCGAAACACTTGTCGCCGGTGCCGAACTGGTCGATCGCGGTGCGTTCATCCGGATTGCTCATGAAGTTCACGTACCGCTTCATGATGCCCGGATCGAACTCCATCGTCTGCTTCAGCAATCCGCGATAGTGCTGGTTGTCCTCGTCACGCAGCAGATTCATGAATGCGCTGTTGTACACGCGATGCATACCAAGCGTGCGGACGAAATAGCCTTCCATCATCCAGAAGGCCTCCGCCAGCAGCAGCGTTCCCGGCACCTCGGCTGCCACACGATCCACCACCTCGCGCCAGAACTCCACCGGAATGCGCGCATCGAACTCCGCGTCGGCATGCTGTATTCCGCACGCGACGGAATAGCCCCGCCTGCACCGGGCAGCCGGATACCACAGCCGCTGGATGTGCCGCTTCGCCAGCGTCATCGCGGCATCGAAGCGGATGATGGGGAAAAGCCGCGCCACGTGCAGGATGGTCTGGATCACCTGCTCGCGCACCGCGGGATTCAGATAGTCGAGCTGCGCCGTGTCGTTCCAGGGAAAGCTGGTTCCGTCATTGCCGTGGTAGACATAGCGCGTATCGCCCGTCCACTTGTCGCGACGGCGAAATACCACCGCCGCGTCCGATTGCTCGTAGTAGTGGTCTTCAATCTTGATCTCGACGCGGCCGTCGCTCGAAAGATCCGGGGCCGTTGAAGCTGTAGGCCGGATACGGCGAGTCGTAGCGCGAGAGAAACCAATCCGGATGATCGATCACCCAGGGCGAGTCGATGCCCATGTGGTTCGGCACCATATCGCTGGCAAGCCGGATGCCGAACCTCCCGGCCTGGTCGCGCAGCCGAATGTAGGCGTCGTAGCCGCCCAGATCGTCCGCGATGCGGTAGTCATAGAGCGAGTAGGCCGACGCAACCGCATCCTCTTTGCCGCAAAGGTGCTTGATGGTGCGCGAAGCGCGGCTCCGTTCCCATAGCCCGATAAGCCACAGCGAATTCATGCCGCGGCTGGCCAGCGTGGCCAGTTCTTCATCGGGTATTTGATCGAGCCTGGTGATGGACCGCCCATAACGCTTGCTCAATTGCGCAAGCCATACATAGGTGCTCTTCGCAATCAAGACGGTGCTGGGCATCCAGTCCTGGTCAGGGCTGAAGCGCTCGTACTCGTGTTGCATCACGGCAAAATCAGGCAAGTCCACCCGGCCGCCAAAGTCGCCGGCATGTCCGTGCTTCCCGCGCCGGCGCCGCTCCGCCAACTCATCGGCAGGATGGAAGCGCATCCAGATCGCGACATCCTCTTCCTGCAGCACGTCAATGGCGAGCAGAGCCGGCGCAGCGCGGCGTCGCCCACGATGCGGCTCCACTTGTTGCGGATGAAGGCGAGTTGGCCGCTCAGCGAATCGGGTGACGCCAGGGCAGGCGCGCGAAGCATATCGATAAGATTGGCTGCTTCGTCGCCAATCGGCGGCTTCGTGGCAAAGAACTCCCGCAATCCGCCGGTTACATTTGGATAGGGCGTCTGCTGCTCCAGCGGCTCGTCGTCGAAAAGCTCTAGGAATGGACGGAACGCTGCGTTGGCATTCGCCAGCCACAGCATCATCAACTCTTCGAACGCCGCCTCGCGATGCGGCACACCGTCGGTTGTGCCCTTCAGCCACTCCTGCGCCGTCTCTTCGCCTCGATACACCGTGGAGCCCGGGAAACTCCTGCACAAAGCGCAGCAGCAAACGGTCGAAGCGTTCTTTGCCGATTCGCGAGGAGAACCACTCCAGCGCTTCCGAGATCGCATGGGGCGCGACCGACTTGCGATAGTGATGGATGAGCAGGTGGCTGGCCTCATCGATCAGGCCCATGGCAAACAAGCGCTGCCGGATGGATGACTCGCTCCGGATCATTTTCGGTGCCGCGCACCACGTTCATGCTGTGCGCCAGCTCACGGCTGGCCTTCAGGTCGGCGAATATCACATTGCCGGTGAAGGAGAACAAGGCGCTCTCGGCGTGATAACGGTCACGTGCAGCGCGCGAGATGTGAAATTCCATCAGGACCATCGTTTCCTGTCTTTCCATTCTGCGCAAGGCCCGGCCGGCACCGTCATCCGGGCACTGTCAGGAGGTCTCGGCTGCTCTGCACTCTTCTCCATACTAGAGATGTGCCCAGCCGTCCAACAGTCACCCGCCAAGGCGTTATCTAATCGGCCCTGCATACGCTACAGCGCGCCAAGGCCATTTTCCACCATGCAGGACGCCGCAGCCTTCCACTCTACGCGCGAACGTCAAGCTTCACGGTGCTCGACAGTGGAGCAAAACCTCCACCTGGTCCTGCGTGTTCTGCAGAAAGTTGCCGTCGGGCAGTCCGGCGGCCAGTTCCTGGTGTCGTCTTCGAGATAGTGAGGCCGTCGATCCAAGAGCACTGGTTTCCAGTGGCTAGGTTGGCGCCATCGCTGCGGCGCTCATGCAATACAAACACGCCCAGACTGTCGCAACGAAGGCCACATCAGACCACATCCACCCATTCAATCTCGGAGGTTGGCGCGGTAAGGACGCATGCGTGGGCGCCAGATGCACAGTAACTTCGTCGGCAGGATGGCTCTCCGTGTGCTCCCACAGATCGCGCAAGACATATTGCCGGGAGACCATCCGAGCTGCGTCCATGTGTAGCTCAGGTCTTGTGCATGATCCGAAGTATTGAAAATCGCCACGTACAGACCCTTCCCATTCGCCGCCTTCGCCGTCCAGACACTGGCGTCCGCCGAATGAAGAACGGCGCGGCTATCGGTCGAGTGCTGATCCACCGCCAGGACCTCATCATTGGTCAGCAACGCCGTTGTCGCCGGATCGTTGTGCGGCAGGTCGCCGCCGATCATCAGGGGCGAGCGGAAGATGGACCAAAGCGTCATCAACGTCCGCTGCTCCGCCGGCGAGAGCCGCGTCCAGCGCGCCTTGCCCCAGCCTGGCGACGGACCAAGATAGCCGAGCGGCAGCATATCTGCGTCCGGCCAGTGGCCGGGCTCGCTCAAGGACGCCCACTCGGCCACTCGGGGAAACTGATCGCCCAAGTCCCTGCGGATACTCGACGTCGCTGTGCCATTCGTCCCAGATGTCATTCGAGATCCGCCACATCTGCGCGTAGCTGCCTCATCTCGTCCACTTTGTCGAGCGGCGCGGCTCCCGGCGAAAGGCTCAGCACGATCGGACGGCCCGTCTTGCGGAGCGCCTCGCTCAGCATGCGAATTTCCGCGCCTTTGTAGGGACGAGAGGCGATGCAGTCCACCTTGATTAGGTCGACCCCCCACCCGGCATACAGGCTGGCGATCGAGTCGTAGTACGCCTGGCCCGCCGGCATGTCTTTCAAATCGTAGTTGTCATGGTTCCAGTTGCAGGTGCCGGAAGTATTCGCAGCATCGATGGCATGGAAGGACGAGCCCGCAATCGGCAGATTCTTCGCCACTGCCTCGCGCGGAATTCCCTGCAAAATATGGATGCCGAACTTAAGACCCTGGGCGTGCACATATGCGGCGAGTGGAGCGAAACCTTCGCCGTGCGCCGCCGACGGGAACCGGTTAGGCGCCGGGATATAGCGACCCTGGGCATCAAGCGAATACTGAGAGTTCGTCGCGTTGCCCTCTGCAATCGGATTGGCGACAAACCATTCCATATCTACCACAATGTATTGCCAACCATGCTGCTTCAGGTGCGCTGCCATCCAAGCCGCGTTGGCCTTCACCTGCGCTTCGCCCACCGTAGTCCCATACGAGTCCCAACTGTTCCATCCCATGGGCGGTGTTGCCGCCAGGGTTGGAGCGCCAGCCTGGCGATGAGAAGGCGACTGCCCGTGCATGACTGCCCCGGCGCACAGCAAAAGCGTACCCAATGGTCTGATATGGCGGCGGCTCATGCCCATGTCTATCTCCAGATCTCTTACGGAACGAATGAACCCGGCATCGCGTACTCGCATGCGTCGGCTAATGTCACAACGGTCAGAATAGACCTGTTGGCTGCCTCGATCGTTAAAATCGGCCGGTTTCTGAAATGGCGGCTTTGCGAAACTGGCACATTTACTGACTTGATAACGTTAACGTCGATTTGCATGATTTGTTAAAGTGTCCCCGGCAGAATTTTGCGTCTGCGGGGTACGCATCCGCGTCAATGTCGTAGCCGGGGTGTGTTCAATAGCAACGGCCCGGTGATAGGCTCTTGTTCTGACAGCGCCGACTGCCCCGCTATCAGCGGCATCGCATCGGGAAGGAAGGTTCGTGCCACCTCAACGAAAGGTCGCTAGACGCCGCAACTCGGGCCCCACCATCACTGACGTAGCACGCGAAGCCGGCGTCGCTATCATGACCGTCTCCCGTGTCGTCAACGGTGGCAGCTATGTAAGCCCGGCAACCGAAAAGCGTGTGCGGGCAGCCATTCGACGGCTTGGCTATACGCCCAATGAAGCCGCACGCATGCTGAAAGGCCAGCGTGCACGCATGATCGGGCTGGTAGTTCCCGATCTTGCCGACTCCTTCTTCGCAACCTGTGCCAACGCCGTGCAGCAGGTGGCCGGGACGCACGGATACATGACCCTGATCGTCACTTCAGAGCGCAGCGTGGAGACGGAATCCAACGAGATCGCCATGATGGCCGCGCGGCGTATCGCCGGGCTGCTCATCGTGCCGTCGCGCGTGGGCGCGGACAAGCGGTTGCGCGAACTGCAGCAGGCGGAGATTCCCCTGGTCGCGCTGGACCGCACGCTCGATGGAGTCGAGGCTGGCCAGGTCATCGTAGAGAATGAAGGCGGCGCGGAAGAAGCGGTCAGGCACCTGATCGCTCATGGACACCGGCGCGTGGTTTGCATCGGCTACGACGCCAAGGTCTATACCATCCACCAGCGCATCCTCGGCTACCGGCGCGCGATGAAGGAAGCCGGGCTGAAGCCTGAAACGTGGACCAACCTGACGACTGCCCCGGCCGTAGAGACATTGCTGCGCCGCCTGCTCGGCGAAACCGACCGGCCGACTGCTTTGTTTACGCTGAACAACGTAACGACCATCCATGCGCTGCAGGCTGTCCGCTCCATGCAACTACGTCTGCCCAGGGACCTGGCGATGATCGGCTTCGATGACCTTGAGTTGGCTCCCCTGCTGGACACCCCACTGACCGCAGTTCGTCAGCCGGCACTGGAGATGGGACGCAGCGCAGCCCGCATGCTCTTCGACATGATCCGCCATGCCCACGACGGCGGCGCCGACACCAAGCCGGAACGGCGGATTGTGCTGCCGACTGAATTGATACTGCGCGCATCCTGTGGCTGCAATAATCACATCATCTGATGGACCGCGCCGCGCGTAGCCCGTTTACCCGCAAAGCCCAGCGCACGTGAGAACGATGAAACTGATTGGAATAGACGTCGGGACCGGCGGCACGCGCGTGCTGTTGATAGACGCGGCAGGCAAAGTGGTCGGTTCCACAGTGCGGGAGCATGCTCCGTTTCGCTCGCCGCAGGCGGGCTGGGCGGAACAGGATCCCGAAGACTGGTGGCAGGCGGCGGTTCACGCCATTCCCGCCCTGCTGAAGGCGACCGCGACCGATCCGAAAGAGATCGCCGCTGTCGGTTTGAGCGGCCAGATGCATGGCGCCGTTTTGCTGGACGCAGCAGACCGCGTCCTCCGGCCCGCGCTCATCTGGTGCGATCAACGGACGGCAGCGGAAGCTGCCTGGTTAACTGCGCAAATTGGTGCGGAGCGGCTGATCCAACTCACCTCCAACCCCGCGCTCACCAACTTCACACTGACCAAGCTGCTCTGGGTGCGCCAGCACGAACCCGCCATATGGCGGGAATTTCGCTCCTTCCTGCTGCCCAAAGACTATGTGCGCTTCCGGCTGACCGGCGAGAAGGCAATGGACGTGGCGGACGCTTCCGGCACCCTGCTGCTGAACGTTGCCGAGCGCCGCTGGTCCAGCGAAATGCTGGCCTCGGTCGATATGCCCGAAAGCATCCTGCCTGCGCTGCTCGAATGCCATGAGGTTGCCGGCACGGTCACGGCGGAAGCGGCCTCCCTGACTGGATTGCGTGCGGGAACACCGGTGGTCGCGGGTGCCGGCGATCAGGCTGCCGGAGCACTAGGCATGGGCATCGTGCGTCCCGGCGACGTCAGCGCCACCATCGGCACCTCCGGCGTGGTCTTCGCCGCCACCGACCAGCCCTTTCTCGACCCTCAGGGCCGCCTGCATACCTTCTGTCATGCCATGCCTGGTCGCTGGCATGTCATGGGCGTCACGCAGGCAGCGGGGCTCTCGCTGCGCTGGTTTCGCGACACCTTTGCCACAGCCGATGACCCGGAGGCCTACGCCCGCCTCGGAAACGCCGCATCCACCGTAGCTGCCGGCGCGGACGGCCTGCTCTGGGCGCCTTATCTGATGGGAGAACGCACCCCGCATCTCGATCCGGAGGCGCGCGGCGCCCTGGTCGGTCTCACCGCATCGCATCGCAGCGCACACATCGTCCGCGCCATCATGGAGGGTGTCGCCTTCAGCCTCAAGGACACCCTCAGCATCTTTGCCGAGATCGGCGTTCCGGCGCATGCCATTCGGCTGGGCGGCGGCGGCGCGCGCTCGCCCCTCTGGCGGCAGATCCAGGCCGATGTCTACGGGCAGCCAGTCGAAATCGTAGCCGCCGAGGAAGGCGCGGCATACGGTGCAGCGTTGCTCGCCGGGGTTGGCGCAGGGGTGTGGCCATCGGCAGATGCCGCATGCGATGCCGTCATCCGGGTTGCTCAACGAGTCGCGCCGCAGCCTGCTGATAGCGCAAAGCTCCAGGAGATTTATAAGCTCTATCGCAGGCTATATCCGTCACTTCAGCCGATCTTTCACGGATTGCACGCGGCAAGTACGGAGGTAAGGTCGAATGGCTGAAACGATGCAGGAGTTGCACCAATCTCCCGGAGCTCTTCTCGCCGAGTTCGAAACCAAACGTCGGCGACTCTGCGAGCATATGTCCTCTGCGGGACTAGCGGCCGTACAGTTGGAACTGACGGAGAACATCGCTTGGCTCACCGCCGGACGCGTCGATCGCCGCGTTCTTCTCCCTTCATCGCTCGGCACTGCCACCATTCTCCTGCTGCGTGGGGGCGACGCATTCTATCTGGCTCCGGACAACGAAGGCCGCCGTCTGGCAGAAGAAGATTTCGCAGGGCTGGGTTTCACCGCTGTCACGGCCCCGTGGCACGCGCTCGACCTTGCAGAAAGGGCCCGTTGGCTGGCAGGCGACGGACCTATCGTCGCCGACACCACAGCGGAAGGCGCTTCGCTCCTCCTCGAGCAACGCGCCTCACTCACCGATACGGAGATCGAGCGCTATCGCTGGCTCGGCCGCAACACGGCCCAGGTGACCACCAGCGTGTTGAAATCTCTCAAACCGGGCGTCACCGAGCGCACCATGGCAGCGCGCATCGCCTCAGGCCTTCTCGAACGCGGCATCGAGCCCTCCGTTCTCCTGATGGCCGTCGACGATCGAATCCTTCGCTATAAGCATGCCGTGACACAGAACGCGACCCTGGAACGCTTTGGCATGTTGAATCTTTGCTCTCGACGCTGGGGGCTCTGCATCTCGATCACCCGGTTTGTTCACTTCGGCCCCATGCCGCAGCGCCTTCAGGACGCCTTCGCAGCCGCGGCAGAGGTCAATGCTCGCCTGCTCGCCGCGACCAAGGTGGGCGCCAGCGCAGCGGAGCTGTTCTCCACCGCGGCGGAAGCTTACGCATCGCTGGGCTTCTCCGGCGAAGAGCTGCGTCATCATCAGGGCGGCGCAACCGGCTATGGCGAGCGTGAATGGCTCGCCACACCTGCAGGCAAAGAGCGCGTCGTAAACAGCCAGGCCTTTGCCTGGAACCCTTCCGTCGCCGGCGGCAAGGTTGAGGACACGGTCCTGCTGATTGACGGCAAGATCGAACTGCTCACCAGCACACCCGATCTGCCGGCTGTCTCAACTACTGCCGGCGATCTCGTGGTGAGCTCCGCGGGCGTACTGATCCGTTAAACCGGCGCTCTTACGTCTGCATTACTCTGGCATTGCCTTCGAGCCAGCCACGGTAAAGCTTCCCGTCGTGTGCTCCGCAGCCGATGGCTGTGCGCCGCCAATCATCACCGAATATTTTCCCGGCTCAACCGCACGTCGGCCCTGCTGGTCTACGGTACTGAGATCACGTGGGGTCAACGTAAACGATACGGACTTGCTTTGGCCCGGACTCAGGTGCACGCGCGCCATTCCTCGGAGCACGGGATTCCCCTGCGCGCCGGGCGGCGCCAGGTACAGCTCTGCCACTTCGTCACCTGCGAGCTTGCCGTCGTTGCGCACGGTCACCTCTGCTTCCAGCGGCTCGCCCGCCTTCACCTGACTCTGCGCCAGCTTCAGGTCCGAGTAGGAAAAATGCGTATAGCTCAGTCCATAGCCGAAACCATAGAGCGGCTTACCTTTGAAGTAGCGATAGGTGCGATTCTGCATCGAATAATCTTCAAACGGCGGCAACTGATCCGTGGATGCGTAGAACGTCACCGGCAGCCGGCCTGATGGATTGTTCTTCCCGGAAAGTGTCTCGGCAATCGCTGCGCCGCCCTCTTCTCCCGGATACCACGCCTCCAGAACCGCCGCCGCATGCTGCTGCGCCCAGTTCACCGCCAACGCACTTCCATTCAGCAACACCACGATGAGGGGCTTCCCCGTTGCGCCCAGCGCTTCGAGCAGTTCTTGTTGCGCCCGCGGCAGAGCGATGTCAGTGCGATCGCCTCCGGCAAATCCCGGCACATGGATCGGCATCTCCTCACCCTCCAGGTGTGAGGTAAGGCCCACGAAGGCGATCACAACATCGGCTTGCTTCGCGGCAGCCACGGCTTCAGCGCGCAGCGGCGCGGTCGGCGGCTTCCACTCCAGCGAAACGCCTGCCCCAAAGATTGGCGACTGATGCGTGTACTCGAGCTGGATCGGATGCGGCTGCGTGTCGGCGAAGTGCAATGTGAAGTCCGGGCTGGTGTGACCGCGATGTTCCTCAGGCTTGCCGGGATCCTGCTTCGAAACCACCTTGCCGTCGAAGGTCATCGAGTAGCTCTCGCGATCATTGCAGGGGAAGCAGTCACCGATATCGACGCTGAAGGTGTAGTCGCCGGGAGCCGGGGCTGCCAGCGTGCCCGTCCAGCGCACGCTGAAGGCATCGGCCGAGACTCCCGGAACCGGTGCCGCCGCATTCCAGTCGAAATCGATGCCGTGTTCCTCGCGAGTCATGACCGGTGGCCCGGTGAAGGTCGTGTTCGCGAAGTACTCGCCTTTCACCTGCAGCGCCGTTCGCGGCACCGGCAGCGACAGGCCCTCCACATACGGCGACCCCTGCGCATAAATCACCTTCGCATTGGGGAACTCATGCTCAATACCGTCCACCGGCAACACCGGATGCGACGGGGTTCCGTTGTAGTTTCCTTCCAGCGCAATCAGGGAGGCGGCATTCGGGCCAATCACGGCCAGCGTCTTCATACCATGCAGAGGGAGCGTCGCGCGATCGTTCTTTAGCAGCACCATCGACTTATCTGCGATCTCCCCTGCGAATGCGCGATGTTCTGCAGAGTCAACGTGCGAAAACGGCAGCCGCGCGTATTCGACCTGCGACGGCGGATCGAAGAGGCCGAGGCGAATGCGCGCTGTAGAAAAGGCGCTTCACCGCCGTGTCGAGCGCGCTCTCGGGCAGTAGTCCCTGCTTCACCGCCGCCGGCAAAGCGTCGTATTCATCGCCGCAGCTTGTATCCGTACCCGCCAGCACAGCGCTTGCGCTGGCGTGCGCCGCATCGGGACTGAAATGATGACCCGCGGTACCGCTAAATCCCAGTTTCCCCGTGCTATAAAAATCACCGATGGCGCCGCAGTCGGAGGTGACAAAGCCCTGGAACTTCCATGCGCCGCGTAATTTTTGCTTCAGCAGCAATGGGCTTGCGCACGCGGGAAATCCATCGATCGCGTTGTAGGCGCACATGATCGAGTCAGCCTTCGCCTCCGTGATGGTGGCGCGAAATGCGGGCAGGTACGTGTCCTCCAGATCGAACGCCGATGGCGTGGCGTTGAAGCGGTGCCGCTCGGACTCGGGTCCACTGTGCACAGCGAAATGCTTCGGCGTTGAGATGGTCTCGTAGTACTTCGGATCGTCGCCCTGCAGACCTTCAACAAATGCAACGCCGAGCCGCGAAGTCAGATAAGGATCCTCGCCGTAGGTCTCCTGTCCCCGGCCCCAGCGTGGATCGCGGAAGATATTGATGTTGGGCGACCAGATGGTCAAGCCAAAGAAGATCGAGTGGTTATCGTGCTTCAACGCCTCGACATTCTTGGCGCGCGCCTCATCGGCGATCACCGAAGCCACGCGATGCATGAGCGCCGGATCCCACGTTGCCGCCAATCCGATGGCCTGCGGAAAGACCGTAGCGTAACCGGAGCGCGCAATGCCATGCAGTCCCTCGCTCCACCAGTCGTATGCGGGGATGCCCAGGCGCGGAATCGCCGGCGCCTCATGCCGCATCTGCGAAGCCTTCTCTTCCAGCGTCATGCGGCCGACGAGATCGTCCACGCGCTGCGCTACCGGCAGCGAAGAATTCTGAAAAGGAAAAGAAGCGCCCTGCTGTTGCGCGAAAGCAGGCGTAGCGGCAATCAGTGACGTGGCACACAGACTTGCAAGGGCCGTGATCGTTCTCAAGACATCCTCCAGGGATGCCCACCACTCTAAAGCAAAAGCGGAGATTGCGTGACGAGACGCGCCCTATGCCTCGTGCGCAGGCTGGGATGGCTCCTCTTCAAGATGCTGCACGCCTTCCCCAGACGCATCGCCGGTATGTCGCGCGGCCGCGTCTGCCAGCGCCCATCCGGCCAGCAGGAGCACCGGCGCGGGCCCGGGAACCACGTCGGCTAACTCGCCTAATGTGCTCCATTGCATGCTCTGCTCCGGTTGCGCGGCCCGGCTGATCACGCAACACGGCAGGGCTGGGGCATCACCGGCGCGCAGCCGTTCCTCTGCAAAGGCGCGGAAGTTGCGGCCCGGCATATAGACAACGCGCGTGACCGACTCGCTCGCCATATTCTGGTCCGCATCAGCGGCCTTGTGTCCCGTGTGCAGCTCAACGCTCGATGCGGTGCGGCGGTCCGTCAGTGAGCAGCCAATCTGCGCCGCTGCCGCAAACGCCGCCGTAATGCCAGGGACCACCTGAAAAGGAACATCTGCGGCCCGCAGCGCATCCATCTCCTCCGCGGCACGTCCAAAGACCAGCGGATCTCCACTCTTCAGCCGCACCACGCTCAATTCGCGACGCGCCGCCTCGATCATCAGCGAGTGAATCTCGGACTGGTGCACACGCTTCACGCCGCAGCGTTTGCCCACGCTGATCACCAGCGCCTGCTTGCCCGCCATGGCGATCACTGCTTCAGGCACCAGATCGTCGTGCAGCACCAGGTCTGCGGAGCGCAGCAGCGCGGCAGCCTTCAGCGTCAGCAGCTCCGGATCGCCAGGACCAGCGCCCACCAGGTAGACCGTCCCTTTCGCTGCGGCAGCACTCATGTCAGCCACCATGATCCCCGATCTGCTTCTCGACCCTGGCGGGGTGTTTCCAGTGCCATCACACGCGACGGGCACGTTGGCGAATCGCACACATCACGCGTAGCCAGCGTACGCAGCAAGCGGTTGCGCTCTTCTCCAGCCGGATGCACCTTCAGCACTCCACGCCGCAGCGCGCCAAGCCGTTCCAGCCAGGGCCCGGTTCCCCGATCGAGCAAGGCCTCCAACTGCTGTCGCAGCCGTTGTGCCAGCGCTGGACTTTCGCCCGCGGTCGAAATGCCGATCTGCAACGGTCCCCGGCGGACCACGGAGCCAAAATAGAAATCGCAGAAGGGCGGATCGTCCACGGCGTTGGCCAGTACGCCTGCACTTACCGCATCGCCATGAATTGCGTGGTTCACCTCTGGATCATTCGTCGCCGCAATCACCAGTTGCTGCCCATGAACATCCTCGGCAATATAGCACCTGCGGCGCCAGGCAACCCTTCCCTGTTCCTCAAGCTCGCGAATCTCGAGTCGCGCATCTGGCGCAACTACGGTTACATTTGCTCCGCACTCCAGCAGACTATTCACCTTTTGCAGCGCGACCGCGCCTCCACCCACCACCAGGCAGGCACGCCCTTCGAGCTTCACGAAGACAGGCAGCAGGGGCGTGCTCATTCTCCTACCCCCACCGGCACTTGGCCCGTCGGCTGATCTCTTTCCACGGCACCTATAGCTTCACCTGCCAGCAGCGCACGAAGATAATCATTGCTCTGCCGGCTGAGAAATGTCCGCAAACTCTCACTCTCCCAGCGGCTCGCCAGATATCCACGCAACAGGCGTTCCAGCGAGTCCGGCACTAGTGTTGCCGGACAGCGATACCCCACCGGACGGGCAATCGCCGAATTCGCGCCGACGCTGCCGCCCACGCAGAAATAATATGCGTCCACCATGTCGCCGTTATGCTTGATCTTTTTGCCCTCGATGCCCACGTCGGCAATCCAGTGTTGGCCGCATCCATTGGGGCAGCCGGTGACATGCAGCCTCAATTGCTGATCGAACTCCGGCAGCCGGGCCTCCATCTCGTCCACTAGCCACCGCGTAAATCCCTTGGTCTCGGTAATCGCCAGCTTGCAGAATTCGGTTCCTGTGCAGGCAATGGCGCCGCGCCAGAAGTGCGAGCCGTCCACTCTCAGATCAATCGCCGCCAGTCCCGCAACCAGCGCGTCCACATTGTGCCTCGGCACATTCACGAAGAGCAGGTTCTGCATCACGGTAGTTCGTAGCTCACCTGACCCGTAGCGCTCGGCCAGTTCCGCGGCCGCAGCAAGTTGGTCGCCGGTCAGCCGTCCGCGCAGTACCGACGCGCCGACGTAGTAGAGATCCGCCTGCCGCTGGCGGTGAATGCCCACGTGGTCGCGCACCACATCGGCCGGAACGTCTTCCTCCGCCGCCGGATCGAGCCGGAACGGCAGCCGTGATTGCAATTCGGTAAGAAACGTCTCCGCCGTCCAGCCCTGTTTGAGAAACAGATGCTTCAGACGCGCCCGGTCGCGGTTCTCGCGCAGCCCCTGCTGCTCACGGAAGATGGTCGTGATCGCGGTCACCACCTCCACCGTCTGCTCGGGACGCACGAAAGCATCCAGCCGCACGGCCAAGTGCGGCTCCTTCGAAAGGCCGCCGCCTACGCGTACAGAGAAGCCAACCTCCCCGCCACGGCGCGCTGGAGAGAGGCCAATGTCGTTGATCTCAGGATGCGAACACCACGAGCCGCAGCCGGTTACCGAAATCTTGAACTTTCGCGGAAGATTGTAGAACTCAGCGTTGCCGGCCAATGCCTGGGCGACAGACCGCGCAACAGGAGACGCGTCGAAGACTTCATCCTCCGCCAGTCCTGACAGTGGACAGCCTGTAACGTTGCGAACGACGTCGCCGCAAGCGCCACGCGGCGAAAGCCCGACAGCGTCCAGCCGCTCGATGATCTCGGGAATGCCCTCGATCGGCAGCCAGTGAAGCTGAATTGCCTGCCGGACCGTGATATCGGCAAGATTGCGTCCGTACCGCCGGGCTATGTCCGCGATCGTGGCGGCTTGCGCAGACGACAGGATGCCGGTTGACACCGGAATGCGCAGCATGAAGTAGTTGCTGGCCTTGCCCTCGCCGCCAACGCCGCCCAGCGCTCCCAAGCCATCGCCCTGCGTGTAGATGCCCCACCACTTGAAGTAGAGACTGGTCCACTCCGGCAGCACACTCCCGCGGCCCTCCGCTGCAAAGCGGCGAATCTCGTCGAACGCGAGCCAAGGATTCTTTTCGCGCTTCAGACGCTCGGTCCTCTGCGCCTTGGTCTCCTTCACCGTGGTTCCTTCAGGATGGCTCGCCTGCGTCATGCCACTTCCCTTCTTTTGTGTTGGGGTACAAAAAGAAAAGCCCAACTGCAGAATGACTGCGGTTGGGGCTTCGGATTCGCTTGAAGTGATGGAGGTTAGATCACTAGCTCATCGACAGGCACCCGCGCAGCCGCGTGCGCAACAACAGTCGCAGCAACAAGCAGCCGGGGTGTGAATGAGTAACACTAATTAAAAGTTACCGCTATCGCTGTCGTACGTCAAATCAATATAGGAGAGCAGGCCGTCTGACTTGCTCGCAAAGTGCACGCACGATGGAGGTTGAGCCTCATATGTTTACGCCTTGGCCCATCGGATTTGTAAGCAGCCCCTACAAGGAAGGTAGCGATATACCAAAGGGACTCGGCACCAGACACGACGCAGAAGGCGTCATCACGATTCTGCCGGACTTTGAGCTTGGTCTTACGGACATCGAGGGTTTCTCCCACCTGATCGTGCTCTGGGAGTTCGACCGCTCGCAGCCTTTTGAACTGCTCGGCACGCCACCGGCGGACAACCGCAAGCATGGAGTCTTCGCCACGCGATCGCCCCGGCGGCCCAATCCCATCGGCCTTACCGTCGTCGAACTGCTCCGTCGCAGCGGCGCGGAGTTACGCGTGCGCGGCGTCGACATGCTCGACGGTACGCCGATCCTCGATATAAAGCCTTATCTATCCAGCGTCCCGGAAGCGTCACTTCGTCGTGGCTGGTTGGCGGAGGCAGAGGCGCGCGCAAACGGCAACGCTGCAGTCTCGTGAAAGCGCTGCCGCGCGGCACTGCGCCTCACCGGGACTCGTTGATCGCTGACGTTCCATCCCGTCACCTCGATCGACGCGATCCGGAGACCGCCGTGCGCTGAGGGGCGAACCGTGAACGTCCTGGACTCGCCAGGCAGCAGGGAAACATAGTTGTCCGACCAGAATGCGGGCGCCACCGGCGCAGCGTGCTCATCCAGAGCTCGCAGCGCGATTTGAAACGCCAGCGCCTGCGAATTGTTCCCCAGACGAACCGTCACCCGGCCATCCGCATCTGTCTTCACTGATTCCACCGACACATGCGACTGCGGCAGACCTTTCAACGCGGTCAGATCCGGCTCATGCAGTGCCGGCGTATAGCGGTAGTCTTCATGCTGCCAGTCGAACTCCGCCAGCTTCGCGGGAACCCAATAGAAATTTTCGCTCGCTTGCCGGCCAGCCGCATCGGTCAGCGTCAGCCGGACGAAATGAAGGTTGCCGCCATCCGTCAGTAGCTCGGCGGGGATGCTGAAAACGCGGTCTGCGCTATCAGGATTTGCGTCGACCGCGCTCTCGTGTTCATAGACGGGATGGAGTTGAAGATCGTAGACCGCGGCCTTGACATGAAGTCCCGGCGCGGACTGATACGTGCTGTTCACCACAACGACGCTGTGATCGTCGTAGGAATACTGCACATGCAGTGGCTCGCAGGCCTTCCGCGCGCCGTAGTAGCCGCCGCCCGCGTCGAGATAGTAGTCGTACAGGTGCCAGATCATGGAGGGCCATGCATTGTTCAGCATCCACTGCACCACTCCGGTGGAGGCGTACTTGTTGCGTCCGTACGCTTCGAACATCGCGCGTTCCCCGTCATAGGCCATTGCCTGCGCGCTGTGCTCGTATTCCGCCAGATTCTGCGGCTTACCGTAACTCTGCTCCATGGCCGCATCGAAGACCGTGGTATTGGCAAATCCGCCGCTGCCACTGTGGTAGTGCCAGTCATCGCTGGTTGGCCATAAGCCGTCTGCGGGAAGAAATCGCCGCAGACTACTCTCCACTGGAATGGCAGGCCCCGGACTCGTCTCTGTGTTGAAACCCCATGCGCCGCCGCGCTTGCCTGGATCCGTCAGCCAATAGGAAGGCGCGACGTAGTCATAGGGTCCAGTCATCTTCACGCCGCTCTTGCCGCTCACTGTGGTTGCGCGAGCGGAAGCCGAGGAAAGTGTGGGATTCGGCCAGTGCGTGTCGCGTTCAATGTCGAGGTACATCTGCTCCACCTTCTCCGGTGGAGGATTGTCGCTTCCATTCAGCCACACCAGCAGGCTGGGATGACTCCGGATGCGCAGCATCTGCGCGCGCAGGGAGGCTGCGGCCACCGTGTAATTCTCGGGCGTCCATTGCGGCCATCGCTCCCATATATCGCAACAACACCAACCGGCGATCACGAGAACGCCCTGCTCATCGGCCAGTCGATAGAACTCATCCGTCTCGAGCTTGCCCTCCAGCCGGATCGCGTTCAGGTGCAGATCGCGCACCATCTCAAACTCTTGTTCCAATCGCTGCGGCTGCTGACGCATCAACATATCCCCGGACCAGCCGCCGCCGCGCACCAGCACCGGCTTCCCATTCACGCGAAACAGCCGCGCCCCCTTGTCCGTCAGCTCGGAAGTGACTTCGCGAATGCCAACCTGCGCAACTCTCTCGTCGGAGAGATTCCCGTCCGTCCGAAAACTCATCCGCAGCGGCTCCAGATGCGGCTCTCCCATCTGGTACGGCCACCATAGCGGCGGATGCGACACACGTAATTTTGGAAATTGCTCTGGCGCAAAGACGACGGTGCGTGTTTCAGCCGCTTCGAGCGTCACAGGCTGTTCGACTTTGAGGCCAAGCAGCGTGATTTCTGCGGTGCCGCGCACCTGCTGCGCACTCGCATTGTGAAGCTCGCCATATACAGTCAGCTTGGCAATATCAGACGAGCCCGACAGATGCGTATCCACCATCGGCGACCGCACGCTCACGGGCCCGCTCGTATATAGAGCGACATCGCCGGTCAGCCCCATGTCCTTGTCCGGCGGGCATGGATTCCAATCCACCCAGTTGATCGCCAGATCGTGCTCCGTCGGCGCAAAGGTCTCGACGGCAATCGCGTTTTCCTGGCCCGGTTTCAGCAACCGAGTCACGTCGAACTCATACGTGCGATACGCGCCCGCAACCTCGGCCGATGCCGCCAGTTGCTGGCCATTCACCCAGATATTCGCGCGATAGTTGATGCCCCCGAAGCGCAGCCAGAGAGTCTTTCCGCGCGCCGCCGCTGGCACCGCAAAGCGCGTGCGATACCACCACGGACAGGCATACGGGCTGTTCGGCGACATCGGCATCCTCGAAAAGATTTTGCCGATCGGATAATCCGTTCCCGGGATCGCGCGAAGATTGCGATCAAAATAGGGATCTTTGAACTGGCCGCCGCTCACCTGTGCCGCCAACACGGTCGAAGGCACGGAAGTCGCCGTCCAGGAGCTGGCGCCACGGCGATAGGAAGCAGTCGACAATTGCTCGCCGGTCGCGGGCACCTTACACCCGGAGGCGAGCCACCAACCCGTATGCAACCGCAGTAAAGGGACGGGCCCGTTCACCGGCTGTGCGCGTGTGAAGGGAGCAGTCAGGAGAATGAGAAGGCCGAGTGCACAGGCAAACCAGCGAACTGGCTTAGAAGGGTCAGTCTCGCGTATTGGCTCGGATCGCAGACACCGGATCAGCCGGCTGATGGCCGCGAGTTGACGCTTTCCTCGACCGCGCGTGTGAAGTATGGGATGCAAAGGTTCAAACCCTCCCGCAATTGCACTTTGGGCTCCCAGCCTAGCACCGTGCGGGCGCGGGTGATGTCCGGGCGTCTCCGTGACGGATCATCGACCGGCAGGGGTAGCGTTCGCAGCTTGCTTGAGGAACCAGTCACGGCGAGCACCTCGCGCGCACATTCGGCAATCGTCCATTCCACCGGATTGCCGATGTTGACCGGCCCCTGCTCCTCGCTGCACGCCAGCCGCACGATTCCGTCGATCAGATCCGTCACGTAGCAGAAGGACCGCGTCTGTGATCCGTCGCCGTAGATCGTCAGCTCCTCGCCGCGCAAGGCCTGCATCAGGAAGTTCGAGATCACGCGGCCGTCATCCGGTTGCAGGCGCGGCCCATAGGTATTGAAGATACGCACCAGCCGCGTGTTCACGCTGCGATAGCGCCGGTAGGCCATTACGGTCGCTTCGGCAAAGCGCTTCGCCTCGTCGTAGACCGAACGCGGCCCAATCGGATTCACGTGGCCCCAATAGCTTTCCGCTTGCGGATGCACCTCGGGATCCCCGTAGCACTCAGAGGTAGATGCGTGCAGAAAGAGAGCGTGATAACGGCGCGCAATATCGAGCGTGTTGAACACACCGTAGGCGCCGACTCGCAGCGTCTCCGGGCCGAGCCTCATGTAATCGGCGGGGCTGGCGGGAGATGCCATGTTGTAGATCGCATCGACCTGTCCTGGCTCGAACGGCTGGCAGATATCGCGTTCCAGGAGCGAGAAGCGAGGCTCGCCCTGCAGATGTTCCAGGTTATCTAGCCGTCCGGTTGACAGATTGTCGACGCCAATGACCGTGTGCCCATCGGCCAGCAGCGCATCCGTCAAATGGGAACCAAGGAAGCCTGCAGCACCCGTGACCAGGATTCGCATCTTCTTCAAAGGGCGCCGCTCCTCGAACCAAAGTCACTGCGGATCGTGTCTTCCATCACTGCACGCGCCGCGCTCCGGCTTTTTCTTTCGCTGGATACATCGCCGGCCGCCCAACGCTCAAATAGGTAAAGCCGTGCTCCAGCATCTCCTGCGGATCGTACAGGTTTCTTCCATCGATCACGATCGGATAGCGCAGCGCGCTCTGCAGCCTGTCCAGATCGAGTTCGCCAAACTGTGGCCAGTCGCTGAGGATTAGCAGCGCATCGGCCCCGTTCACCGCGGCATAAGGGTCGTCCGCATATTGCATCGAAGGGCCGGAAGGCAGCTCGAGCTTGGCCCGTTCTGTTGCGGCAGGATCAAAAGCCACAATGGTGCAGGCCTCCGCCAACAGCATGCGAATAATGTCGAAGGCCGGCGATTCCCGCACATCGTCCGTGCCGCCCTTGAAAGCCAGCCCGAACACCGCAAGCCGTTTGCCGCGGAAGGTCCACAGCGCCGAGCGCACTTTGTTGAAGAACCGCCGCTTCTGGTGCTCGTTGATCTTTTCCACTTCGGCCAGGATGCCGAAATCGACGCTCAACTGCTCCGCCACGTAGCGGAAGGCTGCCACATCTTTCGGGAAACAAGAGCCGCCATAACCGATGCCCGCGCGCAGGAACTGGCTGCCAATGCGCTTGTCCAGACCCATTCCGCGCGCCACCTCTTCCACATTTGCGTCCACCGCCTCGCAAACATTCGCCACGGCGTTGATGAACGAAATCTTCATAGCGAGAAAGGCATTCGACGCATGCTTGATGAGCTCCGCCGCCTTGGTTGACGTCATCAGCAGGGGTGGCGGATCGGAGATCGTGCGATGTCCAATGATGGCATTGTCGCTGCGGTAATACGCGCCCGAGGTCAGCGGTGCATAGATGGCCTTTAAAATATTGGCCGCGGGTTCGCTATCCGCGCCCACCACAATCCGGTCCGGATGAAGGAAGTCCGAGACCGCGGTGCCTTCGCGCAGGAACTCCGGGTTGGAAGCCACATCGAAGTTCGTGCTCGAAGTGCCATTGCGCTCCACAACGCGGCGGATCCATTCATTCGTATAAACGGGGACCGTACTCTTCTCGACAATCACCTTGTAGCTGCCGATAGCGCGAGCGATTTGTGTCGCGACCGCGTCTACGTAAGACAGATCTGCATCGCCCGAGTCCGACTGCGGCGTACCCACCGCAATGAAAATAGCCTGCGCATGCTGCGCGGCCGCAGCCAGATCCGTAGTGAACTGCAAACGATTATTGCGGTGCCGCGCAAGAAGTTCGGGCAGGAAGTCCTCGTGGATCGGGACGCCACCGGCGCGCAGCGTGGCAACCTTCTGCTCGTCATTGTCAACGCAGACGACTGAGTGCCCAATCTCCGCAAAACACACGGCCGCCACCAGACCTACATAGCCTGATCCGACCACAGCTATCGACACCGGCTTCGCTGTCACTTCCACACTCTCTCCCTCATTGTGTCCGTTGGCTCATCAAAGTATATCGTTCGCTCTGCCGCCGACAAAAACAAGCTGTCATCTCGAGCTTCGCTTCGAGGAGGCGACTTCGCGATACAAGGCCTCGCACTGCTCCAGCATTCGGTCCGCCGTATAGGATGCTGCATTGCGCAGGCCGTCGCTGCGCAATCGTGTCGTGTCCTGTAACGCATCCGCAATTGTTCGTGCCGATTCGCCCGGCTTCGCCGGATCGATCAGGATCGCCGCCCCTCCAGCCACATTGTTCATGGGTGGCCGGTCGGTAGTCACCACCGGACAGCCGCAGGCCTGCGATTCCAGAATCGGCCAGCCAAATCCCTCCTCAAGCGACGGGAATAGCAGAGCGAGCGCGCAACTGTGCAGCGCCTGTAGATGATCGTTGTTCAGCCCGACGGCTTCAACAATTACGCCGTCGAGCTGGTGTTTCTGCGCAATTGTCCGAAGCGCTGGATTCATGGGGCCGCCGGCCATCACCAGCTTGGCCTTCGCATATTGCGGCAGCTTGCGCAGCTCCGCAAAAATCTCAATCGCCGCGCCGCGATTCTTGTACCAGTGATTGCCGCCCAGCTGAAAGAAGTATGGTTCACCTGGCCGTAAGCCGACTGATGCCAGCAAAGGCGCACAGGCATCAGCGCTCACCGGCTGGTATGGCCAGTGCAGTGCGTTTGGGATGATGTGGAGCCGCTCCTCCGGTATTTCGAGATACTGTCTCAGGTCGTCGCGCGTCTTTTCGGATACACACAGGATGGCGCCTGCCTGTCGTAGGCCGCGAGCGATGAGGCGCTGGAAGATGCGCCCGGTCACACCGACACGGTTCTGCGGGAAATGTCCCATGGCGCTGCGGATCGCAAGAATGTCGTGGCAGGTAATCACATGCGCCGAGTGAGCCAATGCGGGGACATACATCGCATTCGAGTGATCGCATAGATGAACGATCTCCGCGGTTGCAGCGGCCCGCCGCAGCTCCCGCCGGAAGAGGACAAATTTATCCGCATAGCCCAGCCACTTCGAGAACGGCGAACCTTCCGCTACGCGTGGTCCAAGCACCGCGGGCGGCTGCAGCAGGTGAACTTCGTGTCCGCGGACTCGCATACCGGCGTCCAGCATGGACGCGTAAATCTGCATGCTGTCCTGCCGGTCCGGCACGTAGTTGCCCACCAACAATATCTTCATCGCTTGGTCACCAGGCAGATCGAATTGCAGTCAGGCAAAGTCACCACCGAAACGGATTCCATACGCCTTGATCTTTGATCCTTGACCCTTGATGAGTGTGTGGATCAGTGTGCGGGCTGTCCGAGTTCATGCGCCGCCACCCTCGGCCTCAAAGGATCGTCGGCGGCGAGGAGGCTGCCTCTTTGAGAATCTGTAACAAATAAATCCCGTAGCCACTTTTCATCAGAGGAGCCGCCAGATCCGCAAGCTGTGCGGCCGAGATATATCCCATCCGGTAGGCGACTTCCTCGGGACACGCAATCTTCAAGCCCTGTCGCTTTTCCAGCGTCGCGATAAATAACGACGCGTCCAGCATCGAGTCATGCGTGCCCGTGTCCAGCCATGCCATGCCGCGGCCAAAGCACTGGACCTTGAGCTTGCCCTTCTGCAGATAGAGGCGATTCAGATCCGTGATCTCGAGCTCCCCGCGTGCCGACGGCTTGAGCGTCTTCGCATACTCGACGACCTTGCCGTCGTAGAAATACAACCCTGTCACAGCGTAGCGAGACCGCGGCGTCTCCGGCTTCTCTTCCAGGCTCATGGCGTTGCCCTGAGCATCGAACTCGACCACTCCATAGGCCTCAGGATTCTGCACGGGATACGCGAAGACAACCGCGCCGTCCGTTGTCTTTGCAGCGTTCTGCACCATGGTCGCCAGATCGTGCCCATGGAAGATGTTGTCGCCCAGCACCAGCGCGCAGGGTTCGCCCGCCGCAAAAGCTCTCACCGATCAGAAACGCCTGCGCCAGCCCTTCCGGCTTCGGCTGCTCCGCATAGGAGATCGACAGTCCCCATTGAGTGCCATCCCCCAGCAGATCCCGAAAGCGAGGCAGATCGTGCGGCGTCGAGATCACCAGAATCTCGCGGATACCCGCCAGCATCAGCGTGCTCAGCGGGAAATAGATCATCGGCTTGTCGTAAACAGGAACAAGCTGCTTCGATACCGCAAGCGTCACTGGGTAAAGCCGCGTACCGGACCCGCCGGCGAGGATGATGCCCTTCACTGTGCGCTCCTCGTGGATGTTTTTCCCGTCGGCGTTTTTCGCGTTGGTGCCATTCCCCTTCCGGCGGCCTGCGTTTCCCGCGCGGTGTAGTTCCGGTCGATCCAGTCGCGGTAGGTACCGCTGGTAATGGCCTCCACCCAGGAGAGGTTTTCCAGATACCACGCAATTGTCTTGCGAATGCCGCTCGAAAAGCTCTCCTCCGGCTTCCATCCCAACTCGGCAGTGACCTTGCGGCAATCAATGGCGTAGCGCCGGTCGTGGCCGGGACGATCCTTTACATACGTGATCAGTTCACGCCGGGGACGCGTACCCAGTTCGTCGGGGCGCAGTTCATCAAGGATGTCGCAGATCGTCTGCACCACCGTGATATTCGACATCTCGTTCAGCCCGCCAACGTTGTAGGTCTCGCCCGGCCGGCCCTTGGCCAGCACTGTCGTTATCGCGGTGCAGTGATCGCCCACGTACAACCAGTCGCGCACGTTCATCCCGTCGCCATACACCGGCAACGGCTTCCCATGCAGCGCGTTCAGCACCATCAGCGGAATCAGCTTCTCCGGAAATTGCAAAGGACCGTAGTTGTTGGAGCAATTCGTGGTCAGGGTCGGCAGGCCGTACGTGTGGTGGTAGGCGCGTACCAGGTGATCGCTGCCTGCCTTCGACGCAGAATACGGACTATTCGGACTGTACGGAGTGTTTTCATGGAACCCCGGATCGGAAGGCGATAGAGATCCGTAGACTTCGTCGGTCGAGACATGCAGGAAGCGAAATCGCTCTCGCGCCGCCTCAGGCAGCGAGCGCCAGTATTCCAACGCCGCATCCAGTAACCGGAATGTACCGACAACGTTCGTCATGACGAACGCCTCCGGCCCCAAAATCGATCGGTCAACGTGACTCTCTGCCGCGAAATGCACAACGGCGTCCGGTTGATATTCGGCCAGCAGCCGCCCGGTCAGCTCGCGATCGCCAACGTCCCCCCGCACGAAGGTATAGCCCGAAGCTGCCTCCACCGGCGCCAGACTCTGCAAATTGCCGGCATACGTCAGCTTGTCCAGGACCATCACCTGGTCCCCGGCGGCAACCCGCGCTAAGACGAAATTTGCACCAATGAACCCGGCCCCACCCGTCACCAGCAGACGACTGCTCACGCGAAACCCCAATCCGCGCCACCACAATCACTTACGCCCATTCACTTCAACCTTTCATTTCACTATGCAAAGACTTCCGCTTCCAGCAGCCGCTTCCCGGCCGAGTCTTTCGCCGACAACGTCGGTGTCCCCGCATCCGGCCATCGAATCCCAATCGCCGGATCATTCCACAGAATGCTGCGCTCACCCTGCTGCGCGTAAAAGTCCGTCGCCTTATAGAGCACCTCGGCGGTCGCCGAAAGCACCAGAAACCCGTGGCCGAACCCAGCAGGTATCCAAAGCATCTGCTTATTTTCTTCGCTCAGCCGATGTCCCGTCCATTGACCGAAGGAAGAAGAGCTGCGTCGCAGATCCACGGCGACGTCGAAGATCTCGCCTCGCACCGCCCGAACCAGCTTGCCCTGTGGCTGGATGAGTTGGTAGTGCAATCCACGGAGAACACCCCGCTCGGAGCGCGAGTGGTTGTCCTGCACGAAAGTCTCACGAATGCCGAGTTCGGCAAAAGTGCGCTGGTTGTAGCTCTCCAGAAAAAATCCCCGGCTGTCGGCGAAGACTCGCGGCTCTAGGAGTTTCACTTCCGCCAGATTTGTTTTGTGTATCTGCATCGATCTCCCGGTCAGCTTGCTCGCGCGGCCATCACCGCATCCAGTTGCTGCTCCCAATCCGGCAAGCGAAAACCGAAGGTCGCGGCAAACTTCTCGTTTGAGAGCACGGAGTTCGCTGGCCTGGCGGCGGGGGTTGGATACTCGGCCGTAGCAATGGGCACCACGGAGGGCGCGGGTCCCCCCGCACGCGCAAAGATCGCCTTCGCGAATTCGTACCAGGAAGTCGCACCTGCCGCCGTCATGTGATACACCCCGCTCACCCAGGATCCAGTCCCGGCACGCTTCAGGATCCGGACTGTGGCCTCCGCGATTGCATTTGCTGAGGTTGGCGCGCCGTACTGGTCGGCAACAATGCGAAGTTCCGGCCGTTCCGTGCGCAGACGAAGCATCGTCTTCAGGAAGTTCGCACCGTGATTGCCGTAAACCCAGCTCGTGCGCAATATGAGGAACTCCCCGCGTGCTTGAGTGATGGCCTCTTCGCCAGCAAGCTTCGAAGCGCCATAGACGTTCCGCGGACCGGTCAAATCTTCTTCCACGTAGGGCGTGGTCTTGTTTCCATCGAAGACGTAATCGGTCGAGTAGTGCACCAGCCTTGCACCGAGCGCGGCAGCTTCAATTGCCATCACACCTGGCGCGGTAGCGTTCACGGCGAAACAGCTTTCGCGGTCGCTCTCCGCTCTGTCCACCGCGGTATACGCGGCTGCATTCACGATGATGTCCGGCCGGACACCCCTCACCAGCATACGCAGCTTATCCGCATCCGTGAGATCGCAGTCTTGGCGCGTCGCCACCTTAAGCTCACCAGCAAAAGTTCCACCGGTCTGCAAAGCATGACCCACCTGCCCATCGCCGCCAAAGAGAAGTATGCGCATGTCTATCGTTGTCTAAAACGGGATCGCCGGGAAAACCAGCGTGATGCATGATCAGTGCGCTAAAAATTCGCGATGCGATAAATGCCGTAGGCCGTCGCTGAGCTGATTGCTGCAGCGAGGACCTGCTGGGTGTACACCTTACGAACACTGGTTGGGACAAACAAGATATCGCCGTCGGTCAGCAACATATCCGGGCCGCCGCCGTAGAGTACCTTTTCCAGATTCACGGTCAGCTCTTCTCTGCCCATCGGAGAGCGGCGAATCAGGCGTGACTGGCCTCCCTTCGCAGTACGAGTCAGGCCTCCCGCCAGCGCCACCGCCTCCAGAAGCGTGAGCCGGTTATTGTGTTCCACCTGATATCCACCTGGGCGCGCCAGCTCGCCTACCAGATAAATCACACCCGAGCGGGCGACAAATATGTTGTCTCCCGGAAGAATCTCCATGCGTCCTTCTTCGATCGACTCCGGAGTCTGCGCGCCGACATTCAGCGTGACGTGAATGATGTGCTTCGGATCCGCGGCATGGACAATGCTCACCGTGCGCGAGGCGGCGTCGTTCAGTCCGCCAGCCATGGCCAGCGTATCGGTCAGCGTGCGCGGCGCGGCGATCGAATACACCCCCGGTGTGCGCACTTCGCCGGTGATGGTAATGGTGCGCCGGGTGAACTCCGCAACAAAGACAGTCACCTCCGGAGCGACCAGGATCTTCGCATCCTTGTAGCGTTGACTCACCGCGTCCGTGATTTCGGCCAGGTTCAGGCCCGCGACATGCAGCGTCCCCGCCAGAGGCAGCAGAATGTCCCCTTTCATATTTACTCGGAACCTCCCGGAAAGCTCCGGTGTATCGAAGATCACGACGTCCAGCAAATCGCCTTCGGCGATCTGCGTCATCGGACTCGTCTGCGGGATATCGGATCCCGTTCCAAACACGCCAACACGCCCCTCGTTCATCGGTCCGGTGCCCGGCGGATTCAACGGCGCACTCGGAATTTGCTGGGCATTGCCGTTCGTTGACTGGCCGCCGGCTGCCAATGGTGCCCTGCCGACTGCGAACCGCCATTGCCGCCCATCGGCTGCGGCGCCACCTCCTGGCCCATCGTCTGACCCTGGATCGCGCGCGTGCCGAAACATGTCAGGCCAAGCCCGATGAAGGCCACAGCGACATACGAAAGGCAGGTGCGCAGCAATTTACTTGACCTCTTCATGCACCGTTTCGCTCGTGTACCCGTAGCCGTAGGTGTACGGTCCGGAATAGTTGTAGTAACTGTCTTTGCGTATATCAATGTCGTTCACAACTGCGCCCAGCAGGTGCGCGTTCACGCGCCGCAGCATCTCGCGCGTACGCATCAGCGCCTTCTTGCGCGTGACTCCCGCGCGAACCACCAGCAGCACGGAATCGGCACGTGCCGCCGGCGCCAGTGAATCGGAGACGGGAAGGATCGGCGCGGTATCGATAATCACACGATCGTATTGTTCCGACCATTGCCGCATCATCTCCGCCATGCGATGCGACGCCAGAAGCTCCGCGGGATTCGGCGGCACCGCTCCGGCCGGAAGGTAGGCCAGGCTCGGCACCTGCGTCACCGGGTGCAGGATCACCGACTCGTCCGTTTGCCGGCTTAGAAGATTCGTGAGACCCTGGGCCGGCCGCCGGAGCCCGAAAAGCAAATGCAATGTGCTGCGCCGCAGATCGGCATCCACAATCAGTACGCGCTCGCCTCGCTGCGCCAGCATCACCGCAATATTTGCCGAGAGCGTTGACTTACCCTCCGACATAAAAGCACTGGTAATCACCAGCGTACGCAGCGGGTTGTCGATTGCGCTCAATAGAATCGAGGATCGCAGAGCGCGATAAGCCTCAGCCGTAGGTGAAGCAGGCGCCGTAATCGAGATGAGCCGTCGACGCTCCCCGGCTCTTCGCCCATATCCTTCGGTGCACCCGCTTTTGACGGGGTCTGAAAGTGAGGAATGGCCCCGATCGAAAGCAGTCCGGAGAACAGCTCCACGTCGTCGGTCGTGCGCAGCGTGTCGTCAAGCGAATCGAAGAGGAAAGCACCCAGCACGCCCACCAGAAGTCCCAATCCGCCGGCGATCAAGACATTGGTTCGCACATCCGGCGAAACCGGCCCCAGGGGAAGCAATGCCTCGTCAATCACCGTTACCGATGCCGTATTCAGCCCCGCGGCAAGGTTTGATTCCTTCAGCTTCAGTTGCAGTTGATCGTAAAGCTGGCGGCTGGACTCCGCATCCTGGCGCAGCAACGCGTACTGCGCTGCACTCTCATTCAGCCTGTAAGCATCCTGCATCTGCTTATCGAGCTGGGTCTGCATCAGGCTCAGCGTATGGGTAGAGGTGTTGTACTCCTCCCGGATGCGCTGCTGCACATTGTGCATCTCGGTATCGATCTGACCCTGCACTTTGACCATTTGGTTATGCAGTTCACGTACCCGCGGAAAATTCGCCCCATATCGTGTCGTCAGTTGGCTATATTGCGCCGTCAGAGTCAGCAGCTCACTGCGCAGCATCGTCAGCGTGGTACTGGGTGCAACGCTCGCCACCAGGTCTGGGTCGTTCGACTCGGCAAGCCGCAGCTTGGCTTCGCGCACGATGCGGTCTGCCTGCGCACCGGCCACCTGGCTGTTGTTGATGCGCAACCGGTCGAGCTCGAGGCTGTCCGTCTGCCCACCGCTCGGGCCGCCAGCCCCTGTCTCAATAAGGTTGTGCTCTCTCTGATACTGTCCCAGCCGTGCCTGCGCATCGGTGGCCTGCTGCTTCAGCCCTTCCATCTCCGTCGCCAGCCAACGCGTCACACGGCCCGTGCCTTCCATGTGATCGTCAAGATTCCGCTTCAGGTAGACCTCGACAATCGTGTTCGGCACATCCTTGGCCACCTGCGGACGAGGGTCGCGATAGTTGATCGCGATGATGTCCGTTCCGGTAACCGCGGTAACGCGCAGCGATCCACGCACCGAGCCGATCATCCCCTGCAGTTGCCGCCGGCGGAAAAGCGTCCATGCCCGCATCCGGGGACAAATGGTCGAAGGCGGTCGGAAATGGCCCACGGTGCTGAAGCGCAAGCTCCTTGATGGTATAAAACACCACCAGATTGCTCTGCATACGCGCCACTTCCGTGGGTATGCGCACATCCTCGGAGGAGAGGCTCTCCTGGATCAGGTCACTGAGACCCATGTTGGTCTGCGATGGATTCAGATCGATCGTCGCAGAGCCTTCAAACAACGGGATCCGGGTCTTCGAATACACGTAACCCAGAAAAATGGAGAGCAGCAGGCAGGCCAGGATCAGCCATTTCCACTTGAGCAGGATGCGGCCGATCTCGGACAGCGACAGTCCGTCCTTGGCCGAACTCGCGCCAAGCGGACCTTCTGCCTCTACTGTGATCGGCGGTACTTGGTGCGGGGCATCCACCATCTGCGGCGTCTCTCCGGCGTCCCTTCAGCTCTTCGCCGGGCACGCCCGGGTTCCTCTACTACTGCGGCCCGCATCGCTGCCGGCATGCCAGGCAAGGTCACGGAACGTGAGGACAGCGACTCGTTGCTGGCTGAGCATTGCTCCCGATGCGGTCAGGCGCAAAGCGAAACCGACACGGCCTTTCTTTGCGGAAAGGCCACAAGAGACCGTCACTTGACCCTCGACCCAGCAAAAGATGCCTTACCAGTGCCTCGATGGTACCTCAGCAGCCGTGGCGGCCCCAATAGACTTCATGGCACCACTAAAGAGGCAGAGAAAAAAGCCGTCTCAGCCCCGGACGTGGCCCTCCAAGAGCGGCGCGCTCGCGCAATTCGCCGCGTCTTCAGCACGATCATGTACTCGTAGATTGCCTGTAGCCGGGCATAGGTCAGTCCCAGGCCGGCCGTCCAGGAATGCCCCCCGGATAAAAACCATGTACAGCCACTTCGAGCAGTGGCCTGCCCGGCATGCGATAGAAACATCGCTTTCTGGTGCAGCCGGCGCTCGGTGAAAGTCTCTGGCGGTGAGCGCCGTGCGCAGCGAAGGGTGCGGCGGTCCGCCACCTCGGACAATCAACTGCGCCTCCATGGTGGAGTACCCGTCATGCTTGCGCAGCCAGTGCCCGATGCCCTTTGAGAAGGGATAGTGATCCAGCGGCGCCCGCGTCTGCCCGATTTGTCCTGCAATTTCCAGCACCTCATTGATCTCGCGCGTGTAGCGCGCCATTTCCGGCCTCACAACAGGCGGATGTACCAGGGCGAGATCTGCGCATGACGCAGCCAGGTGTCCTGAAGATAGTCGCGCCGCCGTATGCGGTACGCCGCAAAATTTGGATCGTTGGCTTCTGCGATATGCAGGACCTCTTCCGCCAGGGCGGTGTGCACCGCTCATCGGCATCCATCAACAGCACCCAGGGATGCCGAAAACGGTACTGTTCAGCGCAGCATTGCGATGGCTTGCGTAGTTATCGAAGACACGTTGCGCCACCTGTAGCCGCCAGCCCTTCCGCGATGGATACGGTCGCATCCGTGCTGAAAGAGTCGAAGACATGCACATCGTCCGACCATGAGACCGAGGCGAGGCACCCCGGCAGGTCCTGCTCCTCGTTCTTGGTCAGAATCAGAACGGAAATCACGCGCCTGCGACCCCGCGGCGTACCCGCTCCTTCACCTTCACCGCAGGCACGCCCGCATACACCGTCCACGGCTCCAGGTCGCGCGTAGCCACGGAGCCCAGTCCGAGCACCGCGCCTTCGCCGACATTCGCGCCTGGAGCGACGGAGGCACGCGCGCAGATCCAGCTATAGGCGCCTATGCGCATAGCGAAGGCGATCAGCGGAAAGGCCGGATCATCGTAGTCATGCGTTGCGCCGCAGACATAGCTGTCCTGCGAGAGAATCGCGTGCGAGCCGAAGCTCATCGGCGAGGGATTGTAGATCTCGGCGCCGTCGGCAGCTGTCACCTGGTCCTCGCAGATCAGGTTCCACGGGGCCCACACCTTCGAGTCGGATAGAAGTGGCAGTGCGGCCCCATCTTCGCGCCGAAAAACCGCAGCAGCATCGTGCGCCAGCCATGAAATGGCCGCGGCGAAAGCCTGTACAGCAGTGTCCACACGAGATTCCACGCCAGCCGCTTCATGCGAACACTTCGCGGGAACGCCGGCCGCAGGTAAGCATCGGCATTGCCGGTGGTGATCGATTCCGCCGCGTTGTACTGTGGCTTACGCTCCATCGAGCCTCATCATAGCGAGGCGCTGGTGCGGAGATTTCTCCGCTATTGCGAGCGTCGAATCCCGGTACGCAACAGGCCAGCGCCTGCCGCAGGCCGGCCATATCCTGCTCAAAACCGAACTGGTCGACATGCGCCCTCGCTGCGGCGCCTAGTCCTCGCCGCGGTTTCCGGCGCAGCCAGCACACGCTCGAGCGCCGCCGCCAGCGCCGCCACGTCACCCACGGAAAAGACAGCGCCGGTCTCCCCTTCGCGCACCAGGTCCTGCTGGCAGCCCACGTCGTCCGAAACTACGACCGCCCGGCCCGCATTCATCGCCTCATTCACCACCAGCCCCCACGGCTCATGCTGCGAAGGCAGCACAAAGACATCGCACAGATCGAAATATCGCGGCAGCTCGGTCTGGTTGCGGAAACCCAGAAAGCGTAGATCCGGATCGCCTGCGGCCTGCTGCTCCAGCCGCTGCCGCTCCTCGCCATCGCCCACAATCAACAGATAGGGCCGGAGGGCTGTCGGAGCAACTTGTGCGCAGCCACCAGGTCCGCGCAGCGCTTGCGCTCCTGCAGTTTGGAAGCAAAGAGGATGACCGGCCGGCCTGGCTCGAGCGCCAAGCTCTGCACGAAGCGCTTCGCGGCCTGCGACCGCCTCCGCAGCGCGCCGCTGAAAGAAGTCGTTGTCCACCGCATAGGGCATGCGGAAGATCGGCATCTCGTCGCCGAAATAGTGCCGCCAGTAGCGCGCATTCGCCTCGCCGATGGCGAGCACGCGCGCTCACCTGCGGCCGCAGCATCGCGGAAGAAGGCTTCCTTCGCCAGCAGCTTCGGCAGGCTGCGTGCCCGGTCATGGAGCGTGGACTCAGCGCGCAGCAGAACCGGGATACCAAGCATCGCCGCAGCTCGCAATGACCCGCAGACTGTTCGCGGTACTGTAACCATGACTCCAGACGGCGTCGAAATGGCCTTGCTGGAGCCGCTCGAAGATCCCGTGATTCAACGGCCGCCAGAAGCCGGGCTCCTTGCCGGCATCCCGCCAGCGCGGCAGAAAGGACGAGCGGTAGCCCTCCAGCAGAGGAACGTCCCACTCAACCTTGACGCCAAAGCCCTCATCCACATAGCCGCGGACGGTATGGTCGCTGGAAAAGAAGACTTCAAGGTCAATGTCCGGTTCCGTGGCGATCCGCCGCAGAAGCGGCGCCTGGTACTGGATGGGGTGGCTGACGAAGTAGGCCAGGCGGAGTGGTCTTCCCCGTGTGAACATGCGTATCTTTCTGCGGAGTGAGAATGCGCGGCTGCGGAACCCTGGGCCGTGAATCACTGTAAGTCCGGCAGAACCGATCCTACCATCCGCTTCCAGCGCGATCTGTCCTACACAGTTTGTGTTACGTCCGCGCCATGGTTGTGGTTTCATCGTATCGTGACAAGGCACACGAACTCTGGCTTCGGCTCCGCAACAAGTTCGCTTATAGTCCGCTATAGAATGCAGGCAAACCGTGACTGACTCCTTTACACACCCCCTTCCGGCGACTTGCACCTCTCGCAGATCGACGAGCCGACGAATTATGGGCGCTTTGGCCGTGCGTGTTCTCATCGCGCTCATCCTCTCCGCGCTGGCAGTCGTCGCGTGGGTGAGCTTCGAGCGCAAAACACCCGATTGCTACCGGCGAGATCGCCCGCGTCTCCATCTTCCCGGTACAGGCCAAGATCACCGGCGGCGCCGCCGGCACTCCGGGCATGCAGGGTCAGGACGAGATCGTCAACCAGTTGCTGGTCTTTGCGCATATTCGCCTGCACAATCCCAACAGCGCGCCCATCACCATCGTGGACGACTGGGCGGTGGTGACATTACCGAATGGCGAGACGCGCCGCAGCATCGCGGCCAGCCAGGTGGACTTCGATAAAGTCTTCCAGGCCTACCCGCAACTGGCGCCGGTGCGCATGGATCCGCTTCGCCGCGATCTCCAGATTGAGCCAGGCCAGTCCGCCGATGGGCTGGTGGTCTTCAGCTATCCGCTCTCGCATGAAGACTGGGATAAGCGCAAATCGATGCAGGTCACCATCTCCCTCAATGGCGCGAAGGACGTAACCCTGAACGCTCCTCCCGGCTAGCAGCGGCGCGTCGTCCGCAATGCCGTGGCTGCGGCTCTCGTGTCCCGGAGCTTATGGTATTGCGGGCCGACGTTATTGTGTGTCGCGCAATCTATTCTGTCGCGCGCACATAGCCATACACCTGCTGGTCGGCGATGCTCAGGACTACCAGCGCGTATGTCGCGGTGCGTTGCCGTATCGGCGAAGACCAGTGGATGATTTACCTGGCCGCGAAGCTGACGACTGGCATCCGCCCTCATTCGACCACCAGCGCGTAGCTGCCCCGGCTCTGGTCCGGATTGCTGCACGGAAAGCCGCACATTGGGGGTCGCCGCTCGTCGAGGCTCCTGCGCGCGCGTGAAACTCCTTGAGCTGCACCGGGCTATGCCGCTGCAACCCCTCCACAGCTTCGATGTTCTGCGCCAGCGGACTGGCATACTCACCGTTTCCGTTTGCTGCATATTGCGTGGCGCTACCGGCGCGCTGCCGCGTTTTCCGGAGCCGCCGTGGCCGGCGGAGTGGTCTTCGCGGGTGATGGTTGCAAGCGCGGCAAGCCGATGTCTGCGGCGCGCTCGTGCGCGGCGTAGCAGTCGAGCTCGTCGCGGGACGCGCCGATTCGGTCACCGGGACGGCCTGGTGGCTGGCCCCAGGTGCGAGGCTGCCCCAGGGGTAAACGGCGGACGGTATGCTCCGGCATCTCGGCACCGGCTGGCTATTCGCCGAGTTCACCGCAACGTTCTCGGACTTGAAGTTCGTCGGATACGGCGGAACAATCTCCGGGGCGTACCCTGCATCGGCGGGCCGAGATTGCGATCCCCTTTGCTGTGCGGCAGCTTCCCTTGTTGCTGGACGGCCGGCGGAGTCGGCAACTCCTTGCCGATTCTGCGCTGCCCCTTCTCGCTTGTCGCTTCGATTGCCGCCTTTCTCTGGCTGCGCTGCGGCCTTGCTGTCCCCGTCGGAAGGCGCTACGCCGGCGGCGTAGCTGCCGGGTTCTGCGGCAGACCTGCGCTGGAATCGAGCGCGCCGGAATCCTTCTGCTCCTCGGCCATCTGTTCCCCGTTCACCTGGGCGAGGCTCTCCGCCAGCTTCTGGTTCCGCTCCTGAAGCGCATTCATCGCGGCATCCTGCTGGCGAACGCGGTATCGCAGCGAGCCGCTCCACAAGATCGCTCCAACCGCAAGAAGCGCCGCGATAGTCAGCACCAAAGGTGAGAAAAGAGAAGAGCGGCGCTCGCGATCCAGATCCGCGGAGAGCAGCTTCGACGAGGAGCCTTGCCGCACCGGCATGGGTTCCAGATGGAGCCGCCTGCCGCGTTTCGGCTGCTCGGCGTGGCGGAACTCGTGAAACTCTTCCCAGCGCGCAACCGGAGCTCGCCCCGGCGTTCTCTGGAAATGGACGGGAGCAGGAAGCGGCTTGGCGGCCTCTGGCGGCGGGCCGGGATGCGCTGCCGCCGCGACCTTCTTCCTTCGGCCGCTCGGCGCGCGCCTCCCTTCATCGGATTCGCTCGAGCCGATACACCTGTACCGGCTCGCGTTCTTCGCCACGTCCCGATCCGCTCATCCGGAAGCGGAGGAGGCAGTGGGCTTCCGGTAGCGGGCCGGGATGCGGGTCAGCCGGCACTGCCGACTGCGGACCTCGGCGGACTCCTGCTCCAGTCGGATTCCGTTCGACCCGATGCACTTCCACCGGCGCGCTCGGTTCCGCCGCAAATCGCTCGTGCGGAAGTATCTCCGAAGACGTCTCCACATCCGTCTCAACCGCCGGTGATTCCGGTGGACGAACGCCTAGATGTCGCATGCGGACATGCTCTCCTGTTTACCTGGATGTACTTGGATGAGATGCGCAGTTTGAAGCGGACGCGACCCCGCCCAAGAATTCTCGCGCCGGGCGATCGAAATGCCGACCGAGATTCCAAGTCATTTGACTTCGGTAACTGAAAGATTACCTCACTTCCATCCGGCTACAATCGAAACTATGCAGCACGCCGAACATGTCGCCATCGCAGGTGGAGGAGTGATCGGCCTGGCCTGCGCGACTTGTTCTGCGGCGCCGGGGGCTGCAGGTCACCGTTCTGGAAGCGGGCGAGGCGGCAAAGGAAGCCTCCTGGGCAGCCGGGAGGCATGCTGGCCGTTGAGGACCCGGAGAATCCGGCCATGCTCTGCTATTCGTTTCTCGTTACAGCAGAGCAATTTACGATGAATTTCTGCAAGTGACTAGAGGAGCTTTCCGGGCTGCGCGTGCCCTTGCGCACGCATGAGACCTGCAGGTTCTGCACCCGGCCGCAGACAGCATCTCATCGGGCCGGCCGCTGTCTCGCGACGAGGCCCGGAAGCTGATACCTGGTCTTGGCGTGCGGACCACACCTATCGATGCTGGAGGAAGCCAGCCTCGACCCCCGTGAACTGTGTACTGCGCTGCGCGCGGCTGCCATCGCCGCCGGAGTCGTACTTCACGAACATCGGCGCGTACTGTCGATCGAATCCGAGGGTGATGACGTCTGCTGACCACCTCAGGGCCCGGTGCGGGCCGATGCATGCGTCAACTGCTGCGGCGCCTGGGCCGAATCGCTCGACGCATCGGCCGAAATTGTTCCGCGTAAGGGCCAGATGCTCGTCGTCGCACAGCCGGACGGCCCGCGGCTTACCCGCGTCCTGCGTTCGCCGGATGTCTATCTGATCCCGCGCGGCCGACTTCAGATGACAACGCCCGGATCGTGATCGGCGCCACGGTTGAGGATGCCGGTTATTCCAGGCAGGTCGATCCCGCCGCTTTATCATGCTGCGCAAGCGCGCCGCCGCGCTGTGGCCGCCGGCCGCCGAGGCGCCAGAGGTGGAGAGCTGGGCCGGTCTTCGCCCCGCCTCAGCGGACGGTTTACCCACTGATCGGACAGATCGGTGAACCGGGAAGCACCGGTGCTCGATTCCTGGCGGCGGGCCATTACCGCAATGGCATTCTGCTCGCTCCCGGAACCGCGCATGCGATAGCGGACCTCGATTTGCGGCAGGACCCCGCGATCGATCTCGCGCCATTTGCCCCACATCGCGCGTCTATACAACCGGTATGTGACAAGCACTTTGCCGCTGCGCTATAACGGATAGTTCCGCACTCAGGCCGCAATTCGAGACGTCCGGCGCTGGGCATCACACAAATACGTAAGGCCGGGTTAAGGCGAAGGAGACTGACGGATGGCGACTGCTGTTGCTTCGAAAGGCCTGGAGGGCATTGTTGCCACCACCTCCAGCATCTGCTGGATCGATGGTGATGCCGGAGTACTCGCCTATCGCGGCATCGACATCCACAAGCTGGCCGAGCAGTCCAACTTCGAAGAGACCACCTACCTTTTGTGGCATGGCCGGCTTCCCAAAGCCGCCGAACTCGACACCTTCCGCAAGGAGCTGGCAAAGGCGCGGGTGCTGGACCCGAAGATCGTCGAGCTGCTGCGTTCGTTCCCCAAAGATGTGACGCCGATGGAGGTTCTGCGGACCGCCGTCTCCGCGCTCAGTTGCTACGATCCCGATGAGCGGGACAACTCGCACGACGCAAACGTCCGCAAGAGCTTCCGCCTGACCTCCCAGATCGCCATGCTGGTCGCCTTTTATGACCGCATTCGCAAGGGCAAGCCGCTGGTCCAGGCCGATCCATCGCTCTCCCATGCCGGCAACTTCCTCTGGATGCTCAACGGCGACAAGCCCTCCGAGACGGCGACCCGCACCATGGACATTGCCCTGATGCTGCATGCGGATCATGAGCTGAACGCGTCCACCTTCGCCGCGCGCGTCATCGCCGCCACCCTTTCCGATATTCACTCGGCCATCACCGGCGCCATCGGCGCGCTCAAAGGCCCGTTGCATGGCGGCGCGAATGAGGCCGTGATGCATATGCTCTTCGCCATCGACAAGGCGGGCGAGGACCCCGTCGAGCATGTAAAGGCGATGCTGGCGGCAAAGAAGAAGGTCTCCGGCTTCGGCCATCGCGTGTACCACACCGAAGACCCGCGCGCGACGCACCTGCGAAAGATGAGCGAGGCGCTGGGCCGGTCCGCAAACAATTCGAAGTGGTTCGACATGTCGCGCGCTATCGAGAAGTACATCAATGAGGAGAAGAAGCTCAACGCGAACGTCGATTTCTACTCGGCATCCACGTACACCACCCTTGGCATCGACATCGATCTCTTCACGCCCATCTTCGCCGTCAGCCGCATCGCCGGATGGGCCGCGCACGTCATCGAGCAGCACGACGACAACCGGCTGATCCGCCCGCGCGCCGACTACATCGGGCCGGAGTACCCGGCCGAGTACACGCCGATCGAAAAGCGATAACGCACTTCACATAAGCAGAGACAGGAATGGCGCAACCACCAGGCTGCGCCATTCCTGTTTTGCGGCTTCTATCGTTAGTCGCTTCCGCCCTGCGCCTGCTTCTGGCTGGCTGGAGGAACGATGCCGTTCATGCGCAGGTATTCGACCATCTGGCCGTAGTGGTCCATGGAGTGGGCCAGCGTCAACGTCGCCCATCCCGCGCGGGTCATCTGCATCTTTCCCGAACCCACGGTCATGAAGGCATTCTCCGGTGTCATGGTATCGATGCCCTTCTGCGCAAACGCGAAGGAGTCCTTCAGCGCCTGCACCAGCTCGTCTTTGCTCTTCAAAGCCTTGAGCTTGGCGTCGTCCGGTGCACCACTCAGGCCGAAGCCCGAAAAGAAGAAGTAGTTCGCTTCCGCGACATGTTGTACCTCGGCGCCGAAGGTGCGCACGCCATCGAATTTGCCGGCTGTCGGCGCGAAGTCGTACTTGTCCGCAGGCATCGCTTCCGCGGCCCCGATAACTTCCTCCGACAACCTCTTGAGCAGGCCGCCGTACACCTCTGACGGCGGCTGAGCGGCCGACGACGGCGCAGCCATGGATTCCGTTGCCTTTGCCTTAGCCTTCTCCGTCGTGCCCGCCTGGGCATGTGCGGTTGCATTCCACATCAGGCCGCCAACCAGCACTGCGGCTGCCATTCCAAACGCCTGGATCGTTCTACATCTCATCTCCAAAGCCTCCTGTGCTCTCGGCACCGCAAGAAGCCTAGCAGAACCACAGCAACGCCTGCGACAGGAATGGGTTAGGGCCACTATCAGGCATCACCGTGACCCCAAAGCGCAGTGACGAACGCCAACCGCGGGCTCCTGCAGCGTAAACTGGAAAGTAGCCATGAACCGCGTTTACATGGACGCCAATGCCACCACGCCTCTCGCTCCCGAGGTGTTCGCGGCCATGCGTCCCTGGTTTACCGAGCAGTTTGGGAATGCGTCGTCCATCCACTTTTACGGCCAGCGTGCCCGGGCAGCCGTGGAGCGCGCGCGGGAGCAGGTGGGCCGCCTGCTGGGGTGCCGCCCGGCGGAGGTGGTCTTCACCAGCGGGGGCACCGAGGGCGACAACCTGGCGCTTACCGGCGTGCTCAAGCCGGGCGATCACCTGATTACGAGCTCTATCGAGCACCATGCCGTACTGCTTACGGCGGAGCGGCTGCGCGAGCGCGGCATTGAGGTCACCTTCCTGCCGGTGGATGCCTCGGGCGTCGTCGATCCGGACGATGTGCGTCGTTCCCTGAAGCCGAACACGCAGCTGATCAGCGTCATGATGGCCAACAACGAGATCGGCACGCTGCAGCCGGTGGCGGAGATCGGCGCCATCGCGCAGGAGGCCGACGTCTACTTCCATACCGATGCCGTGCAGGCGGTGGGCAAGCTCCCGATCGACGTAGCGGCCATCGGCTGCGACCTGCTGAGCATCTCGGGACACAAGTTCCATGGGCCGCAGGGCACGGGGGCGCTCTACATCCGGCGGGGCACGCATCCGGAGCCGCTGCTCTTCGGCGGCCCGCAGGAGCATCAGCGCCGCGCCGGCACGGAGAATCTGCCGGGAATCGTCGGGCTGGGAGATGCCGCCGAGCGGGCGCAGGCGTTTGCCGCCGGCGACGGTCCGGCGCGTCTCGCCGCGCTGCGCGACCGGCTGGAGCAGGGCCTTCTCTCTCGCGTCAGCGCGGCCGGCAAGCATGGCGGCAACGCGCAGCGGGTGCCGAACACAACCAATATCTGGTTCGACCATCTGGAGGGCGAGGCGCTGGTGATCGCGCTGGACCTGAAGGGGCTGGCACTTTCGGGCGGCTCCGCATGCACCTCCGGGGCGATGGATCCATCCCACGTGCTGCGCGCGATGGGTGTGGCGTCCGCGCGCGCGGGCGCTAGCCTGCGCTTCAGCCTCGACACCAACGCAACCGAGAAGGACGTCGACTTTGCGCTGGACCTGGTGCCGGCTGCGGTGGCGCGGCTGCGGGAGTTGTCGCCGTTTTATCAGGTGACAGCGAAGGCGCCTGCACCGAGTGAGACTGCCAGCGCCGGAACTTCGATCTAGCAGTCCAGTTAGCATTCAATTAGCAATTCAGGAAATTTGTGATCGATACAGTAACCAATTCGACGCAGGGTCAGTCCGCTCCGGCAAGCCGGGGGCGCGCGATCGCCGTCGCCCCGCGAACGATTGCGGTGGCGATGTCCGGCGGCGTGGACTCGTCGACCGTCGCCGCCATGCTGCAGGCCGAGGGGCACACGCTCATCGGGCTGACCATGCAGCTCTGGAACCAGCGCCGTCTTGCCGGACGCGAGGGCATGCCGGAAGAGGTGCAGGGGCGCTGCTGCTCGGTGGACGACGTGTATGACGCGCGCCGCGTGGCGGAGCGGCTGGGCATTCCTTACTACCTGGTCAACCATCAGGAGCGCTTCGAGCGCGAGGTGGTGAAGCCGTTTGTGGCCGAGTATCTGGCCGGACGAACGCCGATTCCCTGCAGCCTGTGCAACAACCATCTCAAGTTCGACCAGTTGCTGCTGACGGCGCGGCAGATTGGCGCGGAGTGCATCGCGACGGGCCACTATGCCCGCAACGAGTATGACGAAGTCAGCGGACGCTGGCTGTTGAAGCGGCCTGCCGATGCCAGCAAGGACCAGACCTACTTCCTCTTCGGCCTGACGCAGGAGCAGCTTGCCCGCACGCTCTTTCCGCTTGGCGGCTACACCAAGCCGGAGGTGCGGGAGCAGGCGCGCGCCTACGACCTGGGCATCGCCACCAAGCCCGACTCGCAGGAGATCTGCTTCATCCCCGGCGGCGACTACAAGCGCTTCATCGACGCCTATCTCGACGAGCAGGGCGAGGCGATGCCGGACTCGAGCGGCGATCTCGTCACCACGGCAGGTACAGTTGCCGGACATCATGGCGGCATCCACCAGTTCACGGTCGGGCAGCGCAAGGGTCTGGGCGTTGCGTCGCCGTCGCCGCTCTATGTTTTATCGATCGATTCGGCGAGTCACCGGGTCACGGTGGGCAGTGAGGACGCGCTGCTCAGCTCCACGATGGTGGCGCGGCGGCTCAACTGGATCTCGGTCGCCGATCTGACGGAGCCGATGCGGGTCAGCATCAAGGTGCGGCATCGTCACGAGCCCGCCGCGGCGACGATCCGGAAGACCGGTCCGGACGAAGTCACTGCAACCTTCGATGAGCCGGTGCGCGCCGTGACGCCGGGGCAGGCCGCGGTCTTCTACCGCGAGGATGTGGTGGTGGGCGGCGGGTGGATCGTAGCTGGGAACTGATGGCTGACAACTGATGGCTGGCAACTGATGAGCGGCGAGTCAAGCCGGACGGTCACGTCACCCCCCTCCCCCTCCCGTACCGGGAGGCTGGTCTGTAACCCGTTTCCTTCCATCGGCTTAGAGCATCTCCCGAGGGTCAAATTCGTCATTCCAAAAGGTTTATCGCTAAAATCGTCCAAATAAAGGATTTAGAGGCGAGCAAACTCGTGAAAAAGCAAAGGCCGCGGAGAGTATCCGCGGCCTCTTGTGTTCCCTATTTCAAGAGTAGCAAAAACGACGGGGTGATTTGGCACAAATGTGATTACGTTTTTTGATGCCTTCCCGGAATGGGAGTCGGGTCAGTTTGAAATTGCCAGCGGATCTCCGGTTTCGTGATCCTTAATCTGGAAGCGCAGGAAATCATGAATCGCGGTGAGCGCTTCCGGTAAGTCACTTTCGATCCTGATTCGGCCGCCGTTGTCCAACGTTTCGCTGGTGTACCGGATGGAAGATCGCAAACGCTTCATGGTGGCGGCTCCGGGGGGATTCGTGTCATGCACGAAATGAGGGAGGGAGAAGTCTCCTTCGGAGAACATACCGACGATGTGCTTCAGGTGCATCTGAACCGTGGCGATCTGCTCTGTATTTCTCGGGTCTTTCGCCGTTACCTGGATGATCCCGCCGGTCTGAGTGAGATAGAAATGGTGAGTTGTGGTGGATTGGCTGAAACCCATGCCCTGATGCGATTCGCCACGCTGGACAACCCCTGCATTTTGAGCAACGGCGATTCCCACGGATAGCGCAAACAAGGCGGGCAGCAATCCAGCGATTTTCATAGCCGGGATTGTAGTCCCGGAGCTGGTCGATTCGCTCCGACTGGATGGTTGGAAACTACTCCTCCCTACGCTGCGCGTAGAGCACCGGGTCGTTTCCCTAGTAGGGGTCCTGTTCTACTTTGCGCACGATCGTCGCGGGACTCGCACCGTTGGAATGAGTGCGTTTGCGGCGAAAGGAGCCGATGCCCGCGCGCAATCCATCCAGCATGCCGCTGAGGTGGCGGATGGGAGCGGAGATTCCTTCCTGCACGGCCGCGGTGGCGTGGCCGATTCCATTCAGCGTGCTCGACACGATGTTGTCCACGCGCGCGGCCTGCTGGTGCGTCCGCTCCACCATATCGCTGAGCGACACGGTGATGTGCTGCGCCTCGCTGCGCATGATATCGCTCACCTCCACCAGGTTGGTGGAGACGTGCTTCAGTTTGGGAGAGAGATCGTCCACCAGGGAATGCGCGGACTTCACCATCGGTGCGAGATGCGGGGCAATCTCCTTGTCATAGTGGTCGAGGATCTGATGGAAACGCTTGCGGGTGTAGAGAAGCGTCCCGGCCAGCATCAACAAAACGACGATGAAGACCAGCACACCCACGCCAACGATGATGGTGAGCGCCAGCAATATGCCACTGAGTGGGTCGTTCATGTGTGCCGCTTCCTTTACGCGAGAGAGTCAGACTGGGGGAAGGGCCGCGCACAGTGTACGCCGTCGCGACCGATCTGGGGACAGCGGCCAGCGGTCGCCGGCGCCGGCCTAAGTCGTCCGGTAGGCCTGCTGGCCGGCTTCCACCGCGTCCGAAATCCGATCGGCTTCGTCACCGGAAGCGGTGCTGCGATAGGCGCGCGTTGCTTCATCGACGGCGGTATTCACATTGTCGACCTGATCGCTGACCGCCTGGCGTCCGCGATCGACATACTGGTTCCATTGTGAGCGGCCGCGATCGACCGCGTCCTTGCCGCGATCGACGTATTCGTTCAGGTGGTCGCGCCCGCGATCGGCAAAGTCGCTGACCTTCTCGGCTGCTTTGCGCGATCGTTCGCGCATGAACTCCGATCCCTCCCGCGCCGAGGATGCCAGTTCTTCACGCGTCTCCTGGCCCGATTTTGGCGCATAGAGGACACCCACTGCCGCTCCGATTCCCAACCCAATGAGAAACCAACCAAACCCACCTCTGTCAGCAGACATGTACATTTCTCCTCGGCTGCCCGGCGTTCATGCAGGCAGCACTTTCCGATTTACGCCAGAAAACTGGAACCCTTAGCGCCACGCTCGCAGTGTCTTATCTCATTCAGATGCCCGGCAGGCAGCAAGCGCTGCCAAGCGAACACCCATGGTCTCACGAATGGCACAGGCCGGGCTGTAATCTTACAGAGCTAGCAGGGGAGACAAAAGCATCTGGGCGACCGAAAACATATATTCTAGGAATAACCTTGGCCCCTTGGTCCATTCAAGCATTCCAGTTAGAGACGATTCGGATATCTGCCCGCAAAGGTTCCGCAGTGAAAGGATCACGCACCATGATGACTCATTCCAAAGCCCGCTACAGGTTGCAGGCCGGTATTCTTGCCGGCTCACTGCTGATCGCCACCGGCTGCAAACAATTCCCTTCCCTGACCAAAGAGACACCGCAGACTACGCCTGCGGCCGCACCGGCACCCGCGCCCCGCAGCGACCAGGATATTGCGACAGATGTGCAGTCCCGCATCAGCGGCCAGTCTGCCCTGAACGGGCAGAACATCCAGGTGGGCGTGAATGGGGGCACGGTGACGCTGACCGGCGCGGTGAATAACGATGCTTCGCGAGCGCTGGCCGCAGCGGAGAGCGGTGGGGTGAACGGGGTCCGCACGGTGATCAATAATTTGACCGTAGCCCCGGCGGAAGCAGCGGTGAAGGCGCCGCCCGCGCCGCCGGTCGAGCGCCGGCGGCCGCGCGCCAACCGCCCGAGCAGACCGGCTGCAAACCAAGAGGCAATGAACCAGGCTCCGGTGGGACCTCCGCCGCCGCAGGAGTCGACGCCCAAAGCGCCGCCACCGCCGGCCAGGCCTGCCGCACCCGTCGCCCGCACGGTCTCCGTGGCATCGGGCACTTCGCTGCCGGTTCGCCTGACGGACGCGCTGGACAGCAACACAACACAGACCGGGCAAACCATCCACGGAACGCTGACAGCGGACATCATCGCGGACAACATGGTGGCGATCCCGCGGGGCACGCCTGTCGTGGGACGGGTGATTCAGGCAAAGGATGCCACGCACTTTGCCGGCAGCTCCCTGCTGTCGATTGAGCTGACGCAAATTTCGCTGCCTGGGCGGCCGCTCTCCGTCGTGACGTCTCCCTTCAGCCAGGAGGGCAAGGGACGCGGCAAGAACACGGCGATGAAGACGGGTGGAGGCGCGGCTCTGGGCGCGATCATTGGCGCGCTCGCCGGCGGCGGCAAGGGCGCGGCGATCGGCGCGGCTTCCGGCGGCGGTCTGGGCGCGGGTGTGAATGCGGTCACGCGCGGCGAACAGGTGAAGATTCCGGCCGAGTCGCTGATCACCTTCAAACTGCAATCGCCAGTGAGTGTGACCACGTCGCGTGCCGCAAGCGCACCGGAGGGCGGAACCTTCGACGAGAACGGATCCGACCCGAACCAGCCGCAGTAAGCAGCCGGAGTCGAAAATCCTGTCTGCAGCCGTTCCTTGAAACAAAACGGCTGCGCTCAGACTTGAGCCCTCGCTTACGTTGCCGGTACTTTCCAGTGCAAGGCGTAGATCTGGGCCACGCCGGTGTGACTCATGATGGCCGGCTGGCCGTCGGCGGTCAGGCTCACGAAGGAGTCGAGTGCCCGCGTGTCGATGCGTTCCATGCCGCCCATCTTCTCCCACTTTCCTTCCGGCACGGTCAAGCGGTACATGCCTTTCTGATCGTCGATCAATGCCATGTACAGCGATTTGCTGTCGTGCGACCAGATCCAATATCCCCACGGGACATCGAAGCGCTTCAGCTCGCGCCAGGTCTTGGTCGCGGCGGTGTAGAGCATCATGCGGGAGGGATTCTGCGCGATGGCGACCAGATATTTTCCATCGGGCGACCACGACGGCACGTAGTAGCCCTCGGTGCCGGGCATGACGGAGATCTTGCGCGTGGCGAGGTCGATGAGCTGGATTGCGGTGAGCGGACGATCCGGCAGCGGGTAGTAGTTGAAAGCGATCGACTTTCCATCGGGCGACCAGGTGGGCGCCACTTCGTTATCACCCGCCGGTAGCAGTTGCTCCGGCGCGCCGCCATCTGCGGAGATGCGATAGAGCTTGTGCCAGTCCGAGTACACAAGCGATGTGCCATCGGGCGACCACTGCTCCATCGCTGCGTAGGTGTGCGTCAACTGGAATGCGTCGCTGCCGTCGAGCTTGCTCTTCCAGAGATGGCCGCCTGGATATTCCGCGTAGACCATCCACTGCCGATCCGGCGAGATCACGAAATCGCGCGCGGCGATGCCGTCGAGAAAGGGCACGAACTTATGCGTGTTCGGATCGAAGACCTGCATCAGACCCTGATCCATGCGCCCCATGACAAAGAGCGTCTTGCCGTCGCGCGCAGGGGCGAAGGCCTGGATGTCAATCTGGTTGCCGGTCAGACGTACCGGCGCAGGCTTCCTCCAGAACGCATACCAGGGAGGCGCGGCCAGCTCGTAGACGTTGGTGAGCCCTTCGCGATCCGAGGCGAAAAGGAAATGCCGGCCATCGGGCGTCCACTGACCTGCGGATTCCTTCACCTTGTCCTTCACTTTGTCCGGCCAGCCGAGCGGCAACGTGTGCGCGTTGCTTCCATCCGCTTTCAGTCGCCACAGTTTGGAGGAATGCAGCTCATTCTCGGAGAGCGAGAGTGTCAGCTCCTGGGCATCCGGCGCGATGTTCAGGTCCTGTATGAACTGCGGCGTGCTCCAGATCTTTTTTGCATTCGCGCCATCGGCATCGCAGGTATACAGCGTGCCCATGTCCGCAAAGGCGATGGATTGCCCATTGGGAAACCAGCGCGCTGCCTGCGCCAGATGGCTATTGAGCTTTCGCGGCCTCTCTCCCAGGATCGACGCGACCCACATGGTGCCGCGGCCAACGTTGTCGTTGGGGTCCGACTTCCACGCCAGCACCTTCGATCCATCCCGGGAAATATCCATCAGGTACATGCCTTCCAGAGCATGCATCGGCGCGATCATGCCTCCGGTGACGGCCATCTCCGACGGCTGGCCTCGTCCCTGAAAGTAGAGGCGCGATCCATCGGTGAAGAGCGGACCGTCCTTGGGCACGGCGGAGAAGGTGATCTGTTTTGAGTCGAGCGGTCCGGAGACGGGCTGGGGCGTGAGCGCTATGGCAAGGCCGATCGCGATGGCCGCGAGCAGCGCCGCGGCAGCGCACCAGAGGAGCTTTGCGTACCGCGGAGAAAGAAGAGCGGCAGGCCTATTGAATTTTTCTGTCTCATGTGGCGCTTCGAGATCCCTCTGTGCGCGGCGGAGGTCGATCATCACTTCTTTCGCGGACTGATAGCGGTCGGCCGGATCTTTTTCGAGCGCCTTGCGGATGATTCGCTGCAACTCGCCGGGAATCTCCGGATTGAGAGTCCTGACGGAACGCGGTTCGCCGCGAAGGATTTCAGCGACGATGGTGGCTACGGAATCTCCGCGATAGGCCTGCAGGCCGGTGGCCATCTCGTAGAAGACCGCGCCCAGGGAAAAGAGGTCGGTGCGGGCATCGACCGGCTTTCCTTGTAACTGTTCCGGTGACATGTAGGGCGCGGTGCCGAGCAGTTGGCCTTTCACGGTCAGCGAGGTGGGCAGAGTGGCGTCGGTCGCGCCAAGGTTCGGCTGCAGTTGCTTGGCCACGCCGAAGTCCAGCAGCTTGGCGTCTCCGCGCGCAGTGACGAATATGTTGGTGGGTTTGATATCGCGGTGGACGATGCCCTTCTCGTGGGCACACTGCAACGCATCGCAGACCTGGATGCCGAGCCGCAGGATGGTTTCGGTGGGCAAAGCACGGGCGGCGATCATCTGGCCGAGGGTCTGGCCGTCGAGCAGCTCCATGGCCAGGAACGGCACGCCGTTGTCCTCTCCGGCGTCGTAGACGGTGCAGATGTTGGGGTGGTTCAGGCTGGAGGCGGCGCGAGCCTCATGCCGGAAACGGTTCAGGGAGTCCTGATCGAAGAGCGAGGCGTCCGGCAGCAGCTTGAGGGCGACCTGGCGATCGAGACGGGTGTCCTGAGCACGATAGACGGTTCCCATGCCGCCGCTGCCCAACTGCGCCAGAACGCGGTAGTTGCCGATCACCTGACCAACAAATTGCCGCGTGCTTTCCATTGTTTGGGTGGTTGGGTGAATGGTAGGTGGGCTGGTTCGCGGGGTCAAGCATTGTTCCGCGTGAGTCAAAAGATGTCCGGATTTGAACGGGAGGGTTTTGAATCCGGACAGGCGCTGTGGTCGGTATTTTCGGAAGCCATCGATTCATCAACTACTTACGGAGTGGGTAGACGGCGCAGCATTGGCCAGTCTCTTGCTCCAAGGAGATGGATCGATCTTGGTTTTCGTTTTCGGAGGCAAGGATGGCTGCACTCTTCCCCGCACTATGGAATGACCTGCGCTACGCGCTTCGCCAGTTGAGAAAGAAGCCGGGCTTCACGCTGGTGTGCGTGTTGACGCTGGCACTCGGCATCGGCGCGAACACGGCGGTCTTCAGCGTGATGAATGCGGTGCTGCTCAAGTCACTGCCGGTGCCGGATCCGGGGCGGGTTCTCTACCTCCGGACATCCAATCCGCCGCGTGGCACGGGAACGATCGATTCGAACCAGACGTTCTCGTACCCGGTCTACGACGCACTGCGCCGACAGACGAGCGCGATGCAGGTGATGGCTTATGTTCCGCTTTCCTCGCAGAAGGTTGCGGTGCGCTATGGATCGCAGCCCGGCGTGGCGTTTGGCGAGATGGTGAGCGGGAGCTTCTTTTCCGGGCTGGGTGTGAAGCTGGCGCGGGGGCGCGGATTTACAGAGCAGGATGAGGCAAGCCATGCTCCCATTGGCGTGATCAGCGATAGCTATTGGACCGCGCGGTTCGCGCGCAATCCGGAGATTCTGGGGCAGACGTTGTATGTGAACGGCGTGCCGATCACGATTGTGGGTATTGCTCCTGCGGGTTTTGAAGGCACCGAGGGCGGCGTGTCAATCGACTTCTGGATCCCGCTGCAGAGCCGGGCGGAGCTGAATGCCTGGGGCAATCCGCTGGAGGATGGAAAGACATATATCAACAATCCGACATGGTGGTGCCTGCACCTGATGGGACGGCTGGCTCCGGGTGTCACCAAGGCGCAGGCGGTCGCGCAGTTGCAGCCGGCGTTCCAAACTGCGGCGTATGTAGGACTGGGTAATCCAAAACCGGGAGAGAAGCGGCCCACGCTGAGCGTGGAGGCAGCAAAGAGCTTCCCTGGCTCTGACGCGCAAGTCGGCCAGCCATTGCGGATCCTGATGACGATGGTGGGACTCGTCCTGCTGATCGCGCTGAGCAATGTGGGGATGCTGCTGATGGCGCGGAATGCTACCCGGCAGCGGGAGTTCTCGGTCCGGATGGCGCTGGGCGCCGGACGGAAGGAGTTGTTTCGCCAACTGCTGATGGAAAGCCTGCTGCTGGTGGCGATCGGCGGCGAACTGGCGTGGCTCTTTGCCACGGTGGCGACCAGAGCGCTGGGAAGGTGGGCGCATATTGAATCGAGCCTGGCGCCTGACTCGACGGTGCTCCTCTTCACGCTGAGCATTCTGGTGCTGGCGGCATTGCTGTTTGGCCTGGCGCCGCTCCGCATTGCGCTCTCGGCGGGGCCGGGGCTGGCGCTGAAGACCTCCGCCGCGACATCGAATACAGACGCAGGCAAGTCTCGGACGGGCAAGGTCATCGTCACGCTACAGATGGCGCTGTGCGTGGTGCTGCTGGTGGGTGGAGGACTGCTGGTCCGCACGTTGCGCAATCTCCAAAGCATTCCGCTGGGCTTTCCGGCGGATGAGCTGGTGGTCTTCGGCGTGAATCCGCACATCGAGTCGATTCCACAGGGTAAGGCGTTTTACCGAGAGTTGATCAGCAAGCTGCGCGCGCTACCCGGAGTCGAGTCCGTGACGATCATGGAGGAACGGCTGGGGTCGTGGTGGTCGGACAACAGCGACATGACGGTGGATGGCAAGCTGCCGGAGGTCGCGAATGGCGGATCGAGAACGGTGCGCAGCAATGTAGCGGGGCCGGACTTCTTCCGCACGCTGGGTGTGCCTATCCTTGCCGGCCGCGACTTTGCCGATTCCGATACGGCAACGTCGGCACACGTCGGGATCATCAACGAGGAGTTCGCGAAGCGCTTCTTCCCGAAGCAGAATCCGCTGGGGCATCAGATCGGAACCGATGACGGCAAGTATCAGATGACGGTGGTCGGCGTGGTGAAGGACCACAAATATCGCAGCATCGACGAAGAGCCGATCCCCATGGCCTGGTATATGTATGCGCAGATTCCGATCATCGGTCCGGAGAATGTGGAGTTGCGTGTACACGGCGAGCCGCTGGCGATCCTGCCCGCGGCGCAGAAGGTGCTGCAGCAGATGGATCCCAATCTGCCGCTGCTGAAGCCGATGGCGCAGCGCGCGCAGTACGAAGAGACGATCTCGAATCAGCTGCTGTTTGCGCGGCTCGCGGGGTTCTTCGCGATCCTCGGCGTGGTGCTGGTGGCGACAGGGCTCTACGGCACGCTGGCCTATCGCGTAAACAACCGCACGGTGGAGATTGGCGTGCGCATGGCCGTAGGCGCGCGGCGCGGACAGGTGGTGTGGATGGTGCTGCGCGACAGCCTGATGCTGACAGCATTGGGCGTGGCGATCGGCATTCCCTTCGCGCTGCTTACGGGCAGAGCGCTGGCTTCGTCGCTTTACGGAGTGAAACCGGACGACATGGCGACGCTGGCCATGGCGGTGATCGGCATAGCGCTGGTGGCGGCGGGCGCCAGCATGATTCCGGCGCGGCGCGCTGCGAATATCGATCCGTTAACGGCGCTGCGGTCGGAGTAGGGCCGAGTGGAAGAAGCTGGCTTACGCGGGCTCTGCTCGCATGAGTTGCTGTATCTCCGGTGCCGGTTTGAGCTCCGGCTCCTCGAACCAGAGGCACGCGATCCAGATCAGCAGGGTCAGATGGTAGACCGGCTTGAGGCTGACCTCCAGAGCCGACCACTGCTGAAGATTGCCCAGGAGCAGCAGCAGGGTGTGGACCCACAGCTTGCCGAACATATAGAGGGCGAGTCCATAGAGCACGGCCTGAGCGTGGATGCGGAATCGAAGGCCGAAGAAGAATGTTGCCACTATCAGCAGCGAAGTAACTCCGCCGACACAGATCGAGGACGTCTGGCCGATACGAAGCGCGACCTTGATGGGCAGGTATGGGCTCGACGGCGTGAACCACGTGAATGCTACGAGCGCTCCAACCAGCACCACGACCACGCTCCAGTAGCGGCGGGCGACGCCCGCTATGCTCATTCCGAACTGGGCAAGCAGGAGACGTCCCACCTCGTAGAGCACGAGCAGGTGCAATACGGCGTCAAGCGCCTCGAAGCCCCAATAGGCGTAAAAATTGATCCTCGGATGCTTGTGGACGCAGAAGAGCACGATGGTCTGGATTGCATCCTGCGCGATCAGCAGCGTGAACCAGGGAAATTTCTGGAACCGGCGTTTGTGCAACAAGACACAGAGCAACCCAAGATTCAGGGCGAACCCGGTCAGCCACAGCACATTGTCCCAAGCCCCCATGGTTATCCGCCTGTCCTAGCTGCTGGGGGGAGGCTCAGTTGGAGTCGGATCCACGGGCCCGGTCGTCGGCCCCTGGGGTCCCGGGTACAGAATGGGCGGGACCGGCTGCGGCGCTTGCGGCCCGGCAAAATTGGCGGCCAAGGCAGCCTGCGCTACGACGATGAAAACAGGAACGACCAGGATGCTGACGAGCTTTCTCATATATCTCCGCCGGGAAATTGCAATGCTCTATGAGTAAAGTAATATGTACCCAATTGGTATCTACGGAAATACACACTTCGTTGTATTCCCGTAGAGGCCGAATGCAAGGCTGGCAAATTCGACACGGCATCGCTGGAAATTCGCTTGTGGCCAGCATGGATGGACTGGTGAGATCGCGTGCGGCGGATGGGCGGTTTGATCTGCGTGGAAGGCGGATCTCCGGCGAACGCGTTAACGGCAACTAACTGCGCTTCTTTTGCGTATCAACACGCGGGGGTGTTTCCGATGCACTCGATTGCTTGTTTCTTCGGTCTCGTCTTCCTTGTGATCATTGCGCTGATAGCTATTCCACTTATCATCCTGATGGCAAAGCTTGTGGGCTTTGCGATTTTCTGGGGAGTGATCGCACTGATCGCGCTGGGTATCTGGAAGCTCTTCGATCTTGCGGAGCCGCGCTATTGGCCTTATTGATCTCATCGTATGTGTGGCCGCTATGCCCGCCGCTCTGACAAACAGCGCATCGCCGAACACTTCGCTGTTCATGGTGCCTCGCTGCCGGATTTCGGCCCGAGCTGGAACGTAGCCCCGCAGACGTTTCAGCCTGTGATCCGGCTGAACAGAGATACCGGCGAGCGAGAGATAGTGATGATGCGGTGGGGCCTGGTGCCTTACTGGGCAAAGGACCCAGGCATCGGACTGCGCACCATCAACGCGAAGGCCGAGTCGATCATCACGGCGCCTGCATTCCGGGAGGCATTTAAGTATCGCCGCTGCCTCATCCCTGCCGACGCGTTTTACGAATGGCAGAAGCTAACCGGAAAGATGAAGCAGCCATTCGCCATCGCGATGAAGGACGGACAGCCCTACGCAATGGCGGGCCTTTGGGAGAGATGGAAGGATCGCAAAGCGGGGATCGAACTGCTGACGTTCACGGTCATCACGACTGACCCAAACGAATTAGTCGAGCCGATGCACAACAGGATGCCGGTGATCATTCCTGCAAACGAGTACGACCGCTGGCTGCGCGCCGATCCTGTGCGGCCGCCGGTCGATCTGCTTCGTCCCTTCGATGCGGACAAGATGACCGCATGGAAAGTGGGCAAGGAAGTTGGGAATGCCAGGAACGACAGACCGGACCTGATCGAGCCCATTCAAGACGAGCAAGCGGACGAGCAAGCGAACAACCCGTCATTGTTCTGAGGGTGACCTGAGCTTGGACGAGGCGCGAATCGCAATCCTTCAAGGATTCGTTGAAGGGTTGGCAGCGACGAACGATTTGGTAGCGCTAACGACTACCAAACCTGTCCAGTAAGTTTAATAAACTTAATAGCTTATTGGTCGACCAATCTAACAGTTGCCCCAAAGTGGACCCAACAAACGTGGTTTGACGTTACATTAACAGCGTGACGACTCAACCTACTGCTGGCGCGTCGGCCAACACAACGCTCCAGATCTCTTCAAGGAATCTAGGACTTGACCTTCTGAGAGTCGTGGCGACCTACATGGTCGTGCAGATCCACACCGGTGAGTTCTATTACATCGGCCCCGGCGGTTCCGTACTCGACACGCCCGCCGCGCACTGGGTGGGCTGGCTCAACTCTCTATTTCGCTCCTGCGTCCCGCTGTTCGTGATGATTTCCGGAGTCTTTCTCTTTCCTGTGAGGAATGAAGGCGCCTTCTTCCGAAAGCGATTCAGTCGCGTGCTCGTTCCTTTCGTCGTGTGGTGCGTGATCTACGCCTTCTATCTCTACTGGCAAGGCACGACCACCCTGCAGGGAGCACTGCTGGATGTCCTCAAAATACCGGTGAACTTCGGTACGGATGTCGGGCACCTCTGGTTCGTCTACATGCTGCTCGGCATCTACCTAGTCGCCCCCGTTTTGTCGCCGTGGGTTGAATCTGCCAGCCGGCGCAGCATGGAACGCTTCCTCGCCCTGTGGGCGGTCAGCCTTACCATTCCCTACATTCACCTTGTCTTCCCGGAAATCTGGGGTGAGGCCTTCTGGAACTCCACCCCCATGCTTTACTACTTCACTGGCTACATCGGATACGCAGTCGCGGGCGCTTACATCAAGCGCTTCCATATGCAGCCTTCCCGGCGGCTTTCTTTGGCTGCCGTCTTATTGATCGTCTCCGGCTACGCGATCACCGCTTCCGGCTTTCTGCACAGGCTCTCGACAGAGCAGAGTCTTCCCAAACTCGAATTGACGTGGGGATTCGAGACCATCAATGTCGCCATGATCACGGTTGGATTTTTCCTGCTATTCAAGGATATTCGGCCGGCGGTACCAGACAGTGCGTTCTGGAAGCTGATACGCAACGTATCGCAGAGAAGCTATGGCATGTACCTTGCGCACATCATCGTGCTCAACGCGGTCTATGGTCTGTTGAACGGGCGCCTGTGCAGCCCGATCATCAAGATTCCCACGATCGCGATTGTGGCGTTCCTGGGGACATATGCATTGATCTCGCTAATTTCGCTGCTTCCGAAGAGTAAATGGATCGTCGGCTGATTCGGCAGCGAACGATCCTTCCGCATGACCTGTCCTTGGAAACCGCATCTAGCATCGACAGCTGCGGCCCGGAACCCGACAGGGACGGCCCAGCGTGAGCCTTCCCGCAGGCAGCGCAGACCGTTGGCGTCCTAGCACTATGGATAAAGGATATGGTAGCGCTAGTGGGTATGAGATGGAATCTTTTGGTACCGTGGCTGCGCGAGATGGACGACTTCCGACGGCTCTAGTCTCTTCCCTGCTCTCGGACCCAGTAAAGCTTAATCCTGCAATGATGGCCGCCTCTCAATGCGGCTTGTCGATTCACCAAACCGAGAATTTGGCTGATTCCGGGACAGCCCGTCTCCACTTCCACCATTTGCACTCGGACACGAAGACGGTGCCAGGTCGTTTGGCTGAGGATCGCGAGCCCGCAGACCATGGCTCGGATAGTCTGCATCGTCCACGCTCGGGGCATACCAACAACGCTGATTTGCGCGCCCTCGCGTCGCGAACGTCGGTCTGGAACGACGCCATGATTAAAGTGGCAATATGGAACCGATAGCCGTCACGCCAGCAGCGAACACGCTGGTTGCCGCTGATTGATAGATCGTTCCCGAAACGGGAAGACTTTCACACGAGCCGCTCCATCACGTAGCATTCCTGCACCCGGTAGCGACCGGCGATCGAATCGCGCCTAACAGCTACGGCTACACTTTGCCAGTCCAGCGCATAGCAGTAACTCGTGGGCGGGTAGAGAAGGTTATTTCATCTTGTTTCCCAAATCGTATCTGGTACTGTAGTTCCGCTCCCACTCTTCCCATTTGGTGACGGCCCTTGAAGCGGTTTCTCGTACCCGGGTTCCTTTTGTGCCTCAGCCTCGTTGGCCCGCTCGTTGCAACGTCCCGATCCAGCACCCCGAGCAAGATAGTTACCCTGCAGGACACGCCCATCGTGTTCGAACCGGCACCTTCCTCAAGCTTGTCCTACGGCGAGATCCTGGGCAGAATTCCTGGCACAACACTGCGTTTTTCCTCCCATTCCTTCGAGATCAATCTTCCTCAGGCCTCGCATGATCTGAGGATTACGTTCCGTGGAAGCTATGGCCACGCTCACGTGCATGGGCTGGATCGGATGCGGAGCGAGACCAACTATCTACTTGGGAGTAACGCAGCCTCGTGGCGCACGCATGTACCCAATTTCGGCCGCGTTGCATACACCGGTCTTTATCCGGGTATCGACGCCGTCTTCTACGGCAATGCACGGCAGCTCGAGCATGACTTTATCGTCGCTCCTGGCGCGGACTACAGCCAGATACGCATGCATTTTCCGAGCCGGGCGCATGCAGCGATTCGGCAAGACGGGAACCTGCATCTCGTCGTTGCGACGGGCGAATTGGTTTTTCATAAACCGGTCATTTACCAAGACAGCAACAACCGGAGAACGCCGATCCAGGGCTCATTCCGAATGCTGCACAACGGAGACATTGGATTCAGCGTGGGATCCTACGACCACTCCCGCGCGCTGGTCATCGACCCCGTCCTTTCCTTCTCCACCTACCTGGCCAGCGTATCCTCGGAATCGAACTTCGTCGCGACCGACGCCGCAGGAGCAACCTACGTCGCGGGCATTGGAAGCCTCGGTTACCCGGTTACGCCCGGCGCCTTCGCAGGCTGCACCCACTGCAGCACGAATGAGATCATCACCTACGTCAGCAAGTTCAGCGCAGACGGCAAGACGCTGCTCTACTCCACGCTGCTGGGTGGGAGTGCGTATACCCAGCCGTTCGGTCTCGCCGTCGATGCGAGTGGAGATGCCCTGGTTGCGGGGCGAAGCCAATCGACGGACTTCCCCACCAAAAATGGCCAGCCGCTTGGCACAGATGGCAATGGCTCTGATTATGCCTTTCTTACATCGCTGTCGCCGGACGGATCGAGCCTCAACTTCTCAACCTTACTAGGCGGAGGATCGCAGCCGTACCAAAGCTCAATGACGGATGCCTTCGCCGTCGCCGCCGATAGCACAGGGAATGTTTATGTGACTGGAACCACCGACGCGCCAGCCTTCCCGATAACTCCGGGAGCGCTTCATGCAGTTACACCTGCTTATCCTCTATTCACCGTCTTCCTTTCCAAATTCGGCCCGAGTGGCACGTTGATCTACAGCGGCATCGTCGGAGATGCCTCGCCACAGAATGGCGGCGGCGGTCCGATTGGCGTCTCCAAGATAGCTGTTGACGGCGCCGGAGATGCCTATATCGCCGGCCAGGCGGGCTCACTTTGGCCTATCACTTCTGGCGCCTATCAGCCGGCGATAGGTGGAGCGCAGCCGTACGCAGCGCCTTTCGTCACGAAGGTTGCGCCCGATGGCGCAAGCCTCAACTATTCCACATTCCTCGGGAGCGCCTGGGAGGATACTGGCATCGCCTTACTCCCGAATGGAAACGTCTGGTTGACAGGCATTCTCCCTTCTTCTGGTTTTCCGATCACCGCGGGCGCCTTTCAGGCATCTCCCGGAGGCTCTTATCTGAGCGAGCTGGACTCTACGGGGTCGAACTTGCTCTATTCCACCTTTTTCGGCGGCACCGGAACAGAAACGTATGGCGGTCTGGCAGTCGACGTGAACGGAGACGTCTGGATCGCGGGTCAGACCAGCGACGCGCAGCTCCTTCTTGTGAAGCCCCTGCAATCCGCGTTTCCACTATCAACGCAGCTTGGCTCCAGGTCGGCATCGTTTGTTGCGCAGTTCGATCCTACAGGCGCTACCCTCAAGTTTTCTTCTTTCCTCGGCGGACAAGCGACAGGCGGCGGCGCCTTCGGGATCGCGCTCGATCCCGGCCACAAAGCACATGTGGCCGGAACTGCTGAGCCGGGCATGTACACCACGCCTGATGTCTATCTCGGGCAAGTCCCGGCCCCGACACCGACCATAGATGCTCTCTACGGATATGCGGCTGTTATCGATCCATCGCAAGACGCGCCTGCGCTCTGTATACCGTATCCGCAGAATGCCGGGCTCTCCTGGGGGGAGGTCGCAGCAGGGGCAACCCTCGACCAGACGCTGACTCTGACCAGCTGCGGCACTCAGTCTTTGACTATCTCGAGCATCGAGACACCGAGCGGGGCATTCAGTGTGCCTGCAGACAAAGACCAGTGTCCCCAGAGCTTGCCCGTCGGTCAAAGCTGCACGGTTGTCCTCCGCTTTGGTCCGTCCGCCAAGCAAAACTACAGTTCAACTGTCACCGTGGTATCCAACGCGCCGGTCACGGAAGCTGTTCTTCCTTTGACGGGCGCAGGCGTCATTCCACAATTGGCCGTCCTAAGCAACCCCATCTTCGATTTTGCGCTGGTTGGTCAGACGACGAAGTCCGCGAATCTCTTTTTGGAGAACAGCGGCGGCGCCACCGTCACGTTCGACTACGCCAAGACCACCGTCACGGGCGACTTCGCGGTTAGTTCGACTCAATTGTGCGGACAGAGCCTGCCCCCCGGCGATACCTGTGTGCTGCAGCTTGTTTTCAAGCCAACCGCGCCGGGAGCGCGTACGGGCACACTGCAGATTGCGTCCAACGATCCCACCAATCCGATCACTTCAGTCTCTCTGGCTGCCACCGGCTACAGCGCGGCCCCGGCGCCGGAGATAACTTTCATCGACAATCCAACAATCGCCGCCGGCTCGACCGGTGTGTCTCTGCGGGTCATTGGTTTCGGATTCCTGCCGTCGTCCGTCGTTCAGGTAAATGGCAAGCCGCAACAGACTACGTATAACAATTCCACTTTCCTCACCGCCGCTTTGGACTCTACAGCCATTCCCGCCTCAGGGTACGACGAGTTGCCCGTAACCGTTGTGACCCCCGAACCTGGCGGCGGCCAGAGCAATTCGTACACGATCACGATCTATCAGCGGATCTTTACTCAAAATGCAGGGATGCTGTACGAGCCGACAAGAAAGAAGCTCTACATCTCGGTGCCTGCTTCCGCCGCTTCGCATGCAAACACGGTATTACCCATCGACCCAGCAACTGGCACACTCGGCGCTCCAATTCCAGTCGGCACCGGCCCTGGCGTACTCGCGGCGTCTCCTGACGGGCAATATCTCTATGTCGGACTCAACGGCGCGCATGAGATCCAACGCATCAAGCTAAGTAGCGGAACCGTCGAACGCACCTTTACCCTGCCTACAGATCCTCAGTTCGGCGCCCTCACCGTGACCGATATGCACGTCGTTCCAGGAACGCCCACCTCAGTTGTGGCAACTTTCGGAGCCCACGTCGATCCCTCTGAGGATGGCATCGCGCTGTTCAACGACAGCGGATTGGTCAACTACATTCCCGGCGATTTTGCACAGAACGGAGCCAATACCGTGCTCTGGCTTGATAACTTCGCCTTTACCTCTGATCCATCCACCATTTACGGCATGCCATTCGACGGGTTGAGCAATCCCCCATTCTTCACATTGGTCACGCTAAATGGCAGCGGACTGACGTACACCAGACCAGGCGGTCCGTATGGAGGTAGCACAAACTCCGGTTCTCTCGTCGTTTCGGACGGCACACTGCTTTACACCAACAGCGGCCAGGTATGGAATCCAACTACAAAAAAGCTGCTTCACACATATCAACTTGGCGACGTTCCGCTGACCAGCGTGGTACCCGACAGTAGCAGCGGCAAGACGTACTTCCTTGACCAGTTCTACCAATACGACCAGTACTCGGCCATGGCGATCCGCAGCTTTGATCAATCCACGCTAGCAGAGACCGGGACTTTGTCCTTCCTGCAGGGCCCGCAGGGCTTCTTTCCGATCTTCAGCACTCAGCTGGTTCGCTGGGGAACGAAAGGATTCGCGTTTCGCTTCAGCGACAACACCGGGCAAGGGCCATCGAACGACAGCGTTGTGATGCTCACCAGCAACATCGCCACATCGAACAACCTGAACCCGAAACCCGTTGCTATCTCACTCAATCCTTCGTCGGCGATCGCCGCGGGTCCGGACCTCACCTTGACGGTCACGGGCACTGGATTCGTCTCGGGAAGCACAATTGAGTGGAACGGCACTCCTCGAATCACAACTTACATTTCAGCCACAAAGCTCACAGCGATCATCTACGCATCGGACGTCGCGGCTGCTGGAACAGCTCAGATCACCGTAATCTCTCCTGGCGTCGGCGGCGGAGTGTCAGCCGGACTTCCATTTACCATCATTTCCTCGACGCCGCAATTGACGCTCGCCCCGACCACACTCACCTTCGCGGCTCAAGGTGTCGGAACGACATCTGCCGCGCAAACCGTTACTCTCAAGAACGTAGGGCAGGTCGACGCTACAGGAATTGCAATTACTCTGACGGGCAGCAGTGCGTCCAGCTTTAGCCAGACCAATACGTGTGCTTCCACGCTTGGTGCTGGAGCCTCTTGCCAGGTGAGCGTGGTTTTCGCGCCGCAAAGCGTCGGTGTTGAAAGCGCCTCTCTATCGATCGCCTCCACGGCCATCGATTCGCCAATGGCCCTCGCACTGAGTGGAACCGCGATAGCCACATCCCCGTTCACTGTAGCGCCGTCGTCAGGCGGCAGTAGCTCGACGACGGTTAATGTTGGGCAGACGGCAAAATACACGCTCGCGGTTACACCTGCGCCCGGGTACTCCGGAAAGCTTACCCTGACCTGTGGCAGTCTGCCCGCGCATGCTTCGTGCGTATTTTCGCCTGCTACTCTCAGCATCACCAACGGCACACCAGCCACATTCGCCATGGCAGTCAGCACATCCGAGCCGCAGTCAAGCGTCTTGATATTGCTGTTCCACCGGACGGCACCCATCCTAGCGTTTGCCCTGCTGCCCTGGTGCTGGCGAACGCGTCGGTACATCATTGCGCGACGTGCCTACGGACTCGGCATGCTCGCGATGCTCTTGGCTGTTGCGGTCGGGTGTGGCGGAGGTAATTCCTCTCAACCGCCTCCAGCAGCAGCCACGGTAGCACCTGGAACGTACACGATCCAGGTCATCGCATCGGACGGAACGAATACAGCACGGCAGCCGCTTACTTTGGTAGTCCAGTAGCGATCGTATAGCGACCTACCCGGAGGAGACGTTGCTGGCAAAGGTTGTCGTGAGGATCCAGCATGCAGTATCCCGTGCGTCGGGATCCACAAGCGATCTCGTAAACGTTAGATTTTAAACTGGTAGCGCTAACGGGAATTGAACCCGTGTCTCAGCCTTGAGAGGGCCGCGTCCTAACCCCTGAACGATAGCGCCACGCACTCAGTGGACAGAGGTATCCACCTCGTTTACTTTAACAAACTTCATCATTGGGACAAAGCCGCCCCGTCTGCGTGCTCAGGCCTGATCGCGCTCCGTGATGCGGACGTGTGCATCGGTCAGGTGATGCCCGAACCTCTCGATATCGTCCAGGCATTCGTCGGCGTTTACGCCGGGAATCGTTTCTCCCTTTTTCATCTCGATCATCTTGAACAGATTCCAGGGGGCGTATCGCGACGGGAGATTGGCTCCGGTTGCATCGCCTGTCATGCCGAAGACCCTGCCGGGACCTCTGAAAATGTAAACCTGCATAGGAAACCTCTCTACATGCACTCTGCATGCACTCGGCATGTTAGAAGCGGCGGCTGAACATGATGCGAACAGCGCCCATTGATGTTGATGTTGACGCTAGCTGCGCGCCTGCGTTCAGATGCCGAGCTTTTTGACTTCCTCGTTGTAGTACTTGCGGTAGAGGATGTCCCACTCCATGGAGCCTTCGGGGATGATCCGGCGCTGCGAGGAGATCTTCAGCCGCGCGGCTCCATCAATCTTTAACTCTTCAAGCAGCAGCGCCTCCAGCACCTTGCGCGCCTCCTGGCGGACTGTGTTGCGGTCCTCCTGGAACTCACATTCGTCCGTATCGGCCAGCGTGTCGGCAACCACGTGCGCCAGCTTGTTCAATTTGTCCCGGGAGATCCTCACAGCACCGCCTTGTACTTGCGCGCGAGCTCCGTTTTGACCTTTTTGAACATCTCCGGATAGCTCGCACCGGTACGCCGCATGTCCTCCTGGTAGGTTTCCAGGATCAGCCGGACCTCTTCATTGATGCGGTCTTCGAGCTTCAGCTCGTCCAAGAGGCCGGCGGCCACGCGCTCGGCAGAGGAGCTGTGGCTTTGCCGTCTTGATCACCTTCGCGTCGAGCAGTCCGCGTACCGTTTTGCGAGCCAGGTAGCCCACATAATCATTAGAAAAAATCATCGATCGTTACTCGGAATATAGCATAACCCGTGCGGCGCGCCGGACAGTGGAAACCCTACTACGCACGCGGCTTAGAGGCATTTCTCCGATTTACCATGGCCCTTTCCCAGCGCGGTGAGGTGCCGCTTTTCTTGACGAAAAAGCGGCGTTCGCAACCCGGTTTCCGAAACACATCTAATCGGAGAAATGCTTATGTCCACAGGACGCGGTGTTGATGCAGCTCTCCGCCAGGCGCAGTCGCTCCACCGGCCGGCCGTTCACAATATGCTCCTGGACGATCTCGGCGACATCTTCCGGCTGCACAAAGCCATACCAGACCGCCTCCGGATAGACCACGACCGTGGGCCCGTGCTCGCACTGGTCCAGGCAACCGGACTTGTTGGCCCGTACCGTTGCCTTCAGGCCGGCGGCGCCAATCGCCTCCTTGAACCGCTTTTGCAGCTCGCCCTTGCCGTCCGGCGAGCAGCAGCCGCGCGCGCTGCCCGGCTCCCGCTGATTGGTGCAGATGAACAGATGTCTCTCAAAGCTCGCCAATCTTCGACTCCTTCCAGAATGCTTTTTCCAGAGTACGGGAAACTGCGTCCGGTTTTCCTCCGCCGCCGCCTGCAGGCTGCCGCCGCCATCTGCGAGAATAGGCGACGGAATGATGCCACCAGATAACCTGCACTCCCTTAAAGACGACATGATCGCGTTCATCGAAGGCCACGGCATGCGGCGCCTTCCCGGCTTCGTTATGGAAGATGTCGCCTCCGTCCTGTGGGAGGACGAACAGAACCCCGACAGCTGGAAGGACTTCGTCGAGATGGCGAAGACCGCGCAGGCGCCCTTCCTCACCATGAGCGATATCACGCTGGAGAAGGACGACCTGAAGTCGCTGCTGGAAGATCTGCGCGACTTCAACTTTCCCGACGAGGTGCCCGACTCCGAAGAGGCCGAATACCTGGTGAACTACGTCGGCAAAACCGGCTTTGTGCAGCTCGGCTTTGCCTATCAGGGAATCATGTTCCTGCACGAGAGCTCGACCGAGTGGTACGACCGCTACCAGCAACTGCTGGAATCGCTGGAGAGCGTGGGCGATATCGTCATCGACGAGGACGCGGACGACGAGTGAGGCGGCCCGCGTGAGCACCACGGCCGAGCGCGGCGAACTATTCTCCCGTCTACGCGCACTGGCGGCTTCCGTCGGTCGATGCCGCCGCGGTTGCAATGGTTGCCGCGCTTGCGTGCGGCCGGCTTCCCCTGCCGGTGGCTTCCCTGCTGCTACGAGCGCGGCGTTATGGATGCCGCGGCCGCCGCGCAGTTCCTGCATCCCACGCTCGACCACCTGCTCGATCCGTACCTTTTGCACGGCATGACCGCTGCGGTCGCGCGCATCCAGCAGGCGATCGCGGCGCGCGAGCCGATCCTCATCTACGGCGATTACGACGTGGACGGCACCACTGCGATCGTTCTGCTCAAGACGGCCATCGAGATTCTTGGCGGCACGGTCCGCTTTCACATTCCGCATCGGCTGCGCGATGGCTATGGCATGCAGGCGGAGGTGCTGACGCGCGCTGCTGCGGAGGGCGTGCGGCTGGTCATCAGCGTGGACACCGGCATCCGCGCCTTTGCCGCTGCGGACGAAGCTGCGCGGCTGGCGCTGGACCTGATCGTCACCGACCACCATCTGCCCGAGGCTGCGATGGGGCTGCCGAAGGCGCTCGCCGTCCTCAACCCCAACCAGCCGGATTGCGCGTATCCGTGCAAGCATCTCTGCGGCGCGGGCGTGGCGTTCAAGCTGGCCCAGGCGCTGCTCGAAGCAGTCGACGCGCAGCGCGCCCGCGAGAAGCTGCTGCCGTCTTTCCTGAAGATGCTGGTGATCGCGACGGTTGCCGATGCCGTTCCGCTGCTGGGCGAGAACCGCGTGATCGCGAGCCTGGGCATCGCCGGGCTGCGCCATCCGGTGAACGTGGGGCTGCGTGCTCTCTTCGACGTGGCGCAGCTCGACCCCGCGCGCCGTCCGCTCACTGCGGGCGACATCGGATTTCGCCTCGGCCCGCGCATCAATGCCGCCGGACGCATGGATGTGGCCTCCGAGGTGGTCGAGCTCTTCACCACGCGCGATCCGGCGCGCGCCCGCGAGCTCGCATTGAAGCTGGATCAGCTCAACACCGACCGCCGCGCCGCCGAAAAAGCTGTGCTCGATCAAATAGACGCGATGCTCGCAGCCGCGAACGATCGACCGGCTCGGTTGCCTGGTCATTGATGGCGACGGATGGCATCGCGGCGTGCTCGGCATCCTGGCGTCGCGCGTGGTCGAGCGCACCGGGCGACCCGGCGCTGGTGCTGAGCCACGAGGACGGCGAGGCCCACGGCTCCGGACGCTCGATTCCCGGCTTCCATCTGCTCGAAGCGCTGGAAAGCTGCCACGATGTCTTCGTGCGCTTCGGCGGCCACGCGCATGCCGTCGGCTTCTCGCTGACTTCTGCGCGCGTGCCGGAGCTGCGCGAACGCCTGCAGCAGCACGCGGCTGGCACGGCTACGCCGCGAAATTCTCGAGCGCAAGCTCGACTGCAGCGCCGAACTGCCGCTGCACAGATCGATCTGCCGTTCTACCAGTCGCTCCGCCTGCTGGAACCCTACGGCATGGGCAACGAAGAGCCGGTCTTCGTCGCGCGTGATCTCGTGCTCGACGAGCCGCCGCAGATCATGAAGGAGGAGCACATCCGCATGCGCGTCCGCGATGGCGAGACGGTCATGAAAGCGCTCGGCTGGCGCTGGGCAGAGCGCGTGCGTGCGCTCGCGTTGGACCAAGGCAGCCGCATTGATCTTGCGTATCGGCTGCGGATGAATGAGCACCCGGATTTTGGTGGGTTGGAGTTGGAGATTGTGGATCTGCAAAAGTTAAGCTGACTCTGGCTTTCTTCGCTCAATTCAGTGCATTCTAAGCAGCGCCATGAAAAAATTCTCAGCCATTTATGCAGGGTACAGAGCGAAAGGCAACGTCTTTATTGCCGAAAGTGTCCTTGCCGGCAAAGTAAACGGCGCTTTGTCTGAGTTCGTGGAGTGCTGTTTTGGGCCAGTTTCGGTTTAGTGATGGCGATCCTGATCGAGTTTCAGCATAGGGGTGAACCACAACCGAAATTCTTTAATCTGACATTCCTTTTATCTGTTCTGCTGCTCTGCGGCTTCTTCGGATACCTGTGGGCTAACTGGAAGTGGAAAGACTACGAACAAATCGCCAAGAGATACGGCACGAAGCATTGTTCTGATTCTCTACTTCTTCACCGGCGCCATCGGCTTCAAAATCTCGTCCAGCACATCCTTCTCACCCTTCACCTGCTCCAGATACGGATAGCGCTGGCCGCCGTGGTAGTCGATCTTCAGCACCTTGTAGTACGACGTATTCGACACGATGAACTCGATTGGCCCCTTATTCTGCTGCGTTGAGCCTTCCTTTGCGTCGTCGATCGCGCGCTTCAGCAGCTCATCCTGATACTCGCGTCCGTTTACCGCAACGATCTGCATGTCCGGGCCGAAGCCTGCCTTGTCCGCGAGCGAGCCGACCAGCACATCGCTCACCTTGCCGCCGTCGCCGACCCTCAGCCCCAGCGACCACCACGCGTTCACGCCGCCGTGCTCCTCTGCGGTCGCGTACTGGGTCTCTTTATCGCTGTAAGCCAGCCGCCAGCCGCCATTGGTGATGCCGCCCAGCGGCGCGTGATCCTGCTTGGTCGTGACCCGGTCGTGCAGGAAGGTGGCCCAATCGTAGGGCGTCACGGCATTCAGGTTCTCGACAACATCGTCGAAGGTATACGGCAGCACTTTTGGCGCTGTATCTCCGCCCAGCCCATGAGAAACGCGCGCAAAAGTCGTTGATGCTCTTCTTCCCGTTCGCTCTGCTTGCGGATGATGGTGTCCGCCTCCAGCCAGATCAGCTCGCCTTCGGGATAGTAGTCCACGTTGCGCCGCCAGTTGTCCCAGCCCTCGCTTGCGTCGATACAGAATCTGCGCCGCAGACTGCCGTGTCCTCCAGATCGCGCCAGGTGCGCCCGGGCCGCGTATCGAGCGTCGCCGCGGTAGAGCGCCAGCGCATCGCGATACTGCTCCGGCGTCCAGATGCCCGAGCGCGCGGTCAGCACATCGCCCAGATATTCGGTAAGCCCCTCATAGACCCACAGCAGGTCGCCCTTCATCGGCTCCTGGTAATTCGGCGTTGCCAGACCCGCGGGGCGGCGGTATTTGCCGTTCCAGGAATGGGTGAACTCATGCGGCAGCAGCATGCCGATCAGCAGCGACAGATTCGGATCGAGAAAGCTCTTCTCCGGAATGCGGTCGTCGCTCGACTGGTGATGCTCCAGTCCGAAGTGCGCCACCTGGTCGCTCACCGTCAGCAGGAAATGGTAGCTGCCGTAGTGACGTGACTTGTAGAGCGCGCCGGCCTCGCGCACCAGGTTGTTGAAGCCGGCCAGCAGTTCCGGCTTGATCTCCAGGTCTTCCGGCCCATCCGCCGCCACATCCAGATAGTGCTTCGGCGTCACCTCCGGCGCCAGCGGCAACTCGTTAAAGTAGCGCCCGGTCAGCAGCGGCGAATCGACCAGCTGCTCCAGCGACACCGTCTCGAATTCAGGTCGTAAGAGTCACCGCCCGGTCTTCGTCAAAGCGGTCCCGAACTGCCAGCCCTCCGGAATCTTGGCCGATGGCGTCAACATCACGTCGCTCGCCTTCGCGCCCTCGGATAGAGCACCACGTTATTCCAGCTCAGCAGCGCCAGATTCGCGCTGGTGGAAGCGCCGGCGGAGAAGCCGGTGGGCGCAGCGGTCGCCAGGAAGTCGAGCTTGATCTTGAGCTCCGTCGCGCCCGCCGGAACATTGAGATGAAAGGCAAACATATCCACATCGTCGCGCCGCCAGGAAATCTGCTGGCCGTTGGCGGTGAACACCAGCCCGGTCAGGTCATCGATCGGCCCGGTGGGCCCGTGCTCGCCGGGAATCCACTTCGGATAGACCAGGGTGTGCTCGCCCGGCGTGATCGGCATCGTCTCTCCGCATGCATGATCTTGCGCGGCGCATCCGTCACATCCACACTCAACTGGATGGGCTGAGAAGTGGACTGAGCGTGGGCGGCAGCGAGGCAAATCAGAAACGCAGCGGGAAGAAGCGGAGCGAAGCTGGCGAGCGAGAGCATAGATCTCGCGCAGAACGGCGATTGCGTCGCCAGTGTACTATGCTTCAGTGGCTTTTCGCCGCGCGATGCTATACACTCCTGCCATGCCGCGAGGCTTCTTCCTCACATTCGAAGGGCTCGATGGCTCGGGCAAGTCCACGCAGTTGCGCAAGCTGAACGAATGGCTGGTCCGGCGCGGCGAGGATGTGGTCATGACGCGCCAGCCCGGCGGCACGCGGCTGGGCGATCGCATCCGCAGCCTGCTGCTGGATTCGCGCCGCACCTCGCTCGATCCGCGCGCGGAACTGGGCCTGATGTTCTCCGACCGCGCGCAGGCTATCGCGGAGGTGATCCGCCCGGCGCTCGACCGCGGCGCCATCGTGCTGTGCGACCGCTACACCGATTCGACAGAGGCGTATCAGGGAGGCGGACGCGAGCTCGGCTCCGCGCGCGTGCTCGCGCTGCATCGCGAGCTTTGCGGGCTCGATCCCGACCTGACGCTGTTGCTGCTGCCGGACTTCGATGCGTCGCTCGCGCGGGCGCGCCAGCGCAACGAGACCGCTGCCGCCGTCACCGGTAAGGATGAGAATCGCTTCGAATCGCTGGATACAGCATTCTTTCGCCGCGTCTACGATCAATACCGCGTCATCGCGCAGCGCGAACCTGTGCGCGTCGTCGGCATCGAAGGCGAGGACGGGGTAGAAGCGGTACACCGCCGTATCCTATCTATAGTGGGAGCGCGCCTGAGCAGCACCGCGCATCCTGATGCACATGGCAACAGCCGGCACATCCCCGCCGACGGGTGAGCAGTCCGCCGACAGAAGTGGACCGTGATCGAGCGCGGTGGCTTTCGCTATCCGCCGGGCTTCTCGCTGAATTTCCTCTTCTATCTCCGCCGCCGCTTTTTCAAGCCATCCAATCCCATCCTGCTCTTTCAGCACCTGGCTGCCACCTACGGCCGCATCGCGCATTACAAGCTGGGCTGGCAGCACATCGTCTTCATCAATCGATCCCGAGTTCATCCGCGAGGTGCTGGTCAACCACCCGCAGGAGATGATCAAGGAGCGCACGCAGCGCCGGATGAGAATCCTGCTTGGCGAAGGCCTGATCACCAGCGAGGGCGCCTTCCACATGCGCCAGCGGCGCATTGCCGCGCCGGCCTTTCATCGCCAGCGCATCGCGGCCTATGCCGATGTCATGGTCGAGCGCGCCACGCTGCGCCGCGCGAGCTGGCATGCCGGCCAGACCATCGACATTGGCGCGGAGATGATGCAGCTTGCGCTCGAAGTCGTCGCGCGCACCCTCTTCAATACCGACGTGACCAGCGATGTGCTCTCAGATCAATCACGAGGTCAACGTCATCATGGACCTCTACCACTACCTCATCTCGCTGCCGCTGGCGGAGGCCTATCTTTACGCGCCGCTGCCCGGCCTGACGCGCTTTCGCCGTGCGCGGGCGCGGCTGGATGCTGTGGTTCATCGCATCATTGCCGATCATCGCAGCCGTGAACGTGCCGGCGATGCCTCTGACAGCGGCGACCTGCTCTCCATGCTGATGGCCTCGCGCGACGAAGAGGGCGGCGGTCTGATGACCGACGACCAACTCCGCGACGAGATCATCACCATCTTTCTCGCCGGTTACGAAACGGTGGCCAACGCGCTCACCTGGACCTGGCTGCTGCTGGCGCAGAATCCTGAGGCGGCGCAGCGGTTCTATGACGAAGTCGATCACGTGCTCGGCGGCCGCACGGCGACGCTCGAAGATCTGCCGCAGCTCCGCTACACCGAGATGGTCTTCGCCGAGTCCATGCGCATCTATCCGCCGGCGTGGGCCATGGGCCGCCAGAGCACCGCGCCTATCGAGCTTGGACCGTACCGCTTCCCTGCCAAAACATATTTCTTCTTCAGCCAGTATGTGATGCAGCGCGATCCGGAATACTTCCCTGACCCGCTGCGCTTCGATCCGGAACGATTCACTCCGGAAGCAAAAGCCGCGCGGCCGCGTTTCGCTTACTTCCCTTTCGGCGGCGGCGGACGCCAGTGCATCGGCGAATCCTTCGCCTGGATGGAGGGCGTACTGATCCTCGCCACCATCGCACAGACGTGGCAGCTTACGCCTGCTGCCCGATCAGCAGATCGACGTGCAGCCCAAGATCACGCTGCGGCCGAAGTATCCGATTCACATGCGGGTGGAGAAGAGATAGCGTCGACGACAGCAGCCCACTGCACACCAATCCAGTACGAGTCTGTGCTGCAGCGAACCTCTGCGTCGTCTGTCGTCATTGCCGTTGTCTGGTCTTACTAGCCGTAGGCTAAACAAGGTGAACTTCGCCGACTTCCTGGGCAATCAGACTACCGTGCGCCGCATTCGCGAGACTCTCGCCGCGGGTCGCCTGCCCTCCGCCATGATCCTGAGCGGCTCGCGCGGCGCGGGCAAGTACACGCTTGCCCTGCTGCTGGCTCAGGCAACCAATTGCCTTACGCCCATCACGACCGACGGCCTGCCCGATGCCTGCGGCGTCTGCGCCAATTGCGAGCGCATCGCCGCCTCGTTCGCCCTCGATGAGCGCTTCGCGGAAGCGGTCGCTGCACGCGAGGAGATGCGCGATGCCGACAAGAAGGACACCCGCATCCTCATCCAGACGCATCCGGACGTCCTGATCATTCCGCCCGATCCGCCGCAGCTCCTTATCAAGCTGGGACAGGTGCGCACGGTCATCGCGCGCATCTACCGGCGTCCGGCGCAGGCGCAGCGGGCTTTCTACATCTTCACCGCCAGTTCATTCATGAAGGAGGCAGCAAACTCGCTGCTGAAGGTTCTGGAAGAGCCGCCGGAGCACGCCACGCTCATCCTGCTGTCGGAGAATCCCAGCGAGCTGCTGCCCACCATCCGCTCCCGCGCCGGCGTGCTGCGGCTGGGCGCATTGCCGCAGGCGGAGATCGATGCGCTGCTCGCGGCGCGGCGCCCGGAGCTGAAGCCCGCGCAGCGCACTCTCGTCGGCCGGCTGGCGGAGGGCGCGGTGGGCCGTGCGGTGGGCTTCGATCTGCCTGCGTATCTCGCTCGCCGTCAGGATGCACTCACCGTGCTGCACACCTCGCTGGCCGAGCCCGATTACAGCGCGCTCTTCCGTATGACGGAGAGCTACCGCGCCGGCGCGGAGGGCGCCACCAAGACCTCCGGCATGCTGCATGCACTGAATCTGCTTCTTGAAGATCTGCTGTTGATCCACTCCGGCGTCGCCGGCGCTGATCCGCAACACGGATCTGGCGGCCGAACTCCGGCGCATGACGCAGAACGTCACGCCTGCGTGGCTGAAGCGGCCTCGCGCGGCGTGGACCAGGTAGAAGCGGGGATGCGGCGCAACCTGCTGCGCTCGCTCTCGCTGGATGCCTTCGCTACCAGCCTGCCGGTTCGCTGAATTCGCCGGAGCAACGTCCCGCGTCACGTACGATGCGTCGAATTTCTCTGGCGTTGCCTGCACATTGCTTGCATTATGATCAGCACAATTCTCATCCCATCACAGAACTCGTATCAGGCAGATTCGCAGTCAGAAATCTTTTTCACATTCGGCCCGATCGCGCATCTACATGAGGTAACACCAACAGGCACGCTTATGGCGAACCAATCAGCAGTCCCGTCACACGATGGGGACGAAGAACTTCTTGAGGGCGTCAGAAATACCCCTCTTCCCCCTTCAGGCCCGCGGAAGCTTGTGCGGCCGATCCTTCCCGAAGGGGCGCAAGGACCGCCGGTCCTATTCCCGGCGAGATACTCCGCTGCTGATCCACCAGCAGCCGCCGAGGGGCACGCGCGCGCAAAGCTCGCATGCCGAAGCGTTCTATCTGCAGAAGCAGATGCAATCCCAGACCCAGATGATCTTCATGCTGGAAGGTGGAGACCGGGTCGAGGGGGCGATCGAGTGGTACGACGCCGACACCATCAAGGTGCGCAACGGCAACATCCGCACCCTGATTTACAAAACATCCATCAAGTATCTCTATAAGGCCGGCGATCAACATCCCTGATTCTGCGCTAGACGTCCCCAGGTCAAACCACCGGCAGCCACGCTGCCTTTCATCAGACGGTCCCGCAAGGCTCGTCCAATGCCCCGCTCCGCGCGGCAGCGGACACACAATGTGGTGTCTGCCTCCTGCGCATCCAGCCAGCGCAGGCCGGCAAACAGCCGCTGCGCCAGCGAGTCCAGATCGCCCCACCGCCCCCACCCGAAGACGAAATCGGCTGCCCGCACATCGCTTTTGAACTCCTCCGGCGCCATCACGCCCACGCGCACCTCTTTGCCTTCTTTCCCTTCGCGCCTGAGCCGGGCGACCGCCTGGAAGAGCCGGAAGCCGGCCACCGCCTCCTCGTCCCCGCCGCTTGCGTCTCCACCAGAATCATCGTCGCGCGCGGCGCATAGTGGCGCATGCCGACGCCCGGCGAAGGCAGCCCGGAAGGCTCTTCGCCGCTCGCCGTCCATTTGCTTCGTAAAGCTTCACCTCGCCCGCCACGCTGCGCAGCGCCTCCAGCGTGACCGCCCCGGGCCGGTAGACGATCACCGGCGACTGGCTGGCGTCCACCACGGTCGACTCCACACCGTGCCGCGTCGGACCGCCATCCACCACGGCATCGATGCGGCCATCCAGATCGTCCAGCACATGCGCCGCCGTCGTCGGGCTCGGCCGTCCAAAGGAGTTGGCGCTGGGCGCGGCGATGGGCATGCCGGCCGCCGCGATCAACGCGAGCGCCACCGGGTGGGCCGGAACCCGCACGCCCACCAGCGGACGTCCCGCCGTCACGATGTCGGGCACATCCGGGCCGCGCGGCAGCAGCAGGGTCAACGGTCCGGGCCAGAAGGCCTCCATCAGCGCGCGGGCGGTATCGCTGACCTCCGCCACCAGCCGGCCCAGCGGCAGACCCTGGCCCACATGCACGATGACCGGGTCCCAGGCCGGCCGCTGCTTGGCGGAGAAGATCCGCTCCACCGCCTTCGGATCGAAGGCGTGCGCGCCCAGGCCGTAGACCGTCTCGGTGGGAAACGCCACCGTCCCGCCGCCGCGCCAGATCGCGGCAACACGTTCGATCGTAGCCGCTGCTGTTTTGTTCTGTAGATCGAATTCGCTCAGGGGAAGGCGCTCGGTCTCTGCCATCTCTCCATTATGCGACGCGACCGCCGCGGCAGTCCGGTATTCACCATCAGGTGGTCGTGCAGGGCAGGATGCGGGCCGCCTGGAAACCGAGAGTGAGGCGGCCAGCCCCTGATAGTCAGCGGACCAGGTTCGTCCGTGATGGTTGGACCAGGTTGGTCCGGGCGAGATCAATCACTTCGTCGCCGCGTCCGCTCAGCACAGCGCGAATCATGTAGAGGCTGAAGCCCAGCGCCTGTTCCAGACTGATCGTCGGCGGCATGGATAGCTCCTGCCGATTCACCAGCACCTCAACCAGCGCCGGACCATCGTGCGCCAGCGCCGTGGTCAGGGCCGGGCGCAGCTCTTCCGGCTTCTCCACGCGAACGCCGAATATATGGCCGACTCGGCCAGCTTCGCAAAATTCGGATTGACCAGGTCCGTCCCGTAGTTGACCAGCCCGGCTGCTTTCATCTCCAGTTCCACAAAACCGAGTGAGCTGTTATTGAAGACCACCAGCTTGACCGGCAGCATCAGTTGCTTGAGCGTAAGCAGGTCGCCGAGCAGCATCGCGAGTCCACCATCGCCGGAAAGGGTGATGACCTGCCTGCCCGCCTGGCTGGCCTGCACGCCAATGGCTTGCGGCAGAGCGTTCGCCATCGAGCCGTGACTGAAGGAGCCGAGCAATCTGCGTTTGCCGTTCATGTGGAGGTAGCGCGCCGCCCACACTGTGGGCGTACCCACGTCGCAGCTAAACACGGCGTCCTCCGCCGCCAGCTCATCCAGAATCTTCGCGACGTATTGCGGATGAATGGGTGTCCGGCCCGGTTCACCCACGGCGATCGTCGGCAACGGCGGACGTTCAACTAACATAAATTCTCCCATGAGATCAGGATAAAGACGCTAAGGGCAGGCTAGGACTGATGTTCAAGACGTTCGATTTCTGGCTCAAGCACCGTCGAGATAGGCCAGTGCTTCCGCCGTAGCGATAAAACGACCTTCCTTCGCGGAAATACGGTTAAGTTCCTTGAGCTTGACAGCCCGGTTTGCACAGATTACTCACCTGAAGGTAGGCATCGACAGACCCCATCCCCGTATTGTGATAGAGGTCATACAGGTGCTGGCCCGTTCCGTCGGCAGATAGGGATACACCTCTTATGTGATTTTGTGTATGGCACAGTAGACAGAATAAACCATTCAAGCTGCCGGGTATCGTAGTTCCACATGGGCAGGGGTATGTCTTCCATAGTTTCTCCTTCACTTCTCATCTAGCAAAAACAGATGGGACTCTGCACCTGCCGATCACAGCGGATAACCAGCCATGCAGCCGAGCAGCGCTTATGAACCTATACAAAACATTTATGAGGACAGATTTATTGTATCTTATTCATCTTTGCCGCGTATTGCCTGCCAGTGGAATAATTTCTGGGATTTCCCGGATTGCTGTCCTGATGGTAAATTCTACTCGCGTATTGTTGTAGCGATAGGAGAGGGTTATGTGATCCTGGTCTAGCTTTGCCAAGTCCAGATTTAGCAAGTTGAGCATCACAGCGGCAATTGTTGGCCTCATTGCTGTCAGCGGTCTAACGGGTTCGGGCGTCTTGGCGGGCGCGGCGCTGCAAGCACAAACTCCGCGACGAGTTCAGCGACAACAGCAGCCACCACATCAGCCGAGCATCCCCAGGCGACGGGCCCCGCCACCGAGAATATCCCGGAAGCAACCTTAGCCGCAACGACAGCGGCAACAGCGGTTTCAACTGAAGTCGCCACCCAAATCGGCGGCAACGGCTATCGTGCCGACAGGCGCAGCCATTGAACCGAACGATGTCGTTGACGGCATGAAGTTCGTCAAAGCCATGTCTGAAGATATTGTCGATCCGTTTACGCAATGTGTCGGCTTTCTGCACAACGGACAATAAAACCGATCCTACACAGATCGTGGTGAAGCCAAGCACGATTCACGGCATCTGCGATGTGCCGATCACCGAGAAAATTGCCCTGACGACCAACTGGCTGTCGGCTGACGCTCAAACGCTGCAAAGCAACTGGGCGAATATCAAATGGGTGCTGTCGCTCGATGATCGCCCGATTGATCTCGCCGCTTTTGGCGCGACGGATTATCGCAGCCAGCAGGATAACCTGCCGGGAACCAACGGCCCAACGCAAGTCGCTATTCGCGCTTTTAATGTGCTGCTGACCGACCTGAAGCCGGGGGTACATAACTTTCAGATCGTGTCTACGCTCACCAAAGAAGTGGATGACGGCTTCTACAAGAACATGCCCGGAACCTACACGACCATCTTCAAGCTGAACATCGGGCGGAAAACTACGCTACGCCCTGCCCCGCGATCAAGCCAAGCCCACCGGCGCAGCAACCGCCAACTCCAACTCAACAAGTAAGGCATTCCTGGGAGTCTATGGCGCTCCTGCCGCGTGCGGTCAAGAAGTCATTCCCGTAACACCGTCCGGCGCAGGGGCGCAGGTGTTCCAACCCGGCGACGTTCTGATGGCGATTGATGGGACTCCTGTCGGCTCGTCAGTTGGCAATCAGCCGCAGCTTTACGCAAACAACGATATTGATGGACTGGCAGACGCGGCAATCAGTGGCATTCTGGCGCATTACCAACCGGGCGACCTCGCCAAGCTGGAAATTCTGCGCGGCGGTAGAGATTTGTCGTTGATGTGGAATTGATCGAGCGTCCGAACAAACCCAGTGAGGCCACGCCTGCGCCGACCAAGCGCCCGACACCGCAAATCGAGATACACTCGACGCTGCCGCCCACGACACCTACCGCAACGCTGTTCCCGCCAACGGGTACATCCACGCCCGCCGCGACCAGCGCACAATAGCGCAGCTAAGGCCCTGGGCTGAAAACAAAAATCCGCTGACATTCCCCCTCTCTGCTTGCGGAGAGGGGGTTAGGGGGTGAGGTAAATCCAGCCCCGCTTGGAATACTTACACGCTGCCCCATCTGCTTAAAACCAAGCTGCTCGTAAACCTGTATCGCGGACGGATTGTTAACGTTGAGTGAATCCCACCGCTGGATATTCCTCACGCACACACGCCGCCATCGTCGCCGCGATCAGCCCCGCCGCGATGCCCTGTCCCCGCCACCCCGGACGCACGCCCACCTGCGAAATCCAGCCGACAGTTTGATCGAATCCCGATGGTCACCTCGCCTACGGTGATAAAACCACGCCTCGCCGCTGTCGTTCAAGGCCAACAGTGACATCTCCGGCCGGAAGTCCTCATAGTAATGTAATCCCCGATCCACGCCTCATCAGTGGGGTCAGGGAAACCGGGACGCTCCTTGAAGGCATCCTGATAGACCTCGTAAAACGTGCGGCTGTTCTGTACCGTCCAGTTCTCATAGCGCACGGGACTAACAATTGTCGGGATCGGCTCCTGTAGGCCGCGCTGCATCCAATTCTCGACAAAATCCTGTGTGAAGCCCCGCCAATCATAGAGCGCCATGCTTGCCGCATTGAGGGCTTCGTTACGGATGATCAGGCGTGCAGTGGGATGCCCGTGGTGGCCTGTTCTTCAGCCCACGTCAGGACGTGTGTCCTTACTCCCCGGCGGCGATGGTCAGGGTGGACTTTGCCGCCGATCTTGATCTCGGTTTCCGACGGTTGGAGCCGCCCGCCGCCACGATCTCGCCGTCCAATGTCGCGCCTAGCGTCGGCACACTCGCTGCTAATAAGCTGTGATAGGGTGGCGCAGGAATGGAAGCCGGGCCGTCAGCCTGTAGACAGGCACGATCCAACGCTTCAAGCGCTGGAATATCCGCAAGTTGTAGGGGTTGCCACATAGTCGTTCATCATCTGCTCTGTACAAGCCCATCCGCCCGATTATATCGGCTATGCGCTATAATTCCGGCGACATATTTTACGTAACTGCCAGCACTCAACTTTGAACAGGAGATCGTTAAATGGCGTTACGCCTGCAGGGGAAAGTCGCCCATATCACGGTTGGGGACGGGCATTGGGCGGGCCATCGCTGAGAAAATGGCTGAAAAAAGGAGCCGCCATCGTGATCGCGGAGATCGATCCCGCAACAGGCCACGAAGCGGAACAGGCTATCTGCGCACAGGGCAGATCAGCGGTGTTCGTCCCGCCGATGTGACCGATAAATCATCCGTGCAGGCGGCGCTAAACACAGCAATTGAGCGCTACGGGCGGCTCGATATTCTGGTGAATAACGCGGGCCGAAATTTCTACTTCGACGCGACAACAATGTCCAGCGGCGATTGGGACATGGCTATGGCGGTGGATTGAAAGGCGCTTGGCTCACCGCCAAGTATGCGATCCGCACATGGTCAACGCTGGCGGTGGGGCAATCATCAACATTTCGAGCGTCCATGCCAACATGACCTATGGCATGTTCCCCTACGCCGCCGCCAAATCCGGCTTGATCGGGCTAACGCGCAGTCTGGCGCTGGACTGGGGCGCAAAAAATATCCACGTGGTGGCGATCAGTCCCGGTTGGGTCATAACCTCGCTCAACGAGGAGCATTTCAAACGGCAGCCCGATCCCGCCGCTGCCGAAGCCAAAGCGCGACAGTCGCAGCCCCTCAACCGCATCGGCACGCCCCGCGAGATCGCCAATCTGGTCGCGTTTATTGCCAGCGATGAAGCCAGCTATATTACCGGAACCGAAATCACTATCGACGGCGGCCTCAGCGCCAAATTCTCGGACTAACCATGCCTGAAACAACACTCGACATTGAGCAACCGGACGCCCTGATCGCCTATCTGCAAAAATCGGGCCATATTCAGCCGGACGAACAGCCCATCGTGCGCACACTGGCGGGCGGCGGGTTTAACCGTACCGTGTTCGTCAAACGGGCCAGTGGCAAAGCGTGGGTCATCAAGCAGGCGCTGGAAAAACTGCGCGTCAAGGTCGATTGGTTCAGCAGCACGGAGCGCATTCACCGCGAGGCGGAAGGGCTGCGCTGGCTGTCCACGCTGGCCCCCGCCGGGAGCATCGTCCCGTTTGTGTTTGAAGACCGGGACTATCACCTGCTGGCGATGCAGGCCGTCCAGAGCCGCACGACAACTGGAAAACCCTGCTGTTGAAGGGCGATCTACAGGCCGATCACGTCCGGCAGTTCGCGGATATTCTCGGCACGCTAGAGCGCAACGCCTACGAGCAGCGTGACAGGGTGGCGGATGCCTTCGCGGATCGCTCGTTTTTCGAGTCGCTGCGGTTGGAGCCGTATTACAGTTTTACGGCGACCCGCGTCCCACAGGCGGCGGACTTCCTGAACAGCGATCGACCGCACGCGCCAGCGCCGCCTAACGCTGGTACACGGCGACTACAGCCCGAAAAACA
>CAVVSP010000010.1:0-233384 GCA_963750845.1 uncultured Acidobacteriaceae bacterium
ATGGCGCAATCTACTTTCAAGGGATGTCTCTTAACAAACGGTAGCCTTAGCTCAAGCGATGCTAAAAGCGGAGAACGCTATCGCTCTCAAAAGTATTACAGACCGATCAATGAGCAGCTCCACGGGAGGCGTCGGGGACAAACTTCTCTTGATCCTGGCACCTTTAGCAGCAGCTTGCGGGTTGAAAGTTCCGATGATGTCAGGTCGGGGGCTTGGATTCAGCGGAGGAACCTTAGACAAGCTAGAATCCATTCCTCGGATTTAACGTCAACCTTAGCCGCGATCAGTTCGAATTCGTTGTAGAAAATTCGGTGCATGACGGGGCAAACAGAGGAAAAAATTGCTCCGCCGATCGCGAACTCTTATGCTCTCACCGCGACGTGACGGGCACAGTGAAATACATGCCCTTGATCGTCGCCTCCATTCTCTTGGAGGAAGCTCCAGGAGGCACCGACGCTCTCGTACTGGACGTCAAGGTCGGAAGCGGCTGCTGAAAACGCGGGGCAAGCCGGAAAAATTTCGCGCGAAAAATGCCTTCATATCGGTGCAAAAGCTGGGCCTGCCTTGTCGGCCATTGTTACCAATATGGATCAGCCTTTAGGTTATGCCGTTGGGACATTCCATAAGAAGTTCAAGAAATTTGTTGAGGAAATTATTCGCGACGAAAAGAACGCGGATCATAGCTCTGTTGACCCTCAAGTCACGCTCCCTCTTCACCCATTTTATTGTCGCCCCTTCGTTCAACTCTCGTATTGCTGTGGAAGGTCTATTACACCGTCACCAACGCACAGTGCAACCCGGAAGACTGCAAACCAGGATCCACGCTTTTGCCGGCCACGACATTCTCATACCTGACATATTCCTTCAAGTACGTTGGGGGAAAACCAACCGATCCCGGTGGCTGCACAGCCCCAAAACAGCCGGACTCAAGCAATTCGTTCTGCATCGATCAGAGTCATATGGCGTACCTGAACGATGCGACCTACGGGTATTTCGCTGACCTCAAGAACGGCAAGCTACCCAATTTTGTTTTCATCGAGAGTGGCTCTGGCTACGATGACGAGCATCCGGGATACCAGCAGTCGATTCTGAAGGGCCAGTACGACGTAGCGCTAATCATCAACGCGCTGATGAACACGAACAACGCAACTGACCCTGCATTGAACTACTGGAAAGATTCCGTCTTCTTCTTCGCATATGACGAAGGGGGCGGCCCGTACGATCACGTCCCGCCGGTGCCAGGCCACACCAATGACTTCACTGACGCCTCGGTGGTCAATGCAGGGGATTATCCTCAGGATGTTACGAAGATCTCCGTCCAGCCGGATAGCTTTTACCCCTGCGTGCCGACCACTCCAGACGGTCTGCGACGACGCACTGCGACCTGAGTGCTGGCCAGCCGGGATCGAATGTCGGAGACGCTGCCGGGCCGCCTCCGGGCTCAGGTTTTGGCGCACAGGTGGGCTTCCGCGTGCCGAACATGGTGATCTCGCCGTTCGTGAAGGAGCACTATGTTTCGCACATCCCGATGGATCACACGGCCGTCATCAAGTTTGTCGAGGATCGTTTTATCGGCAACGGAAAGTATCTAACCGCTCGGGATGCCGCGCAGCCCAACCTGCTCGACTTCTTCGACTTCACCGGAGATCCCTGGCTCACGCCGCCAACGCCGCCAGCTCCGGTAACAGCGGCCACCCTGGGCTATAACCCCTGCACACCGCAATCGCTGAAGTGACGCATTTGTTTTCATGAATGAATGAGCCCGCCAGTATTCGGCGGGCTCAATCTTTTCGGACCGGAAGAGCCGTCAGGTCTTTACCGGGACCACCTCATACGGCCGCATCATGTCGTTGTCTTCGTGCTCCAGCATGTGGCAGTGGAAAACATAACGGCCGGTGTAGCCTTCAAAGCGCGCCAAAATTGTGAGTACGTCTCCCGGATTCACCGTAGCTGTGTCCTTCCATCCGCCCTCCTGCGCGTGTGGCTTACGCGGCACTCCGACGAACTCCAGCTTGCCTTTCAGCATCGCAGGGACATTGAATCCCTGCCGCTCCACGATTTGAAACTGCACCAGATGCAGATGCATGGGGTGCGCGTCATCGCTGGTATTGATGAAGCGCCACTTCTCCATGGTGTTCAGCTTGATCTTTTCGGTCACCGGATCGTCATAGCCCTTTCCATTGATGCGCAATCCAATGGACCGCCCCTGATCGTCGATCTGTTCCGACAGAACAAAATCTCTGGTGAGACCGCCTGGCTTGCGTCCAGCTTCGAAAATGGCATCGCGCCCGGCATACTGAAGGATTTTTTGCTGGCCGCCGGAAGCACGACGCGGAACTGCATGAACTCATGGATCTCCGGCCAGGTCGCGTTCATCACGTTCCATCCCGGGTAGGGAGCCGAAGCGTCATTACACAGCGTTACCGTTTTGCCTTCGAGCCCGGAGAAATCGAGAATCACGTCCGCCCGCTCCGCCGGCCCCAGCAGAAATTTCTCCAGCCTGACGGGAGCCGGCAGAAATCCGCCGTCGGACCCGATCTGGTGAACCGCCACCAGCGACGGTATGTCGGTGACGAGCTTCGCCAGATTGAAGAAGAGATTCAGAAAGCGTGAGTTGGATCCGTTGAGCAGCCGGAGGCGATAGGGACGCGGCTCCACATCGAGATAGGGATAGGCCGCGCCATTCACGACCGGAAGTTCGCCAAAGAACATCGGCCCCCACTTTCCGGGAGGAAGCGCTACGGCGTCATCCATCGACGGGGCATAGACGAGCTGGCCCTGATCGTCGAGCGTCCGATCCTGTAACAAAAGCGGTATCTCATGATCTCCCGAGGGCAGATTCATGCTCTGTTCCGTTCGATCGCGCAGAAGAAAAAATCCCGACATGCCTGCATATACGTTCAGGCGAGTGATGCCTACTGCGTGATCGTGATACCAGAGTGTTGCGGCCTGCTGGCTGTTGGGATATTGATAGAGCGCCGAGTGCCCGGGCGTGAACCACTTCTCCGGCAGCCCGTCGCTCTCCGATTCGCTGCGCGAGCCGTGCAGATGGGGTACGGTCCGCACTGCGGGCGTCGGAGGCATGGCCCCATGGATGTGGGGGTCGATGGCGAAGATATGCTGCGTGGGCAGTTGGTTCTCCCACCGGACTTCGATTGGGGTGCCCTGCTGCACGTCGAAGAGTGGACCGGGGTACTGCCCTTCATAACCCCACAGCTTTGTAGGAGGCAGCTGCGAATGCAACTGCTGCTTAAATTCCAGCATGCGAACGCGATATTGGGGTTTGCCCCGGTGCGTTCCGTGGGGCTCGAGCCGCTTCAGAATCGGCAGCGAATCTATGTACCGTTCCAGCGAGGCCGGAGTGCGGTATGGGCTTTTGGCTGCTCCGGGGCCCGGTGTTGTTTGTTCGGCGGCGGCTCCATTCGCAAATAGCAGAGCGGGCACGGATGCAGCACATAGTTTGAGAAAATCGCGTCTGTGCTTTCGACCCATGTCACCTCAGCCAGTATTCCACCACATCCCACCGTCAGAATAGATGAGGCTGCATTGATTCCTGGATGGGGGATCAGGCTGAGGACCTCAGCCGCAAACGCAATCCCGCCAATGCAGCGGTGTCTTCACTTCAGCAGCAGATTTGTATGGGTTACTGGATGGCGATCGCGCGGGCCACGTAGCGGGAACCGTCGAACTCCGCGGTTACCTTCACGCCCGTGCCCTCGCGGAGGTTCCGGGTCTCGGGAAAGGCCGCCGGATCGAAGGAGATCTTGTAGCTTTGGTCGTTACCGGCATTGGCCACGACGAACTGGTTGGCGTGCAGGTCGAGGAAGCTGACGTTCCCGCTGAAGGTAATTGTTTCTCCGGGGATGGCCAGGATCGCGATCCTGCTGGTAACGCCTTGACCCTTGTTGTCGGATGCAAATGTGGCGGAGATCAGAGTGCCTTTGACCAGATCGGACAAGCCCGCATGTCCGGAAGCCGAGGCTGTTTGTCCCTCGCGAACGATGGCTGTAGCTGCCGGCACATGAAGCTGGATGGAATCGCGCGAGAGGGATTCGCTCAGGGTTAAGACGCCGCTGCCCTGGTCGTAACTGAGCACCTGGCCCTGACACTCGCCTTCAGGCGACCGCGACAACATATGAATGCTGCGAGCAAATACCGTGGTTCCATCCAGCATGGTTTCGACCGAGGCGCGGTCGTTGGCGTGCAGATCGCGCAGGGAGGTCTTTGCTCCATCCCGATAGACTTCGGTGCGCTCGTCGAAGAGTATTTTCATCCGGCGGCCGCCAAATACCTGGAGGGTTAATTGATCGGTAACCGGATCGACGCTGGAGATCATTCCGCCTATGACGGTGCTTTTCCCTTGGGGCAATGCCAGCAGGTCACCTTGCGAACGCTCGACTCCTGCAGCAGACTGGGCAGGCTGGTGCTGCGTTGTATCCGCGGCCGGCTGTTGTGCCGAGGCCGCAGCGCCGAGCATCAAGATCGCGAGAAACACACCCATTAGCAAGTCCTTGTCATCCAAGTCGATTATGACGCATAGGCCCCTATCGCACCACGTACTAAGGGTTTATCCGAAAGTCACGTTGGGCATAGCGGACACCCGGCTTAGGGCCTGTTGGCCGGGTTAAAATAGAGTATTCAGACGATCCGTACAGGGCTGCCTATGGGGCGGCAATTTCGTGCCTTCGCGAGGGTTAGAAAAAGATTGGAAATGGTTCGTACACCTTCCAGATTACTCGCTTTGACCATCCTCATCGCATTGGCGGGATGCCCTTCGTCATGGGCGAAAGATCTGCGAATCACGCTTCCAAAACGCAGCCAGATGACCCCGGTCCAGCGGCTCAATCGCGAAGGCGTCGAGGCGATCCAGAAGAAGAATTACGAAAAGGCTGAATCGCTGTTTTTGAAGGCCTATCTCTATGATCCCGCTGATCCATTTACCTTGAACAATCTTGGCTACATCGCCGAGTTGCAGGGACAGTTGGAGCGGGCGCTGAATTTTTACCAGTTGGCCGCAAAGCAGGGCAGCGGGGCATCCATCGATCGCAGTAATACAAAGCAACTGGAAGGCAAGCCGATCCAAGATGCGCTGAATGGTTTGAACGACGGAACCATGCGGGTGAATCACATCAATGTCCAGGCGGTGGCATTGTTGTCGGAGAATCGCAACTCCGAGGCCGACAACCTGCTGCAGCGAGCCGTCACGATCGACCCGCGCAATGCTTTCACTCTGAACAATCTGGGCGTCGCCAAGGAATCGGTCGGAGACTACGACTCCGCGTTGAAGTACTTCGACCAGGCAGCCGAATTGCGTTCTTCAGAGCCGGTCGTGGTCACGCTGGACCGCGCGTGGAGAGGCAAGTCCGTGAGTGAGATGGCGGCTGATAGTGCCAAGAAATTGAAAGCGCGCCTGGAGAATACGGATACGCCGGAGGCGCAGGCAGCGTTGCTCTCGGTGCGCGGAGTGGCCGCTACCAATCGCAACGATTGGCATGCCGCGAGACAGGATTTTCTCAAGGCGTACTCGCTGGATCCAAACAGTGCATTTTCGCTCAACAATCTCGGCTATGTTTCGGAGCGGGACGGCGACCTTGAGACGGCGCATTTCTTCTACACCAAGGCCCAAAACGCCGGCGATGGCAGCGCGCGCGTCGGGCTGGCGAGCGATAGCGCAGCCGAGGGGCAGAAGCTTGGCGACGTTACCGGCGCCAGCAATCAGAAAGTGGGCGTAGCGCTGGATCAGTATCAGGCAGAGGCGGCGCGCGGAACCAGGCAACGTCGAACTGGAACGGCGTGACGGCACTCCGGTTGACAACACTCCACCTCCCCAGGCGCCGCCTTCGAATGGCCCATCAGCGCCGCCCCAGAGTTCAACACCGCAAACTCCCCCCCAGACCAACTAAGGGAAATCGAACCTTGTCCAACGAATCCACCCAGCATCCTTCACAGAAGTCCATGGTTCTCCTCTCTCGTCTGCTCTTTCCGAGCCAGGATGCCGCTCAATCTGCGGGCCTGCGGGCAGAAGTCACCAACATCAGCCGCGAAGACTTTGACGATCTGGTCAATCTGGCGGACTTGAATCATGTGGTTGTGCGCGGATTGGAAGTCTTCCTGAAGATCGTCCGCGATGCGAACGATGATGTTCGTGCCGGGTGGGCGACTTCTGCGATCGAGACGGAGCGCGCTCGTATCCATCTCGCTGTTCCGATCCTGCATAACATTTGCAAGGCCTTCGATGACGAAGGACTGGGCGCCATCGTGATCAAGTCCCTGGATCACTGGCCCGACCTTGGCAGTGACCTGGACATGTATTCAAGCGCGACGCCGGAACAGGTTCTCTCGCTCATGCAGAGACGCTTCCAGGCGAAGGTCTCGGCGCGAAGCTGGGGAGATCGGCTTGCGCGTAAATGGAACTTCGAGATTCCTGGACTGCCGGAGTCGGTAGAGATTCACATCGGCCGCCTGGGACAGACCGGGGAGCAGACCACGATTGCGTCACGCCTGATCGCGCGTGCGCGGCCGCTGGAGATTGCAGGACTGCCGTTTCGAGTGACGTCGATATCGGACCGGCTGCTGATCTCGACTCTGCAGCGTATGTATCGCCACTTCTATTTCCGTCTCTGCGACATTGTCGATTCCGGAGATCTCATCGAGTCTGGCGTTATCGACTACCAGGATCTGCGCTCTGCGGCCAGCGCCGCCGAGATCTGGGAGGGGACGGCGACTTATCTGGTCATCGTGTCGGATTACGTGAAGCAGTATCGCGGGACTGGACTTGATCTACCGGCGCTGGTGCTCGAGGCTGCGCGTTTCGGCGGCGACCAGGCATACTACGCCCGCAGTTTTCTGCGCGTGCCCATCATGCCGCAGTCTGCCGGCCTTTATGGATCGCAGCTCACAGGCCTCCTGCGCCAGGGTGACCTGAACAACAGTGCCAGGCTTGGCTTGCTGCCGTGGCTTGCCACCGCTGCTTTTGTGGGCCAGAAGATCACTGGCAGCGACAAGGGTATCTGGTAGCGCATAGCTACAGGGTCATTACGAGAAAGGGCTGGGAACATAGATTCCCGGCCTTTCTCTTTTGTCAGATGGGAAATATCAGCAGGGAACGCTCTGCTCGCCGTTCCGACCTACTTGACCGGCGCCGCTGGTGTCGCTGTTGCCGTTTGTGGCTGCTGCTGCGCCTGCTTCGGGTAATAGCCCTGGCGCGTTCTCACCGTCAGCCTGCTATTTTTCCGTCCCGTCGTTGCCTCGACGCGCACAGTCCGATATCCACCCAGATCCGCTGCTTTCGTCGAATGATAACCGAGGGTGTATTGATTGCGGATATCGCTGGCGACCTGCGCCGCGATCTCGTTGACATCATTTAAGGAACGGGGGAAGTACGCGACACCGCCGGTCTGCAGTGCCAGCGCCTCCAGATCCTGTCTTGCGCGCCCAGCCTCTTCCTTGGTGAGGTCCTCATAGAGCAGCCCAATGGAGTACACAACCGGCCCATTCAGGGCCTGCACGCGGCGGATCGCCTGTTCCAGAGTCAGCCGCGAAGCATTGTCCTCACCATCCGTAATGATGAGCAACACCTGCTTCTGCTGCTTGGCATGCCTGGCCATCTCGTTGGCTGAGGCAACGACTGCGTCGTACAACGCCGTGCCCCCTCGGGAATCGATATGCGAGAGGCCTTTCTCCAGCAGGGAAACGTTGGAGGTGAAATCCTGATCGATGATGGCGCGATCGGAAAAGTTCACAATGAATGCCGCATCTGCCGGATTCGACACCTTCACCAGATGCAGAGCAGCATCATTGATCGCTGCGCGCTTATCGCGCATCGAGCCTGAATTGTCGACCAGAATGCCCAGCGATACGGGAACGTCCTGATGCTGGAAGGAAGCGATCTTTTGCGGCACATTGTCTTCCCAGACCTGAAAGTCGCCGCGATCCAGGTTCGTGACCAGTTGGCCTTTGTCGTCGACAACGGTGCAGGGCAACAGTACCTCGTCGACATCCGCGCGCAGGACGAAGCCATTCCCTTGCTTGGTCAGGGTCCGGTCGCCCGGCTGTTTGCCGCTCAATGCCGGAGGCGCCGTTGGGGCATTCTCTGCTGCGTGCGGCTTTTCTTCAGCGTCCGGGGAAAGGATGGGATCCTGGTCGACGGTCAGGCTTGGCTGAGCCTGCGGCCGTGTAAGGTCGCGCGTTGGCGCAGCAGCCGGCGCCTGCGGGGGTGCCGGCGCAGTCTGGGAGATTGCCGGCTGCCCAGCGCAGCAGAGCACGAGCGCGGCGGGCAGAATCCACCGGGGTGTACGCGATCTCAAGGGTGCGGTTACGGCCATAAGGAAATTCGACTGCCTGAAGAAACTAACTGTCTCAATTTTACGATGCTTCGTATGCGCGCCTTTCGAGCCAAATGCTGGACCGACCTTACCGATGTGCGGGCTTAGGTCTGGGCTGCAATCTCAGGCATCGATAACTCCAGGGAAAAGGGCTGCTGGTTCGGCGCATTGGCAAAGACCCACATTCCGTGGAAGGCTTCTTTCCAATCCGGATGAAGGGCCAGCAGCGCCTTCATCAGCGCCACGCTCTTTGTCCTTGCTGCCGCCAGGTTGCTGACGTCTGCAGTTTCGTAGCGGACAACCAGATCGAAACCGCCCAACGCGCTGTCGGTACGGAGATTGGTAATCGAAACCGGTGAACCATCGACATTGACCGTCATCGGCTGCGCGCCAGGGAGCCCACCGGGTGTGGCCGCTCTAAGCTCCTGAATAAGCTTGTCGAAATTGTTGCTATCCACAAATTCGGCGGGTAGCAGAAGGTAGGCCGCCGTCTGATAGTAAAAGTAGGCGCTCCAGGGATGTCCAGCCTTGTTGAACGCACGAGCCTTCTCCCAATACCAGACGCCGTCATGGCCGGCGCTCAGGAGCGGGCGCAGGGAAGAATCCTGCGAGTTGCCAGGTACCGGCATTCTTTTCCAGCAGCATCGAGAGCCGCTGTGGATTCTTGACTCCTGTGGCTTCGACGATGGCAAAGGCGAAATGGCCGGCGGGCAGGCGCGGAATGTTGAAGATCACATGCAAATCGTTGGCAGCCACACCACAGAAGAACTGCACTGCGTCCTCGCCCGGCTGCGCGTCGGTCGCATCCAGGTCATATACCGAGGTCACGGCCAACGTCGCGCCGGTTAGATCAGGATTCAGCTTTTGGATGGAAGAGGCGATGCCGCCAAAGTTGCCGGCCACGCTCGGGATCGTCGCTGCTTTTACACCGTTTGCGTCGTTCGCCTGCATCTTGGTCGCGATGGCGCGTGCCGCAGTGACAATTGCGTCGCGATCCGGCCCCTTCATCTCCGCCTGAGTGGTGCAGGTGACCGCCTCAGCACTGGTCGCTGAGAGCAAGCAGAGAGCTGCTGCACCAACAAACCGTCGAAAAGACCACGAGAGCCCGAGAGGGGCAACAAACCACCGTAAAACCCTGCGTTCCATAGTCACCGTAACTCGCTTTAGTTCAACACGAAATGAGGCGGCTGTCCAAATCAATCCGTAAGGTCAAAACACCTTACACCACTACGTTGCCTGGATGCTTTGGGCGGGTGCTGGAGCGCCTACGCACGAAAGTTGTAGTGAGCCTGTCCGGAGATGCCTGTGTGCATCGAGTGAACCGCTTCTGGTCTTGAAAATCATATCAACTTCGGGCTTGGACGATCGCGATTCTGGAGATAGGCCGCATCGCGGCCGTATAGCCGTGACGGAGCAAGAGAAATCCGATCGAGAGTTCTAAACACCGGTAAGTTTGTGGATTTCTCAAAAGAGAGCAAACGCCGCGCGCTGTAACACCAAGGGGTGATAGGACAACTACAAATTGGTCAAAGAAAGCCATCATTAAACAGGTAACAGACGAATAACTCGACGTGTTCTATCTGCTGTTGGCAGCACTATTAACCCTATCTATCTATTCTAGAAAACGCATTGGATGCAATTTCTTGTCAAGATGCCTTTTGTGGAAATCCTCGCCTGCGGAAGTGGGATGCCCTTATGGAACTAGCGTCATTACAAAAGACATGAACCTTCCCGTAATGGGTGCGACAGACGCCCGGCAGAAGGTGAGCGGTTCCTTCAAATTGCTGGGTTCTTCTTCTCTTCAGTCCCTGCCGGATAACTAGCCTGCGAAACGAGCCTGTCTCGTGTCGCATTTTTTGGCAATTCACAGTGGCTGAGGACGAGAGAATGCGCGTCGCCTGGCGTCCCCTAATCTGCGCAATTTTTAGCACCCTCTTCGTGTGGCTCCTGACAGCTTGCGGGCTTGTCGTCAGCAATCCTGCCCTCTTTGGAAGCGGCGACGGCGCGGTGTCGATCACACTGACAGGTCCTGGCACCGTGATGCTGGGTGGCAAATCGCAATATGCCGCGACGGTGACCGGAAGCTCCGACAATACCGTGACCTGGAGCGTGAATGGAGTGGCCGGAGGGAGCGCCGTGGCAGGTTCGATCTCTGCACAGGGCCTTTATGTCGCGCCGGCAAGTGCGCCGCAGTCTCCGAATATAACGATCACGGCGACGAGCGTTGCCACCCCCACCGTATCGAAGAGTCTTCCGGTAGCACTCGCCGTACCGCCGCCCACCACCGTCAACACGCCCGTGACGCTGGCCTTGAATGGAGCAGCCACCGTTACATTGGGCACCACGTCGCAATACACCGCAACTATTATCGGAAGCACTAACACCAGTGCAACCTGGAGTGTGAATGGCGTGGCGGGTGGAAATACCTCAGTCGGTTCAATTTCTGCAAGCGGCCTCTACACCGCACCCGCAACCAGCTCGGAGATTCTTGATGTCACAATTGCTGCTACCAGTGTTGCCGATCCCTCTGTGTCGCAGAGCAAGTTAGTTGCGCTTGGAGAACCGCCGACCCCACCGATCATCAGCAGCGGCGCCGGCTCGGTGACAGTGGCTCTAAGCGGCGCAACCAGCGTTTCGCTTGGGACAAAATCGCAGTACACCGCGGCTGTAACAGGAAGCACAGACACCAGTGTGATCTGGAGTGTCAATGGAATTGAAGGGGGAGGCGATGCGGTAGGCTCGATTTCGACGAACGGACTCTACTCTGCCCCCGATGAGGCGTCCGGATCTTCTACAATCATCATCACAGCGACAAGTGTTGCCGATCCCTACGTCTCCCAAAGCCTTACCGTTGCCCTCTCGGCACCGCAGGTTTCCAGTGTCACCCTCGACCTTCGTGGGCCGATCAGCGTTACGCCCGGAACTACCTCGCATTACAAGGCGACCGTTCAAGGCAGCTCGAATGTTTCCGTGATCTGGAGCGTCAACGGGGGTGTCGGCGGTGATTCCACCGTGGGCACTATCTCTCCGAACGGAGACTATTCGGCACCCATATCCATACCAGCATCTTCGGCAGTGACGATAACGGCGACAAGCGTAGCCGCTCCCTCTGTTTCGAGGAGTCTCAATGTTACGTTCTCGGCACCGCCTCAAGTTGATCCTGTAGTCGTCGTCCTGAGCGGACCGACGTCTGTCACGTTGGGTACGTCGGCACGTTATTCTGCGACCGTAACTGGAAACTCGAACACGGCTGTGACCTGGAGCGTCGACGGTATGATCGGCGGCAATTCTACCGTTGGCACGATCTCTACAAGAGGGCGTTACACGGCTCCATCAGCTGCACCAAATTCATCGAACGTCACAATCACAGCGACAAGCAAGGCCGATTCCACTGTTTCCCAGAGTCTCAGTGTCGCCCTGTCGGCGCCGTCCGGGTCTACGGGCGGCGGCGATCCCAGCGTGGTGCTCACTCTCAACGGGCCCACGACTGTCGCGCTGGGGGCATCTGCACAATACTCTGCGACCGTAACTGGTAACTCGAACACTTCTGTGGTCTGGAGCGTCAACGGTGTTACCGGTGGCAACTCTACCATCGGCACTGTCTCCAAAAGCGGAAAATATAAGGCTCCCGCCGTCGAACCTCCCTCATCAAAGGTCACCGTCAAGGCAACAAGTGTTGCTGATCCCTCTGTTTCGAATAGCCTCAACGTCACGCTGGCATCGCCTCAGGGCACGGGCGGCGGCGATCCGTCTGTAACGCTAGCACTCAGTGGTCCCACGACGGTCACTCTGGGTACTTCAGCCCAATACTCGGCAGTGGTGACCGGCAACTCGGATATCGGCGTGATCTGGAGCGTCAATGGCATTGTCGGCGGCGACGTAACAGTTGGCATTATTTCAACGAAGGGAAGCTACGCAGCTCCGGCCACGTCGAATTCTCCAAAGGTCACTATCACGGCGACCAGCCAGGCGGATTCATCGGTCTCACAGAGTCTTTCCGCCACGTTGGCTGCTCCCATTCCGACCGGTGGCACGGTAACACTGACCTTGAGCGGAGCTACGAGCGTTACCCTAGGAGACACATCGCAATACGTTGCGACCGTGACCGGCAGCACAAATACCGGTGTGACCTGGAGCGTTGATGGGGTGGCGGGAGGGGAGGGATCCGTCGGAACCATCTCCACCAAGGGGTTGTATACGGCGCCGCAGACGGCTCCTCCGTCCCCGAAGATCACCATCACTGCCACCAGTGCTGCGGACACGTCCGTTTCGCAGAGCATCACTATCACGCTGACGGCGCCCGTACCCACGATCACCCTGACCCTCAGTGGGGCCAAGACGGTCACCTTGGGAACGACATCCCCGTACACTGCAACGGTGACGGGCAGCAGCAACACCGGCGTGACCTGGGCCGTCAATGGAGTTGTGGGCGGCAATGCTACGAATGGCACCATCTCCACGAATGGGCTCTACACCGCTCCATCGACAGCTTCGCAAGTCTCGACCATCACCATCGCCGCAACGAGCGTAGCTGATAGCACCATTGCAAAGAGTATTGTCGTTACTCTCATAGCCCCATCGACGACCACTCGAATCCCGTCGAACGCTATCGCTTCCAGCGACCTGAACACTTCAACCAGGTGGCAATGGAACCATGATGGCGGCACGCCGGGAAGTTCCCAAGGTTCGACTGTGTACCCGGTAGCCGGTTTCTCCTCCGACAACGCAGCGAGAGAGTTCTATATGACCTACTCAGGGCGCGGCGGCGAGATCTACCACGTGTCGTTCGCCACCGATAAAGTGGCCACGCATTTTGTCTATGACGCGAATGTCTATGTGGTCAATCCGTCGCAATTAGCAAACCTTGAGATGGATATGAACGATGTAACAGCCGATGGCAAGACCATCATCCTGGGCACGCAATGCTCTACTTACTCCAAGAGCTGGGAATACACACTCGTGGCGAGCGGCCATCCGCACTGGCACGCCTCCAACATCCCTTGCGATCCCATGAAGTGGTCCGCCAATACCTGGCACCATATTCAGATTGCTTCGCACCGCGACAGCAGCGGTAACGCGACTTATGACTGGGTGGGAGTGGATGGACAATACACCGACTTCCAGAATGCAACTGGTCCGGATGCGCTGAGCCTGGGCTGGGCCGCCGGAGATCTTCTTATCAATTTCCAGATCGATGGCTTCAGCAAAACCAGCGGCTCCAACACGCTTTACACAGATAAGCTAATTGTCTACCGCTGGTAGAGCCCACAGATATCCCTAGGTCTCATTGCAGGCGAGATATCGATGGTTCGGGAGTGGTCGATCCATACTGCCGATGGCAGTTGCAGCAGCGCTGCCGGCAGGAGGTCAGCCGGCTTTTGTTGAATTGCCGCCCCGCTCCACAAGCGGATCATTGCACATATCGGAGGCCGCCGTAGGTTTTTTCGTCCGCTGAAATGCGGTTTCCGAAGTTTGATCAATTTCCTGCATGCGCCGTTCGTGAAGGTGAAACAGCAACGCGTCAAACCTCGTTTCCATACGCCATCTGGTTCTTCTCATAAAGCGTTGATACGGTTTCACCAACCGCCAGCCGACGACTTTCCGTATCCAGAGATATTTCCATGAAAGCCTAGGCACCCCAAGCTGGTCGCCAAATTCTACGGCCATGCTTTCGGCCACTGCCAGGATGTCCTGCCGTTCGGGATAGAAGTAGATCAGAGAGTTCCGCAGATATTCCAGGCATGCGGCATTCACACGATCGCTTTGTTCTAACGATTGCAGATATTTCATATGCAACTGCATCGAGGTCCAGTGCGCCGTCAGCTTTTCCGGAGAGCCGCCGAGATAACTCAGGCCGGTGTATCCGAAGCAGCGATAGTAGACCCGCGACCCGGGTACAAACCGCACGCCGTCACTGGCCAGGAGGATGCGGCAGAAATACTCTCCATCGTCGTCTCCCATCAATCGCGTGTCCCATGGACCCGCGGCGACGGTCAACTCTCTGCTTACCAGCCAGGTTGCCGTCTGCATGTATAGATTGCGTCCCAGCTTGCGCAGCAGCCACTCTACGGGCGATAGGTCCTCCCACAGCGCGGTTGGGGCGAAGTGCGCGCGGGAACTCCGATACATAAACTTTCCCCATTCGGATGAGAGTAATGTGCGATTGCCGACACCCTCTTCGACCAAGGCCATCTGCCGCGCAATCTTGTCCGGAGCGAGAATGTCATCGGCGTCGAGCCATTGAATGTAATCTCCGCGGCAGGCCGAAAATGCATAGTTACGAGCGGCTGAAGCTCCCTGATTCGGTTGAGTGAAGACATGAACAATGTCGGATACATTCTGCCGAGCGATTTCGAGCGTTCGATCGCTTGATCCGTCATCCACCACGATGATTTCTTTAGGATCCCATGTCTGGGCGAGGGCCGAGCGGATCGCTGTCGCGATCCATTGTTCAGCGTTGTGGGCGGGAATCAGGATGGAAACCAGAGGACGCGCTTTTTCCGATTGTGCGCTGTGCTGCGGAAGCGATTCTTCGACGGGCGGGTTCCCGGATGGCATACTTTCGCGAGCCACGGACGAAGCCATGTCATCGGGCAAAAATGCTTCGCGCTCGCTGTGGTCCATCTTCATTGAAGACTCGGGCAGTTCCATGGTGCGATGTGGTCAGGACGCATGAGCCTCGGTTCGATGTGTCCGCACATCAGGTTCTGAAAGAGCGTTGTCGATACATTGCAGAATCGCTTGCGCGACTTCTTTTCCATACTGCGTCAGTATCGTGGTGTGATCTCCCGGGAGCGCGTGAACCTCGAGCCCATCCTGGGCAATGCCAGTCCAGCCGAAGTGTTTGTCGTACCGCGCCTGTTTCTGATTGATAAGCAGGGTAATGCGCCCTGCATATTTTTCGGACGTGTGACTGTATAGCAGACGCCGATAACGGACTTTGGCCTGATAAAAGCGGTCATCCGCGATAGATTCTGTGGAGGGCGCGATCTTCAGCTTGCGACGTGTCAGGTCGCGAATCATTTGGCTCCGGGTCCCCTCGCCAGGACGGATGATTTTGGAGAGGACCGTAGCGATATGCAGAACTCTCCGCCGTATGAAATGAAGATCAGTCAAAAAGGTGCGGATGAGACTCGGCCGCTCGGTATCGAGTAAGACCATCAACCTGACGTCCTCACCCTCGCGGAGAAGCAGTCGGGCGACTTCGAGAGCAGCGATACCGCCAACGCAATGACCGCCTAACAGATAAGGGCCCGTGGGTTGCACCGTGCGCAACTCGGCCAGAAATTCACGCGCCATTTCTTCAACGCTGGCATAGTCATCGCCATTGTCTTCAATCCAGCGCGGCCTGAAGCCGAACACCGGCTGGTCCATGCCGAGATTCGGAATCAATTGCGATAGCACCAGCAAAGTATCGTCCGGGCTTTGATAGCCACCTACGAAGAACAAAGGAGTGCGTGTGCCCTTGGGCTGCGCCGGCACCAAGCAGTTCCACTTGGGGATCTCGCTTGTATATCGATAACCACGCGCGGCGCCGTCGTAGGAGATGTGGCTTGCAAGGGAGGCAATGGTTGGATCGATGAAAATGCACCGCAGTGGCAGATCCATGCCGAGTGCGGATCGCAGCCGGGAGATGAGACGCGCAGCCGTAAGTGAGTGGCCTCCGAGCTCGAAGAAATTATCGAGCACACTGACCTTGTCGACGCCAAGGACATCGCGCCAGATATCCGTCATCACCAGCTCGACGTGATTGCTGGGCGGCAGGTAACGATCGGCGGATGCGTCCTCCTCGCACGGAGTCTGCTGAGCAGTCCCGTCCACGGCGCTGGCACCTGCGAGATCTGCGCGGCCGGGCCGATACTCGGGCGCCAGCAGGGCCTTGCGGTCCACCTTGCGGTTGGGCGTGAGTGGGAACCGATCGACTTGCACAAATGCCGCCGGAACCATGTATTCGGGCAAGAGAGAGAGCAGCGCCTTCCGAAGTACTGCGGAATCCGGAGCGGCTTGCTCCTGCGCCGTTACGTACGCCGTCAGCCGCCGGTCGTCCGCATTATCCTCACGGACCACCACCACGGCGTGCGAGATTCCTGGCTGGCGTTCCAGGGCTGCTTCAATTTCACCCAGCTCAATCCGGAATCCGCGGACTTTTACCTGGTTGTCGACTCGTCCTATATAGTCAAGCGTCCCATCGAACGATCTCCGCACCAGATCACCGGTTCGATAGAGGCGTTTGCCGGCATGAAAGGAGCTCTCGACAAATCGTTCGGAGGTTAATTCCGGTCGATGCAGGTAACCTTTCGCCAGCCCGTCCCCCCCGATGTAGAGTTCCCCTGCCACTCCCAGCGGCAAGGGATGGCTGTGCTCGTCCAGCACGCAGACTTGGGTATTTGCGATAGGACGGCCGATCGACACACCCCTGTTTTGCCCGTCGATCCGCTGCATCGTCGACCAGATCGTGGTTTCTGTGGGGCCGTACAAATTCCATACTTCTGCCCCGGCAGCTGCCAACTGTTGGGCCAGATCCGCTGGCAGAGCCTCTCCACCGCACAGAATTTTAAGACCCGGAGTGCTGTGCCAACCGGCCTCCAGCAGCAGCCGCCATGTCACAGGCGTGGCCTGCATCATGGTGATGCCTTCATTGCTCAACAGGCGGGCGAGGGCGGCTCCATCGAAAGTTGCCGAGCGTGGTGCAATCATCACCTGTCCACCGCTGACCAGAGGCAGATACAGCTCGAGGCCCGCTATGTCGAAGGAAAACGTCGTAACGGCCAGGAGTCGATCCGACGAAGTCATCCCGGGTTCGCGCTGCATGGACGACAGAAAATTGACCAGCGAGCGTTGTGTGATCTCGACGCCTTTGGGCTTTCCGGTAGAGCCCGATGTGTAGATAACGTAGGCAAGGTTATCGGGCGTCGTCGAGACCGTTGGGGTTTCGGTGCTTTCCTCCTCCAACGACTGGCGATCGCGATCCAGGCAGATCAGTTTGGGAAGATTGGATGGCAGAGCCTTCAGCAGGTGGCTTTCGGTCACGAGAACGGCAGCGCCCGAATCCTCCAGCATGAAAGCGAGCCGGTGATCGGGATAGTCGGGATCAAGGGGAATGTAGGCGCCGCCAGCCTTCCAGACGGCGAGCGGGGCGACAACAAGGTCTGGCGAACGATCGAGACAAAGGGCTACCAGGCTGTCAGGTCCAACGCCCAGGCTGCGCAGCCGATGCGCGAGGCGGTTCGAACGAATGCTCAATTCGCGGAAGGACAATCGTTCTGATCCACAAGTTACCGCGACGGCGTCCGGAGTTTCCTCAGCCTGGCGCTCTATCCATTCGTGCGCACAAATATCTGGATAGGGAACCCGTGGGCCATTGTCCTTGTCAAACCAATCCGCCTCTTGAGCGGTAGTGAGGAGTGGGAGCTGATCGAACGCTGCGTCCGGTTGAGCAGCCATCTCCGTCGCGAGGGTTTCGAAACATGCTGCGAAACAGGCGATGGTCTGCGGATGGAACAGATTCGCGTTGTATTCGAGACAGCCGCCATAGATACCGTTCGACTCCCACATGTACAGCGTCATGTCGAACGTCGTGCCGCCGCCAACCACCTGATAGTCCGACGACATCGGAGTATTTTGCAGGATGAACGCAGTCTGAAAGAGCGGAGAACGAGATAGATCGCGTTCGGCAACGATCTCGCCGATGACGGTTTCGAAAGGCACGTCGGCGTTGCCGAGAGACTCAAGAACGGTGACTCGGACGCGGGCAAGGAGTTCCCTCGCAGTCAAACCTGCAGGAATCTCAGTGCGCAGGGCATGCGTGTTAATGAAGCAGCCGATGAGCTGTTCCAACTCCGAGTGGGTACGCGTCGACACCGGTGTGCCAACCACAATGTCGCTCTGCCTCGCGTACCGCGAAAGTACAGCCTTGAATATTGCCAGAAGCGCCATGAATGGGGTGGCGCCTTCCCGGCGGGCAAGAAGCCTGAGGGATTCGGAAGCGACTCGGTCGAGTTCGAAGAGATGTGCGTTTCCTTCCCAGGAGGTGGAGGCGGAACGCGCCCGATCGGTAGGAAGCTCGAGATACGGGGGGGCTCCTTGCAACTTGTTTTTCCAGTATTCGATTTGTGACGTCAGAATGCCGGAAGCGTTCTGCTCGCGTTCCCACAGGGCGTAGTCGCGGTATTGAACGGGAAGCCGTGGCGACTGGCCCGGGCGGCCATGCAGGAAAGACTCGTAGGAAGACTTCAGTTCGGCGAAGAAGATACCGATCGACCACGCATCGCAGATGATGTGGTGGATGGTCAGAGCGATACGTTGATCCTGATCGGAGACTCGAATCAGAGCGATCCGCAGCAGGGGCCCTTCCGCTAAATCGAATGGCTGCTTGGAGAGATGCCGCAGGAGGGATTGGATGGCTGCAGGCTGCTCTGACGGCGTGAGGTGACGGAGATCATGGATCGTCAGTTCCGGTGAAACCTTCTGATGAACGACTTGCGTCAGGGAACCGTCAGATTCAAGGAAATTCGTTCTCAGTATCTCGTGTCTTTGCTGCATCGAATCGAAGGCGGATTCGAGTGCCGTCTCATCGACCGGTGCGAGCACCCGCTGGAAGGCGGTGATGTTGTAGTCGGTGCTCTCCGGATCGAGGCTCTGGAGAAACCAGAAGCGCTCCTGGGCGAAAGACAGAGGGACGGCGGCTCCGTGATCGGAGCGACGTGGAATGGTAGAGTTCTGCGGCAAAGGCTCACGGAGTGCGAAAAGGAGTTCGAACTTGTGGGCAGCGATCTTCTCTTCGAGTTCTCTGGTGAGACGCCCTTTGGGAGCACTGCAGCGCAGACGGTCCCCATCGACGGAGAGTCGAATATCGAGTGTCCGCAGCTCGGAAAGCAATTGCTCGGTGCTCAAACTCCACCCACTGGCATTCTGAGGGCCCTCGATGGAAGGGAAACTAGAAAGGCACGCATGCGTCAAATAATCAAACGTCGGCTCGAAGGCCGGCATCTCTTCCGGTGCAAAAACGTTGATGGATCGTCTCGCGATACTGCCGCTTCCAAGGTTTTGCAATTGAGCCATATGCCGAACCACGATTGGGCGGGTCTGCATGACGAGCTCAGAATTTGAACGAAAAATCGGCTAACTAACTAAACTTCCTCACTTCGGCTAATTCGAATCTTGCCAGGAAATCGCCCGGAGTATGAACGAAATCTGTACTCCGATACAAGGCCCGACACTAGCGGAAATTTAGCAGAACTTCCGTAGGGGGGGAGTAACACTCTCGGGGCAAGCGGTACTGCGGAGTGTTACCAGATCGTCGATGGAACGGATTAAGAGAGCAGACGTTACTGATGTTACTAATGTCGCAGAAAGAGCCTGCTGCCGAACCGTGGTATCCGCCCCCTTTTTTGGGCCGGCCTCACTCATAGCCATGCGATTGCAAGGACTCGAGGCGAGTTCAATATACGCCAATGAACTGTGCCCCCATACGAGATAGTGGCGGTTCGGGGCCCAAACGCTACAGTCACATCGTGGAAATCCAAAAATATTCCGTCGCGTGGATAGACCGCCTTGAACACGGCCTCCTTGATGCAGAAGAGAGCCTTATCGCAGAGGTTGAAGTTGGAGGAGCTGGCCCATTCGTCTGGCTGTCCCACAAGACTGCGGATCTCCGGCGTAAGAGGCACCGCAGGCTCGATATCAATACCCACGCCGCCGAACCTGTCGGCGGGCGCGATGACCGCGGCTGCGAAATCGGCATCATGACTGATGGATCCGGTTACACCAGCCGGCCAGATGGGATAACGTCTGGGCGACCGCGGTATTCCCACTATGGGAACCCCCAGTTTCCCGCACAAGGTCCGCGCGATGTCGCGTCCGGCACCGCTTGCCCGCCTGACTGACAGCACGGCTCGCTCAAGCCCCTCCGCTTCCACTGCCGCCAGGCGCTGCTCGTCTCCCGGCTTGATCGGCCGTACCTCGCCGATGCAGCCCGCCGGTAATTCATTGTCCAGAAAGCGATTTAGGGAGAGCACATCTTCGTAAGGATTCAAGTACTTGCGCCTGTGGCTTCAGTTGTCGCGGAGGCTGAGATCTGCGGCAATTTGCCTCAGAATTTGTGGTCTCTCCTGAAGCGGAAAGAAATGATCGCCGGAGAGCATATGGAGCCGAAATTCGGCGGAAGTCTGCTTCCGCCACTCCGCGGCTTCCGCTTCCGGCGTCATTGCATCGCCGGTTCCACAAAAACATGTGATCGGGCAGGCGAGCTGCGGGTTTCCGGCGTATCGGTAGGTTTCGAGAATGGTGATGTCGGCACGGAGGGCCGGTACCAGGAACGGCCATAGCTCCCGATCTGCGAGGATCACGTCCGGAACCCCTCCATAGCGTCGCTGGATTTCCTGAAGCAATTCGAGGTCTCCGAGTGAGTGGAGCAGAGGGCGGGTCCATGGCACTGCCGGGCCGGCAGACGCGGCGGCAAAGAAACACACCGGTTCGGGGAGCCCTCTCCGCCGAAGCTCCCTGGAGGTTTCGAAGGCCACTTTCGCACCCAGGCTGTGCCCGAATAGCGCATACGGTCGATCGAGAAATCCTGGGATGGCGTCGCAAATGGACGAAACCAGGCTTTCCATGGTGTGCAAAGGTGTTTCGCGGAGGCGGTTTTCCCGTCCCGGAGGTTGCACCAGCGCAACTTCAATCTCCGGGTGGCAGTCCTCCGGCCAGTTGCGAAAGGAGGCGACTCCCCCGCCTGCTCGGGGGAAGCAGAATAGGCGGAAAGATGCCTCCGGGCGTTTGCGGGGACGGGCAATCCAGGGACTCGCCGGTGGACTATCGCAGGACATAGGAGAAACGGGGTGTACTTTCACTGCAATCTTGACTGCTCAGCGTACAACATTTCGTTGTCCTGTCACGTTCGAGAGGGTTGGCGTTGGAAAGGCGCCCTGATTTGGGACAGAGCGGCTCATATTTGGAGCTGTTCTTTGGAGCCAAGATACGCTACGCTTGGCTCGCTGACAGAGGCAGTTATGCCTCTTTCAGCGGCAGTTAGCTGAGCGACCCCAAAAAGATCAAATTGTCGCCAGAGAATACTCCCCTAAGTTATTGATTTAGTTTGCTGATTGGTTCGATCGTCCGTTCCGGGACATTACGCTCCCAACTCATTACTGAGACTCTTGCTTTTGGTCCGCATACGAACTTATCTCGTGCGGCCTGGAGATTCGCTCGAAGCTCTGTATCCAGCTTCGAAGGTGAGGTTTCGCCCTTGAGACGAGGGCGCATTTTTAGTCCTTCACGGATCACAACCGCAGGCTCTGCCCACTTTTGGGGATTGTTCCTGCATTACCGAGATGATGGATTAGTACCGGGATATTGAATGAGCAACGCAGAGCGAACTGCCCCGGAACCCATTGCAATTATCGGCATTGGCAGTCGCTTTCCTGGCGCTCCCGATGCCGATGAGCTGTGGAAAGCGATTCGCGAGGGGCGGGACTGCACAACTGACTTTCCCGGCGGCCGCTCGGCGGAACTCGAGGCATTTTACCGGGAGGCGGGGACAGCCGGTCGGCCGCCGACACGGCGCGGCGGCTTTTTGACGGAGCGTCGATACCTTCGATGCCAATTTCTTCCAGATCTCGCCGCGAGAAGCCGAATGGATGGATCCTCAGCAACGTCTGCTTCTGGAAGTCGCCTGGGAAGCGATTGAAAATGCGGGACAAAGCCTGGAGATGCTGCGGGGCAGCAAGACCGGAGTGTTCGTCGGCATCTGGACAAACGATTATGAAATTCATGCCAACGCGAATTCGCCGACGACGGATTTCTTCAATGTAACCGGGGCGGTGCCTTATGCCGCATCAGGCCGTATTGCCTATCAGTTCGATCTGCGAGGCCCGGACCTGTCAGTGAACGCGGCATGTGCGGCTTCGCTGGTCGCGGTGCATCTCGCCGTTCGTTCCCTGCGCTCGGGAGAGAGCTCGATGGCGCTGGCGGGCGGCGTCAATCTGATCTTTCGCCATGAGGAAACGCAGGCCTTCAACCACGCCGGCATGCTGGCAAAGGATGGGCACTGCAAATTCGGAGATGCCGGAGCGGATGGGATTGTTCGCAGCGAGGGAGCGGGGATCGTTGTTTTGAAGCGACTCTCCGACGCTCAGCGCGACGGCGACAGCATTTTCGGATTGATCGTTGGATCGGCTGTCGCCAACAGTGGCCGGGCGAGCGGTTCGCTTACGTTGCCGAGCGGCGCGGGTGAGCGGCAGGTGATGCTGGCAGCAATCGCCGATGCCGGTATCTCACCTGGGAGTATTCAGTATGTAGAAGCGCACGGGACGGGTTCGCGGGCAGGGGATCCGGTAGAACTGGCGGCTATCGCATCGGTCTTTGGTGGCGCGGATAGAGCTTCTGACCCGTGCCTGGTTGGCTCCGTGAAGTCCAATATCGGGCATGCGGAATCAGCGGCAGGCGTGGCGGGAATCATTAAGACAATTCACGCGCTCCGCCATGGAATGTTCCCGCCGACCTTACATGTGGAGCAACCCAATCCTGCCATCGAATGGGCGTCGTCGGGAATTGCGCTTGCTCGGGAAGCCTCGATTTGGGAGAGGCCGGCCAATTCTCCACGACGGGCGGCGGTAAACGGTCTCGCCTTAGCGGGAACCAATGCTCACGTGGTGTTGGAAGAGGCTCCGAAGGCGGTCTCGGTAGAGGCCACCCCGCGGGCTTCCTATCTACTGCCTATCTCTGCAGCTTCCGAGGCGGCGCTCCGCGAGAGAGCGCAATCGATCGTCGGGAAGGTCAAAGAGTTAAAGACCGGAAAAGATCCCGACAGCGGCCTGCGAGATCTTTGCTATACGGCGGCGGTACGGAGAACTCATCTTTCGAGCCGGCTCGCAGTTGTGGGTGCCGATGCAACGGAGATACAGCAGAGGCTTGAAGACTATCTGCTGGGTGAGGCCTCCCCCTTTGTGAACGCAGGTTCTGCCGGGGTGGTCCGCGAACGCAAAGTCGCCTTTGTTTTCCCCGGGCAGGGTTCGCAGTGGATCGGGATGGGACGGGAACTGCTCAGGACCGAGCCGGTATTCCGCGCGGCAATGGAAGCATGCGATCGCGAGATACAGCGGCAGGCAGGATGGTCAGTTCTGGATCAGCTTCAAGACGAAGCTGCGGACGGAAGATGGACCCGGATCGATGTCGTGCAGCCGGTCCTCTTTGCGATGCAGGTCGCGCTTGCCGAGTTATGGAAGTCCTGGGGACTGGTTCCCTCGGTGGTGATCGGCCACAGCATGGGGGAGGTGGCCGCTGCCCACGTGGCGGGGATTCTGTCGCTTCAGGATGCAGTGACCGTGATCAGTCGTCGCAGTGCGCTGATGATGCGCGTAGCCGGTACGGGCGCGATGGCTGTGGTGGATCTGTCGCGGAAGGAGGCCGAGCAGGCCATTGCAGGATTCGATCAGCGCGTCTCCATCGCCGTCTCAAACAGCCGGCAATCCACGGTTCTGTCCGGTGACCCGGATGCTATCGATGAGGTTATCGAGCGCCTGGAGTCCTTGGAGGTCTTCTGCCGGCGCGTGCGTGTCGACGTCGCTTCTCATAGTCCGCAAATGGATCCTCTGAAAGAAGAATTGCGCGTCGGGCTACGCGATTTGAAACCGCAGGCTGGATCGGTGCCGCTCTGTTCAACCGTGCGTGGGTCGATGATCCGCGGGGAAGAGATGGACGCGGCCTACTGGGTGAGCAATCTACGCGATACGGTGCAGTTTGCCGCCGCGACCGAGCTGCTGCTGGGGGAGGGCTGCGACACATTTGTTGAAATCAGCCCGCATCCGATCCTGTTGCCTTTTATTGAGCAAACAGGGGTGTTGAGCGGCGTAGACGTTCTGGCTGTGGGGTCCACGCGCCGGGAGGAGCCGGAGACGCAGGCTATGCTCCACGCCCTGGGCAATCTCTACGCACACGGAGCCGAGATTGGCTGGAAGGGACTCTATCCGGCGGGGAATCTGGTCACGCTGCCGGCTTACCCATGGCAGCGGGAGCGTTTCTGGATTGAGTCGGTTGGTGTCGCGCCAGCCCTGCGGGAAACGCCACAGGCACTAACGCCACTATCAGAGGTGGCCGTCGGGGAACGGGAATCGAAGCCGGTGCCGTTTTTTGCAACCTGGAAGGAGCTTGCTGTCCGCGAGCGCGGCGAAGCCATGACGCGGTGGATTCGTGAACAGGTCGCCGCGGTGCTACGTGCAAAGGTGGAGCGAATTGCGGTGGACCAAGCGCTCAAGTCGCACGGAGTGAATTCACTGATGGCTCTGGAATTGCGGAACCGGATCGAGCGCGGGCTCGGCATCGCGCTTTCGGCGGGGACCGCCTGGAACTATCCCACGGTAGCAGCGCTTGCCGAATACCTGAATGGTCGTCTGGCTGCGCAGGAAGAGAATGGCGAGCGGGAAAAAAAGAAGACGGTGAGTGGTGCCCGTACAGACGGTCGTTCTGCAGCAGATTTGCTGGAGGCGGAGCTATCGGGAGCAGAGATGCTTCTGGATAAACAAAGAGTATGACGACGGGACAACAGCACGAAGATCTGCTTGAGCGAGCGCGCAATGTCATTCGCGATCTGAAGGAGAAGCTCGCCCGAGCGGAGGCCCGCACTGCACCGGATTCGATTGCCATTGTTGGAATGGCGGGCAGGTTTCCCGGTGCGGGTGAGGATTTGAATGCCTTCTGGAAGATGATTTCCGAGGGCCGCGATGCGGTACGAGATATTCCGCCCGAACGCTGGGACAACGATGCTTTTTACAATGCAAAGGCTCCTGCTCCGGGAAAGACGAATATGCGCCGCGCCGCCTTTCTGGACGAGGTGGCGCGCTTCGATGCAGCGTTCTTCGACGTGACCCCGGTCGAGGCGGTCCGGATGGATCCACAGCAGCGAATTTTTCTGGAGACTGCATGGCATGCCCTGGAAGATGCCGGCATGACACGCACGGAGCTTCGCGGAAGTGATGCGGGTGTTTTTGTTGGGGTTCACGGCCACAGCGCGGATTACGGCGCAATGCAGTTCGACGATCCAGCCACTTTGGATGGCTATGCGGCGACCGGTACCGCGCACGACGTGATTGCCGGACGCCTGGCGTACTGGCTCGACTTGCGCGGTCCGAGCATGGTGATCGATACGGCCTGTTCCTCGTCTCTCGTAGCGGTGCATCTCGCCTGCCGTAGTCTGCGCGCGGGAGACTGCAGCCTTGCCGTTGTCGGGGGCACGAACCTGATTTTGTCTCCACGGACGAGTGTCGCCATGTCTCAGCTGCAGATGCTGGCAGATGACGGGCGCAGCAAGACATTTGACAGCCGGGCAGACGGTTTCGGCCGCGGCGAAGGATGCGGGGTCGTCGTTCTGAAACGGTTGAGCGATGCACTGCGGAATCAGGACCGCGTTCTGGCGGTGATTCGCGGTTCGGCGATCAACCAGGATGGACGGACCAATGGGCTGACCGCCCCCAGCGGTTTGGCACAGCAGCGACTGATCGAACGCGCTTTAAAAGAAGCTGGAGTCTCGCCGGCAGAGGTCGGATATTTCGAAGCCCACGGGACGGGTACAGCGCTGGGCGATCCGATCGAAGTGGAAGCAATCGCCGAAGTCATGGTTAAAGAAAAGAGAAGCACCCCATGTGTGCTGGGTTCCGTGAAGGCGAACATCGGACATCTGGAGGGCGCCGCAGGAATCGCGGGACTGATCAAAACGGTGTTGGTGATGCAGCATGGCTATCTCCCACCGGTAGCCCATCTGGAAGAGCTGAACCCCCACCTGGTTCTGGATGGATCAAGGCTGACTATTCCGAAGCGCGGCGAACCGTGGGCCAGACACGGACGTAGATTCAGCAGCATCAGTTCCTTCGGCTGGTCGGGAACGAATGCCCATGTGGTGCTCGAAGAGGCTCCTGAGCAACCGGCGGCAGCAGCATCTGGGCCGAAGCTCCCCGTGCTGGTTGCCGTTTCGGCGGAGACGCAGGATGCGCTGCATGCATTGGCAGAAGCTTACGCGGAGCGAGTTGCGATCGTAACCAGACAAGAGCTTGCCGACATTGGCCATACGAGTACCATGCGCCGCACACACCATCGCTATCGCATCGCCGCTGTTGCTTCGGATGGACCCGAGATGGCTGCTGCTTTGCGCGCCAGAGCGAACCACGCAAAGAAACTCTCAGTAAATTCCCAGCAGCGGGACGAGCGACCCGTCGTGGATGCCGCCGTCGATCCAGCAGGCCATCTGCATCAATTGGCAAGCGAATATGAGCAGGGCGCGGATATCGCATGGAAGGAAATCCTTCCAGATGTTCGCAACACTGTCAGCCTGCCGCAGTACCCCTTTCAGGGACGGCAGTACTGGTTGGCAAACAACGTTCTCCCTGTTCGGTCACAGGATGCCGGCAAGGCACCCGACGACTGGTTTTACGAGGTGGAATGGACGACACGACCACTGGAGGCAGGAGAAGGCCAGAGAAACCGGCGAGCGGTCTGGTTGCTCTTCGGGGATAGTTCCGGATTCGTCCATACGCTTGCCGAGACGATCCGGCAACGCGGTGACGGCGCTCTGGTTGTTACCAGCGGTCCTGAGCATCGGCGAACTTCGCAGGATCACTACATTCTGACTGGGACGATAGAGCGGGGAGCGGATGATTTCTTTCGACAGCTTGCTGCGGAGAATATCCATCCTGGATATGTCGTCATGGTTGCCGACAAGCGAGGCGCCGCAGCGTCTACAAAAGATGCGCTGGCTCTCGCTCAGAACGTGATCAAGAGCAACGCTGATCTCAAACTCTGGTTCGTTACGCAAGGGGCGCAGACGGTCAACACGTCCTCCGCGCCTGGTGCATGGGAACAGGCGGCGCTTTGGGGATTCGCTCGCGGTTTCGGTCTTGAGCATCCACGTCTTGCCGGTGGCGTGATTGACGTAGATCGAGCGAATGAGGCAGACGCGGAAGGGGTTGTCGGCGAGATCGTTCGAGATAGCGGTGAAGATCGTGTTGTTCTGCGAAATGGCGTCCGCTTTATTCCACGACTCAGGCGTGTTGCGTCTACGGGGGTAAGCCAAACGCCACAGCTGCGGCAGGATGGCTGCTATCTGGTCACGGGCGCTTTTGGCGGCATTGGTTTCGACATTGCCGAATGGCTAGCTGACCATGGCGCACAGAATCTGGTGTTGGTGGGCCGCCGCAAGCCCGAAGAAATGCACAATCCGAGACTCATGGAGCGGCTGCAGGCGTTGCGTTCGAGGGGAGTCGTGGTGCGTGCTGAGTCGTGCGATGTTTCCGACGAGACGCAGCTGCGGGATCTCTTCAAAGACATCGCCCAGAACGGGCCACCTCTGCGCGGGTTGGTTCATGCGGCTGCAGCTATGTTGTTCGCGTCGGTATCCGAGACCTCTTCGAAGGATGTGGAGCTTGCTTTCCGCGCCAAGGTGGAAGGTGCGAGCTTGCTGGATCGCCTGTCGCGAGACTGCAATCTGGATTTCTTTGTCATGTTTTCTTCGGCTGCCGTCTCTATTGGATCGCGCAATGCTTCGCTCTATGCCGCCGCCAACAGTTGCCTAAACACGCTGGCGGCAGATCGCAAAGCAGCCGGACTGGCCGCATTGAGCGTGGAGTGGGGGTTATGGGAGCCAACCGCCGACCATGATCAGCGGGAGTTGATCGCCCGCTCCGGATTTATTCCCATGCCGTCGGGGAGAGCGCTCGACGCGCTGGGTCGATTGATGGCGTGCGGCGTGGGTCACGGTGTCGTCGCGGCGATCGACTGGACCATACTCGGTCCCGCGCTGACGGTGCAAGGCAGGGATGCTTTCGTTGCTGAGGTGGTGCATCACCGCGCGTCGGAGCAGAAGTCCGAAGAGCAAAAAGACGAAGCTGCCTGGTTTAGTGAATTGAAGAGACTCGCTCCAAAGGATCGCGTCGAACGATTGCTCATGCTGGTTAGCGTGGAAGCGAAGTCAGTCTTTGGCATGCCGCAAGATGAGCCGCTGGATGATCAACGCGGACTTGCGGACATGGGCATGGATTCGCTCATGACGGTGACGTTGCAGAACAGGCTGCAATTCCTGCTTGGTGTGACATTGTCTTCGACGCTGGTGCTGGACTATCCAACGCTGACTGCGCTGGCAGCATTTCTGGATGAGAAGTTATTCGGCACGGTCGATGCATTGCCGCAGGCGGAAGGTCTGCCGGATGGAGAGCCCGGATTGGACGACGAGGAGATGGCGTCGATCGTCGGCATGAGCGATGCGGAGATGGATCAAGCGCTTGAGGTTGAACTGGCGGCAATCCGAAAGCTTGGGGTGCACTGAAGATGGCGGAAGAGATGAAGGCGCTGACCCAGGAAAAGCAGATGCTGCTCGCTCTGCGGTCGTTGCGTCGCCGCGTCGAAGAGTTGGAGCAGGAGCGGCACGAGCCGATTGCCATTGTCGGTATGGCGTGCCGCATTCCTGGTGGAGTGAATAGTCCGGAAGCATTCTGGAAGCTGCTCAAGGAAAAACGCAATGTTGTCGCGGAGATTCCACAGGAGAGGATCGATCTCCGGCAGGTCTTCGATGCGCATCCGCAAGTGCCAGGAAAGACGTGCAGCCACTGGGCAGGAATGCTGAGCAACCCAGGCGACTTCGATGCGGAGTTTTTTGGAATATCTCCACGCGAGGCCCTCAGCGCCGACCCGCAACAGCGCTTGTTGCTGGAAGCGAGCTGGGAAGCACTGGAAGACGCGGGCATCGATCCCAAGAGCCTTGCAGGACAGGATGCGGGTGTGTTTGTCGGGATCAGCCTGACGGAATATTCGCAGCACTATCAGAACTGCGTTCCGAAGGAAGGTCTGGCGGCGCACTTCATGCAGGGCTCGGCTCTGAATGCCGCGAACGGACGCCTCTCTTACTTCTATGGGATACAGGGACCGAGCATGGCTATCGATACGGCCTGCTCCTCATCGCTGGTGGCGATCGATCGTGCCTGCCGCAGCCTTATTCAAAAGGAGACGAGCCTCGCCATTGCAGGCGGAGTCAACCTGCTGGCGACGACTTCGATCCTTATTATGGCGTCGCAGTGGGGCATGTTGTCCCCGCGGGGCGCATGCCGTGCGTTTGATGAGGGAGCGGACGGCTTCGTGCGTTCGGAAGGATGCGGAGTCGTCATTCTGAAACGCCTGCGGGACGCTGAAGCGGACGGAGATCGCGTTCTGGGGCTGATTCTAGGTTCCGCGGTGAACCAGGACGGCGCATCAAGCGGATTGACGGTGCCGAACGGCGTGGCGCAGCAGGAGCTGGTACGGCGCGCGTTGAAGAATGCAGGCGTCGAGCCCTGGCAGGTGGCATATGTCGAGGCGCACGGAACAGGAACCGCGCTGGGCGACCCGATCGAAGCGCAGGCCCTGGGAGCGGTCTTCAGTGAAGGCAAGAAGCGCGACAAACCCGTGTTGCTTGGTTCGGTCAAAACCAATCTAGGGCATCTTGAATCGGCAGCCGGAGTCACCGGACTGATAAAGGTCCTGATGGGATTACGGCACCAACAAGTGCCTCCCCAGATATATGCGGAGAAGCGGACATCCCGCGTGCCCTGGCACGAATTGCCGCTGGCAGTTGCGACGGAGGTGCAGTCATGGGAGGCGATCGAGGGACGCCGCATCGCCGGTGTGAGTTCGTTTGGCTTCAGCGGCACGAATGCGCATGCGATTGTCGAAGGGATCGAAGACAAACGGGTCCAGGAAACGCGCACTCGACCCGCGGAAATACTCGTGGTGAGTGGGCGTACACCTGCTGCCTTGCCGGAACTGGCGGCGCGTTATGCGGAGTTTCTGGAGCAGAGTGAAGCGAGTTGGGGAGAGATTTGCCATTCAGCGGCGACAGGGCGCGCGGCCTTTGGAGAGCGGCTGGCGATTGTGGCCAAGGACAAGTCTGATGCCCTAAATCAGCTAAAGAGCTGGCTGGGGAATGAGTCAAGCGCAACGGGAATCCATCGCGGCAAAGTGCGGCCGGGCGAGCGCGTGCGCGTTGGCCTGATTTTTGGCGATGCGCTTCAAGATTTCGACGGGCTGGCCGGAGAGGTTTTCAAGACCGATGCGGCGCGCAGAGAGGGCTGGGAGTCGAAGTGGAGGAGCTGGGGCCTGGACCCAGCAGTGGTCGCTATTGACCACCCGAGTCTGGCGGCTGAGGTGGCGGCCGCGGGAATCACTCTGGCGGTGGTGATGGGCCCGGCAGAGGTAGCTCTGCCGACAGTGCGAGTGGCAAATCATGCCGACTGGCGTGAGTTGGCCGATGCCGTTGCCGAGCTGTTCGTTCACGGTGTGCGCATCGACTGGAAGGGCTGGGAAGACGGGCTGAAGCATCGTCGGGTATCGCTGCCGACGTACGCATTCCAGCGAGAGCGTTTTTGGATCGAGCCGCAGATCACAAAGCGGGAAAGCGCTGGTAGAGCGACAGGACGTCCTTTGTTGGGGCAGCAACTGCGGGCGGCCGGCGTGCAAGGACAGTTTGAAACGGAGCTGTCACTCATGGGACCGATGGGCTGGATCGCTGAGCATGTGGTGGAAGGACGGCCGGTATTTCCGGCGACAGCGCACCTGGAGTTGATGCTCGAAGCTGCAATAGAGGTCACAGGTTCGCGGGAAATCGCCTTGGAAGACATCATTCTGCAAACGCCGCTCATCGTCGATTCCGAGCGTGCCGTGCAGACGGTAGTCGAACCATCGCTGGCAGGGCGGAACCGCGTCCGCATTTATGCCGAAAGCGATGCAGACGGGTGGGAGACCGTGTCGGAGTGTTGGATTCGTTCCTCCGATGAGGAAGTAGCGCCGAGGGAGCCAATGAATATTGGCGCTCTTCAGTCAAGGATGCAGCGGAAAGACACAACCGAATTCTATGCGGAGATGGCGGAACGAGGGATCCGGTTCGGATCTGCATTCCGTGGGTTGGCGGCGCTGTGGGTTGGGGAGGGTGAGGCCCTGGGCGAGATTCAGCTCACGAGAGACGAGACGATGTATGAATTCGCCCCATGGCGGCTCGACGCGTGTCTGCAGGTGGCAGGTGTGCTCGCAGGGGGCGCAGATATGTACCTGCCGTTGAGCGTAGGCGCATTCAGGAAGTATGCATCTCCGGCCGAACGGTGTTGGAGCCATGTTCGTATCATCCGGGTCGATGAAAATACATGGAGCGCCGATGTTCTGTTGATGCAGCCGGACGGCAGCGTGTTGGCGCGGATTGAGAAATTGCGGTTGCGCAAACGCGCCGCGGGGCAATCGAAGACCAGAATCTATGGCGTGGATTGGCTGCCTGCCGAACTTAGCGCAACTCCCGCAATGTTGAGTGGTCATTGGCTGCTGGTGAATGACCATAAGACCTTCGCCGATAAGGTGGCGCAGCAGCTTAGAAATCGGGGCGCAATCTGTTCTGTTGTCGCAGCGCCGCAGGAGGCGAGCGATGCTGCGAGCCTTGATCAGCAGTGGGATGTCGCGCAGCTTCTGCGCAAAGCAGCCGCTGAATCCGGACCGTTTACCGGAGTGATCTTTGCCAGCGGATCCCGGTTCCTGAACGACGACGCAACGGAGCGGCCGGAAGAACTCTATGTGTACAAACATGCGCTGTCGCTTCTGCAGGCGCTGGTGCGAGAGCAGGTCAACCCTGCATCCGGCGTCTGGTTTGTCACCCAGAATGCGCAGCAGGTTGGCGCGTCGCAGGGAAGGATCTCTGTTGCCGGCCGCGCTATTGGGGCATTGCGGCGAACCGCGGCAATGGAATTCCCTGAGCTACGTACACATGCAGTCGACATTGATGACCATGGCGCAGCGGAGGATTTGCTGCGGATCATCGGCGGCACAAAGGAGCCGGAGATTGCGTGGAGAAACGGTGCCGCGTGGAAGCCGCGCCTCGTCGAGCGGATCCCAGTTCACCCCGAGACAGTAATGCCGGAGAACATAGAGATCCGGCCATCGACGAATGGAGTGATCGAAGACCTGCTTTCGGTGGTTGTTCCGCGCATCCCCCCAGAAGCAGACGAGATTGAGATCGACGTACGGGCGCACGGCGTCAACTTCCGCGACGTGATGAATACGCTGGGGATGCTGCCGGGCTTCCCCCAGCACCTGGGCGGAGAGTGTGCGGGTGTGGTGCTGCGCGCGGGAGAGCGCAGCGGTTTCCGCGCCGGCGATCGAGTATTTGCCTTCGCGCTCGGCAGCTTCAAGACCTTTGTCACAGTTCCTGCGCGGAATGCGGCGCATATCCCAGCATCTCTGACGTTCGCGCGGGCGGCTGCGCTGCCGGTGGTCTATCTGACGGCGCTGCTGGGGCTCGATCGACTTGCCCGGATTCATAAAGGCCAAACGATTCTGATCCATTCCGCTGCCGGGGGACTCGGGCTCGCAGCTGTTCAAGTGGCGCGTGCGCGGGGTGCCGAGATTTATGCGACGGCAGGCAGCGAGGAAAAGCGTGCGTACCTGCGGTCGCTCGGGATCTCGCATGTGCTTCCGTCGCGGACGAACGAATTCGCCGCCGGCGTCATGCAACTGACGGGCGGCCGCGGCGTCGATGTGGTGCTGAATTCATTGACGGGTGCGCTGGCGGAAAGCACGCTTAACGTGCTCGCTCCTTCAGGTTGCTTTCTCGAGGTTGGCAAACGCGATGTGCTTACTAAGGAGCAAATCGCGCTGGCGCGTCCTGATGTGACGCACTTCAAATACGATCTGGCAGACGAATCCAATCGCGACTTGTCGCTGGTGCCCACTCTCATGCGAGAGATGCTGGAGATGCTGGCATCGGGCGCGATCGCTCCGCTGCCGGTGAAGGAATTCGATAACCCGGGCGATGCGTTTCGTTTCATGGCGCAGGCGCGGCATACGGGAAAAATCGCAGTGACGCGCCCAGGCGTCGTGCCTGATCCGATCGTGATCGACCCGGAGGCCACGTATTTGATCACGGGCGGCACTGGCGGTGTCGGTCTGCGTTTTGCGGAGTGGCTGGTAAGTCGCGGAGCCAGGCATCTTCAACTTCTGTCGCGAAGAGGCGGCGATGCAACCTCTGAAGCAGTCATCGCTCCGTTGCGAGCGAAAGGCGCGGACGTTCGCATTGCGCGAATCGATATTGCGGATGCGGCGGCGCTGAAGACCCTACTCGAAGAAATTCCAAAGTCTGCGCCGCTCAAGGGCATATTGCATGCAGCCGGCGTGTTGGACGATCATAGCCTCCTGGGTCAGAGCTTTGCCTCCTTTGTTGAGGTGGCCCGGCCAAAGTGGACTGGCGCGTGGAATCTGCATCTGCTGACGCGCGGTCTGAAGCTCGATTTTTTTGTGCTGTTCTCTTCCGCGACTGCGCTGATCGGCATGCCAGGTCAGGCCAATTACAGCGCGGCGAACAATATGCTCGGGGGACTCGCAGCGTATCGCCGTGGCCGTGGTCTGCCCGCACTCAGCATTGCGTGGGGCCCCTGGGCGGGTGCCGGGATGGCAGCAGCTTTGCACCCGGCGGACTTCGGTTTCGGGTGGATCACTGCGGAGGAAGGAACGGCCGCCCTGGAAAGATTGCTGACGACTGGCGAGGCCGAAGCGACGGTGCTGCCGGTGGCCTCATGGAATCGATTCGTAAGCCAGCGTTCTGCGGATGCGTCGGCCTTATTTTCTGGGTTGACGGATACATCGATACGCATAGCAAAGCTCGCCGAGAATCTTGTTTCGTCCCGGGAAAGCGAAGCGGAACGAAAGGCCAGCTTTGCCAAGCTGCTGCAGCAGGCTGGGCCTTCAGAACGGCGTGCGCTATTGACAGAACATCTGCGGCAACAGACGAGGCAGATTCTTTCGCTGACCACTGACAACGTGGTGGACGAGGATGCGGCGCTGCATGATCTTGGCCTGGATTCGTTGATGGCCGTGGAACTACGAAATACGTTGCAGGTCTCGCTGGAGCGTCAGCTTTCCCCGACTCTGGTGCTGGATTATCCGACACTGCGCGCGTTGCGGGAGAATCTCTTGACTGAAATGTTTGGTTCGCAAAAGGCACCAGACGCCGCCAGCGAATGGATGCACCAGATCGATGAATTGACTGACAGCGAAGCGGAAGCCTTGCTGCTGGAAGAACTGCAGAGGCCCGTCCATGCTGCAAAACGTTAATCCGTTGCCTGCCGATATGCCCAACGCTGGTGAGCTGTCGCCGGTGAAACGGGCGCTGATCGAAATCCGGCATCTGCGTGAGGAGCTGGAAAAAAGCAAACGAGGCATGCATGAGCCAGTTGCCATTGTCGGCATGGCGATGCGGTTTCCTGGCGGCATCACGACGCCGGAGCGCTTCTGGGAGGCGCTGGCGGAAGGCGAAGATCTCATCGGAACAGTGCCAGCCGAACGCTGGGATGCCCGCGAGTATCTGAACACGGATCCCGATCATGCGGGAACCATGTACGACGGTCAAGGCGGCTTCCTGGCTGATATCGATGCATTCGATGCGGAGTTCTTTGGAATCAATCCCCGCGAAGCAGCAAGCATGGACCCGCAGCAAAGGATGCTACTGGAACTCACCTGGGAGGCTTTGGAGCGAGCGGCAATTGATCCAAAGGCGCTCTTCAATAGCGCTGCCGGTGTCTTTCTCGGTCTATCGAACTGCGACTACGCGCGGTACACAATGCGGGATCCGCGGGAGATCGACGCTTATGCCAGTGTGGGCTGCACTTTGAGCATTGCGGCGGGACGTATTTCCTATTTTCTAGGTACCCACGGGCCAGCGATGGTTGTCGATACGGCATGTTCCTCATCGCTGGTAGCGCTCGATCTGGCCACGCAGAGTCTGCGCCGAGGCGAGATCGATCTTGCCATAGTCGGCGCCGCCAATCTCATCCTTACACCGGAGTACAGCGTCAGTTTCTCCCGCACACGGATGCTTTCTCCCCATGGTCGCTCAAAAACCTTCGATGCCTCGGCGGATGGTTATGTGCGGAGCGAAGGCTGCGGAGTCGTGATACTACGGCGGCTTGCCGACGCGAAACGCGACGGCGACCCTGTTCTGGCGAAGATCGTCGGCGTGGCTGTGAACCAGGACGGACGGAGTGCAGGCATTACGGCCCCGAATGGCCCGGCGCAGGAAGCGGTAATCCGGGCGGCGCTTGACGATGCTCAGGTGGCTCCGACGGCGGTTAGTTTTGTTGAAACACACGGCACCGGAACGCCGCTGGGTGATCCGATGGAAGTGCAGGCATTGTCTGCCGTGTATGGAACTGGGCGCGACGGCGGAACTCCGCTACACATCGGTTCGGTGAAGACGAACCTGGGACACGCCGAAGCGGCAGCCGGGATGGCCGGGCTGATGAAAGTGGTGCTCACCATGCAGCCAGGCCATGGAATCGCTCCGCATCTTCATTTCAAGGAGCCCAATCAGAAAATCGACTGGAAAAACCTGCCGATCAAGGTGCCGACGGCACTGACGCCATGGCCACAAACGGACAGTGGAACTCGATACGCGGGACTGAGCTCATTTGGGTTCAGTGGAACCAACGCACACATAATTATTGCCTCTGCGGATGATGACGCTCCTGCCGCAGATGTGAAAGCTGGGCGCGACGATGCCGAGGCGGTCCTGGTGATCTCGGCATCGCATCCGGAGTCGCTGCGAAAACAAGCGGAGAGCTATACCGCGTTCCTTGAACAGACCACGGAGCGGTTTTCGGATATCTGTTTCACCGCTTTCACCGGCAGGGCCAGCCTGGAACATCGTCTGGCATTGCGAGCGCGGGATCCGAGGTCAGCGGCTTCCATGCTGGAACAGTGGCTTGCAGGAGAGAGTATCGCAGGGCTGGTATCGAAAGAATCGGCTCCCGACGTTGCAAAAGACAAGACCATGCAGTTGCTCGTCCGGTATATCCAGGGCGAGTCGTTGAGCTGGGAAGATCTGCTCGCGGCAGGTGAACAGCGGCGCGTGGCGCTGCCTGTCTATCCGTTTCGCAAGATGCGCTATTGGTTTGGCCCGGATCCGAAGAAGAAGCGGCAGATGGATCGTGAGCGGATATGGCAAAGTGCGGTAGCTGCGGCTGAACTGCAAAGCCGTCAGGGACCCCTTGGATGGGATCCAGGATCGTATGCCGAGAGATGGTCGACCTTGCATCGACTTACGTTGGCGCATGCGCAAAATGTCCTGGCCGAAGCCGGAGCATTTCGACAACAGCAGCTTGTGAGTGCAGACGATGTGCTGTCACAGGGTGGTTTCCAGCCACTCTATCGCAAGCTGGTGCAGCGTTGGCTCAAAGGCCTGGCTTCGAGCGGAGCGTTGGTGGCCGAAGGAGATCGCTTCCGTGCACCGGCGGCTTTTGGTGCAGCATCGCTTGAAAGACACTGGAGCGAGACCGAACAACAGCTTTGGAACAATCCCGGGATGCTGGCGTATCTGCGGCAGTGCAGCGCCCTGCTCGGTGATGTGCTGACGGGAAGAAAGAGTTCGCTGGAGACACTGTTTCCTCAAGGATCGTTCTCCATCGCGGAGGGCCTCTACGAAACCGGTCCAGAAGCACGATTCCTGAATCCGATCGCCGCTGCCGCGGTGAATCAGGTCGCGCGAGGTCTGGGACAAAGACGCAACGCACGCGTATTGGAAATCGGTGGCGGCACCGGAGGAACGACTTCCGCGATTCTTCCAATGCTTCCTGCAGGGCAGGCCGAGTACTGGTTCACAGACGTCTCCGAGCTCTTTCTCAACCGAGCGCAACGAAGGTTCGGTGCATATCCTTTCGTTCACTATGCGTTATTCGATCTCGATCGTCCGCTCGAAGAGCAGGGTATCGGCGCCGGGCAGTTTGATGTGGTCGTGGCGGCGAATGTCATCCACGCATCGCGCAATCTAAACCTGGCGCTCGAGCGGGTGCGGCGATTGCTGGCACCGGGCGGAATCCTCGTGCTGCTGGAATGCACGACGCATCATAGCCATTTTGATATGAGTGTTGGGTTGATTGAAGGCTGGCAGCACTTCGAAGACGACATACGCCAGGAACATCCGTTGCTGCACGTCGAGCAGTGGAGGAATCTCCTCGAAGCAAACGGATTTTCATCGATGATGGCTCTTCCCGAATTGGATTCACCCGCTTCCGCAGTTGGCCAACACATCCTGATTGCGCGAAGTCTAGAAGCAGGTCAACTCGACTCCGATGCAACGTTCCAGAACTTTGTGGCGGATGTTGCGGCGTCGAGATCGAGCGAGCCGATGCAGCCGATCAGCATCGACGGGCGTGATGTCACCGACAGACTGCGCACGCTCTCTCCGAATGAGCGCGAACAAGCAGTCCTCGATCTTGTGCGGACAACAATCAAGCATGTCTTTAACCTGCCCCAGCGGGCCGAAGAACTGACGCCTCGAGATCGGTTGAGCGACCTGGGAATGGATTCCTTGATCGCGCTCGAGTTGCGGGCGGAGCTGGCCAAGGTATTCGGACTGGAAGCCCAGATTTCGTCGACCATTGCGTTCGATACGGGCACGGTTGGGGAACTGGCCAAAGCTTTGCTGCGAGCAGCGGAAGCTCCCGGACGTGAGGAGATTCAGAGCAGCGAGGCGGAGGTCCAGAATCTCCCGTCAGTTGCGCAGGTGACGTTGGATGAGCTGAACGAGATGACGGACGAGGATGTGGAGCGGCTCCTGAGTGAGAGGTTGAGCAGGCGATGACACAGACAGGCAAATCTGAGCAGTCTGGAGCGCAACTATCTCCATTGAAGCAGGCTTTTCTCGCTCTGCAAGCGGCGCAGTCCCGCGTGGATGAACTTGAACGGGAACGCTCGGAGCCCGTCGCCATCATAGGCATCGGATGCCGTGTTCCAGGTGGCGGTGAGGGATATGAAGGCTTCTGGAAGCTGCTGCAAGAAAAAGGAATCGCCGTCAGCGATGGGATGGAGCGCCGGCTGACTTCCGTCGGCCGTAAGGTGCCGTTGCCCGAGGCCGCGCGATGGGCCGGCCTTCTGGACGAAATAGACGGCTTCGATCCGCAGCACTTCGGTATCTCGCCACGTGAGGCGGTCGGGATCGATCCGCAACAGAGGCTGCTTCTGGAGACATGCTGGGAAGCGCTTGAAGATGCTGGCGTAGACCCATTCTCGTTGTATCAGTCTCCTACCGGAGTTTACCTCGGCATCGCGACGCACGATTATGCGCATTTACAAATGCCGGGAATCGGCTTGGGGACGGTCAGTCCTCACTTCGCATCGGGAATTGCATCGAGTGTTGCAGCAGGCCGAATCTCTTATGTGCTCGGATTGAATGGGCCATGTGTTTCCCTCGACACAGCCTGCTCTTCTTCGCTGGTGGGTTTGCATCTGGCGTGCGACGCCCTCCGCCGCGATGATTGCTCGATAGCGCTGGCAGCGGGGGTGAACGTGATCCTCTCGCCGGAGTATCCTATCGCTTTCGCTGAAACCGGCATGCTCTCTCCGCGGGGTCTCTGCCACACCTTCGATGAGGCCGCGGACGGTTTCGTGCGCGGAGAGGGTTGCGGTGTAGTGGTTCTCAAACGGCTGCGGGATGCCCAGGCATCCGGCGATCGCATTCTTGCAGTAGTGCTGGGTTCGGCGGTGAATCACGACGGCGCGGCGAGCGGACTGACCGTGCCTAACGGGCAGGCTCAGCAGGAATTGTTGCGGCAGGCTCATGCGAATGCGCGGGTGGAAGCGCGACAGGTTGGTTACGTCGAAGCGCACGGCACTGGGACTTCATTAGGCGATCCCATCGAGATTGAGGCATTAGGATCGGTCTTCGGGGCAGGACGTAAGCGGGAGCACCCGCTCCTGCTGGGATCGGTGAAGGCGAACCTCGGGCATCTGGAGGCCGCAGCAGGCATCGTCGGAGTCATCAAAGTCGTATTGAGCCTGCAACACGGAGAGATTCCTCCTCAGCCACGATTGAATCGTCTGAACCCGCATGTTCGCTGGGGTGAGCTTCCGCTCGAGGTCGTGACAGATCAGCAATCGTGGCCCACGATCGAGGGTCGCCGGATTGCAGGTGTGAGTTCCTTCGGGTTCAGTGGAACGAACGCGCACGTTGTCCTGGAAGGCTTCGCAGAAGCCGCTCTGCCGGCCCCGGAGGTGCGGCGCGCAGAAGTGCTTGTCCTTACCGCCAGGACCGCGACCGCGCTGCGTCAACTTGCAGAGCGGTATGTGCAGTTTCTGGAGCGCACCGAGGAAGATTGGGGAGATATCTGTCACACGGCTGCGTCAGGCCGCGCGGTCTTTGGCGAGCGCCTCGCGGTTGTTGCAGCCGATAAAGAGGCGGCCGCGGATTCTCTGAGGGACTGGATCGAGAGGGGTTTGGAATCGGATGCGGTCTTCGGAGGCAGAGTTCGTGCAGGCGATGCAGTGACGCAGCGGAAGCTGGAACTGCCTGCGGCGGGTATCACCACCGATAACGAATGGTTGTCTCTGGCAAAGGAAGTCGCGGTTGCGTTTGTCCACGGCATCCCAGTCGATTGGAATGCATGGAGGAGGGGTCTTAGTCGGCGCAAGGTGGCCCTGCCGACTTATCCCTTTCAACGCGAGCGGTATTGGGTGGAAGCTCCACGACGCAGAAACGAGATTGCGGGCGAAGCGACAGGCCGGATTTTGCTTGGAAGTCGTCTACCGGTGGCCGGAGTGGGCGCGCAGTTTCAAACCGAGCTGTCGGTTGAGGGCGCGAACAGTTGGATCTCCGAGCATGTGATGGGCGGGCGCACAGTCTTTCCCCTGACGGGACACATTGAACTGATGCTCGAAGCTGGGGCGGAAGCTTTGGGCGCGGGAGCGATGCTGGAGGATATCGCGCTGCACCGGCCGCTGGTGGTCGATGGCGCGAGCACGATACAGGTGGTTGTAGGGAACGAGGCCCAGGGGCGCACCCATGTGCAGTCATACGTAGCGGATGCGGATGACGGCTGGCTGCCGATCTCTGAGGGATGGCTTTGCTCGGAGGACAAGAGCAGAAAAGACCATGTCGAGGATCGACTGGACCTCGAAGCGATTCGCACTCGTTTAGGCGAGCCGCGAGATGCTGCGGAATTCTATGCGAGTGCCGCCACCGACGGAGCCAACTTCGGCCCACGATTCCAGGGGATTGAACGGTTGTGGACGAGTACGCATGAGGCCTTGGCCGAGGTTGGCGTGCGGGCTGCGGAAGAGAACTATGTATTCGCACCTTGGCGTCTGGATGCTTGCCTGCAGTTGATCGCAGCGGTGCGTCCAGATGCGGATATGTATCTGCCTTCGAACGTCGGAGAGATTCGTCTCTACGGAAAGCCTGGCGAGTATTGCTGGAGTCATCTCCGCAGCCGCCAGACCGACGCCGATACCCTCGCCGTGGATGTGACAGTGGCACATCCCAATGGCAGCGTGCTGGCAGTCGTTCGCGACATGTTATTCCGCAGGTTTACTCCAGGAAAGGTGGATACCACTTCCTGGTTCTACCGTCTGGCGTGGAAGGTGGCGACGGCTGAGATCACGGGGCAGCCTGCGATCCAGCGCGCGATATTGATCGGGCGCTCTTGCAGAATGCCGGAAATAGCAGCATCTTTGCGCGAAAAAGGTGTTTCTGTGCAGATCTTCGCAGACGCCACGCAACTGCAGTCTTCGGAGGCCGATGTGGTGCTCTGTTTCTTATCGAAAGATGCGAAAGATACTCCGCTCGAAATTGGCCATGTCGTCGAGCGAGCGGAAGAGCATGTGCGATTGCTGCTCGAAACTGTGCATAGGCTGCTGGATGCCTCCACGAAGCGCACACCACGCGTCTATGTTGTGACGGAAGATGCATGCGCGGTGCGACCGGAGACATCTGACGCTATCAGCCTGATTCAGAGTTCTTTGGCGGGTGCAGTGATTTCCATCGGATTGGAAGCTCCGGAGTTGCGTTGCACCCTGCTCGACTTAAGCAGTACCGAGAGCGGTCTTTCAGCGGAACAGATTGCCGCTGAAGTCATGTCGGAAGCAGATGATCTTCGCGTGGCATTTCGCTCCGACCAGCGATATGGAGCCCGGCTGGAGCGAGTGCCGCTCTCTGAAATGTCTCGCGGAGAGCAACAGGCAACAAGGCTTGTACTCGGGACGGGCATCGAGGGGCTCACGTATGAGACTGTGGAACGGCAGCCGCTGCAGCCCGATGAGATAGAAATTGAGGTGCGAGCGACCGCGCTCAACTTCCGCGATGTACTGAAGGCGACGGGCCTACTGGAGCACGCCGGACCAATCGGAACAGATTGCAGTGGCGTGATTTTGCGGACTGGCGCTGCCGTCACCGCGTTTAAGATAGGCGATCCCGTAGTCGCGATTGCTCCTGGATGCTTCGCGAGCCATGTGGTCACCGTGGATGCACTCGCAGTGCGCAAGCCCGATGAGCTTTCCTTCGAGCAGGCGGCGGCGCAGACCGTTGCGTATCTCACTTCCGACTACTGCTTGAACGAGTTTGCCCATATCCGGAAAGGAGAGCGTGTGTTGATCCACGCCGCGGCGGGAGGCGTCGGTTTGGCTGCAGTGCATTTGTGCCAGCGTGCCGGGGCTGAGATATTCGCGACAGCCGGAAGCGACCAGAAGCGCGAGTATCTCCGCAACCTGGGTATCGAACATGTCCTGGACTCCCGCAGCCTGGATTTCCGCAACCAGATCATTGGCGGCGTAGACGTGGTCCTGAACTCATTGGCTGGTGAAGCGATCGACGCCGGACTGGATCTCCTGCGACCGAACGGACGATTTATCGAGCTGGGCAAGACGGACATCCGCGAAGCCGGCGCCATTGAAAGACGCTGGCCGGGTATCCAGTACATTGTGGCCGACCTCACGGTTCTGTTCGAGGAACGGTCTCCCTGGATTCGCGAACACTTGACGGCCCTATTGAACGAGATTGCGCGAGGGGATCTACCGGCCTTGCCGTCGGCGGTCTACGAGGAACGAGAGACAAAGCAGGCTTTCCGCCACATGGCCGCTGCAAAGCATATCGGCCGGCTGGTGATCCGTTCCGCGGTGGTGGACTTCGCCGGGGGCGCACATCTGATCACGGGCGGCTTGCGCGGCATTGGGCTAAGGCTGGCGGAGTGGCTGGTAGAGCAGGGCGCCCGCGATCTCGTCCTCGCCGGAAGGCAGCAGCCATCGGGAGAAGCGCTCGCAGTAATTAGGCAGATGGAGATTTCTGGAGCGAAGGTGCGCGTGGTGCAGGGGGATGTGGCGGAGTTCGCATCTGCACAACGCATGGTAGCCGAAGCGGGAGCATCGCTGCGAGGAGTGTGGCACTGTGCCGGCGTAATCGACGATGGAGCGCTCGCCGAGCAGTACTGGGAGCGGTTCGCCAGGGTGATGAACCCGAAGGTGGAAGGCAGTTGGAATCTGCATGTGCTGACACGCGAGTTGCGGCCTGAGTTCTTCGTGCTCTTTTCTTCGTGGGCATCGGTTGCGGGTTCACGAGGACAGGCGAACTACAGTGCCGCAAATGCGTTTCTCGACGGGCTCGCAATGCATCGCAGGACGGAGGGGCTGTCTGCGCTTTGTGTGGATTGGGGTGCCTGGGGCGAGAGCGGTATGGCTGCGGGGGCGACCATGCAGCGGTACCTGGCACGGGCAGGCATGGAGAGTATGCGGCCGCAGGATGCGTTTACTGCGCTCATCTCTGCGCTGCGCACCGGAGAGTCGCGCCTGGCCATTGCCTCGATACAGTGGCCCATCTATCTGGAGCAGGTTCCGAGTTCGCAGCGTAGCTTTTATGCGGAACGGATCGAAGAGGTCGCGTCCGCAGGCAAGCTTCGGCAGGGGCTCCCGGCGGCTCGCTCCGGCGGCAAATCTCAGCCTTCGGCTGATGCACGAGCATTGCAAGCCGGCCGCGTCCTTTCGGAGATACTCGCGTCTCCTGCATCCGCGCGGCGCGATACGCTGCAACGCGTTATTGAAGATGTCGTGCGCCGAACGCTGGATCTGCGCCCATCTGACGAGATCGATCCGGAAGTGACCTTTAACGATCTCGGGATGGACTCTCTGCTGGCGATCGAATTACGCAACAGCTTGTCCACGATTTTGGAGCGGAGGCTGCCTTCGACGCTGCTTTTTGATTATCCAACCTTGCGCAAGTTGGCCCGGTTCCTGGAGGAGGAGCTTTTCCCGAATGTCTTGCGGGAGGAGACCGCCATGGTAACTCTCTCCATCGCGCCGGAGCCGGATGACGAGATAGAAACGCTGAGCATTCTCGATGAGATTGAGCAGCTGTCAGATGAAGAGGTGGATTCGATTCTGGGGAAAGGTGCTTACTGAGAGCACATAGGGAGGAAATGGCATTGCGAAGTGACGAAGCATCGAACGCATTTCTGGAGCGCATCCAGAGCCTCTCCCCGAAGCGGCTGGCGCTGTTGGCGGCAGAACTGGAACGTCGCCTGGCGGCGCGGGAGAACAGTGTCCCCGAGCCGATTGCGGTCATCGGTATGGCCTGCCGGATGCCCGGAGGCGCGACCACTCCGGAGGAATTTTGGCGGGTTCTGGAGAGCGGCAAGGATACGGCTGCGAAGGTTCCGATCGAACGATGGGACGCCGATGCATTCTACGACCCGCAGTTGGATACGCCAGGCAAATCGATCACGACGAACGCGAGCATGCTTCGCGGCATCGATCTGTTTGACGCTGCCTTCTTCGGAATTTCACCTCGCGAGGCTACGGGGATCGATCCACAGCAGCGAATGCTGCTCGAGGTTACGTGGGAGGCACTTGAAAACGCGGGCGAACGAGGAGAAGCCATTGAAGAGAGTGCGACCGGGATTTATGTGGGTGTCAGCTCCAGTGACTTTCAGCATCTGGTGCTGCAGGCCGATGAACGTACCCTGAACGCCTATGCCGGCTCCGGGATCGCGAACTCGATGCTATCCGGCAGGCTTTCGCACTACCTGGGTGTGACGGGTCCAAACCTTACCGTCGACACGGCATGTTCAGCTTCGGCGGTAGCCATTCATCTCGCCTGCCAAAGTCTGCGCACGAACGAGTGCAACCGGGCACTGGCTGGCGGCGTAAATCTATTCCTGCTCGCGGAGGGCCTGATCCTTCTCTCACAAGCGCACATGCTCGCTCCCGATGGGCGATGCAAAGCCTTCTCTCGCCAGGCGGACGGTTTCGGCCGAGCGGAAGGGTGCGGAATGCTGGTGCTGAAACGGCTTTCGGATGCTCGTGCGGATGGCGACCGTATTCTCGGGCTGATTCGCGGCACGGCTATCAATCATGACGGAAAGAGCAGTGGATTGACGGCTCCGAACGGGCCGGCGCAGGAAGCGGTGATTCAGACCGCGCTGTCACAAGCGAGATTGAAACCCGGACAAGTTGATTATGTGGAAGCACACGGAACAGGCACGGTCCTTGGCGACGCTATCGAACTGGGCGCGTTGGGGCATGTCTTCGGCAAGGAACACGATGCGGCGAACCCTCTCTTGCTGGGCTCGGTGAAGACAAATGTCGGCCATCTGGAAGCTGCCGCAGGAGTGACCGGCGTGATGAAAGTCTTGCTGGCTTTCCAGCATGAGTCGCTCCCCCCCCATTTGCATCTTTCCGCGGACAATCAGAACGAAGCCTTACTGGGATTGCCATTCGAGATTCCGATAACTTCTAAACGCTGGTCGCGCTCGCAGCGTCCACGCGTGGCAGGTGTCAACTCTTTCGGATTCAGCGGCACGAACTGCCATCTGGTTCTTGAAGAGCCGCCACTGGTGGAACAGGCAGAAAGCGGACCGGCGTTTGCCGTGGAGCTGATCACCGTTTCGGCCAAGACGCCAACAGCACTGACCGCGCTTTGTGGACGATATGCACGTTTTCTGAGAGATAACCCGGCGGTTTCTCTGGGCGACTTCGGATATACGGCGAACGCCTGCCGCACAACCTTTCAGCATCGCGTAGCTGTGATTGCACGCTCTGTCGAAGATGCAGCAGCCCAGTTTGAACAGATCAGTTCCGGGAAAGTGGAGCAGTCGTCGAGCTATCGCTTCGCGGCGGGCTATAAAGCTCCTCCCCTGGCGTTCTTATTTACCGGGCAGGGTTCGCAGTATTCGGGGATGGGTCGAACTTTCTATGAGCGAAATGCAGCCTTCCGGTCCGCAATGGACAGGTGCGATCGGGCGCTCACCGGTAGAAAGCATCGACTCTCGGCTGTCGTCTTCGGCGATCCTGCTGTTCCGCGCGAGTCAATCGACGATACGACCTGGACGCAGCCAGCGCTCTTCGCCTTTGAATACTCCCTGGCAATGATGTGGCAGTCGTGGGGCGTGCGTCCCTCGATGGTCCTGGGTCACAGCCTGGGAGAATATGTGGCTGCATGCATCGCAGGCATCCTGACCCTTGAAGAAGCTTTGACTCTCGCTGCCGAGCGCGGACGCCTGATGGGTGAGCTACCTCGGAGTGGAAGCATGCTCGCAGTGCGTGCAGGTGAAGACGCGATCATGGCAGTCGTAGGAGCACTGCCTGCAACGGTCTCAATTGCAGCGATGAATGGGCCCGAAGCCATTGTTCTTTCCGGCAAAACGGACGATGTAACAAAACTGCACGATCTTCTTATGGCGAAAGGCATCCGCTCGCAGCCACTGACTGTATCGCATGCATTCCACTCTCCGCTGATGGAGCCGATGCTGGATGAATTTGAGGGGCAGGCAGCGAAGCTGACGTATCGGCCTCCCGAGGTCGATTTTGCGTCGAATGTGACGGGCCAGATGCTTACTCCTGGTGAACCGATCGACGCTGGTTATTGGCGAAAGCACGTTCGCGGGACAGTGAAATTCGCTCAGGGAATGAAGGCGTTGCTGGAGCAGAAGCCCGGTGTCGTGATCGAGATAGGGCCCAATCCGATCCTGCTTGGCATGGCGAAGGCGGCGCATCCAGAGCTGACGCTGCCGTGTGTCCCAACGCTGCGTCGTGGTAAGGACGAGTGGCAGTGCGCCTTCGAGGCTTTGCAGCAGATATACCTGGCTGGAGCACCGATTGAATGGAGCGGTGTTTACCGTGATCGGTTGAAGCAAAAGCTCGTTCTGCCGACATATCCATTTCAGCGCGAGCGTTATTGGGCGGCGGTGACACCGAAGGCTGCAAGAACGGCTGTCGCTTCTGAGTCTGCAGAAAGCACGGTTGAACGGATTGAGCCGCGCCTTTATCGAGTGGAGTGGACCACGGCTGATCCGAGCCGCGTGAAGACAGAGAAGACACGGTCAGTCGTCCTGGTGGGTGATGCTCTAGAGAAGATTGAGGTAGGGAAGGCACTTCGCGACGCGGGCCTTGTGGTGCAGGATCTGCCAGTTGCCGGATCGTTCTTTTCGGGAAGCACCTCAAGTGATCTAATTCGAGACCGCGAATTCCTCAAGGAATACCTGCGCGGAATCGATACGCCACAGGTAGTTCTACTGTTGGCGAGTCGTCCTGAGACGGAGAATCTTCCAGAGGCGGTGCTGCAGAGCGCGACTACCGTTCTGGCGGCAGTGCAGGAAGCCCAGGACAGCAACGCGGAAGAGCCGGAGCTCTGGCTGATCACGCGCGGAGCTTTTGCCTGCTCGCCGGCCGATCGTATAGCGCTCACCGCCAGCGTGGCGGGCGCCATCGCGAAGGTATCGCGTGTCGAGAACCCAGGCGTGCATATTTACCAGGCGGATTTGTCCCTCGAACCGACAATCGACGATCTCTCACAACTCGCCAATTTGTTGTGCAAGGGAACAGTGGAACATACGGTCGCGCTTCGCGAGGGGACGGTTCGTGTTCCGAGGTTGGTGAATGATGACGGACAACAGACAGGACGACTCAAGATCGAAGCCGGTGCCGCTTACCTGGTAACGGGAGCGTTCAAAGGTTTGGGCCTGCGCACGGCACAATGGCTGGCGGAACGCGGGGCGAGAGAACTCTATCTCGTCGGACGCAGCGAGCCCTCTGCCGTAACGCGGGAAGAGCTGGATCGTCTCGAACGAGCGGGCGTACGAGTGCATGCAGTTATCGCTGATATCTCAAAAAAGGAAGAATTCGCTCGTCTTTCAACCCAAATCGTCGAGAATGGTTCCGAGCTGCGCGGTATCCTGCATGCTGCCGGCACACTCGATGACGGTATTCTGATGCAGCAGACGCCGGAGCGCTTTGCGACGGTCTTTGCTCCCAAGGTTTCAGGTGGATGGTTCCTGCACGAGTTCTCGCTTCAGTATCGGCTGGATTTCTTCGTGCTATTCAGCTCGGCTGCCGCACTACTTGGCTCGGCGGGACAATCCAACTACGCAGCAGCGAATGCGTTTCTCGATGCACTGGCCGAGTTGCGGCATCAGCAGGGCTTGCCCGCAACTGCTGTCTCCTGGGGCGCTTGGTCGGAGATTGGAATGGCCACGCGCGGACTTGCCGCTCGCCGCAGCGTCGGCAACGGCATTGGCAGCATCTCGCCGGAAGAGGGCATGGCGTTGCAGGAGCGAGCCATCCTGAGCGGACTCCCCACGGTTGGGGCGTTGGCCTTCGATTGGAAAAAGCTCTTCTCGCTGCGAACCGTGCACCATGACTGGCCGCTTCTGCAGAAACTGGCGGCGAATGCCGGTGCGTCGCCCAGTGTTGAGCGTGCTGTCTCTCTGGCCTCGGTCGTGGAGCAAGCACCCGCCGATGGCCGACTGCATGCGATCAAGGAGTATTTGAGCGCGCGGATCGCGTCAGTTCTGATGCTGCCATCGAGCTACGTTCTGCACGAAGATCAGCCGTTTGCCGAACTTGGACTTGACTCACTGATGGCGCTTGAGTTGAAAAATGAACTGCAATCATCGGCAGGGGCAGCTCTTCCGCCAACATTTCTATTTGAATACCCAAATCTAGGTCTTGCGGCGACTTTTCTGGATGCATTGATGGCGGGAGCCCGCAGGACCGGATCGGCGGAAGTCCACGCTACGGGCTATGAGGAGATTGTGCTGTGAAGCCGTTGATTCAATTTCTATCTGATCTTCGCGCCAAGGACGTCTTACTCAGCGTCGACGGCGATAAGTTGACCTGCAATGCGCCAATGCATGCAATTACTCCGGAAATCCGACAGGAATTGAGCGATCGCAAAGAAGAGATACTTAGCTTTTTACGAAGTACACAAGGTTGGAAGGCCGCGGAGACAGGGCCAAGCTCCTCGCGTGATTTGCCGCTCTCGCGCTCCCAACAACGGATCTGGTTTCTGGACCAGCTCGATCCTGGAAATCCGGCTTATAACATTGTGATCCCTCTCTGGCTCACCGGCAGTCTGGACCGTGATGCCATGGAGCGTGCTCTTCGCGCCGTGATCGGGCGTCACGAAGCTCTTCGGACTGGTTTTTCGCAGCGCGGCGGCCGGCCTTTTGCATGGATCACCGGCCAGAAGTCGTGGCAGATGGAGGTCACCGACCTGCGGCATCTGACGGAACCGGAAGCCGAAACAGAGGCGGCACAGCTTGCCTGGCATGCGGGTCGCTGGTCTTTCGACCTCGAAAAGCCTCCGCTCTTCCGCGCTACCCTCTATCAAGTCACCTCTGAGCGATATCTGCTTTGTCTGGTGGTTCAGCACATCGTTGCCGATGGCTGGTCTCTCGGCATCCTTTCTCGCGAGATGTCCGAACTTTATTGCGCATTTGCGACTGGCGCATCTTCGCCTTTGCCCGATCCGAGCTTTCAGTATCGTGACTACGTGCGCTGGGAGCAGGAAGAAGGGCAGAGGCTGGCGGAGCAGCAGCTACCGTACTGGCTGAAGAAGTTACATGGAGACCTGCCGAGTCTGGAGATTCCGCCTGACCGGACTCGTCCGATCCTGCAGAGTCTCGACGGTGGGCGACATATTGTCGATATCGACGGCGATCTTGCGGACCAGCTTCGCGTACTCAGCCGGCAGATGGGCGCAACACTTTTTACCGTGTTGCTAGCCGCATTCAAGGTCCTGATGTACCGCTATACCGGCACCAGAGACGTCATTGTCGGAAGCAACACGGCGAATCGTCCGAGACAAGAGTTCTCCACACAGATCGGCTTTTTCGTAAATAACATAATTTTGCGCAGCGATCTGAGCGGCAACCCCACCTTCGCCGAGTTGGTTGCGCGCGTGAAGGAGACGACCGGATCTGCTTACGCGAACCAGAATGTACCCTTCGACTTGTTGGTTGAGAAGCTGCATCCTGAGCGCGCCACGGGCCATCGCAGCACGTTGGCTCAGGTGATGTTTACGCTGGAAAATCTGCCGCTACCGGATTTGGATCTTCCCGGGCTAAAATCCCGGCCCGACCATTTCGATTTTGGAGTGGCCGGAGCTGATCTTGCGGTATTGCTCTGGCCCGTTGGCAATGGGTATCGATGTGAGTTCGAGTACAGCAAGGATTTGTTTGACGAAACCACAGTCCGACAGTTGCAGGAACATTATCTGCGATTGCTGAAAGAGGTGGTGGCAAATCCGGGCGCCCCAATCGAAACGTATCCGCTGCTGAGCGATAACGAACGTGCGCAGCTTGTAACCGAGTGGAACCAAACCGCTCATCCGGGGCCGGGCTATCCGACTGTAGCAGATTGGTTCCGCGCGCAGGTGGCGCTGCGGCCAAATGCGATTGCGGTGGAGATGGGCGACCGGCAACTTAGCTACGCGAAACTGGACGCTTTGTCTGACCGTATGGCGAGTGCATTGCAGCAACGCGGCGTCGGACGAGAGATAGTGGTGGGTCTCTATGTGGCGCGCAGTGTAGAGATGATGATCTGCCTGCTGGGGATTCTGAAGGCGGGAGGAGCATATCTGCCTTTGGATCCGGCGTTCCCGGCGCAGCGAATTGAATACCTGATCCGAGACTCGGCCGTGGGTCTGATCGTAACCGAGAAGAGCCTCGAGACTTCGTTGCCCGAGAGCGGCGCAGAGGTGCTCCTGATGGAGCAAGCGCTGGCGTCCGAAACTGAAAAAGCGGCAGTAGAGCCCGCACGGGCAGAGGATTTGGCCTATCTCATCTATACGTCAGGTTCGACGGGGCAGCCTAAGGGAACTGAGATCACGCACGGATCGCTAGTGAACTTGTTGGATTCGATGCTGCGGGAACCGGGACTGAGCCACGGGGACACTCTGGTCGCGGTCACGACATTGTCATTCGACATCGCGGGTCTGGAGTTGTTTGGTCCACTGGTAAGTGGCGCGAGGCTGGTTCTGGCGTCGCGAGAGCAAACGCTGGATCCGGTCGATCTAGCGGAGTTACTGGAACGCAGCGGCGCCACGGTGCTTCAGGCTACTCCGTCGACATGGCGAATGCTGATGGAATCCGGTTGGCTCGGGAAGCGCGACCTGCGGATGTGGTGCGGGGGCGAGGCGCTATCGGCGGAGCTGGCGGATAATCTGCTAACACGTGGGCGGGAGCTTTGGAACCTGTATGGTCCGACAGAAACCACGATCTGGTCGGCGGCGCACCGGGTGAGCAGCGGCGAAAACCCTGTTCTTATCGGCCGTCCTATTGCGAATACACGGATGTATATCCTCGACAACCATGGCGATCCAGTGCCGACGGGCGTGAACGGAGAACTCTACATCGCCGGACATGGCGTGGCCCGAGGTTACCGGAACCGCGCTGAGCTGACGGCAGAACGATTTCTGCCAGAGCGATTTATGGACGACGAGCGCATGTATCGGACGGGAGATATGGCGCGGTACCGTCGAGATGGGCAGATTCAACTTCTGGGGCGGACCGATCAGCAGGTCAAACTGCGCGGCCATCGCATCGAGCTTGGAGAAATTGAGGCGGCACTGGAACGCCATGCAGCCGTACAGCAGGCAGTCATTTCAGTGCGGGGACAGGATGCGGATCGGCGTCTGGTGGCGTATGTTCGGCTGGACACCGCGAGTGTGCAGAGCGACGATTTGCGGGCATGGCTACAGGAGCGGCTTCCGGAATATATGGTGCCGGGTGTGTATGTTGTGATGGAAGAATTTCCTCTCACGCCGAATGGGAAGGTGGACCGTAATCGTTTGCCCTCGCCGGAAGCGCGTCCACAAGAGCACCATGCACCGGCTCTGGCGCCACGCAACCGAACCGAACAGCGCGTGGCGGCCATCTGGTCCGAACTGCTCGAGCACGAAGCAGTCGGCGTGCGCGAGAACTTCTTCGATCTGGGCGGCCATTCTCTGCTCTTGGTTCGCGTGCACGCCCGCCTGCGCGATGCATTCGCTGCCGATATCTCCGTCACCGATCTTTTCCGCTTCACCACCGTCGAATCGCTTGCTGCCCATCTGAATCGCCAGGAAGCGCCGGTAATTGTGGAGGGAGTTCCTTCCTGATGACCATGCCAGGCTCCAACGCATCCAGGAATTCGTCCTCCTCTGCCAGGCCCGCGCCGTGGAACGACGGCATCGCAATCATCGGAATGAGTGCTCGTTTTCCGGGTGCGCGAAATGTCCGTGAGTTCTGGAAAAAACTGGAAGCCGGCGAAAGCTTTGTCTCTGATTTGAGTGAGGACGAACTGCGGGCTGCTGGAGTAGACCCAGCCACGTTGCGCCGCAGCGAATATGTTCGTCGCGGAAGCATACTGGAAGACGCCGAGTACTTTGACGCAAAGTTTTTTGGCTTCAACCGCCGTGAAGCCGAAATCACCGATCCACAGCACAGGGTATTTCTGGAGACGGCGTGGCAGGCACTCGAGGACGCGGGCTACACCGGAGATGGTGCCCGCATCGGTGTGTATGCCGGCGTAAGCGTCAATTCCTATTTCTTTCAGTTGATGTCCCATCCGGATCTCGTCGAGAGTGTGGGCGGATATCAGTTGATGCTCGGCAACGACAAGGACTTTCTGGCGAGCCGTGTCGCCTACAAGCTGAACCTTCAGGGGCCTGCGGTCGTGGTGCAAACGGCATGCTCGACCTCACTCTCAGCAGTACACCTGGCCTGTCTCAGCATCTTTGCGAACGAGTGCGATATGGCACTCGCCGGCGGTGTTTGCATCGGGTTTCCGCAAGGTACCGGCTATCCATATATGCCGGGCATGATCCTGTCTCCTGACGGATACTGCAGGCCGTTCGACAAAGACGCAAAGGGAACAGTGCCGGGCCGCGGCGCAGCGGTAGTCGTTCTGAAGCGTCTATCGCAAGCGCTGCAAGATGAAGATTCGATCTATGCAGTGATCCGTGGTTCTGCATGGAACAACGATGGTGCCGGAAAGATAGGCTATACGGCTCCTGGGGTTGCGGGGCAGGCCGCGGTCATTCGCGAAGCGCAGCGAGTCGCTGGCATAAGTGCGAACCGGATCGGCTATGTGGAAGCACATGGGACGGCGACGGAACTGGGTGACCCCATTGAGGTCACAGCGTTATCCGAGGTGTTTGCTGGCGGGAAGCCGGCTTCCTGCGTGCTTGGTGCACTGAAGGCCAACCTGGGCCATGCTGATGTCGCTGCCGGCGTGGCGGGATTGGTGAAGACGACTTTGGCAATTCAGGCCGGAGTGATTCCTCCCACCCCGAATTTCCAGGAGGCTGCTCCGGCGCTTGGCCTCGACACCGGGCCCTTTGTGGTCAGTGCATCCAGAAGAAATTGGCCGGACGGCGAAGAGCGATGGGCCGGAGTGAGTTCGTTCGGCATTGGAGGCACGAACATTCATGTTGTTCTGAGCAATGCTCCCGTGCGGCCCGCGCGTCCGAATACGGATCGAGCGCGGCTATTTCCGCTCTCGGCACGCACGGAAGGGGCACTGACGAATGTCCGCGAACAGTTGGCGAAGCATCTCGAGCAAAGTCCAGAGATAGACCTTGCCGCGGTGGCGGCGACTCTGCAAATCGGGCGACGAGCCTTTGAGTCCCGCTCTGCCACGGTTGCGCAGAGCGCCGCAGAGTTGGTCACCAAACTCCGTCAGCCAATCGCCACCTCACCGGCGAGCGGCTTCGTCCGTTCAGATGTCGTCTTCCTCTTTCCAGGACAGGGTGCGCAGTTTGCCGGCATGGCGGCGGGTCTGTACCGCACCGATGCGTCGTTCCGAAGGGTCGTGGATCTCGGCGCGGAGATAGTTCGCGAGGAATTCGGACTCGATCTTCTGAAGATGATCGTCGACTCGGAATCGACCGGCGAATATGCCGAGATCATCAAGGAGACGCGCGTTACCCAGCCGCTTCTCTTTCTCGTTGAATATGCGCTGGCAACGCGCTGGCGCACGCTTGGCGTAGAACCGGGCGCCTTACTCGGGCACAGTCTCGGCGAACTCACTGCCGCGGCAGTCGCCGGCCTCTTTTCATTTGAAGATGGCTTGCGCCTGGCTGCCGAGCGTGGGCGACTGATGGGGCAGACCCCACCGGGAGTGATGCTTGCCGTGACCCTCGCGGCAGAGAGTCTAGCGCCCTATTTAGGACCGGAGTTGTGGCTTGCGGCCGAGAATGGTCCTAAACTCTCGGTCGTGTCCGGACTACCTGCCGCCGTTCAGATGCTCGAAGAGAAGCTTGCGAAGGATCGCATCTCCTTCGTTCGCCTGGCTTCCAAGAATGCCTTTCACAGCCCATTGATGGCGGATGCGGCGAAAGCCTTTCGCGAGAAAGTGGCAGCGGTCCCTCGGAAAGAACCTGCAATTCCGTGGCTCTCAAATGTCAGCGGCACCTGGGTCAATCCAACGGAAGCGCAGAATCCTCAGTACTGGGCGAATCAGATTCTGTCGCGTGTGCGATTTGCGAAGTGCCTTGCTTCTCTCAACGACCGTGCACGCTTTTTGCTCGAAGTCGGGCCAGGAGAGGTGTTGATCGGAATGGCCCGCCACCAGACTGTCAAGAGTATAGGCGCGCCTTCGCTCGGGGCGGAGAATCGCAAGAAGAGCGACGACGTAATCTTTCTCGAAGCGGCTGCGCGATTGTGGCAGGCGGGAATCAATCTGGTCTGGCCAGAACTGCATCCAGGCGAGAAAGCGCAACGCGTGCCGCTGCCCACCTATCCTTTCGAACGCGAAAAATATTGGATTGGACCCGCGGGAAAATCTATAGAGACGAAACCAATAGAGAACGCGCAGCCACAACGTCAGTTCAATGCGATCACGACGGCAACGTTGAAGAAACGGCCGGAGATTTCCTCCTGGTTCTACATGCCGCAATGGCAGAGTATGCCGCCGTCGCCTGTTGATCCACTTCACACAACCGCAAAGGCGGTCGAGTCATGGCTCATCCTGCTGGATTCATCGGGGCTGGGGCAGTTGCTCACGGATCGTCTGGAACAGACAGGAGCCACGGTTGCATCGGTATCGCTCGCCCACGAATTTGCGCAAGACAAGAGGGCCTTCTCCCTCAATCCGGAGAAGCAAAGTGACTACGAGCGTTTATGGGCAGAGCTCGGTGCGTCTGGGATTCATCCTGCGGGCGTGATCTGCCTCTGGACGATAGGCGACATCGCTGCTTCTGCGTTCGATAGCGTCGCCCGGTTGCTACAGAGCGCTCGGGCGACCCGCCAGCGACTACTGCAGATTGAAGTTGTCATGGATCGTTTGGAGCAGGTTTTTGACGAAGTCACACAGAATGTGGAGAGCTCCGAAGTATGTGGTCTGATGCGTGTCGTCCCGCTCGAGTTTCCGGGAACACAATGCCGCACGATCGACGTTGACCTGGCTGCTGGCAATACCAACAAAATCGTCGAGCAGATTATTTCTGAGGTGCGCTCATCCGGCAGTGCAAGGACTATCGCCATTCGCGGAAATACGCGCTGGCGGAAAGAGTGGTCATCGGTTCCACTGCAGAAAGCGGCGACAGGTGCGTTCAAGCGGGGTGGAGTCTACCTCATCACCGGAGGGCTCGGTGGCATCGGTTATGTCATTGCACGGCATCTGCTGGCCAAGTACGCCGCCCGCGTTGTCATGACGGGCAGAACGCCACTTCCTCCACGGGAACATTGGCGCGGCTTGCTGGAGGAGAACGACCCCGATGAAGAGATATCCAGCCGGATTCGGCGGATGCAGGAACTAAAAGAGCTCGAGCAGTTCGGAGGAGAGATCCAATATGTCACTGCCGATGTGGCGGATCGCGACGCAATGTCCAGCGTCCTGGCCCAGATGCTTCAGCGCTATGACAGAATCGACGGAGTAGTACACGCCGCAGGCCTGGCTGGAGGCAGGATGATCGCCGGCATTGATCTGGCGGAAGCTACCCAGATACGTCGTCCTAAAGTGCAAGGCAGCTTGGTTCTTGCGGATCTGCTGAAGGAAACCAATCTCGACTTCCTCTTGTTCTGCTCCTCCGTCAGCTCCGTGTTCCCCGGGCCAGGACAAGCGGCATATGCCGCCGCAAACGAGTTTCAAAATCATTTTGCATGGCATTGCCGAAAAGCCTACAGGCTGCCGGCAGTTGCCATCGATTTCGACGCATGGCGGCAGGTCGGTATCGCTGCCACCATGGTCCTGCCGGAAGGTTTCGAAGATATCAAGCAAGCGCGAATTCGCACGGCGATGAGCCCCGAAGAGGGCATCGACGTCATCGAACGCGTTCTTTCAGGATGGCCAGGACCGCAGATCCTCACCTCGACCGTCGAATTGGAGAGTTTTAGCAGCAACCTGCCAGAGACATTAGCGGCGTCATCGCTGGAGACATCCGTCTCACCCGAATGCAGTCCGGAGGTCGACGCTATTGTCGAGATATGGTCCGATCTCTTGGCTGACAAGAACATTGGGCCGACCGACAATTTTTTTGAACTGGGGGGCCATTCGCTCCTGGGTACGATGATCCTCTCCCGGGTCCGCGAGCGTTTTGGAGTCGTGCTCACCCTGAGAACACTGTTCGAAGCGCCGACACCCCAGAGTTTCGCCGAGCAGATTCTTTTTGCGCGTGATCGGCAGACGCTGGCATTGACGTCTACTGAGTTGGAAGCCGAAGAACGAGAGGCCTTCGAGATTTAGTTGCGTTCTGACTGCCTGTGCTGAGATGAGTAGAGATCGAAAAGCATAATGGAGGCATCTGCCAGGGGCCAGTTCGAGCCACCTCATTACACCGCACTCCCCGATTGCAGTCGTGTCAAGTGACCTTAAGCGGCTAAAACTTCACGAGGATCGCAGCAGTCATCCGGTCTTCGCTGTTCCGAAGATCGGGGTCCATCCGGGGACCAGCGAACCCGGAGCCCCTGTATTGCCGCCCGGCGGGGTTATGCCACCAGGTCCTGAGAAGTAGGGGACGTTTGCAGCACGATGGTTATATTCCATCCGCCAAGTGATGTACTGGCTCGGCATGTAGTCGAAAGTTGTGGATGCATCCCACGCTTTGTATTTGTCTGCTGGATTTTCCGTAAAATATGGGGTGCCGGAGGTTGCAGTCGCGCCATTGATTGGCGGTAGCAGAACCAGATAGCGGCCCGGATTGTTGATCTTTCCGCCGCCGAGTGTTAGTCCGAACAAATCTTTATCGAACCACAAACGGTTATAGAGCATGAATCCAAGGAAGCTCTGCTTTGGCCCCTTTTTCGAAGTGCCTGCGCAACTTACTCCACCGCCGTGCTCGCAGCCAGCATCGCCCGTCAGTGAAAAAGCCGCTTTGTCCAGAAGCCGCGTAGGATTGTCGTAATACTTGTATTGAATGCTGTCATCGGTGTGATAACGAACGCGACCAGGCATATTGAGAACATCCTCACCCAATCCATATTGGTTGCCGAGAATGGAAAGCTTTCCATTCGGACGCCATAGAATCTGGCCACCTATTCCTGGACGGTTGTTAAACCGGCCATAGGACTGCCAGCCGTTTACAAACCAAGGCTCGACCTTCAGCCTATCCGAAAGGAAAATCTGGGCGCGGACTCCCGTGAAGAACCAGGGCGTGTTTGAGGACACATAGGAAGGTTGATATGCCCAGTTGTCGAAGTTGTAATAACTGAACAATCCCACGTATGACATGAAGATACCTGCATCGACGTTGATTCCATGAAGCGCATTAAAGTGGTAACCTCCGTATGCTTCTGAAAGGTAGCGGTACGCATTTACGAGGTCCCAGTTCCCGCGGGAATAGCTGGCGTCGTTGCGCGGCGTGGTTGTGGAGTACATGCCAAACTGGGTCAACACACGAGCGCGTACATTGTCATAGTGGAAGTCCCCGCCAACACCCAGCTGGGTTAGCTGGACTTCATTCGCACGGAAAATCTCGCTTGATCCTCCGATAGTGTCGTCTTTCGGGTGCCTGAAGTCATATGTGTAGTCAACGTCGGCACGGATCTCGGGAGTGAAGAACTTAGAGTCAAAAGCAGCCTCCTTGGTGCGCGGATTGCCGTTCAACCAGGTGAAGTCCGCAAAAGCAAACGGCGCTGACGCTGACTTCTCGGCAGAGACCTTTCCGGAAATGCGGGATTTCATAACTGCTTCAGAGACAGGCATGTCTGAGGTATCAACGGTGATCGCAGGCGTGCTCGGCTTCGCAGAAGATGAGATTCCTGCAGGGACCTTCGCGGAGGCAGCTGAAGAATTGTCCGGCTCCTCTGAGAGCTTGTTCTCAAGAGCGGTAAGCCGCGCTTTCATCTCATTGATCTCGACGAAGCATATCTGCGCGGCTTTCCGTTGCCGCTACCGGCTGCATCGAGCCGTTTTCGGTAGTGTTGGCGGCAGTCGCAGGGGTCGGCGGCGTGATCTGCGCGAGAAGAGACACAGATGAGACGATAATCAACGTTATATTGACAAGAACTCGAAGGGGCGAGAACTTGCGACACCTGTATCTCATATATCTCCTCAAGATCTTTCGCTCGGCAACGGCGGTCGTGCGCGTAGCACGAACAAACACTTTCAATCTACGTCTCGGGTCATAAGGGAGGTGTAAGGAGGAGCAATATTATGTGATCGCCGGCGAAATGCTCGCCCGGGCTGACAGGGTATGTTGCGTGCGCTGTCTGCGCTGGGGCTAAACCTCACGATGACGGTTCACACGAAATTCTGATTACTATGAAGAGAGCGATGCCGCACAAGTTAAACAATATGTATGGATCGGCTCCCCATCGCAGGTTCGGGACTAAGACGATGCGGATCTGTATCGCTCTTTTGAGCGCGGTTCTTGTTATGGGCACCGCCTGCGTTGCCTTCGCGATGCGCTTCAATCTATCTACCGCAGGTTCGCTCGAATTGCTCGTCATCGTGCTGATTGCTCTGGCGCTGGGGTCGTTTTCCTGCCACGATTGCATCTGTTGTTGCTGTCTTTTGCCTCAACTACCTCTTTATTCCGCCGTTCTTGAAGCTCACCGTGGCTGAGCCTGAGAATTGGGTCTCTCTTCTCACGTTTGAATCCACCGCACTCTTGGTCGGGGCGCTGTCATCGAAAGCGCGGATCAATGCAGCCGAGGCCGATCTTCAGAGGCAGCGAACAGCAAAGCTTTACGAACTTAGCCGCGCGATTCTGCTACTTGACTGGCGAAACTCTACCGCAGGTCAACTCGCTTCACTGATCCGGGAGATGGTTGGGGTGGAGTCGGTCGATCTTTGGGTGACCCACGATCCAGCTCGCATTTCGACGGAGCAGGAGGATCTCCTGTCGGAAGGTTCAGCAGAGCGAACGTATAGTGAGGAAGAGACAGCGACGATCTTAGACCTTGGTACGTCCAGACGCATGCTCCGCCTGGGTACGACACCAATTGGGGCCATGGTTCTGCGTGGCTGGGACATAGATCCGCTCCTAGCAGATGCGGTCGCCTCACTCGCTGCTATTGCGTTCGAGCGAGCGCGGTCTCTTGAGAATGAAAAACGGGCCGAAGCGAGCCGCAACATCGAGCAACTGCGAACCGCTGTTCTGGATGGCCTGGCACATGCTTTCAAGACGCCTCTTACGGCGATCCAGGCGGCGAGTTCCGGTCTCCTCGCGATTGGGCGGATGACGGAAACGCAGACGGAACTCGTCTCCATTATTGATGGGGAAGCAGGAATGCTGAATAAGCTGGCCTCGCGGCTCCTGCAGACCGCTGCGCTTGAAGCGAAGCAAGTTCGGCTGAGCCGGTCGAAGTTCTCCGCCGTGGCTCTAGTGGAGAGCCTGGTGCAGACTCAGGAGCAGGCTGTCCGGGATCGTATCGACGTGATTGCGGCGTCGCCGGTGATTTCAGTAGAAGCAGATGCAGAGTTGATCCGGCTTGCGGTGTTGCAGCTGGTGGACAATGCGGTCAAGTATTCGAAGGTGGATAGCAGAATCCAAGTATCGGTAACACAAGGAGATGTCGAAACGCTGATCAGCGTCGTCAACTCAGGCGGTGGTATTCGAGCCGAGGAGCGCGATCGAGTTTTCGAGCGTTTTTACCGCGGTGCGGATGCTGTTCGCGGCCCCGCCGGCACCGGACTTGGGCTCTCGATCGTCAAGAAGATAGCCGATGCGCATCAGGGCCGTACCTGGGTGGAATGCGAAGGGGACAGGACATCTTTCATATTTGCCCTGCCGAACCATAGGGGAGTTAGCAATGGATAGTACGCAGGGAACCGTTCTCCTTGTTGAGGACGACACATCGATACGGCGTGGATTGCGCGCTACGCTCACGGCGCTGCAATTTGAGATTGGCGAAGCCTCCACCGGGGAAGAGGCCCTGATGCGCCTGCGAATGGTTGACTACGATGCCGTGTTGATGGATCTGAACATGCCCGGGATTGGGGGAGTCGAAGCATGCCGCCGGGCCAGGAGGGAGTTTCCCCAGATTTCAATTCTTGTCGTGACGGTTCGTGACAACGAAGAGGATAAGGTCGAAGCGCTTGACGCCGGAGCGGATGACTACATCACCAAACCATTTCAGATGCGTGAACTCGCGGCGCGAATCCGTGCCGCAGTGCGTCGCCGGCGCACCCCACCAAATCCTTTGGAGAAACCGATCCATGTGGGCGACTTCGAGCTGAACCCTGGGAAGCGGCTGATCAAGAAGAAGGGCCAGGAGATCCGGCTCACTCCGACCGAGTTCGATTTGCTGCACGTCCTGATGGCCAATGCGGGCCACCCGATGCCGCATGCAAAGCTACTGCATGCCGTCTGGGGTCCGGAGTATGGAGAAGAGCGCGAATACCTCCGCACCTTTATTCTTCAACTACGACGTAAGCTCGAAGATGATCCATCCGACCCCGCTTATCTGAAAACCGTGGCCTATATTGGCTATGTCTTCTCGGATCCCACCGAGGATTAGTACGGTGTCGGCGTTCTAGCTAGTATCTCTCGTGGCCGCACGTTCTCACATTTGAAGAAATTAGCGATTCGCGAGAGGCGCGGTTCTGTCCAAGTCCAAATTTAACTGGAGCACATTGACCCGTGGCTCTCCAAGAATGCCCAGCTGACGATTCAATGTGTGACGTGCCACAATCTGCCGCACAGCATCCTCACTCAGATGACGCAGATTGGCAATGCGTGCCACCTGGAAGTTCGCAGCTGCCGGCGTGATGTCCGGATCGAGCCCTGAGGCAGATGCAGTTACCAGATCGATGGGCACCTCGGCGCCCGGGTGGTTAGTCTGTTCAGCGGCTACGTCACCTGCAACTCTGCTTACAAGCTTCTTGTTGGTAGGTCCGTAATTTGACCCCGAGGACGAAGAGGCATCGTAACCACTGCCGGCCGCCGATGGGCGGCTGTGAAAGTACGCGGGGCCGGTGAACGCCTGTCCCAGTATGCCTGATCCGACTAGCTTGCCACCGCGGATGATTAACTGGCCATTGGCCTTATTCCGGAAGAGCACTTGCGCGATGCCAGTGACAGCGTAGGGGTAGCCGATGCCGAGCACAATCGTACCCAGAACGGTGTAGAGTACGGCGGTCATGATATTTCGACGCATGATGTGTCCTTCTATGCGAGGTGAAGGGACGTGATAATGACATCGATGAACTTGATGCCAATGAACGGGACGATGACGCCTCCTACTCCATAGATCAGGAGGTTGCGGCGAAGGAGCGCTTCGGCGCTCATGGCTTTGTATCCAACGCCGCGCAAGGCGAGCGGAATCAGCGCGATGATGATGATGGCGTTGAAGATGACTGCCGAGAGCACCGCTGACTCCGGCGTCTTGAGATGCATGATGTTGAGCGCGTTCATAACCGGGAAAGCGACGGAAAACATTGCGGGAATAATGGCGAAGTATTTCGCGACATCATTTGCAATGGAAAAGGTAGTCAGGGCGCCGCGCGTCATCAAGAGCTGCTTGCCGATCTCGACGATCTCAATCAATTTCGTCGGATTCGAATCCAGGTCCACCATGTTGCAGGCTTCCTTCGCCGCCTGCGTTCCGCTACTCATGGCGACACCGACGTCAGCTTGAGCAAGCGCCGGCGCGTCGTTCGTGCCATCCCCGGTCATCGCGACTAGCTTGCCCTGGGCCTGTTCCCGCTTGATCAGATCCATCTTGTCTTTTGGTTTCGCTTCCGCGAGGAAATCATCCACTCCGGCTTCCCGTGCGATTGCCGCAGCGGTAAGCGGGTTATCGCCCGTGATCATCACCGTCCGTATGCCCATGGAGCGCAGTTGCGCAAAGCGCTCCTTCATGCCACCTTTCACAATGTCTTTCAGATGGATGACGCCTAGCGCTCGACGGTTCTCGGCGACCACGAGCGGAGTACCCCCGCTACGAGCAATAGATTCGACGGCCTGACGCATCTCGCCGGGATACTGACCGCCACCCTCATGAAGAAACCGAGCGATGGCATCGGCAGCGCCCTTGCGGATAACGCGGCCATCCAAGTTAACGCCGGACATGCGTGTGATGGCGCTGAACGGAACGAACTCGGCCTGGTGTTCCGCAAGTTCCCGCCCTCGCAATCCATAGAGCTCTTTGGCGAGTACAACAATCGACCTGCCCTCCGGCGTCTCGTCGGGTAAGGAAGAGAGTTGAGCTGCGTCGGCGAGCTGATCGGCGGTCACCCCGGGCGCGGGAATAAACTCCGATGCTTGGCGGTTTCCCAATGTGATCGTGCCGGTCTTATCCAGCAATAGCGTATTTACGTCGCCAGCGGCCTCGACCGCACGACCGGACATGGCGAGCACATTGTGTTGTACCAAGCGATCCATTCCAGCGATACCGATGGCGGAGAGCAAGCCGCCGATCGTTGTGGGGATAAGACAGACCAGCAATGAGATGAGAACGAATATTGACTGTGATGCGCCGGAATAGATCGCAAATGGTTGAAGCGTGACGACGGCAAGCAAGAAGACGATTGTGAGACCGGCGAGAAGAATATTCAGTGCGATTTCATTAGGGGTCTTCTGGCGCGATGCCCCTTCGACGAGTGCGATCATTTTGTCGAGGAACGTCTCACCGGGGTTCGAGGTAATACGGACTTGGATTTGGTCGGATAGCACGCGGGTGCCACCGGTGACGGCAGAACGATCCCCGCCTGCCTCACGAATTACCGGGGCAGATTCACCCGTGATTGCGGACTCGTCTACAGACGCAACTCCGTCAATGATTTCCCCATCGCCGGGAATCAGCTCCCCTGCACTGACAAGAACAACGTTCCCCTTGCGCAGGAGGGAACTTGGGACATCTTCAACAGCTCCGGATGCAGTCATGCGATGCGCTGTGGTTTCAGATTTGGCACGTCGCAGCGTATCGGCCTGAGCTTTGCCTCGGCCCTCCGCCATAGCCTCAGCGAAATTGGCAAACAGAACCGTGAACCAGAGCCACAACATGATCTGACTCTCAAAGAGCAGGCCATGTCGATGTGCAAGGAAGTCACGGATTAGATAGACCAGAGTGATGACACTCCCTATCTCAACAACAAACATGACGGGGTTTTTCATCATGGTGCGCGGATTCAACTTCCGCACCGAGTCGAATGCAGCCTGGCGAACGATCTTCGCGTCCCAAAGGGAGCGTCGCTTCTCTCGTGACATAGACACTCCTAAAAGGTCCTTCCCGCATGCAGTAGCAGGTGTTCAAGAATAGGTCCAAGGCTGAGTGCTGGGAAAAAGGTGAGCGCGCCAACGATAAGGATGACGCCCACGAGCAGCACTGTGAATAGAGGCGTGTGCACTGGGAACGTTCCTTGCGAGGCTGGGACGCTCTTCTTTTGCGCCAGATTTCCGGCAACCGCCAACATAGGGATGATCATGAGGAAGCGGCCAACTAACATGGCCATTCCGAGCGAGAGGTTGTACCAGTGCGTGTTGGCGCTAAGGCCGCCTAAATGCGGACCCGTTATTGCCCGTAGCAGAGGTGTAAGCATAAAGAATCTCGCTCAATCCATGAGGGCCGCCGTTACTGAGGCTTGAAAGGCCGAGTTGCGGCATGAGCAGGGACGCCGCGGTGAGAGCAAGGATCGAAAGCGGGAAGATAAGCACGTAGAGCATAGACATTTGGACGTCGTAAGCCTGGATCTTTTTCCCCAGATATTCAGGTGTGCGCCCGACCATCAGACCAGCGATGAAAACGGCGAGTATGACAAAAATCAGCATGCCGTACATACCAGCCCCGACGCCGCCGAAGATGATTTCACCAAGCAGTATGTTTGTAAGTGGGACCATCCCGCCCAAAGGCATGAAGCTGTCATGCATTGAATTCACAGCACCGCAACTCGCATCCGTCGTTACGGTCGCAAAGAGGGCGGAATTGGCGATGCCAAAGCGGACTTCTTTACCCTCCATGTTGCCGCCTGCTTGAAGAGCGGATGCATGCTGGTCAACGCCATGGAAAAGAGGGTTCGGCTTCGACTCGGCTGAATAGGCGACAAGGACGCCCGCAAAAAACAGCACTGCCATTGCAGCAAAGACGGCCCAACCGTGTCGTGGTGAACCTGTCAGGCGACCTAGAGTAGCAGTAAAGCCCGCCGGTATGAGGAAGATCGAGAACATCTCCACAAAATTTGACAGTGGCGTTGGATTCTCAAAGGGATGGGCACTGTTGGCGTTAAAAAAGCCGCCTCCGTTGGTGCCAAGCATCTTGATCGCTTCCTGCGAAGCAACCGGACCCTGCGCAATAGTCTGCATAGTAATAATTTGGGTGCTGGGTATACCATTCGCCCCTGTGGCGGAGACGCGCTGTGGCTCAACTACAGTCGCCTGATCGTAAGGGCGGAAGTTCTGAACGACGCCCTGCGAGACGAGAAAAACCGCATACAGAAGACTGAGCGGCAGTAGCACCCAGAGAGTGGCGCGGGTCATATCGACCCAGAAGTTGCCGATAGTTTTTGACTCGCGGCGGCTGATGCCGCGAATAAAAGCAACTGCGAGCGCCATCCCGACCGCGGCGGAAAAGAAGTTGTGTGTGGCCAGCCCCGCCATCTGCGTGAAATAGCTCATGGTGCTTTCGGGGGTGTATGCCTGCCAGTTTGTGTTTGTAGTGAAGCTGGCCGCGGTGTTGAAAGCGAGGTCGGGTGCAACTGCGGCGAACTTCTGCGGATTCAACGGCAACAAGCTTTGCGCACGCTCAATAAAATACGTAAGTAGGAGCGAGGCCGCGCTGAATAGGAGCATCGCGATGGAGTACTCCGTCCAGCGCATCTCAATGCCAGGATCGACGCGCGTGGCCTTATAGATGAGTCTCTCAACAGGGGAGAGCAGCGGATCAAGCATGGTGTGTTCGCGTTGAAACACGCGAGCCATGTAGATGCCCATGGGCTTTACCGTGACAAGCACCGCACAGAAGAAGAGAAGGATCTGAAGCCAGCCGTTCTGGGTCATGATCAGAATTGTTCCGGGCGCAACAGCGCGTAAACCAGGTAGACGAGAAGAGCAAGCGTGACGGCAAGCAGAAGTATTGACGAGGCTGTCATCTCACATCTTCTTTCCTGCGCAGTTTGTCACAGCCATAGGTGTAGGCAACTGCGACGGCGAAAAAAAGCGCAGTGATTAGGAGTAGTCCGATATCCCACATAGGAGTGTCCTCGGGAGATCTATGTTAAGGCCGCTTTCGATGCCCAAATCACATGTTCAAGCCCGGCTCATCAGGAAGGCATAAGGATGATCTTTGAGGGCCGCAGGAAGTGCGACGGAGGATAAGCGACAGCCCTGTTGATGAAGGCGCGCATGTGCCGGCGAGTACCGGCGGCTATCGCGGATGCCCTCAGTTCTGGTGGGATTCAGGAGACCAGCTGAGACGCCGAGGAAGTGCTGGAAAGCGCTGGAATGAGCAGCCGGATTGTTATTCGCGAGGCTTGACTATGCCGAAAGCATTGGCAAAAGTGGTAATTTCTTTTGGGTCTGAGTCTGCCAACGTTGTGCCAACAAAATTCCAGTATCACCGGCACCATAACGGATGCCTCAGGGAGCCATTTCCAGGCGTCCAGATCACAATCATCAGCCAGGAGACAGGCCATCAGCCGGACGGTAACAAGCGGAGATGCCGAAAACTATCTTTAACTGGACTCGTCCGATTCCTGGTACTACGTCCGGCAGCAGCAATGCGGACTACATCGTCTCCACCCATGGCGGCTCGGCGCAGTCATCCGGCGTTAACGGTATACCATCTACGCAAGTCCTCGCTCTCTTGAGAATGATGACGGCAGCGGCTCGGACCGACGAGTGCTTTGCTCACTCTCCGCTCTCGCTGCCGTTGATGGCCAGGCTTTCTCCAATCTCCGGACCATATTCTTTCAAATCCGCTAAGAGTGCTTCGTCGGAAAGATCCAGCGGAGAGGATCGTTCCCAGTCATGGTGGAGTGTCTTGTGAATTCGATGGACGACATGTTCATCGTCGACCGCGATTGCGAGTTCGCGACGGCTATCGAAACTGCCTGGAGCAAGATTGATGGAACCGACAATCGCTCGAGCATCGTCTGCGAACAACAGCTTCGCATGCAGATGAACGTGTTTCATCTTGTGGATTTTTATGCCTATGTCTTGCAGCACTCGAAGGCCACTGACCCCTTCCATGAGCTTTTCCTTTTTCAGCGTATGGACGGGACGACTCAAAATATGGACTTTGACTCCGCGACAGTGAGCGCGGACCAAGTGCTCAATGATGGTTGGATCCTGAAATCGCTCGTGTTGCAGCCATAGGGTATGTTTCGCTTCGTCGATGAATTGGCCCATGCGCTGGCGGCCGTTGCCGATGCACCAGATGAGGTGTGAACGATCACCCGTCTTGAAAATGTGACCGGTTCCAGTCTGCGTCAAAGCATCCGGCGATCTCGTCGACCTCATGCTTATGCGAGGTGAATATTCCATAATCGCGCGCGCCCGTAAGGTTAGCGGTTTCCCAATTGAACGATTGGACGAGGGCGAGTGTGTCGTCCACAACCATCGATTTCTCGTGAGTCAGGTCAAAAGCAGGGTTAGTCGTCGCAACCTCGATTCCTGCGTTCGCCAGCGCGGTCCGTGAGTCGTCGTTCTCTTTTCGACCGTCACGACGAGCAGGATTCAACATGATGCGCACATGAACGCCGCTCCGCTGCGCATTTATCACGGCAGTCAGGAGCGTTGGATCCGAAAAAATAAACATCTTTATCCGAAGCGATTTCCTGGCACCCGTAATTGCACTGAGGATGGGCTGAACTGAGTCGTCCGGCAAAACAATGAGAGAACGAGACATAAACTGTTCCTTGAAACGGAATGCTGTAACCACAGTACTTGTCCAGGGCTCTAGAGCACAGCGATTTCTCGCTAGATGCTGATTTTAGCCGTGCCTGTTTCGAATTGCGCGCGATGCAACTCCGCATAGACTCCATCGCGCTTCATAAGTTCATCATGGGAACCCTCTTCCACGGCGGCGCCTTCCGTGATCACTATAATCTTGTCGGCATCCCGGATGGTACTGAGCCGATGAGCAATAGCAATAACCGTCTTGCCTTTCGTGACACGTTCCAGGGCTTCGATGACAAGTTTTTCAGATTCGCTATCCAGTGCGGCGGTCGGCTCATCCAGTAAAAGAATTGGGCTGTTCCGTATTACTACACGGGCGATGCCGATGCGTTGGCGCTGGCCGCCTGAGAGTGTCGAGCCTCGATCGCCCACCAGCGTGTCGTAGCCCAACGGCATGGAAGTGATGAAATCGTGAGCGTTGGCCAGCTTCGCCGCCGCTGTGATCTCCGCTATGGACGCATCCGGGCGGCCGAACGCAATGTTATCGCGAATGGTCCCGCGAAATAGGATCGTATCTTGAAGCACATAACCTATCTGGTCGCGGAGTTCCTTGAGCTTGTAGTCGCGAACATCATGACCATCAATAAGGACCTGACCTGCCTGGACATCGTAAAAACGCGGTATCAAACTCACGATGGTTGACTTTCCGCTTCCTGTAGGTCCTACAACGCCGACAAACTGACCTGATTTGATTCCGAAGCTGACGTCCTTCAGAATCGGGTTATTGATGTCATAGCCGAAAGCAATATGATTGAACTCGATTTCGCCTTCGAGCGTCTCCGGCTCTAAGCCATCTGGCCTTTCTGGGGTCGTATCGGTTGTATCCAGAATGGCGCGGACCCGTTCTGCGCCAACAGCGGCCTGGGCAATCGCATTTGTCGTGGTTGCGAGGTCTTTGACGGGTTTGAAAAACTGGGTAAGGTAGGCGAGGTAGACGGTGAGTTCGCCTATCGTCATGGAACCGCTAAGAATAAGTGCGGCCCCACGCCAAAGAACGATTGCGGTGCATACGGCTACAGTGGTTGACACCACCGGCGAGAGAATTGCTTTGATCTTGCGGGCCTTTAGTGCTGCCCCTACGGTAGCCTGACTCACGCTGTAGAGAAGTGCTTCCTCGGTTTTCTCCTGGCCGAATGCCTTCACGACCTGGATGGATTGGAGACCTTGCTGCACAACCGCTACGATCTCGCTCTGTTCCTTTCTCACTTCGTGGGTGGCTTTCTTTACCGCTTTCTTGAATCGTGAGACAAACAGCAGGAGAAAGGGTGTTACGGCCACGGCGATAAGCGTGAAGTCCCAGTTCAGCCAGAACATGAGTCCGAGCATGCACAGGATGGTAAGCATATCGACAAGAATGTTGAGAGTGGAAGACGAGGCGAAGCCCTCGATGGTTTGAATGTCAGTGGTGAGAGTGCTGAGGATCGTCCCGGTCTCGTGGGTGCTGTAGTAGCTGAGCGATAACTTCTGGAGGTGTTGGTACACCCTCATGCGGAGATCGTGAGCGACCCACTGGCCGACGCTCTCGGTGTAGTAGTTGTCGATGTACGTGGCAACCGAGCCTGCTACTGCGATGAGGATGAATAGTAGAGCAGCCAGGGCAGCGACGTGAAGACGGTGCGTATTCTCAGCCGGTGGTCCTAAAAGGTGATGCAGCCAGGGAGCGAGTTTGTGTTTGCCAACAACGCTGTCGAGGATAATCTTCAATGGCCATGGCGCGGCGAGACTCATGATGGTCTCAAGCAGCATGGCGAGAAAGATCAACACCAGCTTGGAACGATAAGGCCGAAGCAGGCCGCCGATAAATGCCAGCATAGATTTATCCTGACAGAGCGAACCAACTCTAGTTTTGGCCGCTGTCGTGACTGTTTGTTCCTAATAAATCTCGTCAAGTCCTGTTTTGAAACGTTCCCTGAGGCATCCGATCCGCGTGCCGGAACGGGCAAGCCTTCGCCATCATAGTCCGTTGCCCGTGCGATCCGCGCACCTGAATTGAAAAGCGAACGATTTGTCGGGCTGCCGCGAGGCGCCCTTGTTGGACGGTGGCCGTTATTCGGCCGCAATATGTGGCAGAGATCGGAACAGCCATCATGCTTCTCTGCAAAAGATTTCTAGCGACCGAAACGTCCCTGCATCATGCGGCTCACCGACTGAACAGCGACGGCCAACTCGTCAACCGAGACGCATTCGCGATCGCTGTGCGCCGTTCGCATATCTCCAGGTCCGAATACAACTACCTCTTCTGCTATCGCGGACCACAAGCTGGCCTCTGAGCCGAAAGCGATCGAAGTGGCTGGCTGACCGGTCACACCTTCAACCAATCGCACTAGAGGGCTATCGGCAGGGGTTTCGAAGCCTGCCTGCTGCCTGAGAACATCCAGTGATCCGCGCAGGCCTGGATATCGTCCTTCCAGATGCTCAATCATCGCGCGTATCGCAGTCGGGACATGATCCGGCGGCAATCCCGGAACGGGTCTCCACTCTACTAGGAGATCGGCTCTTCCGGGGATGATGTTCTTTGCGGAGCCGCCCCCGATGGTGCCAACGTTCACCGTGGTAAATGGAGGGTCGAACAGGTCATGGGTTTCCACTGTGAGTTGCTGACTTAGCTCTTCGACTGCAGAAACCAGATGCGCAGCGGCATAGATAGCGGACACACCCTGGGCAGGAAGGGCGCTGTGCGCCTCTCTGCCATGGATCGTGACTCGTGCGAGGCAATAACCTTTTCCTGCGCGCGCGACGCGAAGGGACGTTGGCTCACCGACAACGAGCCGCTGAGGTTTCAGGCTATCGGTCGCAATCAGTCGCTTCGAACCGATACATCCGACCTCCTCGTCTGCGGTGAGCACAATACGTAGCCCATTGATCCATCGTGCGTTCTTGGACTCGGCAGCGGTCAGGAGGCACGCGAGGAATCCCTTGACGTCGCATGCTCCGCAACCATGCAGCATGTGCCCGTGAACGGTGGACTCGAGAGCCTGCAGCCAATCTTTCGCATAAGGAACTGTATCTGTGTGACAAAGAAAGACCAGGTCTACTTCGCGCTCTACAGCGCTCTGTCCCGGAGGGGCCGCGACTAAGTTGATTTTCTCTATTCCGGCCTCGTCGGCATAGAGGGCTTCGCGTGTCGTCCATCCTTGAGCCGACAGGACGGAAGCCGCGTAGTCGGTTACGGGACGATTTGACATCGCCGAGACGGATGGAAGCCGAATCAAGTGCGAGAGATGATCAACAACCGCAGTCAACACGCGCTCCCGTCGATTTTTCCCCTCCACACTCTGGGATAGAGCTCCTGATATCTGCCGACGATCTCCTCTTCGAGCGGATGCCGTCCATCTCGAAGAATGAATTTGCCATTGACCACGACATCGCGGATGGCAGTGCGGTTCGCTCCAAAGAGGAGAATTGGAAGAAGAGTTTCAGAAGTGTGTCCCGCGACAGAGAGGTCCTTTAGATCGATGGAAACCATGTCACCGTACTCGCCGAGCGCCAGGGAACCGGACGCAACGGCCAATGCCTGTGCGCCATGGACGGTCGCGCAGTCGAGAAGGCGCGATGCGATGGGATGGCCGCCAATCTGGTCGAGCACGGCTCGCTGCTGCTGGGCCAATCGCAGGTGGTAATCCAGCTCACGGGCATCTTCCAGCGGATCGATCTGTGCCTGACTATCGGAGCCCAGCGCATGGCGCACGCCCAACTTCATCAGCGCATCCACCGGAACGATGCCATCGCCGAGATTGCGTTCTGTCGTAGGACAGGAGCAGACGATGGCATGCGCCTCCGCAAGTGCGGATATCTCATGCGAGTCGAGATGAATCGCATGCACCGCTACGAAATCTCTCCCCATCAGGCCTTCTCGTGCGAGCAATTCTACCGGCGTGCTCCCATACTCTTGCTGGCACGCTGTGTTCTCGGCGATCTGTTCTGCTACATGCATATGGATCGGCAGGGAATTGCTGCGTGCCCATGAGACGATCTCGCGCAACGCTTCGAGTGGCACGGCACGAATGCTGTGGGGTGCAACGCCAAAGCTCACCTCCGCGGAGTCCGCAGCATACGATGCGCGAAGGCTGTCGATATTCGCGAGGAAGGCGTCAGACTGTTCAAAAAAGCGGCGCTGGCCCGGATCGGATGGCAGTTGATAGCCAGAGCGCAGATAGGCCGAGCGGAGAAGCACAATGCGCAATCCTACGGATTTCGCGGCCGCGATGACCTGATGCGCCATCAGGTTTGGGTCATCGTAGGGTGTGCCGTCTGGTGCATTGTGAAGGTAGTGAAATTCGCCAACTGTCGTGGTGCCCGCGCGTGCCATTTCAAGAAAGCACATGCGCGCAACATCATAGACATCTTCCGGTGATAGCTGGGCAGCAGCCTGATACATCGTGTTACGCCAGGACCAGAAATCCTTTCCACTGACAGCTCGTGACTCGGCCCGGCCGCGGATAAGCCGCTGAAAGGAGTGAGAATGCGCATTGACGAAGCCGGGAAGCAGAGCCTTGCCCGTCAGGTCAAGATGTTCAGCCAGCTCTGGCGGTTCCGCAATGCGGCCAGCATCGTCTACGAACAGGCTCTTTCCGGATACGAAGCTACCGTTCTGATAAAGCTGTGACGGTTGAAACGACTTAGCCATCCTGACGTTTCCTTTGGGTATCCGCGTTATCATCTTCCCCCGATGCAGCGATGCGACTGCCTCTGGACCAGACTTCGTGTATCGGGTTGATGGCCATCGTGTAAAGAAGATCGCGCCAGTCGGCTGACTTTAACACCGCAAAGTCTGCTTGTGCGCCCGGTTCTATGCGCCCAGCGCGGTCCAGTCCAAGCGCATGAGCGGCGTTCACTGTTCCGGCGACGAGTGCTTCCTGAGTCGTCAATCCATTCAGCCGCACAGCCAGCCCAAGCGCCGCGCTGGTCGAGAATAGTGGGCTCGATCCCGGATTGAGGTCAGTACCCACCGCGACGGCCGTACCTGCATCGATCAACTGGCGGCCCGGCGCCTTCGCAATACCCAGGTGCAACGAAACACCTGGCAAGACTGTAGCGATGGTTGTGCGATCGCGAAACTGACCATACTGACGTGCCGTGCACGCCTCCAGATGATCCACGCTTAGAGCCTTCAGCCGCAATGCCAGTTCGAGGCCGCCAACGGAATGAAACTGCTCTGCGTGGACCTTGATGCTAAGGCCGTGCTCGATAGCGCAGGTGAGCACCGATTCAGCCTCGTTGACGCTCCACGCCTCTTTCTCAATGAAGATGTCCACCGCCTGCGCAAGGCCGCGGCGAGCGGTTTCCGGAATCAACTCGCTTCGAACCTGGTCGAGATAGGCGACCCGCACACGCGCATCGATGGGCGGCATGTGAATCAGCAGCGTGGGGACGATCTGGATCGGCAGATTCGATGCGACCGTCCGGATCACCTCCAACATGCGTAGTTCCTCTGGAATATTGAACCCATAACCGGACTTCACCTCGACAACCGTCGCTCCAGAACAAATCAGCGCCCGGATTCGCCGTCCAGCCAGAGCCACGAGTTCATCCGTTGATGCTGCCGTTGTCGCGCGGACTGTGCTCCAAATGCCGCCACCGGCGGCGAGTATCTGCTCGTAGGTGACGCCGGACGTCCGCGCTTCAAAATCACGCAATCGGTCGCCTGCCCAAACTGCGTGGGTATGCGGGTCAACCAGACCGGGAACAACAGCGCGGCCGCCAAGATCGACAGTCCGCGACGCTGTGCCAGACCAGTCTGCCGCAGGGCCGGTCCATGTAAAGCGATCGCCGGTGATCGCCATTGCGGCGTTCTCGATGACGCTCACTTCGCGCATCTGCGCGCCAAACTTCGGTCCCGCGCCTACAGGTGTCGCTAGCTCGGTAATGCCGGTAATCAGCAGGTCTGCGGTCATGCGAGGCTCGGCATATCGAGACCTCGGTCTCGTGCCACTCCCTGCGCCTTCGCATAGCCGGCATCGGCATGCCGAATCACACCCATCGCTGGATCGTTGGTCAGGCAGAGGCGCAGCCGTTCGTCCGCTTCGTCGCTGCCATCAGCTACGGCGACAAGACCCGCGTGCTGGCTGTAGCCCATGCCGACGCCGCCACCATGATGGAAGCTCATCCAGGCTGCTCCACTGGCGATTCCAGTGGCAAAGTTTAGCAGAGCCCAATCGGAGACAGCGTCCGAACCATCGAGCATCGCTTCGGTTTCTCGATAGGGGCTGGCCACCGATCCCGCATCCAGATGATCTCTGCCTATGACGATGGGTGCGGAGAGCTCTCCATCACGCACCATCAGGTTGAAAAGCAGGCCAGCCTTATCGCGTTCGCGGTAACCGAGCCAGCAGATGCGCGCCGGCAGCCCCTGATAGGCGACTTCGCTGGAAGCAAAGCGCAGCCATTCCTGCAATCGCTCATCGTCAGGAAAGAGCTTGAGCAGCGCGGCATCTGTTTTGGCAATGTCTGTAGGGTCTCCTGAGAGCGCAACCCAGCGGAAGGGTCCGCGACCTTCGCAAAATGAATCCCGAATGAATGCGGGCACAAATCCGGGATAGTTGAAAGCATCGCCAACGCCCGCCTGCTTTGCCTGCGTCCGCAGGTTGTTGCCGTAGTCGAAAGCAATTGCGCCGCGTCTCTGCATCTCGAGAATCGCCTCTACATGCCCTGCCATGGCGGCGTGCACGCGATCCATGTAAGCCGCCGGATCGTGAGTTCGCAGAGCATTCAGGTCCTCGTCAACCAATGCGGGCGGTAAATAACCCCACATCGGATCATGCGCGCTTGTCTGATCGGTCACAAGGTCGGGTGTAAAGCCAGCGCGCAGCATCGCGGGGAGGACCTCCGCAGCATTGCCTTGCAGTCCGATCGAAAGTGCCGTCTTACTGCGCATTGCCTGCTGCGCCATCTTGATGGCTTCATCCAGCGAAGCCGTCGCGCGATCCAGATATCTGGTTTTCAACCTGCGCTCAATGCGCGTCGAATCTACCTCAACGCATATGCTGACGCCGCCAGCCAGCTTTACCGCCAGCGGTTGTGCTCCGCCCATGCCTCCTAGTCCAGCCGTAACACTAATGGTGCCGGCCAGCGTGCCGTTGAAGTGCTGCTTCGCGGCGGCCTTGAAGGTCTCATACGTACCCTGCAGGATCCCTTGCGTTCCGATATAGATCCAGGAGCCCGCCGTCATCTGTCCGTACATCATCAGACCAGCGGCATCGAGCCGGTCAAACTCATCCCAATTCGCCCATCGCGGTACTAAATTTGAGTTTGCAATCAGGACTCGCGGAGCGAGCCGATGCGTCTGGACGACGCCAACAGGTTTCCCGGACTGCACCAGGAGCGTCTGGTCATTCTCCAGGCGATCCAGCGTCTCGACAATTTTGTGGTAGCACTCCCAGTTGCGCGCTGCCTTTCCGCGGCCGCCATACACGATCAATTCTTCGGGCTTCTCGGCAACCTCAGGATCGAGGTTGTTCATCAGCATCCGCTTCGCCGCCTCCTGGATCCAGCCGCGTGCGGTCCTGGTATTTCCACGTGGTGCTCGAATCTGGTGGGACTCAGTCATCTCTGCTTTCACCATGGCACGGGACAAACTGGTATCTCGTCCCCGGGTCTTTTCTACCAGAAGCACATAAGGGCTGGCTCGGCCTTCTGTCATTCTGTGGCGTTGTCGGAACCGTGATGGCCGATTTATACAGAGACGACTATCGGCCCCTTTGCAATTCCGTCGTACTTGGCTGACACTGGCGACGCCGCGCTTAGCGGACGTCATTCTTCCCGGGGCCGCCATTCAGATGTCATCTCTCCGCGCCACGCTGCTCATCGCTTCTGCCTCGTTCCTCGTGTGTTCCTCCCGCGCGCAAATCAGCGTTGTCAAACCGATACCTGCCCGAGCCACGATTGCGATAGACGCAGGGAAACCTGCAGGGGCGCCCATTCCCCGAACAATCTTTGGCAGCTTCCTTGAACCCATTGGTAACTCTACCTACCACGGCCTGTGGGCGGAGCTTCTGGTGAACCCATCGCTCGAGGAGAATTTGTGGAGCGCGAGCAATCTGGAAACGATGGTGCATGAACATCCGGAGCTGACGCGAGCGTCCGCACTCGGTCTGCCGTTGCCGTGGGAGCCTCTGGACCCCAAACAGGGCAACCGCTATGAGCCGAGATGGGGAAATGCCGCGAACTCCTGGAGATCGCTCGTCGTGATGGGGGTGCAGGGGCAACCTACCGGCATTGAGCAGGAGGTCTATCTTCCCGCACAGCGCGAACTCAACTACAAAGGTAGCTTCTTTGCGCGCCATGTCAGCGGACCATCGACCCTGACCGTATCGCTTCGAATGCGGAACGGCGATGTACTTGCGTCGGCGACGGTGGACGCAACCGCTGAACAGTGGAAGCAATATGACTTCCAACTTCAAGTGCCAGCGGACAGACTGCATCGTCTTGAGCCTGCGGACTTCGTAGTGGAAGTCGCTGGCGATGAGCGTGTCGACCTGGACCAGTTTTCTCTTATGCCGGCGGATGCGATCGATGGACTCGATCCTGATGAAGTAGCGATGGCCAAGGCAATGGAGACGCCATTGGTGCGATTTGGCGGCAACTTCACCTCGGGTTATCACTGGCGGGACGGGGTCGGTCCGCGCGAGAGACGCGTCAACATGCTGAATATTGCGTGGGGTATTCCCGAGTACAACACATTCGGCACGGACGAATTCCTTCATTTTTGCGAGTTGATCGGCGCCGAGCCGCAGGTCGCATTGAACCTGGGTAGTGGCACGCCGCAGGAGGCCGCGGATTGGGTTCGCTATGTGGATGAGCACTGGCATCAGCACGGCGGTTTGCTGTGGGAACTGGGCAATGAGCTGTGGGGCGAGTGGAACGTTGGCTGGCCCACCAGGGATGAGATCGCTGACCGTACGCTCGCCTTCAGTAAGGCGGTTCGCGCCGTCGATCCAACCGCCAAGTTAATCGCGACAGGCGGCGATCCGGATTGGTTCAACTCGTGGAATGCGCATCAATTGTCGAACCCAGCCGGCACCTTCGACTACCTCTCGACTCATTTCGTCGTTACGAATACCCAGACGAAGCTTGCGCATCCGTCGACCGATTTTATGACGCAGGCGGCCTTCGCCTTACCCGTGGAGCTTGGACGGAAGCTGCGCGCCGACCAGCAGCAGATCGATGAGCATCCGGCCTTTGCGCATCGGGCGCATGTTGCCTTCACGGAATGGCTCTTCATCGGGAATCGGGCCGGCGTCCCCAGCTTCCGCAACATGGGTGGGGCCGTGGATACGGCTGGCTTCTTCAACATGCTCATGCGCAACACCGACGTCGTGCCAATCTCAGACATGACGGGCATCATGGAGTTTGCCGGTATTTGGAAGAGCCGTGGCCAGGTCTACGGAGCACCTGGTTACTATGCATTCCGCATGTATTCGAGTGCTCACCCTACGTCCCCGGTAGAAGCGGTAAGCGATGCCGGAAGCTACTCGGTCAAGAACGGCGTCGAGCGTCTTCCTGAGATCGAGAATGTGCCCTACCTGGATGTGACTGCAGCGCTCGGAGATTCGAAGAAGACACTCTCCATCTTTTGCGTAAATCGGAGTTTGAATACTGACATCCCTGCAGATATCGCGGTACGAGAGTTTGCGGGCAATGCGAATGCGGAAGTGCAAACACTGCAAAGCGCAAGCATCGGCGATGAGAACGATGACGATGACCCGGAGCGGGTTGTCCCGGTGACCACTCAAGAGAAAGTGGTGAACGGCCACATGCAGCATGTGTTTCCGCACGAGAGCGTGACTGTCATCACGCTGCATGCGCGCGATGGAAGATAACACCGGTCGGTGTGAGATAGCCTATTCCGGCATGCGGACCAGGCCCTGCTGGATGGCGGCTGTTGCCGCCTCCGTCCGGCCTGAGACGTCAAGCTTCCGGATGACGCTGTTGATGTGATTGCGCGCGGTGTTTTCACTGATTCCCAGGGCATTTCCGATCTGCTTGTTAGTGAGCCCCGCGCACGACCATCTCCAAAATCTCCAACTCTCTTTGTGTGAGCGCCGAACGCACCATGCGCTCCGCGAGTCGCGCAGCAATACGCGGCGGTATGTGATGTCTTCCGCTATGCACCGCTTGAATTGCGGTGACGATCTCCGCCTGCGGCGTGCTCTTCAGCAGATAGCCTTGAGCGCCGGCCTCGATCGCGCGATAGATCTCCTCGTCGGACTCGTAACTCGTCAACACGAGGGCCTTGGGCGGGAGAGGTTTTGTGCGAATAGCATTGAGCAGCTCGATCCCTGTCATGCCGGGCATCCGGAGATCGAGCAACAGGACATCTGGTTGCTCGCGATCGATGAGTTCCAGTGCTTCTTCGCCGGTGGAAGCTGCACCGGAGACAGTGAGGCCCGGAATAGACGAAAGCATACTGGCCAGTCCTGCGCGCACGACGGGATGGTCGTCCACGACGAGGATACGGATATTGCCGAATATCTTCGTGGTGGTCACGGGTTGTTCTTTTTCCAGCGATGCAGTCGAACTCTTTTGCTCAGAGTTGTGCCCGCCGTCTCGTGACAGTGACATGTGTTGTCGTTTTGGAGCCATAGTTCATATGTACTAGATGCGGCTGGGCCGGGTGTACTCATGCGTATCCTACCTTGCGGCAGGTGCAACACGTTCGAATGCCTCTAGAACAGCGATACCATGACCTTGGAGCGTGCGCCCAGCCTTCTTCTTGCAATGCAGCGAATTCTCATTCTCGTACTCCGATGCTCTGCGGCCGGGCTGCTTGCATCCACTCTTATCGTGGCGGCGCAGACGCCGGAGACTCTCCAACGCGCTCGTGGCCTTCTCGAGCACGGCCATCTGGCTGACGCAAGTCATACGCTGGATTCACTTTTGCAGCGGCATCCCGGCAATACCGATGCGTGGACGCTGCTTGGAGTCGTACGAGCACAACAGCATGAGCCCGCGAAGGCCGAGGAGTGCTTCCGTAAGGCGCTTTCGATCAGACCGGATCTCACCTCGGCGCAGACTAATCTCGGTCACCTGTTGCTGGACGAGCATCGGCAATCCGAAGCGCTCCCCTATCTTACGAGCGCGCTGAAAAGCGACGGCGGCAACAGCCAGCTTCGCCAGATGCTGGTGAGTGCTGCAGAGGGAACCGCAATTCAACGGCGTGCCCACGGAGACCGCGACGGCGCGCTTGCGACTCTTCTGTCTGCCAAGGCTGAAGCTCCGCACAGCTTTCCTCTCTTGCTGGACTTGAGCATCCTCGAGGACGAACTCCGGCTGCTCCGCGACGCGGACAGCGACATTCACGAAGCGCGGTCGATCCATCCGGAGGATTTGAGGGCTCTCTACGCTGAAGCCCGCGTCAAGATGGATCTCCAGGACATGCCGTCGGCGGAACGGGATATGCGCGCCTATCTCCAGGCTCGCCCGGAGGATGCAACCGCTCATTATGGGCTGGGTCGGATTTTGCAGATTACGCAGCGCGTGGACGAAGCCAAGGCTGAGTTCGAACGGTCCATCAGATTAGCGCCCAACCAGGCAGAGTCCTACTATCAGATCGGTCAGATGGCGCTCGACAACGGCGACTACGCCCTGGCCCGACAGGATTGCAGCAAGGCCCTGGAGCACGATCCAAAGCATGGGGGCGCCTTGACGGCGCTGGGAATCGCAGCCTTTCGACAGAAACAGTATGGTGAGGCTATCCAATCGCTTCAGGCAGCAATTGCGGCTGCACCCGAATATCAGCCGGCGCATTACTACTACGGCCTCGCGCTGGCAAAGAGCGGACAGAAGGAGGCGTCTGAGCATGAACTGAAAGTCGCTGCTCAGATGGCGGATGAACAGAACCGCAGGGAGGCACAGCGGCTGCAGCTTGCCCCAGGTGCGTCGGGGCCACAGCCATGATCGCGCCTTGACCTGTATGGTTCTCTTGAATGTCGGGCGTGCTTGTCACCACGCCAGGACGTAAGCTAGAGCATTCGCGCAAATATGCCGCCGAATTGAGGGAACCGTACGGATGCTGCCCACTACGCCACTTGCGCACCAGGACGCTGGAACCACGCCGCCTACGGAATTTCGCCGCGCATTGGGCCTGTTTGACTCGGTGATGGTGGTGGCCGGCATCATGGTTGGTTCCGGCATCTTCATCGTCAGCGCGGAGATTTCACGACAGGTTGGCAGCGCCGGCTGGCTGCTGGTGGCCTGGGTCATCACGGGAGTCCTTACATTCGCGGGCGCGCTTTCGTATGGCGAGCTCGCCGCGATGCTGCCCGAAGCTGGCGGCATGTATGTTTATCTGCGCGAAGCCTTTTCGCCGCTTCTGGGTTTTCTCTACGGCTGGACGCTGCTGACGGTCATTCAGACGGGCACCATCGCCGCAGTGGGCATCGCCTTCGCGCGTTTCAGCGGCATACTCTTTCCATCCATTCGTGAAGATAAATATTTGATTGCGCCGGTGCACGTGTTGCCCGGCTATGCGCTCTCACTGTCCACCGCGCAACTGCTGGCTATCGCCATCATCGTTCTCATCACGGTGTTCAACACCTACGGCGTGCAGTGGGGCAAGTTGATCCAGAATGTCTTCACCGTTGCCAAACTTGGCGGTATGGCGGCTCTGCTGGTTTTGGGCGCTATTGTGGCGTTCCTGCACCCGGCCGTGCTCCGCGCGAATTTTGCGGCGCCGTGGCATCCGGTAAATGTCACGCCAATTCACGGCCTGGAGGCGACCACCGCTTTTGGGTTGTTCGTAGCCCTCTGCGTTTCCCAAACAGGTTCGCTATTCTCGGCGGACTCCTGGCATGACATCACCTTTGTCGCGGCTGAGGTGAAAAACCCAAAGCGCAACCTCCCATTAGCGCTGGCGATTGGTACATCGAGCGTCATCATCCTCTATCTGCTTTGCAACCTTTGCTACCTTGCAGCGCTGCCAATGCACGCCATTCAGACTGCTCCGCAAGATCGCGTTGCCACGTTAACGGTGGATGCGGTACTTCCGGGACTCGGCCAAGTAGCCATGAGCATTCTCATCATGGTGTCAACGTTCGGCACAGTGAATGCGTTGACGTTGGCTGGTGGTCGCGCCTGTTATGCGATGGCGCAGGATGGTTTGTTCTTCCGCCGCGCCGGCGTGTTGAACCGCGCCCGCGTCCCCGGGTGGGCACTCGCGATGCAATGTTTCTGGTCCGCCTTCCTGGTGCTGCCCCGAACTCATGACCGGGTAACAGGAGCCTACGGCAATCTTTACAGCAACCTGCTCGACTACGTGATTTCAGCGGCGCTCATCTTTTACATCCTCACCGTAGCCGGCCTCTTTCGTCTGCGCCGCACGCGACCAGACGCGAATCGTCCCTATCGCACATGGGGCTATCCCTGGCTTCCCGCGCTCTACATTGCCGGCGCGGCAGTGATTCTTGCTGTGCTCTTTGTCTATCGAACAACGACGACGTGGCCCGGCCTGCTGATTATCGCCAGCGGCGTGCCCATCTATCTCGCGATCCGCCGCAAGACGCATGACGCCACATGACAGAGCCTGTCTTACTGATTCGAGGCCGGACGAATCGGGCCAGCGCCCATCGCCGACAGCGGAACAGGAAGCAACGGTGGCCGCACGGATGAGTTGCACCAGCCGAACAAAACCTCTGTCGCGGGGCCGCACACGCGCCCCTGGCACGGACCCATACCGCATCGTGTCTGCCTCTTCGCGTCGGCCCAGTTGTTAAAAGGCGCAAGCGCCGCGTAGGTCACATCTTCGCAGCGACACACAATGGTGTCCGGCTGCGCGAGGCCAAGCAGCTCGGGGCGAAGCGCGAAGGCTGCCTTCAGCCGCGCCGCAAATCGCCCCAGCTTCTGCCGACGAGGTAGCAGCGCCTTCGCTTCCTCAAGCTTTGCAGCGGCAGCAAGACCAGCGATGGTTCCGGTGAGTAGCGCGGATTCTAGTCCAGCGATGCCAGTCGGCTCACCAGCAGCGAATACGTTGGTGACGGAGGTCTGCTGTGCATCATCCACTTCAATGAAGCCATCGCGCAGCGCACAGCCCACCAGGGACGCCAACTCCGTATTGGGCACCAGATGGAAGCCGCAGGCCAGCAGATCGCAGGGCTCGTCCCAGGTCCGCTGTCCATCCGTCAGGCGCACCGCTTCGACCCTTTCTGTTCCCAGGACAGCAAGTGGCCAGCATCCGAGCCTGTAAGTACTGCCTCCCGTTGCAGCCCGATATTGCAGTCCCTCGAGCAGCTTTCCCGGCTGACGAGACAAGAAAGCGCTGAAGCGTGCCAATTGCCCGCGGCTCGCCTGCTCAGCCACGGTTGTGACACGCGCACCCATCTGCCGCAGATGTGCCGCCACGGGCAGGAGCAGCGGACCGCTGCCGGCGACGACGATGCGCTTGCCCGTGACAGAGAATCCGCCGCGCGCCAGTGCCTGCAGACCGCCCGCACCAAAGACGCCCGGCAGTGTCCATCCCGGAAAGGGTAGAAATCGTTCGCGCGCGCCTGTAGCCAGCACAAGACGCTCGTATGAGATATCGGTGGTATGAGTGTCAGAACCGTTCTCATAGAGAACGCGCAGGGTCCCCTGGCGCGGCGCATCAAAGACGCTCCAGCCGGAGAAGACGCGAGCTCCGGAAACCCGCAACGCCAGCAGCGTCTTCCGTTTCACGGTGTCGGATTCTTCCTCATGACCGGTTGTGGCTTCGCGCCAGATCTGCCCTCCCGGCGCAAGGTTGTCATCCAGCAGCAGGACCTGCCGTCCGTGGGTAGCTGCGGTTGCAGCCGCGGCAATGCCGGCAGGGCCTGCACCGACGACCAAGACCTCCGTGTCCATGCTCGTTTCTGGGCTCATTTCGCTTCTGGGCTCATTTTCGTTCCGGGCTCATCGCGTTTCCACGACCATGCCGGAATGGCAAAGCAGTTGACAGGTACGGCGATGTGGAACTCCGTCGACAGTGGCGCGACACTCAAAGCAGATACCCATGCCACACAGTGCCGTGCGCAATTGCCCGCTGACCGATCTGCGGCAGGGGGTGCTCGCTGTCAGCAGTGCCGCACTTACCACGGTGCCGGATTTCACCTGGACTTCGCGCCCGTTGATGGTGATGGTGAGCAACTCAGGCAAGGATTGCCTCCGTGCGCGCCATGCGTTCGGGCAGGTACGGCGTCGGATCGATTGCGGTCTTTCGCGCGAGCAGTTGATCGGCGAGCAGCCGCGCCGCCGCTGGCGCGACCGTGATGCCCAATCCTTCAAAACCCGCCAACAGGTAGAGTGTGGGATCGTGTGTAGGGCCGATCAGCGGCAACTTGTCCGACGTGGCTGCACGGAAACCCGTCCAGACGCGGGTAGCCGAAAGTGAGCCCAGTTGAGGCATGTACTCGTAGGCCCGCCGGAGCATTGCGGCAACAACGGATGCATCGACAGCCGTATCTTCCTGCCCATACTGCCGTGAAGAGCCGATGAGTAACTGGCCGGTCATACGTGGCTGGATGTTGAACGCGACAGAATCAGACACAGTCGAATGGGCGCTCTTGAGATAGCCAAGTTCGACGAGTTGATGCCGCACGAAACCGGGATATCGGTCCGTGATGACAAGGTGACCCTTTCGCTTCTTCAGGCGGACCCAGGGAACGATGTCCATGTCGGCGCCGGTCGCAATCACAATGTGGTCACTCGCCAGGGTCGTGCCGTCGCTCAATGCCACTGCACCGGCGCTCGCGTTTGTCACCGTTCCGTGGATCAAGCGCGCGCCAGCCCGTTGCGCCGCCTGCAAAAGATAGAGCGCCGCGGCCGGGGCATAAAGGACCCCGTCTTCGGGCACAAGCAATGCGCCAACCAGTCCCGGCCGAAGACGCGGTTCAGCGTCGGCCAATGCTGCCGCATCCAGTAGTTCAGTACGAATCTGGGCACGTGCGTAGCCGGAACGTTTTGCGCATGCCTGCGCCATCTCCTCTTCGTCCGCCGCAATCCACAATGTGCCGCGTTCCTCATATTCCACCGCGGGCGGCAATTCCGCGGTCAGCTTCTGCCACAGGGATCGCGCGTAGTGCGTCAATGCGAGTTGTGCGGGCGAATCGTCCATGGCAACGATATGCCCCATCCCCGCCCCGGTCGCTCCGCCTGCGGGCGCGTCGCGTTCAATCAGGGCCACCTGGACACCCGCCTCGGCAAACTCTCGCGCGCAAGCGCATCCCGCAATGCCCGCGCCGACGATGACGACGTCAAACGCGCCCGTCAAAACCGTATTCCTTCGCGAAATGGGTCACGGTCGTCAAACAGCAATGTCGTCTCCGCGGTAATGTACGCGCGACCCTTGATCGTTGGCGTCAAAACATCGCCGGCGATAGCCACCGAGCCTCCAAAGACCGTGCCCAATATTCCTTCCTGACGCCATATTTCTCCTGCCGCGAGCTTGCCATCAGCATACAAACAAGCCATCTTGGCGCTGGTCCCCGTACCGCAGGGAGACCGATCGAAGGCCGTGCCAGGGCAGAGGACAAAGTTGCGCCCAGAATTTGCAGGGTCCTCTGCTGGGCCGGTGAACTCGATGTGATCAATCAGGGCGCCGTTCTGAGCCCCGTATGCCGGCAGCGTCAAGGGCATGTCTCACCGCTGTCGCCGCCGCAATCAGCGCGCTTCGATTATCAATGCGCAACGCGAGGCGATGGTCAGCGACCAGGAAGAACCAGTTTCCTCCCCAGGCGATATCTCCGTGCATCAAACCCCACTCCGGGACATCTACTTCGACTCCGCTGCGGTGGCGATAGCTGGGTACATTGGTGATGGAAACGGCGCCATCGGAATGGAGCGCCGCGGCAATGGTTCCTACTGGTGTCTCAATCCCATGCGTGCCAGGTTTAAGGCGCCCAAGATACGCGAGTGTGGCGATCAGTCCGATGGAGCCGTGGCCACACATGCCCAGATAGCCCACGTCGTTGAAAAAGATAACACCGGCAGTTGCTGCGGGGTCATGCGGAGCACACAGCAGCGCGCCCACAAGGACCTCCGAACCACGCGGCTCAGAGAGTACGGCTGTGCGAAAGCTATCATGCTGCGAGCGAAATGCTTCGAGCTGAGACCGTAGACCGCCATTGCCCAATGACGGGCCACCCGCGATCACAACACGGGTGGGCTCGCCCGCCGTGTGTGAGTCAATGATTTGCACTGATCCGCGGGCGAAGACGGCATCTTCCATGGGAGGATTGTAGCCTTTGACCTCCGTCCGGCTGTTCTTGCGACTCCTATCGGGCCTTGATGTCAAGCGCCTGAATGCTGTACGCCGGCACCGTGTGCTCGAAGCTGGCTGCAGCATTGTGAATTGCACTGACGGCTGGAACGATACGCCGTGGATCCGTGATGCTGTTTGTCTCCTCCGGTGTGTTGCCGCGAAGCGTTGTCAGTTGCGCATCCTTGTCTACCGCCGTTACACCCTTGAGCTGGATACGCATTGCCTGCGGTATTGACGAACCGTTGACCAGCTTCAGATGGATCGTTCCCGTCGCCGCATCGCGCGTAGTGGACTCGAAGAGGCGAGGACCGGCATTCGTCATCTGTGTACCAAGCACCTCGTTGCCCAGATGTCCTGCAAACATCACCTGCGCGTAGTAGCTGGGCGAGCCGTAACTGTTTACCGCGTCATAGCCGATCAGGTCCGTGTCCCACTGCAGGGCGCCGGGATTTACGTTACGTCAATAGCGGCGCATAGGAGGCCATCACGATCAGGTCGCTGTTGCGCTCCATGCCGGTCATCCAGGCTGCGTCGCCCAGAGCGGCGCCCATGTTGGGCGTGGGCGCCCCTTCGCGCGTTGCCCATTCGCCGACGAAAATCTTCGGGCCGTTGCGGTCTGTCTTGTCGTAGTGATGCGTGTCGTTGAAGAACTCCGTCGCGCTGCGGTAGTAGTGGTCGTCGATGACGTCCGGTTTCACGCTCGTCACCGGTGTGGTTGCGATGAGCTGAAGCTGTGGATAGCGAGCCTTGATGGCTTTGTAGAACTGCGCGTAGCGTCCGTCATAGCTGTGCGAGCGGTCGAAACCAGTCTTCATTGCCAATCTCGACATAAGTGAGAGGGAAGGGCGCGGGATGGCCGTCCTTTGCGCGCTCGGCACCCCACTTGGTGTTCGCGTCGCCGGTCACATACTCGATTTCGTCGAGCGCATCCTGAACGTAGGGCTCCAGCTCGGGGCCCGGCTCCACATGTTCCTGCTTCATGGAATAGCCGGCGTAGACTGCGAGCACGGGCTGAATCTTCAGGTCTTCGCACCACTCCAGGAATTCAAGCAGCCCCATGCCATCGGACGAGTGATAGTTCCATGGGCTGATGTGCGTTGGGCGGTCCACCCACGGGCCGATCGTCTTCTTCCACTCAAAGCGCTCGGAGATGTGGTCGCCTTCCAGGTAATTGCCGCCGGGCAGCCGCAGGAACTTCGGCTGCATGGCGGCCAGCTTCTCCATCAAATCGGTGCGCAGGCCGTATTCGCGATCGTGGTATGTCGGCGGGAAGACCGATACCAGGCTCAGGTATAACGTCCCAGGATGGCTCGCAGCCACTTCAAAGTGGTTCGCTCCGCTGACGGCAGGAACCGTGCCGGTCTTCAGCGCAACCTTGTATTGCTGCCACTCACCGGAGATTGTGGGGATGGAAGACTGGGCCAGCACCTGGCCCGTGCCGTCGCTTACCAGGCGAGCGACGAGTGGCCCCGTCAGACCGCCATCGCTTTTCGCATAAAAAGAGCACTGATAGGTTTCATTGCCACGCACCGCCATGCCCCAATAGCCGGTGTTTGCGACTCCGGCTTGGTTGCTTGCGTCGGCCGTCTGGATATTGATCTTAAGGCTGCGCGGAATTGCGCTGCTGGGGCCGCTGCTCTTGTCCAGTTCCATGGACGCCAGCGCGTTGCCTTGCTCAACCAGCACCCAGCCGTGCGGGCCATAGGAGTCATCCATGAATGCACGGTTACGAATCAGCTCCGGATACAGGCCGCCGTCATAAGAGTGATTGATCTCCTCGGTCATCAGACCGTAGAGAGTCGGGCTCACCTGAGCAATGGTCGTTTGTGCATCGATCTCGAGCGTAGCCGGCCGCTGGGCTGTCGCCGCGGCGGCGATAAGCAACAGCGCGGATAGCAGCGCGCCGGCTCTAGTTGTTATCATCGAAGGTCTCCCCAGAGAACGTTTGCCGAATGCGCCATTAAAACCGATCGAGCGACCTGTCAGCAAGAACTGTTTGGACGGCCTTCGGTCTCGTACAATCCTGATCTCCGGTTCGACCGAGCGAACAGATCTGACAAAACAATCGATCTCCTCCGGACAGGGATAGGACAGGGATATACGTGACCACTGGCTATCGCATTGATGCTCATCATCATTTCTGGCCTTATAGTCCAGCCGAGTATGGCTGGATCAACGATCAAATGCGGATTTTGCGACGTGATTTTCTTCCAGCCGATCTAAAGCCTCTTCTCGACCATGCCGGCGTTACTGGGGCAGTCGCGGTGCAGGCCCGCCAAACCCTTGAAGAAACCCGCTGGCTCCTGAGCCTGGCCGACGACAAAACCGGTGACGCCACCTGGATGAAGGGAGTCGTGGGCTGGGCGCCTATCGCCGCTCCGGAGTTTGCAGAGGTGCTGGCCGATCTGAAGCAGAACAAAAAGCTGAAGGGGCTGCGCCACCTCATTCAGGATGAGCCGGATGACCAATTCATTTTGGATGACGCATTCAATCGTGGCATCCGCGAACTCGAAGGCACAGAAGTCGTGTACGACATCGTGATCCAAGCGCGCCATTTACCGCAGACGCTGCGCTTTGTAGACCGACATCCCCATCAGTCATTTGTCCTGGATCACTGCGCGAAACCGCCAATTTTGAGCGGGGAGTCGGAGCCCTGGGCTACGCATATGCGCGAGCTGGCCAAGCGGCCAAACGTCTGCTGCAAACTCTCCGGGCTGCCAACGGAGGCCGATTGGCAGCAATGGACATCGGTCAGCCTGGAGCCTTATTGGCGCGTTGTTCTTGAAGCGTTCGGCCCCAACCGACTGCTTTTCGGCTCAGACTGGCCGGTATCCCTGCTTGCCGGCAGCTATCAGCGATGGGTAAACACAGTCACCGAGTGGGTCGCGCCGCTCTCGGCGATCGAGCAGAACGCGATCTGGAGCGGCACGGCCAGCCGCATCTACTCGCTCTAGGTGGCAGACGCTAGCAAGCTAATTATCTGTGTGCCTTGGCTGCCTTCTTCGGTGTTTTTCCGGATGGCTTAGCCGCGGCCGCTTTTTCGCCAGTCGTCGAAGCGCGGATCACCAGGGCAGGCTCGAGGATGACCTTCTCGGGTGCCGGCCACTCGCGACCTTCGATCATGCCCAGCAGAATCTCTCCGGCCCGCTGGCCGATCAGGTGGCTTCGCTGGTCGATGCTGGTCAGGGGCACGCGCAGCCAGTCGTTGTAGTTCAGGTTGCCGCAGCCCACCAGAGCGATATCCTCCGGAATGCGCAATCCCGCATCGAGGATCACGTTCATGGCGCCGATGGCAATGGGGTCGTTGTGGCAGAAGATGGCGTCCGGGCGTGGCGTTCTTTGCAGCAACTGCCTCATCGCTTCCGAGCCCTGACGCTGGCTATCCGTGTCCACGTAGTCGCGGCTGAGGATGTAGTCTTCCCGCACTGGCAGCTTGTGCGCGCGCAACGCCTCCAGATAGCCCTCTTTGCGGCGGATGCCGGTGCTGTTTTCGCGTCCACTGATATGCGCAATGTTCCGCCGACCCATGTCAATCAGGTGCGTGGTGGCGATACGTCCGGCGGCTCTGTCGTCAATGCCGACAAAATCCGCCTCCAGGTCGTCGAAAGCCCGGTCGATCAGCACGAAGGGCTGCGACTGGCTGCGCATGCGGCGGAAAAGCTGCGTATCCGCGCCCGAGGAGGCGATGACGAGCGCATCCAGGCGGCGGGCCAGGAGATGGCGAATCTCGCGGGCTTCGAGCGCCGGGTCCTCCTCCGAGGAGGACACAATCAACGAGTAGCCCTTGCCTACGATCGCTTTCGAAAGTGCCCTCGCGACCTCCGCAAAGAAGGGGTGGATCAACCCCGGAACGATGAGACCGATCAGATAGCTGCGACCGGTAACCAGGCTGCGGGCCAGGATATTGGGCTCATAATCCAGTTCTTTGACGCGCTGGAGCACCCTTTTGCGGGTCTCCTCGCCGATGTCGGGATGGTCGCGGAGCACTTTTGATACGGTGACAACGGAGAGCCCGAGGTCCCGGGCGATGTCTTTCATGCGGATCGTCATACGCTGGACTATATCGTGTCGGAGAAGAGGAATTGTCTCGGGAGCCGACTTGCTTGCACCGGGTCGGATGAGTGCATAATTGGTCTTTCTAAACCGTTTACTGTAACGAAGATAAAGCATAAGCTGGGAAATCGCGAGAGGGATACCGAAAGTGCCGGCCACGAACTCGCTGGGAAGATTTTCGATCGGGGTAGGAGACCGGTTTGTGCATCAGGCCGGCGCGCAGTTGCGCGCCTGCCTCCAGGCGGCGGAGGCCGGTGTGGTCGTGGTGCCGGTATGGAACAAGTCGAATCGCGAGCACGCCATCATCGGCTCCGAACCCGCGCAAACGCGCGTCGCCGCGGATGCCGCTGTTCAGCACCTCAAATGGCAACATCCATATTTTTGCGATGCCGACCACATCAACCTGAGCACCGTGGATCGATTTCTCGAACCCTGCGACTTCTTCACCATCGATGTTGCGGACCAGATCGGAGTTACCGCCGAGCGGGTTGACCTGGATCATTTTGTCCGCCGCCATACCGGTCTGCTCGGCTCGATCGATCTACCGGGAATTTCTGAGCCGATCCTGGTGGCGCGAGAGGATCTGGAGAGTGTCGGCCGAAAGTATCTATCAGCCGTGCTCCAGGCCGCAGAGACCTATCGCCACATCGAGCGCGCGAAGGGAAAGGGCACATTCCTCACCGAGGTTTCGATGGACGAGACCGACGCGCCGCAGCAGCCGGTTGAACTGCTTCTTATCCTCGCTGCTCTGGCAGACGCCGGTGTGCCGCTGGCAACCATTGCGCCAAAGTTTACCGGCCGCTTCAACAAAGGCGTCGATTACGTGGGCGACCCGCGTGTGTTTGCGCGCGAGCTGGAGCAGGATATGGCGGTCATCCGGTATGCCATCGATGCATTCGGACTGCCGGCAGAACTGAAGCTGAGCCTCCACTCCGGCAGCGACAAGTTCTCCATCTACGGCGCCGTACATGCAGCCATGACGAAGCTCGGCACCGGATTGCATCTGAAGACCGCCGGCACCACCTGGCTGGAAGAAGTGATCGGTCTGGCAGAGTCGGGAGGCGACGCGCTGACGCTGGTGAAGGAGATTTACGCCGAGGCGTATGCGCATCGCGACGAGCTGTGCGCGCCGTACGCTGCGGTGATTGACATTGACCCGGCGTTGCTCCCCACTCCTGCTGCGGCAAATCACTGGACGGCAGAGCAGTGGGTCGGCGCGCTGCGCCACGATCTCGAGTCGCCTGCGTATAACAGGAGCCTGCGGCAGCTTATGCATGTCGCGTTCAAGATCGCAGCGAAGATGGGGCCACGCTACATTGCCATGCTGGAGCAGCACGAAGACTGCGTGGCCGAAAATGTCACACGCAATTTGTTCGATCGTCATGTTCGACCGGTTTTTCTCGGGGAAAGCAGCCCCGACAGGTGTGCAAGCGGCACATGTGCACGAAGGTATGAGGAATTAAACGACAATGCTGTCGTCCGGAATCGCGATCGAGAATGAGGGCAGCGGCGAGCCGCTGGTCGCGCGCGGACAACTTCTGCCGTTCGGTCTGGTTACTTCGCTCTTCTTCCTCTGGGGCGTGCCCAATAACCTGAACGATGTGCTGATCCGCCAGTTCATGAAGAGCTTTGCGCTGAACCGCGTGGAAGCGGGTCTGGTGCAGTCGGCTTTCTATCTGGGCTACTTCTTCCTTGCGATTCCCGCGGCGCTCATCATGCGCCGCCATGGCTACAAAGCGGGGCTCATCACGGGGTTGCTGTTATTTGCTACGGGTGCAGCACTTTTCTGGCCTGCGGCCATCGTCGGCAAATATTGGTTCTTCCTTGCCGCGCTCTTTGTCATTGCATCGGGTCTTTCCTTTCTAGAGACCGCGTCCAATCCATTCATCACGCAGATGGGCGCGCCGGCCACCGCAGCGCGCCGGCTGAATTTTTCACAGGCATTCAATACGCTTGGATCGATTGCGGGGGTGCTGGCCGGCACGGTCTTTATCTTCTCCGGCGTGGAACTGACGACCACCCAGGTTGCTGCACAAAAAGCAGCAGGCACCTATGCGACGTATCTACGTCACGAGACGATGCGTGTGGTCGTACCCTACCTGGTGCTGGGCGCCATTGCACTGACGCTCGCCCTGCTCTTCGTGCGTGTTCGCTTCCCGGAGGTGGTTGCCGGGAGTAACGCGGAGGCCGACGGCGGCCGCATCTCGGAGCTCTTCCGCCGCCCGCACTTCCTGTTTGCGGTGCTTGCGCAGTTCCTGTACATCGGCGCGCAGGTAGGCACGTGGAGCTACTTCATCCAATATGTGCAGGACTATACCCATCAGCCGGAGAAGCACGCCGGGCTGCTGTTGACCGGCACGCTGGGAGCATTCGCGCTGGGGCGCTTCTCCGCCCCGCTGCTGATGAAGTACATCCCGGCAGCACGGCTGATGATGCTCTATGCCATGGTAAACGTGCTCCTGCTGCTCTTCGCCGTGTTACGGCCAGGGTGGGCGGGCATGTGGGCGGTCTTTCTTACCAGCTTCTTCATGTCGATCATGTTCCCGACGATCTTCGCTCTTGGACTGGAAGGGTTGGGGCCGCTGGTCAAGCTGGGCGGGTCGCTGCTCGTGATGTCGATCGTTGGCGGAGCCACACTGACGCCTGTGATGGCATGGATATCTCAGCGTGCTGGCGGCCTTGCCTACGGCTACACCGTGCCGCTGGTGGGATACGTTGTTGTCGCCATTTTCAGTTGGTATCACGCACAACGGAGTCGCTTGCCCGGATAGTGTGCGTACGGCGGTCTGAGGGATCAGAAGCGACGGAAGGATTTTAGGGGCAAAGAGGGACGGAATGAAAGCGAAGAGCGGATTCAGTTTGCTGGCGGTGGCCGTATTGGGGATCAGCGGTGCTGCTGCGCAGAACACGCATTACGAGCCGACGCTAGAGTCTTTGAACGCTCATCCATTGCCGCAGTGGTATGCGGATGCGAAGCTCGGCATCTTTATCCATTGGGGGCTCTATTCGGTGCCGGGATGGGCGGCGGTCGATCGGCCCAAGGAGATACCGCACGAGGACGAGGCGAAGTGGAACGCTTACGCCGAGTGGTACTACAACACGATGCGGATTCCCGGCTCACCGACCCAGGCTTACCACCGGGAGCACTTTGGAGCGAATTTCAACTACTACGATTTCGCACCCATCTTCGACCGGGAGAGCAAGAAGTGGGATCCGGCGAAGATGGCCGCAGCCTTTCAGGATGCGGGCGCCCGCTACGTCGTGCTGACAAGCAAGCATCATGAGGGCTTCACGCTGTGGCCAAGCAAGGTCGTGAATCCGAACCAGCAGCATCTGCAGGCCCAGCGCGACATTGTGGGCGAACTTACGGAAGCTGTGCAGCGGGACGGCATGAAGATGGGGCTTTATTACTCCGGCGGGTACGACTGGACCTTCAACCGCGGTCCCATCATCGGCGGTAAAGATTGGGAGACGGTGAAGCCCGAAACCATCGCCTACGGGCAGTATGCCTTCGACCAGATCGAAGAGCTGATCGCGAAGTATCACCCAGCGGTGCTGTGGGACGACATCGATTGGCCGAAGACGGGCAAGCCGTTGCAGGTGATGGCCGACTACTACGACGCCATTCCGGATGGCGTCGTCGATGACCGCTTTGGTGTGAAACACTCCGACTTTCAATCGCCGGAGTACGAGAAACGCAGCCAAATCAGCAAAGTGAAGTGGGAGGAGTGCCGCGGCCTCGGCCGCTCCTTTGGCTACAACCGCGCCGAGGGCGAGAAGGAGACCATCGCGCCCGATGAGCTGATCTACTTGCTCGTCGATATCGTGAGCAAGAACGGCAATCTACTGCTGGATGTTGGGCCTGAGGCAGATGGCACGATTCCACCGATTCAGATGGATCGCCTGAAGTCACTCGGCGCGTGGCTGCGCCAGAACGGCGAGGCTATCTATGGGACGGAGCCGTGGTCCCGCGCCGAAGGTGAGACCGATCAAAATATCCCGGTACGTTTCACGCAGAAGAGCGAACACCTCTACGCTACGTTGTTGGGTTCACCGAAATCAGGCACAATCCTTCTCCGAGATATCAAACCCACCGGTGGATCGCAAGTGCATCTGCTGGGCGATGCGAAGCCGCTTACCTGGACGCAGAAGGGCGCGGATCTGCAGGTCGAGCTTCCCGGATCGCTGCCCGGCAAGTATGCCTACGTCCTGCGGATGGAACCTGCCTCGTGAGCCTGTCGAACTCATCCACCGGGCTTGCGAGGAAAGCCGCTGCCGATTGTGTTGGTCGGCGCGGGCGGCATTGTGCAGAATGCGCATGTGCCCGCATACCGCAAAGGTGGTCTGCCGATTGCCGCGATCGTCGATCGCCATCTCGCTCGCGCGGAAGCGTTGGCGGCGGAGTGCGGCATTGGCGTCAGCGGAGGGTCGGTTGGCGCTGTGTTGCCGGAAGTGCGTGGTCCTGTCGTCTTTGATGTCGCGGTGCCTGCCGCGGCGCTCCTTGAGGTCTTGCCGACACTTCCGCGAGGCGCCACTGTGCTGATCCAGAAGCCGCTTGGAGAAACGCTGGCGGAGGCGGAGGGCATCGTCGCTTTGTGCCGCGAAAGGGGATTGCGGGCGGCAGTGAACTTTCAATTGCGCTGGGCGCCGAACATGGTTGCAGCGCGCGCCATTACCGATGCGGGCGCGCTCGGCACGCTGCACGACATCGAGGTCCAGGTGAGCACCTACACACCGTGGGAATTATGGACGTTCCTGAAAACCGCGCCACGTCTGGAGATCGTGTATCACAGCATTCACTACATTGACCTGGTGCGCTCCTGGCTGGGAAACCCGCAGCGAGTCTACGCGCGGACGGTGCGCAATCCGCGCACGCCGGATTTGGCTGCTACCAAGAGCGTAGTCGTGATGGACTATGACGATTGGACGCGCGTGTTCATTGCGACCAATCACGGGCTGGACGTGCCTTACCCTGAACTGCAACATAGTTATGTTCAGTGGGAGGGGACAGAGGGCGTCATGCGTGCGCAGATGGGCGTCAACCTTGACTATCCGAAGGGCCGTGGCGACACCCTTGAGTTCTGGCCGCGCGAGCCTCACGCGGATTTTCCTGCGGGTCCGCAGGCGGTGAACGGCGAATGGTTTCCGGACGCTTTTTTAGGATCGATGCTCTCGGTGCAGCGTTTCGCGTTGGGCGAAAGCGAAACCATGCCGACACGCGTGGAAGACGCATTGGATACGATGCGCGTGGTAGAAGCGGCGTATCTATCCTCAGAACGCGGCGGCGAGCCGCTATCGCTGGCAGAGACGAAAACCGGAGCAATAAGAGACAGGGAGTCATAGTGTTCGATCTGACAGGCAAGGTAGCACTGATTACCGGAGGTGCCAGCGGCATCGGCGCTGCGACCGCGCGGCGGTTGTCGGAAGCGGGTGCAAGCGTCATCGTTGCGGATCTTAATGAAGTTGCGGCGAAGACGCTGGCAGGTGAGTTGTCAGGAGCGAAGGGCGTCGCGATGGACGTGACCAGCACCGCTTCGATTGCGGCAGTCATGCAGGGACTGAACCGGCTCGACATCCTGGTGAACAATGCCGGCATCGGGCTGGTTGGCAGCATTGCGCAGACGGAGGAAGCGGATTACGCGCGCCTGATGACGGTGAATGCCACTTCGGTCTATTTAGTCACCAAGGCCGCGCTGCCATTGCTGCTTGCCGTGCGGGGATCGATCGTGAATATCGGCTCCGTCGCTGGTTTGATCGGCATTAAGCAGCGCTTCGCCTATTGCGCCAGCAAGGGAGCGGTCATCGCGATGACGCGACAACTGGCAGTGGAGTATCCAAAGGAGCTCCGAGTGAACTGCATCGCGCCCGGGACGGTGCAGTCGCCGTTCGTCGAAGGCTATCTCGAGAAGTATCATGCGCACGAGATCGACAAGATGCGCGTGGACCTGGCTGCGCGGCAACCCATGGGGCGCCTGGGCACGCCGGAAGAGATCGCTGCGATGGTGCACTACATGTGTTCTCCCGAAGCAGACTTTATGACGGGCTCTGTTGTGACCATCGATGGCGGCTGGACCGCTGCCTAGCCATAACGAAAGTGAAGGAGCCAAAGTTATTTTGATTGATCCGACCATTACACGAGTTGAGGTGCTGGACCTGCGCTTCCCAACCTCGCGAGACAGCATCGGTTCCGATGCGGTGAACAAGAATCCTGACTATTCAGCCGCATATTGCATTTTGCATACGGACGGTGAGCTGAAGGGCTATGGCCTTACCTTCACGCTGGGACGCGGCAACGAGCTTTGCGTGGGCGCCGCCAGATATCTGGCAGGCTTTGTCGAGGGGCGTCGCCTCAGCGCCCTCACGGACGATCTGCGGATTTTTTCGCGGCAACTGACCGATGACAGCCAGTTCCGGTGGCTGGGTCCGGAAAAAGGCGTCACACACATGGCGGCGGCGGCGCTGATCAATGCTGTCTGGGACCTCTATGCACGGCAGCGCAATAAGCCACTGTGGCGGTTGCTTGCCGACATGAGCCCGGAAGAGATCGTTCGCCTCGTCGACTTCCGCTACATTGACGACGCAATTACCGAAGAGGAAGCGCTGGCTCTCTTGAAGTCGAAGCGGGCGGGCAGGGAAACGCGCATCGCGGAACTGGAGAACGCCGGCTATCCCGCGTATACCACCTCGGTTGGCTGGTTCGGCTTTCCCGACGAGAAGGTCCGCTCGCTCTGCCATGAAGCGCTCGCAGAAGGCTGGCGTCATTTCAAATTGAAGGTTGGAGGCGAGCCAGGGGACGATCTGCGCCGTGCGGCCCTGGTCCGCCGCGAGATTGGGAGCGACAGCAAGCTCATGATGGATGCCAACCAGCGCTGGGGTGTTACGGAGGCAATTGCGCGGACGCGAGAACTTGCCGAATTTAACCCATGGTGGATGGAAGAGCCGACGAGTCCGGACGACATACTGGGTCATGCGCGAATCCGTCGCGAGGCCGGAGTGCGGATCGCAACCGGCGAACATTGCCAGAATCGCGTGATGTTCAAACAACTGCTGCAGGCGGGTGCCATCGATGTCTGCCAGATCGATAGCTGCCGCCTTGCCGGGGTGAATGAGAACCTGGCGGTGTTGCTGATGGCGGTGAAGTTCGGGGTGCCGGTATGCCCGCATGCCGGTGGCGTGGGGCTGTGTGAATATGTGCAGCATCTCTCGGCATTCGATTACATCGCTGTCTCCGCCTCACTTGAAAATCGCGTGACCGAATACGTGGATCATCTGCATGAGCATTTCCTCGACCCGGTTCGCATCCGCGAAGCACATTATGTGTTGCCCAGTCAGCCGGGTTACAGTGCAGAGATGTATCCGCAAACACTGATGGACTACCGCTTTCCGGATGGAAAGGTTTGGAGAGAGCTCGAGTGAAATTGATTACGTTCCACCGCAAAACCGGCGCGGCACCGGAGCCGGGCGTGCTGCAAAAGGACACGATCTACCCGCTGACGCCTTTCGGCTATGCGGATGTGGAGAGCTTTATTGCGGCTGGCGCTGCAGCGCTTCAATCAGCGCAAGCGCTCATCTCCAACAGCGGAATTGGCACCGTGCCCCTGTCCAGCGTTCAATTGCTTTCCCCACTTCTGCGTCCGCCAAGAATTTTCTGTGTTGGGTTGAACTATCAGGACCACGCCACGGAATCGAAGATGGTGGTGCAGGCGGTCCCGACAATTTTTATGAAGCTGGCATCGGCCATCACGGGACCGGACAGTGACATCGTGTTGCCCCTTAACAGCTCGCAGCCGGACTATGAAGCGGAACTTGCTGTAGTGATCGGCCAGAGCGCCAGAAACGTGACCCGCGATAACTGGCGCGAGTGCGTCTTTGGCTACACGATTCTGAACGACGTCAGCGCGCGCGATGTGCAGCTGGCAACGTCGCAGTGGACGCTGGGAAAGAGCTTTCCCACGTTTTGCCCCATTGGCCCATGGGTCGTGACCGCCGATGAATTGACCGATCCGCATTCACTGGATGTCACGCTGACGATCGGCGGAGAAACGCTGCAGCAGGCGAACACCCGCGACTTGATCTTCGATATCCCGGCCGTTCTTGGTTATATTTCCGCGATCGTCCGCTTGGAACCCGGAGACATTGTCAGCACAGGCACACCGCAGGGCGTCGGGTTGGGCCGCACTCCGCAGCGGTGGCTGCGTCCGGGAGAAGAGGTCGCTATCGAGGTAAGCGGTATTGGGCGGCTCGTGAACCGTACCGTGGCCGCAAGCCGGAACTGAACTGTAGCGCCGCGCCGCCGGGAGTGATCCGCGTTGCCGGAGAGTTCTTTTGTGTCGATGACGCTACTTCTGCGGAAAAGGCTCCGCTTTCATGGAACCATCCCGCTGCTTCAGCAGGATCTGAACTTTGCCTTCCGCTGCGTCCAGTTCCTCTTTGCACACCGATGAAAGCTGAATGCCTTCTTCAAAGAGCTTGATCGAATCTTCGAGGGGCAGATCACCCTTCTCGAGCTGATTCACTATGGATTCGAGCTGCTTGAGCGAGTCTTCAAACTTGGGCATGGGTCTCTGTGCTCGCGCGTCGACGTCCGGAGCAGCTTCCAGTCTAAGCCTATTGCGCCGGCTGCGTGAAGAAGTGGTCGATGAGGTAGTCGCGGAGTTGGATGTTGAAGCGCCGCGTGTTTTGTGTCACATCCGTGGTATCGGTGTTGTATACGACCAGGTAGCCGCGGCCGGCAGCAGGATCAAAGTTGATCTGGCTGCGGAAGCCGTTCTGCCATCCCGGATGACCAATCAGACGCACACCGCGGTCGGTGTGAATGAAGAAGCTGGCGGCCACCTCATCCTTCGCCCCGGCTCGCGAAGGAAAGTCATCATCGGGCGGCACGGCCAGAATCGGATGCCACATCTCTTCGAGCGAGCTGCGTTTGAGGATCCGGTCATACTCAGTCTGATGCGCGGGATCGCCCAGCAGAAAACGCAGGTAGCGCAGCATGTCCGGCAGCGGCCCATTCAGGCCGCCGTTGGAGCGGGTAATGCCGGTGTCGAAGTCGAAGGGGTCTTCGGTGAGCTTGCCATCTTTGCGATCCCAACTGTGCGAGCGGTGGGGAAGCAACGTGGCAGGACTTCGGTCGTAGTAGCTGTGCGTCATGCCGAGCGGCCCGAAGACATTCTTCAGCATGTAGACTTCGAAATTGTCGCCGCTGAGCCGCTCGATGATCTCGCCCAGAAACACGACCGCCAGATTGGAGTAGCGGTAACGCGAGCCAGGAGGGAAATCGACGCTGGTATAGGGCATCATGGCGACGAGCTGCGACCACTGGGTTGGCTCGTAGGGCTCCCAATCACCGACGTGCCACGGCCAGGTCGCGTCGCGGAATCCGTTCGTATGCGACATCGCTTCCCGGATCGTGATTGCCGACACCGGCCCGTAAGAATCGTGAACCGCGTTGAGCTCCGGGATGTATTTGACCAACGGATCATCGAGCGACAGCAGCCCGCGATCGCGCAACTGCATGATGGCGATGCCGGTAAACGTTTTGGTGACGGAGGCCCAATGGTACGTGGTCTGTTCGTCCACGGGCTGCGTCGGACTGAGGCTTTGATGGCCGTATGGTTCGTCCAGAACGACGACGCCGTTATCGACGAGGACCAATGTGCTGCCCACGATGCCGTTGTGTTCAAGCCCGGTGCGATAAAAGGCGCGTATAGCTGCTATATCCGACGACGAAGTGTTCATGCGGCTTGCCTGCGTGGATTGCCCATCCGCCTGACGGATACTCGATGCGGGAATCAACAGGACCGTGAACGTCAGCAACAACAGGGCAAAGCGCATCGGCAATCCTTGGTATGCAGGAGTAGCGGCATTCTATCCTGCTCTACGAATTGCTTGGCTCTGCTGCTACCGGCTCAACTACGCCGGTGACGAAGCGTGCGCTTGCGGCAGCACCTGCTGCACGATCTCGACGGCAAGCGCGTAGCGGCCGAAAGGGGCGCTCACTTGCACTCCCTGCACCATGGGCTGCGCCGCGGCAGCATCTCCTGCGCGATGCGGATGCCTTCGGCGCGCGCGGCTTCCGGCGTCTCAGCCGCGGCCATGCGGGCCATAATCTCATCAGGCATGGAGACGCGCAGGTCATTTTTCATGAACTCGGCATTGCGCAGACTGGTGAGCGGCCAGATGCCGGCGATGACGGGAATGCGGAAGCTTTCGATGCGCTGAAGGAAAACCTCCAGCAGCCGCAGATCGAAGACCGGCTGGGTGATCGCGTATTCGGCGCCCGCTTCCACCTTAAAGGCGAAGCGGCGGATCTCGTTGTCGATGTCCGGGACGCCGGGGTTTGCGGCGACGCCGAGGGTGAAGCCGGTCGAGGCGCCGATGGGATTGCCGCCAATATCCAGGCCGTGGTTCAGGCGGTTCACGACATTCACCAGGCCGATCGCGTCCACGTCAAAGACTGCTGTTGCATCCGGATAGTTGCCGAGCTTCGGCGGATCACCGGTCAGGCAGAGGATGTTGCGCAGGCCGAGCGACGAAGCGCCGAGCAGGTCGGACTGGATGGAGAGCAGGTTGCGGTCGCGGCAGGTGTAGTGCAGCACCGTCTCAATGCCGGTCTGCTGCTGAATCTGCAGGCACAGGCTCTGCGCGCTCATGCGCGCCGAGGCACGCGGAGAGTCGGGAATGTTGATGGCGTGGATGCCGGTAGTGGCCAGCATGCGCGCCCCTGCGATCTCCTTGCTGCAGTCGATGCCGCGCGGCGGCACGATCTCCACCAGCGTGATGAACTGGCCGGATGCAACCAGGCTGCCGATCTTCGAGCGTTCCGCGAGCGGCGCAGGCGGTGTCTCTGTCACGATGGGGGTCCGCGCCGCTCGCGGAGTGGTGGTCTGCTGGGCATCCATCGCACGGATAGCCGACTTCATGGCGCGTATGTGGTTGGGCGTGGTGCCGCAACAGCCGCCAATGAACTGCACTCCGGCACGCACGAACTTGCGTGCAAAGCTGGCCATGTACTCCGGCGAGCAGAGATAGATATTGCGTCCATCCACGTTGCGTGGCATACCGGCGTTCGGCATCGCGACGAGGGGAAGGTCGGTAACGGCGCGCATGCGTTCTATCGCAGTGAGCACGGTAGCAGGACCGGTGGAGCAGTTGACGCCAATGCCATCTGCGCCGGCCGCCGCCAGGCGTCCTGCAGCGACATCTGCCGGTGTGCCGTCCAGACAATCCGCCTCTTCATCCACTGTCACCATGGCCAGCAGCGGAACGTCCGGCGCGACCTGTTTGGCCGCGTAGATGGCCTGTTCGGCTTCATTGATGGCGGGCATCGTCTCTACCACCAGTAGATCCACGCCAACTCCGGGCCCTCCCGCGATCAGCCCTTCAACCTGCTCCGCAAACGCGGCGCGCGCCTCTTCCAGCGCGATCTTTCCCAGCGGTTCGAGGCGGATGCCCAGCGGGCCAACGGAACCCGCGACGAAGGCGCTGCCCGCCTGCTTGTCGGCTAGCTGAGCCACGGCTTCGCGCGCCAGCCGCGCGCCCGCCTGATTGATGGCGCGAGCCTGATCCTGCAGCCCAAAGCGTTGCAGCCGGAAGCTGTTGGCCCCGAAGGTGTTGGTCTCGATGATTTCGGAACCGGCCTGCAGGTACTCTTCATGGACCGAGCGGACCAGCTCCGGCTGGGTCAAGTTCAGCTCGTCGAAGCATTTGTTGAGGAAGACGCCTCGCCCATAGAGCGCAGTCCCCATGGCCCCATCACACAGGACTGTTCGGTTGGTGAAGAGCGACGTTAAGCGCGACATCTTCTCATGCTAGCAAAGGCACGGATGGCGAAGTACAGGGCAATGACTCGAATGCAATCATTTCGCGCGCAACAATGGCTGCAAGGAGGCTGCCTTCCACATCGGGCCATACCGGTGCATCCGCCGGGAGGAGGTGAGGCAATACCATCAAACCCTTTGCTATACTTCAGCTTGCCGAACGCGAACTGTTGCTTTGAAGGTTGAGGTCCGAAGCATTTTGAAGAAGAGAAGTCGCCTGTCCCTGGCCGTTACTGCGTTCGTCGCTGTCGCGGTTTCGTTCATCCTCCTCGGCTGCGGAAAGAACTTCTACTTCGCTGGCCGCACTTTGCCGCCCAGCGGCGTGACACAACGTGTCCTGGTGGCGGTGGACAACCCCGTCGGCAGCCTGCAGTTCATGGATGCGTATTACGACATCCGCCATCCTTTCAACAACCCGAATGGGCAGTTTTCGATCGGCGGTTACAGCGGCTCAAATCCGGTGACCATCCAGAACCTGCCGGAGGAGCAGGCGGGCCTGGTGTATTCCTCCGGAGACGGCAGTCTGGCGTCGATCAACTACGCGCAGGAGAAACTGAGCAGCAATGTCGTCTCCTCCGGCAGCATCTCCACCAGCATCTTCGGTTCCCGCAAGGAAGACTACTTCGTCGCCGCCAATCAGAACTCGCACGCCATGGTGGTCGACGACGTCTCCCTTGGCAACCAGTTGCTGATGAATATTCCCGGGATCTATCGCGTTTCCATGAACTTGAACGCCACTCTGGTTCTAGGCTTCGCGCAGGACAACAACACTGTCTACAGCTTGATTAAGTTGACTCCCACGCAGCAGACGCTCTATGCCACTCCAGCACAGTGGCAGGGTAAGTTCCAGGATTGCGAACCGCAGACATTGCCGAAATACTGCGTAACCACTGTCACCGATACCAACAAAGCATTCGACAGGCCGATCAAGGCGATCTTCTCTTCCGATGGGCAAAGCATCTACGTGCTGAACTGCGGACCTGAGTGCGGTGGCGCGCAGGCCGGCATCGTCACTATTCCGATCTCCAATTCGGTATTGAATGGAAATCAGGGAGGCCCGTCCGGGTTGGCCTTGCAGGCGGGTCCGGTTCTTGCGGTGCCTGGAGGCGCCACGAACGCGCTGGAGAATGCCTCGACTTTATATGTGTCGGGCCAGCAACTGCAGCCAGATGGCCTGCAGGCGGGCTATCTCAGCGTGGTGAATCTTGCGAGTTATAGCGTGACCGGTAGCTATGCCATCAGTGATGGAACGCATAACAAGATGAGCTTTGCCGACGACAACACGTTGTGGATCGGATCGCAGCGCTGCCAGAATGGCGAGCGGTTCAAGCAGAACAACGCCGGCCAGAAGGTCGAGTTCGGTTGCCTGACCATGTTCAACACCGCAACCAAAGCAGTGACGGTGGACCGCTACATCGGTGACCTGACCGGTATCGCGGACGTTGAGGGCCTGCACAAGATCTACGTGGGCGAGGGCGGCCAGGTGCACATCTACCGCACCACGGACTTCGCCGAACTGGACAATACAAACGTCACCGTTACAGGCACGGTTTCTGACGTGGCCTACATGGACGGCTCGTCGGATGGCAATAACACGACGTACTAAACGCGATCGGCGAGAGCAGGCATCCTGATGACTGCCGCTGCCCAGTCCACTGTCCAGCCCAGCCTGGTTGATATTCTCGCCATTGCAGCCCATCGCGATGATGTGGAGCAGACTTGTGGCGGCACGCTGCTGAAGATGCGTTCCCTCGGCCTGGAGACCGGAATCCTGGACTTGACGCAGGGCGAGGCGGGAACCCGTGGCTCCGCAGCCGAGCGGGCCGCAGAGGCGGAAGCAGCAGGGCGCATCCTGGGGGTGCGCTGGCGTCAGGCGCTGGACCTGCCCGACGGCCGCGTGGAGAACAGCTATGAGAACCGCCTGAAGGTCGTTCGCGTGCTGCGGGAGCTGCGGCCGCGCGTGGTGATCGTGCCCTATTGGCAGGGCAGGCACCCGGATCACTACACCGCAGCCACGCTAGGCTACGAGGCCTGTTTCCTGAGCGGCCTTGCGCGCATCGAAACCGGTGCTCCACCGCATCGGCCCTACAAGGTGCTCTATGCCAGCCTCTACGCGGACGTGCGGCCGACCTTTGTCGTGGACATCACGCCATTTGTCGAACAGCGCTACCGCTCGCTTATGGCCTATCGCTCCCAGTATGCCGATGCCGAGCAGGGAAACGCGCTGTTTGTGCCAGAGGACGAGATCCGCGAGCGAACACTAGCGGAGGCGAGCCATTACGGCCAGTTGGCGGGGGTACGGTATGCGGAGCCCTTCGTTCAGAAGGAGGTCGGTCTGGTGGACGATCTTATGACATTGCCCGTGGCGTCGATGTGAACGCCCATTCCTCAGCGGTCTCAAAGGGCGGGGCTATCAATGGCGCATCATGGTCTTCCTCCTCCGCCTTGGCCTGCGCCGACCTCTCCGGCAGATAGACCCGGACCACAGCTCCCCGCAGGTCGCCCTCGGTGCTGTTCGAGATGCGCACCGTGCCGCCATGCTTCTGCACGATACCCAGGCTTACCCAGAGCCCAAGCCCGGTCCCGCGTTCGCCTTTGGTGGTCATGAAGGGCTGGAAGAGCTTCTTCTCCACATGGGGCGCAATGCCGCGGCCGCTGTCGGCAATCTCCACAATCGTTCCGGCGCGGCCATCCAGCGGGCTTGCCGGCCGCACCAGAATCCGCACGTATCCGTTCGGCCCCGCTGCCTCGCCGGCGTTCGCGATCAGGTTGGTGAACACCTGGCGGAGCTCTCCTGGGAAGCCGTAGACGTGCACCGGATGGGTGAAACTCTGCTCCACCTGGATGTTTTGATCGCGCATCTTGCGGTCCAGCAGAAGCAGCACGCTTCCAATCAGCTCTTCTAGATTCACCTGTACCGGCATTGGAGATTCGCGGTAGAGGCTGAGCATGGCGCGGCTGATCTGCAGGGTGCGGCCCAACTCCTGCTGGGCCAGCTTCAGGTAGTCGCTGCGGCGTTGCGGGTCGGTCTCCTGGGAGATCAGGAAGTGCAGATTTGCTACCGAGTCCAGCGGATTGTGGATCTCGTGCGCAATGCTGGCCGCCAGCCGGCCGGTGACCGCCAGCTTCTCATTCGCAATCAGGGTGACCTCAGCCTTCCTCAACTCGGTAACATCGCGGAAAACCACGACAGATCCGTCCGTTCGCCCGTCCGCATCCATAACGGTCGAGACTTTGACATCGACGGCATATTCCCCACCGTCGCGCGCTATCAGGGTGCCTTCCTGGTGCAGACCCATCGCACCGGAGCGGTCCAGGTCCTGTAGAACGTCCCCCATGGGCTGGTGCGTTTGCGGATGAACCAGACGAAGCACCTCGCCGACCGGAAGATCTGCCGCTGCGCTCAGCGGCCAGCCGGTAAGCTTCTGGGCGACTGCGTTCATGAAACGGATCTTTCCCTGCTCGCTCAGGGAGATGACAGCATCCCCAATCGACTCCAGGGTCGTCGCCAGCAGTTGCTGGCTGGCGGTGATTCTGGCGTTTCGCTCGTGTAGTTCCTGCAAGGCGAGTTCATAGGTGCTGGAGACTCGCTGCAGCCGGCTGCTGGCAAAGATCCCGATGATAATTCCCGAGGCAAGCGCAAGAATAAGAACGAATTGCAGAAATCTGCTTACTCGTTGGTTGAGCCTTGCGTCGTACGTATCCCGCTCATTAACGGCTATCGCCAGGGCGCCCTGGAAGTCGTGGTGCACCCCGTCCATGATGCCTTTGCCTTGCTGCGTGAGGGCGGCGGTGACAGCCTCCGGGGCGGGTGCCGGCTGTGCAAGCACGCCGTTTGCCCAGCTTTGCCAAGCGCGTATGTCCTGTTCCAGCTTGTTGACATGCGCATCCGAGATGCCGCTGACGGCAGGGAGATTGCGCAGTTGCGCGAGGGTCGCTTCGATCTCTGGTGCCGCACTGTTGTATGGAACCAGTTGCGAGGGCAAGCCGGTGAGCTGGTAGGCTCTCAGGCTGGTTTCCTGGTCGGTGACCCGCTGCTGCAGGGTCAACAACTGGTCGCTGACACGGGTGTTCACAATGGAATGCTGCCGCAAGTCCAGAGCGTGTTCTACCTGCCACACCAGCAGACCCGCCAGAACCGCCAGCACCGTGACCGGTACCAGAAGGGTGGTGCGCACGACACGATTGAATTCGTGCAGTCCGACGGGGGAATCGGTCATGGCTGGTCTCCGCTGCTTTCCAAAATCCTCTTCACATTGCCTAACAATGCCAGTGCGCCGTCACCTTTGTTCGCTACCAGCGTGACCAGGCTCTGCACCTCTTCCGGAAGACTCAAATACGCCGAAAGCAACAGGATGGGGACATTGGGACGAATCTCCCGCAGCGCCATTGCCACCGCGCCGCCATTCATGCCTGGCATCGCAAAATCAAGCACTACGGCATCGATGGGCTGCTGCCGGAAGATGCGGATTCCAGTCGGCCCGTCCGTGGCGGTGTAAACGAGATATCCCTCTCTCTCCAGAACCACCTTGCGGATCTCGAGGCCGAGTACTTCGTCGTCAATGCACAATATGGTCGGCACCCGCGACACATGGGACCTCGTCCTTGGTTCGAAACGCGCCAAACGTACGAACCCATCCTCTAGTCTGCGGAGTATAGCATTCGCCGTTTGTTCTTTATCTGACACTTCCGTGCCACACTTGGTCCCCCGCTCAGATGGCCAATTTACCGTCCTTTCTCCGGGGATTCACCGTCCTTTCTTAATGCGGGGAGGGGAGCCATGTACTCTGAGCGGGCGGAGCGGATTTCCAGGTGTACCCGGGGCCAAGGCGACTTTTCCGTCAGAAAAGCCGCTCTTTGCAGAAGCTTCGGGTGGCACAGCAGTGGGAATCTGCTCTAAACACTCCTCCTGGGCGGCATTTTTGTACGCGCCCGGCATGTGATTGTAAGGACGGTTCTTGAGCCAGACTATTTTCGTTCTCGAAGACGATCCAGATATCTCGCGGCTGGTGCAGCATCAGTTGGAAGGTGCTGGATTCGCCGTGCGCACCTTCTCCACTCCCACGAATCTCATTCCAGACGCGGAACGGCAGGCTCCGGCACTGTTTCTGCTGGACATCATGGTTCCGGGAGGCGATGGCTTGGAGGTCTGCCGGAAATTGCGGGCCCACCCGGGGCTGAGCAGCGTGCCCATCATCTTTGTGACCGCGCGCGCAGGCGAGAACGACCGCGTCCTGGGATTGGAACTTGGTGCGGACGATTACATCACCAAGCCCTTCGCCATGCGCGAGCTGGTTGCACGCGTCAAGGCTGTGCTGCGTCGCTTCGAGCGGCCGTCCGCACCCTCCGTAATCAGCTTCGAGGAAATCGTTATCGATGCCAGCGCGATGCAGCTCAAGGTTCGTGGTGAGTTGACCACGACCACGGCAACGGAGTTCCGTTTGCTTGACTATCTTGCGCGGCATCCGGGGCGCGTTTTCAGCCGCGACCACCTGCTGGATGCGGTCTGGGGAGATGCCCGCTTCGTGACGCCCCGCTCGGTCGATGTCTATGTCCGGCGTATCCGTGAGAAGATCGAGAGCGACCCGGAGAGTCCGCGTTACCTCAAGACGGTGCGTGGGGCGGGCTACCGCTTCGAGGTGCCCAAGGCTGGTTAGATACGGAACTGGCGACCGGCCTCTGTTCTCCACTGGAGCCTGATTGTGACCGGTAGGGTCTTCTCCAAGCTGCTGCTTTCCTTTGTGCTGGTGCTGACCATCTGCACCGCGGTGCTGGACTTTTCTATCCGCAGGATCATGGATCGAGCGCTGCATGAGCAGGTGGAGCAGTCGCTTGCTGGTGAGGCGCAGTTCCTTGCTTCCGAATTGGGCTCCATGCCGCCGGAAGGAGCTCAGAAGCTTCTGGGGGCGATTTCCTCCGCATCGCATGCCCGCATTGCTGTTTTCCGTGTTGACGGGTCGCTGTATGCGAGTTCCGATTCAATGGAGACCCGCTATCCGCTCGACGCGCTGCCGGGGCTAGCGGCCCTGAAGAATCACGGCGGTATCGGCCGGGAAATCCGGGACAACACGCTATTTCTGGCCGCTCGCCAAGGCAATCTGATCGTGCGCCTCAGCTACCCGCTGGCGGAGATTGCGGGCAAGCTGCAACTGCTGCGCCGGGACATTCTGCTGGCATCCCTGTTGTCGTTCTTCCTTGCCACCATGCTGGCGGCTGTCATGGCGCACCGGGTGGCGCAGCGCATGGGGCGCATCGTCGCATTTGCGCAGCGTATCGCGGCAGGCGACCTCTCGGCGCGTATCGAGGAGGGGGATCTCGATGAGCTCTCTTCCGTCGCACGCGCTCTGGACATGACGGCAAGCCGCCTGGAATCGACTTTCCATTCTCTTGAGAGCAGCCGCCGTGAGCTGACAGCTTTGCTCGACAGCATGCAGGAGGGGGTCATCGCGGTGACCGCGGCAGGCCTGGTGAGCTGGTCGAATGCTTCGATCGCGCGCCTGACCCAGCAACCGATTCGCGAAGGCCGCGCTCTGGTGCAGACCATTCGCGACCCGGATGTGCTGGTCTGTGTGGCCACCGCGTTGCGCGAACGAACGGCGTCGCGCGCACGAGCAACGGCGGTTTCGCCGGGCCGGGTCTTTGAGGTTCACGCGGCGGCCATGCCCGGCGGCGGAGCGGTGTGCGTGCTTTCGGATGTCACAGAGATCGAGCGCGCGGAAACCACGCGCCGCGACTTCGTTGCCAACGTCTCGCACGAGCTGCGAACGCCGCTGACGTCGATCTCGGGCTATGTCGAAGCCATGCTCGACATGCCATCCATCGACCCGGTGGCGCACGAGTTTCTCGGCATCATCCTGAAGAACGCCACGCGCATGACACGGCTGACGGAAGATCTGTTGACCCTGGCGCAGGTGGAGTCTGCCGACTTCAAGCTGGCGCTGCGGCCCCTGCGCGCCGACATGCTGGTGGAGGATGCGGCGAATTCCCTGATGCCGGTGGTGCAGGATGCCGGGATGACGATGGAGATCGGCGGCCGCACCGGCGATATTGTTTTGGCCGACTCCGATGCGCTGCAGCAGGTCTTCGGCAATCTGGTAGAGAACGCCACCAAGTATGGCCGTAGCGGAGGCAAGCTCTTGATCGGTGTGCGGCGCCGCGAAGAGCGCGTCGAGTTCTACGTGCAGGATTTCGGCCCGGGCGTTCCCTTCGAACACCAGCGACGCATCTTCGAGCGCTTCTATCGTGTCGACAAGGCGCGTTCGCGTGAGTCGGGTGGAACCGGGCTTGGACTCTCGATCGCGCGCCACATTGTGAACGCGCACGGAGGCGACATTCGCGTTGAGAGTGAGCTGGGTCACGGATCGACATTCGTCTTTACTCTTCCGGTTGTGGTCCCGCCTGAGGAATCCAGAAGCGTGAAGGTTCCATTACCGGATAGTGTCGCTGGATAACCCTCATTCTCCGGCTTTTCATCAGCGCGTAAACCGGCATTCACAGAACCCCGAAAGAATCGCGTCTGCGATCAATTTCGAGGGGGAACCAGTGAAACGAATCCTAGTGGCAGCCGCGGCGCTCGTCGTGTGCGCGTCGGCGAATGTGCTTCATGCCCAGAAGCTGAACGGTGCAGGCGCAACTTTTCCATATCCGATCTACTCCAAGTGGTTCAGCGAGTACAGCGCCAGCCATGGCGGCGTTCAGATCAATTACCAGTCGCTCGGCTCCGGTGCGGGGATTCGGCAGGTGACGGCGGGCACGGTCGACTTTGGCGCCAGCGACGGCCCGATGTCGGACGCGCAACTAGCTGCTTCGAAGGTGAGGATTCAGCACATCCCAACTGTTATCGGAGCTGTGGTGCCGGTCTATAACCTGCCGGGAGTGGGCGGCGGCCTGAAGTTTGCACCCGATGTGCTGGCCGATATCTACCTCGGCAAGATCAATAACTGGAGCGACGCCCGCATTGCCAAGGACAACCCCGGTGCAAAGCTGCCGAATACGGAGATCTTCGTCGTCCACCGCTCCGACGGCAGCGGTACCAGCTACATCTTCACCGACTACCTCTCCAAGGTCAGCGCCGACTGGAAGGGCGGGCCGGGCACCGGGACCTCCCCGAGCTGGCCGCGCGGCATCGGTGCCAAAGGCAATGAAGGTGTGGCCGGTATGGTGCGCCAGACCCCGGGCGCGCTGGGCTATGTCGAATTGATCTATGCGCTCCAGAATAAGATCGAGACCGGCCTGGTGAGGAATGCGGCAGGGGTGTTTACCAAGGCCACAATCGATTCGGTAACTGCGGCGGCCGCCAGCATGAAGCAGATGCCTGCCGACTACCGGGTTTCCATCACCAATGCGCCCGGCAAAGACGCTTACCCGATCTCCAGCTTCACTTGGCTGCTGATTCCGAATCCCGCGCCGGATGGGGCTAAGGACAAGGTTATCAAGGACTTCCTGACCTGGATGCTGGAGCACGAGTCGGAGGTAACGTCCTTGAACTATGCGCCGCTTCCGGCGTCGGTGGTCACCAAGGTCAAGGGCACCATCAGCCAGTTGAAGTAGACCCGAGTCATCCGGGATCCACGGCTTCCCAAGGCGCCCAACGCGGCGCCTTTTGCCGTTTTTGGGCGAGCGTATGCTACGCTCAGCCGCCTTGACCGGAGCGGATTTCGGGTATGGCGAAACCTGAAAGATTCGCTCTAAACCCTTTCATCTTCTATTCATTATGGGCGGGTACTCTCCACTGGAGTGGTCGAGAAAATACAGGATCCTGCCTTGACGCAGCCTGCGAAGATACATGTGTCTGAATCCGTTCCCCGCTTGTCTGACGTAAAGCCATCCGCTGAACACTCCGTGGTGCGCAGCTTTCTGCGCGGCCGTGGCAGCTCTGCCATTGCGGACGGCACCTTCAAGGTGTTGGTGTTTCTGTGTGCGCTCAGCATCTTTGGCATCGTCTTTTTGATCGCCTATGAGTTGGTTTCGCGTTCACATCTCACGCTTTCCAAATTTGGCCTGGGCTTCTTCTTCCGGTCTGCATGGGATCCGGTCAACAGCAACTTCGGGGCGTGGCCATTTATCTACGGCACGCTGATGTCGTCATTTCTAGGGCTGCTGATCTCCGTGCCATTTGCGCTGGGTGTGGCGATCTTTCTCACCGAGATGTGCCCTAAGTGGCTGCGCGGGCCCCTCTCGTTCCTTACCGAGCTTCTGGCCGCGATTCCGAGCGTGGTCTATGGCCTGTGGGCCATCTTCGTCCTCATCCCACTGCTGCGCGACTACGTAAACCCGAAGCTGATCTTCACATTTGGCTGGACTGGCTTCTTCACGGGGCCGAATGCCGGGTACAGCATGCTGGCTGCCGGTGTGGTGCTTGCGATCATGATCCTGCCGATCATCTCCTCGCTGACGCGCGAGGTGATGACCTCCGTGCCGATGGTGCAGCGCGAGGGCGTGCTGGCTTTGGGCGCGACGCGCTGGGAGATGATCCGCATCGGCGTGCTGCGCAACGCACGCATTGGCATCGTGGGCGCGATCATCCTGGGCCTGGGCCGCGCTCTGGGAGAAACCATGGCCGTGACGATGGTGATCGGCAACCGGCCGGAGATTGTGAAGTCGCTGCTGGCTCCCGGCTACACCATGGCCAGCGTGCTGGCCAACGAGTTCAGCGAAGCCACCGACGATATGTATCTGAGCGCGCTGATCGAGATCGGACTCGCGCTCTTCCTGGTCACCATCGTCGTCAATGCCTGCGCCCGTCTGCTTGTTTGGGCGGTAACGCGCGGCGCGCCGGCAAGGGTGGCCTGAGATGGCGGCCCATTCTATGCGTCCGCCGCTGCGAGCGTCCGGCGTCAACGTCTTGAGCCGCCGCATCAAGAGCGGGGTTGTAAGCGGACTGGCTGTGCTGGCGACAATCGTTGTCATCGCCCCATTGATCGCCATCCTGTTCTACCTGCTCAAACAGGGTGTCAGCTCACTGAATTGGGATTTCTTCACCAAGATTCCGGTGCCGGTAGGAGAGAAGGGTGGCGGCATGGAGAACGCCATCGTCGGTTCGGGCGTGATTCTCGCCATCGCGAGTCTTATCGGTGTCCCGCTGGGCATTGGCGCCGGTATCTACCTGGCCGAGTATGCGGGGGAAACCCGCATGGGCAACCTGGTGCGATTTACGGCAGATGTGCTGAACGGCGTTCCGTCGATCGTGATGGGCATCGCGATTTACGCGTTGATCGTGCTGCCGCAAAAGCACTTTTCCGCCTTTGCCGGCGGCGTTGTGCTGGGGGTCATGATGGTGCCCACGGTGACGCGCACGACGGAAGAGATGCTGCGCATGGTGCCGCATGCCATACGCGAGGCGGCGCTTGGACTCGGCGTCCCGACGTGGCGCTCGGTCATGACGATCACGCTGCGCACCGCATCCGCCGGCATCGTCACCGGCTGCATGCTGGCCTTTGCGCGCGTGGCCGGGGAGACCGCACCCTTGTTATTCACCGCATTCGGCAATGCATTCCGCAGCACCAGCCTGAACGAGCCCATTGCCGCGTTGCCGCTCCAGATCTTCGTCTACGCCGTCTCGCCCTACGATGAATGGCACCGGCTGGCCTGGGCTGGAGCGCTGGTGCTCATCGTACTCATCATCGCCTCAGTGGCGCTGGTACGCTATGTCGTCAGCCGGGGTACGTTGAAGGGGGCAAGTTAGCTTGGGCGTCGGCATCGAAGTCAGCGATCTGAATGCGTGGTACGGCACCAATCACACGCTGCAGGACATTCAACTGAATATTCCGGCCAATCACGCTACGGCGCTGATCGGCCCATCCGGCTGTGGCAAATCCACTTTCGTGCGCTGCCTGAATCGCATGCACGAAACCAATCCCATCGCGCGGGTTACCGGCAAGGTGCTGATCAATGACGTCGATATCTACGCCGAGGCATCGCCGGTCGAGATCCGCCGCCGCGTGGGCATGGTGTTCCAGCGGCCAAATCCATTTCCGACCATGTCGATCTACGACAACGTCGCCTCCGGATTGAAGCTCAACGGATTTCGCAGCCGGCGCATTCTGGATGAGGTGGTGGAACGCTCGCTGCGCCAGTCCGCCCTCTGGGAAGAAGTGAAGGACGATCTGAAGAAGAAATCGGGCGCCAGCCTCTCCGGTGGTCAGCAGCAGCGGCTGTGTATTGCGCGCGCTCTGGCGGTCGATCCGGAGGTCCTGCTGATGGACGAGCCCGCATCCGCTCTCGATCCTGTCTCGACCGCGAAGATCGAAGACCTGATCTTTGAGTTGAAATCGCAGTACACGATCGTGATCGTGACTCATAATATGCAGCAGGCCGCGCGTGTGGCCGAGAATACCGGGTTCTTCCTCATGGGCAAGCTGGTAGAGTTCGACTCAACCCATAAGATCTTTACCAATCCCCGTGACAAGCGCACGGAAGATTACATCACTGGACGGTTTGGTTGATGCGCATACGCTTTCATCAGAGCCTGGACGATCTGAAAGAGAAGCTGCTCGTGATGGCCGGCATGGCCGAGCAGGCGATCCAGCGCGCGATCGAGGCCTATCGCACGCGTGACACCTCGATTTGCGATCTTGTCATGCACGGCGAACTGGCGATCAACAAGTTGGAGCGCGAGATCGACCAGATGGCGCTCGATCTGCTCGCGATGGAGCAGCCGATGGCCATCGATCTGCGCTTTATCCTTGCCGTCATCAAGATCAACGCGGACCTGGAGCGGGTGGGCGATCAGGCGGTAAACATCGCCGAGCGCGTGTGTGACCTCAACGCGTTTGCCGCAGCGGAGATGCCGGTCGACATCCCGCACATGGCATCGGTCGCCTCCGGCATGGTGCGCAAGGCGTTGCAGTCGTTTATCGAAGGCGATGCGGAGATGGCGCGGTCCGTCCTGGCGATGGACGATCAGGTGGACAAGATGAACGAGGCGGCATACTACTCACTGTCGATCCTCATCAAGGACCAGCCCGCCCTTACCGCGCAGGCACTGAATGCGCTGGTGATTGCGCGCAACCTGGAGCGCGTCGCCGACCATGCAACGAACATCGCCGAGGATGTCATCTTCTGGGTGCGCGGCGCTGACGTCCGGCACCACCAGGGCGATCCGCAAAACGCAGCATCCTGACGCGACTATTCGCTGAGCTTTCCCGGCCACCAGTCGAGCCACGGCAGCATGGGATGGTAGATCGCCAGACGGTGCTCGCGATGCGCTGCTGCCTCATCCAACTCAGGAAGCTTCCCGAAAAGCTCGCTGTACGCCTCTAACTGGCTGCGGTACTGCTCGCGGCTCGAGGCCAGGAATGTATCGCGATCCGCGTTGTCGGTGAGCGCTGCCGTTTTGTAGTCGACAATCCACAAATAGTCGTTGCCGGGAGCGCCGGGCGACGCGCCAGCGAAGAAGACACGATCCGGCCGTTGCCGGAGCATGCGTCCCTCTTTCGTGCTGGTCCAGGATTGCTCACTCCATGATTTACCCAGTGCGGAATCGTGTGCCGTGAGCAGCCAACGGCCTACGTGGTGCCCAAGGGCGTTGTGGAGGCCCTGCAGGATGGCGGAACGCGCGGAGGCCGCATCCGCCGGCGCAAGCCCATGCTGCCGCAGAAGCGCATCAGTGAGGCGGCTCCAATCCGGATGATCGCCGCTGGTGCCCGCCGCTGCCCGCTCTAACAGAGCGTGCAGTACGATGCCTTGCACGCGTGCGAGCCGGCTGCCCGTGTCCTCGATGGAGCGAGCCACGCGCGTGGCTACTCCGGCGGCAAGCCCCGCTTCCAGCGGGGCATCCGCGAACCAGTCGGACGGGAGCCGATGAAGCAGATTCGACGGCTGAGCCGCGGCTGCAAGCGTCTCTATAAGTCCATTCCCGGGGATTCCGTTCGTGGATGGCCGAGACAAAGGGGAAGCGGCAGGCATCGCGAGGAGATTGGAAGCGGTCGTGGGTCGCGTCTCTTCAGCAATTCGACGCTCCAGTCCAGCCCATCCCGCTGCAAGCAGGCTGCCCTGCCGCGGCTGTGCAAGGTTGCCGTCCTGCTTACGCTCGACGGCCGCGAAGAGATGAAGCTCGTGGATGGCGCGCGAGGAGGCGACATACAGCAACCGCTTCTCTTCCTGCCGCAGCCGGCGCAACGACTTTTTCGCCACCCAATCGTAGAGCCTGGGTTTGTCGCCATGCTTATAGCCGATAGGAGCGAGCAGGAGTTCATCTTCCATTGTTTCGGGCTGTTTTCGTACCAGCCAATGAAAGAGTGGTGAGTCGTCGATCTTGCCAGTTCTGTGGAGCTGCGGCACCAGGACCACCTCGAACTCCAGTCCTTTCGCGGCGTGAATGGTCATCAGCTGCACTCCGCAGCTTTCGGAGGCGGTGGGATCCGGCTGCGCGTATAACTCTTCGAGCCGCTGGTTCAGGCTTTCGTCCAGGGTTCCGAAGCAGCTTGGCGGCAGTTGCGCCAGCGTGACGAAAAACGCCTCGCAGTTGGCGACCGATTCCGCATCCAGAAAGCGCGGCGCCCCGAGTGCGTGCCATGTACGTTCCAGCCAAAGGGAGAGCCCGGCGGGCGAGCTGGCAAGGGAGCCGGCAGCATAGGCAGCTTGCGCGTCTTCCAGAATGGAGAGCACATGGAACGCGCGTCTGCGACTCTCCGGGTCGAGGCGATCTTCATGCAGGCGAATGATTGCAGGGATGGTTCGATCGCGATCGAGGTCCTCAGCATCGCCGCAGATGGCATGCAGTGCCGGGATGGTTAGCCCGCACCACGGTGCGCGCAATACCGCAAGCCACGCAATCCGGTCAGCCGGATGCAGCAGTGCGCGAAAGAGGGATAACAGATCGAGGATCTCCTGCCGGTCGCGCAGCAGGTCGATCTTGACGCCGCGAAAAGGAATCTCCTCCCGCCGCAGCCTCGCAATGATCTCTATCAGGTGCGGGCGGGCGCGGGCCAGCACCGCAACTCGGTAGTTTTTTCCCTCGCGCTGCGCCTGCTCAATAGCCGGCATGTGGCCGCGAATGACCGCGATCATCGCGTCCGCCTCCGCCCTATCCAACTCCTCAGCGGACCGCGTGTCTTTTTCGAAGGTCTGTACGTGCAGGTGCATGGCATCGCCGTCCTGCTCCCCAATGCCCTGACTCGATACGGAAGGGGCATATTGCACGTCGTCTTCGGGATCGACTCCGAGCACGCGGGCGAAGACTTCGTTGAGCGGGTGAACGATGGCCGGTGTGGAGCGGAAGTTTGTCGAGAGCTGCAGAGCCGTCATTGGGAGATGTCCTCCCCCAATTTCCATGCCATCCTCGCGTACCTGATGGAACAATCGCGACTCCGCATCTCGGAAGAGATAGATCGATTGCATCGGGTCGCCGACGAAGAAGCAGGTGCGGCCGTCCCCTTGTTGCCAATCTTCGAGCAATGCGCGCAGAAGTCCGAAGTGCGGACGCGATGTATCTTGAAACTCGTCGACGAGCAGATGCTGCACGCGCTCATCCAGCCGCATGAGCACACTCGGACTCCCAAGCGCGGCATGCGCCGCGATGCCGGCTTCGGCGAAGTCGATGACATCCTGTTCGGCGAAGACCACGCGCAACTGCCCGATGGCATGCCGCAGGACGATGAAGATGCTGCGTACAGTGCGCCACTCTTCTTCGCTATAAGAGCTGGGCGGCAACTTCCTTACTCTGCGGAGCTCCGAGAACAAGGCATCATTGGCAGAAATACTTCCAATGATCGCCTTGAGTCGTGCTCCCTCCGCTCGATGGGTCTTGGCCGGAAAACCGGTCCTCGAGTCGATGCTGGAGCGCCATGCGTTGTCATTGGTTAACAAGAGGCAGCAAAGGCATTCCCAGTGAGAGGCGTCCGTGAGCTCCGCAGCGCTCCGACAATCGCACACCCCGATGAGTTGATCCTGGCCATTGGAATAGGCGGTTCTGGCGAGGTCCAGCAGATCCTCGATGACGCCCGGATTCCGCGCAAGCTCCCGCTGCAGGTTTTCTACAACCCGCGCATGCTCGCGATGGAAGGGCTCTTCGAGTCTTGCCTTCAACTCCTGCCACGGCCGGTCGCGTTGCACGATGCCCGGAAGCAACAGCAGCCATTGATCTCGTCGCGCCAGCATACCGGCAATCAGCGATTCGCAATCCTGGAGATTGGCATCGCGCAATTTCAGGATGTCCGCCAGGGCATCGGCAAGCTCCAGTTCTAGCTCTGACGTACTTCCCAGATGTGCCAGCGTGCGCTCCGCCGCGAGAGCATAGAGTGGCAGCACGTCTTCCGTGGGTTGCAGCTGGCCGCCCAGGCGTGAGAGCAGCGGTGTCTGGTACGCGATGGAGAGCGCAAGGGAATCGATGGTCTGGATGTTGAGCCGTTGCGGCTGCTCTATGAGCCGCCATCCGCGGGCTTCTGCGTGAGACAGCGCGGCCGCAGCCAACCGGCGAACGTCGCGCTCATGTTCGTTGGCGGCAGGGTCTTCGTTGCGCGTTGCTGACAGCAGTGCCTGCAGAACGCGAACCCGCATCTCTGCCGTCGCCTTGCGCGTGAAGGTGATCGCCAGCACTTGCTCCGGCTCCTCCACAGATGGCAGCAAGGCGAGGTAGCGAAGGACAAGCAGCTCCGTCTTCCCGGAACCGGCGGGGGCTTGTACCAGAAATGACTCCTGCGAATGGAGCGCCTGGGCGCGTTCCGCCGCGTCGCTCACAAGGGGAGTTGTGCGCGTGGTGCTCATTCCGTGTCCTCGTCCTGGCCGGCGTCCTGCAACATGCCGGCTCCGCGAGACTCCGCCACACGGCAGACCCCGTGAAGCGAACAGTAAAGGCAACTCTTTGGATACACATGCGGGTCAACCTGCGCTTCGCCGCTGACAAAGCTCTCCGCCAGATGCAGCAGTGTGCCGCGCCACTCTTCCACCAGATCGGCGGTGTATGGCGCAGTGACCAGCTGCCTGGCATCGAGGGTGGCTGACAGGTTTGCACGCGCATCGTCGACACGTCCCTTGAAGGCCATCTTCGACGGACGCATCTGCGCGAAGACGGCGCCGATGAGATTCTTTGCGTCACCGAAGGCAGCGTAGAGGGGCAACTGTGGCTGCTCCGGACGCGGGCCTTCCCAGCTTACGGTTGAGACCTCCCCTGTTTTGTAGTCGATCAGCAACTCGCCACCGGCAACCTGGTCGATCCGGTCCGCCCGCACGCTGAGCGCGAGATCGCCGACCTGGATCGTGGATTTTTCTTCTACCGTCACGACCTGAAATGGTTGACGAGCGGATTCAATCGTAAGCCAGTCCATCACCAGATCGATGGCTCGCTCCTCTTCAGCCTGGAGATAGGCACGCTGCCAGGGATCGCCATGTTCCGCGTTCAGCGAACGGATCGCCGCGGCAGTATGCTCCGCGACCAGTGGCCGCAGCGTGCCCGCGCTGGTTGCGTTCAACAGGTCCGTATGACTTGTCAGGTGAACGTGGCCGCCCACGTCCTTCGACCAGACACCTTCCATCACGCGGTGGATCAGATTGCCGCGATCCCCCGGTGAAAGCCCGCGGCCGGCAATCGAGAGGTCGCGTACGCCAAGCCGGCGGAGGACGAATGCCTGGAACGGGCAGTTTGCCTGATTCTGCAGTGCAGACTGGCCACCGGGCGCAACGCCCGTGTGCACCAGCGGAACCCACTCGTCATCCGCGACTTGCTCGAGACGAATCGCGCGCGGCGCCTCGACTGCAGCTGCAGGACTTGCGGCGACGAAAGTGCTTACCAGCGAAGAAGGACGCTGTACTGCATCCTCGGACATTTGTGCGTAGGAGTAGACAACCTCGCCACAGCTCTCGGCAATGCGCTCCATCGCGCGGTGGGCCAACGCGGTATTGTCCGCCACGGAAGCATGCGGCATGCCAAGCTCGCGCTGCAGTGCAACAGGCAACAACGGATTGGGACGGCCGGAAGCGGGCCAGCCGGTGTCGGTTGCGCCAAGAAACCACACCGCGTCAAACGACTGTCCCGCAGATGCGTATGCGCCCATCACCTGTACCGGCGCATCCTCCGACTCCGGCGCGAAGATCGTCTCCTGCGCAGTGCGCTCCAGTGTGTCGAGAAAGTCCTCGAAGTGAAGAGGTTTATTGGCGTAATCCAGCGAAGCTAGGCTGTCGAGCATCCGGTCCCACGCTTCGCGAGCCTGAAAGAGCAGGCTGGATGCGTTGGTGCGCTCGCCCCATCGCGCCACTCGCAGCAGATTCGCAATGCGGCGTATCCACTCGCCGGCCGTGGTGGAACGAGAGGCGCGGCGATGCTGTTGCTGCATCGCCGCCAGGTCGTGATATAGCGCGCTGGCGGCCGGAGCCCCGCTCTGTGGCCTGCGCAGCAGTGCTTCGAGTTTCATTTCCGGTGGCGCGCATCGGGCGTTGCGCAGCTTCCCGTCCAGGTGCGCCAGCGCATCACGCGCCCCTTCGCCTTGCGCCGCGCCGAGCGTACTCGAGAGGAGAAGCCATGAAATCTCCTGCTGGGTCAGCGGCCGGCGCAGCCAGCGCAACAAGAGCAGAGCGGCATGCATCAGCGGCACCTGAGCGAGCGGCTGACCGAGCGAAAATTCAAAAGGAAGCGCCGGCGCCGCGCCCGCCGTGATGGGAAATTGCCGAGGACTCAGCAAGGTATAAAGGCTGTGTTCCAGTTGTGATCGACGGCTCGCCAGGTCGGGCATGAGGATGCCGATGCGCGTTTTCGGATCAGCTTCCAGGCGCTTGCGCACCCATGTCGCACACGCTGCTGCCTCATCCTTCTCGCTTTGCGCCGCATAGAGAGTTGGGGAAAGACATTGTTCCCACTTCCAGCTCAAGGTCTGCTGCCTTGTGCCGCGCGCTTCGAGAGCGGCCGTCAATGCTTCATCGGCTGGAGTTGCGCGATCGAATCCAAGCCACCCGATCTCTGCCGGCGGCGAGAGCACACCGAAGCGCAATGCATCCGTCACGGCGCCCGTCAGTTCACAGCGCGGCATCCAGCGGTGACGCGTGCACTCCTGTTGAAAGCCACGCGCCCACTGGCGAAAGACCTCAGGCTCGGAAGAGGGTTCAGCCATCCACATTGCATGGTTCAATCGTTCCAGGCTGCGATAAGTCGCTAGCAGGGAATACGCTTCCTGAGCGAGCGCCGCCAGGCGTGCCGGCTCGATGAGCGAGAGCTTTACAACCCCCGGTGTGATGAGGCGCTCCCACAGCGCGCGCTCCTGAATATCGTTCAGCAGCAGGCGATTCTCCGTGCCGGTCAGGAGCAGCGATTGCCAGTGTTCTGTCAGCCAGGAATGCAGATCGAGAATCTGGGGCGTTGGCCACGCGATCGCATCTTCCGCCTGCTTTTGCTCCGCGTACCGAAGGTGTAATGCGCGGGCGGCTCGCGCGTTCGCGGTCAGGATGACACCGCCCCGGTCCAGCAATTCGCGCATAGCGACCGGTAATCCTGTTCCGCGTGGTCCCATCACGATTCCCAGTGTAATGGCGACTGCCTAATGGTGGCTGCCACGGCATGTGCCGTCCATGTAAACTGCAGAGGTGCAGCGGCTCATCGCCAACCTGTTGATGTCCTGGATGCTGCTGCTATTCCCCGGCGCGACAGCGCTGCAACTAGCCCAGCCGGAGATCCTGCTGCCTGCCTGCTGCCGTACCCACGGCGCACATCACTGCAGCATGGGGACCGCGCAGCACGATAGTGCTCCGGGGTGGCGCGGACAAGGCTGCCCATTCGCGAATCTGTCTCATGCGGCCATTTTGCTGGCGGCCTATCTGCCTACTGTTCACGCGGCCCTTTCTCGGACACCGCAGGCGACCGAGACACCCTCTGCGGAACAAGCCGCGTTGTCGTCGTTCCTCGCCGGTCTGCCCGGATCGCGCGGACCTCCCTCACTTTCCTGACACTCGCTCGGCTGGTCGTGGCATTCCGCCTGTTTTGCAGCGGACATGCACCAGCATGCTTTGAAGCAACTGAAGGCAATCAGGAGAGATAGCGTGCGGCAAGGAAAAGAAGCGCGAGTTGCGCCTGTGTGGGCGCTGCTATGTGCATTGTTTTGCATAGTGCAAAATGCCAGCGGAACCGTGCTGGCTACAGTGCGTGGCGTCGTCCATGATCGCGTCGCATCGGCCGATTGCCGGTGCGGATATTGAGATCGCTGCGGTCACCTCGCAATTTCGTACGAAGCTCACCAGCGATGCGGCGGGTGCGTTCGAGATCAACTCGCTGCCGCTGGGCGAATATCGCGTCACGGTAACGGCGTCTGGATTTGGAGCGCATCAGGAACAATTGCTGGTGCACAGCGGGAGCGCGCCGGTGCTTCACGTTGAATTGCTGCCTGCCGGTCCGCATGAAACCGTTCAGGTCAACGACCAGGAAGCCCCGCTGCAAACAACAACTCCTGCGACGGAGACGACGATTGCGCGGCAGCAGATCGAGAGCTACGCGGGCATGGATCAGAGCAACAGCCTGCGCGTCATCACCCAATTTGTACCCGGCGCATACGTCGTGCACGATCAGCTGCACGTGCGTGGCGGCCATCAGGTCACCTGGGCCATCGATGGAGTGCCGCTGCCCAACACGAATATCGCCACCAATGTGGGGCCGCAGTTCGATCCCGAAAGACATTGACTACCTGGAGGCAAGTACCAGCGGCTACAGCGCGGATTATGGTGACCGCACCTACGGAGTCTTCAACGTAGCGACCCGTACTGGTTTTGAACGCGATCGGCAGGGAGAGCTGGTCGCCAGTTATGGGACGTACAACACAACCAACGATCAGATCAGCCTGGGCGATCATTCCGAGCGTTTTGCGTGGTATGTGAGCGGCAATGGCAATCGTTCCGACTATGCACTCGCTCCGCCGACGCATCAGAACCTGCATAACATGGGCGACGGCGGCGGAGGATTCACGTCTCTGATCTTCAACAAGACAGCGCAGGATCAGTTCCGTTTCGACGGCGGTTTCCGCGGGGACTTCTATCAGGTGCCGAACGATCCCGATCAGCAGGCAATGGGCATCCGCGACCGCGATCGTGAACAGGATGGCTTTGCCATTGGCTCGTGGACGCATTCGTTCGGACCGGGTACTCTGCTGACCACCTCGCCATTCTTCCATGCCAATCGTGCCGCGTATGTCGGCGGGCCCAATGATCCGCTGAGCACGACAGACGATCGCGTCTCCTATTACGAAGGCGGCCAGGTCACGTTCTCGCAGGTGAAAGGTCCGAGCAACTTTCGCGCCGGCGTCTATGCCTTTGGCCAGCAGGACGAGCGGAGCTTCGCAGTCTCGTCGAACGATGGCAGCGTCACACCATTTCGACAAAGCATCAAGCCGGGCGGACAGGTGGATGCCGCATTCGTGGATGAGCAGTGGAAGGTAACGCCGTGGTGGATGATGAATGGCGGCCTGCGCTTTACGTATTTTGATGGCAGCTTCAGCGAGCAAGCCTGGGACCCGCGCGTCGGCACGGCCATCACGCTGCCGCGGCTGGGCTGGGTATTGCGCGGCACCTATTCGCGGTATTACCAGGCCCCGCCACTGGATACGTTGAGCGGCCCGGCGCTGGTCTTCGCCCAGACGCAGGACCTCAGTTTCCTGCCACTGCACGGCGAGCGCGACGAACAATATGACGTTGGCCTCGTGATTCCGTATCGCGGCTGGACCGCTTCGTTCGACAACTTCCGCACAGCAGCGCGCAATTTCTTTGACCACGACGCCATCGGCAACTCCAACCTCTTCTTTCCGCTGACGATCGATCGCGCACGCATCCGCGGCTGGGAAGCGAATATCCGCTCGCCGGAATTGATTCATCATTCCCACGCGCACCTCATCTACTCCAACCAGCAGGCAGCGGGCTTCGGTGGCGTGACGGGCGGCCTGACCGATTTCTCCCCGCCGGAGGGAGGATTCTATCTGGATCATGACCAGCGCAACTCGCTGACCGCCGGCTTTGACGCAGCCCTGCCATGGAGGACGACCGCTGCCTTCGACTTTATTTACGGCTCCGGCTTCCTGAACGGCGATGGCCCGGCGCATCTGCCGAGCTATCGCACCTTCGACCTCGCGATGAACAAGGACATTGGCGAGAGCTGGACCGATCCGCGCGATCGGCACCAATATCACCAACAAGCGCTATCAGGTCGATCTCAGCAACACCTTCGGTGGCAGCCACGTGGGCGATCCGCGCATGCTCTCGGCGGAGGTGCGCTACCGGTTTCATTTTTAGCGACATGGCATCATCAGAAGAGGAGATAAGGATGAGACAAGTGGTGAGGGGTCTCCTGTGTGGACTGATGCTCACATTGCCGATGGCTGGCTGCCGTAACAATTCGCGGCCAGCAACGAATGTGCAGTCCGGGCCGATGAAGCAGTATGCGGTGAAGGGAATCATCGTTGGGACAGACCCGGCACATGGCGAAGTGACGGTGGACTCCGAGGCGATTCCCGGATTCATGGACGCCATGACCATGCCCTATAAGGTCAAGGATGCGAACGTGTTGCAGGATCTGCATCCGGGCGATCACATGACGGGAGTGCTGCTGGTAGGGGACGACAGCACATTCCTCGACCATATTGTGATCACGGCGCAGGCCAAGCCGGACTACAAGCCACAGGTGCAGTATCATGTTCCCGCGCCCGGCGATACAGTGCCGGACTTTCGCCTGACCAATCAGAGCGGGCGGCAGATCAGTTTCCGGCAGTTCCGCGGCAAGGCGCTGCTGGTCACCTTTATCTATACGCGGTGCCCGCTGTCCGACTACTGTCCGCGCATGAGCCGCAACTTCGCTTCCATCGACAAGAGCCTGCAGTCCGATCCCGCGGTCTATGGCAAGACGCATCTGTTGAGCATCAGCTTCGATCCCGCCTACGATTCGCCTGCCGTGCTGCGCAGCTACGGCGAGGCATACACCGGCAACTACACGAAGGAGAAGTTCGAGCATTGGGACTTCGCCGCGCCCTCGAAGGCCGATCTGCCGAAGCTGCTGGAGTTCTTCGATGTGGGCGCGACGCCGGGAGAGAATCACACCATCACGCATTCGCTCTCGACCGCGGTCATCGCGCCGGATGGCAAGGTCGCGCAGTGGTATCCGACAAACGATTGGAAGCCGGAGGATGTTTTGAATGAATTGAAGAGGGTGGCCGGGGGTGCGAAGGGGTGATTCTGGTTCTGATGGGAGTGACGGCGAGCGGCAAGACGACGATCGGCACCAGGCTGGCGGCCCTGGAGCATTGGGAGTATGCGGAGGGTGACGATTACCACTCCGAGGCCAATAAGGCCAAGATGCACGCCGGCATCCCGTTGACGGATGCGGACCGCGCGCCGTGGCTGGCGACTCTGCACGAGGTGCTGCTGGGCTGGTATCGCAGCGGGACCAGCGGGGTGCTGGCCTGCTCGGCGCTGCGGCAGGCGTATCGCGACGAGCTGTCTGCGGGTATTCCCAGCGCGGAGCTGCGCTTCGTGCTGCTGGAGGTGCCGAAGGACGTGCTGCAGCATCGGATGGCAGAGCGCAAGGGCCACTACATGAGTCCGGCACTGCTGGACAGCCAGATCGCGACGCTGGAGATGCCGAAGGATGCGATCCGCGTCGCGGGGGACCGGCCGCCAGACCAGGTGGTTCAGGAGATCATGACTGCTATTGGCGGGGATGCAGTGCGCGTTACAGAATCGCATCCATAGCTCTTCCCGATTCATCTATCCTGAAGACCTATATGGCGAAACTTGCGATGGTCTTCGGCGTCCTGATTGCGCTGGTCGGTGTGGTCGGTTACATCGAGACGCATTTCTGGCACGCATTCATCCCGGTCGTGCTCGGCTTCCTGCTGGTCCTGCTCGGACTGGTAGCCAACACAGAGGACGTGAAGCGGCGCATGCTGGCGATGCACATCGCCGTCACGCTGGGGCTGCTGGGCTTTCTCGGCACCATCCCTGGACTGATCGCCATGTTCGGCTATCTAACCGGCACGCATCACGAGACGGTGAACGAGCACATCCAGGTCGGGATGCTTTCGGTACACAAGATGGCGGCCGAGGTGCAGTCGGCCACCAGCATTCTGTGCCTGATTTTTGTCCTGCTGTGCGTCCGCTCGTTTATTGCGGCGCGGCGCTCGCGCGCCTGAGGGCCACCCCATGCAAAGCATGCGTCCCAACAACTTGTCGAGCAAGGCAGAGCGCACCACATCGGTGCGCAACGCCAACCGTGCCCGGGACACCAGCCCGCCGCGCCAAGCCCAAGCTGACCGAGGCGTGGCCGCAGGTGTGGCAACTGATCCGGCCGCGGCGCTGGCTGCTGGCGCTGGGCTTCGTGCTGATGATCCTCAACCGCTTCTGCGGCCTGGTGCTGCCTGCCGCGTCGAAGCCCTTCGTCGATGGCGTGCTGTCCAAGCGGCAAGGACATATGCTGCTGCCGATCATCGCCGTCGTGCTGACGCGCCACCGCCATTCAGGCTTCCACCTCGTTCGCGCTGACGCAGTTGCTCTCCAAGGCGGCGCAGCGCATGATCGCCGAACTGCGCCAGAAGGTGCAGCAGCACATCGGCCGGCTGTCGGTCAGCTTCTACGACGCGAACCGCACCGGCGTACTGGTGTCGCGCATCATGACCGACGTCGAGGGCGTGCGCAACCTGATCGGCACCGGCCTGGTGGACTTTGTCGGCGGTATCATCACCGCGCTGATCGCGTTCGTGGTGCTGATGAAGATCAGCCCCATGATCACGCTCATCATCTTCACCGTCATCGTTCTCTTCGCCACGCTGCTGCAGAAGACGCTGCGCATCATGCGGCCGATCTTCCGCGAGCGCGGCAAGATCAATGCCGAGGTCACCGGGCGACTTACCGAGTCGCTGGGCGGCGTACGGGTGGTGAAGGGCTACCACGCCGAGGGCCGCGAGGCGGGCGTCTTCTCCGGCGGCGTGCAGCGCCTGCTGGACAACGTGATGAAGACGATGACGCTGACCTCGGTGCTGTCGCTTGCCTCGACCGGGGTGGTGGGTCTGATGGGCTCGCTGGTGATGTACCTCGGCGGACGGGCTGCGCTGAGCAATCGCCTCACGACGGGCGGCTATGTCGAGTACACGATGTTCCTGGCCTTCATGGTCGCTCCTATCTTTCAGGTGGTGAATGTCGGCACGCAGCTTACCGAGGCGATCGCCGGCCTGGACCGCACCGGCGAGATTTTGAGCGAGCAGCAGGAGTATGACGAGCCGGGGCGCGTCGTCGACCTGCCCCCGGTTGCGGGCGATGTGCGCTTCAACGAGGTGCGCTTCGCCTACGAGCCAGGACAAGCCGGTGCTGCACGGCATCTCGTTCCATGCCGAGCCGGGAACGGTGACGGCGCTGGTCGGCTCTTCGGGTTCAGGCAAATCGACGATCATCAGCCTGGTCTGCGCCTTCCATGCGCCGGACTCGGGCGCGATCCTGGTGGATGGCGTCGATCTCTCGACGGTGAAGCTGGACAGCTACCGCGGCCAGCTTGGCGTGGTGCTGCAGGAGTCGTTCCTGTTCGACGGCTCCATCCGGGAGAACGTGAAGTTCTCGCGTCCCGATGCGACCGAGGAGCAGTTGCTGCATGCCTGCGCCGTCGCGCGCGTGGACGAGTTCGCCGAGCGCTTTCCCGAAGGCTACGACACCATCGTGGGCGAGCGCGGGGTGAAGCTCTCGGGCGGCCAGCGGCAGCGGCTCTCCATTGCGCGCGCGATCCTGGCCGAGCCGCGCATCCTGATCCTGGACGAGGCGACCTCGTCGCTCGATTCGGAGAGCGAGGCGATGATCCAGCACGGCCTCAGCTTCCTGATGCAGGGGCGGACGACGTTCGTGATTGCGCACCGGCTCTCGACCATCCGGCGCGCCGACCAGATCCTGGTGGTGGAGGCGGGGCAGATCGTGGAGCACGGGACGCACGAGACGCTGTACGCGCTGGGCGGCCGGTACTACGACCTGTACACGCGGCAGCATGGGCTGGACGCGAACCGGTTCCTGGCGCCGGGCGAGGGCGACACGGTGATGGAACCCGCCTAGACAGGGGCCGGGTAAGTAGGGGCCGGATTAAGCCGGGGACCCCCTCCCCCCTCCCGGTACGGGAGGCTGGCTTGTAACTCCTTTCGCTGCTTGGGTTTAGATGCTGTTCCGGTGGCTAAATTCGTCATTCCAAAAGGCTTATCGCTAAAGTCGTCCAGACAAAGGACTTATAGCGCTATAAATCGTTCCTCCGCAGCATTGCCATTTGTAAACTTTCCAGACGCAAAAAAGCCACGACGCCAGTCGTGGCTCATGCGAATCCATTTTTCCTTACTTCTTATTCAAGTATAGCGAGTCGGCATAGGCGAAATGGCAGATTTCTTCACCGTTGAAGGGCTGACCGTTCCAATTCAGGAATGGGTGGTTTTGATGCAGGAGAGCCGAATGCAATCGGTTGTCTGGGAAAATCGTTATTTTAGGATTGACCGGAGGCGAGCGATCCAGATGAAAATTCATAAATCCTCTACAAAATCGTTCTTGTCAATGGGCGGAGAGATGGGGCATGATGCGTCATGTAAGTGACGTCTCCTGGAAATAACTCCGGCGCTCCTCCTCAACGGAGCGTCTTTTCTTGCTCATCACGATGTCCACCTCAGGTTGGAGAGGAAAACCCGCCAGGGACGCAAGACACCGGGGGCGGTGGACCGTAGTCTGATTGCGAAAGTCTCCTGACCCCCTTGGCGCTCCGATTCTGGAGCGCTTTCCTTTTGTGCAGCGCTTTCCTTTGCTGGGGAACAGCAGATTTCTCCACGGCGCTTCGGAATGACGAGGTTGTGGGCGTCGGGATGAGGGTGATGCAGTCAATGGGACCGGGGCTGAGCCTGACCGGAGATACTTTTGGCGAATTCAGGCGGAGCCGCCGGGGTTTCTGAAAAGCCGACTTCGCGGCCACAACCACCCGAATTGCCGGTGTGCCGCTACCGCATAGTTCATGCAACGCGATTTTCGACAGCTATCGAGCTTATCGGTCTTTCTTGATTATCTTCGGGACCTTTTGAGTGAGTAATTGCTCGAACGCCGTCTGCTGCTCGGAACTCTGAAAAACACGCTTCGGAATGACCGTAAAGGAGCGAACACCGTGGTAGAGAACGAATGAGTGTGGGTCAACGAGTGCCCTTGAATATATGCCCCATTGAAGTTGTGAGTCGATGTGGGCTGTGCGGAAGTGAATGCCATCGGGCGAAAAGGTCAGCGCATACTCGTCGCGAAACTTTGTCTCTCGTCGAAATACCACGTACGGGATGATGCCAAAGGCGGCAATAAGCATTAGGGCAAAAGTGCCCGAAAGCCCGAGCAAGGCCATCCCGTACCATCGCGACTCGGGTGACCGCCAAAGATATACGCCGATTACGGCCATCAATACCGTGACGGCGATGTCAATCCTGAGTCGAAGCCGCGAAGCATAATGCGCTCGCATAGCCCGGACAAAATCTTGTTCGGAAAAACGGAACAGAAGGTTGACAGTAGACCACTTTACTCGCCGGATGGTATCAGGCTTCGCATGAATCGAATGCGAAGTTCCGCAAAACGGGGTTTGCGGTAACTTGCGGAGACCCGCCAATCAATATCTGACAGACATCCCACGTCCCAACAGAGAGACACGGGGCCGGTTTTGCGATCGGGTGAAGCCGCCTATTCGCCGGAGAGGAGGATCGGCGCGGTCGGGGTGTCGAGCCGCTGGCGTTTTCGATGGTGATGCCGAAGCCTTTGGCGGGGACGCCGCTGGGTAGTTTGGGCAGCACGACCGAGGCGTAGCCCTCAGCGTTCGGCCTGAAGGTGCCGGCCGGGCATGGGCGCTGCGCCGCTGGCCGGGATCACCCAGAGCTCGTAGGCTTTGCCGGCGGGCACCGGCTTGAGATTGTTGGCTTCCATCATCAGCGCACCGCGGTCCGCGAGGTAGACGGCATGCGCGGTGGGTGCGGGCGAGGTCTTGGTGGCGGTGAGCGTGACCCGCTGCGCATCCGGCGCGTTCAGGACTTCGAGCACCTGCTGGGCGTGGGAGGCCTTCGCAGCCAGGTTCGAGACCAGGCGGGATTCGCCGTCGAGGGCATCGTTCATAGAGCTGACGCGGTAGCCGAGGATGCTGCAGGCGATGGCGAGGCAGGCGGCGATGGCCCAGGGGGTGAAGGTGGCCCATTTGCTGCGGCGAGAGGACGAAATGGGGGCCATTTCGTAAGCGATATCTGGCATTTCTATTGGAGTCGGGATGGTTGCGGGGGTTGCGAAGTCTTTTTCGGCCGCCTTCGCGCATGCGCGTCTTAGGCGGTCGAACGAACCGGCGGGCGCGGGCTGCTGATCGGCGGAGAGGGCGAGCAGCGCGAGATCGCCCTGGATGCGGGCGAGCTCCTGCTGCGCCTGCGGGTTATCGCGCAGCGCGGCGGCAATCACGGCCATCTCTTCGGCAGGAAGGGCCTGCATCGCGTAGAGCGCGAGGTCCTCAGCCGAGAGGGGAGCCGGATTGGGGCGGGGCTCGTTCATGCCGGAAATGCCTTTCGCAAAGCGATCAATGCCTGACGGATCCTCGTCTTCACAGTGCCCAGCGGATCGCCGGTGCGGCTGGCGATCTCGGTATGAGTCAACCCTTCAAAGTACGCAAGCTCCAGGCTCTTGCGCTGCTCCGGGGGCAGTTCCGCGAGCGCCCGATGCACCTTTTCCATCATGACGTTGCGCTCCGCCTCATCGGCTACGTTGACGGACGAGGCAAGTATCACATCTTCGACGGAGTCCGATGGCTTGCGCCGGCGGAGCAGGTCGATAGCCCGGTTGCGGGCGACGACGACCAGCCAGGCGCCGAGGGAGCCGCGATCCTGGACGAAGGCGGCGGGGTTGCGCCAGAGCTGGAGAAAGACCTCCTGCAGCACATCCTCGGCCTGTCCGGTGTCACGCAGCACCCGAAGCGCTACCGAGTACACGGGTCCGCTGTAGCGCCGAAATATCTCTTCCATCGCGTTCTCATCGCGCTGCCCGATGCGCGTCAACGCTGCCGCATCGTCGACGGATCTGTTTGCCGTTTCGCTATTCCATGTACGGTTATCAGAGGGCTTCGGATTGGAAGGGGACTCAAACATTCACGGGATGCCCGGTCATCATACGCAACGGCTGAAAGAGCTGTCACTCAGTAGAAGTATCCGGCCCCTCGTGGGTTGGATGGAATGGTCAAAGCATGAAAGTGCGGGATGAAAGCGCGGCTTGACAAGTTTCTGGTGGAGCGGGGGCTGGTGCCGTCGCGGGAGCGCGCGCAGGCGCTGATCCTTGCCGGGCGCGTGCTGGTGGACGAGCAGAAGGTGGAGAAGCCGGGAGCGCCGTTGCCGAGGATGCGGCGCTGCGGGTGCTGGGCGACGATCTGCGCTATGTGAGCCGCGGCGGGTTGAAGCTGGAGGCGGCGCTGGAGCATTGGGGGATCGATCTGGAGGGACGGCTCGTGCGTGGATGTGGGCGCGTCGACCGGCGGGTTTACCGATTGCATGCTGCAGCATGGCGCGGCGGCGGTGCTGGCGGTGGACACGGGGTATGGGCAGATCGCGCACAAGCTGCGGGTGGATCCGCGGGTGAGGCTGATGGAGCGGACGAATGCGCGGCTGCTGCGAAGCGGAACAGGTCACCATGGCCGGTTACGTTTCTGGCGATGGATGTGTCGTTCATCTCGGCGACGCTGGTGCTGCCGGCGGTGGTGCGGCGCGATGCGAGGCGTCCGCTGACGGCGAGGCGGTGGTGCTGGTGAAGCCGCAGTTTGAGGCGGGGCGGGAGCATGTGGGCAAGGGCGGGATCGTGCGCGATCCGGAGGCGCATCGGCTGGCGGTGGAGCGGGTGCGCGTGGCGTGGCGGAGCTGGGCGGGGCGGAGATTGAGGTGATGGATTCGCCGATCCTCGGGGTGGAAGGGAACGGGAGTATCTGCTGCATGCGCGGTGGCTGGGCGTCAGCGAGGATCACGCGGAAGCGACGGATTGCAGGTTCTTCGCTTTGCTCAGGACGACAAGAATGTTTGGTGCGTCGTTGCGACGCAGAATGTAGAGCACCCGTTACACTGAATGCCGATGCGCACGATTGCCGTGATTTCGAAGCCGCAGAAGCCGGATCTGGCGCCGGTACTGAGCGAACTGGTGTCATGGATGCAGGCGCGCGGCATTGAGCCGATGCTGGACCCGGTGAGCGGGAATTACGTGCAGAGCGCGCACGTGGTGCCGCGGCACGAGATGGCGGAGCACAATCCGGAGCTGGCGATCGTGCTGGGCGGCGACGGCACGCTGCTGGCGGCGGCGCGTGTCTTTGCGAAGAGCAAGGTGCCGATCCTGAGCGTGAACCTGGGGTCGCTGGGCTTTCTGACCGAGGTGCGGCTGGCCGAGCTGTTCACGAACCTGGAGGGCTGGACCTGCGGGGCATGCCACATCGAGTCGCGCGCCATGCTGCACGTGGACATCATCCGCGATGGGCAGCTGTTTCGAGGCTATGACGCGCTGAACGACATCGTGGTGTCGAAGGGCGCGATCGCGCGCATGGGCGAGTTCCGGGTGCTGCTGGGCGAGCAGCTGGCGATATCGTTTCGCGCGGACGGCGTGATCGTGGCGACGCCGACCGGATCGACGGCCTACAACCTGGCGGCGAACGGGCCGATTATGGCGCCGGATGTGGATGCGATGATGGTGACGCCGATCTGCCCGCATCTGCTGACGATCCGGCCGATGGTGGTGCGGGGCGATGCGCAGATCAATCTGAGCGTGATCGGCGTGCCGGACCAGACCTACCTGACGGTGGATGGGCAGGAGGCGGTCGAGGTGCAGGTGGGTGACAACCTGCGCTGCCTCCGCTCCGAGCACAGCGTGCAACTGGTGCGGCTGCGGACGGATGGGTTCTTCGATGTGCTGCGGCAGAAGCTGAAGTGGGGCGAGCGGTAAGGCCCTCCGCCCGCTGATTTGCGCTAGCTGGCGCCGGTGAGTTCGTCGAGGAGGGTCTTGGCTTTGGTGGCGAGGGTGTGCGCGCCGTCGACGTCGCCGTTGTGCAGAGCGCGCTGTGCCTGTTCCAGGAAGCTGCGTATCTGGACGACCGTTTTATTCTGATCGCCGTTGAGTTTGCGCAGGGAAGCGACGCCGCGCTGGGTGGAGTCGATAGCGTGACCGCCTGTTGGCGGGATCCGCTGGTGTCCTGCGTGGGACCGGCGGTGAGCTGTCCGATCTGGGTTGGCGGCTGAGGTGTCGCCGCTGGGAACCGGCGCGGTCACCTTCACGTTCTGGCCTTCGGGCGGGACGTTCTCGGCGGTCGCGGCTTCCTTGTCGCGGGCCTCGCGCTCGCGGGCTTCGGTGGCTAGTTCGATTTCACCCTTGCGTCCTCGGCGATGGTTGGTGCGCACCTTTTTGTCGTATCCGCGATGATCGAGGCAGGGGGCGGGGTGGGCTGCGCGCCGGGCACGGCGGCGCAGGCAGAGCCGGCAGCGCGGGATCGGCCTGGCTTAGCTCCGAGTACAGCGGTGCCAGCGGCGGAGGCAACAAGCGTGGGAGCCGCTGCGATCAGGGGAACGGGTGCGGGCTGGTCCTTATGCAGGAAGGCACAGCCTGATAGCGCTGGGAGTAGCAGCGTAGCGGCCATGGACGTCAAGCTGAGAAAACGCCGCGTCATAGGCCGGACCCTTCGGAAGTGAAGGCCGGAGCCGATGTTGTCTTTTCCAACTGAGAACCGCGCAGTTTACCCTCGGCTGAAGCCAGCAGAGGAAGTTTCAAGGTGAACGTACTACCTATATTTTGCTCCGATTGTACGTCAATGCTGCCGTTATGTAGCTGAATGATACGGTAAGTCATGGCCAGGCCAATACCACTTCCGTCCTTGCGGGTGGTGAAGTAGAGGTCGAAGATCTTGGCCCGGATGTCGTCGGGAATGCCGCTGCCGCTGTCTGCGATTTCGATGGCCGCCATGCGGCCTTCCTCGCGCAGGGTAACGTGCAGCTCCCCGCCCTGACCCATGGCCTGGGCACCGTTCAGGACGACATTCAGGATAGCCTGCTTGATCAAGTCCGCATCCACCTTGGTGATCATGGGCCGGTCCGGCATGTGGCTGGAAACGCGGACGTTGTGGGTTTCCAGTTCGGCGGAGGCCAGCATGAGGACGCCGGAGACGATGCGGCGCAGATCCTGTTCCTTGAGCTGAAGCTCGACCGGCCGGGAGAAGTCGACCAGGGTCTGGACGACGCGGTCGAGGCGCTGAATCTCGCTTTCGATGATCTCCAGGTGGCGCATGGCGCGGGCGTCGGGACCGGAGAGCTTGTTTCGGAGCAGCTCCAGGTGGACGACGATGGCGTTGATGGGGTTCTTGACTTCGTGGCCGACGCCGGCGGTGAGACGGCCGATGGCGGCGAGGCGCCGGGAGAGCTCGAGCTCGCTCTCCAGCTCGCGGACTGATTCGAGGTCGTGAAGGGTCATCAGCGCGCCGAGTGAGGCGCCCGGGGCGGAGTCCTGGTCCACGACAAAGTCGAGGGAGACCTGGACGCGGCGACCGGTTTCGGTCTCAACTTCCTCCTGATCGAGCGCGTGGCCATTTTCGAAGGCGTCGCGCACCAGGCGACCCAGTTTGGTCTCCAGCGTGAAGATACTGGCGATCGAGCCGCCGAAGAGACGGGTGCGGGGGAGCCCGAGGAATCGCTCGACCGAATCGGAGACCAGCGCAGCCTTGCCCTCGGCGGTGAACAGCAGGATGCCGTCCTGCAGGTTCGCCATGATGGAGTCGAGGTTCTCCTTCAGGGCGGAGAAGACCTCTTCCACATTGCGCATGCGGCGACCGATGCGCTCGATCTTGTTGGAGACCCGGTCGACGGTGTCCTCGGAAGAGGGACGGATAAGATTCGCGGGGCGCATCCAGGCGGGGCTTTCCTTGGATGGCGGCGGTTCGGCGGGTTCCGGGGCCCCGGGGTTGAATGCGTTCTCTTCTTCGAAACTGGCCTGCTCGAGGGCGTCGAGGCGTACGCTGATCTGCTCGACCGGCTGGAGGGCCAGGTTGGCGAGCAGCGCGGCGACGAGGAGCGAGGAGAGGATGGCGACGCCGGTGAAGGTGAGCGAAGCCCAGATCCAGGGAGCGAAGACGGTGCGCAGGAAGGTGGAGTGGATGCCGACGCGCACGGTAAGGAAGGGCTGCTTTTCGCGCTCCAGCGGCAGAACGATGTTGTAGTCGCGGGGCGGTCCGAAGACCGCGCGCATGGTGGTGATGACGCCGGCATGCTGGAGCAGCGCATAGTCCTCGCGCTGGGGCAATTGCACATTGTCCTGGGTGGGGTCGGTGCTGAGCAGGGCTCTACCGTCGCGGTCGGCGACGGCGACATCGAAGACGGTCGGTGCGTAGTTGTTGACCGAGCCGAGAAGCCCGTTCAGGCCCTCATCGTGCCGCAGCACGTCGGAGACAGCGGCGCGCAGGGCTGCGGGATCGTTGGGATCGAACTGGCGGCCGCGCAGGCCATTGGTAAGCGCGAGGCGGGTGCTGTACAGGATCTGGTGCGCGACCATGTCGTTGGCGGCATACGACTGGCTGATGCGCTGGGCGAGGAGCTGCTCCAGGAAGAGCCAGGACAAAACCGTCACGACCAGGAAGACAAGTCCGGTAATGGCGAGCACTAGTTTTGTCTTCAGACGCATGGGGGCCAGCCTATGGTACCCGTTACGGCTGCGCCCATTGAAACAGGAAACTCAGCCTCGGGGTGGCGAGTTTGAGTAGTTTTTCCTGCCGGAGGCGTCTCGAACGGAGAACCTGAAGCGAGTTCCTGGAGGGAGCGGAATGCCTAAACGGTTTGTAGTCCTACAAATACCGCAAGGCAATACAACCGCCGTGCCAAATGCAAAAGCACAGACATGGAAGGTGGAGAAATCTGTCCGGTGCAGCCGTTCCCAGGAAAGAACAGCATCGGGACGACGGCTGCGTTGACCTCACCTTAACAACGTCTGCGCTTTTGCTCCAATCCAGCAGGAAAAAATGACTCTATACACGTTCCTCGACGCTTTCGGCCGAGGCGAAGGAGGCGCTGCCGTACTCCTTGAGCTTATTGTGCAGCGTCTTGAGGCTGATTCCCAGGATCTCCGCGGCGCGGGTCTTGTTATTGCGCGTGGATTCGAGGGTTTTGAGGATGAGGAGCCTTTCGGCCTCATCGACGGTGGCGCCGACCTCGACCTGGACGGAGTTGGCGTTGGCGCCGTCGTCGGCACCCGGCCGCATGACCCGCTCGCCGAAGCCGGGAGGCAGATGGCGCGATTCGAGCTGGCCTTCCCCACAGAGGATGACGGCGCGCTCGATGGTGTTGCGAAGCTCACGGACGTTGCCCGGCCAGTCATGGCTCATGAGACGGGCCAGCATCTCCTTATCGACGCCGGTGACGGTGCGCTCGTGCTTCTCGTTCATGTCCGCGAGGATGGCGTCGAGGATGGCGGGGATGTCTTCCTTATGCTCCCGCAGCGGTGGCATATGGATATTGAAGACGTTGAGGCGGTAGAAGAGATCGGCGCGGAGGTGGCCATCGTCGACGGCCTCGCGAGGATCCTTGTTGGTGGCGGCGAGGACGCGCACGTTGGTCGTCTTCTCGATCTTCGCGCCGAGGCGGCGAAGGCGCTTCTCCTCGATGACGCGCAGCAGCTTGGCCTGGGTGCCGACGGGCATTTCGCCGATCTCGTCGAGCAGCAGAGTGCCTTCCTCGGCCAGCTCGAAGCAGCCGGGGCTGCGCTCGATGGCGCCGGTGAAGGCGCCTTTTTCGTAGCCGAAGATCTCGGCTTCGATGAGGGTCTCCGGGATGGCGGCGCAGTTGACGGCGACGAAGGGCTTGGGCTTGCGCGGGCTCAGCTCGTGCAGGGTGCGGGCGACGACTTCCTTGCCGGTGCCGCTTTCGCCGGTGATGAGGACGGATACGTTGCTGGGAGCGACGCGCTCGATGAGGGCGAAGATGTCCTGCATCTTCTTCGAGGAGCCGACGAGCGAGCCGAGGACACCTTTTTCGCGCAGCTTGCGGCGGGTGAAGTCGAGCTCCTGCTCCGTCTCGCGCTGGCGCGAGGCATTGGAGAGGATCATCTTGAGGCGCGTGGGGTCGACCGGCTTCTGGATGAAGTCATAGGCGCCGAGCTTCATGGCCTCGACGGCGCGATCGATGGAGCCCTGCGCGGTGAGCAGGATGACGCACTGCTTGTCCTGGAGCTCACTGAGGCGGTTCAGCAGCTCGATGCCGTCCATGCGCGGCATCTTCATATCGGTAACGATGATGCCCGGCTGCCAGGCCATCACTTTGTCCAAGGCTTCGGCGCCATCGCGGGCGGTCTCTGTGCGATATCCCCAGCCGGATACAAGTTCGGCCAACCCCATCAGTGCGTGGAGCTCGTCTTCGACGATCAGTACTTTTTCACCTGCCATTGCTAACTGCTCTTTTCTCTGTTTTCTTAGAAGCATCCAAAGGAACGGTATCTTGTTTGTACCATGCTGTCTGTCGGTTAGTTACCACTGGAATACTGCATTTGGCGCGGCATTCCCGAAAGTGTCAAACTCGAGAGACGGTGGATACATCTTCTAATTATCTATGTTAGACCTCGAAGTCGCTCCCGCGGAGCTGAAGACGATGCTGGCGGGCGAAGGCCAGCCCTTCCTGCTGGATGTGCGGGAGGCCTGGGAGACCACGGCCGCCGGCTTTCCCGGCGCGCATGCCATCCCCATGGGCGAGGTTCCGTCGCGGGCCTTCAACGAGCTTGACCCGGATCAGCGCATTGTTGTGATCTGCCATCACGGGGTGCGGTCGCTGAATGTGGCGAACTGGCTGCGCAATCAGGGCTTTGAGCATGCGCAGTCGCTGCGGGGCGGGATCGACGCCTGGTCGCGCGACGTGGATCCGGCGGTGACGCGGTATTAGATGCTGCGTCTGCATTGGATTTCCCTCTGAACCCCTACTGACGCGCATGCGTTCCCAAATGCTCAGAGGTTGCTGCCCGGTTACGGGTGGACGACCTTCTGATACTCGAAGGGCCGGCCAAGGCGGGATTCGTCTAAATTGCCTTCACAACGCACTTTGCCGCGAAGGCGTCGGATGCCTGCCTGGCCGGTCAAGAGGCCGATCCACGAGTCAAGAGGCCGATGACGAATCGTCGATGTTCCGTTGCATGGCGCTCTTCTCCGTAAAGGCACATTTCATTTTATGCGGATCACTCCCGATGGAGAGGGCTTTGAAGGCTGGTAGTCGCGGGGTCGGCTATGATCGCATCCGGAAAATAACAGTTGCGTGAACGATCGTCATGTCGATACATGCGCTGTGATCGAGTGAGGGATGTATGCGCCTGGAACGTTTGAAGTGGGTGGTCTGCGGTTTGGTGTTGCTGGTGGCTGTGCCCGCCGTCGTGGCGCAGAGTGCGGTTGAATCCGGCTGGACGGTGAAGCCGGAGTGGGTGCGGGCGCATGAAGAGTTTCTGGCCAGCGACGCCATGCAGGGGCGGGGCAGCGCGACGCATGACGAGGAAGTGACGGCGACGTATGTGGCGAGCGAGTTTCTTGGCTATGGGCTGAAGACCGCGCCGGGGATGACGGGATTTATCCAGAAGGCCGAAGTGGTGCAGCCGGTGCTCGACGGCCACGCGACGATCAGCGTAGGCAGGGCCACGCTGACGGAGGGAAGCGACTTCCACCTGATGATTGCGACCGGGCAGACGGCGAGCGGACCGCTGCTGCGTGTCGAGGCGAAGAACATCGCGCAGGCAAAGGTGACGCCGGGCGCGGTGGTGTTGCTGGAGCATGTGCCGGCGGACAAGCCAGCGATGCAATTGATGCGACAGCTATGGCGCGGCGGCGCGGCGGTGGTGCTGGTCCAGGAAGATGCATCGACGCAGAAGTTCCTGACGATGTTGGGTGGGAAGCCGCGCATTTCGATGCGCCTCGCGGACGCGCCGGCGGAGCATCACGGTGTGACGCTTGCCGCCCTGACGCCGGCGGCGATGGCGAAGATCGAGGGTGTGAAGAATGGCGAGACGGTCTCGCTGACCGTGCATGCGATGCCACAGACTGCTCCGCGCTTTACCTACAACGCGATCGGCTATCTGCCGGGAACCGATGCGAATGCCGGGACGATTCTGCTGACGGCGCACCTGGACCATCTGGGCATAAGGCCGAAGGAGAACGGCGACGGAATCTACAACGGCGCGAACGACGATGCGGCGGGTACTACGGCGGTGCTGGAGCTGGCGCATGCGCTGGCGAGCGGGCCGCCGCTCAAGCGCAGCGTGTTGTTTGTCTGCTATGGCAGCGAGGAGGCCGGCGAACTGGGATCGACGTACTTCGGCGAGCATCCGCCGGTGCCGCTGAAGGACCTGGTGGCGAACCTGGAGTTCGAGATGATCGGCAACCAGGACCCGAAGATGGCGAAGGGCGTGCTGCTGCTGACTGGATGGGACAGGTCGAACCTGGGGCCGGCGCTGAAGGAGCACGGGGCATTGGTGGGGCCGGACCCTTATCCGGAGGAGCATTTCTTCGAGCGTTCCGACAACTACGCGCTGGCGTTGAAGGGCGTGGTGGCGCATACCGCAGCGGGCTGGGGCACGCCGCCAACGTATCACCAGGCGGATGACGATTTGCAGCATCTGGATGTGCCGTTCATGACGGCAGCGATCCAGTCCCTGGTGGCGCCGGTGCGGTGGCTGGCGGATAGCGACTTTGTGCCCAGCGTGGAATGCGGGCGGGCAGCCGAAGGCGGCGGAGTAGCAGCGGGCGGCGGGTCATGGACTCAGCGTGGGGCTCGACTCAGCGCGGGGCTCGGCTATGATTCTTCGGAATGACTCAGCGCGAAATGATTGAAGCGGAGTGAGCGTCCTTTATGTCCAGTGCTGCTGTTGACTATGCGCGCCAGAATCAGGCGCGATTTCTTGATGAGTTAAAGGAACTGCTGCGGATCCCGAGCATTTCCACGCTGCCGGAGCACAACGGCGATACGCGCCGCGCAGCGGAGACGCTGGCTGGGGAGATGAAGCGCATCGGGCTCCAGCATGTGCGGCTGATCGAGACGGCCCACGGCGGAGCGGCGGGGCATCCACTGGTGTATGGCGGATTGGCTCGCATGCGGCGGCAAGCCGACGGTGCTGTGCTATGGGCACTACGATGTGCAGCCGCCGGATCCGCTGGACGAGTGGCTGACGCCGCCCTTTGAGCCGACGGAGCGCGATGGGAACCTGTATGCGCGGGGCGCGGTGGATGACAAGGGACAGATGTACATGCACCTGAAGGCGCTGGAGTCGCTGTTTCAGACAGGCAATGGCAAGCTGCCGGTGAATGTGCGGGTGATTCTGGAGGGCGAGGAGGAGGTTGGCGGCGAGGGGATTGCCGACTTCGTGCGCGAGCATCCCGGCGAGCTGAAGGCGGATTTCGCGCTGGTGTCGGATACGGAGATGTTTGCGCCGGAGCTGCCGACGCTGTGCGTGGGGCTGCGCGGGATGATCTACACCGAGATCGAAGTGCGCGGAGCGAAGACCGATCTGCACTCGGGGATGTATGGCGGGGCGGCGCCGAATCCGTTTGTGGCGCTGGCGCAGATCATTGCCGGGTTGAAGGACCGAGAGGGGAAGATCCTGATTCCGGGTTTCTACGACGATGTGGAAGCGCCGTCGGCAGAGGAGAAGGCGGCGTGGAAGCGGCTGCCCTTCGACGAAGAGCACTACCGCAAGACCGAAGTGGGCTCGCCGGTGCTGACTGGCGAAGCGGGCTATTCGGTATTAGAGCGGACATGGGCGCGGCCGACGCTGGATGTGCACGGAATGCCGGGCGGGTTTACCGGCGCGGGGGCGAAGACAGTGATCCCGGCGCGGGCGACGGCGAAGGTGTCGATGCGGCTGGTGCCGGCGATGACGCCGAAGAAGGCCTTTGCGCAGTACAAGGCGTTCGTGGAGTCGCTGGCGCCGCACGGGGTGACGGTGGAGGTGCGGATGATCCACTCGGGCGATCCGATTGTCGTTCGGACGGACAATCCTTATGTGACGGCGGCCGAGGCGGCGATGCGGGAGGTGTTCGGCAAGGAGACGGTGTTCGTGCGCGGCGGCGGATCGATCCCGATCGTGGGCGACATCGAACGGCACCTGAAGATTCCTTCGGTGATGATGGGCTTCGGTCTGCCGGACGATAACCTGCACGCGCCGAACGAGAAGTTCCATATCGCGAATTTTCATCGCGGCATCGAGTCGATCATCCGGATGCTGGAACTCGTGGGCGGCTGAGCGTGATGAATGCCGAAGGCTGGGTGCTGGCAGGTGGCCGGAGCCTGCGGATGGGACGGGACAAGGCGGCGGTTGTGCTGGCCGGACGGCCGCTACTCGAACACATGTTGGAGAAGCTGGGTGCAGTGGGCTTGCGGGCGCGGGTGGCGGGATTGCGCGCGCCGATGCCGGGCATCGCTTCTGACGTCTAAGTGGTGCTGCCGGACGTGCATCCGGGATGCGGGCCACTGAGCGGGATGGAGACGGCGCTTACGAAGAGCGAGGCGCCGCTGGTGCTGATTGTGGGAGTCGATCTGCCGCTGCTGGAAGTGGAGTTTCTGGCATGGATGCTGCGGCGCGCCGCAACAACCGGGGCGATGGCGACGGTTCCGCGAGCCGGGGGCAAGCCGCAACCGCTGTGCGCGGTCTACCGGCGGGAGCTGCTTGACGGAGTGACGGGCGCGCTGGAGGCAGGCGATTACAAGATGATGATTGCGGTGGAGCGGGCGGCGGCAGGCGGCAGGCTCGACTACTTCGATGCCGAGCGGGTTGCAGCGACGGGCGCGTGGTGTTCGACGCGGGCCACGCATTGGCAGTTCATGAACTGCAATACTCCGGAGGAACTGGCGCTGGCCGCGGCATTGCTTGCGGCAAAGCGTTTTTCCTGAAGGTTGCGCCGGCGATCGATTCTTTGTGTGGCCTTTGTTTACGGAAAGGCCACACGGGCGAATCTTTGTTTGTTCAGCCAGACAGGAAAAATGCTTCAACCCCTATGCTATGAGCATGAGCGACGACCAACCCAGAGGAGACGCGGAGCCGGCAGAAGAGAAGCCAGCAGGAAAGCGCGACGCGTGGGGGGAAACTCCGGCTGAGGAGACGCTGCTTCGCAATGCCGCGCCTCAGGGGGAGAGGAAGTTCCGTTGCCGCCCGCGAACGAGACGCCGCTGGAGATTCCGCCAGAGCTCATCCGCGAGGAGGTGCGCGAGGCGCAGGAGAATGGCGGCGCTCCGCAGCCGGCTGCGAAACCCGAGCCCTACATCGTCTTCGACCACGTCTCGAAGTCCTTCGGCGACCTGCATGTGCTGGACGATGTGAGCTTTGAGGTGCTGACCGGGGAGACGCTGTGCATCCTGGGGCGCTCCGGGGTGGGGAAGTCGGTATCGCTGCAGCAGATCATGGGTTTTCTGAAGCCGGATAAGGGACGGATTCTGGTGGCGGGCGAGGACATCACGGGCTTCAGCGATCAGCAGATGGAAGAGGTGCGGAAGAAAGTCACGATGGTGTTTCAGAGCGGCGCGCTGTTCGATTCGCTGAGTGTGGCGGAAAATGTCGCCTTCCCGCTGCGCGAACGGAAGGGACTGGAAGAAGACCAGATCCAGAAGATCGTCAGCGGGCTGCTGGAGATGGTGGGGGTGACCGGGGAAACGGACCTGCTGCCCTCGGACCTGTCGACCGGGATGAAGCGGTCGGTGGCGATTGCGCGCGCGATGGCGGCGCAGCCGGAGGCGATCCTATATGACGAGCCGACGACGATGGTGGATCCGCTGATCGGGCGGCTGCTGGGGGATCTGATTCAGAAACTGAAGACGCAACTGCTGTTGACCAGCGTTGTGGTGACGCACGACATGCGCTTTGCCGAGCGGCTTGCCGATCACGTGGTGTTCCTTCATCAGGGGAAGGTCCTGTTCTTCGGGACGATGGACGAGATGAAGCGGAGCGATGACGAGATCCTGCAGCAGTTTCTGGAGCTGGATTCGCTGGTCCTTCCAAATGTATGACTTTCGCTCGGGCGCAATGACTCAGAAGTGTCATGAGCCGATGTGGAAATTTGCAAGGAAGAAGTTGCACACTACCCGAACTCGATGTGAAGGTAAAGAACGGCCTTGCAGAGTGGGTGTTCCTCTACTTTGACAATCTGGTGATTTTTTCGTGGCTTTTTAAGCACAAATTGCGCGGTGGCTTCACCGTACAATTAGCGCGTCATACATAGTATCCGGGCCTCACGATGCTAGACTTTGCTTGTTGCTGAGCTGTATGCCAGGGCTCTTGGCGCAGCCCTCATGACAGGCTACTTCCGCGCTGCAAAGGGTTGACGAGGGCGAGAAGAATGGAACCAGGCGTGCATGTCGCGGTGTGGAAAGAAGCTTTCGCCGACGTTTTTGTTACGTTGCAGACGATACGACCCACATCCGGGGCAGCGGAGAATCCCATCGGGTTGCGATCGCATCCCACTCGTAAATCTCTAACATTCAGCAATCGCACCGAAGTCGTCAGGTTCCCTCGATGAGCAGCCCCGAATTTGTTCCCCGCATTCAACATACACAACGATTCCCACCTGCTACGAGCAGGAGTGTCGTTGGCGTTCGAACAAAAATGTGGTCGCATTCGTTCCGGGTCTCGTTGTTCTGGGCGTTTTGCGACATGCTGTGTGTGCTCATTGCGGCTGCTATCGCGGTCCGTGTCCGTCTGGGAAATTACATTACGGACGACTCCGTTTTTCAAACGCAATCCATGCTCAACACCAGTCCATGGCTGTCGTTGTTCTATCTGTGCTGGTTCATCCTGGCACTGATTCTGGTCAGCAAGCGACTGCATCTTTATGCGCCGATTCAATTGCGCAACACACTGCATGACCAGCGATTGACGCTGCAAGCCTGCTGCACGGCAGGGCTGCTGCTGTCCGGTGCGTTGTACCTGGCGCGCGGGCAGGTGGTGTCTCGCGCCGTGGTGCTGCTGACGGTCCTTTTTACCGCGGTATTGTTGAGCGCGCGCCGGCTGGCATGGCGTGCGATCGTCTATCGGCGCTACGATCGCGGCATCGAGACGCGCAATATTCTTGTCGTGGGCACGGGCCGTGTCGGTCAGGCGCTGCGCCATCATATCGAGAGCATTCGTCATCTCGGATTTACCTTCAAGGGATTTGTACAGATACCGGGTTACGATTCCGACGGGATCGCGGACTGCGCGGATGTGCTGGGGACGATCGACGAGGTTCTCGAACTGGCGCGCAAGCATTTTGTGGATGAAATCTTCCTTGCCGCGCCGTGCGAGCGCGTGCTGGTGAAGCGGCTGGTGCATCAGGCACGCGAAGCCGGTGTCGACATCCGGGTGGTGCCCGATCTGTACGACGGGCTGGCATGGAACAGCCCCATCGAATACATCGGACAGTTTCCGACGATTCCGCTGCATCGCGGCCAGGTTCCGGTGGTGGGCATGGTGCTGAAGCGCATGCTGGACATTGCCGCCTCGAGTCTGGCTATGGTGTTGCTCTCGCCGGTGCTGCTGGCGATTGCCATTGCGGTGCGCGTGGACAGCCCGGGACCGATCTTCTACTTGTCGGAGCGCATCGGGAAGAAGGGCCGTGTCTTCCGCTGCATCAAGTTCCGCACTATGGTGTCCGATGCGGAGAGGCGCCGGGCCGACATCCTGCACATGAACGAGCGCGACTCGGTTCTGTTCAAGATCACGAACGATCCGCGCATCACCCGCGCGGGGCGCGTCCTGCGCAAGTATTCGCTGGACGAGCTGCCGCAACTGATGAATGTGCTGCGCGGCGATATGAGCCTGGTGGGACCGCGGCCGCCGATTGCCAGCGAAGTAAAACGCTACGAACTGAACCATCTGCGCCGGCTGGATGTAGTACCGGGCGTCACCGGACTATGGCAGGTGCAGGCGCGGCAGGATCCTTCGTTCGACAGCTACATCTCGCTGGACACGGCGTACATCGAGAACTGGAGTTTGTGGCTGGATATCAAGATCCTGGTGCGCACGGTAGGGGTGGTCGTCGCCGGCACGGGGACGTAGGCGTTTTTGCATAGACGCAAACGGGGCCGGCCTTTGAGCCGGCCTTTCGATTGCGTTCTCCGATACACTAAAAACGTGAAGATTGCGCTGGCGCAGATCGATCCGACGGTCGCGGATTTTCGAGGCAACACAGCACGAATTCTGCAGAACGTGCGCGAGGCGGAGAAGCGCGGCGCAGACCTGGTGATATTCCCGGAGCTGTGCGTCTGCGGCTACCCGACGGGCGACTTCGTGGAGAAGCCTTCGTTCGTGAAGCTGGCGGGCGAGGCTGCGGTGGAGATTGCGCGCGAGGCAACCGCGGGCAAGTCGATTTCGGTGATCTGCGGCACGCTGGTGCCATCGCCGCCCGGGTCGGGCAAGCCGGTGAGTAACGCCGCCGTGCTGATGCAAAACGGCGAGATCATCTTTACCCAGCGCAAGATGCTGCTGCCCTACTACGACGTCTTCGACGAGCAGCGATACTTTGCGCCTGCCCCCTGCCAGGACGTGGTGAAGATCGGCAATGAGCTGGTGGCGCTGACTATCTGCGAGGATGCCTGGAACGACAAGGGCTACTGGAAACAGCGGCTGTACACGGTCGATCCGGTGGACGAGCAGGTGCGGCGAGGAGCGACGCTGATCCTGAACATATCGTCCTCCCCATTCTGGCAGGGCAAGCGAGAGCAGCGGGCGGAGATGCTGGCGGCGGCGGCGCGGCATCACAAACTGCCGATCCTGATGGTGAACCAGACGGGTGGGAACGACAGCCTGGTTTTCGACGGCACGAGCCTGGCGCTGAATGCGCGCGGCGAGATCATCGCGCAGGGACGCTCCTTCGCCGAGGACCTGGTGATGGTGGACACGGCCACGGGGACGGGCGATCTCCATCGCACTGTCGAGGGCGACGATGCCGCCACCTATGAGGCGCTGGTGATGGGGACACGCGATTACATCCGCAAATGCGGCTTCAAGAAAGCGCTGATCGCTTTGAGCGGCGGCATCGATTCGGCACTGGTCGCGGCCATTGCCGTGGATGCGCTGGGCAAAGAGAACGTGATCGGAGTAGGGATGCCGAGCCCGTACTCCTCGCAGGGCTCGATCGATGACAGCCGCGCGCTGGCCAGTAACCTGGGGATTGTGTATGAGACGATCCCGATCGATGGCATTTTCAGTCAGTTCACGCATGCGCTGGCACCGCAGTTCACGGGACTCGCGCCCGACGTGACGGAGGAAAATATCCAGTCGCGCATACGCGGGACACTGCTGATGGCGCTTTCGAACAAGCTGGGCGCTCTGGTGCTGACGACCGGCAACAAGTCGGAGATGGCGGTAGGTTACTGCACGCTGTACGGCGACATGGTGGGGGCGTTGGCAGTGATTGGGGACCTGGTCAAGACGCGGGTATACGCGCTGGCCCGCTACGTGAACCAAGAGCGTGAGGTGATTCCGCGAGCGATTCTTGAGAAGCCGCCGTCAGCCGAACTGCGGCCGGGGCAGCTCGATACAGATTCGCTGCCGCCCTACGATGTCCTCGACCCGCTGGTGGAGGCGTACGTGGAGCGTTACACGCCGATGCAGGTGATTGCCGATCAGCAGGGGCTGGATCTTCGCCTGGTGCAGAAGATCGTGAAGCTGATTGAGCAGAGCGAGTACAAGCGGCAGCAGGCAGCGCCGGTCCTGAAGGTGACGGCGAAATCCTTCGGGAATGGTCGGCGGTTTCCGATTGCAGTTAAGGTACAAGTTTAAGTTTTGGCCGCTTGGAGAAGATATCCGATGACGATGCGTGTGCGCAGCGGGCTGATTGCAGCGCTGCATATTGTAACTTTTATGGTGACAAGTTCGGCGTTCGCGCAGAGCAACCCGCCCGATGCTCCGGCGGCGCAGAGCGGCGCCGCTCCGGCACCGGCTGCGCCTGTGAAATTGCAGCCGATGCCGCCGCCTGATCCGGCAAACTTTACCGCGGCTACGCCAACCAAAGAGACGGTGCAGGCATTCCTGCGTGCGAGCTGGGGGTATGACGAGAACCGCATCTTCCAGGTGCAGGCGATCGAGACGACGCAGGTGCAGGGGATCAGCCGGGTGACGGTGCTGGTGGAGGAGAAGGGCACGCAGCAGGCGCAGCCTTCCGTGCTGGCTTTTCTGACGCTTCCGGACGGCAAGCACCTGGTGGCGAACGATGAGATTCTGCCTTTCGGCGCGCATCCGTTCGAGAATTATCGAGAGATTCTGATGCGGGACGCGAAGGGGCCATCGCGCGGACCGGCGAATGCGCCGCTGCAGCTGGTCGAGTTCTCAGACTTCGAGTGCCCGCATTGCAAAGAGGCGCAGCCCACGGTGGAGCGGCTGCTGAAGGACTACCCGCAGGCGCATTTTGTCTCGCAGGTTTTTCCGCTGCGCCGGGTGCACAGCGAAGCAGAGAAGGCGGCGGAGGCCGGGGTGTGCGTGGCGAAGCTCGGCGGGAACGATGCGTTCTTCAAGTACACCGATGCGGTCTATGCAAACCAGGCGCAATTGACGCCGGAGGGTTCGGCGGCAGCGTTGTCCGCTGCGGTGAAGGCTGCCGGCGTGGATGAGGCGAAGGTGAAGGCGTGCGTGGCGGAGCCTTCAACGAAGGCGGCGGTGGATGCGTCACTGCAGGTGGGCGCGGAAGTCGGCGTGAATCAGACGCCGATGCTCTCTGTGAACGGCCGCCTGCTGCCCCTCGGCGGGTTTCCGTATGACCAGTTGAAGAAGATCATCGATTACGATCTGTCGCAAAAGTAGGGAACGATCTGAACGTAGTGAGGGACTGCAGGTCCTTCGCTGCGCTCAGGATGGCACTTCTTTTATTCTTGAACCTTGCGCTTTGATGACGGGCCTTACTGGTGCCTCGGTATCAGCATGACGTGGCTTGCGCCGCCGGGATGGGGCAGGCGGACGACGTGCGGAGTGATGAGGACGACGAGTTCGCCGGTATTTTTCTGGGAGTCCTTGTTCGTGGTGGATTGCAGCCCTGGAATCTCGCTGAGACCGGGAAGGCCGCTGACGGCATTGGATTCCTGCGAGGTGAGATAGCTGGTCACCAGCGCGCTTGCGCCATCCTTCAGATCGAGATCGGCGGTGAACTGGCGGTTGGTCAGGACGGGGATGTCATTGATGGAGGTGCCGCCGAGCGCCTGAATCTTGAGATCGAGTTTGAGTCGCATGGACTGATCGCGGTGGATATAGGGCGTGGCCTTCAACTGCAGACCGAGGTCCTGATACTGGACTTGCGGGATGGTTTGCTGGTTGAGGCTGGAGCTGTTGATGCCCAGCGCGGCGAGCTGGCTGGACACGCCGGCGCTGTTGAGTCCCGGGATATTGACGCCACCGCCGGCGAGGTTGGAGTAGCTGGACTGGATGATGGGGTAGTGCATGCCGGCGAGGATGTCTCCCGTCTCCTGATCCTGGAGGCGGAGCTGAATCTGATCGATGGCGCGGCTGTCGCTGGAATTGAGGGCGAGGTTGAGCGTCGGGCTGCCGAGGGTGACGCCAGTGGCGGTGAGGCCGCCGCCGAAGATGGCGAAGGGCTGGCTGAGGATGGAGTTCGAGATCTGGCCGGAGGCGAGCAGGATGGCGGCGATGGCCTCAATGTCATTGGCGTTGGCGAGGCCGCTGGAGATGATCTGCTGAATCAGGGCCTGATTGCCGTTGAGAACCTGCTGAATCTCCGAGTTGAGGTTGAAGGCGGTGAACTGCTGCGGCATCTGCACGCCCACGTTGGTGGCGTGGGTGCGCGCGATCTCGTAGATGCGGACATTCAGCAACACCTGGCTGCGGCCATCCATCAGGCCGGTCAGCGTGCTGTTCAGGAGGGCGAGCTTCGATTCCGGGCCGCGCACCGTGACTGCGTTCTGTGTGGCGTTGGCCGTGACCTGCTGGAGCTCGATGACATTGCGCGCGACATTGCTGACGTCGGTGAAGTCCTGCGTGTTCAGCCCGGGAAGGTAGACGGTCTCCAGGAGCAGGCGCTCATATTCCTGCCGATTGGCGCGCGTGTCTTTGGCGACGAGGACGCGATGGGGATCGAGCGGCACAAAGAAGGTGTTGGTCTGAAGCTGCAGTAACTCCTCGGCCTGGTGAAAGTTCACGTCATCGACATCGAAGCGGACGGGCTGCGAGCTGACGCTGGAGTCAAAGCTGGGCGCGATGCCATAGGCGGAGAGGACCTGCCGCAAGAGCGATTGGCTGTCGGCGCGCACATGGAAGCTGCGTTTGCCGGATGTGGGTTCGAGGCGGATGACCTCGGCGACCTTGGAGGTGATGTCGTCGGTCTGGAGCGGGGCGCTTTCGAGGCCTGCAACGTCCCCGATGTGCTGTGCCGCGATGGGGTTGGTGGGATCGATCTCAAGAGCTTCGGCGAGGCGCGCGTGGACGACATCGTCTTTCCCGAGGATGCGGGCCTTTTCGGCCTGCTGGATGAGTTCGGTCACGAAGTGAGCCTTCGCGACGGCGACCGCGTTCTTGTAGTCCGGGTTGGTGGGATCGAGAGCCGCGGCTTTGCTGAAGGCGTCGTAGGCGGCGCGCGTGTTGCGATCCTGGATGGCGTGCGCGCCGGCGAGATACGCCTTGGCCGCCTCCTGCTTGTCGTGGTGGGAGGGCGCAGATTTGGCAGTGCTTTGTGCGTGCGCGGCCAGTGTAAGGGCGAGAGCACATGCGGCGGCGCGGAGCAGGCGGCTCATCGCGATTCGCCTTTCGTATCGGCTTCTGAGGCGAGCATCAATGCGGCTAGATTTTCGGCGCAGATGTCGGGGGAATGCTCCATGAGGCGATCGAACCCGGAGTGGCCGGTGGCGACGGCGATGACGGGAAGGGCATTGGCGCGCGCGGCTGCAATATCGGAAGGCGTGTCGCCGACGATGACGATCGAGGCATCTTTGCCGGCGAGTGCGCGTGCTTCCGCGGCTGCTGCGGCGATCATCTCAGCGCGTTGCTCGTGCGCGTCGCTGAAGCCGCCGAAGGTGAAGTGTTCGCGCAGGCCGGTGCGCTCCAGTTTGAGCCAGCCGATGGATTCGAGGTTGCCGGTGGCGACGCCCAGCCATTTTCCCGCAGCGGCGAGATGGCGGAGGGTGTCAACCACGCCGGGCATGATGGTGAGCTGCATGGCGGCGGCGTCGCGCTCGACGGTGGAGCAAATGGCTTCGAGCAGGCGAGGCTGATGGGGGCGCCAGGTCTCGTCCGCGATGCCGGCGGCGGTAAACGCGTCGCGCAGGATGCGGGGGTCGGTGGAGCCGGCTACGGTGACGGGTTCGAGCGAGAGCGGGTGGCCGAGGACTTCCAGGCAGGCCTTCGAGAAGGCGTTGTAGTGGACGCGGCCGGGATCGCGGAGGAGGGTGCCGTCGATGTCGAAGAGGTAGGCGTCGTATTGATCCCAGCCGGGAACAGAATCAAGGGGGCCCGGACGCCAGGCAACGCGGCCCTGCGCGGTGTCGCGCTGTAGATAGGCCGCCGGAGCGGAGGATTCGATGACGGAATTCGACAAGGCGGCCGGCGGCTCCTGAGTGGTTGAACGCCCTCTCAGGATAGCTGAGGCAGTGTCAGCCCTGCTGGCGCATCACCTGTTTTGGCTGTTCAAGCAATGGACGCACGGGGCGTGGCGGACGCTTGAGGCCATTGCGGATCTGGGCGGGATCCATATGGAGCTCGGCAATGGTCCGGCTCAGGGTGTTCCGGTGCATGCCGAGTTCTTTGGCGGCTTTGCACTGGTTGCCGCGATGGGCGGCGAGCACTTCGAGAATGAACCGCTTTTTGAACTCGCGGATGGCTTCATCGTAAGTAATGCCACCGGCGTGCATCTGGCTGACCAGGCTGTCCAACTCGCGTTTCACAGAGTCCTCTTTCTTGGCTAACGGACCGAATCTCGGCGCCGGTCTCTTCATTCAATTCAGTAATGCAGATTAGTTGTGCTGGCCCAAACCTGACGCCTCGCGGCGTGCCACGTCTTCGAGGGAATGCAACCCGGACTGAATTCTACCGCCTAAGTCCCGCGGCAGCACAGTAACACTTCCGTGTGCCCCGGGAACAAAGTATGGCACGAGTTGGGACTGATCGAACCATGGCTGCGACGGAAAAAACGCGGCTATAGCAGCGACGCCCAATGCCACCAGAATGTACCCCTTGAGCAGACCGAAGGCTCCCCCGGCAATGCGGTCGGCCCAACCCAATCCTAAGCTGTGAAGTATCCAGCGTAGCATCCGGCCAAGGATTGCGGCGGCCAGCATAACGCCGAATGCGACGAAAAGAAAAGCGATTGCTGCCGCGGCGGCGTCCTGGTGCACGAAATGCTGGACCCAGGGGACGATCTGCAGGTAATAGTGGCCGGCCAGGATGATGCCCGCGACCAGGCCGGCCAGGGCGCAGACTTCGACCAGGAAGCCATGGAGGAACGCCGTCACCACGGAGATGACCAGGACGGCCAGGATGGCCCAGTCCAATGGAGTCAGCGTCTGCATGGGGTGATCGTAGCCTAACTTCAGCCGAGATCGAGCTCGCGGCCGGTGAGGAGACGGTAAGCATCCAGGTACTTGCGTTGCGTTTTTACCACGATGTCGTCTGGCAGGGCGGGCGTGGGAGCCTGCTTGTTCCACTGGATCTGTTCCAGGTAATCGCGGACGAATTGCTTGTCGAAAGATGGCTGCGGGCCGCCAGGAGCGTACTGATGGCTTGGCCAGTAGCGCGAGGAGTCGGGAGTGAGGACCTCGTCGGCGAGGACGATGCCGTCCGGGGTGACACCGAACTCGAACTTGGTATCGGCGAGGATAACGCCGCGCTGGGCCGCGTAGTTGGCGGCGCGGTTGTAGATGTCGAGGCTGAGGCCCTGAAGCTTGGTAGCGGCGGGCTCGCCGATGCGGGTGACCATCTCGTCAAACGAGATATTTTCATCATGCTCGCCGCCGAGGCTCTTCGACGCAGGTGTGAAGAGGGGCTGGGGCAGCTTGTCTGACTCGCGCAGGCCTTTGGGAAGCTGGATGCCGCAGACGGCGCCGGTGGCCTTGTAGTCCTTCCAACCGGAGCCGGAGAGATAGCCGCGCACGACGCATTCGACGGGGAACATCTGCGCGCGCTTGACCAGCATGGAGCGGCCCGCGAGCTGGCTGGCGTAAGGGCGCAGGACGCTGGGATATTGCGCGACGTCCGCGGTGATGAGGTGGTTGGGCACCACGTCGCGCAGCAACTGGAACCAGAAGAGCGAGAGCTGGGTGAGGATTTTGCCTTTGCCGGGGATGCCGGTGGCGAGCACGTGATCGAAGGCGGAGATGCGGTCCGTGGCGATGAGCAGGAGATGTTCGCCGACGGCGTAGAGGTCGCGCACTTTGCCGCGTGCGAGCAGAGGAAGGCCGGCGAGATCGGTTTGGGTGAGTGTCTGCAAAGGGGTTTGACCTGACTCTCCGATTTTGCGAGGGGGTGTGGGCTTTGTCAACGCGGGTGCGAACGCGCGTTGTTCTTAACTCCGCGATTCGACGCGCCTGGGCAGGATAGTGCGAGGGACGGATTCCGCGGAAGACGGCTGCCATTCAACCTGGAATTTACCGGAGTATCCGAAGAGTTTTCCCCAGGTGCGATTGGAAGCGTCGACTTCGATGCGGAAGCACTTCTGCTGGTCGTCATACCACTCGCAGACATTGGCGACTCCGGAGAATACGAGCGGAAACCTGAAGGCGATGGGGCCTTCATAGAAGCGTTGTTCGCCGGAACGGAGGCGGAGTCCGCCATTTGGCGCCACGCTGAGTTCGATGTCGACCGCAAGATGCTGGTGCGTGCCCAAAAAGTCCACGATGCAATTTCGGGCTTCGCTGTAGATCATGTACGCGTCGAAGCGCCGTACACGGCTGGTGCGGAAAGTGCGGACCCAGGTCACCGTCTCCCGGCCGAGAGGATCTTTGTAGGCGTAGTTCTGAATGACGAAGGCAACATCCGTACCCTGCTCGGGGAACATGATGCTGCGCCAAGTCCCGACATAAAGAAAAGGGAGGGTATACGGGGCCCCATGCCAGACGCGATCCATGACCCCGGTGCCGATGGCGGCCACGCCTGCTTCGGAGTTAAGTGAGAAGCGTTGCTGTATCTGCGGATGCAGTTTGGAGAAATCCGATCCGAGAGCGCGCTGATAGATGGAGATCATTGAGTTTCGCCTGCGACCCGCAGGCAGGAGCGCGCGGAAGGAAGCGTGCGCGATGCTGCCCAGCCGACGACTGCGAGTGACATGACACAGAGATTCAGCGTCAACGGGTTGAAAGCAGCGGTTAGGTACGCCGGGGAATGGAATGCGACGGCAACGATGGCGAGGAGCATGAGGACTATGTTGAGTGGGAAGAGGCTTCGCGTGTGCCAGGCGATGAGCATGACACACCCAAAAACTATCTCGGCAGCGCCGACCCATGGCAGGAGCGCAGCGGAGAGGTGGGCCTGCGTGAGCATGACACGCTCATCGACATTTCTGAAAAGAAGTTTCGGCACCAGACCGTGCCAAATCCAGACCGCGCCAATCGTGATGCGTGCGACGGCGTGAATCCATGAGAGTGCGAGGGATGTCTCCGGAGACTGTTTATCTTCCGCCCACAGTCGAAGGCGATCGAAGCTCCAGGCGGTTGCCCAGCCCATGACAGGTCGAAAGATAAGACGGTCGATCAGCCGTCCCATTGCGCCAAAGCGGACCTGATAGTCGTACCAGGTCAGGAATCGAAGTCCAGTGTCGGTGGGAATGTGTCTCCAGTATCCAGACCCGGTTTCAATCAGCGACTTCGGATCGGCGGACGCGAAACGAAGGGACGAAGTGGTATCGCCGCCGACCGACGAACGCTGTCCAACACTTTCTCCCGTGCCATGAACGGCGAGGCCGAAGCCGATACGGGTCTCGTAGAGAAAGCGCTGCGGTTCCGCGGGATTGGGACGGGGGAGGTACTCGATTCGGCTGAATCGCAGGTCCCAGCGCTGGTGAAGCTGGGGATCTTGCGTGAGACGCCAGACGTCGTCCAACGGAGCGTGAATGCGGATTTCAACGTAGAGACCCTTATCGTTCACGTTGAGAGAGTAGCAAACGAAGCTTTTACCTAGGGATCATCTCGTTTCCTTCCCCTTGACAATCAAGAGGAGCATGGCGTACCTCTAGGCAATCCAGAGGAAAGCCCGGGGAGTGAGATGGCCTTATTGCGAAACCTGATCAGTGGAATGAAGGCACTTCTCCGCAGGGAGCAGCGCAATCGCGAGATCGACGAGGAGTTGCAAGGCTACGTCGAGGCGGCTGTGGAGGAGAAGGTGCGCCGCGGAATGCGCCGCGAAGATGCGGAGCGTGCTGCGCGGGTGGAGGCGGGGAGCGCCGCTGTGGTGAGGCATCGAGTGTGGTCGGGAAGTTGGGAGTCGGCGGTGGAGTCGCTGGTGCAGGATGTGCGCTTCGGCGTGCGGCAGCTTCTGAAGTCGCCGGGGTTTTCGCTGGTGGCGATCCTGTCGCTGGCGCTTGGGATCGGCGCGAACACCGCGATCTTTACGCTGATCAACGATCTGCTGCTGAAGTCGCTGCCGGTGCATGCGCCGCAACAACTGGTCTCCTTCGGCAAGGCGAGCGGCGGCGGCAGTCTGGGCTCTGTGGAGCCGGGCGCGGTCGATATGTTCACCTACGACTTCTACAAACGGATCGAGCGAGAGCATGAACCGTTCGAGAGTGTCGCTGCCATGGGGAGTTTTCCCACGCAGGTGAGCGTGCGGCGCGGCGCGGGAGAGAGCGGCGCAGCGACGCAGGCGAATAGCAGCCTCGTTTCCGGCACATTCTTTGGAGTACTTGGCGCACAACCCATCCTGGGCAGAACGATCAACGCGAACGATGCAGATGCCGCAGGACGCAACGCAGTCGCGGTAATCAGCTACGGGTACTGGCAACATGCGCTGTCGGCCGATCCGTCGGTGATTGGCAGGACGCTCACGATCAACGGCACGCTCTTTACGATAGTCGGCGTCATGCCGGCGAGTTTTTACGGCGTGGAGCTGAATGAAGAGATGCCGGAGATGTGGCTGCCCGTGACCATGCAGCAGGTGGTGATGCAGCAGCAGCAGGGGTCGCTGCTCGATGCGGGGGGCGAGTTCTGGCTGCACATGATTGCGCGGCGTAAGACGGGAGTGAGTATTGCGCAGTCGCAAGCGTGGATCACGACTCAGCTCCAGCATTTCATGAGCGACCGCGAGGGGACGCATCTTTCCGAGCAGCGACGCAAAGAGATTGCGAGCAGCTATGTGCCGCTGGTGCCGATTGGCGCGGGCATCTCACAGCTTCGCGACGCTTACGAGGCGCCGCTCGCTGTGCTGATGGGTGTGGTGGTTCTGGTTCTCCTGATCGCGTGCGCGAACCTGGCGAATTTTCTGCTGGCGAAGGCGGCATCGCGAGAACGCGAGTTCACGACACGGCTTGCGCTGGGCTCCAGCCGGACGCGTATCGTTCGCCAGATCCTGACCGAGACGCTGATGCTGGCATTTACCGGCGGCGCGGTTGGCCTGCTGCTTGCGTTTCTGGGAACGCGTGCGCTGATCACTTTCGTTGTCGGCCGGAGTGCGCACACGGCTCTGGGCGCGACTCCCGATCTGCATGTAATGGCGTTCACGTCGACTATCTGCCTGGCGACGGGTGTGCTCTTCGGGATCGCTCCGGCGTTGCGCGTCTCGCGCATGAGCGCGTCGAATGCGCTGAATGCATCGGCGCGCACAGTGGGGAGCAGCGGCGGACGGTCGGGGAGACTGCTGCCCAAGACGCTTGTGGTGGGACAGGTGATGCTCTCGCTGGTGCTGCTGGCGGTGGCGGGACTATTCGTGCGGACGCTGCACAATCTGCGCAACCAGGACTTTGGCTTCAATCGAACGAACCTACTGCTGGTGAATACCAATCCGAGATTTGCCGGATATAAGCCGGAGCAGCTCAACGCGCTTTACGAGAGGATTCTGACGCGCATGCAACAACTCCCCGGTGTGCGCTCCGCTGCGCTCTCGAGCCGGATGCCGATTGGGCGCGGCAACTGGGGCTCGCCGATCACGATCATCGGACGGCCCACCATTCCCAATGAGGATGTGAGTACGTATCTCGAGCGCGTAAGCGCGGGTTATTTCGAGACCGTGGGTATTCCGCTGCTGCGGGGACGCACGATCGATGCGGGGGATACCGCGACATCGCTGAAGGCAGTGGTGGTCAACCAGACACTGGCTAATCTGTATTGGCCGCATGGCGATGCAATTGGCCACAGCTTTACGGTCGCGGATCCGGCCGTGAAGGGGACATGGCAGATCGTCGGCATCGTGCGCGATGCGAAGTTCAGGGCATCTTCTAACAAACCTGAGCCGATGGCGTATCTCGCGGTGACGCAACTGACCGAGGACGACCATTACGCGTACTGGCTGCAGTTGCAGAGCGCGGGCGATCCGGCGAATCTGATCGGCGAGGTGCGGTCCGCGTTCGCGGAGATTGATGGGAATCTGCCGATACTCAAGCTGCAAACGATCGAGCAGCAGACGGAGGGTCTGATCGACAGACAGAAGCTGGTCTCGCAGCTTTCGAGCTTCTTCTCTCTACTGGCGCTGGCGCTCTCCTGCATCGGGCTCTATGGCGTGATGATGTACAGCGTAGTTCGCCGGACAAATGAGATTGGCATACGCATTGCGCTGGGCGCGCCACACGCCGGTGTGCTGTGGATGGTGCTGCGAGAGTCGCTGGTGCTGCTGGGCATCGGGATTGCGCTGGGCGTGCCCGCGATGCTGGCCGCGTGCCAGGCGGTGCGCGCCGGACTCTTCGGAGTTGGACCGTGGGATGTGACCACGCTGGCGGTGGCGGTGCTGATCATTGCTGCCGTGACGGTGGTGGCTGCGTACTTTCCGGCACGGCGCGCGACGAAGGTCGATCCTATCGTTGCATTGAGGTATGAGTAGTTAATTTCCCTCTATGCAGTGGCGCGCTGCTCTACGCGGCCGTGCGCGTGATGATGGCCGCCCATGTGCACGGAAACGAGTTTCGACACGCCGGGCTCCTGCATGGTGACGCCGTAGATGAGATCCATCGCGGTCATCATGCGCTTGGAGTGGGTGACGAGTACGAACTGCGTCTCGTGGGCCATGCTCTTGAGCATGTCCGCCAGCCGGCCGACGTTGGTTTCGTCAAGCGGCGCATCGACCTCGTCCAGCACGCAGAAGGGGCTGGGCTGGTAGAGGAAGATGCCGACCAGCAGCGAGAGCGCGGTGAGCGCCTTTTCTCCGCCGGAGAGCAATAGGACGTTCTGCAGCTTTTTGCCGGGCGGCGAGGCGACTATGTCGATTCCGCTCTCGGCGGTGTTTTCCTCATCCGTAAGGCGCATGAAGGCCTGGCCGCCGTTGAAGAGGCGCGTAAAGGTGACGGAGAAGTTCTCGTTGATGCGCGCGAAGGCCTCATCGAACTTGGTGCGGGAGATGGTGTCGATCTCTTTGATGGTGGCCTGCGTGTTCTCGATGGAGTCGAGCAGGTCGGTGCGCTGCGTTTCGAGGAAGTGGTGACGCTCGGCGGCTTCGGTGTACTCCTCGAGGGCCATCATGTTGACCGGGCCCATCGCTTCGAGGCGGCTTTTCAGGCCGCGGCAGGCTTCGTCCTCAGCCGCGAGCGCTTCGTCTTCGAGCCGCACGATCTCTTGTTGAGCACGGAGTTCGCCGGCTTCGACGCCGAGATCGCTGACGCAGGTGGCTTCGAGGTGTTCGAGGTCGGCAGTGAGTTTGGCGGCCTGTGCGGCGTGGCTGCTGCGACTCTCGCGCAGGGCATCGGTTTCGGCGCGCAGTGTCTTGAGCTGGTGCTCGCTTTCAAGCAGGGTGATGCGCAGCAGCCGAGCCTCTTCGGTCCAGCGAGCGGTTTCGGCGACAGCCTGCTCGCGCAGCTCGCTGAGCTGCTGTTGTTGGGTGGCGAGTGAGGCGTTTTCTTCGATGCGCTGGGCCTGCTCGGCGGCGGCCGCGGCGAGCTGCTGCTCAAGCTGCACGACGCGGCGGCCAAGATCGGCATACATGCGGTCGATGCGTGCGAAGGAGGCTTCCGCGCCGCGCTTGCGCTCTTCGAGGCCGGCAAGCTCCGCGACGGCCTGGGATGACGCCTGCTGTGCCGTCTCGCGCGTTTCGCGATGGCCGGCGAGGGCGGCTTCGAATTCGCTCTGCTGCGACTCGGCGGTGGCGTGCTCGGCTTCGAGCCGGGCTACGTCTTCGCGTTTGCGCTCCATGAGAGAAGCGCGCGCCGCGCGGGCATCCCGGTTGCGCTCGCTGTCGAGCGACCAGTCCTGCAGGCGGCGTTCGAGGCGCTTGGCCTCCGATTCCATCTGGCGCAGCGCGGCGCCCTGGTTCGCGCTGTCGCGTTCGGCGGTGCGGCGGTCTTCACTCTTCGCTTCGAGCAGACGGGTCTTCTCAGCGAGAGTGCGGCCGAGAGCAGCAGCATGGGTCTCTGCCTGTGCGAGTTCGACTTCGAGCGCATCGAGCTTCTGCTGCGTGTCGCGCAGCTCGCGCTTGATCGCGAGTGGGCCTTCCGCGCGCGGCTTGCCGCCGGTGACGGTGACGTTGTGGAAGCACTCGCCGGAAGGCGCGAGGAAGAAGGCGCGCGGATTTTCAAGAGCGAGCGAGCGGGCGGTGCTTGCGTCGGGCGCGACGTAGCCCTCGCGCAGCTTGGGCAGGATGGCTTCAAGCGATGTGCCGAAGCCGTCGAGCACGCGGATGCAGTCCTTCAACCGCACGATTCCTTCGCGGCTGGTCTGGGTGCCGGTGGGCTCGGTGGGGTCGAAGGAGAACTTGGCCTGCGCATCGTGCGGATGCACGAGGAAGGTTGCCCGGCCATCGACGTCGCTCTTCAGCAGGCGCATGCCTTCGTCGGCGGCGTCCCAGCTTTTGACGACGATGTAGTTGAGCTCGTCCCGCAGATATTCGTCGACGACGGATTCGTACTGGCCTTCGACCTCAAGGAAGTCGGCGAGCGTGCCAACAGCGGAAAGGCCGGCGCCGCCGGTGCTGGAGGTGTGGCCGTGGGTGCGAAAGAGTTTGCGAACGGTGTCGGTGGAGTAGCTGTGCTCGCGAATGAGGCCTTCGAGCGAGTTGCGGCGGCCGGTGAGCGTGGCGTGCTCGGCGCGAAGCGTGTCACCGCGACGGCGCGTCTCGGTTTCGTCGGCGCGCGTTTGCTCGATCTCGGAGCGGAGGGCGAGGATCTCCTGTTCTAAACGGGTGAGCGCTTCGGTTACAGATTCGAATTGCAGAGACGCCTGTCCGCGTTCGGCGCCGAGGCTTTCAAGATCGCGGCGTGCGGCGTCCATCTCGCCGGAGAGCCGTTCGGCTTCGCGTTCGAGTGCGCCGAGTGCTTCTTCGGCCTGCGATGCCTGGCTGCGCGCGTTCGCGGCTTCGGAAAGCAGTTGCAGTCCGCGGCGGCGCTCTGCCTCAAGGCGCTGCTCCGCGTGCGCGACGGTCTGGGCGGCTTCACGCGCCTGCTGCTGCAGCGCTTCGGCCTGCTGGCGAAAGCGTGCCGCTTCGGCGGCGGCGGTTTCGAGGAAGCTGCGGTGCTGTTCGCGCTCCGCGGTGAGGCCGTCCATCTGCTGACGCGCCTGATCGAGTTCGGCGCCGCCGGCGGCGGAGCGGGAGAGGAGATCGGCGATGCGCTCCTCATTCGCGTGCTGGCGTGCGCTGGCGCGTTCGAGATCGATGGAGGCCTGGCTGGCGCGCGCGCTGGCTTCTTTTGCACTGGCATCGAGTTCATAACCGCGTGCGACGGCGGCGGCGTGCTCGGCATCGAGCGATTCAACGTGTGCGGCGGAAGCGTCGATCTGCGTGGTGAGGGAGGCGATCTGGTCGTGAAGCGAGACGCCGGTCGCATCCATCTGATGGAGGCGGCTGGCAAGGACCACGCGCAGGCGCGTGCGCAACTCGTCGCGCACGGCGGCGTAACGCTCGGCTTTGGCGGCCTGGCGCTTGAGTGAGTTCATCTGCCGCGTGACCTCTTCGAAGATGTCGTTCACGCGGGCGAGATTTTGCTTCGCTGATTCAAGGCGCAGCTCGGCGAGACGCTTCTTGGTCTTGAAGCGCGTGATGCCGGCGGCCTCTTCGATAATGGCGCGGCGATCGTGCGGCTTGGAGCTGAGAAGCTGGCCGATGCGCTCCTGCTCGATGATGGCGTAGCTCTCCGGCCCAAGACCGGTGCCCATGAAGATGTCCTGAATATCGCGCAGCCGGCAGAGCTTGCCGTTGAGCAGGTACTCGCTATCGCCGGAGCGGAAGAGGCGGCGGGTGACGATGATCTCGCCGGCACGTGCAGGCGTGCGCTGGAACTTGCGGCGGCGAATTTTCAATACGACGGAGTTCTGCGTGGCGACGGCGACGGAACCTTCCGGTGATGCAATTTCCTGCGAAGGGACTTCGCCTTCCGAAACAGCTTCCTGTTCTTCGCCTTCGATCACGGTGCCGGGCTGGGCCTCGGCGATGATCTCCTCGGTTTCGGCGGAGCGCGCCTGACGGTGCGCGTCTTCATCCCAGTCGCCGTTGGCGGCGACGATCCCATGGCCGTTGTGATTGGCTCCGTCCATTCGTTCTTCGGGCCCCAGCGTGTCATCGGCGAGCGGGCCTTCGCCGTAGGCGTCGGGATCGATGAGGGTGAGCGAGACCTCGGCCATGCCGAGCGCTTTGCGATCGCGCGTGCCGGCGAAGATGACATCTTCCATTTTCGTGCCGCGCAGGGTGCGCGCGGACTGCTCGCCGAGCACCCAGCTGACGGCATCGAGGATGTTCGACTTGCCGCAGCCATTGGGGCCGACGACGGCGGCCATTCCCTGGCCGGGCAGGGTGAGCTCGGTGCGGTCGCAGAAGGACTTAAAGCCGAGGATCTGGATCTTTTTGAGTTTGAGCATCGGTACACCCTTGGGAGCGGAGGCGGAGCCCGGGCAGGCTCCTCTTCCACTCGAACACAGTCTTCACAAGAATGGTAGCCGGGCGCGAGGGGCGATTCAACACTGATACCCCTACCTATTGTGGATAAGGAGGGCGCAATTGCGAGGCATTGGGCCGGAGGTGCATTTGGGGGTGGAAGGGGGCAGGAATAACACCGGAGTGACCCGGATCCGGTGCAAAGACGCCCAGGCCTCAGGGCTTTTGAGTAGGGCGCATCCGGACCTCGCTGATGAAGGACTGCGGCGCCTGCGTGACCAGCATGGCGACGACGCCGGCGACGTCTTCTGGCTGGAGCATCTTCGTCCGGTCCTTCCCGCTTCGGCCGAAGCTGGTGTTCACCGAGCCGGGGGCGACGACCGAGACGCGGATGTTGTGGGCGCGCAGCTCCTCTGCGGCGGAGTAGCTGAGTCCGTTGAGCGCCCATTTGGAGGCAGAGTAGGCCGCACCATTGGCGAGAGGGCCCTGGCCGGCGAGGGAGGAGATATTCACGATTTCGCCACCTCCGCGCGCGATCATGTGCGGGACGACGGCGCGCATGAGCAGGAAGGGCGCGCGCAGATTGGTGGCGAGGACGGCGTCGAAGTCCTCGATGGGCATCTCGTGCAGCGGTGCGCCGATTTTGCCGATGCCGGCGGCATTGATGAGGATGTCGCAGCCACCTGCCGCTTCGATATGTGCGGCGAGATCTGCGATCGCGGAGGCAGAGGCGAGATCGCAGGGCAGGGCATCTGCCGCAGTGGCGAGATGGATAATGCTCTGCTTCACCTCCGCGAGCGCTGCCGGGTCGCGAGCGACGAGCAACAGCCGGGCGCCAAGCTCGGCCAGCCGCAAGGCAATGGCGCGGCCAATGCCGCGCGAGGCGCCGGTGACCAGCGCGGTCCTGCCGGCGAGTGGCGAGACAGCAGCGCCTGCGGGAAGATTTTCTTGTGGGATGAGGCGCTGTGGCATGGACCCCTCCTCTTGTGGGATCGTTATACAGGGGTTTGGCATAGGTCCTGGTGCGCCCCATGGGATGACATTCTCATGACATTCTCTTGCTTCGATGAGTCAACGCGGCGGCGATCCTTCGCATCTCTACCGGTGATTATCGAGTTACCAGCCGGAGCGTGTGAGCGTTCCGCTTGCATGGGGAGAGGCTGGTTCTTATAATCCAGCCACATTGCCGCGCCGTTTCTTTTCCGGGACAAGATCGATTGCCGTGCCGAGTCTGGCGCGCTTTCGGGAGTGCCGTGGATGTGAAGACTGCAGGTACGGATATTCAGGTTACAAATCGCTGCACTTCTCTTAGGAGCGTTGAATGAAGAAGGTCGCCTTAGCTTCTCTGCTGGCAATTGCTACCAGTATGCTGTGCGCTACGCCAATCGCCCTGGCCCAGGCCGCGGCCTCGGGTGGTGGAGCTGCACAGCAAATCACCATTAAAGATCCCGCCGAGTACAACGACTACTCGAACGCGATCAGCCAGTCCTCGCCAGCGGCGAAGGCTTCCGCCATTGAAGCGTTCCTCACCAAGTATCCGAACTCGGTGGTGAAGGAAGAGATGCTGGAGCAGCTGATGGCTGCCTACCAGGCGCAGAACAACATGGACAAGACGGTGGATGCAGCGAGCCGCCTGCTGCAGACAGATCCGAACAACCTGCGGGCGCTGGCCATCACGGTCTACATCAAGAAGGCCCAGGCAGCGCAGAAGTCGACGCCCGCCGACCAGCAGCCGCTGCTGGACGAGGCGGCCGCGAGCGCGCAGAAGGGCCTTGCTGCTCCCAAACCGGCAAACATGCCGGACGCCGACTTCGAGAAGCTGAAGGCAGCGACCGCGCCGATCTTCTACGGCGCGATTGCGCTGGATGACCAGGTGAAGAAGGACTACCCAGGAGCGGTAGATAATTTCAAGAAGGAGTTGGCGGCGGTGCCGGTAGCCCAGACGCAGACCGGTCCGCAGCTGAACGATACCTACCTGCTGGGACAGGCCTATGCACAGCAGACTCCGCCGGACCTGAAGAATGCTGTGTGGTTTCTGACGCGCGCCGCGGCCTACGCGCCGCCGGCGGCCAAAGACCAGATCGAGAAGGCGGCCGAGTATTACTACAACAAGTACCACGGCAGCATGGACGGCTTTGACCAGGTGAAGACGCTGGTGACGCAGTCGGTGCTTCCGCCGGACAGCTACAATCCAACGGCTGCGCCGCCGCCGCCATCGCCCGCCGACCAGGCAGCGAAGGTGGTTGCCACGACGCCGGACCTGAAGACGCTGAACCTGAACGATAAAGAGTTCATCCTCTTCAACGGCAAGCCGGAAGATGCGGACAAGATGTGGGCGACGATGAAGGGGCAGACCTACCAGATTCCTGGCAAGGTGGTCTCGGCAACCACGGACTCCGTGCAGCTTGCGGTAACGGATGACGCGAAGGCGTCGAACACGGCGGACTTCACCATCAACATGAAGAAGCCGCTGACCACGGCGCCGGCGATCGGCACCATGGTGAACTACAACGCCACCTTCGATTCGTACACGCAGAATCCGAAGATGATCACGCTGATCGATGGCGCGCCACCCGCGCCGGAGAAGCCGGTACGGCGTGCAGCACCCCGCCGTCGCGCTGCGCACTAAATCAAGAGTGCATGTGCGAGGTACGGGAAGGGCGGCCCAAGCAAACGGGCCGCCCTTCCTCTTTTGTGGGGGTAGGGCGGTCGTGGACGCGTGGTAGATTGACCTTGCTATGCACTCTCACGGCACATGCGGCAGGTATGGGAATCAGGCTGGACGCGGGATTTTCGCGCTGGCGCTGGGCGTTGCCTGCATGCTGCCGTGCGCGGCGCAACTGCATCGGCATCGCAACGGGCCGCCACCGCCCGGGGAAGAAGAGAAGATTGCCGCGATGAACGAGCAAACGTCGACGCTTCCCGTGCTCGACGCGGGCGGGATGAGCGCAGCGAACCGTGCGCTGCTGCAACAGAGAGAAGTGGACGTGAGCAGCGCGGCCGCGTTTTATGGCTTCGACATCAGCGACAGTCACTGGACGTACCAGCAGATCGTCTGCCGTTCGCTGCCCGATCACATGATGCTGAACTTCCAGAATGACAGCGTGGCGCATGGTCCGTCGCACTTTGTCGCGGTGGTGCCTTCGAACGGCGACAAGGTGCAGGTGGTGACCGAGTACGCGCACGGCCTGCTGCCATTCCATGCGGCGTGGGAGAAAAGCTCGGCGTATGAAGCGTTCAATCGAATGACGACCTCGGATCGCGGCGAGCATGAACTGGGACCGCAATCGCACTGGCTCAATCTGGGCATGTGCTTCGTCGCGCTTACCGGGCACGTGCCCATGGCTGCGGTGCCGAAGGAAAATGTGGAGGCGTCGGAAGCGCTGACGAAGCGCAATGGCAGCACTCCGATCATCATGATCGATCCGGGCAAGGATGCGGAGGTTCAGTTCAGCGACGTGTCCATGGCACGCACGGGCAACTGGCGGCTGCGTTTTGACAATCGTGGGCGCTTGACCAAGGCCGAAGTGGACAGCGTCGGGCCGCGGAAGACGCGCGTGGTGCCGATGTCCCCGGTGATTCCGCCCATACAGCCGGAATAGGTTGCCGATACCGCGAGACGAGTAGCCCAAACGAGTAGCCGAAACGAGTAACCCAGACGAGGCGGGACCTCACCGGCATCGCGATCCCGCCTGCCCCTTTGAGCGGCCCCGGTGCATGGCTCCGCCGGTATACTGGAAGGTACTTTCCCGCCTTATGTCCCTGCTCTGGTTGCGAGTCGCGGCTGTTCTTTACGCTGTTGCCGGCGCCACGGCCTTCCCGGCTGTGCTGTACGGGCGGCCGCGATGGCAACGTGTGTCGCTGCCCGCCGCGGTAGCGGGGTTCTTCTTCCATCTCGTAGCCGTCGTCGAGCTGATGGTGGCGACGCATCACCTGGTGCCGCTGGGATGGGTAGAGGTGCAGGCGACGCTGTCGCTGCTGATCGTGGCCGCGTACCTGCTGGTCTACGCGGTGTATCGCGCGGCGGCCTTCGGCATCATCGCGCTGCCGCTGGCCCTGGTGGTGATGCTGGCGCCGGCGATGGGCGCGAACAGCGGGGGCTTCGTGACGCCGGAGATGCGTTCCGGCTGGCTGGTGGTGCACATCAGCGCGCTGCTGGCGGCGTATACCGCGTTGCTGTTCAGCCTGATCGCCAGCGTGCTCTACCTGGCGCAGGAACGCCGGTTGAAGAGTAAGGAGGGGGTGGGGTTTCTGGCGTGGCTGCCGCCGCTGGAGACGATGGACCGCATCGCATACCTGAGCCTGTTGATCGGCTTTCCCTGCATGACGCTGGGGCTGCTGGCGGGTTCGCTGATCGCGCAGTTGAGCGTTGGCGCGGCGTATTTTCTTGATCCCAAGGTGCTGCTCTCGTTCGGCATGTGGGGTCTGTATGTGCTGATGCTTCTTGTCCGCCGCAGCACCGGGCTGCGCGGGCGGCGCGCGATCTATCTGTCCAGCGTGGTCTTTCTCGTCGTGCTCAGTGTCTGGGCGGCAAATACCTTCAGCTCGGTGCACAGGTTCCCCGTCCCATGACCATCCGTCTGCTGGGCGTGAACCATCGCACCGCGCCGATTGAGCTGCGGGAACGACTGGCGATTGCGCCGGAGTCGCTGGGCGAGGCGGCGCTTGCGCTGCTGGGTACGCCGGGCGTAAGCGAAGGCATGATCGTCTCAACCTGCAATCGCGTAGAGCTGGTGACCAGCTACGAGCAGACGGCGCCTGATGTGATGGATTTCCTGCATCGTTACTTTGCGCTCGAAGCGGATGTGCTGCGCCCGCACCTGTACGAATACGAAGGCGCGGATGCGGTGCGGCATCTGTTCCGCGTGGCTTCAAGTCTGGACTCGATGGTGCTGGGTGAGCCGCAGATCCTGGGACAGGTGAAGGAAGCCTATACCGCGGCACGCTCGGTGGGTGCGGTGCAGAGTTCGCTGGAGCGTCTGTTGCAGACGACGTTCACGGTTGCGAAGCGCGTGCGCACGGAGACGCAGATCGGCAGCGCATCGGTGTCGATTGCATCGGTTGCGGTCGACCTTGCGAAGAAGATATTCGGCTCGCTCGACGGCAAAACGGTGCTGCTGGTGGGCGCGGGCAAGATGAGTGAGCTTGCAGCGCGGCACCTGATTCAGCAGGGCGCGAACTCGATCCTGATTGCGAACCGGACGTTTGACCGTGCAGTGCATCTGGCGCAGACATTCAGGGGGCGCGCCGTGCGTTTTGAGGATCTGCATGCGGTCGCCGACCAGGCGGACATCCTGATTACTTCGACCGGGGCAGCGCAGCCCATCTTCCGCCGCGAGCATGCGCAGCAGTTCCTGCACCGGCGGCGCAATCGTCCGATGTTCTACATCGACATTGCGGTGCCGCGCGATGTGTCGCCGGAGGTGAACCGGCTTGAAGGCGCGTTTGTGTACGACATCGACGATCTTCAGTCGGTGACGGCGTCGCACATGAATGAGCGCAGCCGCGAGGCGATGCAGGCCGAGGCGATTGTGCAGGCGGAAGTGGAGCGCTTCGCCAATGGGCAGCAGACGCTGAGCGCGGTGCCGGCGATCGTCTCGCTGCAGCAGTCCATGGAAGAGCTGCGGCAGGCGGAGCTCAAGCGCATGCAGGGGAAGTTGCAGTCGCTTTCGGCGGAGCAGCGCAGTGCTGTGGACGCGTTGACACGCGGGCTCATCAACAAGGTGCTGCATCAGCCGCTGCAGGCGATGAAGGCGGCGGCGCGCGACGGCGACCTGAGAGTGGTGGAAGCGGTGCAGCAGATCTTTGGACTGGCCTCGCGGGGCGGGGGATTGACCTCGCGGGGCGCAGGAACACTTCCAGCGAGCCTTGATGAGCTGCAGAAGGAGCCGGCTGCTGAGTCAGCCTCCGAGAATGCCGAACGAGACGCCGTCGAGGCGACACGGCATTGATCCGCATCGGTTCGCGTGGGTCGCAGCTTGCGCTCTGGCAGGCGAATCACATTGCGGATTTGCTGCGCGCGCAGGGGCACGAGGTCTCGATCGCCACCATTACGACCACGGGCGACCGGCTGCAGGGCGTGCCGTTTGCGCGGGTTGGCTCGAAGGGCATGTTTACCAAGGAGATCGAGGAGGCGCTTCTCGCCGACACCATCGATCTTGCGGTCCATAGTCTGAAGGATCTGCCGACAGAGCTGGATGTGCGATTTGTGATCGCCGCGGTGACAGAACGTGTCGACCCGCGGGATGTCTTCGTGTCGACCAGGTTCGGGAGCATGGGCGAGTTGCCTGCCGGCGCACGTGTGGGCACCAGCAGCCTGCGCCGGCAGTCGCAGCTTCGCGCACGCTGGCCGCAGCTTGAATATGTGGACTTTCGCGGCAACGTGGACACGCGTCTGCGCAAGCTAGGTGAAGGGCAGGTGGAGGCGGCAGTGCTGGCGGCTGCGGGACTGGACCGGCTGGAGCGCACGGAGTGGGTGCGAGAGCGATTTTCGGAGGATGTGCTGTGTCCTGCGCCGGGGCAGGGGGCGCTGGCCATCGAGTGCCGGGCCGGGGATGACCGCACGCGCACGGTGATGGCGACTCTGGATCATGCCGAGTCGCGCTTTGCAGTCACGGCGGAACGGGTGGCGCTGGCCGCGCTGGGCGGCGGATGCCAGGTACCGATTGGGGCTTACTGCAGGCGTGATGGAAATGCTTATCGCATCAGCGGATGTGTCTCATCGCCGGATGGCGCGACAGTGTTGCGGGCTGACGAACGCGGCAACGACCCGCAGAGCTTAGGCTCGGCGCTGGCCGACTCGCTGCTCAAGCAGGGCGCGCTGCAACTGCTGGCGCAGCATGGCGCGTGAAGTGACTTCTGGGCCGCTGGCCGGGCGGCGCATCGTGGTGACGCGGGCCGCACGGCAGAGCGGCGGATTGCGTGAGCGGCTGGAGCAGCAGGGTGCCGAGGTGCTGCTGCTGCCGACGATCGAGATCGCTTCTCCGGAATCATATGCGACCTCTCGATGATGCGTTGCTGCATGCTTACAACTATGACTGGCTTGTTATCACGAGCACCAATGCCGTGCGCGTGATCGGCGATCGGATGGCGGAGCTGGGCGTGTCGGGCGAATGGCTTGCTCATCTGCGCTGCGCGGCTGTCGGGCCTTCCACTGCTGAAGCGATGCAGGCGACATACCTTAATGTTGATGTCGTGCCGGAGCGTGCTGTCGGCGAGGCGCTGGCGGATGCTCTCGTGGATCATGTGCGTGGACAGCGCGTGTTGCTGGTGCGTGCGGCTGTTGCGCGGGATGTTGTGCCGGATAGCGCTGACCGCTTCGGGTGCGGCGGTCACGGTTGTCGATGCATATCGGACGGTTGTGCCAGCGAATGCGGTGGAGCGGGCCCGCGCGGTCTTCGGTGATGAATCGTTGCCCGATGCTGCTGTGTTCACCAGCGGATCGACGGTGATGCATCTGCTGGATGTGCTGCATGATGCGGGGCTCGCGTTTCCTCGGCAGGTCGCGTGTGTGTCGATCGGGCCGGTGACTTCGGCGGCTTTGCGTGATGCTGGGCTCATCGTTGCGGCAGAGGCGGAGACGGCAACGCTCGATGGGCTAGTGGATGCCTGTGCGCGGTTGTTTGCGCGCTCGTGATCATTCGCGGCAGTGCGAGCAACTGCAGGTCCTTCGCTTCGCTCAGGATGACAATCGCTCTATAAATAAACGCTCCGTTCTCAGGCGACCGCGGGCTTAATGGCTCGACCAGGTCTTGTCGTTGGAGTCGCACTCTTTCTCGATGGTGCAGTCGATGCAGCGGGGTTTGCGTGCGATGCAGATGGCGCGGCCGTGGAGAATCAGTTCGTGGCTGAAGTCGATCCAGTGATCTTTCGGAATGATCTTCACTAAATCCTGCTCGACTTTTTTGGGCTCGGTGTTGAGCGTGAGTTCGAGGCGGCGCGAGAGGCGCAGCACGTGGGTGTCGACGACTATGCCTTCCGCGAGCTGGTAGGCCACCCCCAGGACGACGTTGCCGGTCTTGCGCGCGACGCCGGGGAGCGTGAGCAGCTCGTCCATGGTCTGCGGCACCTTGCCGTTGAAGCGCTCGACCACGCCCTTTGCCGCGCCGGAGATCGACTTCGCCTTGTTGTGGTAGAAGCCGGTGGTGCGGATGAGCTCTTCGATCTCGGGCAGTGACGCTTTGGCCATCGCGGCCGGGGTGGGGAAGCGGCGGAAGAGCGTGGGCGTCACCATGTTGACGCGCACGTCCGTGCATTGCGCGGAGAGGATGGTGGCGACCAGCAGCTCCCACGGGTTCGAGTGGACGAGCGCGCAGGTTGCGCCGGGATAGGCCAGCTGCAGGCCGGCGATGATCTTCGCGATGCGCGCAGGTGAGGTCTTGAGTTGCGGCTTGGCGTGCTTCTTCGGAGCAGGCGGCTTTGCTACAGCCTTCTTGGTCGCCGGGCGCTTCTTCGCTGTGGCCTTGCTTGCTGTCGCCATCGTCAGCCGAGGCGGTCGAGCATGGCTTCGGGCGTCATGCGGATGCAGGTGTAGATGGGCGTGTCCTTGAGGGTGTAGGCGCTGATCTCGACTTCGCGGAGCTGCTGCACCAGATCGAGGAAGTCTTCCGGGTAGTTGGTCTCGAAGGCGACGACGAACTCCTGGTCATCGATGCCGAAGGAGTAGGTGGTGTTGAGCTTGACGCGCGGAAACATATGGCCGATGCGGATGTGCTCGTTCATCAGGCGCTGGCGCTCCGGCGCGGGCAGCAGATACCAGGCGCGTGTTTTCCAAAAGGGATAGATGAAGATGTACTTCTGGCCGCCGGGGCGGATGGAGCCGCGGGAGTCGTGCTGGCCTTCGTGTTCGTGACCGATGAGGTAGGGCGAGCGCTTGGTCATGGCGATGTAGTTGTTGGCGAGCTCGAGATAGCCGCCCAGGGGGGTGGCCATGAGCTCGGCCATCATCTCGCTGAGGTCGTCGACGGAGTAACAGATGCGCCAGAGGACCATGTCGCAGTCCGGGCGGAGGCCGACGGTGGAGTAGGTGAGGGAGAGCAGGCGGCCGGGCTGGTTCCAGCGGTCGAGCACTTCGGCGAAGAGGCGCTTGTGCTCGGCGCGCTCGGCGGCAGGTAGGCGACGCCACTCGGGCATGACCTTGAAGAAGCTGAAGCCGATCATCTGGCGCTTGACGGGTGTTTCGGATTTCTGGGCTGGCGCGTGGGAAGGCGCTTCAGCGGTGCCGGGCGCGGCGAGTGTTTCTGCCATGTATTTCTCCTGTTCTTTGTCTCGATGGTAGCAAGGATGGAGACGTAACGTTACGCCCACCCCTCCCCCCTCCCGTCACCGGAGGCTGGCTGGGAACTCTTTTTCTTTGTTAGGTTTACGGCGTCTCCCGAGACCCAAATTCGTCCAAATAAATGGCTTAGCGGTAAATTCGTCCAGCCATTGGACTTAGGGACTTGCCGTCCGGGCGGATGCGCCTGCGGGCGATGTGCTGCGGGGTTCGCTCCCTTTGGTCGCTCACGTTTGCGATTGTGGGCGACTGAACAAACTGCGGGTCCTTCGCTGCGCTCGCGATGACGACTTCGGTGTGGCTGCGACTACACTCGTTCTGGATTTGAGGGAGACGCATTATGCCGACAGCGAAGGATGGGAAGATTTGCTACATCGAGATGCCGGCGACGGATGCGCAGGCGTCGGCGGATTTTTATCAGCGGGCGTTTGGGTGGACGATCCGCACGCGCGGCGATGGCGCGATTGCGTTCGACGACACGACGGGCGAGGTGAGCGGCGCGTTTGTGAAGGGGCGTCCGCCGGCTGCGACGCCGGGGTTGATGGTGTACATCATGGTGGACAGCGTGGCGGATGCGATCGAGAAGGTGAAGGCGAATGGCGGCGAGATTGTGCAGCCGATCGGCGGCGATCCGGGGGAGATGACGGCGCGGTTTCGCGATCCGGGTGGGAATGTGATTGGGCTTTATCAGGAGCCGGCGTGAGGTTGCTGCTACGCGATCGTTCGCGGCGGTTCTTCACTTGTTAGCGATGCATGTCTACAAGCACTGTCACGAAGAGTCGGACACGCAGCCGATACTCGTCGACGCAAAGATCTGTCTCTGTCCAGCGTGTTGCGAGGCAATGTTGTTCAGTTCTGGGCAGACGCTCGCAAGCGGTGTCTCTGGATCGACTTTGCAGCGCCGACTGAAGACTGATCATTGCTTAAGCGGCGGATACAGATCGAGCAATGGAGTACCTTTCTCGTCCTGGAATTGAGCATCTGACCGATTGGATTCATTGCTATCTGCGCGCTGACGATCACAGGGTTCAGACATCTACGCGACCTCAGCGGTTGGCGCATCAGGATGCATGCGGCACTGACGAGCTACAATCCGCCCAAGTGTTGCAGCGTAAGGATGGTCTTTCAGCCTTGATCTATCGCGATGGCAATCAAGTGCGCCTGAGTCCGCTGGTTTCAGCAGCGATTGATTGCGTCTATGAGGCAATACGAGGATGAAGCGAGAAACAACGCTGCACATGGGCGGAGAGCGATCCGCTGCTGCGCGAGTATCACGATAAGGAGTGGGGCGTGCCGTTGCGCGATGGGCGCGCGATGTGGGAGATGCTGATGCTGGAGGGCTTTCAGGCGGGGCTCTCGTGGCTGACGATCCTGCGCAAGCGCGATGCGTTTCGCAAAGCATTTCGCGATTTCGATCCGGCGAAGGTGGCGCGGTTCACGGAGAAGGACATTGCGCGGCTGCTGGCGAATGAGGGGATCATCCGGTCGCGCGCGAAGATCGAGGCGACGATTGCGGGCGCGCGCATCTTTCTTGCGATGGAGAAGGATGGCGAGGGCTTTGCGAAGACGATGTGGACGCACGTGGGCGGCAAGCCGGTGGTGGGCACAGGTCATGTGCTGGCGAAGACGCCGCTGTCGGAGACGATCTCGGCTGATCTGAAGAAGCGCGGCTTCAAGTTTGTGGGGCCGGTGATTGTGTATGCGTGGATGCAGGCGGTGGGGATGGTGGATGACCATGTGCCGGGATGCTTCCGGCGCAGCGCGGCGAGTGCGAAGAAGCGGCCTGCAAAGGCATAAGACATCCGTTACGCCGGGAGGTGTTCGTGATCGATGGAGCGCATCTTGTTCTTTACAGCAAGGACGCGGAAGCCGACCGTGAGGTTTTTTCGCAACGTGCTTGGCTTTGACGCGGTGGACGCGGGGCATGGCTGGCTGATCTTTTCCCTGCCGCCGAGCGAGGCCGCATTCCATCCCGCCGCGAGCAACGAGCGGCCTGAACTCTACCTGATGTGCGATGACCTGGCCGAGACCATGGCTGAGCTGAACATCAAGCTGAACGTCAAAGGTGTGCAGTGCGGAGCCGTGCACGATGAGCGCTGGGGGCAGATCACGACGATCCCTTTGCCGGGTGGCGGGACGGTGGGGCTGTATCAGCCGAAGCATCCAAGGCCGGCGCACCGCGGCTAAGCTGACATGGCTGACGGTATTGCCACGAGCGCGATAGCTAACGGCTGAGGGCGACGGAGAGTATCTCGCCGGCGGCGCTTTTGTCGTCTGTCACCGCGTAGAGCACGATGGCGTGCTTGCCTTCGAGATCGCTGCAGGGATGGATCTCGCCATCCGGTTTGTAGTTCATGGCCATGAAGGTGATCTTGTAGTAGTCGTTGGCGTAGAGGGCGATCTTCTTTGTGCCATCCACTTCCAGTTCGAGCACCGCGGGAGGCCCGCAGTGCACCGCGTGAAGGATGCCGCGGGCTTCGCGCTTCGCGGCTGTGGCGGATGCGGCGACGTGCTGGTTTGACTGTCCGCCGAGTTCGACCGAGACGATCTCGCCGGCGACAGTCTTGTCCGGCGTTTCTGCGTAGGTGACGGCAGCGTGGCGGCCTTCGAGTTCGCTGCATGGATGCAACTCGCCCTGTGGAATGTAATTCGCGGTGGAGAAGGGAATGTCGAAGTAGTTGTTGCTATAGAAGAGAGTGGTTTTTCCGTCTTCCTGAAGCTGAAGTTCGAGGACCGAGGGCGCGCCGCAGCGCACACCATGAATGATGCCGCGCGCCTGGTGTCGCGGGGCATCGGCGGAGGCAGAGGGATGCGGAGGGAGTTGGACATGGGGAATGATGTCCAGCTTGCCCTGGAGCTTCTGGAGAGAGGCAATTGCGGTGTGCGGCGTGGTTTGCTCCGCTGTCTGGCTGGCGGGTTGCGCGCTGACGGACGAGGCTTCAAGGCGCGCTTCTTTCAGTTCCTTCATCTGACGCGCGGCTTCGTCGATGATGGCCGTCTGGGAGGAGTTCTGCGCGAAAGGACGGGCCGTATCGAGGACGCGGAGCGCATCGTTGTCGCGCTGGAGTGCAGCCAACAGGCGCGCGGTGTTGATGCGATAGAAGATGTTCGCGGGATCGAGCTCCATGGCCTGCAGTTCGAGCATGTGGGCGTCCTCCAGATGCTCGTTCTGCATATGGTAGAGGGAGGCGAGCCGGTCGTAGGAGGGAGCAAAGGCGGGGTTGAGCTTGATCGCCGTCTTGAGGCTGGCTTCGATCGCGCGCGCGTCCTTGAGGCCATCCTCGTTCATGGACATGGTGGCGTAGTAGTAGTGCGCGAGGTAGCTGTGTGAGTCGAGCTTGACGGCCTGGGTGAGCCACTTGCGCGCACCATCCATGTCGTGATTCTGTAGCGCCATGTAGCCCAGGGTTTCGCAGGCGACGGCGTTGTTCGGGTCCTGCTTGAGGACGGCGTCGAGCAGGGTGTGCGCTTCGGCGGTGCGGCCGTTATAGGCGAGGAATTCGGCGCGGCGGGCATCGGCGTCGGTTGCGGAAACGGTGGAGGTTTCGAACGACGCCACATCAGGAGAAGGCGGGCTGGGTATGCGGAAGTAGTGAAAGCTGCTCTCGCGGATGTACATCTCGAGGTCTCTCTGCAGCTTGCCGAGATCGCCGAAGGCGGCGGCGGCGGCGGAGACGGGATCCTGTTTCTGGATGAGCAGTTTTGCGTAAGCGCCGATGCGGTCCTGATGCGTCTGCTGGCTGGTGATCTCGAGGTAGTGGACGAGCGCCCAAGACTCGGCATAGAAGACGGAGCCCTTGTTCTCTTCGTGGTAGTAGGGCGAGTTGTGATCGACGGCGAAGAGCACAGGCAGGGGAATCAGGCGGTTCTCGCGCAGGTAGAGAACATCATCCTGGCTGGGCTGACCGAGATTGACGTCCTTGCCCTGGATGTCGGTGTTCTGAAAGAACTCGGCGATGCCTTCGTTGAGCCAAAGGGGCATCCACTCCGCCGCGCCGCTGAAGGCGAAGTGAGTGTACTCGTGATAGACGGTGGAGAAGGGATGTTCCTGCGCGGCGTCAAGGCGCAGCAGGATGTAGTTCTTCTCCGGACCGGGCTGGAAGTAGCCGGCGAGGTTGAGCTGGCCTTTCTTCAGGTAGTCGGCCGGCTCGAGCGCCTTGAAGGCCTTCTGGTCTTTCAGCGCGAGGACGAGGATGGGCGCGGGCGGGTCGACCTTGGCGTTGGGAAAGATGGTGTGCAGCACGGCGCGCATGCGCTCGAACTGGTCGGCGAGATGCGCGGCCTGCTTTGCGTTGCTGTCGGTCATGACGATGAAGTGCGGGCTGCGCACCTGGACCCAGGCGGGAGCGGCGTCGCGGGCGAAGGCAGGTGTCAGGAAACACAGCGCAGAGCAGAGAAAGAGGAAAAGGCCCTTCATGGCGCACTGAATGTAGCAAATACGGCGGAGTGCAGCCACGAATTTCTTCTATGGAAGCAGTACGGATGGCTTCGCTATTTCTTGCCGCCAATGTCCAGGCCGAATTTCGGTGAGGTGTTGGTGCCGCTGATCTTTACCGGGATTTCTGCGCCGGCGCCGTGCTTGTGAAAGAAGGGGTCGACGGGCTTGAGCAGGAGCGACTTCCACCAGGTCGCGGTCATCTGCGAGAGTTTGGCGTCCGTGCGGACCTTTCCGGCGAAGTCAAACTTTTTGCCGTCGAGCGTGTATTGCCCGGCGAGGTTGATGGTGGCGCCGGGCAGCGCGTAGTTCAGCTTGCTGAAGAGGATGCGGCCGGAGTGGAGATCGAAGATGCCGCGCATCTGGGAGTGAACGTCCGGTGCGCCGTCATGCGCTTCATCGGGCCGGCCCTGGGCACGCAGGCTGAGCATGTCCACTTTGTCTTCCACGCTGGCGCTGCTGAAGTGGATGCTGGTGAGCAGGAAGCGGCCGCGCACGCCGATCTTCTGCGTGACGCTCTCCTTGCCGGGCGGGATGTTGAGCTTCGCCTTCATGTTGAGCGCGCCGCTCATGACGGGAGGCTGCGTCTTCACGGCGAGGTTGAGGAAGTCCTGTATCTGGCCGGCGGGAATATCGACGTCGAGGTCGATGATGTGGCCTTTGCCTTTGATGTTGATGACCGATCCCGAGCAGGTGAACTTCGAGGCGCCGAGGGTGGCGGCTACCGGTTGCAGGTAGGTGTCGCCGCTGGTGCCGTCCACGATGGCGTGGAACTGTGTCTGGAGTGGCACGGGATGCGCGGCGGTATCGAGTTGAAAGTCGGGCGTGTCGGTGGTGCCGTTGACCTCGATGCGATTGAGCTGGCCGTTGAATTTTCCGGTGGAGGAGAGGATGCCGCCGATGCCTTTGATGGTGCCGAGATCGGCCTGGTCGAAGGTGTAGTTGCCGGTGACGGGAGAGTCGCCGGGGCTTTCGAGGTTCCACGGTCCGAAGGTGCCGGTGGCGTGAATATTGCCGCGCGGGATGGCATTGGTGAGCGTCGCGTCATAGGGCCATGCGGAGTTGCCGCCGACATCGTGCATGACGATGTGCTGGAGCACGAAATCCTTCGGGTCCTTGCCCGGCTTGGCGGTGTCGATGATGAGCTGGGAGTCATCGCAGATGATTTCGCCGACAGTGATCTTGATTTTGCCGCGATGCTTCTTCGGCCGCTCGGCAGCCTGCCGGCGATACTCCCTGGGCGGGATGTGGATCTCGAGTCCGCTGACGTGCACGCTGCGGACGTGCATGGGCTTGATGAAGAGGCCGGCGATGCCAGCGCGGAAGTCGAAGTGTTGCACGGCGATGAGCGGGTCAGTGGCGCCGGCGGCGATGACGTCATCCGGTGGATAGATGCGCAGGCCGCCGCCGGTGACCTGCAGGCCGTGCATCACGGAGACATCGAGGGTATCGAGCTCGACCTTGCTTTCGAAGCGGGTGCTGAGTGTTTCGATGACGCGGCCCTTGAGGATGGGGCCGGCATGGCGCAAGACGATTTCGGCGACGATGACGAGCACTACCAGGCTGAGCAGGAGCGAGATGCCCAGCCATTTCCATAACCTTCGCTTTGCCGTAGAGATTCTCCTGCCAGGCTGATTTCCGGCTGTCTAGTTTCGCATGATCAAAAAAACTATGCGCGCATGGCTATCTGATGCACGGAGGTGCGTGACGACCTCATAGAAAATGCGGCTTCCGCGATTTTCGTACTACCGTGTTCCATCTTGCGATCGAGGGCGGGGGCGGACGGTATACTCACCCGAGCATGAGCGAGAAAATTCTTGCGGCAATCTTTGCCTTTATCACGGCGGTGATTCAGGCCTCGGGCTACTGGGGCGTGGCGTTGTTGATGGCAATTGAGTCGGCGTGCATTCCGCTGCCGTCTGAAGTGATCATGACGTTTGCGGGGAATCTGGTCCATCGGGGTCAGCTGAATCTGTTCTGGGTGGCGACCGCGGGTGCCGTGGGATGCAACCTGGGCTCGGTGGTGGCGTACTGGATTGGGGCTTACGGCGGGCGGCCGCTGGTGGAGAAGTTTGGCCGCTACGTGCTGCTCAGCAAGCATGATCTTGACCGGGTCACGAACTATTTCGATCACTGGGGCGGCATCACGGTTTTCTTCGGGCGCCTCTTGCCGGTAGTGCGGACCTTTATTGCGCTGCCAGCCGGCATTGCGAAGATGCCGCAACTGCGCTTTCACCTGTATACCTTTCTCGGCTCATGGCCGTGGTGCTATGTGCTGGCCTACGTGGGGATGCGGCTGGGTGAGAAGTGGGACAACGATCCGCGCTTCAAGGAGATCTTCCATCGCTTCCACCTGGTGGTGGTGCTGCTGCTGGTGGTGGGTTTCGCGTGGTTTGTGTGGACGCATTGGCGGGGCCGCATGCGTGCGCAGGAAGCGGCCTGACCTCCGATTTGGTTGACTCGGCATTTTTCAGGTTCGAAAAATTATCTTCGTTGTCCAAATGGATGACGCCCGCGCGTCATGGGAGTAGAGCGGACAGACTCCGCTGACAACCACGAGGAGGATTTTCCTATGCAATATCTATTGTTGCTTCATGCGGATGAGAGTGGCTGGTCGAAGATGACACCGGCGGAACAGCAGCAGGGCTATGCCGCCTATATGGCATATACCGAGGCGTTGAAGAAGGCCAATGCCTACGTAGGCTCGAACCGGCTGCAGCCTGTCTCGGCCGCAACCACGGTGAAGGTCGCCAACGGCAAGCAGCAGGTGCTGGATGGCCCGTATGCGGACTCGAAGGAACAGCTGGGTGGCTACTACCTGATCGAGGCGCCCGATCTGGATGGGGCGATCGCGTGGGCGGCGCGCTGCCCGGGCGCAAGCCACGGAACGATCGAAGTGCGTCCGGTATGGGAGATGGTTGCCAGTCAGTATCCCTCGGAACGGCTCAACAGCGGCACAGGCTCTAGCTGGAGACTGAGATGAGCACGCAGAGAGGGCGACGAGCAGGCGCGCGACTGTCAAGCGAAAAAGACAGCGGATGCAGTAGCGCGCCGCAGCTACGGCAAGCTGGTCGCCTTTCTTGCCGCGCGGACGCACGATGTGGCGGTGGCGGAAGATGCGCTCTCCGAGGCATTTCTTTCCGCGCTGGCGGACTGGCCGCGGAATGGCTGTCCGGCCAATCCGGAGGGGTGGCTGCTGACGGTGGCGCGGCGCAAGGTGATCGATGCGCAGCGGCGGCACTCGACCACGGAGGCCGCGACTACGGAGCTGCAGATTCATTGCCGAGGGTCTGGAAGCGGCCGCGGCGGAGTCTGCGGAGATTCCGGACCGGCGGCTCGCGCTGCTGTTCGCATGCGCGCATCCGGCGATCGAGGCCGGCGTGCGCGCGCCGCTGATGCTGCAGGTGGTGCTGGGACTGGATGCGAAGACGATCGCGTCGGCGTTCCTGTCGTCGCCGGCGGCGATGGGCAAGCGGCTGGTGCGGGCGAAGGACAAGATCCGGCAGGCGGGCATTCCGTTTCGCGTTCCGGAGCGTGAGGAGCTTGCCGGCCGGCTGGACACGGTGCTGGAGGCGATCTATGCGGCGTTTGCGGAGGGTTGGACCGGGCCTGGCGGAACAGAAGGAGGCGCAGAGGGCGGCATGGATGTGGTGCGCCGCGATCTGACGGCGGAGGCGATGTTTATGGCGAGGCTGGTGATGGAGCTGCTGCCGGACGAACCAGAGGCGTTGGGCCTGCTGGCGCTGATGCTGCATGCGGAGGCGCGGCGGCTTGCCCGACGTTCCGCCGAGGGCGAGTTTGTGCCGCTGGCGGAACAGGACCCGGCGCTGTGGGATACGCGCATGATCGACGAGGCCGAGGCGCTGCTGCATCGGGCGGGCACGCGCGGCGTGGTCGGACGCTATCAACTGGAGGCAGCGCTGCAGTCGGCGCATGTCGATCGCTGCCGGACGCGCAGAGCCAATTGGGCGGAGGTCGTGGCGCTCTACGATGCGCTGTTCGCTGTTTCGGGCTCGCCGGTGGTGGCGATCAACCGCGCGGTGGCGATTGCCGAGCTGCGCGGCGCTCAAGCGGGTGTGGACGCGATGCCGGAACCATCGAGTGACGCGCGACTGGCCGAGTATCAACCGTATTGGGCGGCGCGCGCCGAGTTGCTGTCGAGGACGGACGCGCGCGATGAGGCTTGGGACGCGTACGAGATGGCGATTGGCCTGGAGCGCGATGGCGCGGTGCGGCGATTTCTGCAGGGACGTCAGGCAGCGTTGAGACCGGAAAGGGATGTGATCGCGGAAGGAGGCCCGACGTGGAAGCTCAGGGCGGACCTTGGAGGCTGAACTATCTGGCGACTACGGCAGCGACGGTCGCGGCATTCATCGAAGGCTCCTTGTACTACAGCCCGCTGATCTTCGGTCCGCTAGGCCATCGCCGGCTTTGCGCTTTGCTGGTTCGGAACCGGCTTTCGACGCATCGCCAGCCACTCCGCGACGATCCACGCAGCTCCTACTGCAGTCAGGTTGTAGGCGTTCGCACCCCAGGCCACATGACCGTGCGGAGATGCGAAGGTCCTCGGTGTTAACAGCAGAAGGCTGAAGATCAGCAGCATCAGGGCGAGGAGACGGGCAGCCAAGACGTCCAAGACTCCGGAGATGATGGCCAGGCCTGCCAGTATGAAGGCGATTCCGGTGAGCACAGTCCAGAAGGGTCCTCCCAGTGGCATCCACTTCGGGACGAAGGTGGCTGCAACCGGAATGCCGGTCAGGTGGGTGAGGCCGAAATCGACCGAGCAGAGGCCAAAGATCCAGCGAGCTAGAAGAGCCGCTCTCTGCGACAGCGCACCATACGCGGCCAACTGCCAAAGAATCACTGCCGCGACACACAGGATGATCTGCTGGCAGACGCTGCTGAGGACGCCGATGTAGACGGCGGCGCTATAGCCGACGTAATGCGGCGCGGTATAGAAGCGGGGCAACGGGAACAGGATAAAGATGCCGTAGAGGATGGCCAGTGCGGCTGCGCCGCCGCGCTCGCTCTGGCGCGGCAGAATCGCTGCGCCTCCTGCGATCAGCCAAAGGGCGGCGATGTACGCGAAGACTGTGATGCCGGGAATGTGATCGCCCCATGCCTGGATCGGTTGATGGGCGGGCTCGAACTCGCCCCAGACGAGGTCGAGAATGCCAGCAGCGATGGATGCGATGCCGTATATGTAGACGCCGATTCTCATATGCAATTCACCTGGCGTTCCAGCGGCTCCATCCTAGTGAGTGCGCCCGCGTGGATCAACCGCATCGGTTTCGTTCAACAGGTTGTGGGTACCATTCGCGGCTTCGCTGTGGCCACTCGCTTGGGCTGCATTTGCCAAAGCGCGGTATGGCCGTCAGACTAGGACGTTGATCCACTGTGGCTTTACTGGGAGAGGACGAGTACGCGATGACGAGCAAGAAGGACAGCGGCCAGGCTGCCGCTGCGCAGACGATAGCGCCTGCAAAGGGCAAGCTGGGAGTGATGACGGTGGGGATGGGGGCGGTGGCCACTACGCTGATTGCGGGCGTAGAGGCGGTGCGCCGCGGGTTTGCCAAGCCGATCGGATCGGTGACGCAGATGGGCACCATTCGGCTGGGCAAGCGCACCGAGAACACCACGCCGCTGATCAAGGACTTCGCGCCGCTGGCGAAGCTGGACGACATCGTCTTTACCGGCTGGGATATCTACGACGAGAACATGTACCAGGCGGCGAAGACGGCCGCGGTGCTGGAGCGCGATCATCTGGAGCAGATCAAGCCGTACCTCGAAAGCATTCAGCCGATGCCGGCGGTCTTCAGCCAGCACTACGTGAAGCGGCTGAGCGGCAACCATGTGAAGACGGGCCGCTCCAAATGCGATCTGGCCCAGCAGGTGCGCAACGACATCCAGGCATTCAAGGGCAAGACCGACCGGCAGGTAATGATCTGGTGCGGATCGACGGAGATATTCCTGGAGCAGGCTCCATGTCACCAGTCGATCGAGGCCTTCGAGAAGGGGCTGCTCGAGGACGATCCGGCGATTGCGCCTTCGCAGATTTACGCCTACGCCGCGCTGAGCGAAGGAATTCCGTTTGCGAATGGCGCGCCGAATTTGACAGTGGACATTCCGGCGCTGCAGGAGCTTTCGAAGAAGACCGGCGCGCCGATCTGCGGCAAAGATTTCAAGACCGGGCAGACGCTGATCAAGACGGTGCTCGCGCCGGCCTTCAAAGCGCGCATGCTGGGCGTGGCGGGCTGGTATTCGACCAACATCCTGGGCAACCGGGACGGCGAGGTGCTGGACGATCCGGAGTCGTTCAAGACCAAGGAAGAGTCGAAGCTGGGGGTGCTGGATTTCATCCTGCAGCCGGAGCTTTACCCTGAGCTCTATGGCGATATTTACCACAAGGTTCGCATCAACTATTACCCGCCACGTGGTGATAACAAAGAGGGTTGGGACAACATCGACATCTTTGGCTGGCTGGGCTATCCGATGCAGATCAAGGTGGATTTCCTGTGCCGCGACTCAATCCTGGCCGCGCCCTTGGCGCTGGACCTGGTGCTCTTTCTCGATCTGGCGTCGCGTACGCCGGAGCTGAAACATCGCGGCATCCAGGAGTGGCTGAGCTTCTTCTTCAAGTCACCGATGACGGCCGCGGGGCTCTATCCGGAGCATGATCTGTTCATCCAGTCGATGAAGCTGAAGAACACGCTGCGGCACATCATGGGCGCGGAGCTGATCACGCACCTGGGGCTGGAATACTACGATTAGCGATTTGCCATCGAGGCAGATGCGCCTGTGGCGCGGGTTGTGGGGTTCGCTTCCTTTGGTCGCTCACGTCTGCTGCTGTGGGCGACCTGGCTGAATCCCATATCTCAAACGCGAGATGCGTGGTATCCGGCATTTTCGTCGGCGAGTGTCTTTTAGAAAAAGATTGCAACAGGCAGCCTTTGAAACGAGGATTGCAGGAGAATTCGTCTACCGGGTCTCGCAACGAACGGAGGCTGTGGTGAAGAAGAGTGCTCAGTCCGCTACCACGGCTTCGCCCGCCAAACAGATCGCGGGCTTCATCGCAAAGTTTGATCCTGAAGTTGCACGAGTCATACGCACGGCCCGTGCGGCGCTTCGCAAGCGCTTCCCTACGGCTATCCAACAGGTCTACGACAACTACAATTTTCTCGCGATCGGCTTTTGTTCTACCGAGAGGACATCCGACTGCATCGTTTCCCTGGCTGCGCAGGCAAAGGGCGTCTCGCTTTCGTTCTATTACGGAGCCTCGTTGCGGGACCCCCATGGAATCCTGCAGGGCAGCGGCAACCAGAATCGCTTCATTCGACTGGAAAGTGCGGCGACTCTGTCAAATCCTGACGTGCAGACGTTGCTTAACGCCGCGGCGGCGCAGGGCAAGTCGCCTCTGCCAGCCTCGGGAGGCGGCTACACCCTGATCAAGTCCATTTCGGCTAAACAACGGCCACGCCGTCTTTTGCAGAAGCGGAAATAGACAGGCGGACGCTGCGTTTTTGGGCGAAGTGCGCTGGAAGCGCCGGAACGACATCCAACCTTGCAAATCGCCTGCGTACCTACGCTCACCAAGGGCGGCGTATCATGGTCTAAAGCAGCGGAGCAGTCTGAGCTCTTCCGGCTGGCCTCTCCTACGAGGTGTTTTTATGCGGGTATCCGGTCCTTCCTCAACCAAAATTTTTCTCCCCGCCCTGCTCGCGATGGCGACCCTGACCCTGCAGGGGCAGCAGACGACTCCGCAGACGACGCCGTCGGGCGCACCCACGAGCACGAGACCGACACCCCGGCAGCACGCCACCGACGATGCCGCCCGCGCAGACGCAGACGAATCCGCAGTCGACGCCTACGGCGACGCCACCGAGTACGCAGCCGACGCCGACACCGTGCAACGCCGAGAAGGACAACGGGAAGAAGAAGGACAAGAAGGACAAGAAGAAGGGCAAGGACGACAAGGACGAGGCTTGCCAGCCGACCGCGGCAGAGATGGCGGCGGCGCAGGATACGGCGATCCGTGCGCGCAAGAATACGGCGCCCGAGCCGGGGCCGAATGGCGTGATGCCGGGCGTGAAGCAGGGCAGCATTGACGATGTGAGCGCGACGGGCACGCGGGAGATTGGCGGGCGCGGGCTGGGCAACTGGTATTCGACCGAGTCGGAGATGAAAGAGGGCAAGGGCGTCTCGATGGAGATCGAGAAGAGCGTCAAGTTCATCAACGATCCGGTGGTGACGGAGTATGTGAATCGCATCGGCCAGAACATCGTGAAAAACTCGGATGCGAAGGTGCCGTTTACCATCCGAGTGATCGACTCGGATGAGATCAACGCGATGGCGCTGCCCGGCGGCTTCTTCTATGTGAATAGCGGTCTGATCCTGGCGGCGGACGATGAGGCCGAGGTGGCGGGCGTGATGGCGCACGAGATTGCGCACGTGGCCGCGCACCATGCGATGCGCGAGCAGACGCGATTGAACTATGCGCAGTTCGGAACCATTCCGCTGATCTTCATCGGCGGCGGGCTGGGATACGGGCTTTACGAAGCATCAGGGCTGGCAGTGCCGATCACCTTCCTGCAGTTCTCGCGCGACTTCGAGCGGCAGGCGGATTTTCTCGGCATCCAATACATGTACCGCGCCGGCTACGATCCGCAGGCGCTGCCGAGCATGTTCGAAAAGATCGAGCACCTGCAGAAGACCAAGCCGAACATGATTGCGAAGGCATTCTCCGACCATCCGCAGACGCCGGACCGCATCTTGGCGACGCAGGAGGAGATCGCGCACCTGCTGCCGCCGAAGGATGAGTACATCATCACAACCTCGGAGTTCGACGAGGTGAAGGCGCGGCTGGCGCGCATTGAGAACAAGCGCAAACTGCGCGACGGGCAGAACGAGAAGAAGCCGTCACTGCGGCGCGCGAGCACGTCGCCGGACGCGAATGGCCAGAACAATCCGAATAACCCGAACGGGCAGAACGGGGAAGACGATCGGCCGACGCTGCATCGCCGGGATAATTAACTACAATCTGTACCCAATATTGTGACAAGAGTTGAGCGCACCGTGTGTCGTCGAAGAGACGACTCCGGTGCGCTCAAGTTGTTTGGGCTCGGGTCCGCTGCTATGGAATCGCGAGGCGAACGGTGTTCGACGGACTGCTGGCGTTGCCCGTGTCATGCGACCGAGCGGACTGCGTAGACATAGGTCTGGCCGCTGCTGACCGAGGTATCGGTAAAGGCGGTGGAAGCTGCGGTGGTGGTGCCGACAACGGCGTATTGTGACGAGCCGGAGGCAGCGCGCTCCACCTGGTAGGAGTCCACGGCAGCGCTGTTGGTGGAGGGCGCCTTCCAGGTGAGGTTTGCCGAATGAGCCGCAGCCGCTTTCGCGATGGCGGTCTCGCTGAGCGAAACGGTATAGGTTCCGGCGTCGGAGCCGATGGTCATCGTACCTGTTTGAGCGGTGCTTTCGGATGGGCACCTTGGGCCAGTGAGGCTCTGGCCGCTGGGTAGCGTGACCGGCAGAGAGACCGGTTGGGCGAAGAATGCGCTGTTCGAAAAAGACACGCTTCGAATGGTGACTGGCCGTTGACCGGTCACGGTGATGGTGAGCGGCTGGGATGAATCGTTGCCGGTGGAGCCGTTGAAGCTGAGTGCAGTTGTGGAAAGTCTGATGTTGCTGCTTTGCGAACGTGCCACGAACGGAGTCGCGATGAGTATCGCGGCGAGGGGGAGAAAGATTTTTTTGTTCACTACAACTACTCCTGGGGGGTGGGAATCGGGATGCAAGGTTGACCCGAGGTTGTACCGCCCGATGGAGGCGCGCGATACGGCCGTCGCCAATCAAAGTGCGGAAGTTAGACAAGATGTTGTCTTAGTCTAACGAGAAAATATTCGAGTATGCGTCGGAAAAGCGCTTATGCAGAAATGCGCAAAACGCGGGCGAACCGCGGATGATGCGAGTTACACGATAGCGCTGAATAAATTACACGACCGAGATAGCGGAAGATTCTATCTGAGTATTGCGTTCTGAGTATTGCGTTGCGGGTGTCGCAGCGGCGTGAGACACAAATGACGGATCCATGATTTGCGGATCTATGATTGCGGCCAGGCGAACAGGATGCCGAAGATGATCGCGACCGAGCGGCCGCGAGCGATTCCCCTGCGCGGGGCAGGGTGAGATGGCGGGACGATGGAGTCCGCTGTCATGCGGGGAGAAACGGAGATGCATATGAGGTCGCGATGGAGGTCGGGAGTTTGCGGAGCGCCGGCGGCGGGGGCGGCGCCGGATGCCGGGAAAGCCGGCGGAACCCGGAAAACCAACAGCAATACCCCATTTGGCGGGGAAGCGAGCGGAATCTTTCCTTGAAGAGAGCAGAGGAAACAGGGTATATACAAGACGCCGGGTCCCGCGGGCCAGGGGATGCTACCCGGGAGGAGTTCCCTGGAAGGAATGGCACTCCGATGAAGGCACAGACGGCAGGAACCGAGCTGCGCGAGGTGATGGACATCCGCCAGGCGGCGGACTACCTGGGGATCAGCGCAGATACGTTATATAAGTACGCGTCCGAGGGGTTTGTGCCGGCGTTCAAGCTGGGGAACCGGTGGCGCTTCAAGCGTTCGCGGCTGAACGACTGGATGGACCAGCAGAGCTCGGGCGGAAACATGCCGGCGCGGGTGTCCGGAAGATCGACGGACGAGAGGCCTTCGCGGGCGAAGGGAAGAAGCCGGTCGAGAGCGTGCGGCCGGCGCGGCGGAAGAGCGCTGCCCAGTAAACTAACAAGATGTACGTTGCTCTGCCGAGTCTCCTCTGCATACGTGTGTCGATCTGTCGTGATGCCCTCTCTCAGCAAGCTGCGACATTATCCATGGCGAACATAAGCACGCATACGCCAGCTGCGCGCGACGATGGCGAAGCAGAAGGTCGCGGCGCTGCTGGTGACGCATCTGCCTGACGTGCGCTATCTGTGCGGCTTTACGGGATCGAATGCGGCGCTGGCCATCACGCAAAAGGCAGCGCTGATGGTGACGGATGGCCGCTATACCGCGCAGGCCGCCGCCGAGGTCAAAGGGGCGGAGGTGCGGATCGCGAAGGGGCCGGCCCTGGCCGAGGCCTGCCGCTGGCTTGCCGCTGCTCGCGTGAAGCGTGCGTACTACGACGGCGAGCAGACGACTGTCGCGGCGCTGGGTGCGATGCAGGAGGCGTTGAAAGGCTCTCCATTGAAAGGCGGGCGCGGAGGTGCGAAGCGGTTTTTCGAGCCGCTGCCGTCGCCGCTGGTTGCGACGCAGCGCATGGTGAAGGACGCGGGCGAGATCGAACACATGGCCGCGGCTGCGGCGCTGGGCGTGCGGCTCTTCGAGCACATCCTTGGATCCATGCGGCCGGGCATCACGGAGAATGCGGTTGCGGCAGAGCTGGAGTATCGCGCGCGGTTGTGGGGCGCGGAGGCGATGTCTTTTCCGACGATCGTGGCGAGCGGGCCGCGCTCGGCGATGCCGCATGGCACGGCTTCCGCGGCGAAGCTGCCGCGGCGCGGGTTCGTGACGCTCGACTTCGGTGTTATTCTCAACGGTTATTGCTCGGACATGACGCGCACCGTGCACCTGGGACGCGCCACGCCGCGTGAACGCGAGGCTTACGACGCGGTACTGACCGCGCAGGAGAATGCGGTTGCAGCGGTTGCGGCCGGCGTGAAGGCGGGCGACGTAGACGAGGCGGCGCGCAGCGTGTTGCGCGAGGCGAAGCTGGCGGAATACTTCACGCATTCGACCGGGCATGGAGTGGGACTGGAGATTCATGAATCGCCGCGCATCGCCATGGCACAGCAGACGTTGCTAACCAAGGGGATGGTCATTACCATCGAGCCTGGCGTCTATATTCCGGGCGCGTTTGGCCTGCGCATTGAGGACACGGTGGTGGTGGAGCGGCGCGGATGCCGCGTGCTGACGCCGGCTACCAAGGCGTGGATTGAGTTGTAGGATGACAGCGTGACGGCCAAGAAGCGCGACAGGACGCAAGAGACGAGATTGGGAAGCATGAATCCGGAAGAGATAGCAGAGCTGAAGCAGCTCATCGAGTTCCTGAAGGAAAACGGCATCGGCGAGTTCGACCTGGAGCGCGGCGACCTGAAGGTGCGGCTGAAGTTTGCCGGAGCGGCCAGGCGGCGACGGACCTTTCGCAGATGGCGCATCTGGCGGCGGCTGCCCAGGCAGCCCATTCGGCGAGCTTGCAGCCGGCAGTCGGTGGCGCACGCGCATCCGGCGGCAGGGGTCCCTGCCCGCGCCTCGCAGCGCCGCTCCGCGCGGCGCGCCTGGCCGACGACGAGGCCGGCCTGCACATTGTGAAGTCGCCGATCGTGGGCACGTTTTACGAATCGCCATCGCCGGGCTCGCCGGCATTTGTGAAGCCGGGCGACACGGTCGAGGTGGGACAGGTGCTGTGCATCGTGGAAGCGATGAAGCTGATGAACGAGATCGAGTCCGATGCCGCGGGCGAGATTGTGAAGCGCTTTGTGACGACTGGCCAGCCGGTGGAGTACGGGCAGAAGCTGTTTGCCGTGCGGCCTCGCTAGGATTGGCCATCCAGGCAGACACGCCTGCGGCGCACGGACTGGCCATCCGACGCAACGGCGCTTGCGGCGCAGTTTGTTGGGTTCGCTTCCTTTGGTCGCTCACGTTTCGACTTGTGGGCGAGTTGAGAAACAGTAGCCGGATGAGAGATTGTGACAGCGCCCCGGTCGTGGCACTGAGGGCGCGCGAAGGGAATGCATGTTTCGGAAAGTTCTGATCGCCAATCGCGGCGAGATTGCGCTGCGTGTGATCTGCGCGTGCAAGGAGCTTGGCGTACGCACGGTGGCCGTCTACAGCGAGGCCGACCGCAACTCACTGCATGTTCGCTTTGCCGATGAGGCTATCTGCATCGGGCCGCCGCGCTCGGCGGAGAGCTATCTGAATGTGCCGGCGGTGATCTCCGCTGCGGAGATCGCGGATGTGGATGCGATCCATCCCGGCTATGGCCTGTTGAGCGAGAACGCGAACTTCGCCGAGGTGTGCCGCGCGTCGAACATCAAGTTCATCGGGCCGCCGCCGGAGGTGACGCGGCTGATGGGCGAGAAGGAAAAGGCGCGCATGGCGATGAAGAAGGCCAAGGTGCCGATCCTGCCCGGCTCGGAGGGCGTGATCCAGAGCGAGGGCGAGGCGCTGGAGTGGGCGAAGTCCGTCGGCTACCCGGTGATCCTGAAGGCGTCGGCGGGCGGCGGCGGGCGCGGCATGCGCGTGATCCGATCGAAGGATGAGCTGCCGGCGCTCTACCAGGCGGCGCAGACCGAGGCGGCGAATGCCTTTGGCAACGGCGACCTGTACATGGAGAAGTTCATCGAGCAGCCGCGGCACATCGAGTTCCAGGTGCTGGCGGATCAGCATGGGCATGTGATGTCGCTGGGCGAGCGCGAGTGCTCGATTCAGCGGCGGCACCAGAAGCTGATCGAAGAGGCGCCGTCGCTGCAGGTGGACGCGAAGATGCGCGAGGAGATCGGCAAGACCATCCGGAAGTGCCTGGAGCAGATCGGCTACCAGAACGCGGGGACGATCGAGTTCCTGATGGATGAGGATGGCAAGATGTACTTCATCGAGATGAACACGCGCATCCAGGTGGAGCATCCGGTGACGGAGATGGTGACGGGCATCGACCTGGTGAAGGCGCAGTTGCGCATCGCGTCGGATGAGAAGCTGTCGGATATCGTCACCGAGCCGGTGACGATTCGCGGGCACGCGATCGAGTGCCGGGTGAATGCGGAGCATCCGGAGAAGTTCACGCCGTCGGCAGGGAAGATCACGGTCTTCAACGTGCCGGGCGGGAATGGCGTGCGCGTGGATACGGCGCAGTATGCCGAGGGGTTTGTGCCGCCGTACTACGACTCGTTGATTGCGAAGCTGATTGTGCACGGCAAGGACCGCGCGGAGGCGATGGCGCGGATGCAGAGGTCGCTCGAAATGTTTGTGGTGGAAGGGATCCATACGACCATCCCGCTGCACCAAAAGATCTTTGCCGATGCGGAGTTCCGCGCGGGGCATTTCGATACCAAGTTTATGGAGCGGTTCTTCGAGCGGGAGAAGGCGCGGTTGACGGGGTTGCCGGATTGACCGCAGCGGGTCAGCATTACGATTTGTCATCCCGACGGGAGAGCTAGATGGCTTCTTCACTATCGGAGTCAGGATCACCATCGGATCTGCCAGATCCATCTCCCCATCCGGTAAACCTGCCGCACATCGAGAGCCTTGACCTGAAGGCTCGATATCACCAGGCCCGCTTTGGTGGGGACTTCTTCGATGCTGTGGCGACGGAATCGCGCGTGATCTTCCTGTTGACGGACATCGCCGGCAAGCGACCGGAGACTCACTCGATCGCGGTTGACGTACAAAATGTATTCCGAAGCAGGGCACAGGATCTGTTCAGCCATCCCGACACAAATGAATCGGAGGGCATCGCAACATTGGCGCGCGATATCAATCGCTCCCTCATTGAGGCTGCTGGCGGTGTTCGGCTTGCTCCGGCCTTTTTAGGGTGCTACAACCTGACTCTCAATGTCCTTACGTATCACTATGCCGGCGACCTTCTCGCGGTATTTCATGATGGGAAAAGGGCGCGCGTTCTCGAGCCTGACGGAATTCCAATGGGGCTCTTTACGCACAGCACCTACGAACCGGCGGTTCTGGCATTCGCCCCTTATGCCAAGCTGCTTCTCATGACCAAGGGAATTACCAAGGGTCGAAGAAAATCAACCGTGTTTGGTGACGAGCGCATCCGGCTTCTCCTTGAGAATTCCACACGGAGAACTCCACCACAGATTCGGCGTCCGAAATCTGCGAGGCGGTACTGGGGGCGGCCGATGATTCCGGGAAGCGTCGGGGCCGCGTGTTTTTCTCCGTCCACGTAAGCGGAAATATCGTGACGACTTGACAGCGGTAGCACTTGTGCGGCGCGGCGATACGCCTGGAAGCACACGGCCGCCAGAACGATGAGCCTGTCCAACCGGAAGCCGTAACAAGCGGCATCCGAGGCAGAGGTGCCTGGCCTACCAGCGGTTGCCCAAACCGTGGCCGGGGATCATGTGCAGCGTCAAAGCGAGCGCGGCCATGACGGCGACGTAGTAGAGCAGCGTGTCCCAGCCTTCTTCGTCGGGGCGGTCGTTCGACGATCGGCGCATGAGGGTGAAGAGCCGCCACAGCACTCCCGCGGCGACCAGCAGGAAGAGACCTTCGCCGCCGACCCACCACAGTCCAACCGCCGAGCAAAGCAATACGACGCGCGCTATGCGGCCGAGCGCGTTCGCGGCCTGTGCGCCGTCGAGCACCCAGATGGGAATCAGGTTGAGGACGTTGAGCGCGGCGCCGGCGCGTGCGAGTGCGGCCCACAGCAGATTGTGGGTTTGCAGGTAGAGCCCGGTGCAGATGGCGGCGGCAAGCCATCCCGCGAGCGGACCGGCAAGCGCGATCTGCGCGCGCTGTGCCTGGGTGACGCCGAGCGCCTGCCACTTTACATACGCGCCAAGGCCGGGGAGGAAGACGGGCATCTCGGCGGGGAGGCCGCGGCGCTTGATGTCGATGTAGTGGCCCATCTCGTGGATGAGGATGGAGACGGCGAAGCCGATGCCGAACTTCCATCCGTAGAGCGCCCAGTAGACGCCGACGAAGGCGAAGAGGCTGAAGAGGAACTTCAGCTTGAAGAGGGCGAAGAAGATTCCTTTGCCTTTGAAGATGACGAGCACGATGGGTCCGAGTGGGCCGAGGCGCTTGAGCCACTTGGATTTGTCATCCGCGGGCTGCGGCATGGCGGCGAGATGGCCGCGGATCCACTGCGCCTGCGTCGAGTCAGACGGCAGCAGGGCCAAGGCTTCGCTCCAGAGGGCGCGGGCGCCGGCGATGTCGCCGGATGCTTCTCGCTTCTTCGCTTCGGCGGAGATGGCGTCGAGCCGCTGTGCATGAATCAGCGCATGGCAGCGCGGACAGGCACGCGCGCCGCGCGGGAGCGGAGCGCCGCAGGAGGCGCAGTTTGCGCGGAGTGGAGGAAGAGAAGCCCGACGGCATGATGGATGGACGTGCTTAGGTCGCCATTGGTGTGAGGCGGAAGGGGCCTTCGACGGCGACGCCGGTGGCGGCGGTGCCGCGCCAGGCGATCTGCAGACCGACGAAGAGGATGACAGCGTTGATGAGGCCGTGGACGGGACTGCGCATGGCGAGAATGGGCGACTCAAGGCCGACCGGAAGGAGCCGTATCGCGACCGCAAGCATGTGTCCGGAAGGAATATGCGCCCGCACTTGCCAGAGCACGATGGGGATCTCGGCAAGTGCGATGGCGAGATAGGTGAGGATGACGGCGGCGATCTGATAGGGGCGTCCGCCGACACCGTTGGAGCCGAACTTCATCGCTTTGGCAACGATGTAGCCCACGCCGAGCGCGACGTAACCGACATAGAGACTGGTCGCGATGGTGAAGGCGGCATAGCCGGCGAGGCCGACGATGGCGGCCGCGATGCCGAAGAGGAGCGCGCGGGTGAAGGCGGTGGACTGTCCTGCCGGAGTGCCTTCACGCGCGGCAGCGGCGCAGCTTGCGCATGCGGGCTGGCCGCGAACGCGGTAGTACTCCGTGACCAGCGGCGTGCTGCAGAAATGGCAGCGCTGGAGGGTGGGCTGGGATGAGTACTCGGCGGTGGAGAACTGCGGCGTGTCGGGCATCGTGCCCCTTTGCTGGTGTGTGAGGGTAGCACAGCGACGGCGCCGCTGAAGGAAGAAAGCTTTGCAGATGCATCCGGCTTGCCCAAGCTGGGAATGCTAAGGCAGGATACGTAGGACAATTGGGAGGACTTGATGCCGACGATCGTGGAGTTGTTGTTGCCGGAGTTCGATGCGGAGATAGCGAGCACGCGCAAAACGCTGGCGGCGGTGCCGGAAGAGAAGTTCGGCTGGCGGCCGCATGCGAAGTCGTTCACCATGCAGGCGCTGGCGGGGCACGTTGCGGAGCTGGCGAGCTGGACGAGTGACGTGTTGCGGCGGGAGCGCTTCGATGTGGACGGGGCAAATCCGCCGGAGAACGCGAGCTTCAAACCTGCAAGCAGGCAGCAGATGCTGGAGCGATTTGAGGACTGGGTCGTCAAAGCGCGGGCGGACCTTGCTGCGGCGACAGACAATGCGATGCAGCAGGAGTGGGTGATGACCTGGAGCGGCTATGAGATCGTCCGGCTGCCGCGATATCAGGCGATTCGCAAATGGTCGCTGAACCACATGGTGCATCACCGTGGGCAGCTTGGCGTGTATCTGCGGCTGAACGATGTGAAGGTGCCGGGCGTGTATGGGCCTTCGGCGGATGATCAGGCGTCTTGATAGAGCTGCCGAGGCTGTATCCGATCCTGGATGCCGAAGCGCTGGCGCGGACGGGCGTGCCGCTGGCGGCGGCGGCGCGGGCGCTCTATGACGCGGGCGTGCGGTGGGTGCAGTATCGCGACAAGCGAGCGAGCGACGCCGACTTCGGGAAAAGGCTGCGCGAGCTGCGGGCGATCTTTCCCGTGGGCGAGGCCGTGCTGCTCGTGAATGACCGCGTGCACCTGTGCGGTCCAGCGGGAGCGGACGGGGTGCACATCGGGCAGGAGGACATGGCGCCCGCGGAGGCGCGCCGGATTCTGGGACCGCACTATCTGCTGGGTGTATCCACTCACAACCCGACCCAGTTGAGTACCGCCATCGCAACCGGCGCTGCAGATTATCTGGCGATCGGGCCGGTCTTCGCGACGGGCTCGAAGGAGAATCCCGATCCGGTGGTTGGGCTGGAGGGAGTGAAGGCGGCGCGCACGCTGACCCGGCTGCCGCTGGTGGCGATTGGCGGCATCACAACGGGGAATGCGCGCGCGGCGATCGAGGCGGGGGCGGATGCGGTTGCCGTGATTTCGGGCCTGCTCCCTCAGGGTGGTCATGAGATGCCGGAAAGGGTTCGGGACTTTCTCGCATTTTTACGGTAGAACTGACTGTCAACGCATGATCGAGGAATGGCGAAGAGCCAGTCAGGCCCGCCGCTGTATCTCTGAGAATGCATGATCGCCCGCAGAAGATGGACAGGCGGGTGGTTCGATCGCGGCCACGTTGCCGACTTCGCGTCCGCTGTAAACAGGCAACGCGCGCGTACGACGATCCCGCACGACGATCCATAGATTTCCGGAGGCAGATTCTTTGGCTAGACTTTTTGCAACGAAACCCCTTTCGCTCCTGCTGGACGAGGCGCACGAGGAGGGCGAGCACACGCTGAAACGGTCGCTGGGGCCGGTCAACCTGATCACCCTGGGGATCGGCGCCGTGATCGGCGCGGGCATCTTTGTTCTGACCGGGCAGGCCGCGGCCATTCACGCCGGACCGGCCATCGCGCTCAGCTTTGTCCTGGCGGGCATCACCTGCGCATTTGCCGGATTGTGCTATGCGGAGTTTGCCTCCATCATCCCCATCGCCGGCTCCGCCTATACCTATGGCTACGCGACGCTGGGCGAATTTGTGGCTTGGATCATCGGCTGGGATCTATGTCTGGAATATGCCTTTGGCGCTGCCACGGTGGCTTCAGGCTGGTCGGGCTATTTCATCTCGCTGCTGGAACAGCTCCACATCTTTCTATCGCCGGGAGTGGCGCGATTCACTACAACGACCGGGACGATGCTGTACAACCTGAACGGCAAGTGGATGACGAAGGGAGCCATTTCGATGGTGGTGCCGCCGGGCACCGACCTGTCGACATTGCCGCATGTCACGGGCGTCTTCAACCTGGTGGCGTTTCTGGTGATCCTGGTGGTGACGACGATCCTGGTGATCGGTATTCAGGAGTCGGCTAACTTCAACACCCTGATCGTGATTGTGAAGCTGACCTGCGTCTTCATCTTCCTGGTTCTGGGCATCAACTTTCTCTTCCATCATCCGGACCTGGCGAAGATGAACTGGCATCCGTTCATCCCGCCCAAGGATGCGGAGGGGAACTTCGGCATCAGTGGTATTGCGGCCGGCGCGGCGTCGGTGTTCTTCGCCTATATCGGGTTCGACGCGGTGTCGACGGCGGCGCAGGAGGCAAAGAACCCGCAGCGCGACATGCCGATCGGCATCCTGGGCTCGCTGGTGGTCTGCACCATCCTTTACATCCTGGTGTCGCTGACGTTAACCGGCCTGGTGAGCTACAAGGCGTTGAACGTGGGTGATCCGGTGGCGGTGGGCATTGATGCTACCGGCGTAGCGTGGGGCAGCCTGCTGGTGAAGGTCGGTGCAGTCTTTGGCCTGGCGACGGTGATGCTGGTCATGCTGCTGGGGCAGTCGCGCGTATTCTTTTCGATGTCGCGCGACGGTTTGCTGCCAAAGTGGGCGAGCGCCATCCATCCCAAGTTCCGTACCCCGTGGATCTCGAACATCCTGGTGGGTTCGATCGTGGCGTTCCTGCCGGCGGTGCTGCCGATCGACAAGCTCTCCGAACTGGTGAACATGGGGACGCTGCTGGCTTTCAGTATCGTGTGCGCGGGGGTATGGATCCTGCGGCGGCGGCATCCGGACCTGGAGCGGCCGTTCAAGACGCCGCTGGTGCCAGCTGGTGCCGATCCTGGGCATCATCAGCGCCTTCTACCTGATGTTCTCGCTGCCGCTGCTGACCTGGATCGTGGTTGCCGTCTGGCTGGTGGTGGGACTGGTGATCTACTTCAGCTATTCCACAAGACACAGCAAGGTGCAGGCGCTGCCGGCACGGGAGACGACGGGGAGATAGCGGCCGGCCGGTTCCTGCTCGAACCTGGAAAGCCGTTAACTACAAAGGGAACATGCGCATAGGGGAAAGTGTTCATAAATCAGTACTGAGGTAACCCGTTTCCCAAAAGCGAACTTCGAAGTCATGAACATTCGTAGACTTTTGGAGACACTCCTGCTCCGCTCCGGCTACACTTTCAACGTCAATCGCGCCTATTGCACAATCCCACGTTGAGGGAATGTGCAATAGGCACAGAGACGCGGTGAGCCGGCACGAATGTACCGAATCGGGACGAAGTGCAGAAGTCAGGTCCGGTCGGAAGACGTGAAGGCAAAGCCGCAATGCAGGACTGCTGGACGCGCGCCGCTGCATCGGTTGTTTGCAGGACGCGGAGTATTCGCACAGTACTGATACAGGTCATGGATCCCCATGGGCCCTTCGTGGTCCGCACGCAATCCGTCAAGCAGCCATCCCCCCTAGGGCTGCAACAAGAACGGAACCAACCGTCGTACGAACCAATTTTCAGGATGGCTATGTCTTCGAATCGTTTCTTCTCCCGCCTGTGTGTCTTTACGTCTCTCCTGGCATTCGGTTTTACCGCCACCGCTTCTTACGGACAGACGTCAGCGCTCTCGGTTCCGCGCGTGCTCGGCCCGGTGAGTGAATCGCAGTTTGCGACGTTAAAGAAAAATGTTCTGCCACTGGCCCAGGCGCGTTTCGATCAGGGCGTAGTGCCGGACAGCACACCGACCGGCCACATGCTGGTGATGCTGAAGCGCAGTGACGCGCAGCAGAAGGCGCTGGACGAACTGGTAGCGGCACAGCAGGACCCGAAGAGCGCGAGCTATCACAAATGGCTTACCCCGGCGCAGTTCGGCGCGCAGTTTGGCGTTGCCGATGCTGACGTGCAGGCGGTCACCTCGTACCTCGCGGCGCAGGGCTTTGCTGTAGGGCGGGTCTTCAAGAGCAAGATGGCGGTTGAGTTTTCCGGCACCACAGGCCAGGTGCGTTCTGCCTTTCGAACGCAGATTCACAGCTACACGGCGAACGGGCAGAGCTTTCATGCCAACGTCAGCGCCCCGCAGATTCCGGCCGCGCTCGCCCCGGTTGTGAAGGGCGTCACGCTGAACAATTACAAGGCGGTGCAGCACGCGTCCCAGAAGATGGTGCTGGACCGCAAGACCGGTCGCGCCCATCCGCTCTATACCGACGTCACCAACTTCGCAGTGGCGCTTTCGCCGGGTGACCTGGGGGTCATCTACGACATTCCAGGCACCGCGACGGGCAGCGGCGTGACGGTCGGAGTCATCGGCGATTCAAATATCAATCTAGCGATTCCAGCCAACTACCGGACACTCTTCCAACTGCCGGCGAGCGCGCCAACGGTGATTGTGGACGGCACCGATCCGGGGATCAACACGGATGCCGATATCGCCTATGGCGAGATCGAACTGCTGGCGGCCACGGCGCCCCAGGCGAAGGTGAACTTCTATACGGCCGCCACCACCGATCTTGACACCGGTCTGGACTTTGCAGCGATTCGCGCTGTCGACGACAACGAGTCGCAGGTGCTGGTCTTCGGTTTCGAGGGCTGCGAAGCCAATCTGGGCCCGTCGATCAATTTCCTGTTCGGTGAACTCTGGCAGCAGGCTGCAGCTCAGGGCGCGTCGGTCATCACAGGGTCAGGGAGCGGCGGCGCAGCGGGCTGCGATGCCAGCGCCAATGGAACTGCGCCGGAGACCGTCGCCACCCATGGGCTGGCGGTAAACGGCTATGCCTCGACGCCTTACGACACCGCCGTGGCCCCCAGCGACTTCTTCTATGGAGCGACGGGCTCGATCAATCTCAACGATCCCAATAGCCCCTTTTATACCTATTGGAGTCTGACCAACGGTGGCACCGCCGGCTTCACTTCGGCGAAAAAGTACATTCCTGAGCAGCCCTCGAATTCCAGCAACCAGGCGACCAATCAGCTGCCCGTCACTCCGTCCGTGATTGTAGCGGCGGGCGGCGGCATCAGCACGCTGGGTCAGACGGCGGACGACGGGACGCAGTCGCCGTACCTGCAGCCGTCCTACCAGGCTGGCGTGGCCGGTGGTATCTCGACGACGGCGCGTGTGCTGCCCGACGTCTCCTTCTTTGGCAGCAACTACACCAATGGCAGCGACTACATTCTGTGCATCGATGCGGCGGACTGTGTGGATGGCTCTCCGGATTCGGTGCAGTACACGGCGGGTGGCGATTCCTCACTGGCGGCTTCCGCTTTTGCGGGCGTCGCGGCGCTGGTGATCGAGGCCCACGGTGCGCAAGGCAACCTGAACAACGGTCTGTATGCGACCCATGCTGCTGCGCCGGCGGCATTCCATGACATCACCGCGGGCACGAACATGGTCGCCTGCGCGGCGGGGAGCCCGGACTGCGTGAACGACTTTACCTCCGGATATAGCGCCGGCACCGGCTATGACGCCGCCTCGGGCCTGGGCAGCGTGGATGTCGCGCAATTGATCAGCAACTGGCATAGCGGAAGCGGCACCGGCACCGCGACAGTGGCTTTGTCGCTGACGCAGGCGGGGCAGCCCGTCAGCTCGTTCCTCCACAACGCACCGGTGCAGTTGAACCTGACCGCGACCGGAAGCGCTGGAACCCCGACCGGCGACGTTGCGATCACCGCACCATCGAATGGAAGGGCGAATAGCAGTATTATCCGGCTGACGCTGGACAATACGGGCTCGGCCGTATTTCCCGGCATCGCAGGACTGCTGCCGGGCGGCAGCTACTCGCTGGTTGCACGGTATGCCGGTGACGCCAGCTACGCGCCAGCGGTGGCGTCGATTCCCGTGACGGTCACGGCGGTACCGTCGAAACTGATCATCGAGACCAGCGGTGCGGGTCCACTGCCGATCTATAACGGCCAGTCACTGCCTTACGGCACGAGTGTGCACTTTACCTTCTCGGTCCAGAATGCCGTCGCGAATAGCAACGATCCGTACTCGGCAACGGGGTATGTCAACCTGACCGACGGCGGAAAACAACTGGCGGTTCTGCCCCTGGATTCGGAAGGCTTTGCCAGCTTCAACAGCTCGCAACTGGCCGCCGGTTCGCACATCTTCAGCGGCGCCTACAGCGGCGATTCCACCTTTAGCGCATCCAGCCTCACGGGACCGGCGCCGTCGGTGGTGATTGCCGGTGTGCCGACGACAACCACACTGGTCTCGACGGATGCGACTCCCTCGGTCCCGAACAATACCGTGACCCTGGTCGCGACGGTAACCCCGAATCAGGCCTGCAACCCACTGGCGCCGTGTCCCACGGGAGCAGCGCCGGGAGGCAAAGTCCGGTTCAAGAAGGGCAATACCATCCTGGGAACGGTGACACTGGGCCCGGGCGTGAACACCGGCGCGAGCCCATCATCGACGGCGGTGCTGACGCTGGCGCGCAATACGCTGGCAGGGAACTCCTCGAACTCCATCACTGCGACCTACATTCCGAATGGCACCGGGGATTACCTTGCATCGACTTCCACACCGCTGGTCATCACCGTAGGAGCGGGAACCGGCGCATTGAACACCAACATATCCCTCTCGACCACGCCGGCAGGCGCCACCAACTTTGTGAACACCTCCGACGTGATTTTTGTCGCTACGGTGAGCAATACGATTGGCCGCCGCGCCACGCCAACCGGCACCGTGGCGTTCTATTCGAACGGCACAGTGCTCGCGTCTGCGCCACTGGACGCGGTGGGGATTGCGGCGATCTCGGTTCCGAAAAACAATGGACTGCTGGCATTGCCTCTGGGGCAGAGCAGCGTCATTGCCCAGTACGGCGGCGACTCCACGCACGCGCCTTCGAGCGTGGCCTACACCGTTAACGTGTATAGCCAGAACTCGACGCCTGACTTCGCGATGCAGAATAACCTGACCTCTCAGGTCATCACTGCCGCGAGCAGGTCCGCCAAGTTCACGCTGCAGTTCACGTCGATGAACAACTTCTCCCAGCTCGGGATACCGATCGCGCTTTCCTACACCACGCCGGCCGGGATCACCTGCAGCAGTTCGCCGGCGGCGCCGAACTTCGGGAAGACGCTCTATGCCAAGGTGACCACCACGTGCAAGGCTGCAGCTGGGGTCACGGTGGGGCAACTGGCCATGCCGGCACCCGGCCATCCGCGCGGATGGTGGATGGCGGAAGGCGGAACCGCACTGGCCTTTATCATCCTTTTCGGTATGCCAGGGCGGCGGCGCAAGTGGCAGTCGCTGGTTGGCTCGCTCGCGCTCATGGTGGTGGCCTTTGGCATAACGGGCTGCGGTGCATCGGTGGCCAGCGGCCCACAACAGCAGTACTACGACAGCCTCCTCAATGGTGCTGCAAAGCCTGCGGCAAGCGGCGCGCTGCCGCGCGGCACCTATACGGTGATCGTGACCGGCACGGCGAATGTCCTGGCCAACTCGCAATCGGGCACTACGGTGAGCGTCGTGCACAACCTTCCGCTCAAGATCGTAGTTCAGTAGTGCGTGCAGTAGTTTCAGTCTGAGCAGCACGGCGCAGAGGGGCAGGCTTCGGCCTGTCCCTTACGTCTTTTTAACGGAAGGTTGCCCGCGAGGGCATTGCAGTGCTCAGGAGGCTGTGCCTGGCAGTCGAGCATCCTAATGCAGTGAAAGCGTCAAAAGCGTCATTGGATAAGGGTCATGGGATAAGGTTTGTCCTATGACAATGGCTCCAGATAGAGTGGGGGCACAAAAGCTGCATAGCGGCGCAGCGAAAAGAGGCCGAAACGATGGCACTTCATTGGAAGCACATTACGGCGATCGTATTGATTGGCGACGGACTGCTGGCATTGGTGACGCCGGAGCGCGACGCCCTGGCCTGGCGCATGGGTCCGGAGCCATTCCGCTCGCTGATGAGCTACATGGCCCGGCGTCCGGCACTGACGCGCTGGGTGGGGGCGACGCAGATAGCGGTGGGTATCTGGTGGGCGTTGCGCGAGGAGCCAATGGCGCCTCCGCGCAGGGCATGAGGGGCGCCCTCGCGAGGAAACCGCTCTAGCCGTATCTCGACGATTCAAATCGAAACGGCCGTCCCGCTTTGACGATAAGTAACACGACGGTTCCGGGACAGGTGGAAGTTCGCGGGCTGTATCGCTATCATGAGCGCAATCATGCTGAACCGGCGAAAGTTCCTGGCTCTCTCAGCGGCGGCGTGGCCAGCGATGGCCCTCGGCGCGGGGAAGCATATTCCTCTTGGAGTGCAGCTTTACACGATTCGCGACCTGGTAAAGGATCGCAATCTTCCGGATTTGCTGAAGCAGATCCGCGCCATCGGGTACGAAGAGGTGGAGCTTTACTGGAATCTCTACAAGCATCCGGCGCACGAGCTTGCGAGCATCGTGCATCGGTCCGGGTTGACGGCACCCTGCGGACATTTCAATTACGAGGATTTTGTTTCCAGGATTCCGTACGCGCGCCGCCTGGGGCTGAAGTGGATGATCTGCCCGATGCTGCCCAAGGCGCAGTGGGGATCGCCGGAAGGCTTTCGCCGCGCGGCTGCCGCCTTCAACCAGTGGGGAAAGCAGTGCCAGCAGCACGGCATGCGCTTCGCGTATCACAACCACAACTACGAGTTCCAGGACCTGAAGGGAACCACCGGATACGACATCCTGCTGAAGGAGACCGATCCGGAACTGGTGTGGCTGGAGATGGACGCCTACTGGATCACACAGGCAGGCCGGGACCCGGTGCTGCTGTTGAACCAGCTGGGGAAACGCGTGCGCCTGCTGCACCTGAAGGATCGCAAGGGGACGTTCCCACGTCGCAGGCGCTGGACGATGCGGCCGAGCACTTCACCGAAGTGGGAAGCGGCACGATCCGCTGGCGGCCGCTGCTGGCTCTGGCCCAGAAGCTCGGCATCGAACACTACTTTGTCGAACAGGACAAGAGCGATACGACGCCGATGGACAGCCTGAAGATCAGCTATGGGTTCCTGCACAAGATTCTGAACTGAAGTATTAGAACGCGGAGCAACCGGCATTACGAGATTCTCGCGGAGGGCGATGCCCATATCTGACAGGCGCATGATGATCATGTCCAGTTGCTCTCGCTCGGGGCATTTGCTTTTTAGGTCCCGCGAGGTCTGTCTACAGCAGGCGATCCGGCCGCCCAGTACGTGATCATGCATGTCGTGCGGACGCCGTTAATCTGCGACCGATGTGCTTGGACCATTTCAAGCCGGGCAACAAGGTGGGTGGAATTGGATTCAATAAGCTACTCGAATTGGAGAGGACCGCTGCGATCGGCGACAATTCTGCGGATAGAAACGCTGCGCAAGATCTACCTGGGCGTAGAGATCGGGGTCGACGATACGCATTGATCAGGCGATTGACAGTCAGTCTATCAAAATATGTGCGGGCGGGAACACTAGCCAACGAGCGATTTCTCAACCTGGGCCACAGAAAAGGGAATTCGGTTGGGTAGTCGGAGACAGCTGTGGTCGCACGCTAGAAGAGCGCCAGACCGACGAGTGCGTAAGACCAGAATTCACAAGATTCCAGACCTACAAGAAAGGGTCTTCTGGCTATCGAAGATGGACGGTGCCACACTGCGGAGCGCGTCTATACGATCGGCATTCGTCGAAATGTTGAATGGCACCGATCGGACTTTGAGTGCAAATCTCAACTGCGAGACCCGGAGAAGCCTCCGAACGTGCCAAATATCTCAGGTCAGAGTTTGGCGCGGCGCTCCAGTCGCAGGTGATCGCGGCGCGCTTTTCGCTGCTCTCGCGCGCCCATTCGAGCAGGCGCAGCACGCGCCATGCATCCACCAGCGTGACTGCCTGCTCTGCTTTGCCCAGCAGCGTGTCGCGCACATTTGCGTAGAAGCCGCGGTAGTCGCCGGGCAGCGTGGGGACGGTGGTGTGTTGCGTGGCGTTGTTCGCGTCGAGCGTGGTGATGGCGCCCCATGCGCTCTCCGGGTCCACGCCCCAGGGCTTGCTCTTGAAGAGGTCGCCGGCGCGCAGCGCATCTTCCTGCGGGTCGAGGTTGTCCTTGCGGTAGCTGCCGCGCGTGCCCTCCAGCAAAAAGCGTACGGCGGGAAGCGGCGAGAGCGATGTGGAGCGCAGCCACACCGTGACCTCAGGATAGTAAAGGCGCAGATCGAAGGCGTCATCGACGTTGGAGCCGGCGCGCTCCGCGCGCACATCGCCCCACACGGCGGTGGGCAGGCCGAAGAGGACGAGCGCCTGGTCGCCAAGGTGCGATCCGAGATCGAGCAGGATACCGTTGCCGTGGCCTGCCTCTTCGCGCCACGCGCCCTGCTTCGGCGTGGGACGGAAGCGGTCGAAGTGCGACTCGAAGGTGCGGACGGTGCCGAGCTGATTTCCCTTCAGCAATTGCTGCACGGTGAGGAAGTCACCATCCCAGCGGCGGTTGTGATAGACGAAGACGCGGCGGCCGGTCTCGCGCGAGATCGGCACGAGCGAAGCGGCTTCGCTGGAGGAGACGGCCACCGGCTTGTCGATGACCACATGCTTTCCGGCGCGCAGGCACTGCTCCGCCATGGGCACGTGGGTGTCATTCGGTGTCGCGACGACGACGACATCAAGCGCGGCCTTGGCGAGCATCGCATCGAGCGACGGGTAGACAGGCACCTGCGGATAGGCCTTCTGCGCGGCATCGCCGTTGCGTTGCACGATTGCCGCGAGCTCGAGTCCGTCGGTTGCGTCGATGACGGCAGAGTGAAAGACGCGGCCGGCAAGGCCAAAGCCGATGACGCCACAGCGGATTGGTTCAGTCACGATCCTCCGGTCCTGCTTCATCAAGATTGGTTTCGGCTCCACATTCGGTGAGCAGCATCATGGAGCGGCCGGCGACGATGACGGTCTCATCCACCTTGCGGCGCTCGAACTCCTCGTGCCGTTCGTCGGTGTTCATCATGCACTCCCAGTATCCATTGCAGGGGCATGGCGGAAGTTTGAATTCGACTCCCTCATGGTACGCGTTGATCAGGATCAGGAAAGAGTCGTCCATCACGGGATTGCCGTGCTGGTCTTTGGTGTTGAGGGTGCGGCCATTCAGCATGAAGCTGAGGCTGTGGCCCCAGGGCGCGCTCCATGCGCCTTCGTCCAACTCTGCGCCGCTGGCCTCGTACCAGGCGATATCGCGGACATCCGAATTATGAATCGCCGTGCCCTGGAAGAATTTGCGGCGGCGGAAGTTGTTGTGCTTTCTGCGCAGATGGACGAGGTGGCTGGTGAAGTCGATGAGCAGTTGCTTGCGCTCGCTGGTGTTCCAGTCATACCAACTGATTTCGTTGTCCTGGCAGAAGGCGTTGTTATTACCGTATTGCGTGCGGCCGCGCTCGTCCCCGCCGCAGATCATGGGCACGCCTTGCGAAAGGATGAGCGTGGCAAGAAAGTTTCGCATCTGCCGATCGCGCGCGTCGTTGATAGCCTCGTCGTCGGTGTCGCCTTCGACGCCCATGTTCCAGGACTCGTTGTCGTTGGTGCCGTCCTTGTTGTCTTCCTTGTTCGCCTCGTTGTGCTTCTCGTTGTAGCTGACGAGATCGCGCAGGGTGAAGCCATCGTGGGCGGTGACGAAGTTAATGCTGGCGTAGGGGCGGCGGCCATCGTGCTGGTAGAGGTCGCTGGAGCCGGTGAGCCGGTAGCCGAGATCCGAGAGCTGGCCATCGTCGCCCTTCCAGAACTTGCGCACGGTGTCGCGGTATTTGCCGTTCCACTCCGCCCAGATGACGGGGAAGTTGCCGACCTGGTAGCCGCCATCGCCCACGTCCCAGGGTTCGGCGATCAGCTTGACGTCGGCGAGCGTCGGGTCCTGGTTGATGATGTCGAAGAAGCCGGAGAGCCGGTCCACGTCATGCAGCTCGCGCGCGAGTGTGGCGGCGAGATCGAAGCGAAAGCCATCGACGTGCATCTCGGTGACCCAGTAACGCAGCGAGTCCATGATGAGCTTGAGCACCTGCGGGTGGCGGACGTTCAGCGTGTTGCCGGTGCCGGTGTAGTCCATGTAGTAGCGCGGATCGTCGGCCATGGTGCGGTAGTAGACGGTGTTGTCGATGCCTTTGAAGCTGAGCATCGGGCCCATCTGGTTGCCCTCGCAGGTGTGGTTGTAGACCACGTCGAGGATGACTTCGATGCCGGCCTTGTGCAGCTCCTTCACCATGGTTTTGAACTCGCGCACCGAGGCGCCGGGTGTCTTGTCCGAGCTGTAACGTTCGGCGGGCGCGAAGTAGCCGAGCGTGTTGTAACCCCAGTAATTGGTGAGCCCCTGCTCGACGAGATGGGCGTCATTGATGAACTGGTGGACGGGCAGCAGCTCCACGGCGGTGATGCCGAGCTTCTTCAGGTACGCGATGTTGGTGGGATGAGCGAGGCCGGCGTAGGTACCGCGCAGCTCTTCGGGAATTGCCGGGTTGTTGATGGAGAAGCCGCGCACATGGACTTCATAAATGATGGAATCGGCGAGCGGAATGCGCAGCCGGCGGTCGCCCGTCCAGTCGAATGCCGGGTCGGTGACGATCGACTTGGGCATGCCGGGTCCGCTGTCCTCGTCGTTCCTGTTCAGGTCGGCATCGTTTTCGCCGAAGGTGTAGGGATAGATGGACTGATCCCAATGGACCTCGCCGACGATGGCTTGCGCGTACGGGTCGACGAGCAGTTTCTTCTCGTTGAAGCGGTGGCCTTTTTCGGGGTCCCACGGACCGTGCACGCGATACCCGTAGTGCTGGCCGGGACGGATGCCGGGAACGAAACCATGCCAGACGAAGGCGGTGCATTCTTCCAGCGGCAGCGACTCGATCTGGTTATTTTGATCGTCGAAGAGGCAAAGGTCGACGCCGGTCGCGTTCTCCGAGTAGATGGCGAAGTTTGTTCCCTTGCTGCTCCACTTTGCGCCCAGCGGATATGGTTTTCCGGGCAGTAATGTGCGTGCCATACGTTCGTGCTCTTTCTGGAATGCTGCGAATGTTCGCTGAGGGGTTCTTCGACTCAGAAGCGTGGGAAGGGGAGAGTGTTGCTTATTGCGGGATTAGAGCACGACTCGAGGCTCAGAGATCGCTATGAGTCGGGCTGACGCCGGTGGACTGGAGCGGAAGAAAGATGCGGAAGACCGTGCCGCCTGCGGCTTGCGGCCGCTGCGGGACGCGGCTGCGGATGTAGATGCGCCCGGCGTGCTTGTCGATGATGGTCTGGCTTACCCACAGACCCAGGCCGGTGCCGGTGGTGCCCTTGGTGGAGAAGAAGGGCTCAAAGATGCGGGAGCGAGTGGCGGCATCCATGCCGCATCCTGTATCTGCCACGGTGACGTAAACGCCCTCCACGCCGGTGCGGGGGTCGCGGCCGCTCGCACTGCGCAGTATGAGGCGTCCGCCATGGCGATGCATGGCGTCGATGGCGTTTCCGATGAAGTTGGCCAGCACCTGGCGTATCTCGCCCTCGAAGGCATGCAAAAGGGGCACGTCTTTGTAGCGCCGTTGGATGGCGATGGAATAGTCACGCAATCGCGGTTCGTAAAGGGAGATCACGCTATCGAGGAGCTCGTTTACGTTGGATTCGACCGGCCTGGTGCTTTGGCGGTAGAAGCGCAGCGTCTGGGTGGTGATGTGGGTGACGCGGTCCAGCTCCTGCTGTGCGATGCGGAGATATTCCTGCGACCGGGCATCGAGCTGGCCCGAGCCGATAAGGAAGAGGCAGTTGGTGACCGCCTCCAGAGGGTTGTTGATCTCATGCGCGATGGAGGCGGCTAGCCGTCCGGTGGCGGCCAGCTTCTCCGTCCGGCGCATGACCTCTTCACTGCGCTTCTGCTCGGTGAGGTCGACGAAAAAGATGGCGATCTGTTCCGGCGTTGCCGGGGTCGCGGAAGAACTCTCCGGCGCCAGCGGAGCGAGGGCGATCAATACAGGGACTTGATCGTTGGCGCGGGTGCGGCACATCGCTTCAAAGGGGCGGCGCGGCTCTGCCGTGGTGGCAGCCTGCAAGCGCGCGAGTACCGCCGGGCCATCCGCCCCGAAGATACTGCCGAAGGCCACCGCGCCGCTGCGCAACTCCTGTTCGCCATAGCCGAGCAGGTGTTCGACTGTGGTGTTCGCATACCGGACGGTGCCGTTCGGCTCCACGATCATCAGGCCGACGGGCATGGCCTGAACCAGGCCCAGGAATCGCTCCTCGCTGGTGCGCAGGGCCTGTTCGGCGTCGAGCCTCAGACGGCGGGCGCGCGCTTCGCGCATCTCGCGTTCGATAGCGGGGACCAGCCGCGCCAGATTCTCCTTGGAGACGTAATCGTGAGCGCCGGCGCGCATGGCCTCGACTGCGGTCTCTTCGCTGATCGCGCCGGACATGACGATGAAGGGAACATCCTGTCCCATGTGCTTGAGCAGATGCAGCGCGGCGGTGGCGCTGAAGGCGGGAAGGTTGAAGTCGGCCAGCACCACATCCCATTGGGTGTGGGACTCGCTGAGTGCACGGCGCATCTCCTCCGCGGTGCGTGGGCAAAATCAATAACAACGTCCGCATCAACCAGAACTGGAACGCTAACGCCGTGTCGGTTCTCGAAGCAGCAGCGGCGAGGGCGGCATGAAGAAGTTTACTGCCATTAGCCTCTATACCGGCGCTGGTGGGTTGGACTACGGGTTCGAGGCTGCAGGTTTCCGCACGGCAGTTGCTATCGAGCTGGATGCGGTAGCCGCAAAAACCCTGCGGCTGAACCGGAAATGGCCGATAATCTGTGAAGACGTCAATCAGGTGAAGTCTCGTCGCATTCTTACAACGGCGAAGCTGCGGCGCGGCGAGCCGGATGTCTTGATCGGCGGACCACCATGTCAGCCGTTCTCAAAATCCGGCTTCTGGGCTACTGGGTCAACCAAACGTCTAGACGACCCCCGAGCATCCACCCTCGAAAACTTCTTGCGAGTGCTGGAGGACACCCAGCCGCGCACCTTCCTATTGGAGAACGTCGAGGGTTTGGGGTTTCGCGGGAAGGACGAGGGCTTGCAGCACATCAGGGCCCGTCTGAACGAGATCAACTCCCGCCAAGGCACGAGTTATGCGCCCTCAATGGCTGTCCTGAACGCTGCTGACTTCGGCGTGCCTCAGCTCAGACGGAGGTTGTTCCTCGTTGGGGCACGCGACGGGACTGCGTTTAGATTTCCCGTGGCCACTCATGCGACTATCGACGAGCCAGAGGGGGGCGGACGCAAACCTCACCTCACCACTTGGGATGCGCTCAGGCAGGGAGCAGCCATCAAGACTGACGGCGACCTGCGGCTTAAGGGCAAATGGGCCGACCTGCTCCCGTCGATCCCGGAGGGCAAGAACTACCTTTGGCATACGGAGCGTGGTGGAGGTGAGCCGCTGTTTGGGTGGAGAAGAAGGTACTGGTCCTTCCTGTTGAAGCTGGCGAAGGACACTCCCTCGTGGACGATCCAAGCACAGCCAGGTCCCGCGACCGGCCCCTTTCACTGGAACAATCGTCGCCTCAGCGTGCGCGAGATGGCGCGGCTGCAGACCTTCCCGAAGGACGTCAAGTTTGCGGGCTCGTATACGGATGCGCAGCGACAGCTTGGCAACGCGGTGCCCTCGTTGCTGGCAGAGGTCCTTGCCCGAGAGATTAGCGCCCAGTTGCTGGGTCGATCAAAGCGGGGGCGGCTCAAGCTCGCGATCAAGAGTGCTGGAGCGCCTCCACCTCCAGAACGCCCTGCGGCAGTGCCGAAGCAGTACCTCACCCTTCGCGGCACGTACGAGGCGCATCCAGGAACTGGCAAAGGCTACCGCGCCAGCGTGTGGGGCACGTCACTGGTCGCTGTCGGCGTTTAGAAAGCGGGCAAGCTTCGCTTTCAGCCGGTTCTCTTCGCCCAGCTCGCACTCCCACACCACGAGCGTCTGCCAGCGCGCAGCCGCCAACTTTGCGAGAGCGGCGCTGTCGCGTGTTTTGTTGCGGGCGAACTTCGGTAGCCAGTACTCCGGGCGTGCGGCCGGGCGCTTGGAGAGCCTGCAGCCCTCATGTTGATGCCAGAAGCAGCCGTGCACGAAGATCGCCTTGCGGCGCTTCCGAAACACAATGTCCGGGCTACCAGGCAGCTCAGCGGCATGCAGCCGATACCTGAGGCCGAGCTGCCGCAGCAACCGGCGAACTGCCCGTTCCGGGCCAGTATTGACCTTGCGGATGCTCCTCATCATCTCGGAGCGCACTGCCGGAGCGATGGTGGTCATCGAGCCGCTCCCACTCGCCAGGCCATGACCCTGCCCTCTTGATGCACGCGATGACACAGGCCGGAGAAGGTGGCCTCGTGGCGTTGGCCGATATCCACGAGCGTGGCGGCAAGCCTCTCGAAGGCGTCGATTGCCGGCTCCAGTGGTATGTCAGTGTAACCGTAGCCAACAACCACAATCGCCTTCTCACCGCCGAATTGAGAGCGGCTGAGCTTGAGGCAGTCGGTCAGCGCACTGCGATGCTGAGGATACGGTGAGAGGATATGCATCAACATGTTGTCATTGGGCTTGCCGTTGTCGCCCTTGAGCCGCAGGAGCTTACCCTCGACGAAGAGTTCGCCATCTGCCGTAACAACGTGAGCGTCGCATCGCTGCCTCGAGCCAGCGGCGTATGGCACTGAGTAGTGCAACTCAGTAATCCAACCTGGGTTTGCATGCCGTGTTTCATTTAAGAGCAGCGAGAAGGTTTCTGCTTCCGAATGAGGCCCGAGGCCCGGCTCGAATTCGATCCCGCTACGCTTGTTCACTGCCACTGGGCGGCGCGCATCGACCGCACTCACTGCAGCGGCTAAGTCTCTCGTTAATCGGGCAAGCATCAGCGGTCCTAATTTCACGCACAAAAACCAGCCGCAAGATTGTTCGACTAGTGGCGCGAGGGGTCAAAATCGTGAGAGGTGACTTCCCGTTGCGGCTTAGCCTAGTTCTCCCGTGCCCCGCTGTTCCACCTAATAACATCGGAATCCGCAGGGCGATGCTAACCTGCTCCAAAAATTCAAACTGAGACACTACCAAGCCGGGGGCATCCGGCATTTGCCGGTGGCGCGCCGATGAACGGTGTTTCCGTCGGGCTTTCAGGCGGGCTCAAGTCCGACAAGGAGGACACCGACGCTGCGACTACTTCCGCGTCCGCCGCGCAGAAACAGGCCAACTTCAACCGTACGCAGGGCGACAAGGAGAAGACCTCCGACGCGCTGCGGAAGTAGGTGCGATGTGCTACCTTCAGGACCTAATTTCGAAATAGCTCTTTATTTTTGAGGCAAAGATGGAAACCGATGCCCAAGTATTTCACGGCTGCGCGTGGGATCGGAGGAAGCTGGATTTTGTGATCTGTGTCGGACTTGGCACGCCCGAAGCGCTCGCAAAGCGCGGATTGAAGGCGCGAGGACCGGCCCTATACCATCCACACCAGATGCTACAGGAAGGCTGGTTCCCGCTTCTTCACGCGGCCCCTCCGTACTCAGCGCTGTAAGCTATCCCTGCGGCGTGCAGACGGCGGAAACTGTGGGAGCCGCCGCTGACGCCGCCAAGTACTGGCCGCGCGCCCTAGCCGGCCTGGGCGGCGACCTTGAGTTCATCCAAGAAACGTTGACCTCGCCGATAATTGCCTGCTGCGCTTGGGCGCACGCCTCGGCTGAATTGAATACGGTCTGATAGCTGCTAGGCGGCTGGCTGTAGGCGAACCATGTGACCAGCAGCACGTACTTCATTTGTCATTCTGAGGCGCGGTCGTATAATAACCGGAATCTCGTTCAGAAATAACAAACCTCTGGCCGTCTCTCATACTCCCATTCGACGTTGCAAAGCTTAGATTAGACCCTTCTTCTCCAAGTCGTCGAAGATTGCCCCAATCGAGTTCGAAGAACTTACACCATCAGAAACGATCAACCGGCCAACTAATCCTTTTCCGCCGCCGGCATCGACCTCGCCGTTGCCTATCCAGAGGCTTCGCGCCGATGAAGGTTCAATGAGTTTGGCGGAAAACACCGTTCGACGAGAGTACCGATAGGTCGGCGTTGATGTACCAAAGGAAGATCCAGAATAGGTACCTCTGGCGGAGCCGACCGTAGTGTTACCAACGCGTGTCGCCGTGCCATCTGCTGACATCACGCCGCTGTAGCTCGACTGAAATATCGTGCCGGCATACTGCGCCGTGACGCCGCTATCGGCCACCGTGATGACAGAACCCCATCCACTCTCCGCTCAGTGAGCGCCCTACGCACTTCGGCTTCCGTGTAACGACGGGTGGGCGGCAGAATTGACTGTGCGTCTTCTGCCACCAGGCCACGTTTCCTGGCCTCCTCGGCCACGCTGGACTGCATACTCAAGGCCAGCGGACCTGGGGCCGCGATATAGACTGCAATGTGTTGGAGTTTGCCGCTGGCCGGCAGTTCTCGATCAGCGTAGCCCTGGATTGAAGTAGATGCAACCGCAGAGCGTCAGTGCAGCTACCACTGCTGCGATGGCGCGCGTTTTAGCTGCCCCCGCACGACCAACGCCATGCCCCCTATGCGGAATACTATCGCGGCGCAGGGAAGTCGAAAGGGGCAAGTCTCGCCGCCGTGCTTACCCAGTGCTTACCCGCACCGGGGCGGCCTTTTGCGGAAAACGCAGAAAGGCCCGTATTTATTGGAGCGGGCGAAGGGATTCGAACCCTCGACCCCGACCTTGGCAAGGTCGTGCTCTACCCCTGAGCTACACCCGCATCCGTTGGGTATGGCGGCCGGAAGCCGTCCAGGCCGTCCTATAGCCAAAGCCGCCAGAGCCGTTCCTATAGCCAAAACCGCCCGGCCTTTGCAACCGAGCCGAAAAACGTCACTAAAGCGCCCCATGACCGACCACTGCAACCATGCCCGCCACCCCCGACGACCTGTTCGCCTTTCTCGACCGGCTCGGCATCGCGCACCGACCGTCACCCACCCGCCGCTGTTCACGGTCGAGCAATCGCCAGGCGCTGCGCGGCACGATCGCCGGCGGCCACACCAAGAACCTGTTCCTGCAAGGACAAGAAGGGCGCGCTGTTCCTGGTCGTCGCGCTGGAGGACGCCGCGATCGAGCTGAAATCGCTGCACCGGCGGCTCGGCGCTACCGGCCGCTTTTCGTTCGGCTCGGCCGAGCTGATGCGGGAGATGCTCGGCGTCGAGCCCGGGCGCGGTGACGCCGTTCGGCGCCATCAACGACACCGAGCGGCCGCGTCACCGTCGTGCTCGACGCCGCGCTGATGGCGCACGCCATCCTCAACGCCCATCCGCTGGTCAACACCATGACCACCTCGATCGCCCGCGACGACCTGGTGAAATTCCTGCGAGCCACCGGCCATCAGCCGCGGATCGTGCCGGTCGCCGGCCCCGCTGCCGAGCCGCCTGAGCCCGATTGCATTTGGCCGGTTCCCGGCCCATTTAATCAGGCAACAGACGCATGGTCGGGGGCAGCCCGGCAGCCGGGCGCCAGGCGAGGAACACGATGACGATGTTGGAACAGCGGGGGAGCGGCGGCGGCCGCGCCCGAGGTCTCATCAAGGACACCACCACCCAGACCTTCATGAAGGACGTCATCGAGGAGTCGAAGCGCCAGCCGGTGCTGGTCGATTTCTGGGCGCCGTGGTGCGGGCCCTGCAAGCAGCTCACGCCGATCCTCGAAAAGGTCGTCAAGGCCGCCAAGGGCAAGGTCAAGCTGGTCAAGATGAACATCGACGAGCATCCGGCGATCCCCGGCCAGATGGGCATCCAGTCGATCCCGGCGGTGATCGCCTTCGTCAACGGCCAGCCGGCCGACGGCTTCATGGGCGCGCTGCCGGAAAGCCAGGTCGACGGCGTTCATCGAGCGGCTGACCAAGGGCAAGGTCGGCGGCGAGGACAAGGATCTGCTCGAACGCGGCCGACGCGGCGCTGGCCGCAGGGCGACGCCGCCGGCGCGGCCGAGATCTATGCCGAGATGCTGGCCGAGGACGACGGCCAACGTCGCCGGCGCTCGCCGGCCTCGCGCGCTGCTACGTCGAGACCGGCGAGATCGAGCAGGCCAAGCAGACGCTGCGCCATGGTGCCGGAGGCCAAGCGCAACGACGCCGCGCGTCGCCGCCGCGCGCGCCGCGCTCGAGCTCGCCGAGCAGGCGAAGTCGGTCGGCCCGATCGGCGAGCTGGAGCAGAAGGTCGCGGCCAATCCGCTCGACCATCAGGCGCGCTTCGATCTCGCCGTCGCGCTCAACGCCAAGGGCAAGCGCGCAGGAGGCGGTCGATCATCTGCTCGAGATCGTCAAGCGCGACCGCAAATGGAACGAGGACGGCGCGCGCAAGCAGCTCGTGCAGTTCTTCGAGGCCTGGGGTCCGACCGACGAGGCGACGGTCGCCGGCCGCAAGCGGCTGTCGTCGATCTTGTTCTGCGTAATCGTCCTGCATGCCGGCGGTCGACGGCGGAGTCGGAGGCGACCATGCCGATGAACGCGATCTATCGCAGGCTCCGCCGATCTGCCCGAGGTGATCCCGGTGTTTCCGCTGCCGGGCGCGCTGCTGCTGCCGCGCGGGCAGATGCCGCTCAACATCTTCGAGCCGCGCTATCTCGCGATGGTCGACGACGCGCTGCGCGACGGCCACCGGCTGATCGGCATGATCCAGCCGGATCCCGCGCGCATCCCGGCACCGAGGACAAGCCCGAATCTGTTCAAGGTCGGCTGCGTCGGCCGCATCACCCAGCTCGCCGAGACCGGCGACGGCCGCTACCTGATCCAGCTCACCGGCGTCGCGCGCTTCCGCGTCGAGGAGGAGCTCAAGGTCGCCGACCGCCTATCGCCAGTGCCGCGTCAGCTATCGCGCCGTTCGCCGACGATTTCATCGCCCGCAAGGGCGAGGACGAGGTCGACCGCAAGGCGCTGCTCGAAGCGCTGACCGCTTTCCTCAAGGCCAACAATCTCAAGGCCGACTGGGAGGGCATCGAGAGCGCGCCCAACGAGGCGCTGGTCAACGCGCTGGCGATGATGTCGCCCTACGGCGCCGCCGAGAAGCAGGCGCTGCTGGAGGCGCCGGACCTCAAGACCCGCGCCGAAATCCTGGTCGCCGTCACCGAGATGGAGCTCGCCAAGAAGACCGCCGACGGCGGCGAGACGCCGCTGCAGTAGACGCATAAGCCGCGCTCGGTCCGACTAGAGTCGATCGCCATGACCACCTCGCCCACCGACCGCCCCGCCGGCAGCGTCGATCCGAAGCTGCTGGAAATCCTGGTCTGCCCGCTGACCAAGGGCCCGCTGGAATACGACGCCGAGAAGCAGGAGCTGATCTCGCGCGCCGCCAAGCTCGCCTATCCGATCCGCGACGGCATCCCGATCATGCTGCCGGAAGAGGCGCGGCGGCTGGATTGAGCTCGATGCTCGATCCGTTCACGTCATCCCCGGGCTTGTCCGGGATCCACGTCGCAACATGGCGTCGATCGTCGGGATGGCCGGACAGCCCGAGCATGGCGGAGACTGGGAGGAATCGCATGCTGAAAATCTGGGGCCGCAACACCTCGTCCAACGTGCAGAAGGCGATGTGGGCGGTCGGCGAGCTGGGGCTGCCGCACGAGCGCATCGACATCGGCGGCGCCGTTCGGCAAGAACAAGGAGCCGGCCTATCTGGCGATGAATCCCGAACGGGCTGGTGCCGACGCTCGAGGAAGACGACGGCTTCCTGCTGTGGGAATCGAACTCGATCGTGCGCTATCTCGCCGCCAAGCACGGCGCCGGCACGCTGGAGCCGGCCGACCTGCGGACCCGCGCCCGCGCGCAGAAGTGGATGGACTGGCAGCTCTCGGTGCTGGCGCCGGCGATCACGCCGGTGTTCTGGGGCCTGATCCGCACGCCGCCGGAGAAGCGCGATCCGACGGCGATCGAGGCCGGCAAGGAGAAGACCATCGCCGCCGCGAAGATGCTGGACGCGCAGCTCGGCAAGACGCTATTCATGGCCGGCGAGAGTTCTCCTACGGCGACATCCCGGTCGGCATCATGGTCTACCGCTACCTGCAGCTCGTGCCGGAGCGCCCGGCGCTGCCGAATCTCGAGCGCTGGTACGCGGCGATCTCGGCGCGCCCGGCGTTCAAGGAGCACATCGCGGTGGTGCCGCTGTCGTAAGCTTTTCGCCGAGCACGGTCATCCGAGCGGCGTGACGACTCGCATGGATCGGGTGAACCGAGTCGGATGCGTTCGCGCGCATCCTCGAGTGAAGCATGTCGCTACAGCGCCTCGCCCGCAGCAGCTTCGGCACGTCGCCGGTCAGGCCGGCGGCCTCGCGGATGAACAGGCCCTTGAGCGCCGGCAGGCGATCGACCAGGCCGAGGCCGACGTCGCGCGACGAGCCGCAGCGCGTCGGAGCGGTTGGAGAACAGCCGGTTGAGGCCGTCGGTCGCGACGCCCATCGCCATGGTGTCGAAGCGCCGCCAGCGCTGATAGCGCTCGAGCACGTCGGGCCCGCCGAGATCGAGGCCGAGCCGCGCCGCATCGACGATCGCCTCCGCCAGCGCCGCGACATCGCGCAGGCCGATGTTGAGCCCCTGCCCGGCGATCGGATGGATCACATGCGCGGCGTCGCCGACCAGCGCGATGCGCTCGGCGATGAACGAGCGCGCCACCGACAGCCCGAGCGGAAAGGCGCGGCGCGGCCCGGCCGACCTCGATGTCGCCGAGTTGCAGGCCGAAGCGGCGTTCGAGCTCGGCGTGGAACTCCGCGTCCGGCAGCGCGACGATGCGCTCGGCCTCGCGCTTCTCCTCGGTCCAGACGATCGAGGAGCGGTTGCCGGTCAGCGGCAGGATCGCGAACGGCCCGGCGGGCAGGAAATGCTCCTCGGCGCGGCCGTCGTGATCGCGCTCGTGCGCGACCGTGGTGACGATGGCGGACTGGCCGTAGTCCCAGCCGATGGGTCGCGATGCCGGCGCGCTCGCGGATCGCGAGCGCGCGCCATCGGCGGCGACCAGCAAGCGCGCCGCAATCGTGTCGCCGTCGGCGAGCGCGACGTCGACGCGCATCCGCGCGCCGCGCCTCGAAGTCGCGTCGACCGCGGTCGGCGCGCAAGCTCGACGCCGTCCGCCTTCGCCTGCTCGACCAGCGCGTCGACCAGCGGCCCGTTCTCGACCATGTGGGCGAACGGCTCGCCCGGCTCGACCTCGCCGCCGAAGGTGAGGAACACCGGCCGCATCGCGTCGTCGAGCTGGCTGTCGGTGACCACCATGTCGAGGATCGGCTGCGCGCCGTCGGCGACCGCGTCCCAGACGCCGATCGCCTCGAACAGCCGCCGCGCCGCCGCCGCGATCGCCGAGGCGCGCGCGTCGCCGGCGTGGCCGCCGCCAAGCGCCGGATCGGCGACCGTGACGGCGAAGCTGTCGCCGAGCCCCTGGCGCAGCGCGATCGCCAGCGCCAGGCCGGCAAAGCCGCCGCCGCCGATCAGCACGTCGGTCGCGCTCTCGAGATCGGCCGTTTCGTCGATCTCGGCCATGCGCCGGCAAGTATATCCACTGCGACTGACCCGATAGCCGGTGCCGTCATGTCGTCCGCCGTCGCCGGACCTGCTCGCCATCCTCGACCTCGAACCGCTCGAGGTGAACCTGTTCCGCGGCCGCTGCCCGCAGGTCGGCTGGCAGCGCGTGTTCGGCGGCCAGGTGATCGGCCAGGCGCTGGTCGCCGCCATGCCGCACCGTCGAGGGCCGGCCGCCGCATTCCCTGCACGCCTATTTCCTGCTCGGCGGCGATCCCAAGGTGCCGATCATCTACGAGGTCGACCGCATCCGCGACGGCAAGAGCTTCACCACGCGGCGCGTCATCGCCATCCAGCATGGCCAGCCGATCTTCTCCATGTCGGTGTCGTTCCATGCCGACGAGCCGGGCCTGACCACAGGCGAAGATGCCGGACGTGCCGCACCCGGAGGAGCTGCCGAGCGAGCCGAGATCAAGGAGAACGATCCTGCCGACGCATGCCGGAGCCGGTGCGCCACTATTACGAGCGCGAGCGGCCGATCGAACTGCGGCCGGTCGAATTCGGCCGCTACCTCGGCAAGCCGAATCCGGACGGCCGCTTCAACATCTGGATGCGCGCCACCGGGCCGCTGCCGGACGATCCGGCGATCCATCAATGCGTGCTGGCCTACGCGTCCGACATGACGCTGCTCGACACCGCGCTGCTGCCGCACGGCCGCACCGTGTTCGACCGCAACATCATGGCCGCGAGCCTCGACCACGCGCTGTGGTTTCACCGGCCGTTCCGCGCCGACGAATGGCTGCTCTACGCCCAGGACAGCCCCAACCTGCACGGCTGCCCGCGGCTTCTCGCCGCGGGCTGATCTTCACGCGCGACGGCACGCTGGTGGCCTCGGTGGCGCAGGAAGGGCTGATGCGCGAGCGGCGCGAAGCGCCGAAGCCCTGACATAAGCGCCGCCACGATCGCGGCGCGCTCCCTCTCCCCGCTTGCGGGGAGAGGTAAGCCCCTGCCCCCAATCGAGCGTTTGCCTTCGGATAAGGCGACAAATCCGCTTAATCTCTGCCCCGCTTCTCACCCATTAGCCAAAAGTCCACCGAGGACCTTTTCTTTCTGGCATCTCTCTCCTTCTCGATTGCCTCCTTCTTTAGAGACTTGCCCACAATCTTCCGTAGCCAACGTGGTCGACCAGTAACACCAAGCCGATCGAGAAGTACCCCGAATCCATATGCAAGCCAACCACCAATTAGAAAATAGACTCCACGCATGAAGATAAAGAGCAGGTAGAACCGTGTTGAACGCTGAACAGCACCCACACCATCTGGTGCAGCCTGTGGGTAAACTATCACAGCACCATCTGTCTCCGTGCTCCTCTTCTTCTCCTTGTCGAGCTTGCGCTCTTTGGCGTAGCCACTCTCCCATGTGATTTGACTTTTAGATCCGCCTGGAGGCACTCCATACTCTTCGGAGATCTGAAAGGTCGACGGTATCATAGCATGGCGCCCACCGCCTGGCATCATGGGGGTTGATGCTTCAATTGCATCCAGCGTTTCCTCTTCGAGCCACGTGAACCGCCGCGCCTCGACCGATCGACCTTCATGGAAGAACACTGCTTCTGAAGCCGCCGTTAGAGCCACGAAGCCCACTCTCAGCAAGGCAGTGTAAAAGTCTTCGTGCCATTTAATGTTGATAGTGCGGAGCTGGATGGTCGCCTGAAGATTTTCGTGAGCAAGGCGCAATTTCGTCCACAGATTAGCCCTCTGTGGTTGTTGGATTAAGGGATTGGTGTCCAAGGAGCAAGCTGTGAAGAGCAGCGCGAGTATGTAGATTCCAGTACAAATTGTGATGCCCACGAGAACCAGTAGATGTGGTACAAAGCCCACAATGCATACTGTTGGAAAGAGTAGCATGCCACTCACGTTGGTGAAGGAGACACCCGAGGTTGACGTCCTCGATACTTGCCCATAATCGACACCCACACCCCAGAAGCCCCAGACAAATGCACTCATAAAGCCGACACCCCAAAAGCCCGTGTTGAGCAGTCGTAGAAAACGCTGTTTATTCAGAACGGCGATAATGTTCGCTGTAAGTGAGTTACAGCTCGACAATAAAGCAACGAGAAGCACCTCCACAGGTACATTTACGCGGTCAAGTAAATGCGGACCAGTTAGCGATGAAGCTGCGTCCAGGATAGCCCTATTAGTTGCCGAAGTCGGCACCCGTATCATGTTTGAGACGGCCTTATTAGTCGTAGTGGACACAGCCGTCGCATTTCCAGCCTTCAGGGGGCCACTGGCCGTAGAAGACCGGAAGAGGCCGATACCCAAAATCTGTGATATCATGGTCTCTGTCTCGGCAAATGCGAGCGAATGCTCAAACACCGACATTCCAACTTCAGTCATGACAGGTTGCTGCTGCAATGCACATGACAAGGTCTCGGTCAGATGGGACAGTGACAGACGGAGAAAGGTTGGCCAGAGCAGGGAAAAGGAGCCATAACGAGGGCGGACACCGCCTGTTCTACTCATCCCGATTGCATCGCAGGAAGCAGAGTCGCTAGAGAAGGCCAGGGTGGAGGACAGCCCGTGTAGGAAGCCGCTTTCGCTCGGCCAGTCAAGCGGATTGTACTTGTTTTCGTCACCATACCGGTAGAGAGAGAAGTCTGGAGAAGTCTGGCACTGGATCGCTTGCAGCAAGCTCCGTATCTGGACTATGAGTAGCAGAATAGGTAGTATGCGAAGAGCGAGGCGTTTGTCCCACGTTAAGAATATTCGTTGTCGCGTAGAGGCGTAGACGGTGACCCGATTCAGTACCAGCGCCTGGATATGATCAGTATACGTGCTACCCAACAAGCCTTTTTCATTGTTGAAAATACCAGGGAGAAAGTTACGAATGCCCAGCGCGACGTAACGTAGTGAAGCATGCCCCAGTAACTCCTGGTATTGCTGAGTGAGAGCGCTTCGCCAAATGCCCGTCTCCATCCAAGGGGCCCAGCCTGTTGACCGCCGGTCGCCTGAGCAGCTTCGGCCATCGCGCTGGCCCCTGCTACTCTTGAACCGGTTCCAAGAAACTGGTGAGACGCATCCGACACAATTCGATCAAATGTGGTCACGAGCCGTAAGGGGAAACGGAAGAGATCTCGCGCAGAACGTGTCAAGTTAAAGAACGTTCCTTTCATGTAGACAACCGTAGTCGGAATGGCAGTTACAGCGCTCACCGCTGTGGCTGAGACAGTGGCTGTTGGCTGCTCAATGTGTTCTTTGATTGCCATCTCGGCACTTGAATAGCAAATCCACCTTTCCGTTTATTCCCTACGATAGAGTGAGAACATGTGCTCGCCAGCGCCCGGGAGGCTCGAAGTCCCCGGGTTGTCGCCAGGTTTCCGGTCCGCAGTAGCGAAGAGGCCAACGTAGTTGTCAGCGGCTTACACGCCCTCAGTTGTTCATGGGGTTTGAGAAGATTGGGGTACGCTAGGTTGGCTGGCCGCAATTCGATATGTCAGCCCCATCTTTCCGCTGCCAAGCTTTGGTTCCCAACGCCACGTTTCAGCACAAGCCAATAGTTATTACATTTCAGTACCCTGAAAGCTCCTTTTGACGTGTCGAGATTACGCGTGGCATGTCTGGCTACAATAGAACAACAGAGGCCACTTGAACAGGAACCCGTCCTTTCCATGATACATGTCAAATCGTTTCTACAACCTAACAACCTATTTCTTACCCTTCCCACCCCTTCCTCCCCCACTCATGGGCGATCCCACACTCTGCTCAATGGCTCTTTCCAAAATATCCCTGGCCATCTTCTCCCTTCGATCAAATCCGCCATTGAAAATACTAGGCAATACTCTTCCACTATTGGCATGGTCGTCTGCATAAGCAGGCCCACTCCACCCTCTGTCCGCACATACTTTGATGGCCTCTTCTAAAAGTCCAAGGCCGATGCCTTTCCGTCTGTATCTGTTTTTTACCGTCCAAGCTCGGATCACTCCTTTCGAGCCTGCATTGTTCTGCCTCCTTTTGCGCGGTGCCGCTACATTACCTCCATCGTCACTCCTAACTCCTCTTAACACCAATGCGCCGATGGCTTCCTCGCCAAATTTGGTGAGAATAATATCGTCCTCTTTGCCTGTAGTGCTTTCCTTATCAAGCCACTTCCACGTACCGACATCTTCTGCGAGATCTATATATCCACCACTTGCCCATCTCACACTTAATAGAACGGCCATGATGATTCCAGCATACGTTGTCGCTATGATGCCGTAGCTTCCCCTGGTGCCATCGTACAGCCACTGCCCAGCTACTGCAAGCAAGCCCACTACCACAGCAATCGTGAGCGGATGGAAGATGAGCGCTTTAGAAGCTAGTTGGCGCTGTTGTGCGACGCTGTCGGCGACCAAGCGGAGACCTTCAATCTTGTCATCGGTCGTCGTCGCTAGTGTGGTGGTCAATGGAGGGACGTTGTCAAGCGGATTTGAGGGGGCGTCGGGAACAGCAGGTGGCTGAGCGAGGGGGGACGGTGAGGGCGGAGGAAGGGAGCCAGTTGAGGCCATAGCCGTTGGACGAAGCGAGTCTGGAGTGCTAACTAGTGAGGGAGGCGTCGAGTCATCGCCCAAGCTGAGGTTGGCGCGGAGCGAGTTGAGGAAGGCTGCATACACAAACGACGTCAATTCTTCGTTGTCCGTTACCCAAGCAAAGCATGAAAAGGTAAACATGGAAGCTTGACGATCAATCTCCCAAACTGGTCGCGTGCACAAAGGATGAACGCACCCACCTGCGGACGTCTTGAAGCCCGGGATGCGATCGCTTACAGCGAGAGCACTGCTAGAAGTCTCGTTCAGAAGTCCAACAGATGTGACATATGTTGAGGGTTTTAGTAGGAGTTAGAGGTGGGAGTAGTAGGGGATTGAGGTGGTGAGATGTAAAGGTGATCTGGGAGTTTACCGTGGCGAACCATGGCCCACGGAATTTTTCAAGCGCCGGAGATAGTGAACCATTCGGCATAGCCTCAGGTCAAATGCGACTATTGCATGGCGTAACGAAATAAGAAAATATGTTGAATGACTGAAAATCTGGGCGAGGACGCCATTTTAGACAACACGTTTCGCACGGACTGGCGGACAGCCTCTTATCGCACTCGATAGCCCACAACACAACTCGGTGGCTTGCAAGGCCCCCCAAACTAAGGCTGTGGAGCGCTTGCCAAGCAGACCTAGGAGGACTTGCATCAGGGGGGCTCAGAGATAGTGCGGGTGCGAGAGCTCATTTTCGCTCTGCTATGTGACTCGATCTCAACCCAAGGTGTGGAGGTTGGCTATCACATCATACGCCACGTGAGGTTGAAAACAGGTGGGTGGGGTTTTGACACACATTCCTCTGTTTCTATCTTTGCCTTGGCAACGCTTTCCCCCCGCAATTTGTAGACGTGCATACTCTAGTCCGTTACACCAGGCTCGATGCTCCGTGCACCCGTCAAAAATAAATCTAGCCATGGATGATGCTGCGTCATGGCGTATCAGACATGTGCTGCTCCTCGGAGCATTGATCATGAAAAGGTGGACTTTGTGTTACACAATCCACTCAAGATATCAACTCTCAGAAGAGTGCCGTCTTCCAGCAAGACTGCACGGACGCCCGCTTTGAAGCCACCAAATCAAGGGTTCACACGGCCCATTTGCATAAAATCTATTATCGGGTGTAGCGCGACCTGACTAAACGATTGCGAGACCGAACACAAACTTGATCAAAGCCGTAGATAGGCGATCCATAAACTGTAAAGAGCACATCAGCCAAGTTTCGTAGAGAGTCAATAGCTGAACTCACGTGCTTCCCAGCGAAATTAACATCCTCGGTAGTGATGGTCTAGCCCAGTCTCCACCCCCTTTCGAGGCTGTGGGTAAGAATCATTGACCACTTTGCGTTGACGGCCTCCTTGTTGACCAATCAGTTTCAGCATCTCTGTGAGCTTGAAGAGAATCTTTTTACGGTCAGTGCTCGTTGTCCTTGCTGCCAAGCTTTGATCAATGGCTACCTCTCCGAGTCGACCTTTGATCACGTCACGAATGTGTTCGTAGATTGTGATTTGAATACGCTTGACTCCGCCTCTGCGAGCAAGACGCCTGAAGCGCAAGTGCGTCAGCCGACTGACTAGCAGAGGGCCGCTTTCTAGTGCAAGCAGCGACGAGACAGACTGGCACAGACTCGAGTGTGGTGTACTACGAACCTAATTGCTGGTTTGGCTACAGACTATGTCAGCTGCAGATCGCTTTGACCCGCTCTTCCGAGGTCATCTACTTACTGATTCCCCTAATAGCATCACCTGGACGTAGTCATCGGAATCGTGCTGACGCCGGAATCCTCAGAAGACCTGGCGGCGTTGCGTAACTATCGTTATGAGTCATGTCACGATATAAGAGACCTTGACTGATGGCCAACAAATGATGGCGGCAAGCAAGGAAGGCTGAAAAGGAAAGTGTGAAGGGCCGGCAAGTAGTTGGGTTGGGAGGGTGGTGCAGTAGCAAAGGCGAAGTAGATGCAGCATCGAAAAAAATGGTTAACGGCCTACCTGTGGACTACCCCTTGCGGTTTAGAGGTCTCACCGCCCGCCGCGTCCAGCATGGCGTCGAACCCGACCTCCATCTACCAGCCCGACCCTTCGCCAGTCTAAAGACGCACTCGTCCCCCGCCGCTTTTCCAACAACTCTCTCGCTCCCTTTTGTCCCATAGGTCTCTCCATCTATTCCTGCCAACAGGTACCGCTATACATCGCACCCCCCTTTGCTAATCATCGCACCCTGAGCCCAAGGTGAGCCCCGGTTATAGGGATACAGCTATACATTTCACCCCCGTTTACTGTTACGGAGAAGCTTGTGTGTATTTCTACTATCTGAGGGATCTCTAGCGTATATGTACACGAAAGCTACTGCCTGGGCGTCCAGCGCCTATTCCTACCTATCTGGAACGCCGTAGGTTTCAGGATGGACCGCTGTTATAGGGAGATAAAAATTCCTTTTAGTCGGACCATTGGGAGCCGGACCATAAACGACAGAAAAAGCTCCAGTAGATCGTACACGCTCCAGTAATCGCGGTCATTATGGAGACGTCGCCTCACCCTAAAATTTGGCATAGTAGCTGGTGGTTGCCGTGGTCGGTCGAATCGTTGTAGCATCTAGATGTTACTGTGATCTCGAAGAGTGTGGCAATTGGGCTTGGCGGCGGTGGCAATAGGCCTGGACAGCGCCAAGACCTGTGGAAATACTTAGATGCTAGCTCCCCCCATAGAAAATTCAATCAAGTCCTCCGGCCAGAATCACATTACACAGGGGGCTTGGCAGCTGGTGCTAAGCAGGCACGTGACACTAGTGGCTCAGGAGGCTCACAAAGATAAGTGCCTGAGCTACGGGAGCCATGGCTCAGGATGATCAGAAGGCTCAAGGCCCTGAGCCCTGGGAGCCTCAAGAGCCAGCCAAGACCTATGGGTATATAGGCGTCCAAGATGGAGGGCTACTACGGCCCTCCATGGTCAATTCAATAGTTGATTGTACACCCTAGTTACTATTCCTATACGCCACGTGCCCCCTACTCCTTTGACATAGGACTGAACATTCTGAAGACCCCCTAGTCATACACCCTGGCTAAGCCGTACCCGATAGGTCCGGTAACACCAGACTGGGTTCGGGGCGCGATAGATGTGTTGATCAGGCGTTAAGTTAGGTCCCGCACGGAAGTCTTCTCCGTCGGTAAGACTGCAGATTTGAAAGGCCATATGGTCAGAACAGAGGCTTTACACTGGGTAACTGGGCCACCTGAGGAGTTAATTCTTACCTCAGCCGTATTGGTATAGGTTAAGCGTATCCCCCCGGAAGGGGGAATTTACCTGGTTCCGGTCCTAGTTGTAGGCGTTCCGTAGATTTAGTTGACCGTTGAACGGAAGATTTTCTGTCATGGCCAGTGGAAGGTAGGGACGACCAGCTGTGGAAGTTGAAAACGGTCGACTGCGAGATGGGACAAGTAACCCTCGTGCCACAATTCAGACTTTGTCGTATCGGTGCATCAGATCTGTTTGTATCTAGGCATAAGCCAGTCACAGACGGAATGGCCTAATGCCAAGGCTGATGCCCTAACCATTCACTTTTTTCCCAGTGACGTCAACACACACTTTAACGGACTGCCGCCATCCTTAATTTCGAAATTTCCCGCATCATCTCTCTTCTGTGCTGCTAGAAATAAGTCCGACTTCAGACAGATCGCTGAAGCCTCGCCAAATCCTCCATGGATCGTGTATCTGACTCTCTACGTCACAACACGACTGTGCGTGCTCTCCGTGACTAGGTACCAGGTTTATTCTGCTGACTATGATCCAAGATAATTCCACCAAGGGGCTGGACAACAGACAAAAAGCAGATTGACCTCTTCTACAGCTGGGGCGACAACGGCAGGGATAGCCGGGTGGCCAAAGCCCACGGCGTGAAATCGCCCCAACCGATCATGTGTGGCACCCCCGAGTCCGGCCACTGCATGTGTATGTTTCATTCTGGCAGCAAGTACTACATCTGGGACCCGATTGAGGGCGCTATTTGGGAGATTGTAACGGAGATGGACCTGGTGGAATTGTAACGGAGATGGGCAAGCCGAGATCGCTGAAGACTGAGAAGGTACCTCGGATGTCAACTTACGACTGATTTTGGGGTTAGAAAATGCTACAGATAAGTTGCTGTAGTGATAGTGGCAACTTACAGATTAGAGATTGGGGCTGCGTTAGATGATTCTCTGTATGCTATTCGCTGCTTGTGGTTAATATAAGCTGCAAGATACATTTTATGACGGTTTACCGTGGAATTGTGGCCCGTGCATATATCCGCGTCAAAATTTGTATGCGCAGGCATGTCTCCTCCACGGTACAGTTATTTCCTTCTATAATACCCTGTAATAGTGATTATTGCTCTCTGCGAGCTTGCGCGGAGCATTGATCGAAGAGATCAATGGGACAATGGACTCACACCTTCACGCGGTGTCCGGCGTCAGTAGCTGCCTGCAGCGAAGCCAAGTTGGGTCCAACCTGGTGGGTGGAAGCTGGAAGCCGAACCCTCAGGGGAGACGCGACTGACGCGACCGCGCATCATAGCAAACAGCGAAGCACTAAAATCTACAGATGCTATCTCCTCCTTCGAAGAGACACTACCTCTCTCACAGCACACGATCACGTGTGCGAAACGTACATAACGCCGTATCCTACGATCGCTTATCGACAGGTGACAACAAAGCAACAACCATATACCACAGAAGAAGGAACAGATAAACGGTGTGTGGAGACGCATATACGAGTGTCGCCTACGAACTATAGACGCCTCGCAGGCAAAGCGAACGGGACTTGACCTACATGCCCTAGGCTTCTGGCCAGAGCAGATTGGACACGAGGCCGTTATAGCGTTATGCACACACCAAAATCTATATGGAATGCACAGAACGCATGGGCAACGTGCAAGGGGCCCGACGCAGGCACCTCGCAGGTGAAGAGCGTGGGATCTATCCCATACGCCTTAGAGCCTTTGGCCAGGGCGTTTTAATCTGGACGCAAAATCTGAAGCGGGATTGGCTTACCCCGAGGGATCTGAGACTGGCGAATTACCATCTATGTGCTGCGGACATCGCTGGGTCGGGGCATGCGAGGCGCAGGTGGAGCGGGAAGGAGCAACGTGAGGAAGGAAAGACAAGTGGAAAGGAGGAATAGCTGCAGCACAGGCATACAGAGCTATCATACTGTACTTTTCAATGTACGCAGCGTCAAATATAGCTGGTCCTTGACTACGAAACCGGAATCGTTACACGAGCTGAAAATCAGATAATATCATCAGCGTTATCCTTCGTTATCACTGAAGAGAGCTATGGACTCAATGTTCTCAATAGTCGGTTAAGTTGGTTATCGAGGCCATAAACCGTTCTGACTGCTATCTCGAGCTCTCGCGACCAACTAACCAGTATACCGACTAAACCAACTGCCAGTCTCGGCCGAAAAGGGAGGAGAAAGGGTCCGAGAGCGCCCTGAGCGATCTGAAAGTAGTAGTGCATTAGTAAATGGTCACAACTTAGGGCCGCGGCTTACTCACCTCACCACCCTGGCCGGGTCCATTGAACTAGACATTCCGTAGCTTCAATAATGTCTTTTTGCTATGTAGGGCGTAATACTCACTCAGCCACTTCCAGTAATTCTTACAGGTCTGATGGCTTTTCTGCTGGCCTTTCTGTCGAGCCGTCTCAGCTATCTAGTCGATAAAGGCCATATAAACGGCCTGGTCTCCCCGCAACAGATACTCCTTGTAGTCTACATCCACTACATCGCAATACCTGTAGGGTAAGCGTGTCAGCATCCGAGAGAGGGCTAAAGTGGATAGGACACCTACTTTCGCCAATATCGTTCAGCGACACGGACAGCGTCGATTGTCGCGTCTTCCCAGTTGGGAGCAAACCATCCCAGTTGCCTGATCTCATCCTGTCTGGCGAGAGCCTCTTCTTGTGACAACGGCTTGATCTCGACGCCGCCGCCAGCGACGGCCGTCGCCGACCAATTCATTGTGTAACAAGGTGTGGAGGAACGGGACTATGGTCCACGAGAGAGGATGATAACTGGAGAAAGGGGGCAACGCGCCGCAGTAATGGTATTGGAGAGGTGGACAGAGTGAGACTGTGGACAGATGTGAGACTGCGGACGCGGTAAAGCGTTTTTGCTTGGAGTTGAGAGGATGCTGCGGAGAGTCATCTTCGACAGAGAGAGGGCGTACGCGGCCCTTAAATAGGATCCTGGAAGCTGCCAAAATACCGAAGAGAGCCCGTTTGGGCTCTCGTGAGATAGTATAAGAAATTGATGCCAAAGATATAGCGAGGTGTAGCCACGCTAGCCGTGGTGTCATTAGGTATTAGGATTCTATTTCATTCAAGGCCAACTCCGAGCCATGCCATGCACAACATCCGTTCTAGAATCGTAGGTGTCATGAGATGAATGTTGCTTCAGAGAATAGCCAGCCAGGCTCCGTGACTTCTTCATCGCCGATTTTGATCTTGAGGTCGAGCTTGTCCTTCGAGCAGTACTATGGGAAGTTAGAAATTGAGAAATAGCTTGAAGTGGTGTGGCTGACCTGATAGATGTAGGGCTTAGTGCCAACGACGCCGCCCACGATGGTCTTGACAAAGCCCGGAATATGGGCCAGGACGTCAACGCGGTCTTGTTTCTCCCCCAGCTCACCCATTATTTCTGCTTTGACTTCTTTCTCGTCACTTGTCTTTCCTGCCCACTCGCATAGAATCGCTCTCGGTTCGGGCCAGTCATTCTCGGAGTCCTGGCTTGCGGCCAGGTGTTTGATAGTGCTCGAAGCACCTCCACACACTATCGTACCGTCTTTGGCTATACCGCCAACGTTGACAGTAGTTCTGCCATACGAAGGAGGAGTGGTGTACTCCATCATGACCGCTGAATACGTCGGTGTCTGGAAATTGACAAAATTCCACTTCGCTGCGGCATGGTGCGGTTTCATTCCTTGCAGGGCGTGTATGAAAAGCCCTTTCCCATTCATGTCATACTCTTTGGTAGGTGTCTTGATAGTCCCCGTGACTTGACACCTCGGCCAAAACACATGTCTCATCGATCCCCAAGGATTGGTAGGATCGGTTCCAAAATAGCTTGTACCATCTTTGCCAACCTGGAACCCCGGTGATGTCCGCGTTACCGTAAGGTTGAATATGCTTGCTTCGTTGACGGCCGATTTGATTGAGTATGATGTCCCGTCTTCGCCCAGGGAAAGGGCTACACTGTCCGCAAAGAATGAGACTTGCTCTTCGTCGAAGCCATAATTGCTGAGAGGATCCGAGCACCACAGATGTTTTGATGGGCCATCATGATCAAAGATCTTGGAATTGAATTGGCACGTTGTCCGTATACCACTGCGATATTTTCAGACCAAAAGTCGCATTGGAAGCATATACCGACATACCCGACATTGCTGTAAATGACCTGAGCCATGCCAAATGTGCCTTCATTGGACATAAAGTAGAACGTCTGTGTCTCCACGCACGTGCTCTCCATGGCCTTCCATTTCAGATCATCCAGCGTAAGCTCTGTGAAGGGAACAGTTTCTGCCTGCGCAGTGACGGGCTGAATCGCCGAAGGGCCATACTCTGGCTCTTGGGTTCCTGCGACATGCGCTAGACTAGTCGTTGAAACGATTAGATTGGTCAGAACAAGTTTGCGCGTGAAGAGTCCGGTTGAGACACAACTTACGTTTGCTTGAACCAGTTCATCGTATCAGGTAGAATTTATGGAGAAGGATGCTTGCGCTATGCGTGTCTCAGCCCGGCCGATTCCAAAGTTCATGTGGAAAAATGGACTTTACGTCAGCGGACAGCTGCGGCCTGCAGGGCTTGTTGCCAAGTCCTTTCGAGGCTCAATTCGGGTCGCGAGATCCTTGTTATGCTCATCACCCTTTTTCAAGCCCCTACAACGCTTTTTGGAGATTCTGTCATCGCCCGTACCGCGGATCTGGCCCTTTACAGCCTCAGTTACGATATTTGAGGGCTCCGAGGATTTTCGCTTCCTACAAACGTTGAGAGTGCGATCTCCATTCCCGAACTTTGTCAAGATGGCGCGAAAAATGCCGGCAAGAGATCAGATCGTCAAGCTGATCGTAGGAGCGGGCCAGGCAAGTCCGAGTCCTCCAGTTGGCCCGGCCTTGGGCAGCAAAGGAGTCAAGAGCATGGACTTCTGCAAGGTACCTACATTCTGCATTAGAAGTGCAGTAAGCCGGTGATTGACCACGACTTGCAGGAATTCAATGCTCGTACAGCCCATATCACACCTGGAGTTCCAGTGCCCGCCAGAGTAACGGTCAGACCAGATCGGTCATTCTCTTTCGAAATTCGCACCCCTACTACTTCATGGCTTCTGCTGCAGGCCGCAGGCGTCAAAGAGATCAAGAATCGCATTCGGGGAGCTCAGAAGCCAGGTACTGAATCCGTGGGGACTGTTACTTTAAAGCACGTCTACGAGATTGCAAGAATAAAGCAGACCGAGACGAGATTATCAGGCCTCTCACTGGAAGGACTTTGCAAAAGTGTCATATCGCAAGCAAAGTCAATTGGAGTGACCGTAGTACCTTGAATGATCACCTTGCCCACGAACGATGCTCGAGTCAATAAGGCGGAATGGCGAACTGCATTCACGATGTTCAAAGACCGAGACTACGCCACCCAATGGTGATCCGAGGAAATTGCTGCGAACTCTCCTCGCGACATTGTCGTTGATAGGTGGAATGGACGCGCCTAACTACCGCTCCGCTCACGCCGTACCGAGGGCTCAGGGGTGTGGACTTCTGCCACAGCAGTCAACAAAGGCAAAATACTATCAGCATTGAGCACAGGAGATGCTGCCGACAAAGGGAGCTTGTTTGAGAAGCTTTGTGTGTAAGAGGCCTGGCTGGACTAGACTATATGAACATGGATGTGCAACTGGCACATTGGATAGAGGGACAGTGGATGTTCTCCAAGCAGCTAAAGTGTTGTATACTCCAAATTAGGGCTTCAGCGAGGGGAGGAGAATGCATTTGACAGTCAATTCGCACGCCTCATGGTATCAAATGCTAAATCCGAACACACCAGATTCAGCCCTATTGATATCCTTGTAGTCAACGACCATTCGCGACGAAAGAGAGCTTACCAAGCCAGGGTGCTCCAAGGTTATTTGGAGTTGATCGTGGCGGATGTCAAATCTGACTCATACGTATGCTGTGCCGTGGAGATGCAGAATTTTCATAAGATTTTCATGTGCCAGAACATCACGTGTGCTGTAACAAAGATGTTGAGACTTGTTTCAGGTGAGACACGCAAGTAAATGTGGAAATCGATCACAAATCTCATCGGCGTAGTCGGTCTGTTGACTGACTGCAGACGCGTATTGTACTACAGTATACGAAGGGCAGTGAGTAGCGTGTGACCGAATCACGGCCTTGCATCCGAGCTGCTAGTGGTAGATACGTTAGTTGGAGGGGCAATGGGCGAGCGATGGGGCAATGGGCGATCCGAGGAGGGCATAACCTTTTGCCGTTAAGCCAGGGTTACTCACTTTTCCTACCCGCTTCCTTCCACTCGATTGACCTGACGTGGAGCTGGGGCTCGAGTACCTTCTCCCTTTTCGTATTCTTTTGACACTGCCTCAATATTATCGCCTTGTTATAGAGAAAACGTTTGCTCTGTTCCTTTTTTGGCTCTATCATGATCGCAAGCTCAAGTAAGTCTTCATCCTACATCCAGCATCTCATGTGGCCCCGCCTCCAAAAGACCGATCTTATCTGCTTTCAACATCCCACCTTCCAGCCTGTGCGCCACGTTCATGGCTAACTAACTGCGTCTGGCGGCAGATCATGTCTTGTTAAAATTCGCGGTATTGATCCGATGCATCCTGTAGACACTCATTGAAGACATCTCTCTCGATAAACCTGTCCACTCATCTGTTGCCCTGTCGATCATTGCCCTTCCTTAACGTATTCACCATGTCTTCCAGGTTGGCGAACATGTTTCTCCCGGGGGAAAAAGATGAACACACTGCGCGTATGATTGTCCTCATCGTCCCTACCTACCTTTGCTTACGAAGTTGATACCAGACGATAGTGGGAAAGAAAAAACACCAGACAAAAGGCCAAAAGATACATCAAATTCCACTCCACAAGGCGTCCGATTTGCTTCAGGCGTAGAAGAGATCGAACCTGTGAAGAAGACTCAAGATATGACAAAGGCGGACAGCAATAGGTCAAAGTCGACGGAAGATCTGACTCCAGAAGCCAAGGAAGAGATACGCAGCCTAGCAATGACGTTGCAGAAATCCAAACTTCAAGAAAGCCGGATGTCAAACTTTCAGTTTGAGCCAGTTTCACTCCCGGCCTCTCGAGTACGTTCTTTCCTCGACTGTCAAAGCCCCCTCTAGCCAAGATGTTCTGCCTCTGTGCTCCGCGTTGGACTATAAGTGCAATGCCGGAGTCGTGGCGTCGTGTGGTCATTTATTGTTCAAATATTTTGACTTGGTCAGAGCATTTGCTAACGGAAGACTTTTGACCAGGCCCACTCTCGGGAGGATAGTGCTCCAAATACCCCGCGACATTCTCTCCGCGTATCTGCGCATTCCCCCTCTATATCTCAAACATCTCTCCAATCACCACCGCTAACTCCACGCGAGTCTCTTACTAAAGACAGCAAGAGCGATGCTGGGATCACCCGTAAAGGGCCAACGGACGCAAGCGCTATCACTCCACAAATTTCTCCACCTCAAGATTCCCATGGAAAGGCTTTGTCACAGTCAATATCGCCAGGTGCTGAGTTCTCGAGACCTAGCTCCTCTGAGCAAACATCCACACGTCCGACTTCGATCTCCAATGAGTCCTCACATGACAGCCACAGGAAGGGGTTTTCGGTTGGACCGCCAGGTTCGGAAGCGGCCAGTCCCAGTCCGAAAGATCAAAGTCCTGTCGGAACACCGAGACTAGCTCCTCATGATGTTCACGCTAGACCTCCACGGTCAAAGGCAGGCCTGGTAGACCCGAATCTCGTCGAAGAAAAATATCGAGAACGCGGATCAGTAGCGGCTTCTGTGGGAGCACGAACACCTCGGAACAGCAGTGGTGACGTTCATGGACAGAAACAGGCCTCACTCTTCGGCGGAAAGAAGGACCCTTACGCGCATCTTCAAGACGGCGGTAATGACGCTGCAGGAATCGATGGGAAGCGGCATGGGTCGATGTCCGAACTCAAACGATTCTTCCGTCTTGGCCACAAGCATAACAAGCATTCCGACACGCAAAGTTCGGCTTCGCGAAAGACAAGCGCAAAATCGGGAAGCCGGACACCGCCTCAGCACGCCGCGCCAGCAAATGTACCCTTCGCCGATGACCATGGCTTGGAGGCAAAGTATGGCAAATTTGGCAAGGTACTCGGCAGTGGCGCAGGCGGTTCGGTTCGACTTCTCAAACGGAGCACTGATGGTGTCACTTTTGCCGTGAAACAGTTTCGCGACAAGCACTCTTGGGAGAGCGAGAAAGACTATGCGAAAAAAGTCACAGCAGAGTTCTGTATTGGTTCGACACTTCACCACGGAAATATCATTGAGACCTTGGATATTATCCAGGAGAATGGCCGGTGGTACGAGGTCATGGAATACGCGCCGTACGACTTGTTTGCGACTGTGATGACTGGGAGAATGTCCCGAGAGGAAATCGCCTGCGCCTTCATGCAAATTGTGAACGGCGTAAGTTATCTCCATAGCATGGGTCTCGCGCATCGAGATCTGAAGCTTGACAACGTGGTCATCAATGAGTTTGGTATTATGAAGTTGATTGATTTTGGCAGCGCGACAGTCTTTAGGTACCCCTTCGAGGACGAGTTGGTCCTCGCATCAGGTTGGTTTTCCCGAGGTCTCCTAGGGCATGGAAGTCATGTTAATTGCTTTACCCGCAGGCATCGTTGGTTCGGATCCATATCTCGCCCCCGAGGTCTACGACGAGCGAAAGTACGATCCCCAGCCGACTGATATTTGGTCCTTGGCAATCATCTTTTGTTGCATGTCGTTGCGGAGGTTTCCATGGAAGCAGCCACGTTTGATTGACAATTCATACAAACTCTTCGTTTCACCACCAACTCCCGGCACTCCCGTTCCAGATTCAGGACCCAGACGAGAGTCGGAAACGAAAGATAGGTCGCCTACCTCTGCTGAAGATTCACGCCGTCACTCGGAGCCTCATTCGAATGGAGCAAGCCATCATCCATTCGGAGTCGCAAAATGAAAAACAGGAAGTGATTAAAGGACCTTGGCGACTATTGCGCATCCTTCCGCGTGAGAGTAGGCACATCATTGGGAGAATGCTAAAAGTCGACCCCCACGAGCGAGCAACCATGGAGGAAGTCCTGGAAGACGAATGGTGTTCGTCATGTGCTGTTTGCAGCCAGGACGAACAGGGCAGGGTATATCGAGCTCCGGGGCACGAGCATATCCTTGAAGCCGGCAGTGGATCAGACAACGCACCGCCACCGAAAAAGTAAGAAATCGTCCATTCAATCCAATGGCATCGGTCCAAGAAATGGAAAGGGCGATGGTTTGGACGGACATGCTCTCCGAGCGACGTCTGGCCGAGTAAGGGCCAGCTGTACCGAAAGTCCGTCTCATGGGCGTTTATTATTGGGGACAAGTGTCCGCTTTGGACACAATGCGAAATAGGTGTTCATGATGTCAGTGAACTATGAGATACGCGAGACTTCATGTGGTTCTAAATTTCCATCCCATTTTAATAGACAGGGTTAAAGTCACCCATTGACCCTTGCATTTTGTGACCTTGATGCCAATGAACCTATACTAGCACGGGACGAGGGTATCTCTGAGGCGAGTTTTGTCTACAGGTTTCCCAAATTTTAGCACAGAATCGCTGTAGATATGTCAGCCAAAGCGTCATACAAGTGAGTGCTCCAATAGGTATCCTTGTCATTAGACATCTATTTTGGGGGGAAACTCAAGTAGTCACACTGCCCTTATCTGATCGAAATAAACAACAGATGCATCGGCATGGACCATTCTAGCGCAAACGTCTCTGGATCCAGTCGAAAAGTTCTTAATTGCGTGGACGAGGCCAAGCTATGTAAATCGAAGTCGAGCAAGTGCCGACTTCGACATGCCAAGTCCGATAACGCCGGTACTGCGGCCGCCTACCAACAATAGACAGAGACAAAAAGTTGCTTTTTACGAAGCCTGCGAGCATTCCCCCACCCAAACGTCAGTCGAGGCGGCTTATGGCATCGACGAAGCGGATAATTGCCCCTCGTTCCCCCCAAATCACGGCTTTATGGCCAGAAAGAAACGCCAGCGCATCAGCTATGGTATGCCGTCTCCCCCGTGTTCAGATACATCCCACTTTCTCTGACAAGCGTTGGAACAGTTATTCCCCTAGCCAATTCTCCCGGAGGACATCGACTAGGGGTTAATGGTCTCGCCGTCGATCAAGACCGCTCGATATTGTATGTGCAGACGAGACGTGACCTTGTCATGACGCGGCTTATACATCGACAGATATTCTGGCGGGCGTGATGGTGTGATTTGCGCCTGGAATGTGGATGCCCGTGCTCCGCAGAGTGAAGATCCGAATACTCCGTCTACTATGTTCCGTAAACAAGTTCAAGCGCATACTCATTGGGTCAACGACGTCGTCCTAGCGCAGAACAACTCTACTTTGGTATCAGCATCATCAGATGTGACAGTGAAAGCATGGAGACCGGATGCGCAAGACGGAAGCGCTGCGGCGACGATTGGAGCACACAGTGACTATGTCAAATGTCTTGCCTCTCCTAGCACGAGTGCCAGCTGGGTGGCTTCTGGAGGCCTTGACCATAAGATATGTCTCTGGGATCTCGAATGGAGCGGGCCAGAGCCTTGAGATTAATGTGGGCAAGGTAGAAGAAGGTGTCACTAAGGGTTCAGTATATGCCCTCTGTACCAAAGGCTCCATCCTTGCCAGCGGAGGACCAGAGAGCGTTGTCCGATTGTGGGATCCGAAATCGGGTAAGAACATCACCAAGTTCGTAGGTCATGCGGACAACATCCGGAGCATTCTGATGAGCGATGATGGAGGCACGCTCATGACGGCCTCATCTGACCAGACCGTCAAAGTCTGGTCAGTGACTGCGGGCAGATGTATGCACACGTTGACAATGCACAACGATAGCGTCTGGTCGCTGTACTCGGATCACCCCCAACTATCCGTCTTTTACTCTAGTGACAGGTCTGGAATGATTGCAAAGACCGACACTAGACATGCTGCGGACTGGGATGAGGGTCTTTCCGTCGCTGTTTGTCAAGAGCATGAGGGAGTAACCAAAGTCATTGCAGCGAACGGCAACATATGGACAGCGACTTCGAGCTCGAGCATCAACAGGTGGAAGGACGTGGACACTGAGCTTCAGATAGACGCCCTCAATCGACCCAGAATAGTCGAACAGGCAGCAGCCTGTCCGAATCTGAACCTATGCTCCTACCAACTCGGAGGCTACTCCCAGCTCCAATGGCAATGTGGTGGAGGAGAAAATTCCCATCGACGCCGTTCTTCGCCTGGCTATAACTGCTCCACTGCCTGGCACGCGATCTAGGAACCGTGACAACTCTGTTATTAATGCTGGTTCTGTGCTTCGCATGGCATCGGAGGCAATCATGGACAGCGACCTACGCCCCGTCCTCATGTTGCGGGCACAATCCCATTGAAACGGTCCAAGGCCAAAATGGTCTTATCAAGCACATCTTGCTCAATGATCGCAAGAGAGTCCTGACACTTGACACGGCTGGCGAAGTCATACTATGGGACTTATTGAAGGTTTGACTTCTCTCTCTCTGAATTTCGATCTGAACTAACCTTGCAGTGTGTCCCCATACGCTCATTCGGCAAACGCGGCCTTGATGACACCCTACTCTGAAGTTAACACAACTGAATCCATCGCGAATTGGTGCACGGTCGATACGCGGACTGGCAAACTTACGGTGGCATTAGAGGAGAACAACTGCTTTGATGGTGAGGTCTACGCCGATGAGATTGACATTCCAGAAAAGCTCGATTTCAGAGAGGATCAGAGGAGTGAGTCCTTTTCAGATTATTGTGATGTACGAGCTTGCAGTAACATTCTCATCAGTCAACTTGGGCAAATGGGTGTTGCGGAATTTATTCGACGCGTTCCTTGACGAAGAGATCAGGCGAGACGAGATCTATCGCAGAAATCTCCAGAATCCCACCAATTCCGCCGGGGTGCAACGACGGAATGCGCCTCCATCCATTGCTTTGCCTACCTCGCCATCATCGTCTTCGAGCAGGTCTTTCGAAACATCCTCCATGGTGACGCCTCGACCGCTGAATGGGGTCGTACCTATGACGCCAGGCTTGTCAATTGCGGTAGCGACACCAAGTGTCCCTACCACTAACCTCTCCTCTCAAGCGGCAGCCCATTTAACTCCCACAGCCGAGGAAGAGTCTGGCATGGAGAAGAAGCATAATGGCGCTAGCAACCAGATCAGCACAGGAGACAGAAGTAGTGATTATTTCTCCTCTATCCCAAACTCACGTCAATCCGAGACATCGTCAGAAAACAATAAAGCACCACCTACGCCAGGAGAAGGGCCGGCAGGGACTACCCCAACCTCTCCGAACGACGATAAAGAAGAAAAGAAGAAAAGCTCACTGTTTGGCAAGAATTTCAAGATGACATTTCCCAAAAACATGAAACTCAGTCGAACTTCGATGGAGATGAAATCCGCTGCAGCAACCGAAGAAAAGACAGAAGCTGAATCGGACAGATCTTCCGAAACAGGCGAAAAAGTCTTTGAGGACAACCTCCTCGGCGTTATAGAGAAAATCAGACACGAGTACGAAGAGCAGGCGCGAGCGAGATCAGACCAGCCTGTCATCATGGGCATCACCCCTAGCCCACCGACTGAGACGCCCAGTACTGAGGCCGCCTCCTGACACGCTTATTATCATTCAGGAAGATGATCCCGATTCTGGTGGCGTAGCAGACTTGTACAGAGAAACTATCGATGCCCTGGGAAGAGACGCCGACGTCGTCGAGAAGGTTGCGCCTAGGTGGCTGGGCGACCTTCTTTTGAAAGTACGTCTTGCTCTAGCCTCAGATCTCACAGGACGCACTGACCTTTCACAGAATTTGATTCCCTTCAAGGAGACTGCCAAGGTCTCATTCATACTACAGCCATACCAAGGCCTACTTCCGAGCATTGCGAGTCCAGACGGGTATGTCGTTTGTGACCAAGCTTGAGGAAAGATCTCTGACAATCTTGATAGAAATGCACGTCTCAACGCAAACCGAATGCTGCGGGCCAAAAAGATACTATCTTACGTGGCTGAACGTATAGAGCCTGCACCAGAAAAGCCCGATCCTGACGCGTTGAAACCTGAAGAATATCTTGATCTCTATTGCCACGACCAGGTAAGAGCATTCCCCCCCAGCAAATACTGCAGACTTTCTGATCATTGCAGATTGTTCATCCCAACACCACCCTTGCTACACTCCGAGTCCACATCTGGAGGACCGGAGGGGACGTGATGCTATTCTACAAAGCCAACGGAAGGAAAGCGATCAAGCACGTGACTGGCATTAAACCAGCACCCCTAGCCGCGACGGGCGAGGGTCTCTCCTCAACGCCAATGGCTACCGCACCGTGAAAAGACGCCACTTTGATAAATTCCTGGTAGACATCTTTCCTAGTTGATTGCATGATCTCTAAGAAGGCATCGGACACCACAATGAATGGTATGTACATTAGAACTGTAAAACTATGGGTCCAAGAACTAGGGAGGCATTTAAACAGCGCTCTTTGACAGACTCAGAGAGGGTCTCTTGGATTATCTCTTTCTTGTGAACTAAGTCTGTTCCAAGCCCACTGATACGTGCCAAGAAAGATCGCACCACCAACACTGATCCAAGCCACCCTTGGCCCAAATCCCTCTGAACAGACCTCTCATCCCCTCCTCTCGTCTGATTTGTGAAAACAGGCCGATGACTTGCATCCCACGTGCCCTAGCCTCTCCATGCACTCTCCTCTGCAGCATGATCCTCGTCTTCAGTACGTCCAGCGGCGTCGTAATCCCTGCCGCTATGGCGGCCGCCACGCTCCCAAGCACGGCACTCTCGGCCGCCGTAATCGACCCTTCCTTCCTCCTATACTCCTTGTGCTGGTATACTGAATACGACGATTTCAGATACTCCCACAAGGAAAACTGCAGAATCGTGAATGGTATCTCTCGCAGAATCGTTATCCCACCACCTCTGTACAACTCTCGCACCACAGTTCGGTATCCGTTTCTCTGATGTCGAAAAGCCAGAATATCTTGTAATGCAAGCAGAGAGGATCCAGAGAAGTAACCTG
>CAVVSP010000011.1:0-78519 GCA_963750845.1 uncultured Acidobacteriaceae bacterium
TCCATTGCTCGTTGGCGTGATCGTCGACGTCGCCGCAGCATGACCGCTGAGAGGAACAGATGCAGCGAAGAGAAGTAGAGAGAGTGGCGTCTTCAAGTCGAGGAAAGATCCGTTCACAATTTTCATAAATAGGGCCCCGATGATACGAGCCTGCAGCAATAGGTAGAAACGCCGCGAGACTGTATCCAAAGTTGTGATAGTCAATGTATTGGTGATAAGCGAACGATAACGCCATAGACTCCATGGCGCACTCGTTAAAGATACAGTGATAGTTACGATATGTGTATGCCTGCGTAGCGGCTCCCTATGGCCACCGCGCGGAACTACGCACGCTGCGAAATGTGCCGCAACAAAACATTGGGCGACATGCCGCTTTACGTCTTCGGAGGGTCAGAAGAATTGGTGCCCAAGAGGAGGAACGACAGATCTGCGAGTGGAAGAATTACACGGAGCATAGGGGGAGTTATGCATATGTAAACTCACTTGTGGAATAGGTATTAAAGGATAACCTTTTTTCGGAAATCGGTAATCACCATAAAGTTGCAAACTGCGTTTTGATGATCATGCTTCTCCATTCCATTCACCGATGAATCCCGTTTGAGAATTTGTGCGAGCAGTTCGGCGAGCAGCTCTTCGCAAGGTGACTCTCCGCTAATTCTCAGAGTGGATAGTGGTGATTGCTTCTTGGCGGCACGCAGCCGGTCAACAGCGCAATCAAACACAGAGCGAAAGCCGGGATTACGTATGGTCCAGCACGCGGATGAATGGGTCCCGAGGCCAAGAGTGGCCGGTTTGGGGCTGGCGGGCCATACGACGAGGCCATCACGTGCGGTAATTGTGACTGCGCAAACCGTGTGAGTTGCCATTCATGCATCGAATCGTGTGTAGTGATGTCGCCCTAAAGGGGCAATTCTGTACGAACGGAAGGAAAGAACGATGCGTGGACTTTCTTTAGTTTTGACGGCAGCGATGGTAGGGGGCATGGTGCCTGGAGCGATCTTCGGGCAGCGACCGCCGCCGACCAAGCCGCCCAGACAACGACCAAGGCTGCCAAAAAGGCTAAGGCCGCGGTCACGATGCCGACGGATGCGGAGATCGCCGATGCCAAGGCGAAGGGCATGGTATGGGCCAACGAAAATACCAAGGTCTACCACAAGGATGACGCTCAATACGGCAAGACCAAGCATGGCAAATTCATGACCGAAGCGGATGCTCAGGCGGCTGGCTACCGGCTGGCCAAGGCATCGCCAATCGGTAAGAAAAAGGCTGCCGCCCCGGCACCCCAGCAGTAGTGATGCCTTGATCGACAGGGCCGGCCAGTCGCGAAAAATTACCGCCGGCCCTGGTTTCGGACTGCCGATCAAGACCCGGCAGTGGAAGCTGACTAACGCTTCCGTGCGATGTGCCAGAAAGCGCATTTTGCCTACACTTTGTGTATGGCTAACTATCGATTGAAAGTTCTTGGCATCCCCACCGCGATCATCCTTGTATGCGCGGTATTCGTGGAGGCTGCCTTCCATCTGGACCAGTCTGTACTACTCGAAATCACCGGGCTGGTGGCGCGTTTGGCTATTGTTGTCTCCTTCCTGTACTTTCTGCGGGCGTGGAAGAAGACGATTCTGGCTTACTGGTAAGGCAGATCGGCGGGATGGCGTGTAAGCCGCGCATTATGTGTGGCTTATCTAGAGGTGTTCAGCCGTAAGCCTTGCTGCAAGGCCGGCTGGCCATTACGCTATCGATTCGAGTGAATGGCCAAATTATCGCCGCCCTTTGGACCTGCGCCGTTCGACGGGGCCGGGCGCACTGTTAGATTCCATCCAAATTCCACGAAATAAAACAGGCGTGCCGGGCCGACTGTTGCGGCTCACGGTATGAAGGGTCTAGCGCCTACTGCCGTGCCCGGGGCCGATCTGCTGCTTTGTAGAAGGTGTAGGCCGCCGTATATGGGACACGCGCGACAGCTCCCAGGTGCCGTGCGTCACAACCGGCCGGTGGCATGCCTCCATGGGTGTCCGACCGGCGGACATAGCTGACCCGGGCAAGGACGCCCGTCGGAGTGCTATCGATTGCGGGAGATGCCGCCAGCAAAAGCCACGGAATCGAGGCGCCATCGGGTGCACGCTGGTTTACCAGCACTCGGCCGATAACCGCGCTGCCATCTTTCCAGCGCCACATTGGACCAGCGCCGTGGGTGCCGACGGCCTGAGCCCCGGCATAGAGGGTGGCCTCCGGCGCGACAAAGACCCAAGCGGGCGAGCCCTGCTGCTCCTGGCAGTGATAGATCTGCACCCCTCTGCCTGCGACGGGTGGCAGGGGACTGACGGACGGGTCGGGCGGGATGGTGCGGTCCTGCGCGCACGCGTCGGCAGGGAGCAGAAGCAATGCGGCGAGTGCGATGTTGACGCGCATGATGGACACAAGCGTACCAAAGGCGTCCGGTTTCGTGACTTGAACGACGCTACTCTCCTGGTTTTCCCACGTAAGCTGACTTTCAAGTATGCAGAAGGCTTCCCGCGGAGGCTCTTCTCATATCAGCCGGGAGGACACGCAATGATCGAGACTTTGCGGAGGATGTATCGCTATCAGGATTGGGCGATGGAGCAGCTATGGCCAGCGTTGGATGGGCTGACGGCAGAGGAACTGGACGCACCGGGATGCAGCGGGAACGGGACGATTCGCGGGACACTGACGCATCTGATCCGGGTGCAGAACGGATGGTTTACCTGGTTCGACGGCACAGTCTCTGCGGCGGACGGGCAAAGCATGCGGCGCAAGGATGCGGATTTTGCCACGATGGCCGAGGCTCGCGCGGCGTGGCGCGAGGCCAGTGATCGAGCGGAGGCCTGCATTGCGAAGTTGAGCGATGCGGATCTGACGAACGTGTGGACGCACACGATGGCGGGCGGGATGACCCTGTCGCAGCCGCTGGGCGAGATGATTCTGCACGTGGCGAACCATGGCACGCATACGCGCGCGCAGATCGCCGCGGCCGTCCGACGGCTGGGGAAAGATCCCGGCGTGCTGGAGTATCTGAAGTTCGCGATCATGCATCCGATAGCCTGATCGGCTCACGTCACAGGATCAGTGGCTTGCCTCAAGGAACAATGGCTTCGGCATCGATCTCGATCTGCACATCATCGCGGAAGAGCGATTGCACGCCGGCGAGCGTGCTGGCGGGGGGATGCTGCTTGTCGATGACGCTATCGCGTGCTACGCGGAGCGCGGCCAGCTTGTCACGGTTGAGCCCCACCACGTAGTAGTTCAGCTTGACGATATCTTCGGGTGTGGCGCCGGCGGCAGCCAGCGCGGTCTTGAGGTTGGCGAAGGCCTGCTTCGCCTGCGCGGCGAAGTCGGTGGATATCTCTCCCTTGCTATTGAGCCCGACCTGGCCGGAGATGAAGGCCAGCTTGCCGTGGCTTACAACGACGACGTGCGTGTAGCCATTGGGCTTCGCCAGTTCTGGCGGATTCTTGAACTGGAGGTTTTGCGCCGGCGCGACGGCGCCAAGGAAAAGGCTGGAGACCACGATGAAAACTGCTCGCTTCATAGTTCCGATTCTCCTGTCTCTGCTCTCAACATGCACTTATGAGTCTGGCGGTGGGCGTTAAGTGGTGGATGCGGGGGACTCGGGCGGGTGCTGAGTGAGTAGCTCTTCCAAGTCGAGCGTCTCGGTGACCATGGCCAACTCACCCTGCGGGTTGCGCGGCCATTCTGCTCTACGGGCCGGTCCCAGTAGAGTTCTACGCCGTTGCCGTCCGGGTCGCGCAGGTAGAGCGCCTGGCTGACGCCGTGGTCGGCGGCGCCTTCGAGTGGAATGTGCGCTCGGATGAGGCGGCGCAGCGCGTCGGCCAACTCGGCACGTGTGGGGTAGACGATGGCGAGGTGATAGAGGCCGGTGGTGCCGGGGGCTGGTGCGGAGCCGCTGCGGCTTTCCCAGGTGTTGAGGCCGATGTGGTGGTGGTAGCCACCGGCAGAGAGGAACGCGGCGGTGTTGCCGATGCGCTGCGTGACCTCGAAGCCGAGAATGTCGCGATAGAACGCGAGTGCGCGGTCGAGGTCGGCGACCTTGAGGTGGACGTGGCCTATGCGGGTTTCAGGATGAATGGCTGGCACGGGGATTGGATTCGATAACCGGGGAAAACGATGCTGCGGAGTATTGTCGTTTGAGGTATGAACAGACGCGAATTCATGCAGACAAGTGCGGTGGCGGTGGGCTCTCTAGTAGTGCCTGAGGTCGTGGCGGAGACGAGAAGCATTACTCCATTGGACATGGAGCGGCACCGCTTCGGCGTGAACTATACGCCGAGCCATAACTGGTGGTTCTGCTGGAATGACTGGGATGCCGGGCCGATTGCGCGCGACCTGGATGCCATCGCGGCGCTGGGCGCGGATCACCTGCGCATCCTGCTGGTGTGGCCGTACTTCCAACCGAACCCCACGTATGTGAGTGAGCTGCATCTGTCGCGGCTGGACCAGTTGCTGACCTTGATGGGCGAGCGCCGGCTGGATGCGGTGATCACCGTCTTTACCGGCCAGTTGAGCGGATGGTACTTTCTGCCGCCATTCCAGAAGGAGCGGACGCACGCGCGGGCGGTTCTATAGCGATCCGGAGATCTTCCGAGCGCAGGAGCTATTTGTGCGCGCGCTGACACGCGTGATGGAGCGGCACACCAACATCATCGGCTTCGACCTGGGCAATGAGGTGAATACCTGCTGGAGCGCTCCCACTTCGATGGGCGACGCGTGGATGCGGCGGATGCTGGCGCTGATGCAGCAGGCGCTGCCCGGCAGCCTGAATGTGAACGGTGTCGATCATCATCCGTGGTTCGATGGGCAGACCTTCTCGCCGCGTGCGCTGGCGGCGCAGCGTTTCCCGGTGATGCACTGCTATCCGTTCTGGACGGGCGCGCTGGACTACGGTGGGCCGATGGATGCGCCGAGCGTGAAGCTGCTGGCGTCGATGGCGGCGCTGATCCGGTCGTACTCGGGCAAGCCGCGGACGCCGGTGTGGGCGGGCGAGTTCAACACCTGCATCGACGCGCTGGATGAGCGCGGGCAGGCGCAGTGGCTGGAGCGCGCGGTGGAGGCGGCGATCGGCGAGGGTGTGGCGTGGTTTACCTACTGGGACAGCCACGACGTGGATCGAAAATTCTCGTTCAATCCGGTCGAGTACAGCCTGGGGTTGCTGACCAACGATGGCCGGGTGAAGGAGCAGGGAAGAACGTTCCAGCGGCTGGCGGCGCGGTATCGCGGCAAGCCGGTGGTGTATCCGACGGCGGCGCTGCGGCCGCCTCCGCAGAAGGCGTACCGTCGAGACGACGTGGCGCTGGATGCTGGATCGCTTGCGAAGCAACGGTTAGTCGATTCGCCACCGGAAACCGATGCGATGCTGCGCTGCTATTTCGTCGAGCAGTCGTTGCGGCTGGTGTCGGCGACGCTGGCGATGCGCCACTCGCCATCCTGACGGACGAGGTTGAAGAGGTCGGTGCCGCAGTGGCTGACCTTGCCATCGACGTAGAAGTCGAAGGGCGCCCAGACGACGGCGAGGTCGTTGTCGATCTTGATCAGCGGGTCGTGGATACGCTCCTCGATCTGCTCTTTGCCCGGCTTGCCGACGCGGGTGGCGAAGTCCTCGAAGGTCATCTGCACGGGTTTGCCGTCGCGCATCAGGACCATGACGCCGCCGGGCATAGTCGGCTTCTTGATGGCGGCTGCGTCACGCGCGGACATGCCGGCGAACATGGCCTGGATGGGAGCGAGGACGGCCTGTTCGTCGGGGGTGTCGGCCGGCGGGGCGGCGTGGAGGGCGAGGGGCAGAGGGCGGCGAGAAGCGGAAGGGTGGCGAAGAGTCGGCGCATGGTGCTGCCCAGTGTGCTGGAGCGAGGGCGAGATGTTCAAGGGCTTTATCGATGGGCGGGAGTTCGAGCGATGCGTTCTCTCCGGTCGCCGCTTCGCTGACGGGATAGAGGCCGCAGTCGATGGTGTGCGTAGTGGCTTCGCTGCGGGGGCTGCTTCCGTCTGGTGCAGGGAGCGCAGCGAAGCGAGCTTCCGCGCGGCGATGGCGGTGACGGGCGGGCGGACGCTGGCCCTGGCGATGATGCAAGCGGGTATGGAAGCAGCGGTGCCTCTTCGCAAATTCACGCGCATGACGTGCGCCGACAGATGCGCGAACATGTCGGCATTTCGGATGCGCCGGAGTTCTTTTCTGAGCTGGGCGCGCACGGCTTCGCGGTCGTAGTGGCCGGTAGTAATGTCACGGGGGACCCCGCCCCCCTCCCGGTGCGCGAGGCCTCGGTATAAAGCGTGTTGCATGAACAAGTTGTAGCGTCTTCCGAACATCAAATTCGTCTTTCTAAAGGAGTTACGGCTAAATTCGTCTTGTTAAAGGATTTAAGGACAGCAAAAAGCCGGCACGCTTCAAGAGAGCGGCCGGCTGCCTGCGGTCCGTGGAACTAAAAAAGCCACTGTTGAGGTGGCTTTTGGATCTCGTTTTGGGTGTGGTTGTATTGTTTCTCTATTTTTAGAGTAGCAAATTGGATGGGGTGATTTGGCAGGTTTTTGCAGACAATCGAAATGCTGGTCCCATTTTGGGCCTACTGGATTGTTGGGAACAACCCCACGCTAGCATTGCTAGCGTGTGGTACCCGGCAGGTTCGCCGCGCGATCAAGGAGGTCCGACGAAGGTGCCGATTCAGTGGAAACCAGGATACCTGTGAAAGAAAATCAGCAAGAAGTCCGCTGTATCCGTAACGCCATGGGCAATGATCGGCACAGCCAATTTGCGCCTACACTTCAGATAGAGTGCTCCAAGGATGATTCCATCGATAAAATTCTCACTCATTCCCGTGATTCCCTGCATGAAGTGCGAAAGGCCGAAGATGGCGCTCGTCAGCACTAGAGCGACGCCCCAACTACTGCGCGTGCGACCAACGAGATCAGCAATTCGATTTATCAGATAGCCGCGGAAAATGAACTCTTCCCCAAAAGCGAAAAGCGTCCACGTAAATGCAAGGGAGATCATTAGCCATTTCACGTTTCCGGCTACTCGGTTGAATGCGGATAGATCAGGCATTTGGCCTGTTAGATACGCAAGCAGGGGCTGCGTACAGAACAACTCCATCATTTCGATTCCGACGCCTGCCAGTATTCCGATTAAGAGTGTTTTACTCCAGCCTTCGTAAAGGTCGAGACCAACATCGCGCCAGCGCATTCCTCGTAGACGCAGCGATAGCCATCCCAGTAGAAAAAGGTATGGGACTTTGCTGAGGATGATATGGTGCTTCCAATCGGCGAAATAGACTGCTGCAAACAACGCAAACTCAAGCCAGATAATCTGTTTGCTTTGCCTCCATGACGACGGCTTTTCGCTCGCGCTCAATGAGCCTTTCAAACGGCACTCCGTTCGTTGGTCGTTTCTTGATCAGCCCTAAGGCAATACACGCGATTGGCGGTACCGCCGCGCACACCAGAGTGCAATTCGCGTGGTCAGTGCAACAAGGCCGCAGCCCGTCAATAATCCGACAGGGAGGATCCACCAACCAAGAACATCTCTGGCACCAATGGGCGGGCTGCCAAATCCCATTCGGAGGGAAAGCTGGAGGTCGCCAGTGCTGGTCGGATAGGCCCATAAACCTGCAGTATGCGGATGAATCACCTTCAGCAGTGCGCTTAACATGAGAGCGCCGCCGAGAACATATCCGATGATTGAGGTGGCCATCACAAGAAGACCCGCGATACTCAAGCTGGCCCAATGGAACAGTCCTTGCAGGATACGTACCGGTGAGCGGTTGATCTCCGCTCGCGAGAGGAGTGCCACAGTTAGATACTGGTTGGAAAGCGCTTCCGGGCTCCCCAGTGCATCAAGCGTGCTGTCCACCGTGGACGCTGTGGCCCCGCCCCGAACAGCTGTCTTGTCTGCAATGTGAGCGCGCAATTCCTCTACGATCTCGTGGACCTCATGGTCATTCATGCCGCGCAACCTGCCGCTCAGCTTCGCCAAATAAGCTTCTATCTTTTGCTGTTGCTCATCGGTTGGACTAGTCATCTCTTCCCCTTCCCGACGGGAGCAAGTAATTTGCTCATCCTCGATGTAAATCGCGTCCAAGTCACCGTCATCTCGACTGCTCGCTGCTTTCCTGCGTGGGTAAGCGCGTAGTATTTTCGCGGGTGTCCAGCTTCCGATTCCACCCATTCGCTTCCCACTAGTCCTAGCGCCTTGAGTCGGCTGAGCAACGGATAGATTGTGCCCTCCGACACAATCAAATCGGAATCGCTCTCTAGTCGCCGAAGAATCTCAAGACCATACAACTTTGCATCCCACAATGCGGCCAGAATCGCCAGTTCCAGACAGCCCTTGCGGAGCTGTACTTCCCACTTGTCCCCGCTTTCTGGATTTCGCTCTTCCGCTTTTTTCATATCCAAGATACCTTGCATTGCAAGGTATCTTGCTGTCAAGGATAAAGCCCTGTTCTGTTCGGTGCGGCAGGCGAAGTGGATTGTTGTGAACTGCCCGCCGTAGATTCGCTAGGGGGCACCCCATTCCTAGCTACTTCGGCCGGAGTGGTATCTCGATTGTTTTGTGTTCGCCCGGCAACAGGTTTAGAACATAGCCGGGTGAGCCGTCGTATGGCCATTCCCGGTAGCCGGGAGCACTCGCTTTGAGCAGGAGGTTTTCGTTTGGAGGAAGCAGTAGAGGATCCGCGGCGTACCGGCTGCCGCTCATGTATCGGCGTTGAGGATTTGACTGGGCGCTTAGTTTGTAAAACAGGTTGGTTTGCGGCTTGCCTGTGATCGCGTCGGTCAGATGAAGGGTTAGAAAAGCAGCTTTATACGGAATGCGAATATCGATCTTAGCCCGAGGATGTTCGGCGGTTAGATGCGCAACGCCGTTTGGGTTGCTTTTACTGATATCACCGGCATAGATACTCCACTGTGAATTTGGATAGCCACGCTTGGGATCGTCTGCGGCGGGCGCATTGTCGCCATAGGGAACATTGACGAGACAGTAGTGGCCCGAGTCGTCGCTTCTGGTTGCCGGATACGGTCCGGAGTGTGCTCCAAGATATACGGCGGTTAGCAGGATGTCCTTCCCTGGCTGACCGTTTTCGTCGAAAACAGTTCCGCAGATCGAGCCGGCAGTTTCTGCGGCTGAAGATATCGCGAGACCGAATGCGAGATATACCATCCACTTTTTCATGGCACGCGGGTCTAGCATTGTCGCTAATCGTTTAGACACCGAGTACAGAAAAAAGCTCCCGCACGTCTTCGTTTGCCGCGGTTATGATGGCGGGCAGACGGAGGCGTCGATGCCGACAATACAGGATGAGAGCGTGCTGCTTGAGGCTTTGCTGGATTCATGGGATCGGAACAACGCGATTCTGGTGAATCTGCTGCGCGCGGTGCCCGCGGGCGGGCTGGAGGCTCGGGCGGTGGAAGGCAGCATGACGGTGGCGGAGATGTTCCTGCACATCCATGGGACGCGGTGGTTCGTGCTGAGCGAGGATGCTCCGGAGTTTGCCGGAGAGCCGCTGGGGAAGGGATGGCGGGAGACACGCGATCCTGAACGCATTGCCGAGATGTTGAACGACAGCGCAGGCCGGGTGCGTGCGGCGCTGAAGGATCGGTTGGAGACGGGGAAGGCGATGCTGGTCCGCTACGATCACCCGATCCTGCTTCTGCAACACATGGTGTGGCATGAGGGCTACCATCACGGCCAGATCAAGCTGGCGCTGAAGGCGATGGGGCGGCCGCTGGACGATGAGGAGATCGGGCGGGTGACGTGGCATCTCTGGTTTGATAAGGCGGTGGTGGGGACGTAGCGAGTTATTTTGGGGTTGGCGAGGAGTTTCTTTGCAGCTAGGAATGGCGGACTCTTCGGAGACGGATGGTTGGGAACCGCCCACTCTGGCCTTCGGCGGAGTAGAGCCACCGCCCTCTCGTTCGCGTTGTTCGGGATCAGGATGGGAGATGCGGTGTCCGATGTTCTCGTCTTGACAACTTAGTTGGGCGCGGCCATGATTTGTGCCTGGTATTGGTACATCGTTGCAAGTCTTTTTGGAGGTCTGTTATGCAATACCGCGGTGCCATGCGGCACTTCAGATGGGCTGGTGTGGCTCTTCTGCCCGCGATCGGTTGTGCTCTGTTCTCGTGTCTGCTTCCGTCGGCCGCGGCGGCCCAGGAGCAAAGGCCCGGCGGGCAGTGGCAGAAGCGCCTGGTGGCGGATTACGACCAGGCCAGCAAGTTTCTACCGGCACCTTATGCCTACGCCGCCGAGCAGATTCCCTACGAGAAGTTGACGCACATCATTCACGCAGGAGTTGGCTTCGACGATGACGGCAACCTTCAGGTGCCGGATGGATTTATCGAGCCGCAACTGACAGTGCGGGCGCATGATGCGGGCGATCACGTCATCCTGCTGGTCGGCGGCGATCTCAGCCAGTACGAGTCCAAGCCCACGGCGACGATGAATAAGCTGGTCGCGAATGTCCGCGAGTTCGTTCGCGAGCACGATTACGATGGCGTCGATCTGGACTGGGAGTATCCGGGCACGGCGGCGGATACCGCCATACTGCTGAAGTTCGAGAAAGCTCTGCGCGCCGTGCTGCCCAGCCCGCGCTACATTCTTTCCGTTGACGCCGCGCCGTGGAGTGCTTCCGCCTACGGCGCCAGCACGCTGCATAAGGTCATCGACTGGTTCAACATCATGACCTACGACTGTGCCGGCCCATGGACCGCGCACGCGCAACTGAATTCGCCGATCTTCTGGGATAAGCGCAACCCCGCACCCGAAGAGTGCCAGCCCGGCGGCAGCGATCAGGAATCCGCCAGAAGTCTTTCTGGCTGAGGTGCCGGCGTGGCAGCTGAATCAGGGAACGCCGTTTTACGGTTACGAATACACCAATGTAGATACGCTCTTCGGCCTGTGCCCAAACGCGGCCACTACCGACGACGGTGCCTGCGACGACACCGTTCTGACCCTCAACTACGGTGCGGATATCAAAAAACTCATCAACAAGAAGGGCTGGGAGGTGCACCGCGACCCCTACGCGCTGGTTCCATACCTGCTGAAGAAGGATGGTTCACCGGGCTTCGTCACCTATGACGATCCGGAGTCTACTTACTTCCGTGTGCTTTATTCCGATTATGTGCAGGGTCTCGGCGGCACCTTCCTGTGGGCGCTCGATGAGGACTACGACGGCCACTCGCAGGACCTGCTGAACGCGATGTATCGCGCCACGCGCAAGATGATGCCGCTGGGCGCGGAGCGTCCCATTCCCGCCGGTCTCCGCATGCCGGTTACGGGTGACCGGATCCAATAGCGATGCTGTGCCTCAGAGAAAAGCCCTCGTTTGCGCGAGGGCTTTTTCTTTGTAACAACGACTGTGGCGCGATCGACCGAGCGGACTGACGCCGGACGGGTGCCTGGGCGGCTAGCCCTTGTGGCCGTAGTCGAGTTTGGGATACCAGTCCGGGGGGCGGCCTTCCGGTGTCCAGTCGAGCATGGACCAGAGTGGATCGAGGTCGGGGGCGCCGCGCGGGTCTTGGCCGGGGTCGGCCATCTCGCCGCTCATCTCGCCCGAGTAGAAGTGACGAATCGTTCCGTTGTGCCGGGTGAAGACGGAGAAGCCGGGGACGTCTGCGTCTTCGGCGTTGACATAGATGCGGGTGTAATCGCCGGCGGTGTCGGAGACGAACGGGAGGTTGACGAGGCCGCGTTGCTTCTTGAAGTCCTTGAGCCGTTCGATGGGAGAGCGTGCGGTGACGGCGATGGCGGCGCGCTCGCGCAGATTGACCGCCGTGCCGTTCCACGAGGTGAGGAAGGATGTGCAGGAGGGGCATGGCGATTTGCGCTGCGGGCCAAACATCATGCTGTAGACCATGAGCGTGTCTTTATTGCCGAAGAGATGGGAGAGGCGGACGGGGCCGGTCTCGGCGGCGAACTCGAAGTCTTTGGGGATCACGCCGCCGGGCGGCAACGCGCGGCGATGGGCGGCGACGTGCTCAAGCTGGCGGCGCAATTTGATTTCCTCGATGAGGAGGGCATTGCGCGCGGCGCGATATTCGGCGCTCTCGTTGGGGAAGTGAGTCTTGTTGGTGTCGGCGAGCTCGCGGGCGGGAGCGAGGGTTTCGCGGGCGGATGCGAGGGTTTGGTTGACGGCCATAAAACCTCCAGGGGGTCAATATTAGTTGGGATGCGATTGAGCTTCCTGCCGAAGGCTCAGCGGCTTATTCCTGTGGAAACCGGGAAGGCCAGCGGCCTGCGCAGTGGAGGATGGCGAGTATTTGAATGTCGGTGAGTTTCAATCGATAAACGACGATATAGGGTGTGCCGGGAACTACGAGTTCTCGCGTGCCTTCCACTCTTCCGGCACGGCCCTTTCCGGGAACCAGGCTGAGACCCTGAATCGATTCGAGAACCCGATCGAGCTGCCGATCCGCAGCGGCAATGCTATCTGCGGCGATGGTAGTTAGTGCGGGCTTGCGGCGATGTCACGTAAGGGCAACCTTTTCATTCGTGCTTCGCCCAACGCGAAGCAGAGGTGTACGCGAGTCCGATGCCTCCAGTGCAATATAAATTCTGATCGTCCGGCCGACGGAGTAAAGATGCGAAGTGGCAGGTAACAGAAAAGCCCTCGCTTGCGCGAGGGCTTTCTGTTGGTGCTTGTAACTCGGTCTGGTTCTATCCGCAGGTTTGGCGCCGAAGGCGCGTTTGCCTGGACGGCCAGTCCTAGTACATGTCGCCCATGCCGCCGCCGTGACCGCCGGCGGGAGCTGCCTGCTTGGGCTCGGGGATCTCCGAGACCATGGCTTCGGTCGTCAGCATGAGGCCGGCGATCGAGGCTGCGTTCTGCAGCGCAGTGCGGGTGACCTTGGTGGGGTCGATGACGCCGGCCTTGACCAGGTCCTCGTACTCGTTGGTGGCTGCGTTGTAGCCGAAGTTGGGGTCCTTGTTCTCCAGGAGCTTGCCCACGACCACGGCACCTTCTTCGCCGGCGTTGCCGACGATCTGGCGCAGCGGCTCCTCGATGGCGCGACGGACGATCTGTGCACCGATCTTCTCGTCGCCCGTCAGGGACTTCACGAGCTCGTCTACATCCTTTGCTGAGCGGATGAGAGCAACGCCGCCGCCGGCGACGATGCCTTCCTCAACTGCAGCGCGGGTGGCGTGCATGGCATCCTCAACGCGAGCCTTCTTCTCCTTCATCTCGGTCTCGGTTGCGGCGCCCACCTTGATGACGGCAACGCCGCCGACCAGCTTGGCGAGGCGCTCCTGGAGCTTCTCGCGGTCGTAGTCGGAGGTGGTCTTGTCGATCTGGTTGCGGATCTCCTTGACGCGGCCTTCGATGACCTTGGAGTCACCCTTGCCTTCGACGATGGTGGTGTTGTCCTTGTCGATGGTGATGCGCTTGGCGCGGCCGAGGTCCTCGAGCTTGACGTTCTCGAGCTTGATGCCGAGGTCTTCGGTGATGGCCTTGCCGCCGGTGAGCTTTGCGATGTCCTCGAGCATGGCCTTGCGGCGATCGCCGAAGCCGGGGGCCTTGACGGCCGCGACCTTGAGCGAGCCACGCAGCTTGTTGACGACGAGGGTGGCGAGTGCGTCGCCGTCGACGTCTTCCGCGATGATGACGAGGGGCTTGCCGGTCTGCACGGTCTGCTCGAGCAGGGGCAGCAGGTCCTTCATGGTGGAGATCTTCTTCTCATGGATGAGGATGTATGCGTCCTCGAGCGTTGCTTCCATGCGATCGGGATCGGTGACGAAGTAGGGCGAGAGGTAGCCGCGATCGAACTGCATGCCCTCGACGACTTCAAGCTGGGTCTCGAGCGTCTTCGACTCTTCGACGGTGATGACGCCATCCTTGCCCACCTTCTTCATGGCCTCGGCGATGATGGTGCCGATGGTGGAGTCGGAGTTGGCGGAGATGGTGCCGACCTGGGCGATCATGTCGCCGGAGACGGGCTTGGAGAACTTGCAGAGCGCGCCGCCCTGGACATTGCCGTCCGCATCGCGCTTGCCGACGATGGCTTCGACAGCCTTGTCGATGCCGCGCTTGAGGGCCATGGGGTTGGCACCGGCCGCGACGGTCTTGACGCCTTCGCGATAGATCGCCTGGGCCAGAACGGTAGCGGTGGTGGTGCCGTCACCGGCGACGTCGGAGGTCTTCGAAGCTACCTCGCGAACCATCTGCGCGCCCATGTTCTCGAGCGCGTTGGCGAGCTCGATTTCCTTGGCGACAGTGACGCCGTCCTTGGTGATGGTGGGCGAGCCGAACTTCTTCTCGATGACGACGTTGCGGCCCTTGGGGCCGAGGGTGACCTTGACTGCGTCGGCCAGTGTGTTGACGCCGCGCAGGATGGCCTGACGCGAGTCTTCGCCGTGCAGAATTTGCTTTGCCATTTCTTTCTCCTTGGTTGCTCTCCGCGAGTGACGGCGGAGTGAGTACGAATTTTCAAAAAAAGAGTAAGTCGAGATATCCGACTTACTTGGACTTGAGGATGCCGAGGACTTCGTCTTCCTTCATGATGAGGAAGTCTTCGCCGTCGATTTTGATCTCGGTGCCGCCCCACTTGCCGAAGAGGATGCGATCGCCGGCCTTGACGTCGAGGGGGAATACCTTGCCTTCGTCGTTGGACTTGCCCTTGCCGACGGCGATGACTTCGCCTTCCTGTGGCTTTTCCTTGGCGGTGTCGGGGATGATGATGCCGCCGCGGATGGATTCGCCCTCTTCGATTCGGCGAACGAGGATGCGATCGTGCAGCGGGGTGAAGTTAGAGGTCGCTGCGGGTGCTGTTGCTGTTGGCATTGCTTCTCCTTATTGGGTGCGCGGGCCTTACCCGTGCTGGGTGAAAGTTCAAGGGGTTGAAGGGCGGATGGCCAGCCAAAGCGGCGTTAGCACTGTCGCCCTTCAACTGCCAAGGTAGGCTGCGCGGGCTGTGGATGTCAAGGGTTCGGGCGCAGAATATGAGTGTGTTGCGCTCACGTTAATGCAGGTAGCAGGGCGGGTAGAAGAGAGTTAACGGTACCTGCTAGCCTGTCAGGCAGGTTTGGAGGTTTGGAAGATGCCGTGGTTTGAGGTGGAGGGTGAGGCGCTGACGGAGGAGCAGATTCGGGGGGCGGTGACGCGGCTGCTGGAAGAGGCTCGGACGCGGATCAAGCGGGATCTGAAGCGGGTTTTGCTGCTGCCGCCGGATCTGACGCGGGCGCACAGCGGCGCGGGGAAGATTACCGAGATGCTGTACGGGATGCTGCACGGGGCGGGTTGCGAGGTGGCGGTGATTCCGACGCTGGGGCAGCATCGGCCGCATACGGAGGAGGAGAACCGCTGGATGTTCGGGTCGATCCCGCACGAGCGGATCTTCGCGCACGACTGGCGGGAAGGAGTCACCCGCGTGGGGACGATTCCGGCGGCGATGGTGGCGGAGACGACGGGCGGGGTGGCGGACTGGGAGATTCCGCTGGACCTGAACACCAAGCTGATGACGGAGCCGTGGGACCTGGTGATCAACATCGGGCACGTGGTGCCGCACGAGGTGCTGGGCTTTGCCAACCACAACAAGAACTACTTCATCGGCCTCGGGGGCAAGCGGACGATCTGCGCGTCGCACATTGCGGCGGCGGTGTACGGGATCGAGAACAACCTGGGGTGCCTGATCACTCCGCTGCGCGCTTGCTTTAACTGGGCGGAAAAGGAATATCTGGGGCATCTGCCGGATGTGTATCTGCAGATCGTGATGCGGCGTGATGCACGAGGAAAAGCTGGTGACGAGCGGCATCTACGTCGGCGACGATCTGGAGACGTATTTAGCTGCCGCGCGCGCGAGCGGGAAGCAGAACATCACCACCTTCGACAAGCCGGTGCGGAAGATTGTGGCGGTGATGCAGGCGGATGAGTTCCGCAGCACCTGGGTGGCGAACAAGGCGGTGTATCGCACGCGGATGGCGCTGGCGGATGGCGGCGAGCTGCTGGTGATTGCGCCGGGGCTGGAACGCTTTGGCGAGCAGCCGGATGTGGACGCGCTGATCCGCAAGTATGGCTATACGGGAACGCCACGCATTCTGAGCTTGTACAAGACGGAGCCGGAGCTGCAGGAACTTGCGCATGCGACGGCGCATTTGATTCACGGATCGAGCGAGGGGCGGTTCACCATCCGCTATGCGCCGGGGCATTTGAGCAAAGAAGAAATCGAAGGCGTGGGCTACGAGTACGCCGATCTGCGTGAGGTGCAGGAGCGCTATGCGCCGGGACGCATGGCGGAGGGCTGGAACACCATGCCGGATGGGGAAGAGGTGTTTTACATCAGCACGCCGTCGGCGGGTTTGTGGGCTACGAAGGCGAAGCTGCATGATCCGGCTCGGCGGGAACTGGTGACGGCCTGAGTGGTGGCCGAAGAAATAGCCGGCTTGCGATCTCGCTACGTGTCTTTATCGTGAGACACGACCGCGCTTCCTAGTTTCCGAAGACCCGTTCAGGATGCTGGCGGGCATAGCGAATCCATGATTCGTAGATCACGGATTTGCCGGGTCCAACGTTGTCCAAATCCCACGCCAGCTTATTGAGTTCGTCAGCGCGTTGCAGAGCTCCTTTTCGCTCAAGGAATTCATCAAAATCGTCGTCGGCCTCGGTACTCTGAGAAAGCAGGGGCACCATGAGTTCTTTCGCTTCATGGAAGCACGAGGCAAGCTCATGTAAGCCTAATTCGGTAAGGCCCGTTTCTGTTTCGGCTACCAGATGAGGCTCGCCAAAATTTAAGAAGTGCCACGTAATGCTGTCCAGAGTGAGACTGATGTCCAGCCAGTGCGTGGCCGCCATGGCTCTCAGTCCCGGAGGAAGGCTAGCGAGATTCCGGGCAAAACTGCCGTCATCGCTGTAGGGATTTCCTTCGACACGAGCGGTCAAGAGCGTCTGAAGCTCCGTCAGCAACAGCGCGTCATCTTTACGCCATGCTGGCCATTGTTCTTCTCGCGTAGCTTTGTCCATGTCTCACTTTAAGGGAGTGGCATGGCGAAGGCGTGATCGGCTCTTCACTCCATGCGTGAAATGGGGGGAGATAAAAGCTTTTGTGGCGCGTTTGGGTAGCGTTTGGGTGCGATTTTGGGCTTGCGGGAAACGTTTTTTGGAGTGGGTTTGCGGAGAGCTTGCCGGGCTATATATGACAATTGGTGGCATGTATTGGGTCAGGCTGTCTGACACCCGGTTGCGTTGCGGGTTGCTGGTAGGAAGAATCGTTGTGCGACCTCGCCGCGTATCTTCGGTACGTGTCCTCGGTATAGGAGACCGACTGAGCATGCTAGATGCTGAAGACCCGCTGAAGCTCTTTTAGCAGCTCCGCATCGTTTTCACGCAACGGCTAACACTATTCATGCGACGATTCGCGCATGATTTTTCCCGGCAGCAGTCCCGCTAAGCGGGCGTGTCTTCGAGAAGTGACTCCTCCATGTAACTGTCCATCGCCTGACTGAGTTGTGAGTCCACCTCATCCGCGATGGTCATAACTCCATTCAAAAGAATGCTGAAATCAATGCTCGCCAGATTTTTTTGCAAGGTTTCAAAGATACTGACCTGCAACATACGTGATTCCTCGACCATCATTGCAGCCGAATAGCCCTGTTGGCGCCTAAGTCGGCCATGCTGCTGCGCCGCGACCGATATCAGTTCATGACTTCCTAAAGATTTGAAAGAGCGGAGACGATTGACCAGGTCAATCAGAACTCTAGGAAGGTGACCAACACGTTGCTCGCGGCCCATTACGATGACGGTGAGCTTCTTTTCCTTTTCGACGCGCTCAAACCAAGCGTCTACGGTACTCGGGATGGAGTATTCGAGAATCGTAGCTACGCTCTCGATCACGCGTGATGGTGGAGCTCCAATCGCAAGCCTCTGCTCAATCGCTTCGATCAGCGCAGGAATATTCATCGGCTTTACCAGGATCTGATCGGTCTGAAGCAGGATGGCCTGAGCGGCGGCGTCCATCTCCGGGAAGGCACTGAACAACATGGTGACAGCGTTAGGATTCGCGTGGCGCATCGCGCTTACGACGGTGAGCCCGTCCCCCCGTCCCGGCATATGGAGATCACTAAGCAGTACGTCGTAGCTTCCCGCACTGATGAGTTTCAGAGCCTCGGGCACGCTGGCTGCGGTGGTTACGTCGTAGCCATGTTCCTCCAGGGTGATAGCCAATGTATGACGGAGAACTTCGTCATCATCCACCAATAAAATTGTTGCACTCGCCATAGAACCCTCCTTAGGCGTGCCTCGGGACTAAAGAACGGAACCAGGTGTCCTATCATGTTTGATTTGACAGATGGCTGCGAACCAGTCTTCCTCTGGAGAGCCAATCGGTCTTCCTCGCTCTGTCCACAACTTATAGGCCAGGAAAGCTGTGGTATTTGCATTTGGCGAAAACTCGTCCGTGCCAAGAATGGGTGTACTAAGACTCTTCATCTAGAGTGCTCCTCGTGCTACCTGAGACAACTTGGAGGTGGCTCGTCCGCAGCAAACGATACGGCTAGAGGCGAGGAAGACGGCACAACCGCGGCATGCCGCAGCACACATTGATCACTCACTTCGTTTAGCAGCTCGACCCGAGTCGATTTCAAAGTCGGAAGTCGTCTTCACGTCGAGGAATTCTGCCGGTGCCTCGTCCAAAGGGCAGATGCTCCGGCCAACGCTTCGGAGGCTGGCACCTGGAAGTCCGTCCCACTTTGGTCGGAAGGGTTCGAGCTCAGATGTCCGCCGGACAAGATCCGCTTCTAGACATAGATGTGAGCCTTCGAGTTCGTCGAGGGCAAGCTCGATTCTTACTGAACCAAGCGTTCTACTACAGACGGGGCATGTAGAGGCATGTGTCCCATTGTCATTGTGTTCGCGAATGAATCTGCCGGGGTGGGGAGCGGCCAAGTATGGCCTCTTTGCAGCGTCAGAACGTCCACAACGCTGATTTTAAGGGTAGCAGCTTCGGATACCGCGGACGGTCACTTCATTGTAATAGTTAGCTTTTTTGGGTGATCCTGGGGATATGGAAGCTGCTGGGCGCGGTTGCGTTGGCGATCCCGCGGGTTTCCGCGGCTGAAGGAGTGAGCGTACGCCGGCGTGCTCTTCGATTGGACGGGCGCGGTTGCGTCGCTGTTCGCTGCGTCCCGCGTCGCGCCGCCTTGGTCCGAGTTGAGTTCAGGCAGTGGTGTTTTATGCCACTTGCAGATGGCGGAGGTAGGGGACGCTGGCTTTCATCAGAGGCAGGTCCATTTCTACGAAGTAGTTTTGGATGCCGCCGGTTTTGGCTGCGGTAAAGATTCTGTTCCAATCCAGAGTGCCCTGGCCTACCGGGACGATCTTGCGCGTCTTTGCCGACCAACCCTGAACGTGCATGGAGATAAAGCGGCCGGGATATTTGGTGAAGTACTCGGCGGCGTCGTAGCCATCGCTGATGGTGGAGACCTGGAACTGGAACTTGACGAACTTTGGATCGAGATATTGAAAGAGTAAGTCGTAGGTTCGCTTGCCATCGACTTTGGTGAGCTCGAAGTCTTCGTTGTGGAGGCCCTGCACGATGCCGGCGGCCGCTGCGCGCTCGCCCATGCGGTTGTATTCGTCGGCCGCTCGCTTCACGTCATCCATGGTGGGATGCTTTGGGCCGTCGAGGCTGGGAACCAGCATCTGTGTCAGGCCAACGTCTTTTGCCCAGGCGATGCGGTCGTCCTGATTTTTCCGGAGCTCGTCGATGGAGAAGTGACTGCTGACGCAGGTGAGGCCGTGGTCGTGCAGGATGCTGCGGAGCTCCGATCCTTTGAACTTGGCGAGGCCGGCGAATCCGGAGTCAGCATAGCCGACGGGCGAGCAGAGCTCGACCGACTGGAATCCGGCTGCAGCGAGTTGCTTGAGCGTGCCGGGGAGGTCTTTGGCGATCATGTCTCGCACGGGCCAGGTCTGACAGCCGATGGGCATGCCGAGGGGAGCGGCGCGAAGGATGCGGCTGCCGGCGGATAGCACCGCGCCGCATACTGCGGTCGACGAGGCGGTGCGGATGAATTCTCTTCTCGAAATGGGGTGCATTGTTGCCTCCGCGTGCAATTGAGGATCAATCTTACTGAAACGATCACAGGGAGAACTACAGAACAGAACCACAGAACAGAACTACGGGGTGAGCGGAGGATACGTGAAGAGGTGATGGTCGGCCACTATCGTACCGCGCAGAAAGCAGGGAGTCGTGACCACGCGTCCGCGGAAGATTCGTCACAAGGATGTTCAAGAGATGGCTCACGCGCAATCTGGCCAGGCGGCGGTGCGGATCTTTGCTGTCAATGAGCGCATGAACCAGATGCTGATCGAGCATCTTGATCCTGCGGTGTGGAGGGCGCCGCCGCCGGGCAAGGTTCGCACGATTGCGGCGATCTTTACGCATATGCACAATGTCCGCACGAAGTGGGTGCGGCTGACGGCTCCGCACCTGAAGGTTCCGCTGCAGTTGAACCGCACGCACTCGACGACGGAGCAGGTGCGTGCGGGATTGGCGGAGAGCGCGGCCCGCTGCGAGGAGATGCTGGCGGAGGCGCTTGATGGTGGCGGGCGCATCGAAATGTTTTTGAGAGATGGCTGGGCGCGGCCGTGGCCGGTTGGCGTGGAGATGCTGTGCTACATGCTGGCGCACGAGGCGCATCATCGCGGGCAGGTGTGCATGCTGGCGCACCAGCTTGGGTTTCCGCTGTCGATGGAGGTGACGAGCGGGATGTGGAGTTGGGAGAAGCTGTGGTAGGAGCGGGCTGTCTGGAACGGATTTCGTTCGGGCACGGGGGACTGGGGATTTCCACCGCTGCGCCTGCAACAAAGCAGTCTTAGAACGGCGGTATACTCGCTAGCGAACGGGAGCGCCAGCTGTTATTTCCCGGCTGATTGAACTCACTCCGGGGCCACGAAGTCAGAGCCGACGCCCGACGACGACTCCAATAAGAGCACGCTCTCCAGTCCACTGACGGCAGCATTCCGCAAGCATTGGTCACACCGTCAGCCAGTTTTCCTAACACCATCACTCGAGATCCGCAGGAGGGATTTATGGCAGCGACAGCAGTGGCAATCGGAACGATGAAGGTGGCGCAGGTCTCCGGTCCGAATGGAGATTTTCAGGTGGTCGAGCGCGAGATTCCCAAGCCGGGTAGAGGAGAGGTGCGGATCAAGGTGCAGGCCTGTGGCGTGTGCCACAGCGACTCGCTCACGAAGGAAGGGCTTTGGCCGGGAATCCAGTATCCGCGTATTCCCGGACATGAGGTGGCGGGTGTTATCGATGAGGTCGGTGAGGGCGTGGCGGAGTGGAAGAAGGGTCAGCGTGCCGGCGTGGGCTGGCATGGCGGGCAGGACAACACGTGTGTGTCGTGCCGGCGCGGAGATTTTCGCAACTGCAAAAACCTGAAGATTCCGGGCATCAGCTATGACGGGGGATATCAGCAGTACATGGTCGCACCGGTGGAGGCGCTGGTGGCGATCCCGGACAGTTTGAGCGACGTGGATGCGGCGCCGCTGCTGTGCGCCGGCATTACGACTTACAACGCGCTGCGCCATAGCGGCGCGCTCCCCGGGGACCTGGTTGCGGTGCAGGGTATTGGCGGCCTGGGTCATCTTGGAATTCAATTTGCGAGCAAGTTCGGCTATAAGGTTGCGGCGATCGGGCGTGGAGGAGAGAACGCGGCGCTGGCAAAGAAGCTTGGGGCAAACGTCTACATCGACAGCAAGGCGACGAATGCAGCAGAGGAGTTGCAGAAGCTGGGCGGTGCGCGGGTGATTCTGGCGACAGCGCCAAGCTCGAAGGCGATGTCCGAGCTGATCGACGGCCTGGGGCCGAATGGGAAGCTCGTCGTTATCGGTGCGACGTTTGAACCGATTGAAGTCGCACCGGTACAGCTCATCAATGGAAGTAGAACGATTCAAGGCTGGGCTGCGGGAACAGCAGCAGATTCGGAGGACACGCTGCGCTTCGCCGAACTGAGCGGCGTGCGTCCGATGATTGAAACCTATCCGCTGGAAAAGGCGGCCGAGGCATATGCGCGGATGATGAGCGGCAAGGCAGAGTTCCGCGTGGTTCTGACGATGTGACCTTCGCCAAGGAGCAACGTGAACGTTTGTGACCAGCCGGCGTCTAACAGGGTATGAACGTTCCCGGCTGGATCACTCATCTGAAGAGCCCCGGGTCGTTCTGGGGAGCTGTTGTCGGGTGGATTTGCGTTGGCATTGGAATCCTCGGCATCGTGCTGCCGATCCTTCCTGGCCTGCCGTTTCTTTTCGCGGGGTTGTTTATCCTCTCCGCCCGGTACACGTGGGCATCATTTTGCCTGAAATGGCTCAAGCGGCAGGCGGCGAAGGTTTCCGCGCTTCAATCGCGAGAAGATGGCCGGCCGGAGGCGTTCCGCGCCGGTCGCGGGCAACCGGTGGAGACGGGCGATCCGCATCAGTAGAAACCGTCTATCTATATGTGACGTGGATGTGACGTGGCGGAATGGTGGCCGGGTTCAGTAAAATGGCGGTATGCCGTTCCGCCCTTTCCTTCGCCTCGTTACGCTCTTCCTGATTGTGACTACCACGCTGCTGCTGCCGGCGCAGCAGGATCGCCGCGGGCGCAAGTACAAGGCGCCGCCGGCGACGATGAAGATCGACATCAGCGTCGTCCGCGCCAGCACGGGCAAGCCGATTCCGAATGCCGCGGTGATCTTTCATCCGGTGAACGAGAAGGGCAAGTCCGAAGGCGCGATGGAGCTAAAGACCGACCTGGATGGGAAGACGCAACTGGATGTGATTCCGATTGGATCGACGGTGCGGCTGCAGATCATTGCGAACGGCTTCCAGACCTTCGGCAACGACTACATTGCGAACGCGGACTCCAAGGAGATCACGATCAAGATGCAGCGGCCGACGTCGCAGTACTCCCTCTACAAAGGCAACGCGACGGGCGACCAGAGCGGGCAGGCGGAAGAGAAGACGGGAAAGCCTGCGGGTTCATCGAAGCCTGATTGAGGACTCGCCGTCCGGGCAACGGCGCCTGCGGCGGTACTCGCCGTCCGGGCAGATGCGCCTGCGGCGCGTGACGTTGGGTTCGCTTCCTTTGGTCGCTCACGTTTGATGCAATGGGTGACCTGACTGAAGCCCACATCACAAAAGCGAGATGTGGGGCGCCCGGCGCATCTTGCCTTCCCGCAAGGCAACTGCAGGTCCTTCGCTCCGCTCAGGATGACACTTATCTTATTTGGTTGAACGAGCTTTCAGCGGCGATGGTGCGGCATCGCGGCGTGAATTGCGCCTGCGCGTTGTCCGCGTGCATCTTACGTTTTGGAAGATGGCTTTTGAAGAGGAGCTTGAGACAGCATGGCGCATTTAGGTGGAAGCACATTCACGTGGCTTGGCCACGCGACGATTCATATCGAGACAGCCAAAGGCACGTCGATTTTGATCGATCCGTGGTTTGAGGGGAACCCTTCTTCCCCGAAGAACTACAAACTGCCGGAGACGATTGACCTGCTGCTGCTGACGCACGGACATGACGACCATTTTCACGATGCGGTGAAGGTGGCGAAGAAGTCGAAAGCGAAGGTGGTGGGGATTTATGAATTGACGAGCTGGATGCAGGGGCAGGGCATCGACAATATAAGTCCGATGAACTATGGCGGCAATCTGCAGGTGGGGGATGTGCGCATTTCGATGGTGGAGGCGAGGCACTCATCGAGCATTGTGGATGGCGGCAAGACGTTCTATGCGGGCAACCCGTGCGGATATGTGCTGACGATGGAAGGCGCGCCGACGATTTACCTGGCCGGCGACACATCGTTGTTTGGAGATATGCAGTTATTCAAAGAGCTGTATGAGCCGGCGGTGGCGGTGCTGCCGATTGGGGATAACTTCACCATGGGGCCGAAGCACGCTGCGCTGGCGGCAAAGTATCTCGGGGTAAAGAGCGTGATTCCGGTGCACTACGGGACGTTTCCGGCATTGACCGGAACACCCGCGGAACTGAAGGCGCAACTGGAAGGGAGCGGCATCGAGGTGGTGGCGCCGAAGCCGGGTGAGAGCGTGCGATAGAAGTTCCTGCTGCGGAAAAAAAAGTTCGCATGAAACAGGACAGGTTGAAACAGGGCAGCTTATGGGCTGCCCTGTTGTATTGGTGGCCCGGGAGGCCGAATCTGATCTTCTACAGGTCCGAATGTCGAACGATTGAGGTTGAACGGTTGAGCGGCTTGACCTGCATAAGGGAAAATTAAGGAAACTCGCTTACTTTCCGGCGGTCGCCTTCTTACGCTCGGCCCAACGCTTCCGCATGGCGTCTGCAATACGCTTGCGACCCTCGGCGGAAAGCTTCCGCTTTTTGCGACCGGGCTTTGCTGCTTTGACTGCCTTAGCGGCTGTCTTCGCGGACTTGGACCCGCGAGGCCGTCCACGACGAGGCTGATCACCGGCAAGCAGGTTGCGGGCGTGCTGCAGACGAGCAATCTCCTGGTCAATGCCGGCTAATATTTCTTCTACTTTCACAAATCCTCCGATTGACAACACATTTAAAAATGCGAAGCAAGGCCCATTATGAAGGAATATGCGTCGCCGCGCAAAATTCGGGGCGAAATCCTATAGGAATAATTCTTATTATTTATAGGGAAAGAGAAATCAAAAAGAAATATCGGTCTTATCGGCGTTGGGTTTCGGGGCCAGCACGTTGTAGTCATTTGCGCCTTCGCGAGCGGCGTTGGGCTTACCGAAAGCACGCGTGGGAGGCGCATCTTTCGAGGCGCTGCGCTTCAATCCCTTGAGCGTTTCCTGTTTATCGCGTGCGTACTCCGAGGCGAGACGGGTTAATGCATAAGTGACGATATCGCTGTGATGCAGTGCGGCCAGGTCGGGGTCGCGGCGGAAGTTGAGCCACAGGCGATGGACAAGCTGGACATCATCCGGTTGCAGATGCGGCGCGTGCGGCCCGATGTGATAAGCCTGTGCGCTGCCATCTTCCATGACGACATAAAAGGTGAACTGACGCTTGGGCTCGGGAAGCGCTTCCCAGGCCTGGCCGACATAGTAAGCCTGTTCCTGGGCAGTCATTTTGGAAGAAACTCCCGATACTACGGAAGTGGCTTCGAGCGAGTTAGCAGTTTGCACCAGCGCGGCGAAGACATCGCCGGCGGGGACTACGAGCAGGTTGATGTGCTTGCCGAAGCTTTCTGCGACAGAGACAGCCTTGGTGAAGAGCATCTGCTCGTGTTCGGAGAAAGACTGCTCGGAAGAGTCGAGTAGCTCGGGGCCTCCGACACCGACCATGCGGGCGGTAAGAACGACGACATCCTGCTCATCGGTATCGGTGCGGGCGAGCACCCACTTCAATGCCAGGGGATTCGCTGCATCGCGCATGGTGACCATGATGCAACCTGGCTTGATCTGGAGCTGCTCGCGGCCGACGGTGTCCTCATGTTGGAGCTGGAAGTGCTCGCGCATCTGGCGGTCGGTGAGTGCGTGGCGGCGCTGGTTCTGCCGCTCGGAGAACGAGAAGATGATGAAGAAGGTCGCGGCAAAAGCGATACCGCTCACGGTGGCTACGGATTTGGTGAAAAGGTTCACTACAGCGGTGGAGAACAGGACCATGAAGACGGAGATAAGGCCGATGGGTATCTCGGTACGGCCGATGCGGATGTTTGGAGGAACTTTCCAGCCGCGTGCTCCCTTGTACTTCCAGCGCAGGACGAGCATGGCAAGGGCGTTGAAGGTAAAGCTCCAGATGACACCGAAGGCATAAGCCTCGCCGAGGGTGATGACGTTGCCGCGGGTGGCGACGATGGTGAAGAGCTGCAGGATGGCGACGAGGTTGACGATGCGATAGCTGGTGCCGAAGCGGCGGTTTGGTTTGCGGAACCAGTCGGTGAGGACGCCATCTTCCGCCACCCGCATGAGGACGCCGGTGGAACCGATGATGGAAGTATTGACCGCGCCGGAGAGGATGAGGAAGCCGACGACGACTACGAAGATGCGAAAGATGATGCGTAGCAGCTGCGGTCCGGCCATGTACATGGCCAGACCCGCGATGAGGTTGTCCTTGTAAACGGGGACGCGGACCGCATCCGGGATGAGCATGCCGGCCAGCAGGGTCGCGAGCCCGGTGAAGAGCAGGCTGTAGATGGCGATGACGATGGCGGCGCGCTTCAGATTTTTGAGCTTGGGGTGCTCGATTTCGCGGTTGACCTGGGCCAGCGTCTCTTCGCCGCTCATAGCCAGCACCGAGTGGCCGAAGGCCATCAGGATGCCGAAGAGGCCGAGCATCTCGGTGTAGTGAGTGTGCTTAAGGAAACCAAGCGCGTCTGGACTGAAGCTGAGAGTGGAAGGACTGGGGAACGGCGGCAGATGCGCGCCGACGTGGAAGACGGTGTAGAAGCCCCAGAGCAAAAGGATCACGACCATGACGGTGGTGATCTTCATGACTTCGAGAGCTTTGTTGCTGGATTCGTGGATGCCTTTGATGTTCTGCCACCAGTAATAGAGGGTGACGAAGACGGCGAAGGCAGCGGCGGTGAAGTCCATGGGCAACTGCGGCACATGGCCGTGTGCCACTAACGCGGCGGGCAACCAGTTGTGCTGCGCGAAGACGACCAGCAGCTCGTCGAGAAGGCCGGTGATGTATTGACCGGCGGAGACGCCGGAGATCGGGCCGGTGAGGATGTAGTCGAACATCAGGGCGGAGACGCTGAGCTTGGCGAAGGTGCCGCCGAGGGCCTCCTTGACGACGCGGTAGACGCCGCCGCGGGTGAACATGGAACAGCTCTCCACGTACACGGCGCGAACCGCGAAGGAGAAGAGCATGACGCCGATGATGAACCAGGGGGCGGATTTGCCGACTAACTGCTCGGAGATGCCGCCGGCGTAAAAGGCGGAGGAGCCGAGATCGTTGAGCACGATGGCGGCGGCACGCCAGAAGGAGATGAACGACAGCATGACCGAGGAGGCAACGACGAGGCGTACGCGACCAGAAGAGGGTGCTGCGACTGTTTTCTCGAAGGCCATTCGATCCTGACGTCCGGCGGGGCGCTCTGCCTGGAGCGCTCGAGCATTCTCCCTCTACGCAGAGGGGGAAAACGCGCTACTGCCTGCCCGGCGTACTCGGCTGAGTGTAGAGCGGATGGATAGGAGCGTCAACGCTCCCGCAATGAAGGCGGATCCTGCGATTTGAGGGTGGCGAGGTGTCCGAACCTCCCTAAGTGCGAGCAACAAGGGGTGTTGCACGTCTATTTCCTGCAACGGCGTCAGGCCGGGGGCGTCTCTTCTGCAGGATGAATGTGTTTGGTTTTGCTGAAGAGCTCCCGCATATCCTCCGCGGTGGCGATGGCGACGACGATGGCGGAGCCTGCGATGCCGACGAAGAACATCACTTCCAGCACACGCATGCCGAAGAGAACGATGGACATGGAAGAAGTGTACCGCGGAGCCGGCCTTCGGAGGCGCTTCCGTGCGGCCAGCGCGCGCTGCCGGCGCCGGGCGGGATAAATCGGGCGGAAAATTCAGGATGGTAGACTCCGACTCTTGATCCACCTATGCGCATAATTACGACGCGAGCTCGTTTGGGGCTGGCAGTGCTCTCTGCCCTGCTGCTGAACCTATGCTTTCCCATAGCCGGGCCGCTGCCGGCGTGGCGGACGGTCTTTGCATGGTTTGGAGCGGTGCCGCTGCTGCTGGCGCTGGTTTCGAGTGAAGAGGGACGCGAAGCCGCTGTGGCGCGGATTCTTTACCGGCTGGGTCTTCGGCGTGCTGTGGTACGCGATCAACTGCTACTGGATCTACCAGACGATGTTTCTTTACGGCGGACTGCCGACGCCGGTGGCCGCGGGCATCCTGCTGCTGTTCAGCCTGATCATGGGGCTGTACTACGGACTGTTTGGGTGGCTGATTGCGTTCACGCGCCATGCGACTGGCGGAGTGCGCGCTCCGCTGTTTCTTACGCCTTTTTTATGGACCGCGATCGACCTGCTGGGTGCGCATTTGATCAAGGTGCCGTGGGACCAGCTTGGGTATTCGCAGATCGACAACGTGGCGCTGACCGGCATTGCGCCGTGGACCGGGACTTATGGCATCACGTGTGTGCTGCTGGCGGTGAATGTTTTATTTGCCGCTGCCTTGCTAGAGCGGAACCTGGGGCAGAAGAGGTTCTGGGGGATCCGTACATGGCCGGGTGCGGTTGCGGTGACGGTGCTGCTGGAAGCGGGATTGCTGTGGCATCCTGCGCCTTCGCCGACGGCGGCGACGGCGGTGCTGCTGCAGGAGAACCTGGACGTGCAGCAGGACAACAGCTGGTCCGGCACGCAATTTGATCCGAAGACGGGCAACTATCTCGACTTATGGGATGTGATGACGAATCGCTTTGTCGAGGCGAGCGAGCGGACGTGTACTCCTTATATCGCGGGGATGCCGGAGACGCATGCGCCGTGGGTGACGCCGGATTGTAGTGCCGCTGGCGCGAATGTTGCGAAGGCGAGCGTGATTGTGTGGCCGGAGGCGGAGTCGCCGATGACGGAGGGCGATCCGCGGTTCCGCGCGCTGATGCAGCGCATGACAGCGGCGACCGGCGCGGCGGCGATTGTGGGCAATGCGGAGCAAGGGGATGTGCGGGGCGGGCATATCGATTTCTACAACGCGGCCAGCGTGTTCACTCCGGATGGCGCGCTGCTGGGGCGCTACGCGAAGATTCACCTGGTGCCCTGGGGCGAGTATGTGCCGTTCAAGAAGTTCTTCGCATTCGCTCACGGACTGACGCGCAATGCCGGGAAGTTGACGCATGGATGGAAGCGTACGGTCTTCCGGCTGAATGGACATCATTACGGCATCTTTATCTGCTACGAGTCGATTTTCGCGAACGAGATACGGCAATTTGTGGTGAATGGCGCCGAGGTGCTGGTGAATATCTCCGACGACGGATGGTACGGAGATACCAGCGCGCCATGGCAGCACCTGAATATGGTGCGCATGCGCGCCGTCGAAAATCGCAGGTGGATTTTGCGCGACGCGGATACCGGCGTGACGGCGGCCGTCGATCCCTATGGACGCATCACGCAGAGCGTGCCGCGGCATGAGTTCACGTCGCTGGCGGTGCGGTATGGGTTCAATGACGAGCTGACCTTCTATACCCGCTTCGGCGACGTGTTTGCGCTGCTGTGTGGGATACTGTCGCTGGCGACACTTGCGCGCGCGTTCGGTTGACGATTGAGCGCCGAGGACTGGCCGTCCGGGCAAAGCCGCCTGCGGCGCAGTAGGTTTATTCGCTCCCTTTGGTCGCTCATGTTTGGTTTTGTGGGCGTGTTGGGATTTTCGGAAGGTTAGTTTCTTACTAAGTCAGGTCAGGCACCCATCTATGTTGAACGATCTGGAATTTGCCTACGCTCCCGTACGCGATCGCGTGCGCGACCTGCGGGAGTATCTTTGACGCCGCGCGGATGCGGGCGGAGCTCAAGACAGTAGAAGAGAAGCTGGGTGACCCAGCGGTGTGGGGAAAGGCTGCAGAGACGCAGACGCTGATGCGCGAGCGCAAGCGGCTGGAGCAGCAGCTTGCCTTCGACGTTGAGCTGGAGCGCCGCGCTGGCGATGTGGAGGCGTACTTCGAGCTGGCGCGCGAGGGTGAGGCGGTCGAGCCGGAGCTGGAGCGCGAGATTACTTCGCTCGGCAAGTATGCGGAGGAGCTGGAGACGCGGACGATGCTCTCGGGCGAGACGGACTCGCTGAACGCGATCGTGACCGTGCATCCGGGCGCGGGCGGCACGGAGAGCCAGGACTGGGCCGAGATGCTGATGCGCATGTACCTGCGATGGGCGGAGCGCGAAGGCTTCAAGACGGAGATGAACGACTACCAGGATGGGGAAGAGGCGGGCATCAAGTCGGCGACCTTCACCATTACCGGCGAGTCGGCGTATGGGTTGCTGAGCGGCGAGACGGGGGTGCACCGGCTGGTGCGCATTTCGCCGTTTGACCAGGCGAAGCGGCGGCATACCTCGTTTGCGAGCGTGTACGTGTCGCCGGAGATCGATGACTCGATCGAGATCGACATCAAGCCGGATGAGATCCGCACCGATACCTACCGCAGCGGCGGCAAGGGCGGCCAGCATGTGAACACGACGGATTCGGCGGTGCGCATCACGCATCTGCCGACAAACATCGTGGTGCAGTGCCAGAATGAGCGCTCGCAGCACAAGAATCGCGAGAAGGCGATGAAGATGCTGCGCTCGCGCTTGTACGACTACGAGCTGGAAAAGAAGAAGGAGACCAGCCGGAAGATCGAAGACTCGAAGCTGGAGATCAACTTCGGCTCGCAGATTCGCAGCTATGTGCTGCAGCCCTACCGCATCGCGAAGGATCACCGGACGAAGGTGGAAGTGGGCGATGTGGACAGCGTGCTGGATGGCGCGCTGGCGCCGTTTATCCGCGGCTATCTGCTGATGCGGCGGCAGGGCGGCGTGCCGGTGGCGGCTGCGGGGGATGACCTAGACGTATGAGGACTCGCCGTCCGGCGGAAGCGCCTTCGGCGCGAGCTTCCGGGTTCGGTTCGCTTCCGGGTTCGCTTCCGGTAGTCGCTCACGGCGAGTCCTGTGGATATCAAGAGTCTTGGATCGCGCACCCGGTTTGTGGCGAATGAAGTGAATGATGAATACGAAAATTGATTACGGCATTGATGCGCCGGGTGTGATCCGCAATCTGCTGGTGCTGGGCGCGGTAATCCTGGCGGCGTCGCTGATGGTTCCTCCGTTCCACGTGGGCAGCGCTTTGGTGGACCTGCGCGGCTTCTGGATTACCGGGAGCTCCTGCCTGTTCTTCGGTGGCTTGATGCTGCTGTACAGCCTGAGGGGCAAGTTCCGTCATCGCGATCGCATGTTGGCGCTAGCGAGATTGCGCGGCGACGAAGATGTGCTGGATGTGGGCACGGGACGCGGATTGCTGCTGGTGGGCGCGGCGAAGAAGCTGGTGACGGGCCGCGCGGTGGGGCTGGACATCTGGAAGACGAGCGACCTGAGCGGCAACGCGCGGGACAAGACGCAAGCGGTGCTGGGGCAGGAAGGCGTGGCGGATCGCTGCCGGCTGCTGGAGCGGCCGGCGCAGGATTCCGGGCTGCCCGATGCAAGTTTCGATGTGATCGTATCCAACCTGTGCCTGCACAACATCTCAGCCAGAGAGGATCGCGATAGGGCGTGCCGGGAGATTGCACGGATGTTGAAACCTGGCGGCGTGGCCGTCATCTCTGACTTTAAGAATACGGGCCGGTACGCGAAGGTGTTTCAGGCAGCGGGACTGACGGTACGCCGTTCGTATCACCCGTGGGATACGTTTCCGCCGTTGACGATCGTGGAAGCGCGGAAGCCGAAGCTGGACTGACATTGGACTGGGACTGGAATCTGGGGCGAAAGCCGGGGAGATCGCTGGATGAATGAGCCGGAGACGGTACGGACGATTTTGAAGACGGCGAAGACGATTGCGGTAGTGGGGCTTTCCGACAGACCGGGGCGGCCGAGCCTGAGCGTGGCGCACTACCTGCAGCAGCATGGCTACCGCATTGTGCCGGTGAACCCGATGGCGAAGAGCAGGACGATTCTGGGTGAGCCGGTCTTCGGGTCGCTGGATGAGGCCTGCGCAGCGGTGGGGACGATCGATGTGGTGGATGTCTTTCGCGCGCCGGTTTACGTTCCGGAGATCGTGAAGGATGTGATCCGGCTGAAGATTCCCTACCTATGGCTGCAGGAGGGTGTGGTTCACGACGAGGCGGCCGGCTGGGCGGAAGCGGACGGAATCGGAGTGGTGATGGACCGCTGCATGCTGAAGGCGCACGCGACGTGGTCGAGGGATGGATCCAAGGGCGGCGCGGCGTAATCTCGCCTGTCGCAGCGGGATTTGCCGTGGGGTTCGTTTCCTTTGGTCGCTCATGGCTGAGTCGGTGGGCGATTTGGCTTGAACCAACATCTCGTTGAGGAGATGTGGGGCACCCGAGTTATGTGGTGGATTCGGCAAGTAAGCGTAACCAAACGCTGAGCTTGAAGTCCTACAATAGAGCGAGTCTATCTCTATCCATATGAACCCACGCCTGAGCGCGCGATGGAACGAACGCCGGAACGCACGGTGGAATCGAAGCCCGCAGTGGCGCTTGCGCCTGGCGCTGATTCTTGTGCTGGCGATGACGGTGGTTGCGTTCTGCACCCGCGGCGATGCACAGACGAGTGTGACGGCGCCGCATGTGAAGGTGTCGCTGGTGGCGGATCAGGCGTCGGTGGCGTCCGATGCGGCGCACACGGCTGTGCCTCCGCATCTCGGGCTGCTGTTCGATCTGGAGCCGGGCTGGCATGTGTACTGGACCAACGCCGGCGATTCGGGCGAGCCGCCAGAGGTGAAGTGGACGCTGCCTGCGGGAGTGACGGTGGGGCCGCTGCAGTTTCCCGCGCCGAAGCGGCTGCCGCTGGGCCCGCTGATGGACTTCGGGTATGAGGGGCAGGTGCTGTTTCCGGCGGAGCTGCATGCGGGCGGCGTTGGCGCCGTGGGCAACACAGAATATGCGGTGCCGATTGCAGCGGATGTGCGCTGGCTGGTGTGCCGCCAGGCGTGCGTGCCGGGCAAGGCGCATCTGACGATGGAACTGCCGGTGGGCGATGGCGGCGCGAGCGCGGCTGCGCCGCTCTTCAAACAGACCTTTGCGGCGATGCCGAAGGTGCTGCCCGCGCGGGCGAAGGCGATCTTCACGCGGGTGCCGAATGGCTTCCAACTGGCGGTGCTGACCGGCAAGCGGGTGGAGGGCGCGCAGTTTTTTCCCGCCGACCAGAATGTGATTGCGAACGCGGCGCCGCAGCCGGTGACGCCGCGCAGGGATGGCGCGGTGATCGCGCTGACGCAGGATGAGAATCTGCAGAAGACTCCGGGGGCGCTGGGCGGCATTGTGCTGCTGGCGGATGGGACGTCGTACCTGGTGCGCGCGCAGCAGGGAGTGATTCCGGCGCCGCCAATTTCGGGAAGCGTGGACTGGCTGCGCTATGCGGGCTTTGCGCTGGTGGGCGGCATCCTGCTGAACCTGATGCCGTGCGTCTTCCCGGTGCTGTTTATCAAGGCGCTGGCGCTGGTGCAGTCCTCGACTGCGGAGCGGCGCGCGATGCGGGTGCAGGGGCTGGCCTACACGCTGGGCATCCTGGTGTCGTTCTGGATTGTGGTGGCGATCCTGCTGGGGCTGCGCGCGGGGGGACGCGGGCTGGGCTGGGGCTTCCAGTTCCAGTCGCCGGTATTTGTCGCGATGATCGCGATGCTGCTGTTCTTCCTGGCGCTGTCGCTGGCGGGGATGTTCGAGATCGGGTTGAGCGTGACCAGCGCGGGCTCGTCGCTGGCGAACAAGCATGGGTTGGCGGGGAGCTTCTTTACCGGCGTGCTGGCGGTGGTGGTGGCGACGCCGTGCGCGGCGCCGTTTCTGGGTGCGGCGATCGGGTTTGCGCTGGTGCAGCCGGCAGTGGTGGCGTTTGCTGTGTTCACTGCGTTAGGCGTGGGGCTGGCGCTGCCTTATCTGCTGCTGGCGTTTCAGCCGGCGTGGACCAAGCTGCTGCCGAAGCCAGGCGCGTGGATGGAAGTGCTGAAGCAGGCGACGGCGGTGCCGATCTTCGCGACGGTGATCTGGCTGGTGTGGGTGTTTACGCAGCTTGCCGGGGCTACGGCGCTGCTCGGATTGCTGAGCGGCGTTTCTGCTGCTGGGGATTGCGGGCTGGGTGCTGGGACGCTGGCCGGCGCGGCTGCCTGCGACGGCGACGGCTGTCGTGATCCTGCTGCTGGCGGTCTTGGCGCCGGTGTATGCGGTGCGGACTTTCCCGGCGCCGGAGAGCGTGGCTGCTCGCGCAAGCGGCGCTCATGTAGATCCCACGCGCAGCTGGCAGCCGTTTACGCCGGATGTTGTGGCGCAATATCAGGCGCAGGGGCGGCCGGTGTTTGTGGACTTTACAGCGGACTGGTGTTTGAGCTGCCAGGTGAATGAGCGCGTGGTGCTGGAGCGGCCCGAGGTGTTGAACAAGCTGGCAGATGGGAAGATCGCGCTGGTCCGCGCGGACTGGACGAGACACGATGAGGACATCGCGCGTGCGCTGGCGACGCTGGGACGCTCGAGCGTGCCGACATATGCGCTGTATCCGGGGACACCGGGCGCGCCTGCGCGGGTGCTGCCTGAGGTTCTGACGACCAACACGGTGCTGGACGCGTTGAAGGGGCTTCCAAACACGAGTCCGGAGGGAGGAAGCTCTCGAACGGCGTCGCTTGCGCCATCGCGATAGCACGGGTTTCCGATAACGCTGGAGAGGAATATGGCGAGTGAACAGCAGTATGTTCGTCGGCTTGGGGCCTGGCGCGCGTTCGTGTATGTGTGCCATCGCGCTGGCGGTGCTGGTGGTAGTGCTGGTGGCGCATGGGGCCACGGTGGGGCAGGCGGCACCGACGTTCAACGGGAAAGATTCGCAGGGAAAGCCACAGTCGCTGGCACAATATCGCGGCAAGTACGTGGTGCTGGAGTGGACGAACCAGACCTGCCCATTTACAAAAAAGCACTATGACAGTGGCAATATGCAGGCGCTGCAGCAGGAGTGGACGGGGAAGGGCGTGGTGTGGCTGACGGTGCTGTCGTCCTCGCCGTCGCATGCCAGTGATGGCTACCTGACCGCGGCGCAGGAGAATGAGCACATCGCCGAGGTGCATGCGCATCCGACGGCGGCGGTTCTCGATCCGAGCGGGGAGATTGGCCGGCTCTACAGTGCGAAGACCACGCCGCATATGTTCGTGATCGATCCGGCGGGCAAGCTGATCTATGCGGGCGCGATCGACGACAAGGCGACGACGGACACTTCGGACGTGAAGGTGGCGAAGAATTATGTGTCTGCCGCGCTGACAGAAGCGATGGCGGGCCAGCCGGTGGAGGTGGCTTCGACGCGGCCTTATGGGTGTTCGGTTAAGTATGGCGAATAGGTGCTGGCCGCACGGGCGATTGCGCCTTTGGCGCGTTTTGCAGGGTTCGCTCCCTTTGGTCGCTCACTCCGGGAGTTCCGGTGATGCACGCAAAGTGCAGGTCATTCGCTTCGCCCAGCGTGACACGCAGCCCCGATTTTCGCGTATGCGCACCATAGTCGCGTGGTTCCTGCTATCTGCTCTCGCGGCCAGCGCACAGCTTAGCAAGAAGCAGGAGAAGATCAACGCGCAGCATGCGGATGCGATTGCCGCGGCGCAGAAGGCCGCGGAGGCGTGGCTGAAGATCGAGGACGCCGAGAGCTACGACAAGAGCTGGGCTGCGGCGTCTGACTATTTTCGCTCGCAGGTTCCGGAGCAGGGCTGGGTGCGGCACATGACCGAGATGCGCAAGCCGCTCGATCCGCTGCTGGTGCGCGATCTGACGGCGAGCGAGTGGAAGACCGAAGTGCCGAATTTGCCGAAAGGCGAGTATGTCGCGTTTGTGTACCAGACGACGTTTGCGAATGGGCATCCGCAGGTGGAGTCGGTGGTGATGGTGCATGAGGGTGGGGCGTGGAAGATGGTTGGCTACGCCGTGCAGTGACTGGCCGTCACGGGCAAAGGCGCCTGCGGCGCGTGTTACTGGGTTCTCCCTTTGGTCGCTCACGCGTCGTTTGGTTGAGGAAGCAAACCAGACTGCGGCCTATGGGTCGTGTAGAAGGTGAAACAAGCCCCAGACAAATAGCGACAGTCCGAACAGGATAGCTATAAGTCTCGCCACTCGGGAAGGTGGAGTCTTGTCCGCTTGCTCCTCCTCGGTCAAGGGCATTTCAACGTCGCTTCTCAGATCGCGACCAACGAAACCATTGATAACAACAGCCGCCCCTACGACTAGCAGCGTTGCCGACAGCAGCCGAGAACTCATGGACAGATACAAGATAACAGTGGCGGTATTCATTTACGTCTTGTCGCGATTTTCTTCGCGGGTGCGCTCGATCTCTTCCATTCTTTGCTTCAGCAGTTTTTCGCGGCCTTCGCTGGTGGGGTGGTAGTAGCGGCGGTCGCGCAGGCTTTCGGGTAAGCAGTCCATGCCGGCTACTTTGCCTTCGATGTCGTGGGCGTACTGGTAGTCCCGGCCGTAGTTGAGATCCTTCATGAGTTTGGTCGGTGCGTTGCGCAGGTGCAGCGGGACGGGCTCGGCGCGGGTGTTCTCGATGTCCTCGGCGACGGCGCTCCAGGCGGTGTAGACCGCATTCGATTTGGGCGCGAGCGCGAGATAGGCGGCGGCCTGCGCGAGGGCGAGCTCGCCTTCCGGTGAGCCGAGGAAGTGCATGGCATCGCGCGCGGAGAGCGTTAGATTCAACGCCTCTGGCGCAGCCAGCCCGATGTCCTCCGACGCCATGCGGACGAGGCGGCGCGCGACGTAGAGCGGGTCTTCTCCGGCGGCGAGCATGCGGCCGAGCCAGTAGAGCGATGCGTCCACGTCACTGTTACGAATGGATTTGTGCAGCGCGGAGATGAGGTCGTAGTGCTGCTCGCCGCTCTTGTCGTAGAGCAGGACGCGCTTCTGCAGGGCTTCGGTGGCGATCTCGCGGGTGATGCGGCGGTCGGGTTTGGTGGCGGCGAGGCGGCCGGCGATCTCGAGCGCGTTGTAGGCGCCGCGTGCGTCGCCGGATGCGTACGACGCCATGAGGGCGAGGGCGTCGTCATCGGCGGTGAGGTTGTCCTTCGCGAGGCCGCGCTCGTCGGTGAGGGCGCGATGGAGCAGCGTGACGAGATCTTCTTCGGTGAGCGGCTGCAGGGTGTAGACGCGGCAGCGGGAGAGGAGCGCGGCGATGATTTCGAAGGAAGGATTTTCCGTGGTGGCGCCGATGAGCCGGATGGTGCCGCGCTCGACGTAGGGAAGGAAGGCGTCCTGCTGCGCTTTGTTGAAGCGATGGATCTCGTCGACGAAGAGGATGGTGCGCGAGCCGTACTGCGATGCTTTTTCGGCGTCGACCATCACCTGCTTGATCTCCTTGATGCCGGAGAGGACGGCGGAGAATTCGATGAAGGTGGCGTGGGTGGTCTCGGCGATGATCTTGGCGAGCGTGGTTTTGCCGACGCCGGGCGGGCCCCAGAAGATCATCGACGCGGGGTCGTCCGACTCGATCTGCATGCGCAGCGGCTTGCCGGGCGCGATGAGATGCTTCTGGCCGAGGTATTCGTCGAGCGTGCGGGGGCGCATGCGCTCGGCGAGCGGGGCGGCGCGGCGTGCCGATGCTGCCGCGAGTTCGGGTGTGCCGCCGAAGAGACTCATAGTAGCGGGTCAGTCGAGTTCACCGGGTAGCTCAGAGGCAGCTGTATTCGGCCGTTCTGATTCAATTCCTCAAGCAGGGCGTCATACTCCTCATAACAGTACCCAAAGCGGGCGCACAGTAGGTCCGGCATCCACTCCTCATGGATGCCCTTGCGCTCAAGTTCATGATTTATGAACAGGTCAAAGGTGCCGTCCGGGGTCTTTATAACTTCGATCACGGTCTGCCGTCCTGAGTCTCTTGAATCTTTGTAGGTTTTACTCATGCGCTCTCATCCTCAGCCAGATCGTATAGATGCGAGTTATCGCGCGATACGTGCTCCGCGCTGCCGCGACGCTTCATAGAGCAGCAGGCTGCCGGCGATGGCGGCGTTGAGGCTTTCGACGTTGCCGGGCATGGGGATGGTGATGCGGTGCGCGGCGGGGGCGATGAGATTGTCGCTGAGGCCGGCGCCTTCGTTGCCGATCAGCAATGCGCATGCGGTTGCGAGCGGGGCTTCGCTGACGGGTGTGCCATCGCGCGCGACGGCGGCGATGGCGGGGATGTTGTGCTGCGCGAGGAGATCGATAGCTTCGGCTTCGGTTGCGTTGACGGCGGGAACGCGGAAGGCGGAGCCGGCGGAGGCGCGGAGCGCTTTGGGGTTCCAGGGGCTGGCGGTGCCGGGCAGCAGGAGAACGCCACTGGCGGCGAAGGCTTCAGCGGAGCGCAGGAGGGTGCCGACGTTGCCGGGATCCTGCAGGCCGGCGAGGACGAGAACAGCGGTGCTCGGCCGCGGAAGATCAATTGAGGCGCGAAGTCCGGCGGGTGGACGAGGGCGGCGATGCCCTGGGGCTGCTCGGTCGCGACGGCGCTCGCGAAGAGATCGGCGGGCAGGATGAGATGTTCGGCGTCCTGAGGAATATCCGTGCGCGGGGCGTAGCCTTCACGCAGGAAGATGGACGCGAAGCGCAGATGGCTGCGCATGGCCTCTTGCGACGAGGTGCTCACCTTCGATGGCGATCAGGCCGGCGGGTGTGCGGCCGGAGCGCGAGAGGGCGGCGCGCAGCTCTTTGACGCGAGGGTTCTGACGGCTTTCGATCAGGCGGGGACGCGTGCGGAGGGTGCCGGCGGGCATCGGGGCGATTTTACGCTGCCCGGCGCGGCTGCCGGCGGTATCCTATGCGTCGAGAGTATTTTCCTCTTGCAGGTTCAACCGCTGCATGCGGCTTTTCCGAGACGAATGGTGATGCGCGGCAAAGTACCCACCCTGCGCGTTGCGTAGAATGGGGCACCCGTTTCGGTTGCACTGCCGGCTTCCGCGGTATCCCACCCTTCGCGATGCTCGGGATGGGGCACCCATGGCGTACACCTGCGGGAAGATGCTCGGCACCATCGCGTGCGGTGGTTTCCGTGCGGATTGTTTCAGGGAGAGCCTTTGTCAGCAGAGATACTTCGCGTCCATCCGGATGAGCCGGAACCGGATCGGGTGAAATACATCGTTTCGTGTTTGCGGGCGGGCAGCGTTGTCGGGATGCCCACGGACACCTTTTACGGCCTGGCCGTGGACCCGGTGAACCTGCACGCGGTGGAGAGCATTTACGAGATCAAGAGCCGGCTGAAGCACAAGCCGCTTTCGCTGCTGATCGCGGAGGTGGAGCAGGCGTATGACCTGGCCCGCGACCTGGGCCGGAACTTCGATGTGCTGGCGGAACGCTTCTGGCCGGGGCCGCTGACATTGATTGTGCGGGCCGGGGCGAAGCTGCCGCTGCGTTCGACGGCGAACACCGGCAATGTGGCGCTGCGGGTGCCCGATGCCGCGATACCGCGGGCGGTGGTGGCGGCCTTCGGGCTGCCGATCACGGCGACCAGCGCCAACGTGCACGGCGCGCCGGAGTGCACCCATGCGGCGGGGGTGCGCGACCAGATCGGCGAGCGGATTCCGCTGATCGTGGATGGCGGCTCGACGGCGGGACGCGCGCACACCACCATCGTGGATCTCTCGGGCGGTGTGTATTCGTGGCAGATCCTGCGGGAGGGCGCGATCCCGACGCATGAGATCGCGCTGGCGCTGCAGGACTGACGGGCAGAACGGATTGGCAGACCGAATGGAAAGACGGGTGAGGGATGGGAGCGGCCCGGGCTGACGCGATGGAAGAACGGCCTGCGGGACGAACGAGGCGGCAGATTCATCGCCGCTGGCTGCGCCTCACCGTCGGCGGCCTGCTGCTGGCGGCAGCCGGGGGCATGGGCTGCTGGGTGCTGTGGGTCTACGGCGAGATCGAGCACTACGCCCGCACAGACGAGGCGCGCCCGGCGGACGCTATCGCGGTCTTCGGTGCGGCGGAGTATGACGGCAGGCCGTCGCCGGTGCTGCGAGCCCGCCTGGAGCAGGGGTTGCTGCTCTACCGGAAGGGTCTGGCGCCGCTGATTGTGACGCTGGGCGGGAGCGGCGACCCGAAGCACTCCGAGGGCGGGGTGGGGCATGATTTCCTGGTGGCGCAGGGAGTGCCGGAGAGCCGCATCATTGCGGAGACGCAGAGCCGGACGACGGCCGAGTCTGCGCGGCGGCTGGCGGCGATTGCGGAGGAGAATCATATCCACAGCATTCTTGCGGTGTCGGACGGGACGCACTTGTTTCGTATCCATCAACTGTGCGAAAGCTATGGTCTGACGGTGTATACGTCGCCGCGAGCGGTAGGACGGCCGATTGGCCGGCGGCGGCGGGCCCAGCGGCTGGGGCATGAGATCGCCAGCTACACGGCCTGGAAGCTGGGGCTGTAGCATTTTCTCCTGCTGCTGTGGTTCGCAGAGTGAAACCGGAGTGAAAACCAGGCGTGGCTTTTCCGAATCGCCACAAGAGCGATCGCTGATCGGTTGAACGCCTCTCAGGAAATATGCTTTGCGGTGAGGTTGAGATGACAGAGCTGCGTGTGTGGCGGGCAGGGGAAAGGGATCGCGAGACCGCGTTCCAACTGGTTGAGGAGTACAACGACGCGGTGGACGTGCTGGTGCGCGATTCGCCGGAGAGCTTCCGGAAGGATTATTTCCGTTCAGGGTCCGGATTCTGGCTGGCCGAGGTGGGCAGGCGGGTGGCGGGATGCATTGCGCTGCGTCCGTTGAGCAGCCGCGAGCAGGCAGGCGAGATCAAGCGGCTCTATGTGCGGCCGGAGTTTCGCGGATCGGGGGCGGCGCTGGCGCTGCTGGTGGCGCTGGAGCAGTATGCCGACGCCAGCGGCTACGAGTGGCTCTACCTGGATTCCAAAGATGACCTGAAGGCGGCGCTGCGCTTTTACGACCGCCATGGTTATGAGGCTTGCGAGCGCTACAACCAGAACCAGCAGGCGACGGTGTTTCTGCGCAAGGCGCTCCATTCCCGGGCTGAGCCTCGAGGCGAGCGTACAGAGGAGAAGGCGCGGACAGGGTGATGCGGTACGAGCCAGAGCCGCAACCTGAAGATGGCATCGACTGTAGCTTGTTTGTTTATTCTTGTTTATCGTATCGGGCTGGCAGGGGCTGAGCAGCAGCGGTCTGTGCTATCCAGTCGTACCGGATAGGGTGTCGAGAAAGGGACAGATGAACTATTCATTAGACAACGCGCTTTCGAACAAACTTGGCATCGATAACCGTCTCTGCCATCCTCTGCGCTCCATCTCCTGGTGGGGGCTTGTCGTGTCCGACATGGTGATCGTGGCGATGGCGTGGCGAAACCACTCCGGTCAGAGATTCGATGTCGTCGCGTTAACGCTGATCAACGTTGCAATGCTGTGCATGTACTTCTGGCTACGTACCGTGGTCCATCAACTGGCAACCGGACTCACGAACGAACAGACGGACAAGCTGCGTAGCATCGCCGCAAGAAGTCTCTCGATCGCGGGATGCGTGGCGATAGCCTCGGAGATATTTGCGATGCGGTAGCTCCATCCTGCATATCCTTCATCCTGCACATCATGGTCAAATTTCGCGAACCCAAGAGCTATGCGGCGTCACGCGCCATCGCGTCAACTCGTTCTGGCGAGCGCCAGGGTGCGGTAGCGCAGGTAAACCATGCCGCTGGCGAAACGGCGTTCTTGCAGTAGCTCGAGCTTCACCCGCACGTTGTCCGGAAGGGAGCGTGTGCCGCCTCCCACGACGACCGGCGCGACGAACAGGTGGACCTCGTCGACCAAGCCGGCCTGGATCGCCCGCGCGGCGAGACCCGGACCACCGATACTGATATCGCGTGCCGCTGTCGATTTCATTTGCCGGACTGCTTCAGGGTCGAAGTGTTGCTCGATCCGCGTCCTGGCGCTCGATACCGCGTTGCGTGTCTTCGAGTACACGATCTTGTCGGCTGCCTGCCAGATTTTCGCGAAGTCGTTCTCAAAGGCTTGCTGGAGGGGGAGGGTGTGCGCGGTCTCCCAGTAGACCATCGTCTCGTACATCCGGCGCCCGTAGAGGTGGGTGCCAATCGGCCGCAGGAGATCGTTGACGAAGGTGTGCACCTCCTGGTCCGGCGCCGCCCAGTCGAAGTTGCCTTCCTTGTCGGCCGTGTAGCCGTCGAGCGACGCGATTGCCGAGTAGATCAGCCTGGCCACCATGACCTCCTATGTCTCTTGTGGTTCCATTCAAACAGCTTCGCCAGCCTGTGGGGTGCCCGGCATCTCCGTAGGGTGCTTTGTTCGGCCGAGCGGCTGCTGATTTACAATCCCACAAGAAGAATCTCGAAGAAGACGAATCTGTTGTACATGAGGTAGAAGCGAGTGCTGAGTTGCGCAAGGGCCACGGCCCCGTGGCTTGCAGCCGTGGGCCTGCTTGGCCTGCTAAGCGGTTGTGGTGCCGAATATCGTCCTGTGGTTACGCCGGTAAATCCGACTGGCCCCGCGTCACAAGATCCCAACGCCAACTTCGTCGTGCTTTCGACGAACAGCCCGTCCACGAGCGGCCTGGCCACGCTGATCAATGGGCCGGGGGACACGATCCTAGCTCAGGCGACGCTGGGCAATGGCGTGTTCTCCTTCGCTTTGAACAGCAGCGGGAGCACCGGCTACAGCCTGAACAGCAACGGCAACACCAACGTGACGCTGGATGCCTATCCGACGTCGGCACCGAGCAGCGTCAGCACCAGCTTTGGGCTGCAGACCAGCCACGTTACCAATTCCACGCTCACCGCGGGGTCGAATCCGGTGGGCATCTTCGTAGGCACCAACGATATTTATCTACTGGAGCCGTACAGCGCGCTGTCGCCGACGACGCCGGCCTCGGCGAATGCGGCGCTGGCGGTGCTGACGCTGCAGGTGCCTCCGGCAACGGCGGGTTCCGTGGCCACGGCGCCGGCGCTGCAGCAGGAGATTCCGATTGCGCCCAACCCGGTGCAGTTTGCCGGCACGCCGCTCTCCAGCCGCATCTATGCCATCAGCCAGGGTCAATCCGCCACGACCAGCGGCACAGGCGCGCCGGTGGCGCTGCCGATCAATGCGTGCAATACGCCCGGCTCGGTGACCACGCCGGGGGAAGTCGCCGCGGTGGAGACGAACGTCAACACGGTGGACGCGCAGATTCCGGTGGGGATTTGCCCGGTCTTCGGGATCATGTCCGGGGACAACAACCGCGCCTTCATCCTGAACCGCGGCAGCAACAATGTGACGGTGATCAACGTTCCGCAGAACGCGATCGATCCCTTGCACCCGACGCTTTCGCTGGGTACGGGCGCGGTGGCGGGGCTGGGGCCGGTGCATGCGGCGATCTATCAGCCGGCCAGTCTGCTGGTGACGGCGAATTATGACTCCAACACGGTGACGGTGATCAACGTGGGGCTGGATATCTACGGCAACGACGATCCGAACTTCGGGCAGACGCACACCATTCCGGTGGGCAAAGGGCCGGTTGCGGTGACGATTCTGCAGGATGGGTCGCGCGCCTATGTGGCGAACCAGCTGGACGGCACCGTGTCGGTCGTGGACCTGACCAGCTTCGTCGTCACCAAGACGATCCCGATGTACGGCGGCGCGCATCCGGACGCCATCGCATCGGTTTCCGGCATCGGCACCGGTGCGGTCTTTGCGCTGGCGAAGGACAGCCAGTACATTACGGCGATCCGCACGGACACCGACCAGGTAACGGCGAATATCTTCCTGCAGAGCTATGGCATGGCGCTGCGCTCGACGACGGACACCGCGGGCGGCCCCAGCAACTCACCGCCGGGCAACAGGAACAGCCAGTACAACAGCATCGCCGGCAGCAGCGCGGCAGGCCAGGGCGTGCCGTGCAACCCGGTGCGCGATCCTTCGCCGTATTGTCCGGTGGCGACGCAGTAAGACTCCGGCAGTAAGGCTCACAGAGAGAGATACAGACGCAGGGCAGAGGGACGATCCTCTGCCCTGATCTTTTGGGTGTCAGCGTCGCTTTATTCCACGCCCAGCGTGCGCAGGATGAAGGCGTAGTCGAAGGCGATCTCGCGCAGGTAGTCGTAGCGGCCGGAGGCTCCGCCGTGGCCGGCGGCCATGTTGGTGTAGAGCAGCAGCGGGTTCCTGTCCTGCTTGAGCGTGCGCAGCCTGGCGACGTACTTTGCGGGCTCCCAGTACATGACCTGGCTGTCGTTGAGCGAGGTCCTGACCAGCATGGCGGGATAGCTGCCGGGCTTCAGGTTGTCGTAGGGCGAGTAGCTGAGCATGTAGGCGAAGGCCGCAGGCTCGTTCGGATTGCCCCACTCTTCGTACTCGGGCGACGGTGAGGGGAAGCGACGCGTCGAGCATGGTGTTCATGACGTCGACGAAGGGCACGTGAGAGATGACGGCGCGGAAGAGGTCGGGGCGCAGGTTGGTGACCGCGCCCATGAGCAGACCGCCGGCGCTGCCGCCTTCGATCGACGACGCGGTCCGGATCGCCGTAGCCGTTCGCGGTGAGATGCTCGACGGCGGCGATGAAGTCGGTGAAGGTGTTGCGCTTCTGCATGAGGCGGCCGGCATCGTGCCAGGGCTTGCCCATATCGCCGCCGCCGCGGATGTGCGCGTAGGCCATGACCACGCCGCGATCGAGCAGGCTGAGGCGGTTGCCGTTGAAGCCGACCGGCAGCGCGTAGCCGTAGGAGCCGTAGGCGTAGACGTGGAGCGGATTGGCCGTCGGTCTTGCGTGTCGCGGCGGTAGACGATGGAGACGGGGATCTTGGTGCCGTCGGACGCGGTGGCGAAGACGCGCTCGGAGGCATAGAGCGTGCGGTCGAAGCCGCCGGGAACTTCCTGCTGCTTGCGCAGCGTGGATCGTGGGTGGCGATGTCTAGCTCGTAGATGGATGCGGGCGTGACCAGCGATTGGTAACCGTAACGGTAGCTTGTGGTGGCGAAGTCGGGATTGGTGCCGCCGTGCACGGAGTAGACCGGCTCGGGCAGCGCGATCTCGCGTGAGGCGCCGAGTGCGCCGGCTTCGCCGAAGGGTGCGAGTGCGATGTGCGGCAGGCCGTTCGAGCGCGTACTGATGGCGGCGAAGGTCGGCGAAGAGGTCCACGTCCTCGAGCATCACGTCGTCGCGATGGGGCAGCAGCTCGCGCCAGTTTTTGCTGGAGGGCTGATCGACCGGCGTAGTGACCAGGCGGAAGTTGCGGCCGGTGTCGTTGGCGCGGATGTAGAAGAGGCCGTCGCGGTGATCGGCGTAGTACTCGATGTTGTCGCGGCGGGGCTCGATCAGCGTCCACGCAGCGGTGGGCTGGGATGCGGGCAGGAAGTGCGCTTCGCTGGTGGTGTGGCTGCCGATGTCGAGCAGGATGAACTTGAGATCGCGGGTCTTGCCGGCGCCGAGGTTGAAGCGCTCGTCGGGCTCCTCGAAGACCAGCGTATCCGCCGACTGCGGCTGGCCGAGGGTGTGGCGATAGAGCCGGTGCTGGCGCTTGGTCTCTTCGTCTTCGACGGAGTAGAAGACGTCATGTTGTCGTTGGCCCAGACGATGGAGCCGACGCGCTCCGCGGTGTCGGGTAGCGTCTCGCCGGTGCGGAGGTCCTTGATGTGCAGCGTGTACTGGCGGAAGCCGGTGTGATCGACGGAGTAGGCGAGCAGGTTCTGATCTTCGGAGATGGCGAAGGCGCCGAGCGCCATGAAGGGATGGTCTTTGGCGAGCTCGTTGCCGTCGAGGATGATCTGCTCCGCGGCTTCCATCGAGCCCTTGCGGCGGCAGTAGATGGTGTACTGCGAGCCTTCGACGGTGCGCGAGTAGTAGTAGTAGCCGGCGTAGTGGTAGGGGTAGGACTCGTCGGTCTCCTTGATGTGGCTCAGCATCTCGCGATAGAGGGTCTCCTGCAGGTCTTTGGTGTCGGCCATCCAGGCTTCGGCGTAGGCGTTCTCCGCCTCAAGATAGCGGGTGACTTCCTGCGAGTCTTTGTTGCGCAGCCATGCGTAGTCGTCGTGGAGGCTCTGGCCGTGGAGGGTGGTGGTGGTTGGCTCGCGGCGTGCGACCGGGGGAGACGGCATCATCTGGGGCAGGACTTCTTCGGGCATGACTTCAGGATATCTGCTGCTGCGGACTGATTGGGTTGCCTGCCGGAGTGAGAAAAGTTGGATGATCCGCCCGGGGACTCAGAGAGATCGAATGGGACGGGCAACGGCAGCCCGCAAGATGGCTACTTATAAACAAAGAGAGCGCTTGTCCGGATGCTGGTGTGGATGCCATGCGGGTGCATCCGATGTTGTTCATAGCGCGGGCATTCAAGTCGGGAATTCAAGTGAGGAGATCAGCAATGCGCGGAATACGAATGTGGAATCTCGCGGTGGCTGCGGCGCTGTGTTGCAGCCCGATGCTGGCGCAGGCGCCAGGTGGCGGAGGCGCGCCGAGCGGCGGTGGGATGCAGCAGCAGCCGAGCCAGTCTCCGGGGGCGAACTCGCCCTCGATGCAGCAACAGCAGGAGATGGGCGGCATGAGTGCGATGAATGCCGGCCCGGCGATGGATAAGGCGTTTGTGAAGAAGGCGCTGGAAGGCAATATGGCCGAGGTGCAGATGGGCCAGCTTGCATTGCAAAAGAGCAGCGACGACCAGGTGAAGCAGTTTGCGCAGCGCATGGTGGATGACCATGGCAAGATGCTGGATCAACTGAAGCCCGCGGCGCAGGCAATGGGAGTGAAGGTTCCGGACGGACCGCCGAAGGGCGCGATGAAGAGCATGGACAAGATGAAAGGTCTGTCGGGGGATGCCTTCGACCAGGCCTATATCAAGGACATGGTGAAGGACCACAAGAAGGACAGCAGCGAGTTCAAGCAGGAAGCGCAGAGCACGCAGAATCCTCAACTAAAACAGCTTGTCACCGAGGCATCGCAGACGATCGACAGCCACCTGCAGCAGATCCAGCAGATTGCGCAGACCAAGGGCACTTCGCAGAAGGCAAAGATGTAAGCAGGGATAGAGGACTGGCGACAAAGGGGCGCTCTGGCGGAGCGCCCCTTTTTTGTGCCTCGCGCGCGTTTGGAAGGAGCCGAAAACGCGTCGTGTTCCTGGGTCGTTGTGCTTCGTGATACCGTTCGTGAGCCGCGTGAAGGCTGCGGCGGCTGAGCATATTCACGGACAAACACGGACGAAAAGGATGGGTATGAAGGCGAGTTGGGTTCGGATACTGGCAGTGGCGGTGGGGCTTGGTTGCGGGTTGCATGTTTGCCTATGGGGGCTGGAGCTCCCTGCCGCGGGGCAGATGGGCGGCAGCACCTCGGTCGAGATGCAGCCTGGCGGCGATCAGGGCGCGAAGAATGCGAGCAGCGGGCCTGTCTTTGACCGGAAGTTTCTCAAGAAGGCGATCGAAGCAAACCTGGATGACGTGGAGATGGGCCGGCTTGCGTTGCAGAAGAGCACGGACAGCGAGGTGCGGCACTACGCGATCCAGGAGACAGACGACCACGGCAAGATTCTGGACGACCTGAAGCAGGCGGCGCAGCAGTTGACGATGAGCGTGCCGGACGGTCCGTCGAAGAGCGCGCTGAAGGAGATGGAGAAGCTGAAAGCGCTCTCGGGCGACGCGTTCGACCAGGCGTTTCTCAAGGAGACGGTGAAGAACCACAAGGATGAGGACAAGAGCAATCGGGACGAAGCGCGCACGACAACCAGCCCGCAGTTGAAGGATCTGGTCACGCAGGAAAACACGATCATCGGGAATCACCTGCAGCAGGCGCAGCAGTTGGCGCAGGCAAAGGGTAAGAAGTAGCAGAATGCCGTTGGGACTCGATGCGGGACGGTTAGAATGGCGACGATGCTCGTTCGCCACCACCGCAGGCTGGCGCTGGTCTGTCTGCCGTTATTCTGGACGCTGCTTGTCTGCTGTGGATTGCGGGCCGAGCAGGTGGCGAACCTGCCGACGCCTTCCAACTACGTCAGCGATTTCGCGCACGTTCTCTCGCCGCAGGTTACCGATCAGACCAACGCGTTGTGCCTGCAACTCAGCAGCAGGCGCATACGCAGCTCTTCGTGGTGACGATCCAGTCGCTGGAAGACCAGCCGATTGAAGATTTTGCCAACGCGCTCTTTCAAAAATGGGGCATCGGCGATAAGGCGACGAACCGCGGCATCCTGCTGCTGCTGGTGACCCAGGACCATCGTGGCCGCATCGAGGTGGGGCTGGGACTGGAAGGCGTGGTCACGGACAGCATCGTCCGGCCGCATCGGCCGCGGGCTGCGTCCGGCGATTCAGGCGAACGACTTCAACACCGCGGTGACAAACGGCAGCCAGGAGCTTGCCGGGATGATCGCCGCCGATGCCAAAGTGACGCTCGACAATACCAAGGCTCTGCCGCCGGAGCCGGTGCAGCGCCAGCATCGCGGGCCGGATCATCGGGTGGCTGGTGGTGATTGCCATCTTCCTGCTGATCTCGCGCGTATTTGGCGGCCGTGGCGGTCGCCGCGGCGGCTACTATGGCGGCTACTGGGGCGGCGGTGGCGGCTGGGGCGGTGGAGGCGGTTGGCGGCGGCGGCGGTGGCGGAGGTTTCAGCGGTGGCGGGGGCGGCGACTCCGGCGGTGGCGGGGCGTTCTTTTTTCAAATTTGAGTTTCGATTGAGTGAGGGAGCGAGAGCGATGAAGGCTTTACTGGTTGGGGTGGTGGTATTGTGGTGGTGCTGCTGCTGGTGGGCGGCAGCTATGTGAGCTCGAAGAACCAGATGGTGGCCAAGGACGCCGATGTGAAGGCGTCGTGGTCGGACATCGATACCACGCTGCAGCGGCGTGCGGACCTGATCCCCAACCTGGTGGAGACGGTGAAGGGCTACGCGAAGCATGAGGAGACGGTGTTTGCGGACATCGCGAATGCACGCGCCGGCCTGTTGACTGCGAAGACGCCGGAAGGCAAGATGCAGGCGAACGGGCAACTGGATGGAGCGCTGGGCCGGCTGCTGGCGCTGTCCGAGGCGTATCCGGACCTGAAGGCGAACCAGAACTTCCTCTCGCTGCAGGACCAGCTTGAGGGGACGGAGAACCGCATCCAGGTGGCGCGGCGGCGGTACAACGAGAAGCTGCGCGACTACAACACGTTCATCGGGCAGTTCCCGAACAGCATCTGGGCGAACTTTGCCGGATTCCACGTCAACAATGCGTACTTCCAGGCGAGTGAGGCTTCGCGGACGGCGCCTGCGGTCAAGTTTTAAGCGAGGCGGCGATGGCGCTTCCAGAGGAAGTCATCCACAGCGGACGTGTTCCGCGAATTGGTCCCTACTCGCAGGCTGTGCGGGTAGGGAATCTGGTCTTTACCGCGGGTCAGGCGGGCATCGATCCGGCGACTGGCCAGTCGGCCGGCCCGACGTTCGAAGCGCAAGCTCGTCAGGCTCTCGCCAATCTGCGCGCTGTGCTTGAGGATGCTGGGACTGGCCTGCATCGGGTGGTAAAGGTCACGTGCTTTGTGGCAGACGCCGATGCCTTTCCAAAGCTGAACGAAATGTTCACGGAATTCTTTCCGGGATCGCCGCCGGTACGATCCACGCCCGTCGTCGCTCTTCCGAAGGGGCTGTTGTTCTCGATTGATGCGATTGCAGTCGTCGAATAATCCATGCCATCCGGAAAGACGATCGGAGGCATAAACGCAGAGAGGCTGCCCTTCCGGGCAGCCTCTGCTGTCTGGTGCGTGAAGCGGTCTTACTTCTTGAAGGAGGCGATGGCGTCCTTCGCGCCGCCCAGGCGACACCCGAGTCGATCAGAAGTTAGGGGAGGAGGCGAATGCAGGTGCGTACCACCAGGGCTGTCGCTACATAGAGCAGACAATTGATAGCAACTGATGAAAGAGTAATCATGATTCCTGGAACCGTGCTGCGCCAACCTCGGATGAGCATCCCATAAGAAGGCCAGAGCAGATTCGTCAGATCAGTATTACCAACCGCGAAACCTCCTGCTAGCCCAAACCAAAGAAGAGTCAATGTAATTGCGGGTGCGATGAGTCCAAGAATCCCGAAAATGATCACAATTTGCTTAGTGGTCAAAATGTCTCACCTTCCCTGTTCTGGAATGCGAAAAAGTGGTACGGGTCCGCGGGTTGGGCACCCGCTTCTGTTGCGATGCAAGGCTCACTCAAAACGCAGAGAGGCTGCCCTTCCGGGCAGCCTCTGCTGTCTGGTGCGTGAAGCGGTCTTACTTCTTGAAGGAGGCGATGGCGCTGGCCTCGTCGTCCTTCACGTCGAAGACGGTGTAGAGCTTGGTGATCTGGAGCAGGTCGTGGACCTTGCGGGTAAGGTTCAACAACTTGAGCTCGCCTCCCTGATTTTTGGCTGTGGTGAATGCGCTGACCAGCTCACCGATGCCGGAGCTGTCGATGTAGGTGACATCGCCGAGATTGAGCAGGATGTGCTTCTGTCCCTTGGACAGCAGGTCACGCACGGCATCGCGGAGTTGGACACTGCCTTCGCCGAGGGTGATGCGGCCGCTCATGTCTAAAACGGTGACGCCGTCGACCTGACGAGTCGAGATTTTAACGCTCACTGAGAGATCCTCCTGAGGATGACTGCGTTATAGCATTTTCGATGCTTGTGTGGACCGCCCAATGATCGCTCTTGTGGTTTTTCTTGAGGGAAAAGGCGAATTCCGCGGACCACAGTATGACCGAAACTGCAGGGGTTATGCACTTACAAGGTGCTTGATAAGGGTGAGCTCAGTACCGGGATTGAGCATACGAAACTCTACTTCATCCATGAACGAACGGATAAGAAAGATACCGCGCCCGGAGCCGCGCAGCAGATTGTCCGGTGCGAGGGGATCGGGCAGGGTGGCAGGGTCGAGACCGGGGCCCTGGTCGGCAATACGGATGACGAGCGATTTCTGTGTGGTCTCAAACGATGCAGTGATGCGCTTGTCCGGGCTGTATGCGTTTCCGTGGAGTACGGCGTTGACGGCTGCTTCGCGGGCGGCCATGGAGACCCGGAAGACCTCATCGTCATCGAATCCGGCCTTCTGCGCCACCTGTTCTGCGGTCTGTTCTACGCGGTTCACGCTGTCGAGGGAGGAATCGAGCGTATAGGTAATTCGGCTTGCCTGAGATCCGGTCACTCTCGCTCCTCTTCGGTCCTCGGATGCTGTCGCAGAGCCCGGCGGCGTGCACAGCGCGTGTTTCGGCAGTTTGCTTTGCAAGCTATCGCTATGTCAAGGACGGTTCGGCGGGGAAGCGCTCGCAAGCTATGACGGATGGACGGATTTGAGCGCATTCAAGTTACGACCGTCACTTTGGCAAAAGGTTGCGCGAAACAATTACGAGGGGCAACGGGTTTCTTCTGCAGAGCCAGGCAGAGCCGGGCTGGAAATAACCAATACCGAGGAGAAACCATCATGAAAGCAGGACAGATCCTTGTCGCCGCAACACTTTGCACGCTGTTGACCGGAGCCGGCTTCGCCCAGGTGACTGGCCAGACGATCCAGGGACGGAAGACCAACCAGCAGGAGCGCATCGGCCAGGGCGTTCGCAGCGGCCAACTGACCGCGCGTGAAACCGGCAATCTGGAGCGCAGGGAAGTCAGCGTGAACCGCGAGGAGCATGCCATGCGCCGCGCCGACGGCGGCCATCTGACCGCGCATGACAAAGCGGCGTTGACGCGCCGGCAGAACAAGATTTCGCGTTCGATTTACAAAGACAAGCACAACGCCAGGGTCCGCTAGAGCGAAAACAAACTGGCGGCTGCCCACCTGTTCGCGGGTGGGCAGCCGCGGTTCTGGATCTGCACCCAAGTCCGGCAACGGAGGGACGGCATGGCGGGCATCAGAACGGTAGGATGGAAGGAGCGGAGAAACCCTGTTTATGTGGACTGTGCTGTTGTCGCTGATGCTTTTGTCGGGGATCGTTCCTTCCGGCCAACTCACCCCTGTCGCGCCGGCCAGAGAAACGGTCTCGCCGGTGCGTATCGAGAAGCTGACGCCTGACGAGCAGAAGCAGTTGACGGAGGCGAAGAGCGAAGTCGCCGATGCCAAGGCGAAGGCGGATGCAGCCACAAAGGCGCAGGAGGCGGCCAAGAGCGATGCCACCACCAAGGCCGCAGGCGATGCGCAGATGAAGCTGGCGCAAGCGGAGCGGGAGCTGAAGGGGACCGAAGACGGCATCAACCTGAATCATCACGCCAACACCGAGTGCGGCTGCTACGTGGCATCGCAGGGCCGGGACTACGATCGGGTGGAGTACAAGGGCGACAGCATCGTGATTCGCCACGTGCATGAGGCGCCACCCTCGCTGCACTAGTACTGGCCGTACGGGCAAAGGCGCCTGCGGCGCGTTTTGGGGGGTTCGCTCCCTTTGGTCGCTCACGTTGGATTTGTGGGCATGCTGACGCGCCGCAGGTTTTTCGCTTCGCTCAGGACGGGGCACCCGGTTGCTGTCAGAAGGATCACGCAGTGATTGCTTCGCCAACCACAACCATCGTGAAAATGCTCTAGACTCTCCCTCGGAGACAGCGCCGATGCATACGAACAACGGCCAGGAGAGCAGTCTGACGCTGCTGGAGGGCACGCCGGTGGTGGATGCCGGCGGACAGATGCGCGGGCGCGTCGCGGATGTGGCGGTGGGCACCGGACAGGATGCGGGGCGGGTGCTGTCGCTGGTGGTGAAGAGTGCGCACGGGCGTGAGTATTTCGACATCCAGGTGCTGCGGCTGACCGAGGCGGGCGGTCTGGTGATGGCAGCGGGCGCCGAGCCGATGGCCGCGAACCAGAATGAGAATGTGCTGCTGCTGCGGCAGGACCTGCTGGACCGGCAGATCATCGACGTGCACGGGCGCAAGGTGGTCCGCGTCAACGACGTGGACCTGAAGTGGCAGGCAGTGGAGCGCGGCACGCCGCTGAAGGTGACGCAGGTGGAGGTGGGGCTGCGCGGCGCGACGCGTCGCATGCTGAAGGGCCTGCTGCCCGCATCGCGCGTCGCTTCGATTGCCAGCCATGTTCCGGCGAAGGTGATTCCCTGGGAGTTCGTGGATGTGATCGAGGTCGATCCGGCGCGGCGGGTGCGGCTGAAGATCGAGCACGAGCGCCTGGCGCAGATGCATCCGGCGGATATTGCGGACATCCTGGAAGAGCTGGCGCCGGCAGAGCGCGAAGCGGTCTTCCAGACACTGGATGAAGACGTGGCGGCCGAGGCTTTGGAAGAGGTGGAGCCGAAGCTGCAGCGGGCCTTGCTGGCCTCGCTCGACTCCGAGGGCGCGGCAGACATTGTCGAAGAGATGGATCCCGACGCGGCGGCCGATCTGCTGGCCGATCTGCCGGAGGCGCACTCCGACGCGATTCTCGAAAGCATGGAGCCGGAGGAGCGGCACGAGGTGGAGGAGCTGCTGGAGTTCCGCGAGGACTCTGCCGCGGGATACATGACGACGGATTTCGTCGCCGTATCGCATGAGGGCTCGGTGGCCGATGCGATGGAGGCGTTGCGGCGGTTTGAGGGCGATCCGGAGACGGTGAGCGAGATTTACCTTGTCGACGAGCATCGAGCCTTCAAGGGCAGCGTGCCGCTGCTGCGCCTGATGCTGGCGCTGCCGGAGAGCCGGCTGGCGGTGCTGACGGAGAGTCAGGCGATCCACTGCCGCGTGGATACCGACGAGGACAAGGTGGCGGAGCTCTTCGACAAATACAACCTGCGCACGCTGCCGGTGGTGAACAGCGGCGACAAGCTGGTGGGGATTGTCGAGGCGGATGACGTGATCTCGTTTTTGCGCGGACGCCAGTGAGGAACTGCCATCCAGGCAGACGTAACTGCCAGATCGAATGGCTATTTCTGCGCGGTTTGCGGCAGCTCTTTCAGATACGCAGCAGCGAGTGTGCCCTTGCTCTTCGCAATGGGCAGCAGCGTGGGATAGAACTGGACGAAGGTCGTGTCGACGGCTCCGTGCGCGGAGTGGCAGGTGTAACAGTCAGCCGAAGTCGGCGTCATCTTTGCAGTCTTGTCGTCATCGAAGCCGAAGAAGGCCCAGTTGGCCGGGAAAGCGCGCCTCGTCCTTGACGTGCACTTCGAGGCCCATGAGATCGCTGCTCTGGTAGTTGCCCTTCTGATTGATGGAGCCACGTCCCTGGGCACCGCGTACTTCGAGCACCAGCATCGTCTTGTCGGGCCACGTTCCCGTTTTCACAAACGATTTGTAGGACTCGGGATTCACAAAGACATTGTCGAACATGTGATGGTCCATCCTGTCATGGCGGCCTTGTTGTAACTCATGTCGAATCCAGAGGTGAGGTACACCCATTGCCGGTAGTTTTCCGGGAGTTTGAGCTGGGCGTCACTGGTGTATTCCGGGCTCGTGCCCGAAGCCGCTTCGTTCTGAATGAAGGCAGTCAAGGGAAGCAGGGCAGCGGCAAGCAGGGCGGCCTTCGCAAGGGTGAGCATGGAGGAAGTATCCTCCTGCGCCTGTTTGATTGGCGAGTGCTGATCCACAACGGAACCGAACTTCGTTGAGCCGGCGTTACCGAAAGCAGGTGCAGTCCCGCATGGGCGTTCGCACTACAGACTGACTCGGGTTGCGAGGGTCACGCATTCTCAGGATTCGCCTCGGCCTTCATCAGGATCACGTTGTTCTGATATGTTCGCCTGTGGACCGTGCGCAGCGGCAAGTCTCTGGCGCTCTCCTGCTGACTCCTAAACTCTCCTGGATGAGCGCATGCTGAAGCGATGGCAAGGCCGGATCGTGTTGTTCCTCGCGGTGCTGGGGCCGGGCTTCATCACCGCGAATATCGACAACGATGCGGGCGGCATCCTGACCTATTCCGGAGCCGGCGCGCAGTTCGGCTACTCGCTGCTGTGGACCATTCTGCCGATCACGGTCGCGCTGATCGTGGTGCAGGAGATGTGCGCGCGCATGGGCGTGGTGACGGGCAAGGGCCTGAGCGACCTGATCCGCGAGGAGTTCGGGCTGCGGGCGACGTTCGTCACGATGGTGCTGCTGCTGATCGTGAACTTCGGCCTGGTGATGACGGAGTTCATCGGCATCGCGGGCTCGCTGGAGCTGTTTCACATCAGCAAGTACATCTCGGTGCCGGTGTGCGCGCTGCTGGTGTGGCTGCTGGCTGGTCAAGGGCGATTACAAGAGCGTGGAGAAGGTCTTTCTCGCGGCCAGCGTCTTTTACATTGCCTACATCATCACCGGAGTGCTCTCCGGACCCAGTTGGCGCGAGGCGATGCTGGCGACGGTCAAGGTGCCGCCGGCGAGCGTGTGGCATACGCCGGGCTATATCTCGATGACGATTGCGGTGATCGGCACCACGATTGCGCCATGGATGCAGTTCTATCTGCAGTCATCGGTGGTGGAGAAGGGCGTCGCGGTGAAGGATTACGCGCGCGTCGCGACTGGATGTGATCGTCGGGTCGATCTTCACCGATGTGGTGGCATGGTTCATCGTGGTGGCGTGTGCGGCCACGCTGTACGCGCACGGCGTTGGCCCGCTGACTGTGCCGGCGGATGCCGCGGAGGCGATGAAGCCGCTGGCCAAGGAGTACGCCTACCTGCTGTTTGCGATCGGGCTGTTCAACGCTTCGTTCTTCGCGGCATCGGTGCTGCCGCTCTCGACTGCGTACACGGTATGCGAGGGGCTGGGCTTCGAGTCGGGCGTGGACAAGAGCTTTCGCGAAGCGCCGGCGTTCTACTGGCTGTACACGCTGCTGATCGCGGGCGGCGCGGGCGTGGTGCTGCTGCCGCATATCCGTCCGATGAAGGTGGTCGTCGAGACGCAGGTGCTGAGCGGCGTGCTGCTGCCGGTGATCCTGGTGATGATGCTGCTGTTGATCAACCGCAAGGACCTGATGGGTCGCTTCGTCAATCCGCGATGGATGAATGTGGTTGCGTGGACTACCGCCGCGGTGGTGGTGGCGTTGTCGGTGGCGCTGATGTTCGTGGGTTGAGCTAGAGAAGCTTGCCGGCGGCGAGGTCGCGGACGAGATTGCGGTCTGCGGTGACGAAGTCGTACTCCGGCAGGTTGCGCAGCGGGCACCAGCGCACATCCTGGAAGATGAGGTTGGTGACCTCGCCGGAGTATTCCTTGACCAGGAAGAACTGCAGATCCACGGCGCCGCCGCTGCGGTAGTTGTGGCGGATGTGGGCAACATGCGGTGCTGATGATGGCGTCGATGCCGAGCTCTTCCTTGAGCTCGCGGCGCAGGGCCTCCTCGGCGGTTTCGCCCGGCTCCATCTTGCCGCCGGGGAACTCCCACTTGGAGCCGAGCGGCTGGTCGGGACGGCGCTGACAGATCAGCACCTCGTCGCCGCGCAGGATGAGGGCGGCGGAGACCTGCCGCACGGTCCTGCCCTCGTTGCGCGTGTCGTTACGCGGCTCGGGCGGCTTGCTCGCCGTTCGATGCCGTCGATGCGTCTGTCTTGTGTTGTTCGGTCACCTGATTCACTAGATGGTACTTTGAGCGCTCGCGACTGTATGGAAACTGCGCGGTCTGTCTTTTACCTCAAAGAGGGAAGGATGGAGCGCGGCAGCGATCGCGCGCAGGCCGAGCAAAAGAGTGGGTGCGGGGGTGTTGAGCCACTCGTCGGGGATGCAGAAGATGCGGCCTTCGCGGACGGCGCGGAGGGCCTGCCATCCGCGCCGCGTGACGACGCGGTCGAGCGGCACGCGGTCGCCCGCGCCGCACCAGGCAGAAGATCATGACATCGGGATCGGCAGCGGCGACGGCTTCCGCGGTGGTCTGCTTCGCGGCGTCGCCAAGGAATTGTCCGCCGGCGGCCTCGATCAGCTCCGCGACCCAGGGCTGCGAGTGGATGAGCGGCTTGCCCCACTCTTCGCAATAGACGATGGGGCGCGGGTGGCCGTCTGCAACGCGCGCGCGTGTGGCTGCGATCTCCTGCTGCCATTTCGGCGACGAGCGATTCTGCCGCTTCGACGCGATGGACGATGGAGCCGATGAGCCGGATGTCCGCGTAGATGTCGGCGAGGGTGTGGGGCGCGAGCGTGACGACGGGGCAGCCGGATTTGAGCAGGGCGGCGAGCGATTCCATGCGGTAGGGCACGGAGGCGAGCACGAGGCTGGGTCGCGCGGCGAGGATCTCTTCCGTCGTGCATGACCATGAGTCTTTGACGATGGTGACGGAGCGCTGCGCCATTGCGGGCACGGCTTCCACGCAGTAGCGCGTGCAGGCGACGAGCATGTCGAGGGCGCCGAGGCGGTCGAGAATGATGCTGATGCTGGGCTGCAGGGCGGCGATGCGCAGGCGAGCGTCGTGAGGCGAACTCATGGAAAGCCTGATGCGCGTCTAGCCAGCGCCGATCCTGTCAGCCTAACGCCGATCATGGGCGATGGCGGCGGGAATGAAGACGGGCCAACTGCGCTCGAAGGCGATTTCGAGGAGGCCGGGCGTCGGATTGACGGCGAATGGCGCGCGGGCGAGTGCGAGCATGGCGGCATCGTGAATGGAATTGCCGAAGACGGCGTCCGGATGTCCGCGGTCGGCGCGCTGGAGCGAGAGCGCCTTGCCATCGTCGGTGGGCACGTCGATGATCGTGCTGGTGATGAAGCCGTCGACCACGGCGACGCGAGCGGAAAGGATGCGTTCCGGCGGAATGCCGAAGTCGCGCACGCCTTCTTCGATGACCCAGTTGTTGGTGGAGCTGACGGCCCAGATTTCGCAGCCGGCGGCCTGGAGATCGGCGACCAGGCGCTGCATCTCCGGGAAGATGTGGGGCTGAATCTGGCTGTGGAAGAAGGTTGCGGCGGCGCGGCGGAGCTCGGTCTCCTCAAGGCCGGTGTAGAGTTGCACCATCTCGCCGCAGATGGCGAGTTCGGAGATGTCGCCGGTGCGATAGAGGCGGTAGCGGGAGTCGATCCAGTCGGCGGCATTGCGGGAGACGAGTCCGGTCTCGATGGACCAGAGCATGAAGCCGTAGCCGGCGTCGCCGCTCCACAGGGTGCCGTCGCAGTCGAAGACAGCGATGCGCGGTGCCAGCGCGAGCACGGTGCGGTGGAAGTCGGCGGCAGACAGATGTCCAGGTAGAGTCAGGGTCAAGCGTGCTCCTGCTTCCATGATAAAGGTTTACGCAGTGGAATGAGCGGAGGCTACATGCTGGTTAAGATCTGGCTAATGGCTGCGGCGATGGCGCTGGGCAGCGCGGCGTGGGGACAGGCCTTCACCGGCATGGACCGCAATGACTATCCCGGGGACACCATGCTGGGCGCGCTGCACAAATCCTTCAGTTACACCAGCTACTGGCTGAATGCGCCTCCGGGCGAGAAGGCGACGACCTGGACGGGCAAGCGCGCCGTGCTGCGGGAGCGCGGCTTCGGCTTCATGCTGCTGTGGAATGGGCGCCTGGATAAGGAGTTGAAAGGGAAGGATGCCGCATCCGTGGGCCGCAGCGATGCGGCAGCGGCGGTGGCGGCGGCGGAGCGCGAGGGATTTCCCAAGGGCGCGCTGATCTTTCTGGATCAGGAGGAGGGCGGACGGCTGCTGCCGGAGCAGCTTTCGTACGTGCTGGGCTGGGTGGATGCGGTGCGGCGCGCGGGCTGGCATGGCGGCGTGTACTGCTCCGGGCTGCCGGTGGATGACGGCAATGGCGGAACCATCACGACGGCGCAGGATATTGAGCGGCAGGCGGGCTCGTGGAAGATTCCGCTGTGGGTGGCGCGCGACGAATGCCCGCCATCGCCCGGCTGCATGATCGAGAGCAAGCCGCGTGTGCCGTCGGCGGCGCTGGGCCTGCCGGACGCAGTGGTGTGGCAGTATGCGCTGTCGCCGCGGCGGCCGGAGTTTACCGGCGGCTGCCCCAAGAACTATGCGGAGGATGGCCACTGCTATGCGCCTGGGGTGTATCACGGCCCGTACGGATTTGTGGATCTGGATACGGCGTCCTCGGCCGATCCTTCGGGCGGCCGCTAGATTTTTTTTACTGCTGGATTTTTTTCCTGCAGGTGTAGACCGATCCGTGTGCGCTCGTGTTGTCTTGTTTGAAGACAACGACAGATGTGTCTGAGTTCGTCCATCGCAAGAACTTCCGAGGTAGGAAAGCGAGCGCAATTTGCAACCGGAGACGGCACAGAAAGAACTCGCGCAGCCCACCATGTGGCAGGCGATCCGGGAGGCGATCCGCGGGTCGCATCGCGACTTCACCACCGGCAGCCTGAATCGCGCGATCGTGCTGCTTGCGATTCCGATGGTGCTCGAGATGGTGCTGGAGTCGCTGTTCGCCGTGGTGGATATCTTCTGGGTGGGGCGGCTGGGACCGGATGCGATTGCGACTGTCGGGCTGACCGAGTCGATGCTGACGTTGATCATCGCGGTTGGGCTGGGGCTGGGGATGGCGACCACCGCGATGGTGGCGCGGCGCATCGGCGAAAAAGATCCTGAGGGCGCGGCGGTGGGGGCGATGCAGGGCATCCTGCTGTCGCTTGCGGTTTCGGTGCTGATTGCCATTCCGTGCACGAGTATGCGCCGCAACTGCTGCGGCTGGCAGGGGGCACGCCGGCCATCGTGGCGACAGGCTCCGGCTACACGCGCATCGCGCTGGGCGGCGGCGGCGTGCTGCTGCTGCTGTTCCTGAACAACGCGATCTTTCGCGGCGCGGGCGATGCCGCGGTGGCGATGCGGCTGCTGTGGGTGTCGAACATCATCAACCTGGCGCTCGATCCATGCCTGATCTTCGGCTGGGGGCCGTTTCCGCGCATGGGCGTGACGGGCGCGGCGGCGGCGACATTTACCGGCCGCAGCATTGGCGTGCTCTACCAGTTCTACCGGCTGGCGCGCGGCACGGAGCGGATGCGCATCGGTGTGCGACAGATGCGGCTCAACCTGAGCGTGATGTTCCGGCTGCTGCGCGTTGCGTCCACCGGGATTCTGCAGTTCCTGATCGCGCAGGCGAGCTGGATTGGGCTGGTGCGCATTGTCAGCGTCTTCGGCGCGGCGGCGCTGGCCGGCTACACCGTTGGGATCCGGATCATCATCTTCATCCTGCTGCCGTCGTGGGGGCTGAGCAATGCAGCGGCCACGCTGGTGGGGCAGAACCTGGGCGCGGGCCAGCCGGAGCGCGCGGAGAGCTCGGTGTGGCGCACCGGCTTGTGGAACATGGTCTTTCTCGGCTCGGTGGGCGTGGTCTTTTTCCTCTTCGCGGCGCCGATCGTGAGCGTCTTCACCAAGGATCCGGAGGTGATGCGCATTGCGGCGAATTCGCTGCGCATCTTCTGTTGCGGCAACGTGGCGTATGCCTTCGGCATGGTGATGATGCAGGCCTTCAACGGCGCGGGCGACACCATCACGCCGACGATCGTGAACCTGGTGGGCTTCTGGATACTGGAGCTGCCGCTGGCATGGTGGCTGGCGCATAGGACGCGGCTGGCGGAGAACGGCGTCTTCCTCTCGGTGGTATTCGCGGAGATGTTCATGGTGATCGCGATGATGTTGCTGTTCAAGCAGGGGCGCTGGAAGCGGCAGAAGATCTAGACTGGCCACCCGCCGCAGGCGCTGTTGGGCTCGCCCGGCGCTCTCTTATTGGTGGGCGCCAGCGCCCTTCGCTCCGGTCGGATGACGAGCTAGGTTACTCATTCGCCGCCCTGATCGAACATTCCAGGCGCGCAGAACCGATAATGAAGCCGTGGCGGCTGCTTCGAACATGGCGCTCCTGCGCGAGTACCTGCTCTATCTGCGGGTGGAAAAGGGGCTGCGTCCGCTGAGCTGCGAGGCGTACGCGCGCGATCTTGAGATGTTTGCGGAATATCTGGAGGGCACCCAGGCGGTGCTGGAGACGGCGCAGCAGCGGGAGGTCGCGGGATTTCTCGAACATCTGCATCGGCACCAGATCGAAGCGCGCTCGGTGGCGCGGAAGCTTTCCTGTCTGCGCGGCTTTTATAAATGGCTGCTGCTGGACAAGCGCATCCGGCACAACCCGACGGTGAATATCGAGTCGCCCAAGGCATGGAAGGTGCTGCCCAAGGCGCTGGCAGAGAGCGAGACCGCCGAGATGCTGGATACCGCCACCGTAGCGGCGACCGGCGCTGCGGGCGATGCGGTGGCGCTGCGCGATCGCGCGATTCTGGAATTGCTGTATGCGGGCGGCGTGCGCGTCTCTGAGTTGACGGGATTGCGCACGGAAGACCTGCAGCTGGACGCGGGCCGGGTGATGGTGCGCGGCAAGGGCGACAAGGAGCGGGTGGTGCCGCTGGGCCGCGCTGCTGTCGAAGCGCTGACGGAGTATCTGGAACGCGGACGGCCGATGCTTCGCGAAACGAAACCGCGGCGGTGGCTTGTTTCTGTCGCAGCAGGGAAGGACGCTGACCCGCGGCTGGATCTGGGAGCTGGTGAAGAACAAATCGGGCGGCCGCGCCAGCCCGCATATGCTGCGGCATAGCTGCGCTACCCACATGGTGGGCAATGGCGCCGATCTGCGCACGGTGCAGACGCTGCTGGGCCATGCGGACATTGCGACCACGCAGGTGTACACGCATCTGGCCATCGACCGGCTGAAGGCGGTGCATCGCGCGCATCATCCAAGGCGGCCAAGGGCAGAGTGAAGGCCGGCGCATGAGCCAGTCACTCGCCGGGCTCGCCGAATTACGCGAAGGCTATCTGGCAATGCTGCGCAGCGAGCGCGGCTCGTCGGCCCATACGCTGCGCGCCTATGAGCGCGAGCTGGCGCAGTTCACTGCGTATCTGACGAAGCAGTTCGGCGAGCGATGCGACATCCGGCGCATCGAGCATCTGCACATTCGCGCGTATCTTGCGGAGCTCTACGGGCGCGGGCTGTCGAAGGCATCGGCGGCGCGGGCGCTGGCGGCGGTGCGGTCGTGGTTCAAATGGCTGGCGCGCATGGGGCATGTGCCGCAGAATCCTGCAGCGCTGGTCGCGACACCGAAGCTGCCGAAGCATCTGCCGCGCGTGCCGACGATCGAGCAGATGAATCGCGCGCTCGACAGCAACGCCGCCGGGGAAGAAGATGCATCGGGCTGGCCGGCGCGCGATGCGGTGATCTTCGAGCTGCTGTACGGCTGCGGCATCCGCAATGCGGAGCTGGTGGGGCTGGACCTGAAGCATATCCGGTGGGCGGCGGAGACGCTGCTGGTGCGCGGCAAGGGATCGAAGGAGCGGCTGGTGCCTTTTGGCGATGCGGCGGCTGCGGCGATCCGCGCCTATCTGCCGGAGCGGAGCGAGCGGCTGAAGGCGGCGGGCAAGCAAACGGACGCGCTGCTCATCAGTGCCAGAGTGAAGAGTGCGCAGAGTGAAGGGTAGCGTGCGGCTGACCACGCGCTCCGTGGGCCGGATCGTGAAGCGCATGGCGCTGGCGCACGGTATGGCGCCGGAGACGCATCCGCACACGCTGCGTCATGCCTTCGGCACCCACATGCTGGAGGAGGGCGCGGACCTGCGCGCGATCCAGGAGCTGCTGGGGCACGAGCGGCTTTCGACGACGCAGCGCTATACGCAACTGACAGTGCGACAGGTTGCGGAGGTCTACGACCGGACGCATCCTCGTGCGAAATAGCAGGCGCAAAATAGCATGTGCCGGATAGCGTCTGGGACGCCGACTCGCTGGACCGTGGTGAGTGAGCCAAGAATAACGATCCCGAAGATGCAGCTCGCAGACGAAATGTTGCCTGCAAAACTTATAACGATATAGCCAACATATATGTCGTCTGATGACTTGACAGTACACATGTCGTGCACTTAAAAAAGGGAGCTGTGGTAGCGTTCCCAGAACTTGCGTCGTGAGAGGGATACGCACCCGCTACAAACTTGCAGCCCGGAGGCTTCCCCCATGTTTTCTCTCCGATCTGCGAGCAGGGCCTTCCTGTTCGCAGCACTTCTCCCCACCGTTCCTCTTGTCGTCGCCGGCCCCTGTGCGCTGGCCCAGTCGGATACTTCATCGCTCTCCGGCACGGTGACCGATCCGAGCGGCGCCGTCGTTCCGGGCGCCACCGTATCGGCGAGGAACGACGCCAACGGCCAGATTCGCAATGCGACCACCAATAGCGTGGGCGCCTACACCATCACCAACGTGCCCTCGGGCGGCTATACCGTGACCGTGGAAGCGAAGGGCTTTCAGACAGCGGTGCAGCAGGGCACGCACGTCGACCCGAGCATCGGGGCGCGCGTGGATGTTGCGCTGAAGTCGGGCAACACCAGCACGACGGTGACGGTGCAGGCAAATGCGAATCGCCTGCAGACGGAATCGTCGTCGATGGGCCAACTGGTGACGAGCCAGCAGGTGAAGTCGATCCAGCTCAATGGGCGGAATCCGCTTTATCTTTCGCAGCTGGAGCCCGGTGTCACGCGCAATGCGCCGATGTCGTCGTTCAACTTCTCGCTGGACAACACGCTGTATGTGAACGGCTCGCGGTCTCAGGAAAATATTCTTACCTTCGACGGCGCGCCCATGGTGCGCACCCGCTCCAACAACAACAGCGTGGGCGTGGCGGACGTGGACGCGACCTCGCAGGTGCAGATCCTGACCACCGGCTATCAGCCGGAGTATGGCCGCACCTCCGGCGGCCAGGTGCGGTTGATTCCGAAGAGCGGCACCAGCAACTTCCATGGCGCGGTCTTCGAGTATCTGCGCAATTCGTTTTTCAACGCGAACACCTGGCAGCGCAACAACTCGCCCGATCCGGCGCTCGCCAACCATCCGGAGGCCTTCCGCTATAACCAGTTCGGCTGGAACCTGAATGGTCCGGTCTATATTCCGGGACACTTCAACACCTCGCGGCAGAAGCTGTTTTTCCTCGTCGGTCAGGAATACGTGCGGTATCGGCGCTCGCCGACGCAGACCGGCAAGGTGCCCACGATGGCAATGCGCAACGGCGACTTCAGCGAATTGCTGGGGCCGAACATCTTTTATTCAAAGCCGGTCCAGATCATGAATCCGAGGACGGGACAGCCTTACCCCAACAACGTGATTCCGGCGACCGACTTGAGCGCGAACGGTCTGGCGCTGCTGCGCGCTTTTCCGGCGCCGAACGTCGGCAACAACTCGGCGTACAACTGGCAGGAGGCGCTGCCGAACCCGCAGGATCAGCGTAAGGACACGCTGGTGGTGGATTATGTGCCGGCGGAGGCGCATCGGCTGCGCTTCTCGGTGCTGAGCTATCACCTGGACTACATCACGCCGTTTGCCGGCAACTTCGATCGCACTCCGGAGAAGTGGCACTGGCCGAATCAGGCAGGCAGCGCTGCACTACACCTGGGAGATCAGCCCGACGATGGTGAACGAAGCCAGCGTTACCGGGACCGCTGATCACATCACGATCAGCTACGACACATCGAACGGTCTCTACAATCGCAACAACTATGGAATTAACTTTCCCTATCTCTACAGCGCTTCCGACAAGCTGATCCCCAACAAAATTCCAACCATCAACCTTGCGAACTTCACCACGCTCGATGGCGGTCCGTATCCCTCGCACTCCGGCGGCCCGGTGATCGATGTTGCCGACAACCTGACCAAGGTGATTGGCAATCACACACTGAAATTCGGTGGTTTGTGGGAGTACTCCGGAGAGAACAACTTCGACCAGATCAGCGTGAGCAGCACGACGCCAGGCTCGACCAACAACCAGAACGGGCAGTTCCGCTTCACGGACACGCGCAGCGGCTTTCGCGAGCTCGGGCGCCGCGGTGGCCAATGCGGCGCTGGGATTGTTCGACACCTACGGTGAGATCGGCACCAAGAGCTACACGCTCTTCCGCGGCAACATGTATGAGGGCTTTGCGCAGGACACCTGGCGCGCCAAGCCGAACCTGGTCATTGAATATGGCGCGCGTTACAGCGTGATGCGACCGTATTACGCGCCGTGGGGCAATCAATCGTTCTTCGACCCGGCGGCATGGAACCCGGCGAACGCTCCCACGATCGATCCTGTCGACCGGTCTGGCGATCGGCGGCAATCTTTACAACGGCGTGGTGATTCCCGGCTCGCATTTTCCAAGCTCCGCGCGCGGACATGTGCCGGCGGATATTCTCAACAATCCTCAAGCATCCTTCACGGGTAAGAATCCCGGCTACTCGAACACCATCTGGACCGACATCCAGCCGCGTGCCGGCGTGACCTATCAGGTGCGGCCGAACACGGTGCTGCGTGCGGGGGTCGGCCGTTATACCCAGCGCCTGGGCATCAGCGATCAGGTGCAACTGGGCGGCAACGCGCCATTCCAGCCCACGACGTTTATCTCCGGCGGCGGCGTGGACAATCCTGCCGGCACAACCGGCGGTGCACTGCCCCGGCTTCCATTGTCGATGACTACGCAGCCTTATAATTTTCCGAACCCGAACGCGTGGTCGTGGAATGCCGCCATCGAGCAGGACATTCCCAGCTTCGCCACCTTCACCATCGCCTATGTCGGCCGCAGGGGATTGCACCTGCAGCAGCTGGAGCAGTTGAACCAATTGCAGCCGGGAACGGTGCAGGCGAATCCGGGCGTGAACACGGATGCTCTGCGGCCCTACCGCGGCTTCTCGAGCATTCTGCAGATCGACAACGCGGGACGCTCGATGTACCACTCGATGCAGGTGAACCTGAATCGCCGGCTGAGCCATGGATTGCTGTTCGGCGTGGCGTACACCTGGTCCAAGAGCATGGACTTCGGCTCCGACCAGAGCTACCAGTTGCCGGATTACTACAACCCCCAGGCGAATTACGGTCCCAGCGACTTCGATATCCGGAACACGCTGGTGGTCAATTACGTGTGGGATATTCCCTACGGCAACAACTTCAACAACCGTCTGGTCAAGGGGACGCTGGCCCACTGGCAGGTCTCCGGCACCACGCAGGCGCAGTCGGGCGAGCCGTTCACGGTCAGCACGAATGATGACTTTGCCGGTGTCGGTGTGGGCGCGGGTCCGCAGCGCTGGGATATGACCGCCACCCCCTCCAAGCCGCATAAGTTTGGCGGCGCTGGCCAGACCGGTAACTGGTTTGATCCGACGGTTTTCGCTCAGCCGGCGGCGGGAACGCTGTCAGGGCGGGGTACCCGCAATGCGATCTACGGGCCGGGCTTCCAGAGCTGGAATATCGCATTGCAGAAGGACTTCCACGTGATTCCGAACCACGAGAACCACGCGCTCACCTTCCGCGCCGAGGCTTTCAACTTCACCAACCACCCCAACTGGGATACGCCGGATGACAATCCCACCAGCGGCACCTTCGGGCAGGTCACAACCAAGGGGCAGACCTACGCCTCAGACCGGCAACTGCAGTTCAGCATGCGGTACGCGTTCTAAAGCATCGGCTGTTTTCGCCTCCCGGCCGCCTGGGTACTCCTGACCAGGCGGCCCTTTTTGTGTGCCCGGGCCACACCCTGCGGAGAATGCTCCATCGCGTAAAATAAGGAGTCAGCCCAGATCGTCGAAGGGCCCAGAGGAATTCCTTGATCAGTAGTGCATTTACGAAGATTTTCGGTACCAACAACGAGCGTGTCGTCAAGCGCATGATGCCCACGGTGGCGGCCATCGGCGAATGGGAGCCGAAGATCCAGGCGCTCTCCGATGCCGAGCTGCGCGAGAAGACCGTCGAGTTCAAGGCCCGCTTCGCCGAGCGGGTAAAAGATGTTCCCGATACCCAGGACAACAAAGAGGAGCGCAAGGCCGCCGAGACCGAGGCGCTGAACGAGCTGCTGCCGGAGGCCTTCGCCGTGGTGCGCGAGGCAGGCAAGCGCGCCGTGGGCATGCGCCACTTCGACGTGCAGATGATCGGCGGCATGGTGCTGCACTCCGGCAAGATCGCCGAGATGAAGACGGGCGAAGGCAAGACGCTGGTCGCGACGCTGCCGGTGTACCTGAACGCGCTTGCGGGCAAGGGCGTTCACGTGGTGACGGTGAACGACTATCTGGCCAAACGCGACGCCGAGTGGATGGGCAAGATCTATGAGTTCCTGGGGCTGAAGGTGGGCGTGATCGTCCATGATCTGGACGATGCCCAGCGCCGCGAAGCTTATGCGGCGGATATCACCTACGGAACCAACAACGAGTTCGGCTTCGACTACCTGCGCGACAACATGAAGTTCGAGCTTGCGGACTGCGTGCAGCGCGGCCACTACTACGGCATCGTGGATGAGGTGGACTCGATCCTGATCGACGAGGCGCGGACGCCGCTGATCATCAGCGGCCCTACCGACCAGACGACGGACAAGTACGCGCGGGTGAATCGCATCATCCCGCAACTGGAGCTGGGCGAGGAGATCGAGAAGGGCGAAACCAAGATCCTGACCGGCGACTACACGGTGGATGAGAAGCACAAGACCATCAGCGTGACCGATGAGGGATGGGAGAAGGTGGAGAGCCTGCTGGGCATCGGCAATATCGCCGACCCGGAGAACTGGGACTTCAAGCACCACGTCGAGACCGCGATCAAGGCGCACAATCTCTATCGCAATGATGTCGAGTACGTGGTAAAGGACGGCGAGGTGATCATCATCGACACCTTTACCGGCCGTCCGATGCCGGGACGCCGCTGGTCCGATGGCCTGCACCAGGCGGTGGAAGCGAAGGAGGGTGTCAACATCCGGCGCGAGGATCAGACACTCGCCACCATCACCTTCCAGAACTACTTCCGCTTGTATAAAAAGCTGGCCGGGATGACGGGCACGGCGGAGACGGAAGCGGCGGAGTTCGATTCCACCTACAAGCTCGACATCGTGGTGATCCCGACCAACAAGCCGATGCGACGCAAGGAATACCAGGACGTGGTGTATCGCACTTCGAAGGAGAAGTATTTCGCGGTTGCCGACGAGATCCTGCGGCTGAACGAGGAGAAGCAGCCGGTGCTGGTGGGCACCACGTCGATCGAGAAGAGCGAGCTGCTGTCGCAGATACTGCAGCGCAAGGGCATCAAGCACGTGGTGCTCAATGCGAAGTATCACGAGCGCGAGGCCGAGATCGTGGCCCAGGCCGGACGCCTCGGCATGGTCACGATTGCCACCAACATGGCAGGCCGCGGCACGGATATTCTGCTGGGCGGCAACGCCGAATTTGTGACCAAGCAGGACCTGGTGAAGCGCGGACAGGCGCGTTCGGTGAGCGCGGCAGAGGGCGCCATTTCGCCCACGGCCGGCCCCGGCATGATTCGCTTCTACTATCAGAGCCAGGAGTTTGAGACGTCGCAGGAGAACTGGGACCGCGCGTGGCAGGTGCACCAGGCCAACACCGAGCACGAGCACGAAGAGGTGCTGACGACCGGCGGCCTCTGCATTCTGGGGACGGAGCGTCACGAGTCCCGGCGCATCGACAACCAGCTTCGCGGCCGCGCCGGACGCCAGGGCGACCCCGGAGCATCGCGTTTTTATCTGTCACTCGAAGATGACCTGATGCGCATCTTTGCGCGCGAGTGGGTAGGACCGCTGCTGCAGAAGATGGGCATGGACGAAGGCGTGCCGATCGAGAGCGGCATGATCACGCGGCGGATCGAAGGCGCGCAGAAGGCGGTGGAGTCGCAGAACTTCGAAGCCCGCAAGCACCTGCTGGAATACGACGACGTGATGAACAAGCAGCGCGAAGCGGTCTACGGAACGCGTAAACAACTGCTTGAAGGAGTCGAACAGAAAGAACTCATTCTGGAAGATTATGTCGCCGGTCTTGTCAGTAACATCCTGGACGAATTTGCGCCCGAGTCGAAGACATCCGGACCAGTGGGATCTGGCCGGTCTGAAGCAGAAGCTGATGGAGCACTTCGGCTTCAATGCGGAGACGGAGGGCATCGCCTTTGACACGCTGAGCCGTCACGAGCTGGGCGACACGCTCTTCGACAAGCTGAAAGAGAAGTACGAACTGAAGGAGCAGATCATCGGCTCCCAGGGCATGCGCTATCACGAGCGCATGATCATGCTGAGCGTGCTGGACGGTCTGTGGAAGGACCACCTGCTGAACATGGATCACCTGAAGGAGGGCATCGGGCTGCGCGGCTACGGTCAGCAGGATCCGCTGGTGGCCTACAAGAAAGAGTCCTTCGACATGTTCGAGGCGATGATGACGCGCTTCCAGGAAGACACGGTGCGGTATCTCTTCATGATGCAGATCGTGGGCCAGGATGGACAGCCGATCACGCGTCCCATACAGCAGCAGCCTGTGCAGCAGACACTACCGGCGCAGCCGCATTCTGCGCAGCAGCCCCTGCAGGAGCTGAACGGTCACGGCGCGCCCCCTGTGCCGCTGCCGCAGCATGTGCAGAGCCCCTCGCCGAAGCAGACGTGGCGGCCCATGCCGGTGGGCGAAACCCGCGCTCCGGAAATCGGCAGGCCGGAAACCGGCAGGCCCGAGACGCGCACGACGATCGATGAGATCGAGCGCGAGTTCGCCCGCAAGAAGAAGAAGGAGCTGGAGCAGGCGCGCGCCGCCGGCAGCAATGGACATGGCGCCACGCAAGTGGAGCAGCGCCGCACCGGCGAGAAGGTCGGCAGGAACGATCCCTGCCCCTGCGGATCGGGACTGAAGTACAAGAAGTGCCACGGCAAGGACGGCGGCGACGGCGACTAGGCTGCGTCATTTTGAGAGAACAGGGACGGGCTTCGGCCCGTCTTTTCTGTTCTGTGGTGATTGCAGCAACGGTCCAAAGATAGTCGCTAAGATTTATATCTCTACTTGCGGACGAGCTCGCAGCCGAAGGTCAGCAGGTTACCGTCAGGATCGCTCACAATAAAGTCGCGCATTCCATAAGGCTCATCGGTAGGTTCGAGCTCAATCTTTGCTCCGCGGCTTCGTAGCGTTGTGTAATACGTGTCCACTTCGTCGCCGAAGACAGAGACAGAGCCGCCGCCACATGGCCGGCTCCAGACGGTGTGAGCGCATAGATGCAAGTGGAGCTCACCCAGATGAATACCCGCATACTCGCCAAATCGAAAATCTTCTGTAAATCCAAGGATGTCGCGGTAAAACTTGAGCGACGTCTTCTATATCCTTCACCTGAAAGACCGTCGCAGCACCGAGGATTTTCATCGCCGCAGTATAGCGCCCTCAGGAAATTGCGGATGCGGAGTTGTGACGACCATTCGTTGCCGATCTGGCTGCTATGTATACTTCGCTGCGCGGCGAAGGAACTTTCAATGAGGATACTTGCGTATCTTTCCCTATGACCAAGCGACGTTGGATCGGGCAGTTGGCGTCATGCGCGTTGTGGATGGTCCTGCTCGGTGCTCTGTGCTCCGCGTACGGACAAAAGAAGGCCGAGACGGACTGGCCGGCTTACGGCAACGATCCCGGGGGCATGCGCTACTCGCCGCTGCGGCAGATCGACGCCGCGAATGTGGCGAAGTTGAAGGTCGCATGGACCTTCCACACGCGTGATCTTTCCGACGGCAGCCAGGGGCGGAGGCGCAGCGGATTGGAGACGACGCCGATCCTGGTGGATGGCACGCTCTATCTGACGACCGCATTCAATCGCGTCCTCGCACTCGATCCATCGACAGGCAATCAGCGCTGGGCCTTCGATCCGCAGATCGATCTAAGCGGGGGCTACGGCGACGGACTGATCAATCGCGGTGTGGCGACCTGGCTCGATCGATCGCATTCCGCAGCGCAGCCATGCCGGCGGCGGATCTACGAAGCGACGCTCGATGCGCGCCTGCTTGCGCTGGACGCTGCCACGGGCAAGCCCTGCGCCGACTTCGGTCATGACGGAGAGGTGCGGCTGGGTGACGTGCCGGGCTACGAAAGCCGCAATCTGGGTGAGCATCCGCAAGGGTGGTACCACATGACCTCTCCGCCGGCGGTGATCGACGATCTGGTCATTATCGGCTCCGCGATCGATGACAACAATCGCGCGGATATGCCATCCGGCGTGGTTCGTGCATTCGATGCACGCACGGGCGCGCTGCGATGGAGCTGGGATCCGATTCCGCCGCATCTGAAGCTCTCCGCGTCGGGCGCCAAGTGGAACACCGGCGCGGCGAATGCGTGGTCGGTGATGGTGGTGGACCCGAGCCGCGATCTTGTCTTCATCCCGACCGGCAGTGCGAGCCCGGACTACTACGGCGGCCTGCGGCCCGGCGACGATAAGTGGGCCAACTCCGTGGTGGCGCTGCATGCAAAGACGGGCAAGCTGGCGTGGGGCTTTCAGCTTGTACATCATGACCTATGGGATTACGACAGCGCAGCGCCTCCGCTGCTGGCGACGATCCGGCGCGACGGCAAAGATATTCCGGTCGTGGTGCAGGGAAATAAAACCGGCTTTCTCTACGTTCTGAATCGCGACACCGGCGTGCCGGTATTTCCCGTGGAAGAACGGCCTGTGCCGAAGAGCGATGTGCCGGGAGAGGTTGCGTCGCCCACGCAGCCGTTCCCGACTGCGCCACCGCCGCTCGCCGTGCAGCATCTGTCGGCGGACGAAGCGTGGGGACCGACTGAGAAGGATCGCGATTTCTGCCATACGGCCCTTGCCAAGTTGCACAACGACGGCATTTTCACGCCGCCCAGCGTACAGGGAACACTGGCGATGCCGGGCAACCTCGGCGGCATAACCTGGAGCGGCTACGCATTCGATCCTGCGAACAAAATGCTGGTCGTGAACGTCAACAATCTTCCGGGGCGGGTGCGGCTGATTCCGCGGGACAAGGTGAGGGACAACACAGAAGACGAGGAATACGGACGGCAGGCAGGGACGCCCTACGCAATGGTGCGGCGGTTTTTGCAATCGCCATCCGACCTGCCGTGCAATCCGCCACCGTGGGGCTCGCTGGTGGCCGTCGATCTGGAGAAGGGAACGATTCGCTGGCAGGTTCCGCTGGGGTCGATGCAAAACTTCGGCGGCGCGCATGGCACGATTCCGGACGGCTCGATCAACCTTGGCGGTCCCATCGTGACCGCGGCGGGGCTGGTGTTTATCGCGGGCACCACCGATCCGCATATCCGCGCATTCGATATCCAGACAGGCAAGGAGCTTTGGAAGGCAGATCTTCCCGCGAGTGGAAATGCAATGCCCATGACCTATGAGGCGAACGGAAAGCAGTATGTGGTGATCGCCGCAGGTGGGCATCAGCGAATTCCCGAAGAGGCGCAGGGCGATGCGATCGTCGCCTTCGCGCTGCCTTAGAACGCGCGTTTCAGCGCGCCAGAGCCGGCTCGATCTCGGCGAACGCCATGTTCTGCGCCTGGCTGCCGGTTTCCCGTTGCCACTGCTCAAAGAGGCGGCCATAGCTGAGGATGGTCACGTCGGCCTGTTCTACGTGGAGCGCCGCGAGCATCCGATCAATCCACTCTCGCGGGCCTTCGAGTTCTGCGTACTGGCCGATGGGCGTCTCGTCGATGACGCAATGACCGGTACCGTCGGACCATTCACTGCGCCACTTCTCATAAACAAACGCGGAGGTGTAGCCGAGCACTTTGAAGATGGCGGCGACTGCCTCGCCGTCCTCCACTGCAGTCTCGGTCTCGATGCGTTCCTTGTGGCGCGCCTCGGGTGAGTCGTTGGGCGTGGTCTGCTTATGGGTCAGCACCCAGCGGTCGCCGTAGCGGCGCACGCGCAGGATCTGGGTGGACGCCCGCAGCCGATGGTCGGGCGTGTCGAAGAGAATGTTGCGCTCAAAGGTGCGCGGTGTTTCGCAGTGGAAGCCAAGCTGTGGCAGGGTTGCTTCAAGGGCTTTCGGGTCGCGGACGCGGAACTTGACCTCGATCTCAATCGACTGCATGGGAGGAGTTTATACCCGTTTCACGATTTCTCGTTCCGGCCGTGCACGTTGGGAGCGCGCGAGCTTGCGGATTGCCGAGATCATTGCCGGCATCCCCGGAGTTGAGCGAGCACCCCAACCGAAATGAGAATGTTGAGGGAGTAGCATCGACTGTTTACGGCGGATGGACCAGGCCATCAGAACCGTATCTGCAGAGTTGGAGTGAGAAAACACATGGCGAAGAAGGTGGCGGAGATATTCATCGAAACACTGGTGAAGGCTGGCGTAAAGCGGGTTTACGGCGTTGTCGGCGACTCCCTCAACGGCCTCACCGAAGTCATCCGCAAGAGTAAGCAGATCGACTGGCTTCATGTCAGGCATGAAGAGGTGGCCGCCTTTGCCGCAGGAGCGGAGGCGCATCTCACAGGAGAGCTTGCCGTCTGTGCAGGCAGTTGCGGGCCAGGAAATCTGCACCTGATTAACGGCCTCTACGATTGCCATCGCAGCCGCGTGCCGGTACTGGCGATCGCCGCGCAGATCCCGAGTCACGAGATAGGAAGCGGATACTTTCAGGAGACCCATCCCGAGCATCTGTTCAAAGACTGCAGCCACTACTGCGAACTGGTGTCCCAGCCGGAGCAGATGCCGCGCGTGCTGGGCATCGCGATGCGTACTGCCATCACCAGGCGCGGCGTTGCCGTGGTCGTCATTCCCGGAGATATCGCGTTGCGCGAATGTCCGCGCCGGCGCTCTCGCTCGGCATTCGAGGATTCAGCCTCGATTGCGTTCCGTCCATCGAGACGACTGAAATTCGCAACGCCGCCGACGATTCTGAACGCGCGCGACGCAAAGTGACCATTCTTGGCGGAGCGGGCTGCGAGGGCGCGCACGCGAAGCTGATTGCTGTCGCCGAGCGGTTGAAAGCGCCGATCGTTCATGCGATGCGTGGCAAGGAGTTTATCGAGTACGACAATCCTTACGACGTGGGAATGACCGGGCTGCTGGGCTTTTCTTCGGGCTACCACGCCATGATGAACTGCGATGCGCTGCTCATGCTGGGGACCGATTTTCCCTATCAGCAGTTCTATCCCAAGGAACGCAAAGATCATTCAGGTCGATCGTGCGCGGCGAGCAGATTGGGCGTCGCACGCCGGTCGATCTGGGGCTTGATCGGCAATGTGAAGGACACACTGGAAGTGCTGCTCCGCTGATCGAAGAGCAAGACCGATGGCACCTATCTCGACCTATGCCTCAACCATTACAAAAGGCGCGCAAGGGCTCTGGACGACCTCGCCGTGGGCGAACCGGGCCGAACACCCATTCATCCGCAGTACGTCGCGAAGATTGCTGGATGAACTTGCGGCCGAGGACGCCATCTTTACGCTGCGACGTGGGTACGCCCACCATCTGGGCGGCGCGTTATCTCCACATGAACGGCAAACGCAGACTGCTCGGTTCCTTCAGTCATGGCTCGATGGCGAATGCTCTGCCGCAGGCCATTGGCGTGCAGGCCAGCTATCCCGGCCGCCAGGTCATCAGCCTTTCCGGCGATGGTGGACTGGCGATGCTGCTCGGCGACCTGCTCACGCTTAAGCAATTGAAGCTGCCGGTCAAAGCTGGTGGTCTTCAACAACAGCCGCTCGGGTTTCGTCGAACTGGAAATGAAAGCCGCCGGGCTTGCTCGACTACGGGACCGACCTGGTTAATCCCGAATTTTGCAAAGCTGGCCGAGTCGGCCGACATATTCGGCGATCCGCGTTGAGACAGCCGGAAGAGCTGCGGCCGGCGCTGCACAACGGCGCCTGGCGCACGATGGTCCGGCGCTGGTTGAGGTGCTCGTGAATCGGCAGGAGCTATCGATGCCGCCGACGATCAGTCTGGAACAGGCGCTGGGTTTCGGCCTCTATATGATCCGCGCCGTCCTGAGCGGACGCGGCGACGAAGTGATCGATCTCGCCCGGACGAACCTGGTCCGCTGACTATCAAGGGGCTGGCCGCCTCGACTCTCGGTTTCCAGGCGGCCCGCATCCTGCTATTTTTTTTTAAAAAAAAAAAATCTGCTCGAATCCTGCAGCACGACCACCTGATGGTGAATACCGGCCTGCCGCGGCGGTCGCGTCGCATAATGGAGAGATGGCAGAGACCGAGCGCCTTCCCCTGAGCGAATTCGATCTACAGAACAAAACAGCAGCGGCTACGATCGAACGCGTTGCCGCGATCTGGCGCGGTGGCGGGACGGTGGCGTTTCCCACCGAGACGGTCTATGGCCTGGGCGCGCACGCCTTCGATCCGAAGGCGGTGGAGCGGATCTTCTCCGCCAAGCAGCGGCCGGCCTGGGACCCGGTCATCGTGCATGTGGGCCAGGGGTTGCCGCTGGGCCGGCTGGTGGCGGAGGTCAGCGACACCGCCCGCGCGCTGATGGAGGCCTTCTGGCCCGGACCGTTGACCTTGCTGCTGCCACGCGGCCCGGATGTGCCCGACATGCGGTGACGGCGGGGCGTCCGCTGGTGGGCGTGCGGGTTCCGGCACACCCGGTGGCGCTCGCGTTGATCGCGGCGGCCGGCATGCCCATCGCCGCGCCCAGCGCCAACTCCTTTGGACGGCCAAGCCCGACGACGGCGGCGCATGTGCTGGACGATCTGGATGGGCGCATCGATGCCGTTGTGGATGGCGGTCCGACGCGGCACGGTGTGGAGTCGACCGTGGTGGACGCCAGCCAGTCGCCGGTGATCGTTTACCGGCCTGGGGCAGTCACTGTGGAGGCGCTGCGCAGCGTGGCGGGCGAGGTGAAGCTTTACGAAGCAAATGGAAAGGCAAGCGGCGAAGAGCCCTCCGGACTGCCTTCGCCGGGCGTCGGCAGCGGCACTATGCGCCGCGCGCGACGATGATCCTGGTGGAGACGCAGGCGGCCGGGGATGAGGAGGCGGTGGCCGGATTCCGGCTCTTCCAGGCGGTCGCCCGGCTCAGGCGCGAAGGCAAAGAAGGCAAAGAGGTGCGCGTGGGCGTGATGGCGCCGGAGGAGTTCAAGAGCGATGTGCGGGCCGCCGACTTCATCTTCGGATGGGGGCGGTGGAGCGACCTGGACTCGCTGGCGCAGCGGCTCTTTGCCGGCCTGCGCTGGCTGGATGCGCAGGAGGCGACCCACATCGTGTGTCCGCTGCCCGCGGCACCGGGGAATTGGACGGGCATTGCGGGATCGCCTGGAGAAGGCAGCGTGGCTCCCTGTCGTTTAATGGGGGAAGGTCAAGGGATGCTGATCGCCGGCCTTATAGAGATACTTGATAGATGTCTTGTAAATGAGGGTGCGGATGTTGCCATGGCGCACCTTGATGGTGTCGACGTCATACCACTCAATCGCCCCTTCGACCCGGTCTCCACCTTCCAGCATGAAGATCAAGTGGGTCTGGGATTGCATCTGCTTCTGCAGATAGAAAGCTTCGGCATGCGAGCTTTCCGCGCGCCCCTGCCCCGACGGCTGCTGCTGGTGGATCAGCAGCGGAGTATCGCGCCGGGAATAGGACCGGCGCCTCGCGCCTTCGGGAAGGATCGGCCGTACAAGCTTCCGGGGGCCTGAAGGGGGAAGAGAGGGTATATCGACGCCCTCAAGAAGTTCTTCGCCCCCATCGTCTGACGGGACTGCTGATTGGTTCGCCATAAGCGTGCCTGTTTGTGTTACCTCATGTAGATGCGCGATCGGGCGTGAATGTGAAAAAGATTTGCTGACTGCGAACCTGTTGAGAATGGGTGCGGGGATGGGAGGCGGGCTGGCTGATGATAATGGCTTTCACGCGCGAATGTGCAGGCAACGCCAGAGAAATTCACGCATCGTAATTGCTCGATCTTTTACTCTAGGCATAATTCAGCGAACCGGCAGGCTGGTAGCGAAGGCGTCCAGCGAGAGCGAACGCAGCAGGTTGCGCCGCATCCCGGATTCGACCTGGTCCACGCCGCGCGAGGCCGCTTCGAGCCATGCAGGCGAAACGCTCGCGTCAGCGCCGGAGCTCGGCCGCCAGATCCGTGTTCCGGATCAGCGCCGGCACCCCGGAGTGCATCAACAGCAGATCTTCCAAGAAGCAGATTCAGCGCATGCAGCATGCCGGAGGTCTTGCTCGGCGCCCTCCGCCCCGGCGCGGTAGCTCTCCGTCATACGGAAGAGCGCGCTGTAATCGGGGTCGGCCAGCGAGGCGTGCAGGACGGTGAGGGCGTCCTGACGGGAAGCGAGATAAGCCTCAAGGTCGAAGCCCACCGCCCGGCCCACCGCGCCTTCGGCCAGCCGGCCCACGAGCGCCCGTTGTGCAGGCTTCAGTTCCGGCCGGCGTGCTGGGAGAAGCGCATCGATCTCCGGCGCTGGCAACGCTCCCAACCGGAAAATGGCAGCGCGGGAGCGGATGGTGGGCAGGAGTTCGTTTGGATTTTCGGCCAGCAGGATCAGCGATGCGTGTTCCGGCGGCTCTTCCAGAATCTTCAGCAGCGAGTTTGCTGCTTCCTTCATGAACCGAACTGGGGTGAAGATGTAGAAAGCCCGCCGCGCCTCCGACGGGCGGCGGTAGATGCGCGGGATGACGTGCGCACCTGTCCCAGCTTGATAAGGAGCTGTGGCGGATCTGGCGGAATAACCAGGAGTCCGGATGGGTCTGGATGAGGATGCGGGTGTCCTTCTTGTCCGCATCGCGGATTTCTTCGCGTGCAGCTACGGCTTCGGCAAAGCGGTATCGAGCGAGAAGGAGGCGGCGATGCGCTTGCAATGGGCGCAGACGCCGCAGAAATCGGGGAGATTGTCTGTCGGATGGGCAAGGCAATTGGTCGTCTGAGCCAGCATCAGGGCAAGGCTGTATTTGCCGGCGCCCTTGGAGCCGCTCAGGATCAGGGCGGAGGGCAGGCGACCCGCGCCGACAGCTTCGCGAAGCGGCGTACGGTAGTCTGATTGCCCAAAAAGTCGGCGAAGTTCACCTCTGAGATTAGAGGCTAAAAAAAAACGCAGACGACAGCTGTGAGTCAGAAAACGGCAGACAAACCTGAAAAAAAAAAAAAAAAAAAAAAAAAAAAAATGATTGCCTTCCTCTAACGTCGCTTCTCCACCCCCACGTGAATCGGATACTTTGGCCGCAGCGTGATCTTGGGCTGCACATCGATCTGCTGATCGGGCAGCAGGCGTAAGCTCCACGTTTGTGCGATGGTGGCGAGGATCAGCACGCCCTCCATCCAGGCGAAGCATTCGCCAATACAGAGACGCCCGCCGCCGCCGAAAAGAAAGTAGGCGAAATGCGGCCGCGCCTCTTGTGCTTCCGGAGTCCATCGTTCCGGATCGAAGCGCAGCGGGTCCGGGAATATTCCGGGTCGCGCTGCGTGACATACTGCTGAAGAAGAAATAGATGTACTGGGCGGGAAGCGTGACCGGTCCAAGCTACGATAGCCGCCATCACTGGCGGCCCATGACCCAGGCCGGCGGATACAGGCGCATCGACTCGGCCAAAACAAGCCCGGTATAGGGGAGCTTCGCCAGATCTTCATCGTCGGCTGTGCGACCGGGCTCAGCCCACGCTGTCGAGTCGGAATGCCCAGTCTGCTTTCGAATCCTCCGGATGCTGCGAGAGCAGATACCAGGTCCAGGTCAGCGCGTTCGCGGTGGTCTCATGGCCTGCCAGGAAGATGGTCATGGCCTCATCGCGCAGCTGCGCATCGGTCATACCGCCCCCAGCGCCGTCGCCGAGTCGTCCTGCGCCCAGCCAGCAGCATGGAGAGCAGATCGCCGCGTGTCGGCATGCCCGCTGGCGCGGCTGCGATGCTCGGCGATGATGCGGTGAACCACGGCATCGAGCCGCGCCCGCGCACGGCGGAAGCGCGTGAGGCCGGGCAGCGGAGCGTAGAGATAGGCTTCGGCCAGCGGCAGCGAGATGAGGTAGTTGTAGAGGTCCATGATGACGTTGACCTCGTGATTGATCGGCGAGCACGTCGCTGGTCACCTCGGTGTTGAAGAGCGTGCGCGCGACGATCTCGAGCGCGAGCTGCATCATCTCCGCGCCAATGTCGATGGTCTGGCCGGTCTTGCCAGCTCGCGCGGCGCCGCGCGGCGCGCTCGACCATCACGTCGGCATAGGCGGCGATGCGCTGGCGATGGAAGGCCGGCGCGGCGATGCGCCGCTGGCGCATGTGGAAGGCGCCCTCGCTGGTGATGAGGCCTTCGCCGAGCAGGATCTTCATGCGGCGCTGCGTGCGCTCCTTGATCATCTGCTGCGGATGGTTGACCAGGATCTCGCGGATGAATTCCGGATGGTTGATGAAGACGATGTGCTGCCAGCCGAGCTTGTAATGCGCGATGCGGCCGTAGGTGGCGGCGAGGTGCTCAAAGAGCAGGATGGGATTGG
>CAVVSP010000012.1:0-41482 GCA_963750845.1 uncultured Acidobacteriaceae bacterium
GCTGATGATGAAGAGCTTGAAGCACCCGGGCGCAAAGGTAGTAGACGTGAACTGGAGTATTGTACACGTCAAGCGAGCGTTTGGTGCCGGAAGGAAGAGGCGAAGGCGGTCTTGAGTTCACTGCGCACATCGTCATCGTCTTCATCCTCGTCAGCCTCGCTGCGGGTGCGTCATCAGCAGGACAGGTCTTTCGGACGCATCGCTGGCAACTCGTTGAAATCCATATCATCCATCTCTGAAACAAAACACAAGCAGTGCAATGTGACGACAGATCGGTAACAAGCAAGCGCCGCTCGCCTTTGTAATCTTCTTTGACCTCGCGATCATCTTGCGCGGCTTGGCAGACCCGGTCGGCGATCTTGGTCCTGAAAAGGCGAAAACCACGTCAAACTGAGCACTTTCATCAGCATACCGCAACAGCTTTTGAGAATGCTTCCTTGCGACTGACTTCCATCAGAGCAATCGGCATGTTCGTTGAAGTGCTTCTCCTCGTCTGGTTTAAGAGAATCGAAGCGCCAGGCTTGACTTGCCTTCCCGATGTACGTGAGGAAGTTGACGGCATTAATACTGCCAAACTCACCGTCAAAACACACGTCAAACGAGCATGGAGAAAAATCAATGAATTAGACAAAAACAAGACACTGCTGTGTACCTTTTAAGATTAATACCTTGTCGTACGTCATTTGCAAGTTGCCGTCAGCGGGTCAACGCATTGCGAGCTTTCGCCCTTCATAAAATATTGAACGTGTCTGTGTGCACAACGCAAGCAAAGGTAAGTAGAGACAGTGAGACGCAGAAGAAGCCTCACATTTAAAACGGGTAGCGCGAACCAGGCCAGCCATTGCCCAGCTGCTTTCTGCTCGAGAGTTCCCGTTGACGGTCAAAACGTGCAGGTTGCCAGTGCAGGACAATCACCTCCCCTTCAACCAGCGTGGCAATATCCACAGCTGCCTGAAACGACTTATGATGAAGGAATCGAGGTCGAGTCAATCAGTGGCGTGAAATCAAGATCTTCAAAAATGTGTGGTTGAACACGAAATCGGGCCACAAAGAGAGTAAAAACAGGAAGACAGCGCCCACCGATGTCAAAGGGCGAGCAGAAGAAAATGCAACTTGCACGAAAGCGTTGTTTGAAAATAATCTAGCTGATTCAGGAAATGGAGACACATAAACTCAGCACGCACCTCAGACTTTGACGGGCTTTTGTCGGCGATCGACAAATTTGACATCTTGCCTGCTAGTTTCGCCATTGATGATGTTAACTGCACACGTAGTTGCCGAATGTGTAATATTGAAATGAAAAATCGCTCGAAATTTCAACAGTTTCAAAAATTTCAATTTTCACGACGCGTACGCGTGCGGTGGTCGGGGAATTTCCAGAATAATAAATATGTAGGCTTTGCAGACCCCAACCACAATCGGAAGTGTGGTTCAATCTCAAACGACGATCCCACACACATCCGCAACGATCGCTTGCAACAGGCAAGCGACAAACCGGACCTCTTTTCGCTTGTGTCCATTGCAAGACGTCCAGTGAGTCAGACGCTCGTGGAGATCACGGACACATTCTTCTTTGAAGATTTCAACGCTCTCCTTCACGGTTGCTGCAATCAAAGTTGTGAAAAGAGAAAGTGGAGAATTCGGACCAGGTTGTTCCTTTCGGGAAGTTGTAGCCAGTTCCTTTTCTGTATAACCGCTCCCTGGTGTGCGATAATTTGCGCAAGAAAATTGACTTCAACAGGCTCGCGCTGTTTGGGCTTGCTGGCATCGAAGGGCTTGCGTGAGATGACGCAGATGTCGACGTTGCTGCCAAATTCAGATACATTGAAGATGCCTGATTGAATGGCCTTGTCCACCAAATCAACTGCTGCTTTTTCCTCCAAACAAGCCACGAAGCAGATTTTGAAATGAAGCTGCAAAGACGGAAGTCTCACATCCATGTCATCCTTGTATCCTTGTTCAAAGACAGCCATGGCGGCAAGCGAGCCTGACCCCATTGTGGCGTAGGGCAACTCTAAGTGCCAGCCATGCGGGTACACGAGTGTGAGTGTCGAGTACCGTCACATCAACTTGCACCCAGCACAAGCGCGGCACTCACATTTCCTTGATATCTGTAATGAATAAAAAAAAAAGGCAATGGGATGACAAACGAAAGAATGATGAAACGCACTGGAACAATCTTTGTTTCAATCGCGTCATGGCTGTGACCACCCGCGAGCTCTCGCCGGTGTCGAGCCGATGCAACTCCAGCGCTGATTGTACCAAACCTGTTCAATCAAACCACAATTGACAAAGCGGCGACAAAGATGATCGAACCTGTGACGTTCTCTGTGTCTGCAGAAGTGCCAGCTCCGCAGCAATAAATATTTTGCGAGATTTTGTGAATTTTGATGCAATTCTTGTCGCAAACGATAGGCCCTTCTGTCGCTCTTGTGTCTGCTCCAAGGACCACTCCGTCCTGAAAGTGATCTGACTTGAAGCAGCAGGGCAAACTCATGCGAACCTTGTAGACCATGCCGACGATTGTTGTGCCTGTTACCATCACACGCCGGTCCGCCCACACCAGCCTTTGCAACATTTCATTACTGCTCCGGGAGTACACAACATCGAGAAAAGTCGAAGATGTCATCGATCCACCTTTTGGTGTTGGAGAAGTTGAATCCTCCTTTCGAGCTTTGCAGCACATCCAAAGGTTCAGTAGAGCTCGCCTTTGCTCGGCTCAGTTCATGGCGCGTCTGAATCCCAGATGCATGACAAAATTATCGCATAATAATGGAACACGAGAAAGGGAGCGTGGACGCACAAACGAAATTGCATAATTTTTGTGACCAAGTCAAGCGGACACCTGATATTAATATATGGAATCAACACACGTATGCTGTACACGAGTAAAATCATCTGAATTCCAGTGAAAGTTCTGTGAAGTTTCGTGGATTACGCGTTGTTGTCTGCAGAATACTTTGTGATAATTGCTGAAATGGACCGAAAGAGCTCTGTTTTGCCAGGCTGAGGCCGCGCCGGGCCGCCCAGCAATTTCGACTCTCCTAGAGTGCGAGTCGCTGTGCACTCGTTTGCTATATTCGCAAGCATATCCGTGGTGTCAATATCATCATATGAATCTGTGTCGGTTTCTTGCCAGCATTTCTAAGCTGGTGGTGTATGATCTCCTCATTGCAGCGACAGGAAATCAGTGGAGGCGTGAGTGTTGAAACTGGAGGTTCGTCGTTGATCAAACACGACACTTTCCCTAGGCTCTGAGCAATTTTTTTTTTTTTTTGCACTCTACTTGGCTCAGTCATTGCTGATTTTTATTCACGTTGCAGACCTCGTTTTGCCGTGGACGATTTTATTGCGAATTGCAAGGTATAACCGCCGGTCACCGGAACTCCGGCGCGCCAGCAACCCGGAAGGGTAAAGCAACGGGGAAAACGAGTAGTCTCCCGGTAGTGCGGAAACTTTGCGGCAGCGTCGCGCGCATGTATCGGCGAGTAATGGAGCGGCCCAAAGAGGTTGCGCCGTGTCAGCACGATTTCGACGGCAATCGTCTCGTCGATACCGACCCAGCCGGTCAAATCCGCCTCGTAAGGCGGAAAGGGCAGCACGCTGGTACGGTCGGAGACGATTGGAGATACAGGCCACCGCCCCGCCAAAGTTGGGTAAGCGGATGTGCCGGGCGAGGCCGGGCACGCGGACCGCATAGCGGACCCGCCCCGTGTGGCCGGCCACTGGCTCGCCAGTCTGTGCTTTACGCGGACACGCGCGCAATGGGCCGCAACGCTCGCTCTCGCATCCGTGTTGACGGTTCCAGTCGCGGGCTCCGCCCTGCCTATCATGGACCCGTACCTCACCGCTCGCTCCCTCTCTACCCCGCTCACTCTGTTCGCGCTCGCAGCAGTTCTGGCGAGCCGGCCCGCCGCTGCGGCGATCTTTCTCGCGGTTACAGCGCTGTTGCATCCACAGATGGCGGCATATGGCGTTGCGCTGGCGGTATTGTTTTCGCTTCTGCGGCCTGTGCCGCGCCGCGTGCCCGCGGAGGAGGAGGCGCTTGCCAGCTCGGTTGGGTCCTTCGGCCTCTTCCAGCGGCTGCCCGATGGCTTTCATTTAGGGCCCGCGCAGGAACCCTATCGCCAGACGCTCTACTCGCGTACCTTCTTCTTTGCCTGGACGTGGACATGGTTTGAGTGGGCGGGCATCGTGCTGCCGCTTGCCATTCTCTTTGTGATCGCACGCATGCGTTTTTCGGCAGTCACACCCGCCGCGGTACGACTCTGCCGCGCCTTGCTGGCGCTTGGTCTCATCTCCACCGCGGCATTTCTTCTCTTCAGTTCCAGTCCCAACTTCGATGAGTTCGTGCGTCTGCAACCCATGCGCTCGTTCCAGCTCATCTACATCGTCATGTTCCTGCTGCTCGGCGGCCTGATCGGCGAGTACCTGCTGCGGGAGAAACTCTGGCGATGGTTGCTGCTCTTCGTCCCCATCAGCATCGGCATGTATTGTGTCGATCGCAACCTTTACCCTGCGAGCCCTCATCTGGAGATTCCCGGCGGCCGGTCACCAACCCGTGGCTGCAGGCCTTCCAGTGGGTGCGCGACAACACGCCGAGATGCCGTCTTCGCGCTGCCGCCACGGTATCTCCTGATGCCGGGCGAGGACCTGCATGGCTTCCGCGCCATTGCCCAGCGCAGCATGCTTGCTGATGAGGTCAAGGACTCGGGTGTCGCGTCGGTCTTCCCGCAGATGGCACCCGAATGGGAGCGTGAGCAGCAGCTCACACAGGGATGGGAGCACTACACGGCTTTCGGATTTCCTCGCGCTGGCCACACGCAGCCCTGTCAGCTGGGTTGTTGTCCAACCCCAACAGGCGGCCGGCCTCGACTGTCCCTTTCACGACGCCGCAGTGTCGGTCTGCCGGCTGAAGCTCTAGTTTCGATTATTTTCGTAACGAATGCGGATTTCCCGCATCATAGAAGGACTCCGGAAGGACTCACGCAAAACGTGAGTCCGGAGATCAATTTCTGGTGGAAGGAGGCAGCATGCGGCATCGGCAGCAATGGTTTGACGCAGTTCAGGCATTCAAGAGGGCAGCCTTGCTGTGTGTGGCGTTGCCTCTCGCAGCGCAGGCAGCACTGGCGCAGGGCCGGGTCATCTATCCCGATCCATCCGTGGCGAAGACGGAGATTCATGAAGCGCTCACGCGCGCGAAGGCGCAGCACAAGCGCGTCATCCTGGACTTCGGCGGCAACTGGTGCGGCGACTGCCAGGTGCTCGATATCTACTTCCACGACGCGGCGAACAAGTCGCTGCTCGAAGAGAACTTCGAGCTGGTGGACGTGAACATCGGACGCTACGATGCCAATCAGGACATCGCCGATCGTTACGGCATTCCGCTCAAACGCGGCGTACCGGCGCTGGTGATCTTGTCGCCCGAAGGCAAGGTGCTGCTGGCGCAGAACGACGGGGAATTCGAGAAGCATGCGCCATCTGCAGTCCAGCGACCTGACGAAGTTCCTCAACGACTGGAAGCCGACGCATAGCGGTGGCGGCGCACGCTCCAGGTCGCTAACGGAATAAGATGGCTGCAGGGAACGGGAATTCGCTCTTCAGTTCCGCTGTGTCCCTCGTCTTTACTCCAGCACTGTAAAGCTGCCCGCTTTGTCCGCCTGTGAGCTGCCGCCCACGAACACATCGAAGGTTCCCGGTTCGACCACGCGCTGCACATCCGCGTTGTAAAACGCCAGATCGTCGAAGTGCAGTTTGAAATCGACGTGCTGGCTCTGGCCGGGCTGCAGGCAGATGCGATGAAAGCCCTTCAGCTCACGTACCGGCTGCGATACGCTGGCCACGGTGTTGTGCAGATAGAGCTGCGCCACCTCTGCGCCGGGGACTGACGAAATATTCTTCACGTCCACCCCCACCGTGATGTCGCCGACATCCTTGCTGCTGCCGCCGGTGTGGTCGATTTTGACGTTCGTATACGTGAACTGCGCATACGACAAACCCCAGCCGAAGGGATACACCGGCGCATTCGGCGAATCGATGTAGCGCGAGAGATATTTCTCCTCGCTATTCGTGGGCGGATGCGACAGGTCAGCATCGCCCGCGGGGCGTCCTGTCGGCAGTTGCGCCAGGTACAGCGGCTCCTGGCCCACGCTATACGGGAACTCCACCGGCAGTTTGCCGGACGGGTTCACTTCTCCGGTCAGCACGGATACCAGGGCAGGACCGGCCTCGATGCCGGGGAACCACGCCTCGAGAATCGCCGGCACATGCGTGGCCGCCCACGGAATCGCAGTCGGCCGCCCATCGAACAGCACCAGCACCACCGGTTTGCCTGCGGCTGCCACCTGCTCCAGCAACTGCTCCTGGTTGCCCGGCAGCGTCAGGTGCGCGCGGCTTGTCGCTTCGCCCGTCATCGTGCTGCCCGCCTCACCCAGCGCCAGGATCACCAGATCGGCATTCTTTGCCGCTGCCACCGCGGCTGCAAATCCGCTGGTGTCCGTGCTCAGAATGTCCGTGCCCTTCACGTAGGTGAGCTTCTTTCCGAGCTTGTCTGCCAGTGCGCCGCGCAGCGTCTTGCGTTTTGGACGCCTCGCCCTGCGCGCCCCACGACCCGAGCATGTCCTCCGCGTCATCGGCCAGCGGACCGATCAGCGCGACCGATTTCAGATCGCTCGCCAGCGGCAGCAGCCGCCCCGCGCCCGGAACCGCCTCGTTCTTCAGCAGCACGAAGCTCTCTTCCGCGGCCTTCTTCGCCAGCTCGCGCTTCTCCGGCGTCGGCTGATACGGCGGCAGATTCTCATCCGTATACGGATGCTCGAAGAGTCCCATCGCAAACTTCACGCGCAGCACGCGCCGCACCGCCTCGTCCACCACGGGCATCGGCACCTTGCCGCTCTCCACCAGCCCGGCCAGGCGTGAGTGATAGAGGTTGCTCTCCATGTCCATATCCACGCCCGCGGTCAGCGCCTTCTCCGCGGCGGTCGCGCCGTCGCCGGCGATGCCGTGCTTCATCAGCTCGCCGACCGCGCCGTAGTCGCTCACCACCATGCCATCGAAGCCCCACTCCTTGCGCAGGATCTTCGTCAGCGTGAACGGATTCGCGCTCGCCGGCACGCCGTTCAGCGCATTGAACGCCGACATCACCGTCGCCGCGCCCTCGTCCACGGCGGCCTGGTAGGGCGGCAGATACACCTGCCGCAGCCGGATCTCCGACATGTCCGTCGTGTTGTAGTCGCGCCCGGCCTCCGCCGCGCCATACGCCGCAAAGTGCTTCACCGAAGCCGCCACCGAGTCCGGCTTCGACAGATCGCCCTGCTGATAGCCGCGGATATACGCGCGCGCAATCGCGCTTCCCAGGTAGGGATCTTCACCCGCGCTTTCGACGATGCGGCCCCATCGCGCGTCGCGCGAGATGTCCACCATCGGCGAGAAGACCCAGTTGATGCCGTCCTGCCGCGCTTCGGTGCCGGCCACGCGGCAGGCCTGCTGCACAATGTCCGGATCGAAGCTCGCCGCCAACGCCAGCGGTACCGGGAAGGTGGTGCGGTGGCCGTGGATCACGTCCAGCCCGAACAGCAGCGGAATATGCAACCGTGACTGTTCCACCGCGATGTGCTGGTAGTGGTTCGTCTCCTTCGCGCCGGTCACGTTGAACAGCGAGCCGATCTCGCCCTTGGCCAGCATCGCGTCGAAATCCAGCTTCTCGCCCGTCGGCCCGGTGATGGTGCTGCCGCCGGTATATTGCGTCAGTTGCCCGATCTTTTCCTGCAGCGTCATCTGCCCCAGCAGCGCATCCACGCGCGCGTTCAGCTTCTTGTCCGCAAGCTGCGCGCTTGCGTGCGGCGTGGCTGGGGCGGGGCGGCGCAGGGGCTGGCTTGTGCTTGCGCGTCAGGCCGGCAAATGCGGCGCCGCAGCAGAGCAGCAGTGCGAGCGTAGTGGATGCGATGGAACGGCGAAGCGGATGGTTCAACAGGCAGTCTCCTGTAGTGGCGGAGCCATCCGTAATCCTAACAGTGCGCATGGCCCTCGCGTGGCCCGCGCCTCGCCTAAGGTCGGATTGTCCCGCCTAAAATCGGTCTGCAGGCAGCGATTCGTTGCCCTGCGCGGCACCCTTCTGTCCACCCCGCATGCGCGCAAAGTGCTTTCTCCGGCGGGGCTGCGGCGGTACCCTTAGAGGAAGGAATGCTGCGTCCACTCCAGCAGTTGCGGCGCGCCACGCTGCACGCGCTCTCTCACGATGTGCTGACGCTCGCACGGGCGGCAGCATACTCGGCGATCCTCGGCCTCTTTCCGGCTCTGCTCGTGGTCACCACGGTGCGTCGCCCTGGTCCCGCAGGGCGACACCCTCATGGGCGAAATCCGCGCCGCCCTCGCCGACTTCCTGCCCGGCAACGCCATCGACGCCATCCAGGATTACTTCAATGCGAGGCATGTCCGCTCCCTGCAGGCCGTCAGTTCCGCCGTGCTGGTCACGCTCTTCGGCTGCATGGGCCTCATGACCTCCTTCATGCAGGGCTTCCGCCGCGCCTTCGCCTCGCCCATCTTCGACGACTCCGCACCGAATGGAATCCCACCCGCGAACGCGTGACCGCGCTTGTGCTGATCCCCAGTTGCCTGGTGCCCATGGCGCTCTCCACCGCGCTCGTCGCCTTCGGCCACCAGATCGAAGAGTGGGTCATCGACGTCACCGATCACAGCTTCAAGCCCTACGTACTCTTCCTGTGGCGCATGTCGCGCTGGTCCATCGCCATCCTCTGCACGGCCGTGGTGCTCGCCGTCATCTATCGCTTCGGCACGCCACGCCGGCAGAGCTGGCGCGACGTGCATGCCCGGCGCTGTCATGTCGGCGGTCATCTGGTTCGTCACCACCCTGGTGTTCGGCTGGTACGTCACGCGCTTCGCCGACTACAGCATCATCTATGGATCGCTCGGCACCGCCGTCGCGACACTGGTGTGGCTCTACATCACCGCGCTCGCCGTCTTCCTCGGCGCGGAGTACAACGCGCAGGTGGAAGCCGACCGCATCGCCCAGGCTGAGAGCGTTCCTCCGAACCAGCAGGAACTCATTCTTCCCTGAGGATCAGGAGGAACACCGGTGACCACACCGCGCTGCGAGTAGAATGGAAACGTTGGCAAGACCACATAACAGCCCCGCCATGGAAAAGGGGCCGGAGTTTCTCGGATGCTGCCTGTTGGAGATGAATCGCCGTTCTCTGCTGTAGACAATCGTCGTACCAAGATTGTCGCTACCCTGGGCCCCGCCTCAAGCAACGAGGTCACTTTCCGCCAGCTCGTGCGCGCCGGCCTCGATGTTGCCCGGTTGAACTTCTCCCATGGCACCCATGAGCAGAAGCTCGATCTCATCAAGATGGTTCGCGAGGTGGCGAAGGAAGAGAACAAGCCGCTCTGCATCCTGGGCGATCTGCAGGGACCGAAGATTCGCACCGGCAAGCTCGTGGATAAGAAGCCGGTGCAGCTCACTACCGGCCAGTCGCTCACCATCACGCCGCGCGACATCCCCGGCACCGCCGCGCTGCTCAGCACCACCTTTCCCACGCTCGCCGAAAACCTCACACCCGGCGCGCGCATCCTGCTCTCCGACGGCCTCATCGAGCTGCGCGTCAACGCCATTCGCGGCGACGACGTCGAATGTACGGTGATCAACGGCGGCATGCTCGGCGAGAACAAGGGCATCAATCTTCCCGGCATCTCCGTCAAGACGCCCTCGCTCACCGAGAAGGACGAGATCGACCTCAAGTTCTGTATCGACAACGACGTCGATGCCGTCGCCGTCTCCTTCGTCCGCACCGCGGAGGATGTTCGCTACACCCGCGATCGCGCCCGCGCCCTCGGCGGCGACGTCTGGCTCATCGCCAAACTCGAAAAGCCGCAGGCCATCGAGCATCTCGAAGGCATCCTCGAAATCGCCGACGGCGTCATGGTCGCCCGCGGTGATCTCGGCGTTGAGGTGCCGCCGGAAAAGGTTCCCGCGCTGCAGAAGCACGTCATCCGCCGCGCCGGCGAATATCGCAAGCCCGTCATCACCGCCACCCAGATGCTCGAATCGATGATCGAGAATCCGCGCCCCACGCGCGCCGAAGCCTCGGACGTCGCCAACGCCGTTTACGACGGCACCGACGCCGTCATGCTCTCCGCCGAATCCGCTGCCGGCAAATATCCCGTCGAAGCGGTCAAGATGATGGACCGCATCGTCGTCGAAAGCGAAGCCGTCATGCTCGCCGAACCCGCCACCTACCGCCGCCGCTCCGCGCACGTGCGGCTCTCCATCTCGGAAACCATCTGCGAGTCCATGGCCCATGCCGCCGAAGATCTCGACATCGGCGCCATCGCCGTCTTCACCGAGACCGGCACCACCGCGCGCCAGCTCTCCAAGTGGCGTCCCAAGCCGCCCATCTTCGCGCTCTCCAGCGTGCCCAAGGTCATCCGCCGCATGAATCTGCTGTGGGGCGTACACCCCCTCGGCTGCGCCAAGATGTCCACCACCGAAGCCATGGTCGAAGAGGCCGAAGACATTCTGACCGCGGGCGGTTACGTGAAGCCGCAGGAGATATTCGGCATCGTCGCCGGCACCCGCACATTGACCGGCTCCACCAACTTCCTCCGCCTCCACGTCACTGGGCGACCGAGCCCCCGGCCACACACGAAAGCAAAGCGCACGAGCTGACTACGGTCATAACGCGAAAAACAATTCGCGCTAGCCTTGCCGCGCATCGGAGCATAATTCCTGCACCATGTGGAGGCATCGTCTTGTGATGCCGACTAACGTCGCTTCGCTGGAGTCCTGGGGCTCGTGGCTGTGCGCCGCTGCTTTGCATCACGGCATGTCCAGTCGCTTCAGCGCTGCTCCCGCTCCGCCTCTCCAGATGAATAGCCCCTAGCAAGCCTGCGGTATTTCTCGGCGGCTGGTGCGCGCAGGGCGATCCCAGACAAGCATGCCTCCATCTCCGGCAACGGCGTCTTCCTCACTCTGACCAACGAGAACGGCGACTACCTCTCCCGGCAATCATCCAGGGCGACCAATCAGATTCAGGCGCCCGGCTGGCAGTTCGTCACCGGCACGCTCAGCGGCGATGGCAGCCAGATCAACTGGTCGAACGGAAGCTACTGGGCGCGCTGCGACAAGGCGGCGGCGGTGGCGGCAGGCGCAGGCCCAACCTGACCGGCACCTGGTATGCGAATGGAGATCGCTCACGCTCCTGCTCCATCAGCCAGCGACGCGGCAATCTCAATCTGCAAAACGAATTGGGACAGAGCGCGACCGGCAACTTCAACGGCCGTCAGATCACGACGAACTGGGCCGGCTCCGCCATCAGCGGCACCATCACGCAAGGCGGCAATCGCATCAACTGGGACAATGGGACCTACTGGATACGCTTCCGGGTCTACTGAGAGCCGGGCTCTCGAAACACAATCGCACTCGTACCGTCAGGACAGCAGAATCCATGCGCTTCATCGACCGCGAAGAAGTAGCCCGCCGCCTCACCTACGACATCTGCATCCCCCTCATCCGCGACGCGATGATCGCCTTCTCCGCGCGGCGAGACCAAGCAGCTCCTCCGCTCCATCATCCCGCTCGCCGGCGGCCACCTCTTCGGCATCATGCCGGGCGCGCTCGGCGCGAACGAAACCCTTCGGCGCAAAGCTGCATCAGCATCTTTCCGGAAAACGCCGCGCAGGGCCGCCAATCGCACCAGGGCGTCATCGTCCTCTTCGAGCCCGAGACCGGCACACCCGTCTGCGTCGTCCACGCCGGCGAGGTCACCGCCATCCGCACCGCTGCCGCCAGCGCCGTCGCCACCGACGCACTCGCCCGCAAAGACGCCAAGCATCTCGCGATCCTCGGCACCGGCGAGCAGGCCGCCACCCACGCGCGCGCCATCCGCAAAGTCCGCGCGCTCGAATCCATCACCATCTGGGGCCGCTCGCCGGAGCGCGCTCACGCCCTCGCAGAAAAGATGCGCGCCGAACTCAGTCTGCCCATCACCGCCGTCGCCACCGCGCAGCAAGCCGTCGCCAATGCCGACATCGTCTGCACCGTAACCTCCGCATCCGAGCCCATCCTCAAAGGCGAGTGGGTCCAGCCCGGCACCCACATCAACGTAGTCGGCTCCAGCCATGCCGGCCCCGCCGAAATCGACAACGCACTCGTCGCCCGCGCGCGCTTCTTCGCCGACAGCCGCGAAGGCGTGCTGGAGCAAGGCGCAGAATTTCTCCGCGCCAAACAAGCCGGCCTCATCGACGACACCCACATCCTCGCCGAAATCGGCCAGGTGCTGGCAGGCACAGCCGAAGGCCGCCGCTCGCCGGAAGAGATCACCATCTACAAATCGCTGGGCCACATCGTGCAGGACCTCGCCAGCGCCTGGTGGCTCTATTCGCCAGCCGGAGAGATAGCAGACTAATGCGTCTGCGGCATCGCCGCATCCAGAAATGGCGTCACCGCAGCGACCAGAGCGGGCGCGGCGCTGAGGTTGTAATGCGTCAGCCCCGGCAGAATTGCAAGCTCATTCACCGACCGCTGCGATCCGTCCAGTCCGGCATCTCGCTGCCCGCCGCCCAGCAGGCTGTAGAACTCCACGATATGCTGCAGCCGCAACCGCATCTGCATCGGCAAAGACCAGCATCGTTGGTGACTTGATCGCCGCCACCCCTGCCGACCAGTCGTAATCCTTCCGCACCATCTCGCCCAGCTTGCCGAAGAGCATCTCCCAGTTCACATTCGGATACATCTTGCTCAGCGGCGACTGCTTCATCTGCGCTCCGGTCGACGCATTCATGTGATCGAACGCCGCCAGCACCTCCGGATACATTCCATTCCGCCGGAACCTCGCCGATGCGACCACCAGCTTGCGCACCGACTGCGGATGCCGGATCACCGTCTGCAGCGCGACGCACCCGCCCAGCGAGTAGCCCATCACATCCGCCTGCTTCAAGCCGAGATACTGGATCAGCGCCGCGATATCATCCGCCATCGCCTCAGCGGTCATCGGCCGGTCGATATCCGCCGTGTGCCCGTGGCCCTGCAATTCCACCGCGATCACCTGTCGGCCCTTCGCCAGCGCGTCTACATTCGGTCCGAACATCGTGATGCCCACGACGCCGCCATGGATCAGCACCAGCGGCTCTCCACTGCCGTGAATCTCGTAGTACATCTTCAAACCATTCACGGGCGCGTAGCCGGTCTTCACCGGGCGGTCGCTGCCTGCGCTTGCCAACGACGTTGCTGCGAGACGGCAACTGAGCGCAAGAAAACTTCTGCGCGTTGGATTAGCTGAGAATGCGGTCTGCGATTGCAAGCAATCTCTCCCTGAAAGCTGAGTGTCGCGCCGCGAGACCGATGCACATCGCGCGGCAGTCGTCCACCATAATCGTGACCGGCGAAGTATGTCCAGCGGACCGGAAAGCATCATTCGCCGTCATCTTCCGGGAAGTTCTCCACCACACCCTGCCGTACTCTTAACCCATGGGCCGCATCCGCGTACTCACCGACCAGGTCGCCAACCAGATCGCCGCCGGCGAAGTGGTGGACCGTCCTGCGTCCGTGGTCAAGGAGCTGCTCGAAAACGCGCTCGACGCCGGCGCCACCCGCATCCGCATCGAAGTCGAAGGCGGCGGCCGCAAGCTCATCCGCATCGTCGGACAACGGCTGCGGCATGGTGCGCGACGACGCGCTGCTCGCCTTCGAGCGCCACGCCACCTCCAAACTCCGCACCTCTGACGATCTGCTCGCCATCGCCACCCTCGGCTTCCGCGGCGAGGCGCTGCCCTCCATCGCGTCCGATCTCCCGCGTCGATCTCGAAACTCGCGCCGCCGAAGAACCCGCCGGCACCCGCATCGAAATCGTCGGCGGCCGCATGCATCGCGTCGAAGACGCCGGCCTTCCCCCCGGCACCACCATCGCCGTCCGCGACCTCTTCTTCAACACGCCCGCGCGCCGCAAATTCCTCAAGTCCGAAACCACCGAGCTCTCACACGTAACCGCGCTGGTGACCCATTACGCGCTCGCGCATCCGGACAAGCACTTCGAGCTGCACTCCGCCACCCACGCGCTGCTCCAGGCGCCGCCGGTCGCCGAGCCCGCAGACCGCATCTTCCAGATCTTCGGCAAGGAAACACTCGACCACCTGCTGCCCGTCGCCGCCGAAGTCGATCTCGAACGCGTCGGCCTGCCCGCGCCGCCGCCGTGGAAGCAGGACGAGGACTACGAGCCGCCCGTCCCCGGCCATCTGCGCCTCTCCGGCTTCACCTCCAAGCCCGAGCTCGAAAAGCTCAATCGCAACTCCATCTACTCCTTCGTCAATCGCCGCCTGGTGCGCGACCGTCTGCTCCTCCACGCCGTCTCGGAGGCCTATCGCAACATCCTCCCGCCCACGTCGTTTCCCGTCGTCCTGCTCTTCCTCGAACTGCCGCCGGAAGAAGTCGACGTGAACGTCCATCCCGCCAAGACCGAAGTCCGCTTCCGCCAGCCCAGCTTCGTGCACGACTTCGTCCGCGACACGCTGCGCAACAAGCTCGATCCAGGCGCGCCCCGCCATGGGCTTTCTCGCCGCGCTCGAAACGCATGCCGTCGCCTCGCCCTCGCTGCTGCCCGGCGTCTCCGCAATGCCCGGCGCACCGGAATCCGCCGCCCTTCACCGGCAGCGCCGACTCCTTCGCGCTCGAGCCGCCTCCGCATAGTGCCGACGGCCCAGCGCCTCGACTTCACCGCAGCCGCAGAACGGATCCTCGCCCGTCGCATCGAGCCGGCGCCGCGCTCGCAGCCTCTCGCGCACGCGCTGCAACCGCCAATCGGATAGCGCACCGATCGCCGCCGCGCATGCCATTGCCGACGGAAGCCGCCACCCTCCACGCCCTCGCCTCGCTCAAGCCCATCGGCCAGCTGCGCGAGTCCTTCATCCTCGCCACCAACGAAGAGGGCCTCTGGATCATCGACCAGCACGTCGCGCACGAGCGCGTGCTCTTCGAAAAAATCCTGCGCGAGCGCGAAGTGGAGCGCGTGCAGCGCCAGCGCCTGCTCATGCCGCTGCTCATCGACCTCACGCCCGCCCAGATGGTCGCCTTCGCCGCAGATCGCCGAGGAGCTCGAACGCAACGGCTTCGAAGTCGAGCCCTTCGGCCCGCGCACCCTCGCCATCAAGGCCGCGCCGGTCGGCCTCGAAGGCCGCGAGCTCGAGCGCATGCTCGTCGAAGTGCTCGAGCAGAGCGACCGTCTCGACCAGCGCGAGAACCTCGGGACCGCCCGCGCTCGCATCGCCGCCTCCATCGCCTGCCACTCCGCCATCAAGGTCAACATGCCGCTCGACCCGGAGCGCATGGCCTGGCTGCTCCGCGAGCTGGGCAAAACCGAGCTGCCCACCAGCTGCCCGCACGGCCGCCCCATCGCACTACGGTATTCTTGGAAGGACATCGAGCGCGCGTTTCACCGCATTTAAGCAGTTTCGAGCGGACCGCACTCCTCTCTTCTCCTCAGGAGAAGAAATCAAGATCGGAAGTCCCAAACCGTAATCATGAAACAGGATCAATTGGAACAGGCGCGGCAGCGCACGTTGGCGTCAGGATGGCAATGCGCTGCTCACGCTCGACGACGCGGAGCGCTGGCTCGCCGACACGCCGCTCTGCCTCTATCTGCCCCGCCAGCAGCATCTGCCCGTGCCCGCGCCCAGCTTCGTAGAAGCCGTCGCCGGCCGGCCCGAAGCCACACCCGGACCCGGAGCAGATCGCCGCCGCCGCCCAGATGCTCGCACGCCTCGTCGCGTCCGGCGCCGTCATCGCGCTCAATCTCTTCGGCGCCGCACCCGGCATCGGCGTCTCAAGCTTCGTTGGCGAGCATCCGGACTTCCTCGCCACTCCCGAGGCGCTGCCCTATCTCTACGCGCTTCAGCCGGAGCGCAATCCCAAGCGCGAGCCCACCACCGCGGGCAACTCGCGCGTCTCCCCGCTCGCCGCCGAGGCGTGGAAGCTGCTCGAACGCGAAGGCGCACTCACCACCATGCGAGCTGCGCTCGCGACTCGGTCGAGAGGTCACAGAAGCCGCCGTGCTGCGCTGCTCTCGCCGAGCTGTGGCACACCATGCGCGTGGTGCCCGATTCCCGCAGAGAACCCGCAGGAAGGCGCGCACTGGGAGCTGCTCAGCGCGCGCCATCGCCGCGAGCTCAACATCGGCAGCACCCAGTCGCAGACCACCGCGCTCTCCATCCTGGTCTCGTTCTATCTGCAGTCCGCTGTTGCAGCCACGGCCGAGGAAGTCGAGATCTTTCTCTCGCCCGTCGCCTCACGCTCGCGCATCCGCGATGTCGTCCACGGCCTCTCCACCACCCGCCAGCTCGCATCCTTCTCTCTCACCGGCGAAGGGCAGCTCTACGTCGAGGGCATCGCTGCCCGAGATAGCGAGGAAGAGGAGACGGTCGTTCTCGCTGCCGGTGCTATCGCCGGAGAAGATGCCGGACTGGAACAGAATGAGCCGGATCTGACCGAGGCTGCAGCGGCAAATCCCGCGGCGATTTCGCAGGCAAAGGCCAGCCGCGCCCCGACGGTCTCGCGCGTCCCGCATTCGGAGAGCGTGCCCGCGGCAGTTTCGCAGCGCGCGATCGCAGAGCCGATCGCGTCTCACGATCGCCCACCGCGCCGCGAAGGCGGCTTCCGCCGTCCGCAGCGCAGCGATTCTGCAGAGCGTGGCAGCTTCCGCCGTTCAGAAGGAAGTTCCGAAGGCGCAGAGGGAACCAGCCGTCCGCCGCGGCCGAACTTCGAGCGGCGCGCCCGCCCCAGCTTCGCAGCTTCGGCGGACAGGCGAGAGCGCCCGGCGCGGCCCGGCAGTTCCGATCGCCCGAAGCGCTTCGAGCGTCCAGATCGTCCCGCAAGTGGCGGCGCGTTCGAGGCAGCTTCGGCAAAGGCCGTCCGCCACGTCCCGGTGGCAGCAGCTTCCGGCCCAAAAGCTTTCCAGAAAGCCGTTTCCGGGCAAGCCCTTTGGCGACCGCCCGCCCCGCTCCGGCGAAGGTGGTGCGGAGCGCCCGCGCTTCCGTCCGGCAGCGGGCGCAAGGTCATCGCAATCCGGCCCACCACGATTCGGCAAGGACCGTCCCGGCCGTCCGCCGCGCGATGGCGAGCGGCCGCAGCGCAGCTTTGGCAGTGGCGAAGGCGCGCCCGTTCCGACCGCCCTTTGCGCAGACCGGCCGATCCCGCGGTGGTGAAGATCGTCCCGACCGCCCCTTCCGTAAGCCGCGCAGGGGGATCGTCCGACAGGCGGCTTCAGCCGTACCCCGCGTCGCGATGGCGAGTCGCGCCCGCCATTTCGCGATGGTGAGTCGCGCCCGCCCTTCCGCGGAGGGCAGTCGCGTCCGCAAGGGGATCGCCCCTTCAAACGGCCGTATGCACCTGCCGGCGATCGTCCTCCCCGGCGCGGACCAGCAGGCGGCTACGGAAAGCCCGGCGGCGGCGGCCGTCCCGAGCGCAAGTTCACGCCCGGCCCGACCTGAGCAGGCAAGCAGCCAGAGGGCACGGCCTGAGGGCAGGCGAGCGGGAGTCCCGGCCCTTCCGCCCTGCCGGTCAGCGGCCCAGCCGCCCCGGTGGATTCAAGCCCGCAGGCCGTTCCGGGGAATTTAGCAAGCCCCAGGCAGCTTCCGAAAGCCCGGCTTCGGCAAACCCAGCTTTGCCAAACCTCGAGCGGCTATCGCAAACCCGCAGGCGACCGGCCAGCAGCCGGCGGCGATCGTCCAGCCCCCGGCGGGGATCGTCCAGATCGCCCGCGCCCAGCCTTCACTTCAGGAGAGCGTCCTCCTCGTCCCAGCAGGGCGGGATGCAGCTTCCGGCCCGCGCAAACCTGGCGGCTTCCGCAAACCCGGCGGTCCCGGCAAGTCCTTCGGCAAACCTCGCCCGGCTGGCGCTGGCGCACGTGGGCCGCGTCCCGCAGGAGCAGGGAAGGGTCGCACCTCGACCACAACCAGCTCCGGCAAGCCGCGCCGTCCCGGCGGATTCGGCAAACCGGGTGCCGGCGCGTCGTCCGGTCGTCCGCCCGCTAAGGGAAGCTTCGGGGACTTCAAGCCACGTGGCAAGCCCTCGGGTGGCAAACGTCCGGGCACGAAACGTCCCGGCGGCCTGGGAGCACCTAAACGCAAATCGCCCAGTGCCAAGCCGCGCCGTGAAGGAGACGAAGGCTAGTGGCCGAACGTTCGACCAAGCCACTCATCGTTGCCCCTTTGATCGTGGCTATTGACGGTCCCGCCGGCGCGGGCAAGAGCACCGTCGCCCGCGCTCTTGCGCAGCGCTTCGGCCTGCTCAATATCGAAAGCGGCGCCATGTACCGTGCCTTCGCCCTCAAGGCGATCCACGATCGGCGTCGCCACCACCGATGCCGTCGCGCTCGAAACGCTCGCTCACGCCACGCATGTGCGCCTGGAGTCCACTCGGAAGCGGGCGGCATCGGCAACCGCGTCCAGGGCAACCGTGTTCTGCTCGACGGCGTCGATGTCACCGGCCAGCTCCGCACCCCGCAGATCACCGCCGCCGCGTCGGAGGTCAGCGTCCACCCGCCCATCCGCCGCTGGCTCGTCGGCCTGCAGCAGGCGCTCGGCGCGCAGGGCAACGTGGTCATGGAAGGCCGCGACATCGGCACCGTCGTCTTCCCGCATGCGCCGGTAAAGATCTTCCTCGATGCCTCACCCGAAAAACGCGGCGAGCGCCGCTATGAGCAGAACCGCGGCGACAGCAGCCCGTGGAGATCCGCAGACGGCGCGGCACCGCCGTCGCAACGCAACTTCCCGCCACCGTGCTCGAAGAGATCCGCGAGCGGGACCGCCGCGACCGCACCCGCACAGACTCACCCCTGCGCCCGGCGCCAGACGCCACCATCATCGACTCCACCGACCTGACGCTGGAGCAGGTGATCGAGCGCGCAGCCGGCGCTGGTGGAGCGCTATCTGGAGTCGGTAGGATCTTTCACATGGATGATAAAGACACTGGCGCGGATTGGCTGCGTTGCTCCAAAGTGGCCATTTAGATTTCGATGCCGGCCTGAGCGACATCGAAGTAGAGGCTGCGGAAGAAGAAATTCAAGTTCCGTTTTCCGCCTGATCTTCGCGCCTTTCTCAAACCGTCATGCCGGCGCATATCGCTTCCACGACTGGCGCGATGGCAACGAGGCTTGGCTCCGCTTACAACTCGACGGGTCCGCTTCAACAGTATTTGGCTGGTATTGCGTCACTTCTGGCTGCCCGAATGGGGAGGGAAACCCGAATCGCTTGCAGATGCCCGTGAGATTGTTACGGCAAAGATCGCCGAAGCGCCAAAGCTTATTCCAATCTATGGGAGTTGCTACATCGCCGAAGAACCGCACGAGCCAGGAAATCCTGTCTTCTCGGTGTCACAGATGGACAGTTGTTTACACCGGCTTCGATCTCGACGATTACCTGCGGTACCAGTTTCAGCTTCCGAGGAAGGAATGGCCAACCCAAGTGCGGCCATCAGATTCTGGGATCCAGATCGATTTCAAAAATTGCGCTGGGATGAGGACTGAGCGCTACTGCGTCGTAGCCTGCGGCACCGGCGCATTCCGCGGCACATGCAGATGCGGCGGCCGCGGTGGCTTCGGCGGTTTGGGCACATTGTCATCCCCGGACGTCTCTGGTGTTTCCGGGGCCTCGGGCGCTTCGGGAGTCTCTTCGTCCTCACTCGCCTCGGCCCGCTTGATGGTCACGTCTCCGTGGTCCGATACCAGCACCACCTGCGTCCCATTGCCGCCCTTGCCGGTGTCGCCGGTCAGCGAGTGATCGCTCCGCTCCACCTTGCCGGTGTACGTCAGGTCGCTGTTCACGCTGCCGTCGCGCGCGCTCGCATCCACGTTGAACAGGTGATCTTCCGGCAGCCCCAGCTCAATCGCTCCATTGCGATTGCGCAGGTTGATCGGCCCATCGCCGCCGGTCAGGTTTACCTTGATGTCGCCGTCTGACGTGGAAATATCCAGCGGTCCGGCAATCCTGCTCAGCGTGATGTTCTTCGAGCGGGTCGCGGCCTGGATGCGGCCCTTCGCGTTCTGCAGTGTCAGGTCACTGTCGTCGAGCGTCAGATCGCCGATCAGATGGTCCACCTCGAAGGTGGTGCGGCTGGAGTGGAAGCTCAGCGGTCCGCCCAGCTTGGCCACGTCCACTTCGCCCAGAAAGTCGCCGTCCAGCGTCACCTTGCCCGCTACGTCGGAGACATTCGCATCCGCCGTGCGCCCGCTCACGGAAAGCGTGCTGGTCAGCGCGTGCGCAGAAAAGTCGCCGCCGGACATCCGCGCCGTGCACGCCCCGCCGATCTTGTTCAGCGTCACGTTGCCGCGTCCGGCATCCACGCCAATGGTGCCGTTCAGCCCATTCACCGCGGAATTACCGCGCCCCGTCTTCATCGAGACGCTGGTATTCGCCGGCACCTGCACCGTCAGGTCCACAGTCCCGCGGTCGAGGTTCGCGGTTGTCAGCGTGGCCTCGTTGCCGTTCACCTCGAGCTCCGGCTTCAGCTTCGTCAGTTGTTTGTCGGCGTCCCGATCGCTTGAGCTATACACCGTCTCGTGCGCGCTGACATGAATGCGATCGTCCGTCGACGGCGAGATCGAGACATCGCCATGCGGATTGCTGATCGTCAGCTTGCCGTTCGCGCCAAAGGCCTGGTCGAACTGGTGATCCGCATCGTGCGCCTGCCCGAACAGGTGCATCCTCCAGTTGTTGTCGTCGTCGTCGGGGAAGTGCCAGCCGAAGGGGCTGTTCATCGCGTGCTTGCCCACCACGCCCAGCAGCGCCACCAGCACGATGAGAAACACCAGCCCGCCAACACTCGTGCGCCTGCCATAAGGATCGCCCTGCTGCAGATACCATTCGCCCAGCAGCGCCAGCCCGAGGCCGATCAGCAGCAGCGGCCACCAGTGGATATACCAGTCCCAGAACGCGTAGCCGCTGATGGTGCCGGCCTGGATCATCAGCGCCACGATGCCGATGATGATGAGCACGATCGGCCGCACGATGGACGGCCGCCGCATGCCGCGGTAATACGCGCGCTGGGCGCGCCACTGCTCTTTGGCGGCGCGGCGCTGCTGCTTCCACTGCCAGCGTGGATCGGGATTCGAAGGCCCGGAGGTATAAGGCGGAGGCGAAGCAGCCATCAGCGGCCTCCTTCCGTGCGGTCGATGTCACTCGGGGGCGCAGGAACGATGCCCGTGCCCGGCGACGATGAAGAAGAAGGCGTCTGCCAGCCGCTCGGCGGCGGTTGCTGCTGGGGATAGCCGCCCGCATACGGCGGATACTGCGGCGGCATCTGCGACGGATCGGGCACTTCAAAGGCCGCGCGCTCGGCCAGCGCCAGCACACCCGCCAGCACCAGGTAGAGCGGCCAGCTCTGCCCGAAGCTCAGGATGTGCCACTCGTGCAGCAGCGCCGTCACCCCGAACATCAGCAGGAATGCCGGGCCGCGCAAACGGCGGATCAGCAGCCAGCGATTCATCGCGTGCCTCCGCTTGTGTCCGAATGCACTCCCGCAGACACGGATGGGTCAGACGGCGGCATGGGCGGCGGCACATTGTGCGTGCGGCGGAAGATGATCCAGATCCCCAGCCCGATGATCAGCAGCGGCCATCCATGGGCAATCCAGTCATGCTGCAGCAGGCCAAGCGAGCCGAAGAGAAAGAGGATGCCCAGCCCGATCAGGATGATCGCGGCCGTCGGCACGTCGCGTCCTCCCATGGACACACCGGCCGGAGGGAAAGGCGGCATCGGCGGTGGATACGGCTGACCCGGAACGTAGCCGTATCCCGGCTGACCTGAGCCCGGAGCAGCGCCGCTCCTTTGTCGAATATCATTCTCCAACCACTCTGCGTAGCCAGGCTGGCCCGGCGCCGGCGGATAGCCCGGAGGGTAACCCGGACTGCCCGCGGGCGGCACAAATCCTGAATAAGGCTGCTGCTGTCCCGGCCCGCTCACTGGCTGCCAGCCGCTTCCCGCTGGCGGAACAGGAGGATTCGGCGGAACACCCGGCGCCCCGGGATGCGGATGGATTCCCAGCCGCTGCGCAATGTCATTCAATCCAAATGGGTTCGGCACAGGATGGCCATCACGCCGGGCCAACGCCGTCTGGTACGCGTCGAAGACCTGGTAGAAGACCCACGCCGCCACCAGGATGCCGAAGACTCCGGAAGCATGATCGCTGAGGCTGGCCAGCACCGCGAAGATCAGCACATGCGCGATCGCCTTGGCGTACTGCCCGTTGTACATGGCGCCCACGCCGGGGATAAAGCCCAGCAGGCCGGCCAACATAGGGTGCGGTGTGCCGGTAAAGATAGGCGTAGAAGTACCCACGCCGCTGCCGCGAAGCCGTTCAGTCAGGCACGCCTCGCAGTACACGGAACCTCCCACGTTGCGCACGCAATCCTTGCATAGCGGTTTGCCGCAAAATTGGCAAAAGGCGGACGAGGGAACTTCGGGATGATAGTTGCAATTCATACCAGGCTCCTTTCTGACGGCTTGTATTGATTGCCTGGTCTTTCGGACTTTGGAAATATGGAGGAGAAAGTTCTGCTCCGCGTGCATCTTTGAAGCTGCGCACGCGGCCCTGCTTCTGTATTGGAGTGCTGCTGAAACAGCGCCAGCACCGGAACCGGAGCCACATAACTCTGGCCCCGCTCCGGGTTGGCAATGCTGCCAGCCTTGTGTGCTGCGCCGCCCGGCTTGGACGCAGGCTGCGGCTTCTGTGCCGGCTGCTGCTGTTGTTGCTGAACCGCGGGCCGCGGCGCCGGCGCGCTGTTGTCGCGGCGCATCTCGTTCACCCGCGACTCCAGCTCGTACACGATGCGCAGGTTCAGGTAGTAGCGGGTCAGATGCGCCGACGTGGTGTAGTACTGGTGGCTCACCGACGCAGCCAGCGCCGACGGGCTCAGGTCGCTCAGCTTCAACTGGTTTAGACGCACACCCGTCAGGTTCAGGGTCAAGGCGAGCGAAAAGAAGGCCATCGCCAGCGTCATCAGAATGCGCGACTCCGCCATATGCCGCTGCAGCAGCCCGAACGGCATGCCCAGCCACGGCTGGTGCGGCAGCGCTACCGCTCCGCCTGCCGCCAGCGGCTGCTGTGCGTCAGGCAGGCCTGTGGTCCCAACCAGGATCTTCTCTAGGAGCCCTTGCGGCGCTTCCGGCGTTTCACGCAGAAATCGCAGCCATTCCGTGCCGCGCTGCGCCTCCTCCAGCAGCTCACCGCAGCCGGCGGCGCAGCTCTTGCTGTGTGCGTCGAAGGCCTCCGCATCGCGGGCGCTGAGCGTGCCATCCAGCGCATCGGTCAGCATCGCCTCCCAGGCTTCGCAGCTCAGGGTGCGGGGTCCTTTCTCCGGATTGTGATTCGTTGCCACGGCTACATCACCTGCTTCTTATTGCGGCCCAACAGCCGGGCGAGTTCTGCCCGTCCTCGGCTGATCCTGCTTTTCACTGTCCCCTCCGGCACCCGAAGCACCAGAGCGATTTCCTTATAGTCCATATCTTCTAAATCTCGCAGAATAACCGCCTCGCGCAACTCCGGTGATACTTTTGCGAGCGCCCCCTGCACCATCCGTTCCAGCTCCCGCGCCACCGTGTGGTCATGCGGCGAGCGGCGCGCGTCCTGCAGCAGCTCGGCCCCGGAACGTGTTCCCGAGCGCGTCTCTTCCGCAGCGTCCCACCCGGCATCCAGCGAATCCGTCGAGCGCTCCATGCGGCTGCGCCGGAAGTGATCTACCAGCAGGTTCCGCGTCAGCGTGGTGATCCAGGTGGTAAAGCTACCCTTGTCGCTGTTGAAGCTGCGCAGGTTCCCATACAGCTTCAGGAAAACATCCTGCGTCAGGTCCTCGGCATCATGCGCCGAGCCGGTAAAGCGGTAGCACATGCCATATACGCGGCGGTGATGGCTGCGCACCAGCTCGGCCCAGGCTCCGCCGTCCCCTCGCAGGCACCGTTCGACGAGAGCGGTCCAGTCCACATCGGCAGGCGGGACAGCAGGCAGCCCCGCGGCGGCCCGGGCGGCCGTATTCTCTCGCCGCGTCACGGGCTTCTCCCCGCGCTTGCTCTCGTCCCGATCCATTGTTCCGCCGGATGTCCTGGTGGCAAGCCTGTTGCCGTTCGAAGGATACCCGTTTATCAGCCGCGAAGACCGCGCCGGAGTCCACAAACCATTGGTTCGAGAGAGGCCCGGCCCCCCTCCCAGCAATCCCGGCCATGTAGCTGCGGCGCTCATGACGTCAAATACGGGAAAAATGGCCTCACGGTTCCATGCAATTGCAGGCCGGGCAGGGAAGCAGGCAAGAGAAAATAGGTGTGCAGTAGCCCGTAGATCCTGACGTCCGCGTATGAGTGGGTGCCAGGAGCTTTCCGGTCAGAATATGAAATCGCACGGGGCCTGAATGGAGAAGGAGGTGGAATCGCTACAGATGCCGGCCGCTGGTTTGCAGACTTCGGTTGAGATACGGGGCGACCGTGCAATTTACGAAGTTTCCACCCACGTCCCGCTCTATCAGGAACGCCTCCTCCACATGGGCTTTGCTCTTGCCGGGGAAGCCCGGTTCACGCGAAATCTGTCGAATGTGGGCGATGTCAGGACTACACACAGAAACTTCGCGCGGCATCTCGAGGAAATGTTGCTTCAGAGCGCACGCTTACACAGCGTGCCCTGGGAGGAGACGATGGAACTATTCCTCCGCCGGGTTGAGCGAACACCTTTGCGATGGTTCCTCTATGGGTCGGGTGCTTTGGCGGTTCGTGGAATCGCGATCCAGCCGGGAGATCTCGACTTCTGGGTCAGCGACGCCCAGCTTGCCGGCAGAATCTTTGAGGACCTGTTGGTCGAACCGGTGACGACAATGACGGGCTGGCTCGCCGATTACGGCGGCAGAGCCTTTGCCGGGTGCCTCTTCGAGTGGCTCGCGGGTCTACATCCGGAAGTTGACGAGCCGACGCCTCATGAACAAGGACTTGTGGCCCTTCGTTCTCTGGAGTCCGTGTGTTGGCGTGGCTGGACACTCCCGGTGCCCCCTCTCGGTCTTCAACTATCAGTTGCAGAACAGCGCGGCCTTACCGATCGGGCGGCACGCATTCGTGCATTCGGATCTGCAAAGCGGTCACCTCACCCCTGTCCTGAGGGGGTGTGAGCGCGGAAGAAAAATCGAGCGTCAGGGTCCGAGAAAGGAGACGGCTTACCGTTGCGTTACGGTTGAGCCAAAGATCAACCGAATGGATGACGTCCAGAGATCGCGCGGGGTGATATATCTCTGGGCATGAAATCCGCCCTTTGCAATACGTGGTCTATGTTGATGGCTGTGCGCTCCCGCTGCCCGGTCGTTCGCTACTACGCCGCGATCGCGAAAAGGGCGTAGCAGCGGGCGCCTCGCCGCCTGCCATGCCGAACACATGGCGCAATCTGCCTTTCTACACTTGGAGGAGCTAGGTAGTCGCAACCAGCAACTCTTCCGAACTCCCCAGCCGAAGGCCATCCGTCCTGCCGTCGAAGTAGCGCTGGCTAAGAGTCGGCTGCCGACACGTGCCGGGCCTCTCGGAAGCCGGCTTCGCGGGCCAGCGCCAGCATCTCCGTCCGGGGTGAAGAAGCTGAGGAACGGCGTTCCGCTGCTCGCGCGCCCTTCTCCGCCATCTGCAAGTCCGGGACGCACCTCCGGGTCCATCGAGCTCCAGCGGCAGCAGGAACGTCATGGCCAGCGTCGAGCCCGGAGCGAGCGCCGCGACCTGGCGCAGCGTGGCCGCGATCGCCTCCTTCGTGAGGTACATGCTGACGCCGGTCGAGGCCACGACCGCCGGCAGTGCTTTGCATCGAAGCCGGCCGCCGCCAGCCGCTCCCACCATGCGTCGCCCGCCTCGAAGTCGACCGGCACGAGCCGCAGCCACTCCGGAATGCCGAAGCCAAGCTCGATCAGGCGCTGCCGCTTCCACGCCTGAGGACCGGGCTGGTCGACCTCGAAGACCTTCAAGCGCGAGGCGATCTCCGGCCTGCGCTGGGCAAAAGTGTCGAGGCCGGCGCCGAGGATGACGTACTGGCTGACGCCGCGGCCAGCCTGCTCCGCGACCAGATCCTCGATGAAGCGCGCACGCGCCACGATGGAGGCGCGGAAGAGGCGCGTGAAGCCTGCGGGTCCATGTCCGGACGGCTGCGCCAATCGTCCTCCGGGCGCCGCCAGATTGCAGGCCAATCTCGTCTTCGAGCACGTGCGGCGGCGCATCGACCTGGACGTGCAACGCCCGCCACAGGGCAACCCGCACCGCCGTATTCTCTGGAGCCGCAGTTTGCTTGTCCTGCATGATGTTGTCAGTTTACGGTTTGCCCGTCACCCTACCGTTAACGGGCGGCCGATCTGAAATCACAGCCTATGATTCCGCTCCGAGTCGGTGCAAAACCGCGTCCAGAGCTTCCGAGACTCGCGTCAGAAGACCATGGCGAACCAGGTGTTTGAGAAATTGCTCATTGATGCCGCCCGCAGTGGCGTGAGTAGCCGCCAGTGATTGGAAACTGCGGTCCATCGCTTCGACAGCGCCGGTCGTTACCCCCAAAAAGAGTCGTGCAATGTAGTCTCTGGCTCGCGATGCTGGAACACCTTTCTGCTCCAACCAAGACGCAATCGTTTCATTAAATGCGAAATAGGATGCAATTGTCGCTGTCGTCGCACAGATTGCATCGAACTCGTCTTCACTTTCAACTGGAAAGACACTTCCAACGCCAGCGAAGAGTTCAAAGAACATCGGATCAGGGGGATAGATCGCCGTGGGGCTCAATCGTTTTGCCGCTGACGGCAATGGTGCGGCTTTTGCGATTCGCACAGCAGGCGCTACGAGTTCCGACAAGCTCCGCAGCGAGAGTGCCGAGACAAGACTGATAACGTGATGATCGGGACGGAAAGCCAATTCCGAAAGAACAGCTCGCGCAGCTGAAGGCCTTACAGCGATCACGATTGTGTCGGAATGGTCGAGAACTTCCTGGTTCCTGGACGCGACGGATATTCCATGGAAACGATTCGCAAGCCCATGAGCGACAGCAGAATTGCGAGGGGACAACCAGATGGAATGGTCGGTGACGCCAGACGAACTCAGGCCCGTGACGATTGATAGTGTGATTTCGCCAGTTCCGATGAACCCTAGTTGCATGAGTCTTTCCTGTCGTTTCCAAACGGAAGCGACGCACAGATCTTGATCGATCTTCAAAAGACGTCAGACTGTGCGTCGACCTCTCAAGGCGTTTCTCTGAGCTAACCGTTCTCCACACGCGCCTTTATATCCGAATACGCGGTCTCGATAAGCCTGCGGAGCGATGCGGCGTCTGCGGCCGTTCCCGGTCTCAGCTTCACATGGCGCATCAACTTGCCGGTGCCTTGCAACAAGCGGGCCGGATCCGGCAGTGCTGCGCCGTGAAAGAATCCCACGTTTACGTGCGAGGTGAATACATTGACGTAGCCGAAGGGCGCATCGCCCAGACATGCAACCGGACATCCGTCATGCAATATCTCCCGGACTTCGTCCCCGCATTTTCGCATCATCTCAAACCACTCATGCGCTATGGCTCCCAATTCGCCACCATGCTCTTTCATCCACGCATCGATGCTGGGATCGCGTTCGACAGCACCGTTGAATCGCAGCAATTCCGTTCTCATCGTCGCTCTATTTTTATACTTTCGGACCTATGTTACGAGGCCGGAATCGCGGATTGCGTCCGCTATGCCCGACTTCTCGGTACGAATCGATTCTGAATGCGACGTCACGCGATCTGCTGAACCCATTGGCTTCGCCATGCCGGCGCCTCGAAAGGATCGGCGAAATACTGTGTCTCATGCACGACCTTGCCGTTGCGGAACTCCATAATGCTCACGGTAAAGGCTGGGCGTCCCTGGTAGGTGATGGTGTATTCCGTGATCCAGAGATCACCTCTTCCGAGAATTCGCCTGACGTTGAAACCCGACGGCTTGCCTGGATGATGACTTCGCAAGGCCTGCAAATTGCTTCGCCCGAGGATTCGCTCGCCTGACTGCGGATAATCGCAGATGGCATCGTCATCGTAAATATCGTGTTCTGCATTTGCATCTCCGGCTGCCGACGCGTTCCAGTGCCTATTCAGGGCTTCCCGCATTTGTTCCTCTGGGATCGACTGCTCTGGCCGCTGTTCGGTTTTCATGTTGAGCCTCTGTCTAGTCTGAATGCGTCTTCCGGACGGCGAAAACGTTGAAATCTCCCTGCAATCACGCTGTACGAATCGGCGCTGGCGGCACGACGATCTCAGCAAGTCCGGTCGTCACGTCATAGACCAGGCCGGAGATCAGCCATTCGCCCGGCAATACCGGAATCACCCGCAGCCCGGCAACGTCCACGGCAACCGCTGCGTGAGGATCGGTGACCGCTTTTGCCTTGAGATCACCTTCCGATACTTGAAAATAGCGCGCCAGCTTGGCGGGATCGCCCGCAAGGCGAGTGATGCCGCAATCGGTGTGATGAAGAACGATCAGGTGAAACTCACCGCCGCCACCAGGAACCTTTCCGGCAACCTCACCGATGCGGCCGAGTAGCCCCAACTGCTCCAGCAGGCCAGGCGTGATTCGACCGCCGATATTGCGGATCACGACCGCCTCGCCCGGTTGAATCCCCAGTAGATGAACAGGATCGACGCGCATATCAGCACAGCCGATGATGATTGCCTTCACATGCGGCATCGCTTGCGGAAGCGAGGGAGGCAGCGTGCCCGCAGCAGACTGCCGGGCAGCAAAATCTTTGTTACGTTCCAGCATGGAGTCGAGAGTGTTCATGCCGGTTTGATGCCTGGCATTCGCTGCCTGATCCTTGTTTTCGGTGCGGTTTTCAGCGCGGTTTTCAGTGCGGCATGCTCATGAAATCCGACGCCACCGGACTCTCATACAGCGACCCGTCACGCGTCACCACCGTGATCCCGGACGGCGTCACGTGGTAATGCCGCTTGTCCTCCGTCTGGTCGTAGCCGATCACCGTGCCTTCCGGCAGATGCACATCGCGATCGATAATCGCGCGCTTGATCCGGCAATGCCGCCCGATATCGACGTGGGTGAAGATGATGCTCGAATCGATCTCCGCGTACGAGTTCACCCTCACATCCTGCGAGATCACGCTGTTGCGCACCACCGCGCCCGAAACGATGCAGCCCTGCGACACAATCGAGTTCACCGCCATGCCGGTGCGTCCTGGCTCGCCGAAGACGAACTTTGCCGGCGGATACTGCCGCTGCCGGGTGCGCAGCGGCCAGTTGCGGTCATACAAATTGAAGATTGGCGATACCGACACCACGTCCATGTTCGCGTCGTAGTACGCATCCAGCGTTCCCACATCGCGCCAATACAGTTCCTTGCGGTTCTCGTCCACGAAGTTGTACGCATGCATCTTGTACTTGCCCAGCAGTGACGGCAGGATGTTGTGCCCGAAGTCGTGCTTCGAGTTCACGTCGTCCGCATCCTTGATCAGCGCCGGCAGCAGCACGTCTGTGTTGAAGATGTAAATGCCCATCGAGGCATCCACCATCTCCGGGTTCCACGGCGAGCGCAGCTTGGTCTCCTTCGGCTTTTCCAGGAACCCCAGCACCTCGCCTGCCTTGCTCACATCCACCACCCCGAAGCGCGGCACCTCATCCGGACGGATCGGCAGGGTCGCCAGCGTCACGTCCGCGCCGATTTCCTTGTGATGGTCCAGCATCAACCCGTAGTTCATCTTGTAGATGTGGTCGCCGGAGAGGATGATCACGTACTTCGGCTGCTCGGCGCCGATCGAATAGATGTTCTGGTACACCGCATCCGCCGTGCCCATGTACCAGTTCGCGCTCACCCGCTGCATCGGCGGCAGAATCTCTACGAACTCGCCCAGTTCCTGTGCCACGCTCCCGCTCCAGCCTTCGCGGATATGCCGGTTCAGGGACAGAGCCTTGTACTGCGTCAGGATGTACACCCGGCGCAGGTCGGAGTTGATGCAGTTCGACAGCGTGATGTCGATAATCCGATAGGTGCCGGCAAAGGGAACCGCTGGCTTGGCGCGGTCGCGCGTCAGGGGGAAAAGACGCTCGCCGGCGCCACCGGCGAGGAGTACACCCAGCGTGTCTTTCATGGTCATGGTTTCGCAGATCTCCCCTCAATCGGCCCGAAAGTGGCCTCCAGCGCCGCCGATTGCTCGCAGCTGTCGATTGCCGTCTCCGCGCTGCGCAAGCCAGCTTACAGGGAGCGAGGCAGAACCGGACAGCCCTACATGAGATGCCTGCGTTTGGATCGTTCCGTGATTCGGTCGAGACGTTATGCGTCCGAGGTGCCCGAGGTATCGGAGAGATCGTCCTCGTCGTCCACATCGTCGCCTTCAATGGCGATGCGAAGCGAACGGAGGAAGCTGACATCCTGCGCGGTGAAGGCCTTGCCTCCTTCAACAACCTCCGGCTTCGATGCGTCGCCTTCCTCGCCCGGTTGCGTCTCCACCTCGTTCAGCCCGATGGTCGCTTCCAGCATGAGGAGCACGTCGAAGCCCTGACTGCGAATGTTCTGCACTACGCCCGCAATCTGTTCGGACTCGGAGACCGATTCGTGGATCGCCTCTCCCAACTGCTCGATCAGCTTGCGCACTCGTGCATTCATCCCGCCTCCTCATCCCACACCAGGGTCTCCCGCCTCCGGACACACCCTCCCGGCCCGCGGGTATCCCCCTACCTTACGTCTGATGACCCAACCCGGCAATCCGGCGCAGGTGATATGGCGAAACTTTTCCCGTAACCGGGCAGTTTTGCGTGACAGCGTCATCCTTCTGCTTCGAAATCTGCGCCGCGTCATCGAAAACACAGAGGTAAACCTGAAGTGTCCACCGCCAATCCGTCCTTTGGACGATTTCATCTCCACCAGATCGCCGAGGCCTTTCCCGAAAACGCGGAGACCCTCTTGCTCGACACCTACCTGACCGACGAAGCAGCGGCAAGTTCCCGTGTCTTTCGTGTCTACCGCCCGACGCCGCCTCACTATCACGCCCATAGCAACGAGCATCTCTACGTGCTCTCCGGTAGAGGCACCTTCTGGATGGAAAACTCGGCCAATAGCGGAGAATTCGCGCCCGGTGACTTTCTCTTCTTCAAGAACAACACGGTTCACGCGATACCGGACCTGCTCGAAGGCCCGGTGGTCTTTCTCGCGATCGACACGCCCCGGCGCGATCCCAGGGACATCATCTTCGTCAATCCCGAAGACGGAACTCCCGAGAGCTTCATCCGGGATCGCAAGGCCTAAGCTCGCGAGCTCCGTCGTGTCTGTTTCCGCGGGAAATGAGGCTGCTCGCAGGCCGGGCGATTAGAAGTGATGACCCCTCCCTTTGCCCTTGCCCTTACCGTTGCCATTGCCCTTGCCTGCCTGCGGTGGCAGCAAATCGAACACGGCTTTTGCTATCAGGTGGTGACCGGCCGTCGTGGGATGAGTCGCATCCCAGAACAGATAGCTGTCAGGCATACGGCAAATCGCATTCGACTTTACCAGTGGCACCGTGCAGCGATCGACTGCATCAAGCAGCTGAAATTTTCCCGGCGAAGCGATGATGAGATCAAGCAGCGCATTCGCGTCGAACAACCGGAAGTATTGCAATCCAGGCGACACGCTGAATCCTGATGCCACCGACTCAAGCGCAGTATCGAACTCGTTCGTCATCTGGGAAGCAATCGTCGGAATGGTCGGATCAGTCAGCCCAAGGAATCGCACATAGGGCGTCTTGCTCAGATCGGGAATATTCGCGATCAGGAACATGCGCGCCCCGTGTTGATACAAAGTCTGCAGGTTCTCGAGGACGGCTGCGGTTGCCTGCTGGAGAATGACCTCGCTCGTCCCGCCGCTTGGATCTGTTTTCAGCGCATCGAGCGCGTCTTCCAGATCATTCGCGCCGATCCAGATCGCGACCAGCGTATTCGGCGGCACCGTCCCGTTGTAGTCGTCGATAAAATCTAAAACCTGCTGCGTCAGATTAAAGTCCGGAAAGGCCGGCGCGCCGGCACGACTGCGCGCTTCTCCCACCGCATAATTAGAAAAGAGCTCCCCGTTGTGTGACTGCAGGCGCGGAAGTCCGCTGAGCGGCAGACCCAGGCCATTCGCCAGCTCCTGCGACCACACCTGTCCATTGCTGTACTGATGACCGCCAATGTTATAGGAAAATGCCGCCGGTCCCAGAGGGAATGGAATGCCCGTGCTTTGTCCGGTGATGATGAAATTGTTCCCCGAATCGCTCAGGCTGTCGCCGAAGAACGCGATCTTCTGAATCTTCTGCGCGGAAGCAAACGCGACAAACGCGATCGAGAACAATGCCAGCGTCAGGACTTGATACAGGAAGCGCCGCATAGCCAACCCTCTTTGCCGGACTTCTTTGGCGAAATTGATACGGGGAACCGGATTATTCGCCCGCGATCCGTGGTTGTCAACGAAATCAAGGACGTGGTGGCGGTCGTTCTCCCCGGCTTGCCGAACTCGCTCCGCTGACTCGCTGACTGAACCATTACACTTCCCCCATGGAGCCGAATCGCTTCGGACGCAAACTCGGCATCGGCGTCCGTGTCGCCTCGCGCATGGCAAAGGAGCGCGCCGCCAAGGCCGCATCCGCACCACAATCCGCAACCCAGACCGCGTCCCAGGCCGTGCCACAACAGTCCAATGCCGCCCCGCGCCCGTCCACGCCGCCGCCCGCCCCGCACCCCGCAAAAAATTACGCCGAGCCCGCCCGCCGCGTCGGTGAAGGCACGCGCCGCTTCGGCAAAGCCTTCATCGGCCCGCTCGCCCACGTCTCCGGCACCCTCTGGCTCGAAATCACCGGCCTCTTCTTCGCGCTCTTCGCCGCCTTCTTCGGCCAGAACGCCTGGAAGATCCGCGCCAGCGCCCTCCACGGTCCCGACCACGCGCACTTCCTCGTCGCCACCACCGCCGCGCTCATCTTCGCCTGGTTCTCCATCAGCTCCTTCATAAAAGCCGAGCGTCGCAGCCGAAAGGCCCGCGCCAGCAGGACGGCGCAATGAAATCCGGCAATCGACGGCAAAGCAGACGGCGAGCAGACGAGCGCGCATCTTGGTCCGCCGAAGACCTGGCCGCCACCGGCTTCGACGCCGACCGAGATCTCGCTTATCCCGGCCAATACCCCTACACCCGCGGCATCCAGCCCACCATGTACCGCGGCCGCCTCTGGACCATGCGCCAGTACGCCGGCATGGGCGACGCCGAGGAGTCCAACCGCCGCTACAAATTCCTCCTCGCGCACGGCACGTCAGGCCTCTCCGTGGCCTTCGATCTCCCCACCCAGATCGGCTACGACTCCGACGACCCCATGGCCCTCGGCGAAGTCGGCAAGGTCGGCGTCGCCATCGACTCCATCGAAGACATGGAGCGCCTCTTCGCCGGCATCCCGCTCGACACCATCTCCACCTCGATGACCATCAACGCCACCGCCTCGATCCTGCTCGCGCTCTACTGCGCAGCGGCAAAGCGAAGCGGCGCCGACATCAAAAAGCTCAGCGGCACCGTGCAGAACGACATCCTCAAGGAGTACATCGCGCGCGGGACCTACATCTATCCGGTGCCCCACGCCATGCGCATCATCACCGACATGTTCGCCTGGGCCGCCGCAGAAGTCCCCGAGTGGAACACCATCTCCATCTCCGGCTATCACATGCGCGAGGCCGGCTCCACCGCCGCGCAGGAGGTCGCCTTCACTCTGGCGAATGGAATGACGTACGTCCAGGCCGCCATCGACGCCGGTCTCGATATCGACAGCTTCGCCCCGCGCCTCTCTTTTTTCTTCAACGCGCACAACGACTTCATCGAAGAGGTCGCCAAATTCCGCGCCGCGCGCCGCCTCTGGGCTCGCGTCATGCGCCAGCGCTTCCACGCAAAAAATCCGCGCTCGCTCATGCTCCGCTTCCACACCCAGACCGCCGGCTCGACCCTCACCGCGCAGCAGCCGGAAAACAACATCACCCGCACCGCCGTCCAGGCCATGGCCGCCGTCCTCGGCGGCACGCAGTCGCTCCACACCAACGGATACGACGAAGCCCTCGCCCTCCCGACCGAAGAGGCCGCACGCATCGCCCTCCGCACCCAGCAAATCGTCGCCTACGAGTCCGGCGTCGCCCAGACCGTCGATCCATTTGCGGGATCCTATTTCGTCGAAGCCTCCACCACCCGCATCGAGCAGGAAGCCGAAGACTACTTCCAAAAGATCGAAGCCTTAGGCGGCATGCTCCGCGCCATCGAAAGAGGCTGGGTCCAGCAGGAGATCCAGAACGCCGCCTACGACTACCAGCGCCGCGTAGAAACCGGAGACGCCATCGTCGTCGGCGTCAACAAGTTCACACGAGAGAACGAGCCCGGCGTCCCCACCCAGCGCCACGACCCCGACTTAGAGCGCCGCCAGGTAGAACGCCTGCAAGCGCTAAGAACCAAACGCAGCCAATCCAGATGGCAGCAGGGAATCGGCGCCGTAAAAGAACGTGCCAAAGACGGTGGCAATTTAATGCCCGCAATCCTCGAAGCAGTAGAAAGTAACTGCACGGTGGGCGAGATTGCTGGTACGCTGCGGTCGGTTTTCGGGGAGTATCGTGAGACTGTGGTGATTTAGCGTGGAGCTTCCAACCTGCGGTGCTGTCAAGATTAGCCAGTTAGTGAAGTTGGCCGTATCGAGGAATAATAACAATGGAACCGACTCTCTCTCAGATGCTAAAGCTGCACGCTGACGAGCTTGAACGGGAACTAGAAGCAGATCTCTCGCCAAAAGAACAAGAGGAGACGCGAAGCAACAGAACGTTTGCTTCCCGGCTTGCCGAATACGTAGTACTCAGTCGAGAGCTGTTTGCTAGCAATGGACTTTCACAACTCGATTCCTTTGTCCGGGAAAAAGAAGACGTCATAAAACATTTGTTGGACGAGTACTATTCGCTCCGCCAGATTGAAAAAGTACCATGGATGGTCCGGAGGACGTTGCAACTATCTCGACTAAGTGCATTGCAAACGCCATCTGCTCAAACGAATCGCTATATCTCTGAAGCGATAAGAGCATACATCCAAGGATTTGCAGTGGCATCGGCCGCGATTGCGAGGGCAGCACTCGAACAGGCCCTGAAGGAAAAGCTTGGGATGCAAGGGGATGGACTTTATCACGAGTTCGAGAACTTGTCGATCAGGCGCGAAAATGGAATCTGCTATCGCAGACCGGATATGAGGCTGCGAAGGATCTCGCGAATAAGTGCAACTTTGTCTTACATGAAAAACCTCTAGAGGACGAAGAGGCAGCCCTGACGTTACTTGTTGGCATTCGCTCGCTCCTGGAGGAGCTTTATTCGAGGGAGGGACACTATTGATCCGCTCGCGCTCGGCGGAATCCAACGTCGAGGCCACTTCTTGCCGGGCAAAGGTACTAGCCCACGAAAGTATCCCCAACTACTCTGCTCGCTTGATGGTTAAGTGTTTATTGCCAAGAAATGCGGCATCACCGTCACGGAAGTATTTCTCGCACTGTTCGGCGTAGGGTAGGTCAATCCAGAAACGGCTTTTTACGTCTTCCCACGTAAAATGCAGAGGACCGTATGATTTGCCGGTCAGTCTTTCCTTTTCATCAAGACAAAAGTATTGCACCTCGATGTCATCTGGAAAACTGATGGCCTTTGCTACGACACGAGCATAAATAGTTGTCTCCATTGCAAATATTGCCTCTCACCCTCGATTTTAAGAGCCCTGGTTTCCCGGGACCACGCATCGAACTATCGACTGTGCGGCAGACAACGGTCGCTCAGCCCGAAATCCCTCCGAAGTAGTTAAGAACTCATCGAAACCATATTCAGACAATTCTGTCTTGACCTTTTCCGACAACGAGGTCCCGATAACCTCCAGCACTGTATAGGGCGGATCAGCTGAATATGCATTGTGATGCATATCGATCGTGTCTATTTCAGAGATGAAAGTCGCTTCGGTGGAACCGTTACCCTTTGGCTTGAATACTGTTACACCGTCCAAATGATCACGATCCGGAAAGGCATTCCAAAAGCTCTGCGCCGCTGCACGATTTGTCGGAGTGTCCACGATCCAAACGGGCCCCTTCACTATCAATTCCGCAAGGCGCGTACCGTATTCGCCGTCAAGGACTACGAACACGCTATAGGGAACGTCGGGCATGAGCCCGATGATAAATTGCTTGATCCCGCAGCTAGGGTGGGGTAGTTCTCTGCTATGGCTCGCTTACTGCACAGTCGGCTCGGCGGGTGGATCGGGCTTGATAGCACCCTCCGCTTCCGGCGCGCTCGGGTCGATACCGAACGCATACACGGTGGAAGCGAAGGTATTTCCCGATCTGTAGATCGGACTAAAAACGTACTGGCCGTTGGCAAGATCCTCGTTCGGCGTAAGTGTCGTCCACCCGTTCGGAAGATGGGCTTCCTTGGCGTCGACGACCGCATCGTTGCGCTTACCGTGCCCAGTCAATTGCGTGAGGCGAATCTGCGAGACGATGCGCTTATCCTTCTCCGATCTCGCGCGAACGATCGCCCAACCGGCAAGATTCTCGTTGTGGTCGGCACTTGAGCCGTCCTGATCATCAAGGTGGTAATAAAGCACAGGCCTGCGGGAGTGCAGCGTGACTGCAGCCGTCGCTCCCGGTAGCTCCGTCGTCATCTTGGGCTTATAGAAAAACGATCCGGCCATCTCGCCGGCAACATTGGCACCGGCGTGATTGTTGACGGACACGTTGGAGTGGTGAAGCGGGATTAGCTCAGGTTTCCCGTCGAATGAATCCAACGCATAGGGCATAGCCGTGCCCGGGATACTGAGTCCAGCCGCGGCCTGCGGTCCGGCTTGTCCAGCAAGCGTGAGAGGGATGCAAAGCAGGTAGGATGCGAGAGCGATGTGCTTCATGTGCAGACATTGAGCCACAAGGAACGATCCGCATCAAGCAGTATGTTCGCAATGATGTTTACTTCGGTTACGAGTTTGATCAGCGCTGATTCGCCGACCCACCCTCAACCAACCCCCGCAGCCGAGCATTCTCCGCCTCCAAAGCCTCCATCCGCTTCCGCATCGGCTCTAGCGTCCCCGCCAACTCCTCCTGCGTGTATCTCGGAGTAATGTGCTGCGGGCAGTTCCAGTCGAACGCCTCCACGTGGACGATCACCGCGTGCTCCGTCGGAGTCTTCTCCCCCGGCACCTTCAACTTCGCAATCAGCTCCGCCGCGGCAGCATCGCTCTCATGAATCACCGCGCGTCCCAGGATCTTCAGCCGCATCTGGTGCGCGTAATCCATCAGGAAGAGCGCAACGCGATCGTCGTGCTCCAGGTTGCCCATCGTGATGTACTGCTTGTTGCCGCGCAGGTCGGCAAAGCCCAGCGTCTGGTCGTCCAGCACATGCAGGAAGCCCTGGGCGCCGCCGCGATACTGGATGTACGGCCAGCCGGTCTCGCCCGTCGACGCCATGTAGAAGCCGTCGCGCCCCGCAATGAACTCCCGCTCGAAATCAGTCAGGCGATCGCCCGCCTCGCCGACCTCCTCCATCCGCGCATACTGCCGCCGGCTGCCATGCTGCTCCTGCTGTTTCTTCACCAGCGGCGTAAACGCAAGCTCTGCAAAGCGACGGCTCATGATCCCTCCAACACCGGATATCTAGAAGTTTACCGGTTACGTCAAGGATGCCCCGCCGCCCGATTCGATTCAGCCGTTGCCGACTTCTTGGCCGCCTCTAGCCCGCTCCAGCGCCGCGATGTCCAGCTTCACCATCCCCATCATCGCGTTCATCACCCGCGCCGCCTTTGCCGGGTCAGGATCGTTCAGCATCGCGTCCATCGTCTCCGGCGTGATCTGCCACGACACGCCGAACTTGTCCGTCAGCCAGCCGCACGCCATCGTGGAGCCGCCGTCCGTCAGCTTCGCCCAGTACTCGTCGATCTCCGCCTGCGTCGCGCACAACACCATGAACGAGATCGCCGGCGTGAACTTGAAGTCCGGTCCGGCATTCAGCGCGACAAACTCTTGCCCGTTGAGCGTCATGCTCGCGGTAATCACCTTGCCCCGCCACTTCGGGTCCGGGAACGAGTCGGCGTAGTAGCGCACCGGCCCCTTCTTCGCATCCCTGAAGACGGAGACCCAGAAGTCCACCGCCTCCTCCCCATTGCCGTCAAACCATAGAAAAGTGTTGATCTTTTGCATGCATCTGCTCCCAGGAAATGAACTCGTCACCTACGTTACATCCCGGGCACGGATGAGTGAAAACCCTACCCCCACTTGCGTCGGGGATTATCCTGTACACGGTACAAATCCGCTTCCGGCCCCTTTTTGAGGAGGTACGCAGCGTGGCTGCGACTCTCGAACAACGGCGAAAGCAGCGCTTCCAGTTCCTGCGGTCTCTCTACGAGATGAGCCGGGGCAGCGAGAGAGTGCTGTTCTACGTCGAAGAGGTGGGCGACGCCGTCGGCCTCGGTGCGCTGGATGCGGAGGCCGCTGCGCAATATCTCGGAGAAAAAAGGCTGATCCGGGTGGTGATGGCGAACATCATCTCCATCAGCCAGGCCGGTGCGGACGAGCTGGAGACCGCCCTGGAGCAGCCCGAGCAACCGACAATGCACTTTCCTCCAGCGCAAGGCATTCCCTTTAAGCCGGTAACGGCGCCAGCCGCCATTGCCGGCCACGCTCCTGAAACACCACCGGTCCGGGAAGTATTGATTCAGGAAGCACCGATTCAGCAAGCACCGATCCCGGAACCGCCGACCTGGGAAGCATCGATCCCGGAAGCATCGACCCAGCCCTTGCCGGCCCACATCGTCGAGAACGACAGCGACGAGCTCGCTGCAGCAGATCTGAAGAGGATCTGCGACGCCATCGGATTGGATCCGCAGGAGATCACCGGGGAGCTTGCCTCACATCACAACCGTCCTGTCCCCGAGCCCGTCCACTCGCGCCCAGACCCGCGCCCTCATCCGCGCACGGACTCGCGCCCAGACCCGCATACAGAGAAGATGCCGGCGTTTCTCTTCAGCCAAGCGGACCTCGATGTCATCCTGGAGTCTCTGAGTCAGCAACTGCCGAAGCTCGGACTGACGCCAATTGAGCTGGCCGAGGCCCAGGCCGAGAGCGACACCGCACGTGCACAGCTCGCCTCGTCAAGACCGAAGCCGTCCATCCTCGCCGCCTCGCTTCGAACGCTGCTATCGATCCTTGAAAACGCCGGTCCGCCATTGGCCACCGACACCAGGGAAAACCTCATCGCCATTCGCGACTTCCAGCAGCGCCTCCGCGCGTAGTGCCGGCTAGGCAAGCCGCTTCTTGTACACCAGCGAACCGGACTCCTCCGCCACCTGGTCGTACAGCCGCCGAGCCGTCGCATTCGTAGCATGCGTCCGCCAGTAGACGTTCGCCACACCCGCCAGCCGGGCCTGCTCGTAGACCGCCTCGATCAGGCTGCGTCCCACACCCCTGCCCCGTGCCGCCTCGGCGGTGAACAGGTCCTGCAGATAACACGTCGGCTCGATCGAGGTCGTGCTGCGATGCCACAAATAGTGGACCAGCCCCACCAAACGCCGATCCACCTCGGCCACCATCGCAAACATTGGTTCATAAGCATCGAAGAACCGCCCCCACGTCACCTCCGTGATTGCATCGGCAAGCGCCGTCGCGCCAAAGCGCCCATAGAACCGGTTGTAGCCCTCCCAAAGAGGAAGCCACTCCGCATAATCCCCACGAGTGACGAAGCGTATGTGAACCGCAGCAGACATCGAATGTCCTCCAAAGCCTGAACTAACAATTTAGAACCGATGCATCACCGGGCGATCTAAAGAGTGACCAGTTCCGTCGCGTGAATCATGACCGACACCCTTCAGGCCATCCTCGTAGCCACCGTCGCCTGCGGCATACTCGATGCCACTGCCGCCACCACGCAGGCCGCGACGCTCGACATCCCGGTGCAGCGCGTGTGGCAGGGCGTCGCCAGCGGCCTCCTCGGCCCACGCGCGTTCGCAGAAGGCTGGCGCTCCGGAGCCCTCGGCGTGGCCATCCACTTCGTGATCTCGTTCACCATCGCAACCATTTATGTGCTCGCGAGCCTTCGCCTTCCGTTCCTGTTGAAACATCCACTTACCGCAGGCGCGCTCTACGGCATCGCGGTCTACTGCGCGATGAATTACATCGTGCTTCCACTCTCTCGCCGTCCGAAGCGTCCCTTCAACCGCAACTTCGCACTCACCCAACTCGCCATCCACATCTTCATCGTTGGCTGGTCCATCGCCCTCTCGGCGCGTTACCTCCTGCCAACACCTGTCCAATAAGTCCTTCCCACCGCCCCGCCCCGGCAACGATAATGGAGCGCGCTTCTCCAGCCTCCATCTCCACCAAGGAACGTGTGCCCATGAAGGATAAGTTCCGCAAGCTCTGCATCCTGCCCGTCGCCGTTACCCTCACAGCCGCCGCTGCAGCCCAGACCGCCACTCCACCCGTCAAGATGGGTCTCTGGAAGACCACCAGCACCATCACCACCAGCGGCATCGAGCTGCCGCCCGATGTGGCTGCGCGCATGAAGGCGATGGGCCGCTCACCCGGTGAGCCCCACACCGCGAACACCCTCTCCTGCCTGACAGCAGAGAAGTGGAAGAAGATCTTCGATCCGTCCCAGCACAGTCAGACGTGCCAGTTCACCAACCAGCAGCAGTCGTCCTCGGGCATGTCCGCCGACATGGCCTGCAGCTCAGGCGGCGGCAACCACACCTCCACGGGCCACATGGCCATGACCTTCGACAGCAAGGAGAAGATGCACGGCAAGTTCCATATGGAAGTGACCTCGCAATCGCAGCCGCACCCCATCCTCATCGATAACAGCTTCACCGGCGTCTATCAGGGTGCTGACTGCCAGGGCATCTCACCGGATATGCCGAAAGTCCTACCCTAGTGGGAGAGACGTGACCCCTTCGGAAAGCCCAAAATCGTAGCACTCTTGTCGGCAGATGAAGGTGGCTCATCAAGATCCGAATGCGACGCATCCTATCCCTCGCCCGCCGGGCCTTCGGGCAGTCCGATAGGGCAACGCACCCCCTTCCACGCCTGCGGATGATCACCTATCCGCCTGAGCCCGTGAGCGAAAGCGGGATCGGCCAAAGCAGGAACATCGGGGAACTCCCGCCCGCTCCCGCCCCCAGTCAGGACCCGGCAAACGACGATGATCTGGAGCTGCAGCGCATCTGCGAAGCCATTGGACTGGATGTCAAAGAAGTCACCCGAGAGGCCGCCGGCAACGCCGCGCCCGAAGTAGCCGTTCCCCTAGCGAGCCATGACTTCCGCCATCACGATCTCAGGCATCATGACCTCGACCGTAGTCTGAGGAACGACGATCTGAGCAACGACGTGAGCGCCGACGTTCTTCGACTGATCGATCACGTGGAGGCGACCCACGAACAGAAGCCAGGATTGCGCCCGCGGATCGGGGATGTAACCGGGAATGTCATCGGGGATGTATTTG
>CAVVSP010000013.1:0-41355 GCA_963750845.1 uncultured Acidobacteriaceae bacterium
ATCTGGCGGCTACCGCTGCGCTGGCACGCGGCTAACAAGGCAGACTGCCTCAGGCCACACTAGCTGGGGCTGCACTGCTTTTGTCTGTCGCCGTCCGAAATTGTCTATCACCGTCATCTCTATGCCACCCCTTCTCAACGCGCGAAACATCACCAAGGCGTTTGGGCCTCGACCGCTGTTCCGTGAATTGTCCTTTACGGTCGACGAGGATGCGCGGATCGGGCTCATCGGTCCGAATGGAGCGGGCAAGTCGACGCTGTTACAGATTCTGGCGGGCGAAGTGGAGCCGGATGCGGGCGAATTGTCGATGCGCAAACGTACTCGCACGAGTTACGTCGCGCAGATTTCCGACTTCGAGACTGGGCAGACCGTGTGGTCGGTGATGGAAGATGCTGTTCGTGACGCGCGGGTGCCGGCAGCGGAGTGGGATCGAAATATTCGTGAAACCTTGGGGCGTGCCGGCTTCGAGGACTTCGCCGTAGCGGCCGCTTCCCTTTCCGGCGGCTGGCGCAAGCGGCTGGCCATCGCGCGCGCACTCGCCATAGCGCCCGATGTGCTTTTGCTGGACGAACCGACGAACCATCTGGACCTGGAAGGAATTGAGTGGCTGGAGGGCATCCTGAACGATGCTCCGTTCGCGTCCGTAACCATCAGCCATGACCGCTACTTCCTCGAGGCTGTTGCGCTCGAGGTCGCGGAGATCAACCCCGCTTATCCCGACGGCATCCTGCGCACACGCGGCAACTACAGCCGCTTTCTTGAAGACAAAGAAGCCTTCCTCGAAGCGCAGCAGCGCCGCCAGGAGTCGCTTGAAAATCGCGTTCGCACGGAGATCGCGTGGCTGCGACGCGGACCAAAAGCGCGCGCCACCAAGGCCAAGGCGCGAATCGACAGCGCGCATGCGCTTATCGGTGAATTGGCCGAGGTCACGGCGCGCAATCGCACTACAACCACAGATATCGAGTTCAGTGACAGCGGGCGTCAGAGCAAGCGCCTGGTCGCGTTCGATCAGCTTGGCTACGAAGTCGAACGGTCGAACACTCTTCCACGATCTGACATTTCCGCTCACGGCCGGAACGCGCGTGGGGCTGGTTGGACCCAATGGCAGCGGCAAGACGACGATCCTGCGCCTCCTGCGCGGCGAGCTCCAGCCAACCTCGGGGACGTTGGAACGCGCGAATGCCCTGCGCATCGTCTACTTCGATCAGAACCGGCAACTCGACGCATCACTCACCCTGCGCCGCGCGCTCGCGCCGGACAGCGACTCGGTTGTTTACCAGGATCGCGTGATCCACGTCGCGTCGTGGGCATCGCGCTTTCTGTTTACCGGCGAACAGCTCAACCAGCCTGTTGCCAATCTTTCCGGCGGCGAGCGGGCGCGCGTCCTCATCGCCAAGCTGATGCTTGAGCCTGCCGATCTTCTGTTGCTGGACGAGCCCACCAACGATCTCGATATCGCGACGCTCGAAATCCTGGAAGAGAGCCTGCTCGAATTTCGCGGCGCGATGGTGTTGGTCACGCACGACCGCTACCTGCTCGACCGCGTCTCCACCGTGGTGCTGGGGCTGGATGGCCTGGGCAATGCCGGCCGGTTCGCCGACTACCTGCAATGGGAAGCATGGCGCGATGAGCATCAGCAGGAGCGCGCTGCTCTAGAGCGGTCCGCCGCGACGGTTCAGAAAGCCGATGCCGCGCAGACGCGCAAGAAGCTCTCCTATCTGGAAGCCCGCGAGTACCAAACCATCGAAGCTCGCATCGCAGAAGCAGAGGCAATACTGCATCGTGCACGGGCTGCAGCGGAGGATCCCGCGATAGCCAGCAATGCCGCGCAATTGCAGCTCGCACTGAACGAACTCAGTGGCGCGCAGGCGGAAATCGATACCCTCTACACGCGGTGGGCGGAACTTGAAGCCAAGCTGGCCTGAACCATGTTGAGGCGATGACGTTTCCGAGAGAGAGGAACCCTCGCGAGGAATGCTCTCTGTTGGCGCGTTGTCCCCATTCCCTCTTCCCCCGAAAGTTGTAACGGGTGGTACGGAAGGCGCGCAGCCGCGCGAACGAAGCAGAGCTATGCTCAACGAGGGCCGGGTCTTCACCTTCTACGGCCACGACACCACATCCAATGCCTCGTTCGCCATTGCCGCGCACCCTCTTCGCCATCTTGCCCATTCTTGGCGCTCTTCTTGCTGCCTTCGCAGCTCATAGGAATTGGCCGATTCCCCTTAGCCTGTTGGCCATGGCCACGGTTGCATTCGCCGCTGCGGTGATTTATTGGTCCGCACCCCTCGACAAACGAAGGTCCAGCCAGAGAATAGAAGCGCGCCTGCCGGCAGTTGTAGCTGAAGTCGCCGCTGCCGGAGAACAGCCGGACGAGGTGGCGGCCACATTAGCTCCCATCCCAACTTCGCCCGCGCCTGGAAGCATAGGCACGCGTGCCGATGCGCTGATTACGGGTGAAGCGCGTGAAACGGACCTTCTGACCGGGCTGCTTGGCTCCGAGGCGTTTTTTGCACGGCTCACAAGCGAGCTCAGCCGATGCAAAGCGGCAGATCAGACCGCGATCCTCGTGGTTTGCGATCTCGATGGATTCAGCGAAATCAACCAAAGCTTCGGGCTTATCGACGGGAATCGTCTGCTGCGGCAGGTTGCCGATTGCTTTCGGCTGACGGTTCGCGAAGGAGACATGCTCTCCCGCCTGGGCGGCGATGAATTCGGAATCTTCTTCCCTGGCCTGCCACCTGAAATCGCCGAGTCACGCGTGCGCGACCTGCGCGCCGCCGTACGCGAAGCCGGCCTGCTCACTCTGTCGGAGGATAGTGCGCAAATGACTGCATGCATCGGAATCAGCTGTTTTCCCGCTGACGGCGACACGGTAGACACGCTGGTGGCGGCAGCCGATCTCTCCCTGATCAGAGCCAAACACGAGCGTCAGGAAAAGGCGAGCAGGCCCATTCCCTCGGCGGTTGTCCTCACCCGCGGCTAGGCGCTTCTCAACCTGTGTTGCGAAGACCTGCGGAGATGCCGTTAATGGTCGCGCCAAGTGCCCGGTTGAGAGCATCGGAGTCGTCGCCGCTGCGCTTCCGCCGCAGCAGTTCTACCTGGATCAGGCTCATGGGATCTACGTACGGATTGCGCAGCCGAATGGAACGCGCCAGCACCGGATTCGATTCCAGCAGCGCCTCCTGCCCGGTTATCAACAGCACCGCCTGCTCGGTGCGCTCGAACTCTTCCTTCAACTTGCGATAGACACGCTCGCGGAGTGCCTTATCCTCAACCAGTTCGCTGTAGAGCTTCGCGATGCCGAAGTCAGACTTGGCCAATGCCATCTCAACGTTGCGCACCAGGTCGATGAACAGCGGGAAACGCGCCATCATCCTCTGCAGCAGCGGCAGGTCTCGCTCAGCGAAACGCGTCAGCGCGTAACCGACGCCGAACCATGCCGGCAGTTGGTGCCGGCTTTGCGTCCAGCCGAAGACCCACGGGATCGCGCGCAGGTCCGCAAGGCTACGCTTGCCGCTGCGGCGCGAAGGACGCGAGCCGATGCGCACATTTTCGAGCTCCGCAACGGGCGTGGCTTGCTCGAAGTACTCGGGTATCTCGGGATCGTCCACAACATGCTGGCGATAAAATGCAAAGCTCTCTTCCGAAAGTGTGTTCATGGCTGCTTCCCACGCTGGCTCCAGCCGCCCGCTCAGGCGTCCGTCGCCGATTCGGTCGTTCGGCCGCGCCAAGGCGTCGAGAGATGCCGCCAGCATTAGCTCCAGGTTGCGCTCGGCCAGAACCACGTCGCCGTATTTGAAGCTCAGAACCTCGCCCTGCTCAGTAATGCGTAACTGTCCCTCAAAGCTGTCGAAGGGCTGCGCATAGATGGCGCGATGGGTCGGGCCGCCGCCACGGCCCACCGTCCCGCCGCGGCCATGAAACAGTCGCAGATGCACCTTGCACTCTGCTGCCACCTGATGCAGCGCCCGGTGTGCGCGATAGATCTCCCACGTGCTGGTCAGCATGCCGCCGTCTTTATTCGAGTCGGAGTAGCCGAGCATCAGCTCCTGCGTGTTATTCCATGACGCAAGGAGTTTGCGGTACTCGGGGGAACTCCACAGTGAACGGCAGATCTCGGGCGCATTCTGCAGGTCTTCGATCGATTCGAAGAGGGGCACCGGCATGAGTCCATGCAATCCGTGGCCGCCTTCCACCTGCACGCCCGCGATGCGCGCCAGCCCGACGACACGCAGGACGTCCTCGACGGACGCGGCACCGCTGATTACGTACTGCCGGATCGCTTCGCGATAGGGACCCTGCTGCAGACGTGCGATTGTCCGCAGCGTATCCAGCACGTCTTCACTCTCCGGCTGCAGGCTTTCCGCAGCCTTGCCTTCCGCCGCGGCGCAACCGGCGGCGGAGCCTACCTCACCCACCGCCAGTTCGTGACGACGCGCGTGCTGCCGTATATCCAGAGTGTGCAGATACAGTCCGAAGGTGCGCAATTGCAGCAAGAGCGGATCGACCAGCTCGGCCGCGATGCGCTCGCCGCGATTTTCCGCCAGGCTGGTGCGCAGCAGGAGCAGATCGTCGCGGAACTCGATCGCGTCTTTATAGGGCTTCAACCCACCGGGGGTTCCCGAGTCTCCGTCCAGGCGCTGCTGTACGCACATCAGAAACCGGCGGTAGTGCTCAACACCATAGCGCTCCGATGTTGGGGTGGCGGCTTGGAATGTCTGAGCCAGATAGGCCTCAAGGCGTTTTCGCAAGGCCACGCTGGTGTCCACTTGATGCACCGAGCTGGTCAGCAGATCAAAGAGCGATTGCACCTGTGCCCGGTAGAACGCCAGGATGTGCTCTCGCGCATCCGCAATTGCCGCCATTGTCACCTCTTGTGTGACAAATGGATTACCATCGCGATCGCCGCCGATCCACGATCCAAAACTGAGCATCAGCGGCATCTCCGCGGGCGAGAGCTGCCGCCCATACTCAGCGGCAAACGCCGCGGCGAGTTCCGCGTAAAGTGCCGGCACGGTAGCGAAGATCGATGCGTGGTAGTAATCCAGCCCCATCTTCACCTCATCGCTTACCAGCGGTCGCCGCGCGCGCACCTCATCGGTCTGCCACAGGGCGGTGATCTCTGCCGTGACGGCGGATTGCAGCCGTTCCAGTTCCGCATCCGGCAACGGGATACGGTCCAGATCTTCCAGCAGGGCGCTCAGCCGCCGCCGCTTGTAGAGCACGGACCGCCGCGCCACCTCCGTTGGGTGCGCGGTGAAGACGGGCGTGATATGCACACGTTCCATGAGGGCGAACGCGGCATCGGCATCGATGCCGGCCTGCCGCATCGCCCGCAAGGTTCCGCGGAATGAGCCGCGCTGGACGGCGTCATCCACGCTCATCTGCATGGAGGTGCGCCGCCGCTTGCGGTGGTTCGTCTCCGCCAGGTTGATCAGCTCGAAGTAATAGGCGAAGGCGCGTGTCAGTTGATAAGCATCCGGGAGGTCGAGCTCCGCAACCCGATCCATCTGCTGCTTCAGGAGCTGCGCAGCACGCGTCGTATCGCCCTTCGCCGCCGCCTCGCGGCGCTCAATCGAGAGCTGACGCAGGTCCTCTTCCAGCCGAAACAGCCGTTCTCCGGCCTGTTCCCGCAGCACGTCACCAAGCAACATGCCGAGTGACCGCACATCGCGGCGCAGCGGCGCTTCCTTCAGGTCGCCGGTGCGCGCCTCCAGTTCCTCCAGGCGCGACGGCCAGTTCTCTGGCTTCCATAGCAGGGGGCTCATCGTATTTCCAGTATGCGGCATCAGCCGGAGTGCCATTGCAGCGCATGCCCGGTTCTCTCGTGGATCTCCCTTGGGCATGAAATTTCCCGATGACTCATGGGTGCTAATGACAGTAATTCAGCTTATAGTGAACTATGGCGAACCACTGGCACCCTGCGACTGCCACTTCTGCGTCCCCGTGCACCGACGTGTTGACCGAAAGCGCAGATGCGCGCCCCGGCGCACCACTGCCAGGCCCTTCTCTGCTTGACCCCCGTTTTCATCATGACTCCTGCGGCGTTGGCTTTATTGCGCGCGTCTCGAACCAGCCCTCGCACGAGGTGCTGGCCCACGCTCTGACCGCCCTGGGACGCCTCGCGCATCGCGGGGCGGTGGCCGCGGACGGCAAGAGCAGCGATGGCGTCGGCATCATGACGCAGGTGCCACGCAACTTTCTGCTGCGTTCCGCGGGGCTCACGCTGAAGAACGACCGCGCCCTGGCCGTGGGTGTCTGCTTCTTTCCTGCGGAACACGATCCCGCTCCGGCGCAAAGGAGTTTTGAAGAGGCGCTGAAAGCGCATCGCTGTCGGCTGATGGCCTGGCGTGAGGTTCCCACGCGTCCCGACCATCTGGGCCAGCAGGCGCTGGCATCCGCGCCGCGCATCCTGCAGGCACTCATCTCCGCGCATCCAGCCGATCTCGATCGCCGACTCTTCCTCGCGCGCAAGCAGTTTGAGCGGCGCAAGACCGCTGTCCATATCTGTTCGCTCTCGGATTCCACCATTGTCTACAAGGCTCTATGTGCCGGCCGCCTGCTCTCGGAGTACTATCCCGATCTGGCCGATCCCGCGTACGAAACCGCCTTCGCCATCTTCCATCAACGCTACGCCACCAACTCTGAGCCTGCGTGGAGCCGCGCGCAGCCCCTGCGCATGCTGGCGCACAACGGCGAAATCAATACCGTGTGGGGCAATCGCGCACGCATGGATGCCCGCGCTTCCACCATTCCAGCCGAGTACCACCCGCTCTATTCGCCGGACGGCTCGGACTCGACCAGTCTCGATGAGGCGGTGGAACTGCTCTCCCGCAATGGCCGCAGCGTCAGCCAGGCGGTCCGCATGCTGGTGCCGCCCGCGAAGCTCGAAAAGGTTTCCGAGTTTATGCACTACCACGCCGACTGCGTGGAACCGTGGGATGGCCCCGCAGCCCTTACCTTCGCCGACGGTCACCTCGTCGGCGCGGCGCTTGACCGCAATGGCCTGCGGCCCTGCCGATACTTCATCACCCGCGATGGTCTGGTGGTCGCCGGCTCAGAAGCCGGTCTGGTCGATCTCGACCCCGAATCTGTTCTGGAGAGCGGACGCCTCGGTCCAGGCGAGATGCTGGTGGTCGATCTGAAGAGTTACGAGGTTCTGGACACGCGTGAGATCCTTGCGCGCTTCGATCTTGAAGTGGAGTACGAGACGCTCGTTTCCGATCTGGCACTGACGGACGCGGAGGGATGGAAGAGCGGCCTGCCAGTGGAGCGGCTGCTGGAGCTCCAGCGGCTCTTCGGATACACGCGCGAGGACACGCGCATGGTGCTGCAGCCGATGGCCGTAGATGGCAAGGATGCCGTCTGGTCCATGGGCGATGACACGCCTATCGCCGCGCTCGCTCGTTCGCCGCGCCCCATTTACAACTATCTGCGCCAACGCTTTGCTCAGGTGACGAATCCGCCCATTGATGCACTGCGCGAGGCCTGCGTCGTTCAGTTGCATACGCGTCTCGGCCCCTGGCCTCACTTGCTTGATCCGCACGCGCGCATTCCTGGCCTCTCGCTCTCCTCGCCGTTCCTGTCGCTTGGCCAGGTGGAGGCGCTGCGCGAGCGCAGCCATCCGCTGGCGGCCGATCTGCCCACCGCGGTGCTCGAGTGCGTCTTCTCGCCCGCCGAGACCCTGTCAGCAGCGATCGATCGCCTCTGCGTCGAAGCAACGGCCCTGGTGACAGGTGGCGCGCAGTTGCTGCTCCTGACTGACATGCCTGCCGGCCTAGAGAAGCTGCCTGTCCCCATGGCGCTGGCGACCGGTGCGGTGCATCACTCGCTCATCGACGCCGGTATCCGCACGCGCGTCGGACTCGCGGTCGAAGCTGGAGACTGTCGCGATCTGCATCACGCCGCCATGCTGCTGGCCGTGGGCGCAGGCGCCGTGTGTCCATGGCTCGCCCTGCAAACGGCTGCCGTGGCCTCGCCGGAAAATGGTGAGAAGAACATGCTCAAGAGCTTCGACCAGGGTCTCGCAAAGATCATGTCGAAGATGGGCATCTCGGTCGTGGACAGCTACCGCGGCGCGCATCTCTTCGATTCCATCGGGCTCAATGACGACGTCATCCATCGCTGCCTGCGCAGCTCACCCGCTCCGCTGGGCGGCATCGGCTTTGCGGAGATCGAAGCACAGGTTCGCCGCGCGTGGCAGGATACTTTCCACCCTGAGCCGCCGGCCAGCGGCGCACCCGGGAATACAGATCTGCCGGACTACGGTTGGGTGCGCTTCCGCAAAGCTGACAGCGGCGGAACCGCATGCCTGGCAGCCGCAGCGCGTCAAGGTGGTGCAGAGCAGCGTTGGCTCGGTGCGCGGCGCCGTGATGGTAGCCGAGCCGCAGGCGCTGAATGTCCTGACGGCAGCCTCCGAGAGCTGCGCCCCAGATGTTGCGCGACATGCTCAACATTCGTGCCGCCGGCCCATCGCTGGCCGAAGATGCGGTCGAACCAACACCCGCGATCACGCACCGCTTCATCGCCTCGGCGATGTCGCTTGGCTCGCTGAGCCCCGAAGCGCATGGGACGATCACGGAAGCCATGAACATCCTCGGCGCCCGCTCGAACACCGGCGAAGGCGGTGAGGACCCGGCGGTTTGGCAGCCCGACCCGCTTACCGGCGGTCGCGGGCTGCGCAACAACAAGATCAAGCAGCTCGCCTCCGGGCGCTTCGGCGTCACCGCTGAATATCTCGCCAACGCGGAAGAGATCGAGATCAAGATCGCGCAGGGTTCAAAGCCCGGCGAAGGTGGCCAGCTCCCCGCGCACAAAGTCACTGAGCTGATCGCGCGGCTGCGCCACGCGCAGCCCGGCGTCATGCTCATCAGTCCGCCGCCGCACCACGACATCTACTCGATCGAAGACCTGGCGCAGCTTATTTATGACCTGAAGCGGGTGAATCCCCGCGCCGCCATCGGCGTCAAGCTGGTCTCGTCTTTCGGCGTGGGCACCATCGCAGCTGGAGTCGCCAAGGCCTTCGCGGACTACATCGTCATCGCCGGCCACAGCGGCGGCACCGGTGCGTCACCACTCTCCAGCATCAAGCATGCCGGCAATCCCTGGGAGCTGGGTCTCGCGGAAGCGCAGCAGTCGCTTCTGGCAGAAGGTCTGCGCGGCCGCGTGCGTCTGCGCTGCGACGGCGGTCTGCAGACGGCGCGCGATGTCCTGGTTGCGGCGATGCTGGGCGCGGATGAGTACGCCTTTGGTACGGCGGTGCTGGTCGCCATCGGTTGCGATATGGCGCGGCAATGTCACCTCAATACCTGCCCCACCGGCATCGCCACCCAGAAGCCGGAGTTGCGTGCGAAGTTTCGCGGTAAGCCGGAACACATCATTCGCTTCTTCGAGGGACTGGCCAGCGATTTGCGCCACATGCTCGCCGGGCTGGGTCTCGCGGGCCTGGGTGACGCCGTGGGCCGCACGGATCTCTTGGAGCAGACGCGCCGCATCGGCGCGCTCGACCTCACAAGCATGCTGGCTGCCCCGGTGGACGGGGTGCGCGCATGGGCCGGGCAGCGCAATGTGCGCCCGCAAACCGACACGCCGATCGACGATGGGTGGCTTGAGCCGGCACTCGCCGCTGCGCGCGAAGGCAAAGCCTTCTCTGTCAGCAGCGAAATCGCGAACAGTGACCGCGCCGTCGGCGCACGTATCGCCGGCGAGCTGGCGCTGCAACGGCGGCACCGCAACGATCCGGTTACGCCGGTCGAGATGGAACTGCAAGGCGTGGCCGGCCAGTCGTTTGGCGCCTTTGCCATTCCAGGCATGCGGATTGTCTTCAATGGGCTGGCCAACGACTTCGTCGGAAAGGGACTCAGCGGCGGAGAGATTGTGCTTCGTGCCGAAGGCGACGCCGCGCGTGAAAGCTCGCACCACGTTCTGCTCGGCAATGTTGCCCTCTACGGCGCTACAGCAGGCCGCCTGCTGGCGGCCGGACGCGCAGGCGAGCGCTTTGCCGTGCGCAACTCCGGCGCCGTCGCTGTCGTAGAAGGCGTGGGCGACCACGGTTGCGAGTACATGACCGGGGGCGCCGTACTGGTGCTGGGCCGTGCCGGCCAGAACTTCGGTGCCGGTATGACCGGCGGCATCGCGTGGGTGTGCGACGAGGACGGCAGTTTTGTAGGCGAGCAGCGCTATCATCCTGATTTTCTCGACAGCATCATCTCTCGCCGATGACCCGGAATCTGCAGCACAGGTATACGAGTTGCTCACCCTTCATGCAGCCAGCGCGCACAGCCAGCGCGCCGAAGTGTTGCTGGTCGACTGGCCGGCAACGCAGCGCATGCTGGTAAAGCTGACGCCTCGTCCGCAAGCCTGATCGCAGAACAGATCCGCTCAGCGCGCGAGCGCCGCCGCCGGCCGCAGTGTCTGGATGGACGCAGTGAGTTCTTCCGCCAATCGCGCCTTGAGCGCATCCTCGAGCGGCCGGTTCGATTCGGTGAGGTAGAAGACGTCCACGGCGAGCTCGCCCTCGGTATCGATGAGCGCAACCCGGATATCGCATCCCAGCGTCGCAATCACGGACGCGATTGTGCGCAACAATCCCGGCCCATCCTGCGCCACCACCTGCATCACTGTGCTTGCGCTCGAAGCCGTGTCATCGAAGGAGATGCGCGTCTCCACCCGCATCTTCACCGGCGCCATGTGGAGGTGGCGCCGCGCCCGCATGAGTCCGTCCACGGAGGTCCGCTTCGTCACCGCATCCATCACTTTTTGCGTGAAGCGTCCAAACTCGGATGGGTTCAACTCCAGGGTGCCGAAGGAATCGGCAAACAGGAAGCTGTCCACCACCACGCCCGCATCGTTCGCGAACGCCTCTGCCTTCACAATGTTCATTCCCAGCGCAGAGAGTGTCCCCGCGATATCCGCGAACAACATGGGGCGATCCTTCGCAATCAGCGCCAGCTCGAACAGATGCCGCGTCTTTCGCAGTGAAAGCTGTGCCGGATGCTGCTCCAGCCGGCGCGGACATCTCAAGATGTGCCCGAATCTGCTCCGGCAGACGGGTCTGGACGTAGCGTTGCGGCAGCCCTTCGAGAAACCGCTGCAACTGCTCTTTCTGGTCCGGCACCAGGCCGTGATGCGGCGCAGCACGGCTGGATCGACCGAGGCATGGTAGCGCTCTTCGTCCACGTTGCGGTCCATCCAGTTTGAGGTCGCGATGAAAAGCTGCCACAGATTTTCTGCCTTCCACGGCGTCAGCGCCTCCGGATTCACCGCGCGCACGTCGGCATAGGTCATCAGGCACAAGCATGCGCAGCCGCATGGGCGTCCCTACTTTTTCCGCCAGTGCGCGCAGCGTCTCCGGATCGAAGATGTCGCGACGCAAAGCCGCCGACATAGCCAGATGATCGCGCACCAGGGCCAGCACGATCTCGCGCTCCTCGCTTTCGAACTCCAACCGGTCAAGCACGGCCTCTGCCAGTTCCGCGCTCTGCATCGTGTGATCGCCGCTGCGACTGGCTTTGCCGGTGTCGTGCAGCAATAGTGCGAGCAACAGCAGCTCCAGCCGGTCGATCTCGTCCAGCAGCCCGGTAAACCGCCGCTCCCAGTCCTGCGCGGTATCGCGCAGCGCATGCACATTTTCGATGGTCAGGAACGTATGCTCATCCACCGTGTAGCGATGGTAGGAATCGCGAATCACCAGCGCATCGATGCCGTGGAACTCCGGCACCAGCATCTCCAGGACGCCCAGGGTGTGCATGATGCGCAGCGCCTGTGCAGCATGGCGACCGAGCAGGATTCGCTCTAATCCCGCACGCAGGAATGGCCCTTCCGGCAGGTGCAGGTTCAGCATCGGTAGCGCATCGCTGATGGCGGATTCGGCCCGCACGGTCAGCCGCGAACCCTGCTCTGCGATTTCCGCGAAGACGCGCAACATGGACTCGGGATCGATATTCGTCTCTTCGTCTTCGAGATCGATGCGTCCCTCGGCCTGCACGAACGGCGTTCCCTCGATCGCTAATTTCCGCCGCCGCCGCGCGAAAAAAGGCCGCCCGCGCGGCTGTTGCTCCAGCAGCGGCGCCACGCTACGCGAAAATGTGCGTGCATGCCGGTAGTACGTGCGCATCCAGTACGCAGGATCAGCAGTTCCGCCCGTTTCCAGCCCGATGCTCTTCGCACCCGCCTCATCCTGCGCATGCCAGCTCAGGATGTTGTCGTCGCGGTGTGCACGCAGGTGCAGGAAGCAACGGGTCGCGGTCATAAATTCGACGGCTGCCTGTACCTCCGGATCCAGCGCCAGATCCGCGCTGCGCGGCCATTCTTTGGTGTCACGAATCCTCGTCAATGCCGTACACCACTGCGCCGTGTGGTGATCGCGCAGTCCTCCAGGCGCCTCCTTCACATTCGGCTCCAGGTGAAAGATGGTGCCGCCAAAGCGCGCATAGCGGTCATAGAGCGACTTCTGCAGGAGCCGCTGGATTGTATCTGCCTCACGTGCAATCAGCGTGGGAAGCACCTTCTCTTGCAATAGTCCATACGGCGCCGGGTCGCCTCCGACGAGCCGCCGGTCCAGCAGCGACAATGTGAACTCGAAGTTCTCCACAGAGAAGCGATCGCACTCGCGCACGCTGCGGGTAAGCAGTGCTCGCTCGCAGGCCGGTGTCCCACAGAGCCTGGCTCATCGTCCGGATCAGATCGCGTGCCGACGATTCCACCCGTGTATCTGGACAGAGAAACATCAGGTCGATGTCGGAATACGGGAAGAGTTCACGGCGCCCGTAGCCGCCCGTAGCCACCAACGCAATGGGCCGGGCACGTACCGCCCAACAGGGACCATAGCCCGGTCACAAGCGTGTCCACCAGCGAACTGCGTCGTCGCAGGCACGCGGCGCCGTCGCCGTTGCGCTGGAGCGAGGTGTCCAGGGCGGCGAACTCCGCACGATAGTAGTCCGACGCGGCGCTGACTGAAGCCAATGGCTGCGTCATCGCATGACCTCCCACTCGCGCCTCTGCGGAGTATTACAGCGCTGTTTCGCCGCGTTCGTCGTTGCGGATGCGGATCGCCTCATCAATGCGCGATACGAAGATTTTGCCGTCGCCGATGTGGCCGGTGCGTGCCGTAGTAACGATTGCGTTGATCGACCTTCTCCGCCGCCTCGTCGTGGACTACCAGTTCGATCTTCACCTTCGGCAGCAGGTCCACCGTGTACTCGCGGCCCCTGTAAAACTCCGTGTGACCCTTCTGGCGGCCATGCCCGCGCGCCTCCAGAATCGTCATGCCATCCACGCCGATTTCGATCAGCGCTTCTTTCACAGCGTCCAGCCGCGACGGCTGAATGATCGCTTCAATCTTCTGCATGCCTGCTCCTCGGACCGGACGAATCTAGGCCCAGTCGTATCCCTCTTCGCCATGCTGGGTCACATCCATGCCCTCCATCTGGTCCTCCGGCGACATGCGCAGCCCAATAACGAGATCGACCAGCTTCAGCAATATCAACGTGCCGACCACTGATAGCACAATCGCGATCAGGATGCCCACTATCTGGTTGCCCAACTGCCCCCAGTGGCCTTCAATGACACCCACCGGCAGCGTCTTCCCTGCCGCGTCCTTGAAGATCGGATTGATCACACTCGAAGCGAAAATGCCGGTCAGCAGCGCGCCGAGCGTGCCGCCCACGCCATGCACGCCGAAGGCATCGAGCGAATCGTCATAGCCGAAGCGCTGCTTCACCACGGCCACCATCGTGTAGCAGACCAGGCCGGCCAGCAGACCGATCAGCAGTGCCGACATCGGCTGCACGAAGCCCGCCGCCGGCGTGATGGCAACCAGTCCGGCGACCGCCCCCGAGATGCCGCCCAGCGCGCTTGGCTTGCCTTGCCTGATCCATTCCGCGATCATCCAGCCGATCGCTGCAGCCGCCGCACCAAGGTGCGTGTTCACAAAGGCGCTGGTGGCCAAGGGACCGGACGAGAGCGCCGAGCCCGCATTGAATCCGAACCAGCCCACCCACAACAGGCACGCGCCGATAAAGCTCAACACGACGGAGTGGGGCGCCATCTTCTCCGTTGGATAACCGACGCCGTTTGCCCAGATAGAGCGCGCACACCAGCGCCGAGACGCCGGAAGTGACATGCACGACCGTGCCGCCGGCAAAGTCGAGGCATGGGAACTTGCCGCCCGAAGCATTCAGCAGGCCGCCCTGTCCCCACACCATGTGGGCCATCGGGTCATACACCACGAATGACCACAGCACGGTGAAGAGCACCATTGCGCTGAACTTCATGCGTTCCGCAAAGGCGCCCGTAATCAGCGCAGGCGTAATGATGGCGAACATCATCTGGTAAATCATGTAGGTCTGCGCCGGAAAAGCGGCATAGGCGAGATCGGGCGCTGTGCCCACGCCGCGCAGGAAGAAGTGGTGCACGCCGCCGATAAAACTCGTGCCCGCATCGAAGGCCAGGCTGTAGCTGAACAGCGCCCACGTTACCGTGATAATGGCCATCATGGCGAAGCTCTGCATCATGGTGCCCAGCACGTTCTTCTTGCGCACCAGGCCGCTGTAGAAGAGCGCCAGGCCGGGCCCGGTCATCATCAGGACCAGCGCCGAGCTCACCAGCATCCATGAGTTATCCGCGGAGTTTTTGGCATCCGCCACTGCCTGCTTCAACGCGGTGATATCCGCCACGCTCGCCGCCTGCGCATGGGCCCACAATGGCAGCAATGCCAGTCCCATCGCTACACCGCAACACTTCACCAAAGAACGCATCCGGCTCCCTTCGAGCAGAGGTTGAGTCTGGGTCGCCGGACTACGCAGGGAGTACGGCAGATGGTGCACATCGACCAGGACAACACGACACGAAGACACCCCAGAAACAGCTCACCGGATGCGACATGGATCGCGGCGCACATAAAAATGTGGGGTTGTTGAATACTTTGTCACATTTCCCTCTCAGCGCAAAGCCTCCTGTGTGGTGGGGCCGGCTATGCGCAAAAATAGGGCACGAAGGTGCATCCAATCCACACTTGGCAGTACCGAGAGTCGGGAGCACGTTTGCCGCATTTCGCCATCGTCTTTATCTGGATCATCTCGCTCGCCAGCATTCTGCTTATGCTCCTTCGTCCTCTTGGCATCCCAGAGGCATGGTGGATCGGCGGTGGCGCGGTGCTGCTCGTCCTCGCTCGTTTGTTGCCGCTGGCGAGCGCCGCACACGCCATCCACGAGGGCCTGGATGTCGACCTGTTCCTCATCGGGATGATGCTGCTGGCCGAAGCCGCCCGCCATGAGGGCGTCTTCGACTGGGTGGCGGGCATCGCTCTCGGTCACGCGCGTGGCTCGTCTGCACGGCTCTTCCTGCTTATTTATCTTGCTGGAACCGTTGTGACCATCTTTCTTTCGAATGACGCCACGGCCGTCGTCCTTACCCCTGCCGTCCTTGCGACGGTTCGCCATGCCAGGGCGCGGTCGCGTCCCTATCTCCTCATCTGCGCAGTCATTGCGAATGCCGCCAGCTTCGTCCTGCCCATCTCCAATCCGGCAAATCTGGTCATATTCGACGCGCACATGCCGACACTTGCGAACTGGCTGCGAGTTTTCCTACTGCCTTCAGTCATGTCAATCATAGTGACATATTTAATCTTATACTTTAAATATCGCCAGGAAATATCGGCAAACATTTGCGATGTCCAGCATACTGCCGGTCTTAATGAGGGCGGCAAGGCGGCGCTGGCCGGTATCGTTATCTCCGCCGCGGTCCTGCTGGTCGCCTCTGGGATGGGCTGGCAGCTAGGAGCCCCTACCTGCGTCGTCGGCGTGCTGGCTGTGCTCCTGGTCACCTTGCGCGACCGCCGGGCGGCGCAGAAAGTCGTTCGCGGTGTCTCCTGGTCCATTGTGCCGCTGGTCGCCGGCCTCTTCATGATCGTGGAAGCGCTCAACCGCGGCGGCCTGCTGCGAATGGCCGGGCGTGGGCTCGGTTGGGCTGCTGTGCAACCGGCGATTGTGGGAAAACTGGCTGCGGGGTTTGCCGTTGCCTTGTTGTCGAACGGCATGAACAATCTGCCGGTCGGGTTGGCCAGCGGCAGCGCGCTGCGCCATGCGCATCTTGGGGACGCTATCCAGCATGCGGTCCTGATCGGCGTCGACCTCGGACCCAATCTCTCTGTCACCGGTTCGCTCGCCACCATCCTTTGGCTCATCGTGCTGCGCCGCGAAGGGGTGGAGATTACGGGATGGCAATTTCTCAAGGCAGGGATGATCGTGATGCCGATCGCACTCTTTCTCAGCCTGCTGGTGCTGTTTTAGGACCTCTTTCTCCACGCGAGTTGCGCTTCGATCAATTCTCATCGCAGCGACTCACACAGTCGTGATAGCGTCAGCGCAACCGTACCGCAGCCATATTGGCATTTTCCTGCCTGACAGGAGGCGCGTTTGTCGAACGGGCTCTTTGGTTTCACTGCAGCTCTGCTGTCTTGCGATTTTTGCTTCTGCCTCACAGCTTTCCGCCGAGACGATTCCGGCCGGAACGCCGCTGGAGATTCGCATCCAGCAGCCGATCAGTTCCTATTCCACCCCGGCAGGCACAAAGATCACCGGTATTCTGATCTCCCCCATCAACGAGGGAGGCAATATTCTTGTCCCCCTTGGCACCACGGTCCAGGGGTCGGTTCTTTCGGTTCGCAGGGTCGGGCTGGGCTTCGCCCACGAAACCGCTGAGATCCAACTGCGCTTCGATAATCTCGTCCTTTCCGACCACGGATCGTTTCCCATCCAGGTCCGCATCACCGGTGTCGAGAACGCCCGCGAGAGCATCAACAAGAAGGGCGGTATCCAGGGAATCCGATCCACCTCAACCCTGAGCAACCGTGCCTCCGGCATCGTCGGCAGTCTCGCTTTTGGAGATCCGATAGCGGCCATCTTCACCACCGCTGGTTCGGCGAGCGTCCTGCGTTTTTCTGAGCCGGAGATCACGCTTCCGGCAGGCACGGAGTTGCTGGGCCAGCTCGCCGCGCCGGTTGAGCTTCCAGATACGGAACAGCAGACCGTCCCGCCCATTGCGAACTCGGATGATCAGCGCAGAGATCTGGCCGAGATGGTCCACAAGCTGCCTTTCCGAACCTTCACCTCAGGCAAGAAGGAGCTTCCCTCCGATTTCACCAATCTGGCCTTTATCGGCAGCACCGATGCGCTCACCCGGGCCTTTGCGGCCAGCGGATGGGTGATTGTCGACACCCTCAGCGCCCAAAGTACCTATGGGACGATCCGCTCCGTCGCGGAGAACCAGGGATACAAGCGCGCGCCCATGTCCATCCTGGTGCTGGACGGGAAAGATCCGAATTACGCCTACGCCAAAACGCTGAACACGTTCTCCAAACGGCACCACCTGCGCATATGGACCAGCACGCAAACCTGGAATGGCCAGCAGGTCTGGACATCCTCCTCTACACACGACGTCGGTATCGGCTTCTCCAAGAAGGACAAGACCTTTATCCACCTGATCGATAGCAATATCGACAACGAGCGGGCCAAGGTGGTGAATGACCTGATTTACACCGGCTGCGTCTCCGGAGTGCAACTGGTCACACGGCCGTGGCTCCCCAAAGACGCAAAGAACGGTACTGGCGAAGCGCTGATTACGGACGGACGCATTGCGGTTCTGGAGCTGAACGGCTGCGAGCACCCCATCGACGAAGGAAACGGGCAAAAAGAGATCGCTCTTCGTACGCATGGAAATATCGTTGATCGCACCACCCGGCAAACCGTGTTGACACTCAAGAACAACATCCTGCGCGACAACGTGGGAGTGATGGCATATTCGGGCATTCGCTACGGGCTTGATGCCAAAAAGCGGAAGGAAAGCGCCCCCGAGCGGCAGATGAACGTCGAAGGGGAGAAATACACCATCGACTCTGGCTTTCGCACACGGGAAGGATATACAAGTCTTTCCACCCGCCCCAGATCGCAGACTTCCTCGACCACCTCCGATGCAAAGGCGGAGCAATGGGCGCCACCGACGGTGGAGTTCGGTATTCGCGGAGGATTCCATGGCTACTATGGCGGAAACGGCGGTGCGGTTGCGTACATCCTGACCGGTCCAAATCCGGACGACATTCTTGCCCTGGTAATGGCAAATTCGCTGCACGACGGCTGGGAGCTTGGCGGGACAGTGACGCTGAATCCGCAGAAATATCTATCCCACGAATTCAGCTACGATCACAGCTTTACCGAGTTCAACCTCGGCCTGGCTGTCGTCGGCAACGATTCCACCAGTCAGCAGGAGATTGCGCTGATTGTTTTCGATCAAAGCAGCCTCCATACCTCGCAATTTACCTACAATCTGCTGGTCAACTTCCGGCCGAAGACGTCCCGCTTGCGCCCCTATCTGGCAGTCGGGCCATCTCTTTCGCTCATGCACCTCGCCGATGCACCGATCAAAAAGGCGCCTGGCTGGTACAAGCTTGGCCTCGCCAATATTGGTCTCATCAGTGCCGCCTATAACTTCGGCAGCGACCCGCCGTTGGATGGTGGAGGCATCTTCCAGGCAGGGCTGAATTACGGAGGAGGCGTTCGCTACAGGCTGACACCGCGATGGATGATCCGTGCCGACTATCGCGAGACGCTGACCTCGCAACCGGATTTCTGGTCGAAGTCGCAGAAAGACATCCTGTCGGGCATCGATATGGATCCGGGAACCACATTGACGGTCGTCGGCCCGGTGCTGGATGGCCTGATGCGCCAGGATCGGGTCACCATGGGCCTGTCATTCACCTTCTGATGTTCTCGTGACTCAAGCTTCTTTCCTGATACCGCAGGCGGTCTCATAGGCGAGCGAACTTGACTTTCCTCCATGCATTTCCGATCATTTGAATCAATGAAGCGCATTCCTCCAGTCCGGCGAATGTTTATGGCCATGCGAACCCTGGGCGGTCCGCTGTCCACGCCAGGAGCCTGAAGCGCTCTCCTCTCGTGCACACACCGCCCAGGGTGCCGCGGTGGTTCCGGTTGTCCCGTTTCGACATTCCCGTGCGAGGAGGATTTCCATGTCCCTGAATTCCAATAATTCCAAGGCTCCTGTTCCCAAGAGCCCCGCTGTTTCCAAGGGCTTCGATCTCGACTCTCATCTCACCAGCGCCGTGCATGGCGGACTGCACGCTGACCCCGCTACCGGTGCACTCCTGACACCTATCTACCAATCGACGACCTATCGCCAGGACGCCGTAGGTGTTCACAAGGGCCACACCTATTCCCGCGCTTCGAACCCCACCGTCTCCGCTCTGGAAGAGGCGCTCGGGGCGCTCGAGGACACGCCGCCGGCAGTCTGTTTTGCCACCGGCATGGCGGCCATCTCAGCCATCTTTCTGGCGCTGCTCAAGTCCGGCGATCATGTCGTGCTCTCCGATGTCGTCTACGGCGGCACGGTGCGTCTCTTCGACCAGGTGCTGGGCCACTTCGGAGTCGAGTCGAGCTTCGTGGATACCGCCGATCCCGCGGCGGTGACGGCGGCCCTCACGTCCATCCACCAAAATGGTCTTCATCGAGACCCCGGCGAACCCTACGCTCAAGCTTACCGACGTCGCGGCCATCGCAGCCATCACCCGCGCGGCACGGCCTGCTGCTGGTGGTAGACAACACCTTCTTGACTCCATTGCTGCTGCGCCCGCTCGATCTCGGCGCCGATATCACGCTGCTCTCCACCACCAAGTACATTGAGGGCCACAACGCCACCGTCGGCGGCTCGATTGCAGCGCGCGATGAGACGATCCTCGATCGTCTGCGCCTCATCCGGAAGACGCTCGGCTCCATCCAGTCTCCGCATGAAGCATGGTTGACCGCCCGCGGCATCAAAACGCTGCCGCTGCGCCTGCAGCAGCACTCACGCGCTGCACAGGTGGTCGCCGAATGGCTGGAGCAGCACCCCGACATCGCCCGCGTCCACTATCCCGGCCTCGCCAGCTTTCCCCAGCGTGAACTGGCGGAACGTCAGCACGCGCTGCATGGGGGCATGCTGTCCTTTGAACTGAAGCAGGGCGCGGAGGCCGGCATCGCGTTGATGAATGCGGTGCGTCTGTGCGTGCTCGCGGAGAACCTGGGTGCCGCCGAGACGTTGATCACGCATCCGGTGAGCATGACGCATGGAGATGTGCCGCGCGCAATGCGCGAACGTATCGGTATCACGGATGGCCTGGTGCGTTTGTCAGTGGGGCTCGAGAATCCGCGCGATATCATCGCCGATCTCTCGCAGGCTCTGGATGTGGCGCGCAGAACCGACGGAGCGGCAAAGGCATTTTCTCTGCAGGTGTAGATCGTCCAACGAATGCTCATGTGGCCTTTCGTTACGAAATCGCCACATGAGTTGGTTCTCTCCGTCTCAGAAAAAATGCTTCACTTAGTCTTCGACCAGGTGAGCGCCCAGGCCGGAGGGCAGACGGTCCGTTTCAGGCATCGTCGGCACCAAGGACTCAGCCTGCTCTGCGCGGTTGCGGCCGCCGGCCTTGGCGCGGTAAAGGGCTGTGTCCGCTGCATCCACCAGCCCTTCGCGGGTCAATCCGGCAATGGGAATCACCGAGCAGACGCCCACGCTGATGGTCAAGCGGCCGATGGGCGAACCGTGGTTCTCAATGCCGATCTGATGTACCCGGGATCGCATCGCTTCTGCGGTCAGCATGGCTCCCTCCGCATCGACGTTGGGTAGCACCGCCACGAACTCTTCACCACCATAGCGAGCCAATAGCTCGCCGCCACGACGCAGGTCGCGGCGCAGCATCTGGGCTACCGCAGTCAGGCATTCATCGCCACGCAAGTGACCATAACGATCATTCAGCGACTTGAAGTGGTCGATGTCCAGCATGACGATCGAAATGGGCCAGCTAGAACGCAATGCCCGGTTCCACTCGACTTCGAGCACCTGTTCAAACCGGCGGCGATTTGCGATCTGTGTCAGGGGATCGATCAGGCTCTGCTCATGGAGCTTGCTGTTCAGCAGGCGCAGATTGCGCTCGGAGTCATTCAGGCTCTCCTGCACCTGGCGCAGGCGAGTCTGCAGAATCGTGGCGCGGAAGGTATAGATCAACAACGCGCTGACGACCGCCGCGAAGCCGACGACGGGCCGGTGCTGCGCCGTATGCGCACCCAGCAGCAGTACACACAGCGTGAAGAAGACCGGGCTCGCGTTGTAAACCATCATCGCGCCCCACGAGCGATGTTTCTCCTCGAGTTCAGGCTGGGTCTGCTCCTCCCTGGAAAAAGCCATCACGACAATCGCCAGGAAAGGGATCATCCAGCCCACTTCCACTGCCTTGCCGTTTGTCGGCCCCACATATGCATCCAGGTAGTTCAGGGGGGTAGACACCAGGATCATGAGCCACGCAAAAGTGCACGCCGCACGATGGAAGTAGCGATCTTCCCCATTCGGCATCGCCAGCAGCCGCACCGTCGCCGTCAAGGCGAGCGCAAGATTCTCGCCCAGGTACAGAGACGTCAACTCCGACGACGGCAGTGTCCGATGGGTGAAGTGGTCGTTCATGAACAGAGTGACGTAAATCAGAAGGATCGCAAGTGTCGCCTGGGCGCCGTCCGCAATCAGGATCGCGGTCGAATCCTGGTCCTCGCCGACCGAGCAGACGGCAAGAAGGACAAAGATGCCGTAAACCAGAAACCAGAAGTCGGAGGGGAGGGCCGCCGTCTGCACGTTGTGGTAGACCAGCGTCCCGTAGGTGAAACATCCCTGGCCGATCGCCCAGATAAGAAGGCCGACCCCCATCAGCCTCCATTTGTCTGCGAGTACGGAGGGTCGCCTGCGGCTGCGCCAGAAGCACGCAATCCCCGCCAGCAACGGAGCCGCCATGATCATCGCATTCGTCAGGAACAGAGAAGGCGCCGCCACGGCTCCCAGCACGTGGAGAGACATCATGGCAACTGCCACGACGATGGCCGGCTTGGATAGGCGAATCATGGGAGAGCGCGTCTACACTATCGACGCATCGAGAGTACCCATCAATAGAGACTGCAGAAAATGATACTCAGGCGGAATTACCGAAGTCTGGGAATCGCCACATACGGACCGATTCAGTGCTAACGAAGCGGTACCCGGCGATTCCTTCCTCAGGTAGTACCGTGGTGAGTTGACTTACTGTACAGCAGGCGAAACGCAAGTCACAGACATTTGTCGCTTAGATGACATAGGGTTGCGGCTTTTCCCATTCCAGCACGGCTCGCCGAACTGCTAAATCATAAAAAAAACACGTTTTGCGCGTCACAGGGGCACGTCGGCCCATTTCCGTTTTCAGCCCCTGATCACATCTGGCCACCTGGGTGACCTTAGTAACCACCACGCTGGCCTACTCTCGAGATGCATCTTCGCAGATCACTGCCACGTTGGACAGTGACGGCACGCTCCAATCCTGGCTGCAGCCTCCAAGCTGGTGCTGGGAGCCACGTTGCGGTCTGGTCGACCGTAAGGCTATTCCCACCGCAACGCGGCAACAGGATCAACGCGGGTGGCTCTCCGCGCGGGCACGTAGCATGCGGCAATTGCTACGACGGTCAAGGTCAGAGCCAGTACAGCGAAGGTCACCGGGTCGGTGGCAGCCACGCCGTAGAGCAGGTCCGTCATAAGGCGGGTGAGAGCGAATGCACCGGCTGTGCCGATGGCGACGCCCAGCAGCGCAAGGCGAGTTCCCTGCCACAAAATCAGACCCAGCACGTCCCTGCGTTGTGCGCCCAGAGCCATGCGGATTCCAATCTCATGTGTGCGTTGTCCTACCACGTAGGCGATGACGCCATAGATGCCCACGCTGGCCAGAACCAGAGCCACGGCTGCGAAAGTGCCAAGCAGGATCATCGCGAATCGCCGCTCCGCAGTCGAATCGGCGATGATGCTTTCCATGGTTTGGTCGTCGAAGACTACCTGCTGACCGCTCATTTGCCGAACGGTGGAGCGGATAGAGTCGAAGACCGGCGAGAGGTTTCCCTCGTAACGCACCACCACGCTCAGGCCGGATGGCGTCATCGCGATGAAGTCATCCGGCATTTGCATGCACGGGATATACATTTGCGCGCGCAGAGATTGGGTGTCATCCAGATCGAGCCCCCACTGCTTGACATGTCCAACGACGCCGACGATCTCCAGCCTTCGACCGGAGTTGTTCATCACGATCCGTTTGCCGATGGGGTCCTGATCCGGAAAATACTTTTGCGCAAAGGTCTCATCGACTACGGCGACCAGCGGAGAATGATCGTCGTCCTGCGCAGTGAAGAATCGGCCACGCCGGAGCGCGATGTCCATCACCTTCAGATAATCGGGCCCAACGATGTAGTCCACCGCCCAGCTCATGCCGGTCTCGTTGGCTGGCTTGGGGTGGCCATCAAGCCAGAATAGCTGTTCGTCGTCGCTGCCCATGGGCAGCGCACCCAAACCTGGGATACCGCTTTGACGCCGGTTGTCGATCCCAGATTTTCATCCACTTCGCGCACGGCAGTGCGAATACGTTCCGGAGGCGCATGCATCATCGAAGGCGGAAGCGACAGTCCGAAGGTCAGGACGTTGCGAGGATTGAAGCCGGGATCGACGTTCGCGAGCCGTGCCAGGCTGCGTACCATCAGTCCCGCGCCAATCAGCAGCACCAACGCAAGCGCCATCTCCGTGACGACAAATGCGTTCTGGGCGCGGTTGTGGGTTTTGCTGACGCCGCGGCCTCCTTCCTTGAGGGCGGTTTGAGGGTCGGCCTGCGAGGCTTTCCACGCCGGCACCAGACCGAAGAGGGCGCTCGAGAGCAGCGAGAGCAACGTAGTGAAGCCGAGAACACGGACATCGAGCCCGATTTCATCGACACGCGGCAGCGCCGTTGGAGCAAGTTTGACAGCGGCATGGGTTCCCCAGGCTGCCAGAAGCAATCCGATTGCACCGGATACGATCCCGAGCAGAAGGCTTTCCGTCAACAATTGGCAGACCATGCGCCTGCGGCTGGCGCCGAGCGCCGTGCGCACTGCAAACTCGCGCCGGCGTCCAGCGGCGCGCGCGAGCAGCAGGCTCGCGACATTGACGCAGGCAAGCAGCAGGACGAAGCCCACCGCGGCAAGCAGTACGAGAAGGAATGGCCGCACATCGCCGGTGATCTGCTGCTTCAGCGGAACGATGCTTGCGCCGATGCCTTTGTCCGCGTCGGGAAAGGCGGTGGCAAGGTTGCGCGTGACCTGCGCCATGTCGGCCTGAGCCTGCGCCAGCGTGACACCGGGTTTGAGCCGGCCAATACCGTGGAAATTCAGCCCGGCGTCCCGGTTCATGAGGATGGAGTTGTTCCACTGGCGGATGGGAGCGTAGATGTCGCGCTCGCGAAAGCTGGGAAGGCGCAGATGGAAGCTTGCGGGGATGACGCCAACGATGGTGAAGGCCCGGCCATCGAGCGTGATGTTCTGTCCTAACACGTTTGGCGAAGAGTCGAATTTTCGTTGCCAAAGCCCTTCGCTGATGAGCGCCACCGGAGCAACACTTCCCTGCTCTTCCACCGGCGTGAAGGTGCGGCCGAGGATTGGGTTCACACCGAGCAATGGAAAGAAGCTTCCCGAGACAAACTCGGCTTGTACCCTCTCGGCCTCGCCTCTGCCAGTGAGGACAAACGCGTAGCCGCGAGCGACACCCATCGCCGAGAACGTGTGGTTGTCCTTCTGCCAGTCGAGAAAGTTGGGGTAGGAGATCGAACCTTTGTCGAAGTTGGGTTTGCTTTCGTGGAGAGCGACTAGCTGCTCCGGCTGCGGGAACGCCAGAGGGTTCATCAGCACGCCATCCACGATGGAAAAGATCGCCGTGTTGGCGCCAATACCCAGCGCCAAGGTCACTATGGCTACGATGGTGAAGCCGCGGCTCTTCCACAACACGCGCGCACCAAAGCAGATATCGCTCCACAGCATTTCGAGCGCGGGAAGGCTGCGGCGTTCACTGTATTTTTCTTTTGTCTGTTGCATGCCGCCAAGTTTGATCAGCGCCTGCCGCCGCGCTTCCCGTGGATCCATGCCGGAGCGCAGGTGGTCATCGATATGCATCTGAAGATGGGCTTCTAATTCTTCCGCAAATTCACGGCCGTTCTGCTCAGTGCGAAGTAGACCGGCGCAGCGCAGCAACCATGCACGCAAACGTCTCATGAAGCCTCCCAAAGGCGGATGCCGCGATCGCTGTGCATCCTTCTATTGGTTTCCAATAAGAAAGTAGCTGAGTCTCTATGGGATGGCAATAGGAGACTGAACAGTGGCACGCGCCAGCCCGCGACGCCTGAGTCCCGTCGCCTTGACGGTGAGGTCAGGCGTAGGTGCGCAAGGCGAGGACGGCGTTGAGGCCGCCGAAGGCAAAGGAGTTGGAGAGGCAGGCTTCGACCTGCTGCTCGCGTGCGGCGTTGGGCACGAAATCGAGATCGCAGATGGGGTCGGGCTTGCTGTAGTTCACCGTGGGCGGGATGATGCCGCTGGCAAGCGTAAGGGCGGAGGCGGCAGCTTCGATGGCTCCGGCGGCGCCCAGGGTGTGAGCGTGCATGGATTTGGTGGAGCTGACGGCGAGCTTGTCTGCATGTGCACCGAAGACTAGGCGGATGGCGGCGGTTTCGGTGCGGTCGTTGACTTCGGTCGCGGTGCCGTGGGCGTTGATGTAGCCGATCTGCTCCGGAGCGAGGCCGGCATCGCGCAGGGCCATACGCATAGCGCGCGCGGGGCCCTCCGCGGAGGGCTGGGTGATGTGACAGGCATCGGCGGACATGCCGAAGCCGACGATTTCCGCGATAGGCCGGGCGCCGCGGGCGAGCGCGGCCTCGAGCGGCTCCAGCACCAGCATGGCTGCGCCTTCGCCCAGGACCAGGCCGGTGCGGTCGGCGGAGAAGGGGCGGCAGGTGTCCTTGCTGATCACCCGCATGGCCTCCCATGCCTTGAGATTGCCGAAGTAAAGCGGAGCCTCGCAGCCGCCGGCGATGGCCATGGGGGCGATGCCGGAACGCACCATCTGAAACGCCTGTCCGATGGCGTGCCCGGAGGAGGCGCAGGCGGTGGAGATGGTGTAGGAGGGCCCCTGAATGCCGAACTGCATCGAAATGTGGCTGGTTCCCGCGTTGCTCATGCCGAGCGGAATAGTGAGCGGGTGCACGCGATTGCGTCCGTGGATATAGAGCTCGCGATAGCCAACCTCCTCCGCGGAGCGGCCGCCGATGCAGGAGCCGGTGATGATGGCTCCGTCCTCGCGCATGGCCGGCGTGAGCTCGAGACCGGACTGTGCCATCGCCTCCTTCGCCGCGACAACGGCGAACTGGGCAAAGCGGTCCATCAGGGTGAGTTCCTTGGCGGACAGATGATCTTCGGGAACAAAGCCTTCAACGTCGGCAGCATGCTTGAAGCGAAGCTGCTCGAAATCAGGCGAATTTATGGTGCGAATGCCACACCTGCCGTCCACGAGCGAACGCCAGAATGCGTCCCGTGTGAGCCCGATCGCGCTGATGACACCGATTCCGGTGATGACGACTCGCTGCACGTCAGCTTTCCGGGGAGGCCTTGGCTTTGGCCTCGACCAGGTGGGTGATGCCGGCGATCATCTCCGGAATGTTCTGAACCTTCTTCGCCTCTTCATCATCAATTTCGATGTCGAATTCACTCTCCAGATCGAAAAGGATATTCAGGCGGTCGAGGGAGTCGACGCCCAGTTCCTCGAAGGTACTGTCGGGGCGCACAGACTCCAGAGGTATGCGCCGGGTGTTGGCAATAATCTTGAGAACACGTTCCTGAATCGAATCAGACATAAGCGGCGTAAGAGCGCAGGCGGCCAGTCTCCAGCCGCGGGCACCAAGGTGAGGCCAAACTCCCAGCGTTTTGTAATAGAAATGTCATTCTACCCTTTTTCACGTCTCCGCCCGCGTCTCCGTGCAGGAAGTCCGTTTGTCTCAGAGAGTTATGCTGAAAATACGGGCGCGGCTCAAGAACCTTCCCGGAGCGCGACCTGTTTGACCGACATCAATTGGAGGAAGCTTGCCCCTCGTTACTCTATCCCTTGAATCCGGACGTACGCCGAGAGCAGAAGCGCCAACTGGCCGACGCGGTGTATGAAGCGCTGCGGGCGGGGATACAGATCCCGGAAAATGACCGCTTTGTGGCGATTCGCGAGCATGCCGCCGGCGATCTGATTGCCGACCCCGGTTACCTGGGAGTGGTGCGGAGTGAGCACCCGGTATTTGTGGAAATCACGCTGAGGCGCGGGCGGGCAACGGAGAAGAAGCAGGCTCTGTTCCGGGAGATTGCCCGGCGAATGAGCTCGACCGGTCTGGTGCGGGCCGAAGACATCTTGATCGTGCTGCGGGAGAACGAGACGCCGGACTGGTCATTCGGCAATGGCGTAGCGCAATACGTTGAGGCGGAGCAGAGGCAGGGACGGCAATGACCGGAATCAGGAGAGATAGATGCTGGGCGATCTGAAGCCGCTGGTTCCCTACCTGAAGCGCTACAAGCGCGGCTTGTTCTGGGGCGGCGTGTCGGTGGTGCTGTCGAACGCCATCTGGATCCTGTTTCCGCAGGTGCTGCGCATTGCCATCGACGATCTGAACCACGGGGTGACGCAGCAGAAGATTCTGCGCTATGCAGGGTTGCTGGTGGCGGTTTCTCTGGCCAAGGGCGTCTTCCTCTTCCTGACGCGATGGATTCTGATCGGGATTTCGCGCGATATCGAGTTCGATCTGCGTAACGACCTCTTCCGGCAATTGGAAAGGCAATCCGCCGGTTACTACGCCGAGCATCGCACCGGCGACATCATGGCGCGCATGACGAACGATCTGAACGCCGTGCGAATGCTGCTGGGTCCAGCGATCATGTACAGCGCCAACACGGTGCTGTTTTCGATTGGCGCGGTGATCTTCCTGCTGCACATCAGCCCTTTCCTGACGCTGGTCGCACTGGTGCCGCTGCCGCTGGCCAGTGTGCTGGTACAGACCATGGGGCGGAAGATCCAGGAGCGATTCGAGCGCATCCAGGCGATGTTTTCCGAGATTTCGGCGCAGGCGCAGGAGAACTTTTCCGGCGCTCGGCTGGTGCGGGCCTTCGCGCAGGAGGAGCCGCAGATTGCGTCGTTTGAAACGGCGAACCGGGAGAATGTGCGGCGCGGCCTGCGCCTGGTGCAATTGATGGGCATGCTGTGGCCGACGCTCGAGTTCATTCTGGGCCTGTCTCTTGCCATCACGCTCCTGGTGGGTGGGCATGAGGTGCTGTCCGGCCGCATTTCGGTGGGCGAGTTCGTAGCCTTCAACACCTACATGATGATGCTGACCTGGCCGGTGATCGCGCTGGGGTGGGTGGTGAACCTGGTGCAGCGCGGCACGGCGTCGGTGATCCGCATCGACGAACTGATGACAGAAAAGCCGACGATCGATGACGCGGCGGCAGACAGGGCGCTCGGGCCGGAGACACGGTTGAAGGGCAAGATCGAGTTTCGCCACCTGAACTTCGCTTATACCAACAGGGACGGCAAGCCGGTGGAGGTGCTGCACGATATTTCGCTGGAGATACCGGCGGGCACAAGCCTGGCGCTGGTAGGACCGACGGGCTCGGGTAAGTCAACCTTGGTGGGACTGATTGCTCGACTGTACGATGCGGAGCTGGGCACGGTGCTGATTGACGATCGCCCGGTGCGCGACTATCCGCTGGCAACGCTGCGCGCGAATATCGGATTTGTGCCGCAGGAAACCTTCCTATTCAGCGAATCGATCCGCGAGAACATTGCCTTCGGAGCGCCGCAGGCTTCGACGGAGGATGTGCTGGCGGCCGCCGAGGCCGCGCACATTCGGCGTGAGTTCGAGGATTTCCCCCATGGAATGGACACCGCAGTGGGCGAGCGCGGCCTCACGCTCTCCGGCGGCCAGAAACAGCGTACGGCGATTGCGCGAGCAGTGGTGCGGGATCCGGCGATCCTGATACTGGATGATGCGCTGGCCAGCGTGGATACCTACACGGAAGAAACCATCCTGCGTCAACTGCGCGAGGTTATGGTGGACCGGACGACCATCTTCATTTCGCACCGCATCTCGACTGTGCGGCACGCGGACCGGATCGCGGTGCTGGTGAATGGCCGGATCGCGGAGCTGGGCACGCACGAGGAATTGCTGTCACTGGGACACTTTTACGCGAATCTCTACGAGAAACAGCTTCTCGAGGAAGAACTGGCGGTCGCCGGGGACTGAAACATCCAGGACACACGCGTACTTTGGTACGTTTGCCTGAGTTCGCTTACCTGGTCGGTGACTAGCCGTCCCAGGCGATTGCACCTCTGGCGCGGGTATTCGCTTGCTTCTTCTGGTCGCTCAGCTTACCGCTGGTCTGTGCGCAGGTTCTTCGCCTCGTTCAGAATGACATTCCGATCATGACTTCTCACGCGATCTCGATCAAGCGATCCATGCTGGCGCGGCCGTGTCGTCGACCGCCGATGGGCGGATAGCTACGGTCTTTGAGAGCTGCTCCTGCCTGGTTTGCAGATCGGGCGGGATCATGGAAAGCGCGGATGGATCCTGAGCGGCAATCTGCCACGCTTCGCGCACGTTGCGAACCTCCCGCGCAGTGTTCAGAAAGAGCTGCCGCGATGCTGTTGCGGAGGCACGGAGCACGTCCGCGAAGACGGCGGCGTAGAAATCGCTGAGCTGCTCGGCTGAGGGTCCGCCTACATCCATGCGCAGGGTGGCCTGCAGGTGGATAACGATGTTGAGGGCGCGACGGGCGGACTCGCGGCGCGCAGACTCATCCTGCATTTCGCAGGCCACCGCGGCTTGAGTAAGAAAACGCTGTAAGCCGTCGTAGAGAGCGACGACAAGCTGGACGCCGTTGGCACTTTCGATCGCTGCCTGGTGGTAGTGTCGCATCGCGGTCACGATCCCTTCTGGTTATAGCCGGTCATGGCGGAATAGATTTCGTTGATCATGTTGAGCTGCATCGGAATCTCCTGCAGCGTCTGGTTGGCCGCGTTCAATGCGGTGGTGAGGCTGGACTGCTGGGTGGCGATGCGCGCGTCCATGGTGCTGAGAGTGGTGTTGAGGCTGGATTCCGCGGTGCTGTTGGCCTTTTGCGCCTGGGTCAGGAGGCTCTTGGTTGAGCCAGTGCCTGCATTGTTGACGGCCTGCTCGAAGTTAAGACCGAAGCTCTTGCTGTTTTGAAAGAAGGCCTGGACGCCCGAATAGTTGTCATTGAGCGCGGTGCTGAGTTGATCGGCATCGAGGGTAAGCGTGCCATTGCTGCTGAGCGAGAGACCGATCTGCGTCATCGATGTAAGCGAGGTGCCCGAAGGCGTGTTGAGGGCGCTCACGAGCATCTGCTGCAACTGCGAGATGATCGGCGAGCCGTAGAGCGGCTGTGCATTGCCGCTTGCGTCCTTACCCTCCTGGGCAGAGAGCGCGGAGACGACTGCGTTGTAGTCCTTGACCAGAGTGGAGAGCGCGCTGGTGACCGATGAAGTATCGTTGTCGATTTGAACCTGAACGGTATTGGCTGAAGTGCCGAGTAGCTGCATGGTGACGCCGGAGATGGCGCCGGTGATGGTGTTGGTGGCGCTGGTGGTCTGGATGCCGTCGACGGTAAAGATGGCGTCCTGGGCGGCCTGTCCAGCGATGAGCGATAGAGCGCTTCCCGTATTGGTGTCGCTGAGCGCACTTGAGTCGATGCTGATCTGGCCGGGGGCGCCGCTGGTCTGACTGATGAGTGAGAGCCGCGAGCCACTGCTGTCGGTGACGACGCTGGCGGAGACGCCGAGGCCGGCCTGGTTGATGGTGGCGGCGAGGCCGGAGATGGTGTCGTTGGCAGGATCGACCGAGATGGTCTGCGAGCTGCCGCTGCCGATGTGGAAGGTGAACGAGCCGCTGAGTGTATCGTTTGCGGCAACAGCGCTGGAGGCTTCAGTCGAGGTTTGCGCAAGCTGCTGCACGCTGACGGTATGGCTACCGGCGGTCGCGGTGGTGGTGGCGGACAGGAGCGTGAGGGTGTTGGTGTCCGAGCTGGACCCAAGCTTGCCCGAGAGGACACCGACCGGATCGGTGAGGGCGCTGATGTCGCTGGAGAGCGTGGAGAGCAGGCTGCCGAGATTCGAGATGACGGTGTCCTGCGATTGCAGGGACGTGAGCTGATTTTTGTATGGCGTCTCAGTCGCTTTCAGCTGTGTCACCATCTGGGTGACTGTGCTCGCGACGTCGATGCCCTGTCCGCTGGTGGGCGAACCGAAACTGAGGCCGATGGTGCCCATGCTGCGCTCCCTTGAGTGATGCAGAGTGAAGCAAAAAAAATGCGGGTGGTTTTGCCCAAACATGCCACCCGCAGAAGCAGGGGTGATGGAGATGGATGGAGATCGCTTCGGTGGGCGCGCAGCCGTGTGGTTACGCGCCAACCGCAGCGACGACTAGAGCAGATGGATTACTGCAACAGCTTGGTGACGGCCTGTTGCGTGCTGTTTGCCTGCGCCAGAGCGCTGATGCCGGTCTGAGTCAGGATCTGGAACTTCGACAGCTGCGACGTGGCCGTGGTGTAGTCGGTGGCCATGATGGAGTTCGACGCCGACGCCAGGTTTTCGCTTTGCGTGGTCTCGACGCTGGCGATCGAGTTCAGCGTGTTGATCTGCGAACCGAGGTAGCCGCGCTGCGCCGCCACACCGCTGATGGCATTAGTAATGGCTGTGAGCGCCGCCTGTGCGGCTGTGGTGGCGGCTGCAGTGGTGGCGCCGGTGAGACTGGTCGTGCTCAGATCGGTGCCGGCGCCTACGGTGTAGGCGATGCCGTTGCCAGAGGCGGCGGGTCCGATGGTGCCGCCAGTGTCACCCAACGAGGCGCTGGAGAGTTGCGCGATGCTGAGTGTGTCCGTCGATGTGCCCGTGGAGCTACCGTCACTGGTATAGATGGAGAAGCTCGCAGTTGCAGGCGCGGCTGCGGTTCCGGTCTGGGCGCCAAAGACGGCTTGGCCGTTGTACGTGGTGGTGGCGCCGATACTGTTGATCTCGGCCAGGATCGATTGGTACTCCTGGTTCGCTGCACCGGACTGCGAGGTGTTCAGCGTGCCGTTGCCGGCTTCTGTCGCCAGCGTGACCGCGCGGTTCAGCAGGTTGTTGACCTGGGACAGGGCGCCATCGGCGGTCTGTAGCAGGCCCACGCCGAGGCTGACGTTGCTGGCAGACTGGGTCAGCGCAGACTGGTTGGCCTGAAGGCCGTTGGCCAGAGAGAGACCGGCGGCATCGTCCGCGCCGGAGTTGATGCGCGAACCGGAAGAAAGCTGCGTGAGCACATTCTGCAGGCTCGCCTGCGTGTTGCTCAGGTTATTCGCAGCATAGGTTGCGGCGATGTTGTTCAATACACCCATTGACATAGCGTCGGCTCCTGGTTGGTCCTGAAGTAAGAAGGCTCCTGGATCACTCATGCACTGATAGGCACTCTGTGAAAGGAACCGCTTGTTGCTGGACCATTTATCGGCAGGAGCGTAGGCAACTTTATGACCATTCGCCCTGAAACGCTGGTTGACCGTTACTTTTCTGACGCCACCCCCACTCCTAGCACCTTTACGATGACCCGCTTGGCGCGCTGACCGTCAAACTCGGCGTAGAAGATGCGCTGCCAGGTGCCGAGGTCGAGATGGCCGCCGGTGACAGGCAGCGTGCTCTCGTGGTGCAGCAGCAGCGATTTGAGGTGGGCATCTGCGTTGTCCTCGCCGGTCTGATGATGGCGATAGTCGGGCTTCGCCGGTGCGAGCTTTTCCAGCCACTCGCCGATGTCGTGGATGAGGCCGCTCTCGTTGTCGTTGACGTAGATGGCGGCGGTGATGTGCATGGGCGAGACGAAGCACAGGCCGTCGTCGACGCCGCTCTCGCGGACGATGCGCTCGACCTCGTCGGTGATGTGGACCATCTCGTAGCGCTTGCGGGTGTGCATTTCGAGATAGCGGGTGTGGGTGCGCCAGCCGCATGCGCTGGAGATGGTCGCGTGCTGTTTTGTCATGTGCTTTACTCCGGAAAGATGATTCTTATTCTCTGATGCCGCGCAATCGCAAATTCGAATCAGCGGCGATGTCGCGTGAGGCGGCGATGCTGCGCACGATGTACGAGCGGCTGGCTGAGACGTATGGACCGCAGCACTGGTGGCCGGGTGACACGCCGCTCGAAATCACGCTGGGCGCTTACCTCACACAGAACACCGCGTGGCGAGCGGTAGAGCGATCGCTGGCGAATCTGCGCGAACGTGGATTTCTCGGGGATGCGAGCGATCGCGGAGCGCTCGAGGCGGCTGCACTGCTGGCAATGCCGGAGGAGGAGCTGCGTACCTTGCTGCGGCCTTCGGGGTATATGGTGCGCAAGACGGCGGCGATTCGCGCGTTCCTGGGCTTCCTATTTTCTGAGGCGGGAGGGTCGTTCGAGCAGCTAGCGGCAATGCGCACGGATGTACTGCGGCCGAAGCTGTTGGCGCTCCCGGGCGTGGGGCCGGAGACTGCGGACGCGATTCTGCTGTACGCGCTGGGTCATGAGGCGATGGTGGTGGACGAATATCTGCGGCGGGTGACCGTGCGGCATGGGCTGGCGGCGGAACGGTCAGGCTACGATGCGATCCAGCGGCTCGCATGGAGCGCCTTTGCCGGCGAGCACGGCAGGCAACGGGTGCGCCACGCGAACGAGTTCCATGCGCTGATTGTGATGGTGGGCAAAGAGCATTGCGGGCCGAAGCCGCGTTGCGCGGGCTGTCCACTGGCATGCTTCCCTGCTCTGTTACCAGAACGTTGACCCAAAGGCATCTACTGATTCCATGCATTGGCTGAATGAGATCGGACGGGCGTTACAGATGGGGGCCTTGATGGGCTGGCAGATGCTGTGGGCGCTCATCCTCGGCTTCGGGCTTTCGGCGTTGGTGCAGGCGACCGTATCGCGCGAAAAGGTGGCGAAGCTGATGCCGGATGGCGGCCCGCGCAGCATCGCGATCGCAACGGGGCTGGGCGCGGCTTCGTCGTCGTGCTCGTACGCCGCGGTGGCGATTGCGCGCACGCTCTTCCGCAAGGGCGCGGATTTCCGCGCGGTGATGGCTTTCGAGTTTGCCTCGACCAACCTGGTCTTCGAGCTCGGGCTCTCGCTGATTGTGCTGATGGGCTGGCGCTTTGCCGCGGCGGAGTTCGTGGGCGGCCCAATCATGATTGTGCTGCTGGTGGTTCTGCTGAATCTGTTCTTCGGCAAGCGGCTGGTGGACGCCGCGCGTGGCGCAGGCGGAGCACGGCCTGCTGGGGCGCATGGAAGGCCACGCGGCAATGGACATGGCCGCGAGCGGCGATACGTGGTTCGAGCGGCTGCGGTCGCCCGGGGCGTTCACCTCGGTCAGCCACATCTTTGTGATGGAGTGGGCGGCGGTGCTGGGCGATATCGTGCTCGGGCTGGTGCTCTCCGGCTGCATTGCGGCATGGGTGCCGGCTGCTTTCTGGCAGCGATTCTTTCTGGTTGGGCATCCGGCGCTGGCGCACTGGTGGGGACCGCTGGCCGGCCCGCTGGTGGCGCTGGTCTCGTTTGTCTGCTCGGTGGGCAATGTGCCGCTGGCGGCGGTGCTGTGGCAGCACGGATTGAGCTTTGGCGGCGTCATCGCGTTCCTCTTCGGCGACCTGATCATCCTGCCTATCGTGAACATTCACCGCAAATACTATGGCTGGCGTGCGGCGCTCACCCTGCTGGTGCTGTTCTATGCGGCGATGGCAGCAGCCGCGCTAGCGGTGGAGTGGATCTTTCTCGCTCTGCACCTCACGCCGCATGCGCACGTCGCCGGGGATGGCGATGCAGATGGGCTTTCGCTGGGACCACACTGCGATTCTCAATATGGTCTTTCTCGCGCTTGCGGCGGTATTGCTGTGGCGTTTCTTCCGCACGGACGGTGCGGGTATGCTGCGGCATATGAATGAGCCGATGAACCACGAAGGCCATGGTGACTGCATCACGATCACGGAGCGATGCATTGAGTGCGCCAGAATCTGAAAGAAGCGCTGTATGTGGCCAGCTCCAATGCGGGCAAGCTGCGCGATTTTGTCGCGGCTGCGGGGGTCTTCGGCGCGGAGATCGCGGTGTTGCCGGGATTGAAGGATATCTCCGCGCCCGGCGGAGGACGGCGCGACCTTCAGCGCAAATGCGCGACTGAAGGCGGAGGCATATAGTCGGGTCCGGCCGGGGCTGCTGGTGTTGGCGGACGATTCCGGGCTCGAAGTGGATGCGCTTGACGGTGCACCGGGGGTGCGGTCGGCTCGCTATGCGGAGGATGCCGGATTCGCGGGTGGCACGGGGGATGCTTCGATGGACCAGCGGAACAATCTGTATCTGCTGGAGAAGCTTCGCGAGCGCGGAACGCCGCAGCCGTGGCTGGCGCGCTACCGCTGTGCTCTGGCGGCGGCGCGGGATGGCGTGACGCTGCGTACGGCTGATGGCTCGGTGGAGGGGCAGATCGTCGCGGAGCCGCGCGGGACGGGCGGCTTCGGCTACGATCCGCTGTTCTGGCTACCGGAGCTGAATAAGACGATGGCGGAGATTGATCTCGAAACGAAGCAGAGGCTGAGCCATCGCGGGCGGGCGTTGCAGGCCCTGCTGGAGCAGATGGGGAACGAACGATTGTGATCAACGCGGTGGCGTGCTCTGCTCCATGTTGACGGTCGTTCGTACCGCCACCCATAATAATGAGTGGCTTCCCTGCACCGATCCGCCGACCTCCTGAGGCTTTTCTGCAGCATCATTGGCGATCGCTGAGGCGTGTTTTTGCCTCACTGTGGGCTGTGCCTGCGAGATTTCTGTAGCTAACCTGAGGTGGTCCGTGAGACTAACGAGCAAGGCGGGACAGATCGAATGAGCACGAGTGCGGTAGGGGTGCAGAACGAGCGCGCGCCGGGCTTCTGGGGTTCGACGAACGGCAAGAAGGCGGTGATGGCGGTGACGGGCGCCATCCTGTTCCTCTTCGTGATTGGCCACCTGGCGCGGCAACCTGCAGGTCTTCGAGGGTCCGGCGAAGCTGAACGCCTACGGCAGCTGCTGCACGAGCTGGGCGAGCTGCTGTGGCCGGTGCGTATTCTGCTGCTCGATCTGCGTGACTCTGCACATCATCGCGACAGTGCAGCTGCCCTCCTGAAGAAGCGCGCCGGCCGGTGGGCTACTCGGCACAAGAAGGCGATCGCGTCCTCTTACGCGTCGCGCACCATGTACTGGAGCGGGCCGATCGTGCTGGCGTTCGTGATCTTCCACCTGCTGCACCTGACCGCCGGCTACTATCACCCGGGAGCGGCATTCATCGAGGGCGATGTGTACCACAACGTGGTCGCGGGCTTTCAGGTTTGGTGGGTTTCGGTCTGGTACATCTTCTCGATGATTCTGCTGGGGCTGCATCTGCGGCATGGCATCTGGAGCATGTTCCAGTCGCTTGGGCATGAATCATCCGCGGCACACGCCGATTTTGAAGAGCGCAGCATGGGTGGTCGCGGCTGGTGATTGTGCTGGGGTATATCTCGATTCCGATCAGCGTCATGCTGGGGGTGGTGAAATAGATGGCACTGGACTCCACGGGTTCCGACCGGACCGATTGAGCAGGCGTGGGACAAGACGAAGTTCGATCTGAAGCTGGTGAACCCGGCGAACAAGCGCAAGCACACGATCATCGTCGTGGGCTCGGGGCTGGCGGGCGCGTTCGGCTTCGGCCACGCTGGGCGAGCTCGGCTACAACGTAAAGTGCTTCTGCTTCCAGGATTCGCCGCGGCGCGCGCACTCGATTGCGGCGCAGGGCGGCATCAACGCCGCGAAGAATTACCAGAATGACGGCGACAGCGTCTACCGGCTCTTCTACGACACGGTGAAGGGCGGCGATTTTCGCTCGCGCGAGGCCAACGTCTACCGGCTGGCCGAGATCAGCGTGAGCATCATCGACCAGTGCGTGGCGCAAGGTGTTCCGTTCGCGCGCGAGTACGGCGGCACGCTGACCAATCGTTCGTTCGGCGGCGCGCAGGTGTCACGCACCTTCTACGCGCGCGGGCAGACCGGCCAGCAACTGCTTCTGGGCGCCTACCAGGCGCTGGAGCGGCAGGTGCATGCGGGCAGCGTGGAGATGCTCGCGCGCACCGAGATGCTGGACCTGATCGTGATCGACGGCAAGGCGCGCGGCATCGTGGCGCGCAATCTGGTGACGGGCGAGATCACGACGCACATCGCGGATGCGGTGATCCTGGCAACGGGCGGCTACGGAAACGTCTATTACCTGTCGACCAATGCGAAGGGATCGAATGTGACCGCGAGCTGGCGTGCGCACAAGCGCGGCGCGCTGTTCGCCAATCCCTGCTACACGCAGATCCATCCGACGTGCATCCCGGTGTCGGGCGAGTATCAATCGAAGCTGACGCTGATGTCGCGAGTCGCTGCGCAACGACGGCCGCATCTGGGTGCCGAAGAACAAGGGCGACAAGCGCACGCCGGACCAGATTCCTGAAGCGGAGCGCGACTACTATCTGGAGCGGCGCTATCCGAGCTTCGGCAACCTCGTCCCGCGCGACGTGGCCTCGCGCAACGCGAAGGCCGTATGCGACGAGGGCCGCGGCGTGGGCGAGAGCGGCCTGGGCGTGTATCTCGACTTTGCGGACGCGATCCGGCGCGCTGGGCGAGGAACCATCCGCGAGCGCTACGGCAACCTGTTCGACATGTACGAGCGCATCACGGACGAGAATCCGTACAAGGTGCCGATGCGCATCTATCCGGCGATTCACTACACCATGGGCGGCCTGTGGGTGGATTACCACTTGCTGACCACCATCCCGGGGCTGTTCGTGCTGGGTGAGGCGAACTTCTCCGATCACGGCGCCAACCGGCTGGGCGCGAGCGCGCTGATGCAGGGGCTGTCCGACGGCTACTTCGTCATTCCCTACACCATCGGCAACTACCTGGCGACGAACAAGCTGGACAAGGTGGAGCGAGTCGAACGCCGAGGTTCGCAACGCCGTCGCGTGCGTGGACGAGACGATCGCGAAGCTGCTCTCGATCAAGGGCAAGCGGACGGTGGACTCATTCCATCGCGAGCTGGGCAAGATCATGTGGGAGTACTGCGGCATGTCGCGCACAGCCGAGGGATTGCGAACGGCGATTGGGCAGATCCGCGAGCTGCGCGAAGAGTACTGGCAAAACGTCACCGTGCCGGGCTCAGGCGATGACTTGAACCAGAGCCTCGAAAAGGCCGGGCGGCGTGGCGGACTTCCTCGAGCTGGGCGAGCTGATGTGCATCGACGCGCTGGAGCGCAACGAGAGCTGCGGCGGCCACTTCCGCGAGGAGTACCAGACGCCGGACGGCGAGGCGCATGCGCGATGATGAGCACTTCTCCTACGTGGCGGCGTGGGGATATCGCGGGCCGGGCAATCAGCCGGAGTCTGAACAAAGAGCCGCTCGAATTCGAATACGTGCACCCGAGCCAGAGGAGCTACAAGTAAATGAAACTGACGCTGAAGATCTGGCGGCAGACCGGCCGCAAGGACAAGCGGCAAGTTCGTCAGCTATCCGGTGAACGATGTGAATCCGGAGATGTCCATGCTGGAGTGCCTGGACGTGCTGAACGAGACGCTGATCGAGCGCGGCGAAGAGCCGGTGGCCTTTGAGCACGACTGCCGCGAGGGCATCTGCGGCTCGTGCGGCTTCATGATCAACGGCGTCCCGCACGGGCCGATGCCGGCAACAACGGTTTGCCAGTTGACCATGCGGCACTTCAAGGATGGCGAGGAACTGGTGATCGAGCCGTGGCGCGCCGCGGCTTTCCCTGCCATCAAGGACCTGGTGGTCGACCGGCGCTCCTTCGACCGCATCATCGCGGCCGGCGGCTACATCTCCGTTTCGACGGGCAATGCGCCGGATGGCAACGCGATCCTGGTGAGCAAGGAGACGTCGGACCGCGCGATGGACGCGGCGGCGTGCATCGGCTGCGGCGCGTGCGTGGCGGCGTGTCCGAATGCATCGTCGGCGCTCTTCACCGGCGCGAAGATTGCGCATCTCAGCGTTCTGCCGCAGGGAGTGCCGGAGCGAGACCGCCGCGCGCTGCACATGGTGGCGCAGATGAACGCGGAGGGCTTTGGCGGCTGCACCAACATCGGCGAGTGCACGGGTGCGTGCCCAAAAGAAATCCAGCTCGAAGTGATTGCGACGATGAACCGCGACTATATCCGCGGAAGCTGGAAGCGGCGCGACCATGAAGTCACGACGGTGAAGCCGATGACGGAGTGGAGCACGGGATCGAAGCTGAAGATCGATCCGTATGCTACGAGCTGATTTGGGAGAGGACCAACAGATCCCTCACTTCACTGCCCCTTGGTGGAGTGAGAGCGCGCAAAAAAGAAGGCCCCGCGCATTGGGGCCTCTCTGCAAAATGACTACAAACTTTAGATGCGGCACAGATTACCGCGGCACGGAAAAGATGCTCGCGCGCCCGTGCCGGCCGCCGGGGGAGGGCTGGTTGCGCGGCCAGCCTGTGCCTAGCTGGCGTACGCCGGAGCAGCGACAGAAGCCTGGGCCGCAGCGGCGATCGCGGGCTCGAAGCGCGGGAGGCAAGCCGTCGATCTGAACTCCACTCTGCGTTTCGGCTTCCTTCTTCGCCTGCTTCTGCTGCTTCATGGCAATTGAGGGCGAGAGATCGACTGTGCCCTTGACGACCGCATCCTGATGGATGATGAGACGCGGCGCGACGATATCGCCGGTAACCTGGGCGGTGTGGCGCAGCTCAACGCGCTCGGAGGCATGAATCTGGCCATCGACGCGGCCGGAGATGACTACCTCGCGGGCGGTGATGTGCGACTGCAGGTATCCTTCTTCGCCCACGGTCAGGCGGCTCTCGTTCAAGAGAATTTTGCCGGTGACGCGACCTTCGACGACCAGGTCCTCCGTGGCGGAGATGTCGCCAGTGATGATGATGTTCTTTCCGATAAGGCTGCGTTGGGTAGTGGCCATGAGTCTCTCCGTTAGTGGTAGTCCCAAGATGGGGCGTTCGGTCTTGACACCCTTACCTTAGTAAGGTGACGGGAGGTCGACCATCACCGAAAGGCGGTATTGCCCAAACTTTTGGTGCTATTCCCGGGCGCTGGAGCCTCGACGGAGGCCGTATTCGCGACTCTTTCGTTGCGAAAAGGCCACGCCGGCGGGATTTCCGACCCACTCGGCGTGCGAACGAGAGGAGGACCGAGAGGAGGTTAGAGGTGTCCGGAGTGTTTTCGCATATCCGTTCCGCGCAGCAGGGTCAGCGAGGCATAGGCACCAATCCACTATCCGGCTGCGGCGAATCCGACGTAGAGCCAGTTTCGCGTGTAGCTGATGACTGCGAAGGCCAACAGGAGGTACCAGACGCTGCTCCAGGTGGCCGCGGGTACACGCCTGCGTGACGAGACGGCCGCATTGAATAAGACGTACACCGCATCAGTGACGGCGGTGAAAATCGAGACGCCAAGCGCTAACCAGGGATCGATATGTGCCATGTTCCTCAGCTCTTTGATTGAGATTGTTACGGATTGAGATTGTTGTGCGGTCCTCGCCCAGTATGTACCCAAAAAGCGATGCGGCCATCGAGGCGGCTATGACGGTAGGGGCGCCCTGATCGCAACCTTTTTTTTGAACGTGCCAATCGGCTGGCACATGCAGACATGGCCGATGGATTTTAGCGCCTCAAGGCGCAGAAAAAATGCTTTACTGACCAGCATGAGCCGTGAACGAGCGAGAAACCGAATGGTCGGGGATGAGCCGCTGTCGCCGGGACGGCTGGAGGCCTTCTCCGACGGCGTGATCGCCATCATCCTCACCATCATGGTGCTGGAGCTGAAGAGCCCCGGGAAACCTGATCCTCACGCCCTATTGCATGAGTGGCCACTCTTCATCAGCTACATCATCAGCTTCTTTTATGTTGCGTGTATGGATCAACCACCACCACCTTTTCCATCGGGTGAAGCGGGTGGACCTGCCCATCCTGTGGGCGAACATCGCGTTGCTGTTTTTCATGCGCTGGAACCGTTTTTCACCGAATGGATGGAGAGCACGCGGCTCGGCCCGTTCCCTACCGCTGTCTATGCGGCGACTATGCTTGTGGCGGGCGTGGCCTTTTCCGTACTGGACCGCGTCATTGGCCGTCAGGGTATTGGCGGAGCGGAACTTGTCCTGCTGCAACGCGCATCGAATGCGGAAGAATCTGATCGCGACTGTGATTTACGCGGTTGCGATTCCCGTGGCGTTCTACCGAGCCGACATTCTCCCTGGCGCTGATCTTTCTGGTGGCGCTACTTAGCGATCCCCTGGCTGTGGGTGGAGCGGTGCGCAGACAATCTGGAGGTAAGAGCGAGCATGCAGAGCAGGGCAAGCTGCATGAGCCTTATACTGGGCCGCCCGCTAGT
>CAVVSP010000014.1:0-161153 GCA_963750845.1 uncultured Acidobacteriaceae bacterium
CCACAAAATAATTTGTGAGAGCGATTGCGATAAATTCGGAACATTCACGGGATGACTGTCGTTATGCGAAATATGGCCGGGCTTCCCAGCATCTGCCGCATCTCGATAGAAGCGGCATCACCGATTTTTTGCCGTGACCTCAGGCGCTGTGCGCCTCGATGACTTCGCTCAACGGAGAGATTTTGGGTTTCCTCGCGTTGCTCATCAACCACAATGCAAACCATGCCGGCGCAGTCCATAGGTAAAAGGCGGAGCCAATGCCGGTTCCTGCCAGTACCTGCAGCAGCGACAGTCCCATCGCGCAGGTAAACGGAAAAAGGGCGCCGCCGGTTCGCAATTGTCGGTAGAGCGCACCGAAAAGCGCCGGCAGCAGCACTGCCTGATCGCTGAACCATGCATAGGGCGCCACCAGGATGGAGATGAGCATCAACAGCGAGCCGTGTTCCATCCAGTCCCAATAGGTTCGATGTTTCATGAAGAACCATGCGGCCCAGGCACATGCCACTACGGCAGGCACGAATTGCAGCCAGACTGCCTGACGATGGACCAGCAAGCGCAACATCAGGCTGAGGGTAGGGATGAATTCGTCCTGCAGCCTGGCCTGCGCGGCCATCGCCGCATAATGCTGCCATGCGGCTCGATCAAGCAGGAAGCTGAAGCATAGCGTGGCTGCCATCGCGCCGGCCGCTCCGATGAAAATCCGGTAGGCGCGCCCGCGGATGGCCCACATGCACAACACCACCGCAAAAGGAAAAAACAGATGCGGCTTCAACGCGCAAAGCAGGAGCGACATGCCTGCGAGCGTGGGGCGCGTCTGGTGAAAACGGAGGAACAGCACGGCACCCAACAGCAGCAGGATGCCGATCTGCCCCGCGAGCAGGCAGGCGAGCACAGGCGCAAAGCAATAGCCGACGAGATGCATCCGGTCTGCGGGCCGCCCGTACATGGTCCAGAGAAGCCGGATAGAGATCATCAGCGCGCCCACAAGCGCAAGCGACCAGAGCACCGCGCCCGCCCGTACACCTACAAAGCCCAGCGGCCATGCCATGAAAAACGCGATAGGCGGGTTGCGCATAAAGAAAGGCCGGCTGTCGGTGAATCCTGCTTGCCGTTCGAGGCGAAGGATCGCGGCACCGTCGTAGGGATTGCCGTGGTTCACCAGTTGATGTCCGGCTGCCCAGTAACAGACGAAGTCGCGGTTCGATGCATTGCTTCCTGACATGGCGAAGGCCAGGATGCAGACGCCGATCGCGAGCATGCACGCGGCGGCGGCCATGCGCAATGGACTCTTTCTCGTCCCAGATGCGACAAGCGGATTTTCCGGCACGGCGGCGATACTCATGGAGTGCTCCGGGCCCACAGTCTGATGACGGCAAATCCCATCTCAGCGGCGAGGCACGGGTGCATCGGATCGGGGCCTCAAGAAGATCACTGATAGATTGTCCGAGTAAATAGGGTTCCAACCCATCAGCGGCAGCACTCGCGCCATTGGCGCATTCCGAGATAGAAGGCAGAAATCGATTTTGTACTTATCGAGCAGCCCGTGAGGATCGCTTTCGAGCGTCGCCCACTTTCCATAATCAGCGAGCACACCGGTCCATTCAAAAACATCGGCACGACCGTCGACAAAGACCGGATACTCCGGGGCCTCCCAGATCAGATATCCGCCATAGACATAGTCATTCAGCATTCGTCCGGAGATATGCTGAGTCTTCAAAAATGCAACGGCCTTCACCGGACTCGTCTGTTCGACCTGACTCGCAAGCGCACGCTGGCCGGGGAATGCCCACACTGCCACGAGAAGTGAGCAGACGATGAAGGCCGCATTCAGCAAAGGCCGATCGTGCTCCGCATCATAACCCTCCCACAGATCCGAGAGCATGCGACATAGGACAGGAGCGACGAGAATTCCAAAGACGATTAACATGCGCTGATGACTAAAAGCCATCCAGGAGCCCAGTGCCAGGAAAACAAGCTCCTGTAACTCCAGCTCCGAACGACGGATCAGGACCAGGAGAAAGATGCAAAGCAGCAGCAGAAGGAGAAGGACGGCGCGAGGGTCTGTAACCTGAAGCGGCTGCCATTCCTGGACCTGGCTCAGCCCGATAGGTTGGTGCAGCATTGTGTCGATCGGATAGAGTATCTGCCTCGCGCCGACGGGATTCAAAAGAAGAGCAGCAAAAGAAAGAGCCAGACACCAGGCAAGATATCTCCTGCGCGCCGGATCCCACTTTGTAGATACCAGCGACCCTGCCCGAAATCCAACAAACGACAGCACACACGTTATTACCGCGATCACCATACCGACGATGAAGGAAGCGTGGCAGTTCACCCACAACGCGAAAAGGGGTGGCAACGCCCAAAACCATCGCGGACTCCGCGTTCTCCCGAGATGAAGCAGCAGAATCTCGACAAGCAGAAGCACATACCCGATCATCTGCGGCCGAACGGCGAAACCTACCGTCGCAAAGAGCCAGATCACCAGCGCGCCCAGAAAGGCTACCTTGGCGTTTCCGGAATAAATCGAACATAAGAGATAGCCGGCAATCAGGAGAACCGCCGAAAAAATGCACAGCCATGCCATGAGCCCGCTATAACCGCCGGCAAAGTACGCTGCGTAGATCGTCAGTTGCGACAGCCACTCATGCGGTATCCAGGCGTGATGATGAGTTGTGTAGGAAAACAAATCTACTTTGGGAATCGTGTAAGTCGTCCAGATGACCTGACCCGTCTTCAGGTGCCACCACATATCCGGATCGCTGAATCGGGATCGGAGGGTAAACACCGTAAGCGGCAGGAGCAGAGATACCAATGCCACCGGAAAGGAGAAGGCCAGCCGGAGGATCTGTGCAGTATTGGACGCGGCCTTCGGCGGAAGGGCAGCGGTACTGCTCACGCTGTGCCCAGCCCCTGGGCTTGCTCCTGGGCCCGCAGTATCTCATCCTCGACTAAGGACGGGCCATTCGGCCGGATCAGACGGTGCAGATAGGCTCGGGAAATCTGCAGGCTGCGTGCAGCCAGCGTTTTATTTCCATCGTGCTCACGGACCGCGTCGACAGCAAGCTTCAGCTTGAAGTCGCGGATCTGGCGTTCGAACGTGCTGGTGGACGCGCAGTCTTCAACGTCCGCAGCTCCCTCTTCCCGGAGGTTGATGGGCAGATCCGCCACGGAGATGCTGGTGTCCTTTGTGACGATGATGGCGCGCTGGATCACATTTTCCAGCTCGCGAACATTCCCAGGCCACGAATAGCCTTGCAGAAGCGCCATCGCGTCCGTATCGATGCCGTCGGCGAATTTGCCGTACTGCTCGGAGTACTGTCGCAGAAAGTGCATCGCGATGGTTGGGACATCCTCTGCGTGTTCGTGCAGTGACGGAGCGTCGATCCTCATCACGTTGATGCGATAGTAGAGGTCCTGCCTGAATCGGCCCTCGGCCACCATGTTCCCCAGGTCCTGGTGCGTTGCAAAGATCAATCGAGCGCGCAATGGGATCAATCGATTGCTGCCCAGCCTGCTGAATTCGCGCTGCTGAAGGACCCGCAGCAGCTTCACCTGTGTGCTCAGGCTAAGCTCGCCGATCTCATCGAGGAACAGTGTGCCGTCACCGGCCTGCTCCAGATAGCCTTCCCGTGAACCTACGGTGCCGGTAAACGCACCCTTTTCATGACCGAAAAGCTCGGCTTCGATCAGCGTCTCCGGTATCGCGCCACAGCACACCGCAACAAAGGGACGCTGCCCGCGCGAACCTAAATTGTGGATTGCCTGCGCAATCAGTTCCTTCCCTGTACCGCTTTCCCCTGTCACCAGCACCGACGCATTGACGCTCGCCACGCGATGGACAAGATCGTAGACCTGCTGCATCGGAGAGCTGTGACCAATCATGCGGTCGCAGCTATAGCTCACTTCTTCAAACTTCTGCTGTACGTTGTCCAGCTTGCGCTTCAGCACGGTATTCTCGTGCGCGCGGCGCAGCAATGTCTTGAGGTCTCGAATGGAGGGCGGCTTACGGCAGTAGCCGTAAGCACCCAACCGAACCAGATCGATGGCTGAGGAACGCAGATGGTCGTCCACCATGACAATCGAAGGGGTCTTCGACGCTACGATGAGACGGCAGGATTTCAACCTTCCTTCAAGTCCCTTCTGATCTGAGTCGAGATCGAGAAGCACAACGTCGCATGAACCAGCAGCCAGCGCGCTGGTGACGCCGCCCTCCGACGGTTCCATGTGAACCAGGAAGTCCTTGCCCAGGGCAGAGGAAAGAATGGGCTGCAAATTACGATCTTCAGAGAACAGGCAAACTCGAATCATGAAGCGACACCCCTACATCGGACAGCTAAGCCGGTGACAAAGGCCCAAGACTGCCGCACCGGGGGTGGGGGCAGATTACAGTGCGCAATGCCGAGACCGCTTTCCAGCACCCTCTGACGACGAAAAAACAAGGGTCCAGGCTGGACCGCAGGAAAATGCCCTCTAACTTGCGTTGAATGTGCATCAGTGATATAGAAAGTAGACTTCATCGTCTATAAAACTGTAGTAACTGTCGGTGGGTACCTGCCTACTTTCAACGGCGGCAAACTAACCGCCGACGGGCTGAGTGTAACCGGTACACATACCTGTAAGCCGCTAACGGCGCGCGAGTTGCTAGAAACCTTGCGCATGCCCTATCAACGCAATCTGAAGCCGGCGGCTTTCCGCAGGTTCTATCTATCTCGGACTTCATATTTCGTAATCACGATCTACTATCTCGCTAACTTCGCCGTCGATGGAGCATCGCCGAAGTTAGCGGAACCCAGACGGTTCCTGGCCCCCCCAGACGAATCCGAGTGGTTCATGGCAACGAAGCCGTCTTCGTCACAGGCCCTGTCTCTTGCCTCAGCTGGTTTTTCCCGAGAAATAGCAGCGGGATATCGGCGCCCAGTGTGTATCCGGCGTTTCAGTCAAGGCGCACGCTGTATACAACCGTGCACATCCAGACGAGCGGGAAGAGTCTAAGGGCCTGAATCTAAGACATCTGCTTGCACAGGCTGAGTTTGGATAACGAATTGCTCCTCTCGGCTCTGGAGTTTCTATGCATTCCATCGCCTGGTGGCCCAGCGTCGTCGTTCTGACCGTAGCGACCATTACGGATCTGCGCAGCCGTCGCATTCCCAACTGGCTCGTGCTGCCCTTCCTGGTGACAGGCATCGTCGTCTCTGGAGTAACTCACGGCTGGCATGGAATCGGTCAGAGTTTGATGGGGCTGGCGCTCGGTGGCCTCATCTTCGGGCTTCTCTACTGGATGGGCGGGATGGGAATGGGTGATGTGAAACTGCTGGCCGCTGTAGGGGCATGGATCGGACCGGATCAGCTCATCATCGCCCTGGTCCTCATAGGCATTGTAGGAGGAGTGATGGCGGTTTTCTGGGCGATCGCCGGAGGCTTTGTGGGGGAGTTACTCAGCGGTACCGGTGAGTTGATCTTCAGTATCGGCAAGCGTGGCCTGCGCCCGCATCCGGAACTGGTTCTGCATAACCCTCTCACCCGAAAGATGCCCTATGCGCCGGCTATTGCCATAGGAACCCTCGTCTCCTTCTTTTCGCGGTGAAGGGGTAAAGGCACACGTACCACGACTCAGGAGTGATATGCGAATGTCGATTGAATCGCCAGGCAATCAGCGAATGGGAGACAGGGCCGAACACTTGACCTCGACCTTCGCCCAGGATGCCAGCTCACTCGGTTCCGATATCTTGTCTGTCGCCGTGATTGGCCCGGAGCCGCAGGGTCGTAAGGCCGTGGCGAAGGCTGTATTCGGATTCCATGCCGGCACCGTGCGTGAGTTTTCCGCCTATCCCGAGCTTGACGATCTGCCCAAGATACTGAACTCCGCATTCGACGTCATCATCGTCGAGCTGGATACCAATCCCGAGTATGCCCTGGACCTGGTCGAGCATATCTGCGGGCAGGCATCGGCAACCGTCATGGTCTACTCGGCCCATACCGATTCCGAATTACTCGTACGCTGCATGCGCGCCGGTGCCCGCGAATTTCTCACGCAACCCATCGCGCCCGGCACGATTGCCGAAGCCATGGTGCGCGCCTCGGTTCGCCGTCCCGCACATCGTGCGGTGAAGAAGGCCGAGGCAAAGCTTCTGATCTTCCTTGGCGCCAAAGGCGGAGCCGGTGTGAGCACCCTGGCCTGCCAACTTTGCGGTTGCGCTTGCGCAGGAGTCGCACAAGCGCGCCGCCCTGCTCGACCTCAATCTTCCCCTGGGGAACACCGCGATCGACCTCGGGTTGACTGCACCGCTCTCCGCCCTGGATGCGCTTGAGAAATCTGGAACGTCTGGACTCGCATTTTCTCTCCACCGTCATGGTCAAGCACAGCTCCGGGCTGTCGGTGCTGGCGGCGCCGGATCGACTACGCTTCGCTGGCTGCAATCTCCGACGATGCAATCGAGAAGCTGGTGAATATCGTGCGCCAGGACTTCGACTATGTGGTCGTGGATGCCGGAGCCGGCATGGGCCTGGCAGGCCGCGCATCTGCTCAGCTCCGCCACCACGGTCTACCTGGTTCTCCAGGTGAGCCTTCCTGAACTGCGCAACGCGAACCGAATCATCTAGCGAGTATTTCCGGTCCGGCGACTCCGCAGTTGGAGATCGTTCTCAACCGGTTCAACCCGCGCTCGGTCGAGATCGACGAAGAAGCGATCACCAAGGCGCTCACCATGCCGGCAAGTGGAAGTACCCAGCGACTACGCGGCGGTTCGCAAGGCACAAAACACCGCGGCGCCGCTTGTGCTCGAAGGCTCTCCCATCTCTCAGGCCATACGGCAGATGGCGAGGTCCGCGCCCGGTTGTTCACCCGCAGAAGAAGCGAAGAAGAAGAAGTTCAGTATTTTCGGCCTGACTAGGCCACTCTTGCGAGACGGCATGGAAGGTACAGCGTGGAACACATGAATCTAGAAAACTTCAAAGCCGATATCCACCGCATCCTGATCTCCAGAGCTGGATCTGGAGAAGCTGTCCCGCGTCGAATTCAACTCAGGCCCGGCAGGCGGTCGCCGGCATGGTGTAGGAGATCATCGCCGAACAGAAGCGTTCCCCTCAGCTATGGACGAGCAGCAGAAGATCCAGTCCGACCTTCTGGACGAGGTCTTCGGCCTGGGGCCGCTCGAGCCGCTGCTGCGCGACCCGAAGGATCTCCGACATCCTGGTCAACGGCAAGGACCAGGTGTTCATCGAACGAGGCGGCATTCTCGCAGAGGACCGACGCGACGTTCCGCGACGACCGTCACCTGATGCAGATCATCGACCGCATCGTCTCCCGCGTGGGTCGCCGGGTGGACGAGTCCTCGCCTATGGTCGATGCGCGTCTGCCCGACGGCTCGCGCGTCAACGCCATCATTCCGCCGCTGGCGCTCGACGGGCCCGCGCTCTCGATCCGCCGCTTCGGCACCGGCCCGCTCGCAGCCAACCAGCTGGTCGAGCTGAAGAGCATCTCCGCGGAAATGATGGAAATGCTTGCGGCGGCCGTGCGCGCCCGCATCAGCATCCTGATCTCCGGCGGCACGGGCGCCGGCAAGACGACTTTCCTGAATATCCTCTCGCAATACATTCCGAAGAACGAGCGTCTCGTCACCATCGAGGACGCCGCCGAACTGCAGCTCGCACAGGAAAACATCGTCCGTCTGGAGACTCGCCCTCCCAACGTCGAAGGGCATGGGCGCCATCCGCCAGCGGCAACTGCTCATCAACAGCCTCCGCATGCGGCCCGACCGCATCATCATCGGCGAGGTCCGCGGCGAAGAAGCATTCGACATGCTGCAGGCGATGAATACCGGCCACGAAGGTTCGATGACCACCATCCACGCCAATACTCCGCGCGACGCGCTCTCGCGCCTGGAGTCGATGGTCGCCATGAGCAACCTCAATCTGCCCGAGCGAACCGTGCGCCAGCAGATCGCCTCGGCGATCGCCATCGTCGTTCAGGTATCCCGCATGAGCGACGGCACCCGAAAGGTCGTCAACATCTCCGAGATCACCGGCATGGAAGAGAACGTCATCAGCATGCAGGAGATCTTCAGCTTCAATAGAAAAGGCATCGGGCCCGATGGAAGAGTCGTCGGCGCATTCCAGCCCACCGGCATCCGGCCAAAGTTCCTTGATCGACTGCGCGTTTCCGGAATCTTCCTGCCGCCCACCATGTTCGAACAGGTCCTGGAAGTGAACTGAGAGAAGGAACTGAGAAGGCCATCAGTATGTCGCTGCTGCTCATCGTCGTCTTTGTCGGGGTCTTCACCGTCGTCGCTCTGCTTCTGGTCGCCAGAGGCACGGGAGCGTCGCAGGTGACCAAAGAGACATTGGCACGCCTCGCATCCACCCTGGCTGCCGGAGGAAATGCGAACTCGTCGGACGAGATCGTCGACTTGCGTAAGCAGGAGCTCTTCAGCGCCGTACCCTGGCTGAACCGCTGGTTGCTGCGTCTGGAGGTGGCTCCTCGCCTCCGCACCCTGCTGTATCAGGCGAATGTGAAGTGGACAGTCGGGATTTTGCTCCTCATGTCGGTGGCCTGCTTCCTGATCCCCGCATATCTGGTCTATCTGCGGACAGAAACAATCATCCTCGCCTTGCTGATTGGGATCCTGCTGGGAGGAGCGCCGATCTTCTATGTAATGGCCAAAAGAGAAACAGCGCTTTGCCCGATTCGAGCAGGGGCTGCCCGAGGCCATCGATCTGATGGTGAGCGCGCTTCGCGCCGGACACAGCATCGTGTCCGCCCTTGGTCTGGTGGCAGAAGAGTCCCCGATCCGCTCGGCCCGGAATTCAAGATCTGCTTCGATGAGCAGAACTATGGGCTCGATCTGCGGACCGCGATGGACAATCTCGTGGCCCGCGTCCCGCTCCAGGATTTAAGGATGGTGGTGACCGCCATCATGATTCAGAGGGCGAGTGGCGGCAACCTGGCAGAGGTGCTCGACAAGGCAGCCTATCTCGTCCGCGAGCGGTTCCGCCTCAGGCGCCAGGTTCGCACCCATACCGCACAGGGACGGCTCACGGGCTGGATCCTGACTTTCCTGCCGGTGGTGCTCGGCATCGGCCTGTATCTGGTCAATCCGGAAACCATGAGCCTTCTCTGGCGCCGCGAGTTGGGAGCGAGCTGCTCTACTCTGCCTCGATCATGACCGTCATTGGCGCCCTCATCATACGCAAGATCGTGAACATGGAAGTGTGAGGCTTTATGGGTATCGCAACTGTTACATTCGTCGTGATTTTCGTGCTGATCAGCAGTGCCGGCCTGCTTCTGTTCTATAGAGAAGCCATGGTGCAGCGTCTGTCCGGTCTGCTCACGCCGGGCCAGAAAAAGGCCAGCGTCCTCGACATACTCCAGCGGACCGGCACATCGCTGGGCCAGAACATGATTGGACAACTGGAGCGGCTGGTGCCGCGCAGTCAGTCCGAGCTTTCCGTGGTGCAGCAACGTTTGGTCCGGGCCGGTTATCGCAATGAATCAGCCATAAAGTTCTTCTATGGCGCGAAGATCGTGGTCCCAGTGGTTTTCTTTGTTCATCGTAGCCGCTACCGGTCTCGCTCACTTTGGCGGTTTCATCACCTATGCGCTGGCACTGGCGCTCGGCTTTCTTGCACCCGACTTCTGGCTGGGCAGACAAATCAAGTCCCGGCAGGCCAAGATACGCCGCGGGCTGCCCGATGTGCTGGACCTGATGATCATCTGTATCGAAGCTGGCCAGAGTCTTGACCAGGCGACAGTTCGGACCGCCGAGGAGCTGCGCGCAGCGCAGCCTGCCATCAGCGACGAGCTTGGCGTGGTCGTGCTGGAGCAGCGGGCGGGCCGCGCCAGAACAGACGCCTGGCGGCAATTTGCAGAACGCACCGCAGTCGATAGCGTGCGCAATCTGGTTTCGGTGCTGGTGCAGTCCGAGAAGTTCGGTACCAGCGTGGCAAAGACGTTGCGCGTGCACTCAGACACGCTCCGCACGCAACGCAAGCAGAAGATCGAAGAGCAGGCGGCGAAAACCACGGTGAAGCTGGTATTCCCGCTGGTGTTGTTCATCTTTCCCTCGCTTTTTGTCGTCACTCTCGGTCCAGCCTGCATCGTGATCTCGGAGTCTTTTAAAACGTATCTCACTCACTAAAGAAGGGAGGGCTATTGCAATGGATAATGTGACACTCATTCGCGTTGTTGCCGGAGTTCTGTTTTGCGTTGTGCTGTTTATCCTGGTCCAGCGCCGCAGGTCGCGCGTGCACTAGGAAGCGGGCCGGCGATCTCTGCGGTCGAGCATCGTCGGCGCCGACTTGAGTTGCATTGAAGAAACGGGCGCAACCCTCTGCCGCTGTCACTGGCGGCATCGGGCTGTCGCCGCGTGTTGTTGCATGAGCTGTGTTTTGCGGCCTTTTTCCGCGTCGTCGGGAGAGGCCGCTTCGCCTCTTCGCAGGCAGACTAGACGACGAGAGAAAGCGTTGGTTGCGTCATGATCGAGGACGGGATGGAGCAGGCATCGGCATCGAAGCTGCATCCGCACCCTCCTGCAATCGTGCCGAACGCCACGCGAGGACTCAAGACCGGGATGAAGACCCCTACCCTTTGCGTATACAACCAGACTCGTGAATGCTTTCTCGGCCTTCGCGTCACGGCGGCCGATACCTCTTTCACGCGTCTCAAGGGGTTGATAGGAAGGCTCCATCTACGCTCCGACGAAGGCATCTGGGTCGTGCCTTCCAACGGCGTCCACACCCTCGGTGTTCTCTTCCGCCTGGATCTGATCTATCTGGATGAGTTTCAGCAGGTCATTGACCTGATTGAATACTTTCCCAGATTCCGCATCGCACCCTTGCGGATTCGGGCCGCCAGCGTTCTCGAACTTCCCCAGCACACCATCTACTCCTCGCAAACCCAGAAGGGGGACCGGTTGCTGATCTGCACACCGGAGGAGATGGAAGACCGCCTTCAGACACTAACAAACAGTTACACCATTGAAGAACAGCCAGGGCCGGAATCCACAGCTCGAAGCGGATGAACAGTGATGAAAAACTGGTTCGAAGAACTGATGACGCGCAATCAAAAGAGGCCGCAACGCTACGTGGCCCCGCGCCTGGTCGCCTATTTCTGGGATGGCGGCACGCCGGTTGCGCATTGCATTCGCGATGTCAGCACGAGCGGCATATATCTGCTGACCACGCAGCGATGGTATCCGGGAACTCTGATCACGATCACCCTGCAACGCACGGAGAAGGACGAGGCCGGCGTGAGGCAGTCGATCACCGTACAGACCAGGGTCATGCGCGCTGCCGAGGACGGGGTTGGCCTGCGCTTCGTCGTACCGAAAACAGAAGAGGGCCGGCGCGTCCAGCGCTACATCGCAGACGGCCTTGAGGTTGAGGACGCCAACGCGCTGCGCGGTTTCCTCGCCTCCCTGCTGCTGGGCTGTTCCCTGGAGCCACCTATTTAGAGCCACCCATTTAGGGCCGCCCGATTAGAGAGAGCAACGTAAGGTATTTGATTCGATCTGTAACTGCAAGGAAGCACGATCTTAGGGCCGGCAGAAGTTATCGGGGACCGGAAGGCGAGGAGGACTAGATATGAAGCGGATGAAAGAAGAAAGCGGCCAGACCCTGATTCTGGTTGCGCTGTCATTCATGATCTGCATTCTGGGTTTTGTGGGTATAGCAGCTGATGTCGGCGTCCTCCTCCACGCCAAGCGAAACCTGCAGAGCGCCGCGGACGCCGCGGCCATCGCGGGAGCGAAAGAGATCAGAGTCCTGGGGGCTGGCGTAGCCCAGATCAAGGCCGCCGGACAGGCCGCTTCGGCACAAAACGGATTCACCGATGGTGCGAACGGCATTTCCGTAGCCGTCAACCCTCCGCCCCTTAACGGCCCCCATGCCGGCGCCGCGGGCTATGTGGAAGCCATTGTCAGGCAGACGAAACCATTATTTTTTATGAAACTGTTGGGTATCACATCTATGCCGGTGGTGGCGCGCGCGGTGGCGTTCAACGGCGCGAACTTTGACACGCTTTGTATTGACGCGCTGAACCCGACCGCGGCAGACACCATCCACCTGCAGGGCTCTTTCAATGTGAATGTGCCCGGCTGTCAGGTAGTGGATGACTCCAATAACGCGAATGCACTGGTCTTCACTGGCGCGGGCGGTACGCTGACCGCGGGAGGCGTTGGAGTCGTGGGTGGGGCCACGGGTCAGACCGGCGATAGCAGCCCTGCACCGGTCAAAATCGCACCTGTCAGTGATCCGCTTGCACCTCTGATCTCCCCGCCTGACCCCTCTACGTGGGGCACCTGCTCAGCGGCGCCCATGACACCGCCGGCACGACCGGCGCCGCAAGTTGTCCAGTGGCAGCCAAATGCCAACGGAGTTGTCTGCTACAGCGGGTCTCCTACGATTGGCGCCGGCCTCACGGTCAACATGAGCGCTGGAACGTATGTCTTCACCGGGACACTCGACCTCAGCGGCCATGGCACCCTCACCGGAACAGGCGTCACCATCTATCTTCCGCCTCCAACAAAGCTTCCAACAACCATTCCTGTAAGCAATCAATCCGCGTCTGGAGGCACCCTGGGCGGCGGCGGCAACGGCAACACTACCCTGACCCTGACCGCGCCCAGCGATCCGGCGAATCCATACAACCACATCTTGATTTACGAGGACGCCGGCAATACGAACAACGTTTCATTCAACGGCACTCCGGTCGCTACCCTTACCGGCATCATCTATGCGCCTTCCGCCGAGCTCGATCTCAGCGGCAATACCAACATGAACCTTACTACCGACCTGATTGTCGGCAGCCTGTACGACAAAGGAAACGCGACAATCAACCTTACCGATTTAACGCAGACAGTCACCGATTCCCCGCTCAATACGATCGCACTGGTGGAGTGAGATTATGGCCAAGCTAATGACAATCATTCCGTTGGATGCCCCGCTCCGGCAGAAGAACGGCAATTGGAGAGCGCTCAGGAGTGCAAGCGGCGAGGACGCGCAGGGCCTGGTAGAACTTGCTCTCGCGGTGCCGCTGTTCTTGATTCTTCTGCTCGGATCGGCGGAGTTTGCACGCTTCGCCTGGGCGTCCATTTTGGCCTCCAATGCCGCACGCGCCGGTGCATCGTATGGCTCCCAGAGCAGCGAAAAGGCCGGAGATATTGCAAACGTCAAGTTAGCCGCTGCGAACGACAGCGTAAACCTCACCGGTCTGACCACGGCTGACCCGATCGTCGCGTGCTACTGCAATACGCCGCAATCCGCGCAGATCACCTGCAGTACGGCCCTCATACCCCCCGCTTCCGCCAGCAACTGCCTGGCGCCGAATACCATCATCAAAACCGTTCAGGTGAATACTTCCGTGACCGTGACCCCGCTGGCGCAATATCCGGGATTGCCGACCAGGTTCACGGCGACCGGCCAATCGATCATGGTGATTGAGCAATGACTCGCGTGAAGGCTTCTCCATTCCTATCCCATAACAGCTCCGGGGCGCGCTCCGGCGTCGCCTCATGGCTCGGAGCCATGCGTCTTCACCTCGACCGGCGTGTGCGCCGTGCGTCACGCGACGAGTCCGGTTCCGCGATTGTCGAGTTCGCGGTGACTTCGACCATCCTCTTCACGCTGCTCATTGGCGTGACGGCGATCTGCCTGGCGCTCTACAGCTACAACGTAGTCTCCGAAATTGCCCGCGAAGCCACCCGATACGCCATCGTCCGCGGCTCCGCCTGCAACAGCTTCCCCAACTGCAACATCGACCAGACGGGGCTTCAGACGTACGTTCGGGGTCTTGGCTTCCCCGGAATCAATCCGGCGGCCTTGACGGTTGCAGCTTCGGCAACTGTGCCAGTTACTCTCACCACTTGCACGGGAACGCTCAAGCCTTGCAATACTCCGGGAAGTGCGGTTCAGGTGAAGGTGACTTACAGGTTCCCGGTGGTGATTCCATTTGTGCCCAGCCGGACGCTCACCATGTCCAGCACATCCCAGATGGTGATCTCGCAGTAGAGGCTGCCGGTCCGCTGGCGCTGCAGTAAAAGCACAGACAGGGAACCCAGCCACAAACCCGTGAATGCAGCGTCCTCACAAGAAACCGCTGCAAGGAACGGGCCGCTCAGAACCGAACTCTCCATGGGACGCTGACGCGATTGTGCTTCTGCTTCGAGCTCAGCGTGAGCAGCCAAAGGAAGCGAACCCGGCAAGTCGCATCAAAGATGCGACCGTGCGGCAAACACTACTCTTCTTCCGGGATGATCAGCAGTACCTCGACCGCGATGATCTTGCCGTCCTGACGGGCGGGCCGGAAGCGCCACTGCCGGAGGGCGCTCAATACAAACTGCGTCTGCGAAAAGTCAGTCGGAAACACCACAGCCAACGCCTCGAAGTGCCCGGAGGTATTCAAGCGGCCATGCACCATAACAGCATCCGAGTTGAAGTCGTCAGGGGCGAGGTGCGGCCGCTCCATCAGGTACGGCCATGGCGCATTCGGTTGCGTCGCATCATCGCCGCTCGCCGAAGCCGCCTCACGGACAACGGCATATTGCAGTATCCAGTTCTTCTGCAGCCCCACATGAAGGTACACGGTGTACGCCAGGCGCCCCGCCCACAATTGCATGGTCTCTGGATATCGCTCGGCTAAGGACGCTCCAACCACCACCGCGCCGAATTGCCCATCCATCGGCTGGCGGATCTCTGTCATCGAAGCTCCGTCTCCCGCGGCGCCTCCGCCAATCCCGCTGCCGGCCGCGCCGTCGCCGGTTCCGGCGCTCCTGCCGCCGCGTCCCGCTCCCTCGGCCGCGCCGCCTGCCCCTGTTCCCGCTGCGGCCCGCTGACTGGTGCCGCCCGCCGAGGACGCGTCACTGCCGCGATCGCCCACGCCGCTGCCGGTGGCGCCGGCATTCTGCTTCCCTGCTCCATTGCCGTTGTTGCCTGCCAGTCCCTTCTCGGCCGTTGGATCGTCGACTCCATTCGCAGCACCAATTTCATTGAGCGCAGGCAGTGCGATCGTTCCCCGCTCCATCTGAACATCAGACAGCGAGATGACGCGCGCCGGCGTCGCCGTTCCCACCGCAGTGGTGGCAAGCGCCGGCATCTGCATCGGCTGCGATGCATGCTTCACCGCCATGGGAGTGGTTGTGCTCGTCGGCAGGGTCAGCGCGCTCACCCTGATCGCCGTAGCGGCCATCTTCACCTCGGCGATATTCAACTGATCGTTCGGTGCTTCAAGCGACGGGTATTTCACCGGGGCGTTCACCGGCTGCGGACGAGGCGGCGTGATGGTGACCGTCGGCGTGCGCCCTGCCGACCAGATCAGCATCTGCGGCAGCGGCACCTGCTTGGCCAGCAGATCCGGCGGCAGGTCCGGCTGAACCAGAGTCTGGGCAGCGCGAGCTGGTCGCACCACCTCGTGAATCAACGGAGACGCCTGCCCCGCCGGGCCGGGCGCGTGCATCACCGCCGCCGACAGCTCCGGACTTCCGCCGCCGCTTCCCCCGGAGCGAATCCGTCGCAGTGGCGGTGACTCGACGTTGATCAGCCGTACGCTGTATCGCTGGTTCGCAATCAGGTCCTGCACCCGGACCGCCTGCCGCAGGTAGACATAGCCAAGACCAATCACCGCAACATGAATCAGCGCGGAGACGACAAAGCCGGAAGGGCCCCTGCGCGGCGATGGCGCCTCGGCAAAGAGGGAGATCATTCGAGATCGGTCCATGAACGCCGGACTCCTGTGTATGTGTCTGCTTCCTCCCGGCTTCCTGCCGGGGCAGCCTGTAGCCCATCCACCTCGCAAACAGATCGAAGGCGGGTACAGGTACCGGTAGCAATCCGCAGGCCAACCAGCTTGCCCTCAATCAGCGCCGGATTCGACGCGAAGCGGCAGGAAGAGTGTCTGCGCGGCTACACATCCAGGATTGCGGTGAATACGGGTGTTCACACCGGAGCCAGGCTCCGCTACTTAAAGCCCTGATTCCGCAAGGCCCCAGGCCCGAGCGCTTTGGCACAGCAATTGCCCATAAGACATCGGAAAGCGCGGCGGCTGAAAAGCCAGTCCGAATAGGTCCCGAATGAATCGAAGACTCGCAACAGTCCTTTTCAGCGCGTTTGTAGTGGCCGCACTCTGTAGCTACCTCGTCTATCGAGTCATCGGCAATCGCCTTGGCGCGGTGCAGCCCAGAGCCACACGGGTGATCGTCGCCGCCACTGATATCAAATTGGGAAGCCTGCTTCGTGATGTCGACCTGAGCACCGCAGACTTCGTCGGTTCGCTCCCAAAGGGAGCCCTCCTGAAGAAGGAAGATGCGATTGGCCGTGGAGTCGTCTCCAACCTCTACCAGGGCGAGCCCATCCTCGACAGCAGGCTTGCAACGCCCGGTTCAGGCGGAGGACTCGCGGCAACCATCCCGCAGGGAATGCGGGCCTGCGCTGTGAAGGTGGACGAGGTCGTCGGCGTTGCCGGCTTCGTGACGCCCGGCATGCGCGTCGACGTGCTGATCTCCGGCAATCCTCCCGGGCCGGTCAACATTGCGGAGGGCCAGAAGGTGAAGACGCTCTTCCAGAATGTCGAAGTGCTGTCCGCCGGAACAGACATTCAGAAGGATGGCGAAGGCAAGCCAAAACAGGTGCAGGTGGTCAATCTTCTGGTGACTCCGGAGCAGGCGGAGATGCTGAGCCTGGCCAGCACCCAGACCCACATCCAGCTCATCCTGCGCAATCCACTCGATACACAGGTCGCGCAGGTTTCGGGATCCGCGCTCACGAATCTCTATACCGATGGAGATGCCAAGCCCACGCTCAAGAAGCTTGCAACTCCCCGGCGCGTCACTCATCCCGTCGCGCAATCCCAGCTCTACCTGGTTGAAGTGTTCAACGGCTCCAAGAGAAGTGAAGAAAAATTCGTTACGGCGGAGGGGAAAAAGTGAAAGTGCCCGCCTGTCTCCTATTGATGTTCTTGATCGGCTCTTCTTATTCTGCCGCACCGGCCCAAACTGCAGACGACCTTGCAAAGACTCCTCACGCGCCGACGCAGGACTCCGCCAATGAACTCTTCGTTCCTGTCGGAAAATCTGCCCTGATCGATGTTGCCCGGCCGATCCAGCGCATCGCCGTTGGACTCGGCGATGTGGCCGAAGCCACAGCTGTCTCGCCGCAGGAGATCCTGGTCAACGGAAAGACAGCTGGAGACACCAGCCTGATCGTGTGGGAGTCCGGCGGCGGAAGGCAGTTTTACAACGTGGTCGTTCGCCCCAGTCCGGGCATCGCCGGCGACCGCTTGGAAGGACTCCGCCGCGAGTTGCGCACGGAGCTTCCGGGACAGCCGATCCGCGTCACTACCGAGGACGGCCTCGTATTCATGCGCGGAACCGTGAAGGACATGACCAGCTCTGCGCGTGCGGTCCAGATCGCATCCACAGCAGGCAAGGTCGTCAACCTCCTCTACGTGGACGTTCCTCCGTCCCAGCCGCAGATCCTGCTCAAGGTACGATTCGCCAGCGTTGACCGCACCGCGGAGAAGCAGCTCGGGCTCAATATCTTCAGCCTCGGGGCGGCAAACTCCATTGGCGGCGTCACCACCGGGCAGTTCCCTCCGCCGTCGTTCAGCCCTCTCACCACGGGCGGCAACACCACGACGACAACTCTGTCCAGCTTCATGAACCTGTTCATCTTTCGCCCTGATCTCAACCTGGGCGCAACGATACAGGCCCTGCAGACCCAGGGGCTGCTGGAGATCCTTGCCGAGCCGAATGTTCTCGCCACCAACGGAAAACAGGCCAGCTTTCTCGCCGGAGGCGAGTATCCCTATCCCACCGTGCAGGGCGTCACCGGCGGCGGTACAGGAGCGGTTACGATTCAGTTCAAGGAGTTTGGCGTTCGACTGAACTTTATTCCCACCGTAACGCCTCGCAACACCATCCGCCTGCAGGTAGCGCCGGAGGTGAGTGCGCTCGACTTCACCAACGGCATCAGCGTCTCCGGCTTCGTCGTGCCCGGGCTCACCGTGCGACGAGTAAAGACGGATGTTGAGCTGAGGGAGGGACAGAGCTTCGCCATCGGCGGTTTGCTGGACAATCGCGAGACGCAGAGCCTCAACAAGATTCCCTTCATCGGCGATGTGCCGGTTCTCGGTAAGCTCTTCAACTCCATTCAGCGGACCAAGACCAACACCGAGCTGCTCGTCATCGTCACGCCTGAAATCGTCGCGCCCATCCCTGTAGGCGCCCCGCTGCCCCAGGTCAATCTTCCTGTTGCTTTCATGCCTTCGAACTCCAACCATCCCATGACCACTCCCGGGCCTGACGTCACCGGTGCAAAACCCTTGCCGGATGTGCCGCCCACCATGCCGGTGGAAACACTGGTCGAGAGCATGAAACCCGAACAGCCATTGGTGATCGACAGTATGACAACCACCGGTTACACGCCCCAGGGCGCCGCGGGTGGAGCTACGGCTGCTTCGGCGCCACAGTAAACGCATTTTTCCTGTAGGTGTCGGGCGACGATCAGAAGCTGATGTGGCCTTTCGTTAAGGAAAGGCCACGCCGAGATGATCTCCGCTGCTTCACAGCAGCAGGAAAAATGCTCTATCGGTGACCAGGACCACCGCGTCTCCAGCCGCCACGTTGCAGATGGATTGCGTCACGGTTCTTTCGATTGCGGTTCTTTGCATTGCGTTTTTTTGCATTCCGGTTCTCTTCTAGTTTTCTTCTATGGATATCTCTCTCTGGCTCCGGCGCCTCGGCTTGAAACGCGATCCTGCGAAACCGGGGAGAGACGCGCCGAACCTGCTCGAGATTCGGAATCTGCGAACCGACAGCACCGTGGCATCTTGCGTAACCGTCGCAGATCGCGGACCTGCTCGCACCCGTGGCCTGCTCGGTAGACAATCCCTGGGCGAAGGTGAGGGCCTATGGATCATCCCCTGCGAGGCAGTTCACACCTTCGGAATGCGCTTCGCCATCGATCTCGTCTTCCTCGACCGCCGCAACATTGTCAGGAAGGTGAGAAGCAGCGTGCCGCCCTGGCGTATGTCAGGTTGTCTCCGCGCCCACTCCGTCCTCGAGCTCGCCGCAGGCACACTCCAAAACACGCCAGTCCATCCCGGCGACACACTCCAGTTCTCGCCGATATCGCACTCCGAAACTTCCCGGACAAATAAGTGACGCTCTATGACTGATGCTCAACCCGGCATCCTGCAGTGCAAGGCCGCACAGTGGGCACCGCCACAATGCTCCATCACGCTGGCGCACATAGTTCACTTTTTCGCGGCACCCGGTCTGTGGACACCCGGCCGAATCGCAATGGCGAAGGTGATCGAATATCCCGCGCTCGCGCTGCGCGATCGCCTGTACCATTCGCCCCGTGTCCCGGTGAGATCGGTCGCATTACTTTCGATTCGGCCTCGTCTAGAAACCTGCCAAACCACCCCATCCAATTTGCTACTCTAGAAATAGAGAAACAAAACAGCCACACCTGCACCTACAAACGGGATCCAACAAGCCACCTCACCGGTGGCTTTTTTAGTTCCACAGACAGCATCCAGCCGGCCGCTATCTCGAAGCGTGACGGCTTTTTGCTGCCCCTAAGTTATTTGTTTAGACGAATTTAGCCGTAACCCCTTTAGAAAGACGAATTTGATGTTCGGAAGACGCTACAACCTGTTCATGCAGCATGCTTTATACCGCGGCCTCCCGCACCGGGAGGGGGAGGGGTCCCCCGCAATGTGGCTACCGGCCACTACGACCGCGAAGCCGTTCGCGCCCAACTCAGAAAGGAACTCCAATGTATCCGGAATGTCGACATGTTCTCTCATCTGGCGGCACTTGTAATTCGCCAGCACTCTCGAAAAGCGCCTGGTGCTACTTCCATACCCGCATGCATTATCGCCAAGGCGAGCGCCAGGCCGCCCGTCACACCCTCCGTCGCGCGGACGGTCGCTTCGCTGCGCTCCCTGCACCGTCCGACAACACCGCCGCCATCCAGACCATCGACTACGGCCCCTATCCCGTCGGCGCCGCCAGCACCAACCCGAGCACCTGGGAGAACGCACCGCTCGACCTCCCGCCCGTCGAGGACACCGCCTCGATCCAGCTCGCACTCATCGACGTCCTCCAGGCACTCGCCGCCAATCAGCTCGATACCAAACGCGCCGGGCTCCTCCTCTACGGCCTGCAGGTCGCCTCGGCCAACGTCCAGAAGATCCACATCCCTATCTCTGGCGCCGTTCGCAGCGTCACCTACACCGATGAAGGCACACCTCTCGCCCCACAGGACTACGGCTACGACGTCGAAGACTATGAGGACGAGGACGACGAGGAAGAAGAAGACTAAACCAACCGGCGTCATCTGAGCGAAGCGCCAAAGGCGCGAAGTCGAAGGACCTACACTTCCGTTTCGGCAGACTTATACCGCTGGAACCATCCATATCTCGGGCAAGATATCGCCTGAATCTGCCTCTCTGCCAGGCAATACCGTGACACCTGTATACCGCGCTTTGCCTCCAACTGACGCTCTGTAAACGCGCGTGGACACCATACTTTCTCCATAAACCTGTAACTCACTCACTTATATGAGTTATCCGGTCCCGGTCATTGGCCAGATACGTGCTAACTATGCTGGCAAAGCCCGGCATGTCCGGAAAACTGCTCTACCTGAGAGGAAATCGAGATGAAGGAAACAATGCTCAAGCTGTCCGCAAAATTGCAGACTCTGATGCTGCAGGATGAAGGTCAGGATCTGATCGAGTACGCCCTGGTGGTCGCCCTGATCGCCTTCTCAGCCACCGTCGGCATGAAATCGCTGGCCACAGGCATCAACCAACTGTTTATCAACCTCGGTACCGAGCTCGGCACCTTCTAATCGGCGACAACGGGCTATGGGTCCATTCAACTCGTTATCCATGCCGGGAGAGATGTACGGCGCAGGCTAAACCGGGCCGCTCCGACAGACTCTCCCCCGCAAGGAACGAGACCATCGCGGCGGAGATGAGCGGCGATCGATCTTCCCTTATTGACCATTCGACTCGGCGTGCAAATTGATCTGAATCCCTTTACTGAGCCGCTGGAACTATGTTGACAGCAGAGATGAGCTCGGAGCTGACCACCCGGATGGGCGATGGCGAGCGCATCGCGCCAGGTGCGCCCGAGACAAAGCGCGGGATTCGAAGATTTCTCCCATATCTCGTCTTCGCGCTCTGCGCCGCTTTATATTGTCTCCCCTTCATGCGGTTGCTCCTGCCATACACAAACGAGGGGACGTTCGTCGAAGGGGCAGTCAGAGTCGTTCACGGCCAACTCCTCGGACGCGACTTTTTTGAAATCATGGGGCCCGGAACTTTCTATTGGATTGCTCTCTTCTTCAAGCTCTTCGGGATAACCTTTCTCGCAAGCCGGATCTGTCTTTTCGTCACCTCCCTCGCCACAGCGCTATCCCTCTACTTCCTGTCGCGCCGAGTTTGCCGCAGCTATCAACTATTGGCTTGCATCCTTGTCTTCGGTACGTACTACGGCACGTTCTGGCCGAATCTCAACCACCACCTCATCAGCAACTGCTTCGCTCTGCTCGCCGTAACTTGCATGGTCCTCTGGCGGGATGTCCGTAAGAGCTGGTTGCTATGCGCAGCGGGAGCACTGGCCGGCGCCACCATCCTTGCCCTGCAGCCAAAGGGCCTCCTGCTGCTGCTCGCGTTTCTCGTCTGGCTATTGATACTGCACCGCCGGCGCTCCGCTTCGCTCACCGCCCTGGCCTGGCTAACCGGGGGATGTGTCGGCGTGATGGCGTTGATGCTCGGCTACTTCTGGAGCCATGGCGCGCTGGGGGACTTGATCTATGCCAACATCGTTTGGCCGTCACGGAATTATGGAACGGTCAATTCCGTGCATTATGCATTCGGACTTCGAGAATATTTCGATCGCTGGATAGTGCCTGGGCACGGTGCCAATTGGACACTAGGTACGGCATCCGTTCTGGTCATCCCATTCCTCTTCGTAGCTACACTCCCTGCGCTCGTACTGCTTCTCGGTGCTCGCGATGGAGTGAAGACGATAAGAATGGAGATCGTTCTTTACTGGCTGGCCGGCTCCGCACTTTGGCTCTCGGAACTGCATCGCAAAGATGTAGCTCATCTTGTATCAGGCTCACCCCTGCTGGTGGTCTTATGCATCTTCTACCTGCAGGAACGGCGAACCAAAGCATATGGCCTGATGCTCCAGACTCTGTCTATCGCGTCAGTCTGTCTAGCCGGCTGCACTCTGATGTCGGCTTTGCTTGCACATTCCACAATGACCCGCGTAGGCCGGGTGAGCGCGTCCACACCGGATCCAGTCCTGACTGCCATCGATGAGCATGTAGCCCCCGGGGGGGCTCTCTTCCTATATCCCTATTCCCCGATGTACTACTTTTTGTCCAACACCAACAACCCCACTCGATACAGCTTTCTTGTCTATAACTACTACACGACGGCGCAATTTGAAGATGCTATCCAAAGCCTGGACCAACAGAGAGTGAGGTATGTGGTCTGGGACAACAATGTTCAGCGTAAGGTTATCGATGTCCTCTTCCCAGGCGCACGCCCTGAACACTTCATCATGGAGCCGTATCTGGAATCGCACTACAAGCCAATCTGGGTTCACGACGGCGTCCGGCTCATGGAGCGCAATAAGGATGACGGGGACCCGGAGAACACCTTGACGGGGAATTCGGCTCCGCGCCGTTAGAAAACCATGTCAACCATAGAGTTAATCTCCGAGCGGAATGTGACGCCGGACGGAGCCTCGGCGGTAAGACGGCATGCGCGAAAGTATCTGCCGTATCTGGTCTTCACTGTCTGTGCCTCCATCTATTTTCTTCCCTTCATGCGGCTGCTTCTGCCTCGTACGGACGAGGGGATTCTCGTTGAAGGAGCCGTGAGAACCCTACATGGTCAGCTTCTGGGCCGCGATTTCATCGAGGTTACGGGGCCGGGGACCTTTTATTGGCTTGCGCTCTTTTTCAAACTGTTTGGCGTTACATTCCTTGCGAGCCGCTTGGACCTTTTCGTTAGCTCGCTGGGAACCGCTCTGTCCATCTACTTCCTGTCGCGCAGAGTTTGTCGCAGTTATCAAGTTCTGCCGTGCGTTCTTGTATTTGCTACCTATTTTGGGGTAATTTGGCCGGCGATCAGTCATCACGTCGACAGCAATTTCTTCGCCCTCCTGTCGGTCGTCTGCGTGGTTGTCTGGCAGAAGGGGCATAAGAACTGGTTATTGCTCGCGGCGGGCGCACTTATCGGAGCCACGGTCCTCACCTTTCTGCCCAAAGGCGTATTGCTGCTGCTGGCAGTACTCACTTGGTTGGGGATACAGCATTATCGGCGGTCGGCCTCTCTCGGTGCGCTGCTCTGGGTAAGTGCTGGATGCGTCGGCGTGGTAGTCCCTATGCTCGGCTACTTCTGGAGTCGGGGCGCGCTCGGTGAACTGATCTATGCAACGATAGTGTGGCCGTCGCACAATTATGGCCCGGCATTTTCCGTCCACTATGCCTCGTTCATTCTAGACAACTTCACACATTGGGTTGTTCCAATGCAAGGCATCAACTGGACCGTCGGGTTGGCAACAATCCTGCTCATCCCGTTTCTTTTTGTAGCAGCGCTTCCTGCCATCCTCATTGGTCTGGGCGCCTGGCATGGAATTAAAAGTGCGGAGCCGCAAATCATCCTGTATTGGCTGGCAGGAACTGCATTGTGGCTGTCCGAGATTCACCGCAAAGATATCTGCCATCTCGTGTTCGGGTCCCCGCTGCTGATCGTCCTGTGCGTGTTCTATCTTCGGGCAGGCCAGAAGAGGGGATTCAATCTCGCACTTCAAGTGCTGGCAATCACGTCCGTGTGCCTTGCCGTCGCTACTTTGATGGTCGCTTTGATCGCTCGCCCTATGCCGACCCGGGCGGGTCAGGTAAGGACGATCGTATACGACCCGGTTGTTTCTGCAATCGACGAACATGTACCGCCAGGTGCAGAGTTATTCATTTACCCCTACGCTCCCATGTACCACTTCCTGTCAGCTACAACTAACCCCACTCGTTATGCCGCTGTCTACTACAACTTTACATTTGGTTCCCGGCCGGCATTTGACGAAGTTATAGAGACTTTGGCTCAGCATCGAGTGAAGTACGTCTTGTGGGACAGGAAAGATGAAGACAAGTTGCAAGCCCTCTTCCCTGGATCAGATCTCAAGCACAACATCATTGAGCCCTACCTGAAATCGCACTACAAGCCCGTGTGGACTCACGACGGCATTCTCCTTATGGAGCGCAAGAATGACGACCATGGTAACTAGAGAGAACGTACTTGCACTCCCGGAGTTTGACCAGTATGCGCATTCCTATGCGGACTATCTCGATGATCCTCTCCGCGGCCGGTTCGCGGCCGATCCGCTTCACTTTCACCGCAGGAAATGGATGCTGATCCAGAGACTGCTGAAGCGTGCGGGGATGGATCCGGCGAGATCGAGATGGCTGGACGTTGGCTGCGGTCAGGGGAGTCTGCTGGAAGTGGCGGGGAAACATTTCTCCCATGCCTCCGGGTGCGATCCGTCTGCCAACATGCTCTCTTCCTGCGCCTCATTTTCAGTACGCGCACAGGCTTCTCCCGTGGCGTTGCCCTACGAAAACGGCTCCATGGATTTTGTAACTTCGGTCTGCGTCTATCATCACGTGCACGGCAGAGATCGAACGTTGCTGACGAGCGAGATCCGGCGGGTGCTCGCGCCGGGCGGCTTGTACTGCATTGTCGAGCACAACCCGTGGAACCCGGCGACACGGACCATCGTGGGGAAGGTGCGCCGTAGACGTGGACGCCGAACTACTGGCGAGCCCAGGCGCCGGCCGGCTCCTGAAGGCCGGCGGCTTTGAGCTGCTGCGAACCAGCTACTTCCTCTATCTCCCGGAGAAGCTATTCGGTCGGTTCGGCGTCATGGAGAGCGCTCTTGAGCATTTGCCCCTCGGGGTCAGTACGCTCTGCTGGGCCGGGTCTCCCGCGTAGCTACGCAGTTGCAGAGATAGGGCCGCCCATGACTGTGTACACCGAGTATCCCTCCGGCCGGGCCGTGTATACGTGCGATGACACCGACGCGCGATGGTTTGCAGGTAACTGAATGATTTCAAAACAAATGGGCGAAAACCAGAAATGGCTGTCCGTTTGCAGAAGAGAGATAGAGAGATAGCGCGAAGCGCCGGTGCAAGGACTGATTTGCTCTGTCAGTCTCGACGCCGGTGTTGCCGATGCCAGGAGACTTACATGTTCGCTCGCCGTTGTGTTCGGGGACTTTTGCTTCTCTGCCTTAGCGCCGCAATTATTGGATGCTCTAACCCATCGGGCCTGGATTCGGTTCAGGTGACACCGGCAAGTCAGTCTCTGACGGTGGGCCAGACTACGCAATTAACCGCAGTCGGAACCTTCGGCAATGCGATGCACCCTTCGACACAGAACATAACCAGCACGGTGACCTGGAGTTCCACCACTCCTGCGGTGGCAACTGTCAGCGCTACCGGAATGGTAACGGCGGTGGCGGCGGGAACGACGACGATCACGGCTGAGGCAACGGCGTTCAATGGCCCGGTCAGTTCGAGCACAAGTGTCACAGTACAGGATCAACCGGAGGTACAGCCGGGGGGAGCGGGGGTAATATCCTTTCGCTCACCATCATTCCGAGCGGGATTGTCTTTGGCACTTTGGGACAGCGGGCAGTTCCTGGCGATTGGAACGTTTTCGACCGCGCCAACCGTCAGAGATGTGACCAACTCGGTTACCTGGCTTACATCCGAACCGAATAAATTTCCGATCACCAACTACAGTGTCGCGCCACCGAGCGGGGGCACAGAAAACGGCGGGGTCGTCAGTGCTTACGAGGCTAGCAACGGCCCCGCAGGCGCCACTATCACTGCGGAGGCAACCGACAGTAATGGATCGATAGCCACCGCTACGGCAAGCGTCGGCTGCCCGTTAGTTCTGCCGAACCCACCAACAACCCCAGGCTCCTGCTTCAATTTTGTCCCACAACTCCTGGCGACGCTGACTGTGTATAACGAGGGGCTAGATACCAAGAACTGGCTGATAACTGCTCCTTCCGCCACTAATACGCAAGACGTGATCCATTGCGGGCCCGGTTGGGCCGCCGACGGACACTCGGGAGGCTCGGTCTGCACCGCAACTTATCCTCTGGGGACCACTGTGACCTTGACTGCCCCCGCCCAAACAGGAGTCAAATTCGGCGGATGGTCCTCCACTTGCAGGAATACCGGGACTCTTAATCCGGATGGAACCAACCAGTGCACGGTCACGTTGGGTGGACAGAATGTCGATCACAATGGCAACACCTTCTATCTTACCGACGTCACCGTGGGAGCTATCTTCAACGACTAGACGCCCTGACAACAGCAGCATCCGTTTCTATGAAATGCACTCTTCGAGCGGCGTCTTCGGGCGCCATCGACGAATGCCTCGAAGAGGGGTGGGTGCCTATAGGCCTTGCGCCGTAGCTTTAATCCAATCCTAGTTGCAGCCTGGTTGCTTCCGACATGAGTCGAGGGCTCCAGGGCGGGTCGAAGACAACTTCCACGTGGACCTCCTTAACGGTGGGCAAGGCGGTGAGTTTTCGTTCGATATCGGATTTGAGCACGTCACCCATCCCGCAACCGGGAGCCGTCATGGACATCGTGATATTAATCCTGTGACTTCCCGCGGTCTCAGTGATGAGGCATGAATAGACGAGTCCGAGATCGACGATGTTGACGGGGATTTCGGGGTCATAGACCGTCTTTAACTGGTCCCATACCGACTGCTCGCTGAACTCATTGGCGGACTCTGCTTGCGGAGCCGCCGCGAAGCCCAGCGCATCCGCATCCTTGGCGTCAATGCGCATGAGATAGCCAAATCCGGTAGTCACGGTATAGCTGCCTCCGAGAGTTTGCGTGATGACCACCGGTGTCCCGGCAGACAGCATATGAAGAGAACCGCTCGGAATCTGAGTTGCGGGGCAGTCGCGAGCCAATGCAACAATCTGGTTTGTCATTTCCCCTCCCTGGTAGATATGGGCTCGTTGCCGAATCTATTCCGTCGAAGCGATCTGCCTTCCCGCGAGCGCCGCGCGTAACGTATGCCAAGCCAGGGTGGCGCATTTCACTCGTGTGGGGAACGCTGCGACGCCCGCGAAGACTGTGAGTTTGCCGAGACTATCGGCAGTATCGGTTTCCTGTCCGGTGATGATCCGATGAAATTTATCGAACAGATCTTCGGCCTCTGCCGTGGTCTTATCTTTCAATGCCTGACTCATCATGGATGCGGACGCTTTGGAGATCGCACATCCTGAGCCCTGGAACGAGAGGTCTCGAATCGCATCGTCCGCAACATCGACAAAGATCGTGTAATGGTCGCCGCAGAGTGGGTTGAACCCTTCGGCCTTGCGGTTCGCACTCTCCATTACGCGAAAATTCCGCGGGTGCTTGCTGTGCTCGAGAATGACTTCCTGGTAGAGGTCTTGTAGCTCCGACATCAGGCGAAAACCTCCTTGAGCTTGTGGATGCCCGCGACCAGTGCATCGATCTCCGAAGCGGTGTTGTATACAGCAAGGGAAGCGCGGGCCGTGGCTGGAATGCCGAAGCGTTGCATCAGTGGCTGGGCGCAATGGTGCCCGGTGCGTATGGCAATTCCCTGCCGGTCGAGAATGGTGCCGATATCGTGCGGGTGGATGTTCTCCATCACGAAGGAAAGCACCCCCACCTTCTCTTTCGCGGTGCCGATCAGGCGAAGACCGGGCACCGAGTTCAGCGCCTCGGTGCCGTAAGCAAGCAATCTCCGTTCGTGAGCGCGAACACCTTCGATCTCGATTCTAGATAGATAATCGAGTGCGGCGCCGAGCCCGATAGCCCCAGCGATGTGAGGCGTGCCTGCCTCAAACTTGTATGGAAGCTGGTTGTAGAGCGTCTTTTCAAAGGTGACAGACCGGATCATGTCGCCGCCACCCTGGTACGGAGGCATCGCGTCGAGCAACTGGCGCTTGCCATACAAAACTCCGATGCCGGTTGGGCCATAAATCTTGTGCCCTGAAAAGGCGTAGAAATCACAGTCGAGCGCGCGAACATCCACCGGTTCGTGTGGAACGGCCTGAGCGCCATCAACCAGTATCGGCACCTTGCAGCGGTGGGCTATTTCCACTACGCGACGGATTGGATTCACGGTACCCAGTGCGTTGGATACGTGAGTGACCGCGACGAGCCGGGTCTTTGCGCTCATCAGCGCCCCAAATTCGTCCAGCAGGAGTTCACCATCATCGTTGATCGGCGCGATTCGCAGGCGCGCACCTTTCTCTTCGCACAGCATCTGCCAGGGCACGATGTTGGAGTGGTGCTCCATCGCGGAAATAACGATTTCGTCTCCGACGCCGACGTGCGTCCGGCCATAGGTCTGCGCCACAAGATTGATGGCTTCGGTTGTACCGCGAACGAAAATGATTTCGCTCCTGTCCTCCGCATTCAGGAAATGCTGCACGGTTCGGCGCGCGGCCTCATAATCCTCGGTGGCCGATTCGGAAAGTAGATGCACCCCGCGGTGAATATTCGCATTGTCGGAAGCGTAGTAATGGGACATCGCGTCGATCACCGCCTGCGGCTTCTGCGTAGTGGCGGCGTTATCCAGATATACGAGCGGGCGACCATGTATCTCGCGACTGAGGATAGGGAAATCCGCCCGCACCTTGCGGAGGTCAAAACCTGCGGATACATTGCCGTAGCTGCGAACCCCAGTGGCAATACTCATCCCACTTCCTCCCACTGCCTTTTGGCATCCCGCCCTCCACCGAAGAGTGGCGTTCCTTCCGGTAAGGACTGATGGACAATTCGTTCCGCGTATTCGCGCGCCTGCGCCGATTTGATGCGTCCGAGACACTCCCCCGCAAATGCAAATAGCAGTAGTTCACGCGCCGAGCTCTCATCGATGCCCCGGGAGCGCAGATAATACAACGCGTTCTCATCAATCTGGCCGATGGTCGCGCCATGGGTGCACTTGACGTCGTCTGCGTAAATTTCCAACTGCGGTTTCGTGTCGATCTGCGCGTCATCGGAAAGCAACAGGTTGCGGTTCGTCTGCTTAGCATCCGTCTTTTGTGCGTCCTTGTGGACGATGATACGTCCGTGAAAAACGCCATGCGCGCTGCCGCTCAGGATGCCGTTGTAAAACTGATGGCTGCTGCAATGCGGACTGGCGTGTTCAACGAGCATGTAGTTGTCCAGATGCTGCCGCTCATCGCCAATAAACAGGCCATTGATCAGGCACTCGCCTCCCTCACCGGCCAACACAGGGTGAACGTTGTTGCGTACCAGTGCAGCGCCGGTCAGTATGGAGTGCAAGCTTACGTTTGCGTTTCGCTCCTGGTGGATGCGCAGTGTTGAAAGGTGGAATGTCTTCCTGTTCTCACGCTCGATCATGTGATGCGCGACGACGGCGTTTTCCGCCACAACCAGTTCGGTCGCGCTATTTGACAAGAAGCTCTCGTTGCCCAGTGACACGTGTTCTTCCACAATGTTGGCCTGCGAATCGCGCTCCGCGATCAGAAGATTCCGCGGATGGGTCATCGACGGGATATCCGTTTCCGCGGATACAAACAACAGATGGATCGGCGCTTCGAGAACCGCATTTCGCCCAAGGCGGACATATGCGCCGTCCTCGAGAAAGGCGGTATTCAGACTACAGAACGGGTCGCTCCGGATATTGAGATAACGGCCCAGGTGCGCTTCAAGGGCTGCCGCATTACTGTCGATTTCGGCCGCCAGGCTGCCGGCTTCAACTCCGGATGGACGGGACGTGTCCGAAAGCTCAGGCACAAAGTGCCCGTTCACAAACACCAGGCGGCAAGCGGCGCCGGGAAGTATAAACGGTTGCAGATCTTCGGTTGTCAATTGAATGCCGCGGGCTTCCGGAAGGCTGAATTGTTCGCGGGATAGGGCGGTCACGTTGGTAAAGCGCCACGCCTCATCCTTCGTGGTTGGAAATCCGGTATCAAAGAAGAGGTCAAACGCCTCCTGCCGTAGCGATCGAAGCCACTCGGGCTGACACGGCGACGTACGCTGCTGGAGTTTGTTGAACGCTTCGCGATAGCTGCCAAGCCCAGTGATTTCTGTAACCGTACTCAAGCGTCCCCCTTACCGTACGCCCGCCAAGGCTGGTTCGATCCATCCATACCCCTCGCGCTCAAGTTCAAGCGCCAGCTCCGGGCCTCCGGACTTCACGATCTTGCCTCCCGCCAGAACATGCACATGGTCCGGAACGATGTAATCCAGCAGCCTCTGATAGTGAGTCACCAGCACTATGGCACGGTCTGCGTGTCGCATTGCATTGATTCCCTGAGCCACGATCTTGAGAGCATCAATATCCAGACCGGAGTCTGTTTCGTCCAAGATTGCCAGCCTGGGATCGAGCACTGCCATCTGAACAATTTCGTTCCGCTTCTTTTCGCCGCCGGAGAAGCCTTCGTTCACGGAGCGGCTCTGAAAGCGTTCGTCCATCTCCAGAAGCCGCATCTTTTCCTTTAGCAAAGGCAGAAAATCGATGGCATCCAGCGGGTCCTCGCCGCGGTGTTTGCGCTGGGCATTTAGCGCCGCCCGGAGAAAGTAAGGATTGGTGATTCCGGGAACTTCAACCGGATACTGGAATGCCATGAAAAGGCCTTCGCAGGCCGCTTCTTCCGGCTTCATAGCCAGCAGGTCTTTGCCGTTGAACCGAACTTGTCCCTTTGTGACCTCATAGGTTTCGCGGCGCGCCAAAACCTGCGCCAGGGTGCTCTTTCCCGAGCCGTTTGGTCCCATGATGGAGTGGACTTCACCGGCATCAACGACCAGGTTGATTCCTTTGAGGATTTCCTGATTGTTCACCGTTGCGTGCAGATCGCGAATTTCGAGCAGGCTCATATCTATCCAACGCTCCCTTCCAAGCTGACACTCAGCAGCTTCTGCGCCTCCACTGCAAACTCCATCGGCAATTCCCGGAAGACCTGCTTACAGAATCCATTGACAATCATGGACACGGCATCCTCTGCCGAAAGACCACGTTGCCGAAAATAGAAGATCTGGTCCTCGCCGATTTTGGACGTGGACGCCTCATGTTCCATGCGCGCGCTGGAATTTCTAACTTCGATATAGGGAAATGTGTGCGCGCCGCATTGGTCGCCGATCAACAGCGAGTCGCACTGCGTGTAATTCCGCGCGCCAGCTGCACCTTTCATGATTTTCACCTGGCCGCGGTAGGTATTCTGCCCATGTCCGGCGGAGATACCCTTTGAAACGATGGTGCTCCTGGTGCCCTTGCCGATATGAATCATCTTGGTCCCTGTATCGGCCTGTTGATAGTTGTTGGTTAAGGCAACGGAATAAAATTCTCCTACCGAGTTATCGCCGATAAGAATGCAGCTCGGATATTTCCAGGTGATCGCCGAACCGGTTTCGACTTGGGTCCATGAAATTTTGGAGTTGTTCCCTAGGCATTTGCCGCGTTTGGTTACAAAGTTGTAGATACCGCCGCGACCTTCTTTGTCGCCGGGATACCAGTTCTGCACCGTTGAGTATTTGATCTGGGCATGGTCAAGAGCCACGAGTTCAACCACCGCGGCATGTAACTGATTCTCATCGCGGACGGGAGCGGTGCAGCCTTCAAGGTAACTTGCATAACCGCCTTCCTCCACCACAATCAGCGTGCGCTCAAACTGACCCGTGTCTGCGGCGTTAATGCGGAAGTACGTCGAAAGCTCCATTGGGCAGCGGACACCCTTAGGCACATATACGAACGAACCATCGCTGAACACTGCGGCGTTCAACGCGGCAAAGAAGTTGTCAGTGTAAGGAACAACCGATCCGAGATAGGTTTTGACCAGGTCAGGATGCTTTTGAACAGCCTCCGAAAACGAGCAGAAAATGACGCCCTTTTCAGCCAGCTTTTCTTTGAATGTAGTGGCCACTGAAACGCTGTCGAACACGGCATCCACAGCCACGCCGGAAAGCCGGTTCTGCTCATCCAGTGAGATGCCCAGCTTGCTGTAGGCCTCCAGGACTTCAGGATCCACTTCCTCCAGACTCTTACGATTTGGCTTTGGCCTCGGCGCCGAGTAATAGACGATGTCCTGATAATCGATCGCGGGGTATTTCACATAAGCCCATTTGGGCTCAGCCTGTGCTCGTTCCAACGACGCCCAATGGCGGTATGCCTTGAGCCGCCACTCGAGCATGAATTCCGGCTCGGCCTTTTTTGCGGAGATCAGTCGGATCGTGTCTTCACTCAATCCCCTCGGAATCCTGTCCTCGTCAATCTTGCTAATGAATCCCCATTTGTATTCGCTGTTCGCAAGTTCTTCGATCGTATTGACCGTGGTCATTGCACTCCCCCGGGACGTAGAGTTATGGATGTGATGAGGCTTCTGCGGTTCGGTGCCCTTGCGGCAACGCTTAGTAGAGCGGTGAGATCGGCAAGGCTGATGCTTTTCAATGTCTCTTCCATCATCTGACCGATGATCCGAGTGTTCGCCTCGATTCTGCATCTCCCTTCCAGGTCACAGCGCCCTGGTGCGATGGCACACTCGGTGAAGCCCATCGGTCCCTCGATTGCTTCGATGATCTCCGCCACGGAGATTTGTGTAGCGGACCGTGCCGGGGCATAGCCACCCTTGACACCGCGATGGGAGACAAGCAAATCGTGGTCCAGCAGTCCCTTTAAAACCTTGACGACTGTTGGCACTGGAAGGTGCGTCGCCTGAGCGAGGCTTCGCGCGGTATACAAGCGTTCATCCGGATGGCTGGCAACATACTGCATCACCACAAGCGCGTAGTCGGCCAATTTGTTAAGCCTGAACATACGGAACTTCCCTTCCGTCTAATCTAGACCAATTCAGTCTGTTTTAAGATTATCAGGAATTGCCGGGCCGAATCAAACCGCCATCCTGAATGGTGAAGCAGACGGGGGTCGCTCCGTAGAGCAGGATCAGTTCAGTTCGGTAGCGCTTCGCCAAATCACCGATTTGCTTGAAAACTGAACGGCAGCCTGTCGATTTTACCCTCTAGGACACGATCAACGTCGAGAGTACGCGCTCGCGTACGATCATGCTGCTTTCTTGGGATCGATCCGTGCCCGACGGCCACGCGGGGGAACCCGTCGTACCGGCGAACCTCCTCACTCTTCGATTTGCTGAAAGAATAGACAAAGGCTTCATCATGGCGGTCTGCGAATGACGCCAAGCAACCGCCATGTGGACAGATAACCGGCGGACGTAAGAGCCCGCTTCAGCCTGGTAGATCCCGGGCGCGGATTGATTTGCCGCTGTCTCCCAAGAGACGCCGGCTTCGCTGGAGGGTAAGCGCAGGTGACATTTCTTCTTCATTCACAGAGAACGGTATTGATGATCCTATGCGGATTTTGAGTTTGCGATTGATCGTGGCGTTGATTGTTGGGGTCACTCTGGTGTCCCTGGCCTCGTCCTGGTATCAGGTCCAGGCGGAGAAGGACGCTCTGCGCCGTGACTTGGAACGGAAGGCCGAAACATTTGGCGAGAGCCTCGCCGGGAATGTGGAGTATTACCTGCAAGCCGGAGACAGGCCTGGACTCGAGCGGATGGTCCAGCGCTTCAGCGACCGCGATCATCTGCTGGGAGTCGGCGTATACGACCGGGATCTTTTCCCTTTGGCTTTGACGCGAGACCTTAGTGAGGTCCTGCCCGGAAATCCGCCTGCGCTTACCGACGCGATGGCGAGCAACCGGCACGAGACCAGGTACACGCGGTTGCACTTCAAGCGGATTTACCTGCTGGCCGCACCATTACACGCCGTGAACAGGAGCGTGGCGGGCGGGATGGTTATCGTTTACGACACGGCCTACATCCGCGCTGAAATTTTCCGCGTTTGGAGCCGGGTCTTCGTCCACATCGCCGGCCTGGCGCTTGTGATCGTAGCCATAACATTGCTGATCGTGCGCTGGAGTCTCGCCGGGCCGATCGCACGCGCCGCACAGTGGATGAAGACACTGCGTACAGGACGGCACACCATACAGCCCGAAACCATGGAGCTCGATTTTCTGCAGCCGTTGGCGCGGGAGGTGGCTCCGCTGGCAGAGAGCATGCGCCAGGCACGAACGGCGGCGGAGATCGAAGCGAGGCTGCGAAATACGAACGAATCGCTGTGGACCGCGGAGCGGCTCGCCGACCATGTCCGCACGAAGCTGGATGGCAGCGGCTTGTTTGTCATCTCCAATCGCGAACCGTACATTCACAGCCGGCAAGGCGGCACTATCACGGTTACGGTTCCAGCCAGTGGTCTGGTTACGGCTCTTGAACCGATACTTCGCGCCTGTCATGGAACCTGGGTGGCACAGGGAAGCGGAAATGCTGACAGAGAAACCGTAGACAGTCATGACCGGTTGCAGGTTCCTCCAGACGATCCTCGCTATACGCTCCGTCGCGTCTGGCTCAATCCGGAAGAAGAGGAGGGATACTACTACGGCTTTGCCAATGAGGGTTTGTGGCCGCTTTGTCATATGGCGCATACGCGCCCGACGTTTCGTGACACGGACTGGGAATACTACAACCAGGTAAATGCTCGATTCGCCGATGCAGTTGCGGAAGAGATGGCGAACGAGAAGCATCCTGTTGTCCTGATCCAGGATTACCACTTCGCACTACTGCCGCGGATGGTAAAAGAACGGATGCCCCACGCCAGAGTCGCGATCTTCTGGCACATTCCCTGGCCCAATCCTGAAGCCTTCAGCATCTGTCCATGGCAACTCGAGCTGCTGGATGGTCTGCTCGGCGCGGATCTCATCGGATTTCATGTCCAGGCGCACTGTAATAATTTTCTCAGTACCGTGGACCGCGTGCTTGAGGCACGGGTGGATTGGGAACACTTTTCTGTCAAACGCAAAGACCATTGGTCCTCCGTGTTACCGTTTCCGATCAGCGTGGAGATCCTTGAAGAGGCGGACTCTCCTGCGGAAAATGATGCAGCAGAGGAACGCAGTGCACTGATCGCAGAGCTAGGGATCGAAGCATCGTTGCTCGGTGTGGGCGTGGACCGGGTGGACTATACCAAAGGCATCCTCGAACGCTTCCAGGCGGTTGAGTCGTTTCTCGAAGGCCATCCGCGTTATCAGGGGAAATTCACTTTTATCCAGATTGGCGCCCCCTCGCGCAGCCACATTCAACGATATGCCGATTTTCAACGAGAGGTCGAAGAGGAGGCTAACCGCATCAATGAACGGTTCCGACGTGGTAAATGGAGGCCGATTGTCTTCCTGAATCGTCAGCACAGCCACCAGGAGGTACAGCGCTACTATCGCGCGGCCCACCTGTGCATGGTCACGTCTCTGCACGATGGTATGAACCTTGTGGCCAAGGAGTATGTCGCGGCGCGCCAGGACGAGCGGGGAGTGTTGATCTTGAGCCGGTTCACCGGCGCAGCCAGGGACCTGCGGGACGCGGTCATCGTCAACCCATACGACATTCGCTCCACTGGAGAAGCGATAGCGCGAGCGCTGGAGATGGACGTTGCGGAGATGGTCGACCGGATGAGGCGCATGCGGAGATCGGTGACGGAGCACAACATCTACTGGTGGGCAGCGACCCTGATTGGAGAACTGTGCGAACTTCGTCTGAGCAGAAGAGGAGCACTAGCCCCAGTCCGCGGAACGAAGATGGAGACACATGGTCGATGATGTACATCGAAGGATCGCCATGCGCTTCAGGCTGCGAGAGTCGGGAGTACAGATCAGCAAGTCAATTGCGCGAACCTTTTGTTATCTACGACCATCGATACGATTCGTTCGCAGTGACCATGCACTCCTTTAAACAGTCGTCTGCGTTCCCAACAGGTCTTCGATTCGCACGGGAAGCTTACGTACTCGTACTCCCGTGGCATGGTAGACCGCTGCGGTGATGGCTGGTGCAATGCCTGCCAGACCAATCTCTCCGATGCCGCGCGCACCATATTCATTGAGCACCAGGTCTGGAATGTCGAGAAAGTGTACGTCTATCTGCGGCGTGTCAGCGATGGTCGGAACGATGTAGTCGGCGAAATTGTCATTAATGGGGTGGCCATTGCGCGGATCGTAGATAGTTTCTTCGAACAGTGCCATGCCAACTCCCATGACAATGGCGCCCGCCATCTGGTTGGTCCCGGTCCTCTTGTTCATGATCCGGCCGCCGTCGACAACGCTCACGACACGGCTGACACGCAACCGAGCGATGCCTGGATCCCACTCTACCTCCACAAATTGGGCGCCAAAGGAATGCGTTGAGTAATTGTGAGATCTGGGATCCGCGCCCAAGCCTCCACTTTTTCCATCGCCATTGGCGCTGGCAAGGTTCGCCGCCCGCAGATATGTCCTGATACGGCACGCCACTCTCAGGAGACCCACCTTTCGCATGTACGCGACCTGCGGCGAGCGCAATCGACTCTAGTTCCCTTCCTTGAAAAGGCGAGCCTTTGGCGCCGGATGCAACTTTCAAGACTACATTGACGGCGGCATTCGCGGCATCGCTGATCGCCGGTATGAAGGTAGATGTCGCAGTAGAGCCGCCAGAGGTAGGGCCGGGCGGTAGCGAGCTGCTGCCCAGAACAACATCTATCTTGCCGACGGGAACGCCGGTCTTGTCGCTCACAATTTGAGCAATCACGGTATACGTGCCGGTACCAATGTCCTGCGTGCCGCAGCTCACGCGCGCGGTGCCGTCATTGCGTAGCTCGACTGATGCCTGACAAACGCCACGATTGGCGCCCCAGGACGCGGCAGCCACACCCCACCCGAGGATGAGATCGCCTTTGCGCATCGAACCAACTTCCGGCGTACGATGCGACCACCCAAACCTCTCCGCGCCTACCTGCAAACATTCTTTGAGATGCCGCGACGAGAAGGGCCTGTTCTTCTCCTCATCCGTGAGGGTGTCAAGCGAAAGCCGCAACGCAACGGGATCCATTCTCAGCTTGATGGCGAGCTCATCCATCGCAGATTCGACTGCAAAGAGGCCTGGAACAGCGCCGGGACCCCGCATGGGCGTAGGTGTTCCGACATTGCGACGGATCAGCGCGGAGGTCACCTTGAGATTTGGTGTGCTGTAGAGGAAAGGCGTCGCTTCGCCGCAGTTCTCACGGATATCGTCTCCATAGCTGGTGTGGTTGCGATAGTCCTGCTGCAAAGAGACCAGTTTGCCATCCGGCGTTGCGCCCAGGCGCATCCGTTGTTGCGTGATCGGGCGATGCCCGGAGTTCGAGAACATCATTTTTCGGCTCAGCGTGAGCTTCACCGGTCGTTTCAGCTTCCGCGAGGCCGCCGCCGCAATTGCCGAATGAGGCCACGGGAAAAGCTTGCCACCGAAGCCCGAACCGATAAATCGCGATACGACTTCAACATTTTCCTTGGGCTCGCCCAACACCTGAGCTATCACGTTTTGATGGTTCATCACACCCTGCGAGGATTCGTATAGCGTGTATCGTTTGCCGTCCCACACAGCAACCGTGGCGTGCATCTCCATCGGATTGTGGGTTTCGACCGGTGTAATGTAAACCTCATCGACCTTGACCGGAGCCGACGCAAATGCCCCATCGGTATCGCCGCGATGGCTCATCACGCGTGGGCCGCCGGGCTGTCCCTCAGCAGGCACGTTATCGGACAAGGAAGAATCCACGTTGAATTTTGCGGGTTCGTACTCTACCCGCACAGCGGCGGCAGCGGCTTGCGCCTGCTCGAAGGTCTCCGCAATGACCGCGGCGACATACTGACCCCAGTAGTAGACCGTCTCATCTTCAAATGGAGGGCGGCTCTCGCTATTGCGGCCATCCCCCGGGGCAATCCGGTACAGCGGCATGACGTTGCCGTGGTGCATCACCAGCAACACGCCCGGCATCGCTTCTGCGGCAGTGCTATCGATGCGGCGGATCGTGCCGCTAGCTACTGTCGCGCGGACCGGCACTGCGTATACCAAGCCCGGAAAGTTGTAATCAGAGGCGTAGCGCGCCGTGCCGGTTGTCTTCAACGGACCATCGATACGCGGCACCATTGCACCGATGATCTCGGACGGCGGCGGTGCATTAGGATCGACGACCTTTGGTGCAGCACCGTCCTGGCTGCCAATGAACTCAACAAGTTCTTCGAACATCATCGGGATTGCCCTCCACAGCGATTGACATCGCCGCTTCTCTGTTGAGCGCTAAGTAGACTGTGTGGACACAGCGAGTGCGCGCACGATGCAGCGCTTCGCGAGCTCGACCTTGAATCCGTTCTCGCTCGCGGGCTGCGCGTCCTTCAATGCCGCTTCCGCCGCTCTGCGAAAGATCGCAGCGTCCGCTCGTTCGCCGTGCAAGACGCGCTCTGCTTCGTGAGAACGCCAGGGAACCGTGCCAACTCCACCCAGGGCAACACGCGCATGCTCGATTCTGTCGCCCTTCAGCTTGACGATGATTGCTGCCGAGGCAAGCGCAAACTCATAGGCAGCGCGATCGCGCAGCTTCAAGTAATGCGAGCGAGCGCCATCAACCGGAGCCGGCAGCGTGATACTGACGATGAGGTCGCCGGGCTCCAGAACATTCTCCCGATTCGGCGTTGCGCCGGGCTTGAGATAGAACTCATGGATTGGAATGCTGCGCTTCCCTCTCATCCCTTGCACCTGAATTGTCGCTTCCAGCGCTGTTAAGGCAACATTCTGATCCGATGGATTCGAGGCGATGCATTCTTTGCTGGTGCCCAGGATGGCAAGTGTCCGATTGTGTCCGCCAATGGCCGAGCAACCCGCACCCGGCTCGCGCTTGTTGCAGGCATGCGCCGTTTCACGGAAGTACATGCAGCGTGTGCGTTGCAGCAGATTGCCCGCGGTCGTTGCCATGTTGCGCAGTTGCGGTGACGCACCGGAGAGCAATGCTTGGGAAAGCACCGGGTAGTCGCGCTGGACAACCGGATGGTGAGCCACGGTAGAGTTTCGCGCCAACGCCCCGATGACCAGAGCACCGCCAGACGCAGGCTCGATGCGCTCAAGCGGGAGAGCATTGATGTCGATCAGCTGCTTCGGCTGCTCCACATCGAGCTTCATCAGATCCACCAACGTGGTACCGCCTGCGACAAAGCGAACATCCGCATACTGTTGTGCTGTCTTTGACTTGGCTCCGCCATGGACTGCTTGATCTAATGTGGCCGGCCGGCTGTACTGAAAGGTTCGCATACGCTACTCCGTTGCACTGCGAAAGAGATACGACCATTTGGTTAGGAATTGCGGCGCACTGCTTGGACAGCGGCAATGATGTTGGGATAGGCACCGCAACGGCAGATATTTCCGTACATCGCCTGCTTGACATCATCGTCGGAGGAGCCAACGGGCTCACCCAGCAGGGCTACAGCAGACATAATCTGACCAGAGGTGCAATAGCCGCACTGATATCCATCATGTTCCACGAAGGCGGCCTGCATCGGATGCAAATGATCCGGCTGGCCGATGCCCTCGATGGTTGTGATCTCATCTGCTGAGTGCATCACGGCAAATGACAGGCACGAGTTCACACGTTGGCCGTTCACATGCACTGTGCAGGCTCCGCACTGCCCGTGATCGCAGCCCTTTTTCGTGCCCGGCAGGTTCAAGTTCTCTCGCAGACAATCCAGCAGTGTGGTCCGCGGATCGAGACGAAGGACATGACTCTTTCCGTTCACCCGCAGTGTTACTGGTACGGCACCCGCGGACGCTTGGGTCTCCGACGCTGCTTCCACAGCGGGTGACTCTTGTGTAGCCGGCGCCGCGAGAACAGGCGAAGCGGTTGCTGCGATTCCGGCTGCGCCCAGGTGCGACAGAAAAGAACGGCGGGTGACTCGCCCGAAGAGCGACTGTTCTGCACTGACTTCCTGCTGCTCATTCTCGGGAATCTCGATGGCGGGTGCGGGCCTTTTATCGTTGGCCAAGGGAACACCTCTCTCTTGATCTTCGAAACGCTGTCGATCAGTTACATTCCTCTACAGATCGGCGGCTGTGGTGATATGCAAGCTTCAACCGCGCAAGCTCGCCGGTGGATGATTCACGGTGGATAGCTGGTCGTACTCGGCCTGAGACATTTCCAGAGCCGCTGCTGCGATATTTTCTTCCAGGTGCTTGATTGAGGAGGTTCCGGGGATCGGCAGGATCACTTTGGAGCGTTTGAGCAGCCAGACCAGCGCGATCTGCAAGGGCGTCGCATGCAGCTCATTCGCAGCTCTCTTGATGGCTTCATGTGCCTCCTTCGCTTGACCGAGCGGTGCCCACGGAAGAAAAGCGATGCTGTTCTGCTCGCAGTAGTCGACGACGAAATCGGACTCGCGGTCGGCAAAGCTGTAGCGGTTCTGTACCGAGACGATCGGTACAATCTTTCGAGCGCGCTCAATGTGCTCGCGAGTTACATTCGACAACGCCACATGGCGAATCTTGCCTTGCTCGCGTAGCTTCGCCAGCGCTTCCACTGAAGCTTCAAAGGAAACTGCATTATCCGGAGCGTGAAGCTGATAGACATCGATCCGGTCAAGATGCAGACGCTTCAGACTACCTTCAAGAGCTTCTGTGAGATGTTTGGGACTGGCATTGTGCGTCCACTGACCCGGCCCCGGCCGTTCCCATCCACCTTTGGTCGCAATGACCAGGCCGACGGGATAGGGATACAGTGCTTCGGCGATCAACTCTTCAGATGTACCAGGACCGTAGGAGTCCGCGGTGTCGATCAGATTCACACCGAGTTCAAGGGTCCGCCGTAGAGTGGCGAGCGCGGCGGTTTTGTCTGGAGGCGGTCCCCAGACTCCCTGACCGGTGATGCGCATCGCGCCATAGCCCATCCGGTTGACCGTTAGATCGCCGCCAATCGTGAATACGCCAGCGGCCGCAGCTGAAAGTATCTCTGCTTTACTCATGAATTGCTCCTGTCTTTCTATTGGATGAGGAATGTGTCCTACTCGTACTCAAAACCGGTTGCACGAAATAGTTCCATCGAGATCTCTCTAGCGGGCCCGCCTTTCTTTCAAAGTGGGGGCGGAGTCGAAATATCGACGACATGTCCAAATTGCCCCTGATTCGAGTAATCCCAGCAGCAGCGCGAAAACGAAACTACCCGGTCCCATGAGGAGATGGAACAATGCGATGTTGAGAGCGATGGGTCCGAGTAGCACAAGTGCCAGCACGCTCCAGCGCTCAACGAGCAGCAAAAGACTGCCCAGCAGCTGAAGGCCGAAGAGCAGCATAATGCAGAGCGACAAGAAAATGGTTGCGATGGATTGCTGAGCGATACACCTTAGCGGCAGATGGGCCCTCAGGTGCAGGAAGCCACAGATCTTGATGTGCAGCCAAAAGTGTGCCTGAGCACACGGCAGGTGTGACTCCGTGCGCTGCTGATATGGCCGACATTCGCTGCGGGCCGGACCTCTGTACCGTCTCCGCATCCGTTTGGTCTCGGTGGATGATGTTGATCGTGCTTCTAGACTTCGTTTCGGCAATGAGCATGGCTTAACCTCGAACTGCGAAGCAGGAAATTGATGTACCGTGCGCGAGCCGCCAGGCAGAAGGGGTTTGCTGTTTGATCGGCATCATGGATGATGTCCCGTTTCATGGTGTACTGTAATGTACAGTACAACCGGAGCGCGATGGATTGCAATCCTCTGCTCTCGGGATGGCTAGCTTGCCGGCGGTGTTCACCGCTTGATGATTTGGAAGGGATCGAAGGGGACGAGGGCAAAATGACTGCAAAGCGAAGCCGAACAGAAGCCCGGAACGGCAAGTTGCGAACTATTGCAGCAGACCTGTTTCTGAAACGTGGCTATGATGGCGTAACAATTGACAAAGTGGTTGAGTTGGCCGGTGGATCAAAGAGCACAGTCTATAGCGAGTTTGGCGGGAAATGCGGCTTATTTATCAACAGCATCGAGACTCTTTGCCGCCAATCCAATGAGGCGCTCGCGAAACTCGACTATACGGGCCTCAACCTCGAACAGAGCCTGAAAAAACTCGCCTTCCACATCCTGAAGCTCATCACGGCAAAGCGCTCGGTGGATCTCCATCGGCTCGCTATCGGAGAAGCAGCGAACTGCCCTGAGGTCGGTGAAGCGTGGTACCTGCATGGCCCGGCGAAAACAGCTTCTTACATCAGAGTTGTGTTCGAGAATCACCGGAATGAACTGCGTAAAAGCTCGCTTTCGATCGAACGCCTGGCAGTATTCCTCCACGATTGTCTGACGGGCGATGTTCTTTACCGTCTCCTTGCCGGGGTTGCAAGGCGGGAAAGCGATGCTGAGCTTGAACGCACCGCCAATGCCATCGTTGACATGTTTCTCGCGAGTGTGAAGGTTGCAAAGTGAACTATCCAGATGGATCACCGCCCTGGCCTCGCGACTTGACAGCCGAATTGAAAGCAAAAGAAGCATCTCTCAAATCGGCGCGACTATGACGAATGGTAAGATCCGCGAGGTTTTCGATTCGCTAGTCTCGGCCCGGCGCACCGATGTTAGAAATAGAGGGTTGGAGGGTTCATCAGTAGAGGGAGCCTTCAAGTTTGTCAACTGCGTGAGCCTGAAGGAGAATCGAGCCGATGAGCCACATACCCGATGCAAAACGATATGAAGCAGCCACGTTCCGGCGGTGCGGCAAATCCGGGCTTGTCCTGCCGCCTGTATCGCTAGGTCTATGGCAGAACTTTGGCGGTGCCGACATCTTCGAGACAGGTAGGTCGGTGATCCGCCGTGCCTTCGACCGCGGTGTGACGCACTTCGACCTCGCTAACAACTATGGCCCGCCATACGGATCGGCAGAGGAAAACTTCGGTGAGATACTGCGCAAAGACTTTCGTCATCATCGTAACGAACTCGTGATCTCCACCAAGGCCGGATGGGATATGTGGCCCGGTCCTTATGGTGTAGGCGGCTCTCGAAAATATCTGCTGGCCTCACTCGATGAAAGCCTGCAACGCATGGGCTTGGAATACGTCGACATCTTCTATTCGCACCGCCCCACCACGAATGCGCCGCTTGAAGAGACGATGGGCGCGCTCGCCCACGCGGTTCGTCAGGGCAAGGCACTCTATGTGGGCATATCTTCCTACAGCGCGGAGCGTACGCGCGATGCTTTCCGCGTGCTCCAGAGCGAGGGCGTACCCTTGCTCATTCATCAGCCTTCCTACTCTATGCTGAACCGCTGGGTGGAACGGGAACTGCTGGCAACCCTTGATGCGCTAGGAGTAGGATGCATCGCATTCTCTCCGTTGGCTCAGGGACTGCTCACCAATAAGTATTTGAATGGAGTGCCGGAAGATTCGCGCGCGAAGGCGCAGGGCTCGTTTCAAAAAGAGTTCCTGAATGATGAGAACCTGAACCGCGTGCGCATACTGGACAGGCTCGCTCAAAAGCGCGGCCAGACACTCGCCCAGATGGCGATTGCCTGGGTGCTACGTGACCGGCGGGTCACCTCCGCGCTGATCGGAGCACGCAACGTGCAACAGCTCGACGACTCTCTCGATGCGATGCAGCGGCCACAGTTCAGTGACGAGGAGCTGAAGGAGATCGACAAGTTTGCCCAGGAGAGCTCGATTGACCTGTGGAAGGATGCGCGGGAGAGCATGAGCTGACTCCTGTCCGCTCAGCAGTGATTCGATTTTGATTGAATCTATGTGACCTCAGAAGATTGCTCGTCCGGTCCCGGAGGAAAGAATGGGCTGTTGGACCAGGGACTCGGACACTATTTTGTGATCGTGCCTCCAGAAGGCTCAGTCCCAGGCGCCGTATATGCATACGCACTCCGGTAAGAGGCTCGTTCGAAGAGCCAGGTCGCACTCCGGCATCTGTGACAATTCGGCTACCGAGTTGTTTTGGCCCAACTCGACCGCTAAGAATTCCAATCAATTTGCGAAACGCAGCCGCCCTGCTTCTCGTCTTGCGATGCAATACCATACTTTCCGGCCAACCATGCTCGCATGGATTGTGGGAGTGTGCCGGCGATCTCCTGCCATGTGACCAATTGCAATTGTGAGCGAAGGCACTCGAGCTTAACTGCCCTGACGACGGTGAACCAGGCGTCAATAAGATCGGGACGACGTGCATCGCAAATGACACAATAACGAATTCCCTGCTCTGCGAATGCGGATAGAACCCCGCGGATGAGTTGGTAATGGAGATACGATTCGCTTGTCTGCGGCAGCATGTGCGCATCGAAGGCAGATTCGAAGTCGCGATAACGTTCGACGCGAACACGGGGAGCACGCTGAAATTCAGCTTCCGTGAGCTTCGCTTCGATCAAAAGATCTCCGATTCGGAGATCCACTTCGGTCCGCTCAACATGATTTGCGATCAGGGGTACTCGGGGCTTGCAGCCGAACTGAAGCCGTTCGGGCGGCCTTGTGCCGAGTAGACTGCGGAGAAAACTACCGGTCCCAAAAGCTTGTGGGTGACAGAAGACATTCATGAGGAGCGCGTCAGAACTCGCGGCCGTGTCCAGTTCCTTTCTCGCAGAGTCATGACTTACCAGGCTGCGCCTCGCGGAGGTGTGAGACTTCGCGAGCCGGCGATTCCATTCGGGCCTCCGGCGAATACACCTGTACGATGCCGGATGAAAATTCCCATGAGTCCCATCCTCAGTCTCGCGGAATAAAACAGCGGGCAAGTTTCCGATGGTGCATTCGTGAGGCAGGTCGTTGCGCCTGGCCCACGAAAGGGCACGAAGGCTGAGCTCTTCACGGAGGCGTGTTGCATAGCTGATGGTCACTTGAAAGTCGGTACGGACATTCTCGATCTGTCGAACACATATGCAGCTTAGGTCAAGCGCGCCTAGAAGGCAAACAAACGGCGAAGATGACCGGATTTGCGGCTGCCTACGAGGTACGATGAAGGCGTGCGCCTGCCTGTAAATCCGCCCATCCTTCCCATGCTTGCCAAGCGGGTCGATGAAATTCCCCAAGAAGGCACCTGGAGTTTCGAACCCAAATGGGATGGATTTCGCGCTCTGATTTTCCGCGATGGAGACGAGATCCTAGTCCAGAGCCGCGATGAGAAATCACTCAATCGCTACTTTCCGGAACTCATCGATCCACTGCTTCGACAGTTGCCGGACCGTTACGTGCTGGACGGTGAAATCGTGATCGCCCGGAATGGTGCGCTTGATTTTGATGCCCTGCAGCTTCGTATTCATCCTGCAGCATCGAGGGTGAAGCTGCTGTCACAGCAGATGCCGGCATCGTTTGTGTGCTTTGACCTGCTATGCGAGGGGAACGATGATCTGTGTGGGGAGGCGTTCGATCGTCGCCGCGCACGACTGGAGAAGTTATTCGCGTCTGCTGCTCCTCCACTACATCTGACGCCGGCGACGCGCGATCGAACAACCGCCTCCGACTGGTTTCGCCGCTTTGAAGGCGCCGGTCTCGACGGAGTGATGGTCAAGCCGCTGGATGGGACCTATGAAGCCGGCAAACGCGTGATGCTCAAGGTGAAACACGAGCGAGACTGCGATTGCGTTGTGGCCGGCTTTCGCTGGTACAAAGATGCCGAGGGTGAAGCAATCGGCTCACTTCTACTAGGGCTCTTTGACGAATCCGGAACGCTGCAGCACGTAGGTGTCTGCGCCAGCTTTACGAAAGACAAGCGACGAGAGCTTCTGGAGTTCGTAGTGCCGTATCGGAAGAATGCACTCGTGGATCATCCCTGGGCATCCTGGGCAGACGACGAAACTGCAACGGGAAGTCGCATGCCGGGTGGACAGAGCCGCTGGAGCCAGGGGAAGGACTTATCGTGGGAGCCGCTGCGTCCCGAACTCGTGGTCGAAGTGGCTTATGAGCACATGCAGGGGAGACGATTCCGCCACATGGCCCACTTTCGACGGTGGCGTTCGGATAAGAAACCGGCCGACTGCACCTATGCTCAACTCGAGGTTGTGCCGCCGCACGAGCTGGAACAGATTTTCGCGAGCGGCCGCTAGCCTTGAGACCTATTTCTGACTCTTTCTCTTAGATACTGTTTCTCGCCATTCACGTGTCGGATCGTCATCCGGGTCAGGCGTTTCCTGCGGTGGGCGCAGCTCCTCGGGAACGTGCCGCAGGTTCACTCGAATGCGGGTCCAGGTGGAGGATCTTCCACGCATTCTATCGACCAGCACATCGTCCACGGCCAGATATACCGCTGCTTCCGGATATCCTTTCTTCCATCTCTCAAGACCAGCCAGAGCAGCTTCTTCGTTCGGCGAATTGGCGATCACGAGAAGCGGCATTCTGGACCGCGGCTTACTGACCGCCTTCTTCTTATCAGTCGTCTTCGAAACGGTCCTCGCGCGCGAAGGAGAAACGCGCGGCGCTTCACCGTCTGCCTTACGAAAATGTGGCGGCCAGGGAGCATCGCCAAGGCCAGAAGCTTCGTCCTTAGCCGCGAGGTCCAGCAATCGTTCGAGCGATCCGGGAGATGCGTCGATGGAGGCGTGGGGATCGCCGAGCTCAGCAAAACGCTTCGGCATGGTCAGGACTGTAAAGTCTGCCGGGTCGGAGTCGGAAACCTCCTGCCAGTAAAGTGGCGCAGAGACACGAGCATCGGGAAGCGGGCGGACGGAGTAGGCGGAGGCCGTTGTGCGGTCTTTCGCGTTCTGGTTGTAGTCCAGGAAGACGCCATGGCGCTCTTCTTTCCACCACTTTGAACTGGCCATGGTGGGCATGCGTCGCTCCACTTCTCGCGAGAGTGCAAGCGCGGCGCGCCGTACTTCGGTAAAGTTCCATCTCGGTTCGATTCGTACGATGACGTGCATGCCTCGCGACCCACTTGTCTTTGGCCAGCCGCGAAGGCCGCACTCCTCCAATAGCGATCTCACCTCGAGAGAGACTCGCCGCACATCTGTCCATGAAACGCCTGGCCCGGGATCCAGATCGATCCGTAGTTCATCCGGATGCTCCAGATCGCCGGAGCGCACGGGATGCGGATGCAGTTCGATGCATCCCAGATTGACGATCCAGGCCAGACCCGCTGCATCATCCACAACGAGCTCTTCGGCAGTCCTGCCCGACGGAAAAGACAATGTGACGGTCCGCAACCATGAAGGACGTTCAGTAGGCGCGCGCTTTTGATAGAACGCCTCACCCTCAGCCCCATTCACGAAGCGTTTGAGAACAATTGGACGATCTTGAATGCCGCGAAGAGCGCCGTCAGCAACGGACAAGTAATACTCAACGATGTCGAGCTTTGAGAGCTTAATCTGCTTTGAGAAATACAGCTTGTCGGGGTGGGTTACGCGGACTTCGCGCCCATGGATCGAAAGCACCTCGGCTGCCTCTTCATGTTTCACGCAATAAGGCTACACCCGTCCATAGATGATGCTGATTGGAGTCTCTATTAGAAGCTAGTGTTCAAGCGCATGGTAACGCTGCGTGCCGGCGCTATGGCATTGCCGGAGAACAGGCCTCCAAAGTCGAGGACGTTGAGGCGATTGTTCAAATTGCCCCCATCGACCTGAAAGCGCATGTTCATCTTTTCGCTCCTGTAAACATCCGCACCCAGGGACGAGTTGACAGCAAGCAAAGGCCGTATACGTCCGCGCTCGAAGTTGATCCGGCTCACCACCTGCGGACCGTACCGGGCTAACGCAGCTGCCTCAGTTCCTTCGTATTCGAAGGGCAGTCCTGACCCATACTCCGCACCAGCGGCAAACCAGATGCGTGGAAGGATTTGATATTGGAAACGCGTTCTGAGCGTGTTGCGCTGATCTTGCGAGTCCGGAAAGTGTCCGTTTAACTGGGTCACCGCGTTGCCCACGTCGTCACCGAGGAAGAGTCCTCCGGTGACCGGAAACCATACATTGCCAACCATGTAGGAGTAACTGAGATAGCCATTCAGTTTGCCGAGCCGTAAGATAGCCAGCTTTGCTTCGGCTCCGTAGATAGCGGACTTATCAAAAGCGATAGGGTAGCTCACTCCGGTATTCAGAAGTTGATCGTCGTCAGCATAGTTTCTGACATCACGGCGGTAGACATTCATATCGAGGCGTAGTCGATTGAAGAGCGCCTGAGTGAGACCGCCTTCGTAATAGTTGCCCAAGGATGGCTGCACAGGCAGATGGAGAAACTGATCGCTGAGAGCATCAATTTGCGAAGAACTGGAGATCAGGATGTTTTCAAAGGAGGGTGTCTGAAAGACGCGATCGAATGAAGCATGAAGCACCAGGTTGAGTGAAGGCACATAACGGCCGATCGAGATACGCGGACTGAAAGCATTCTGATTGAGCAGGAGCTGATAATGGTCCCAGCGCAGTCCCGCGCTGACTGTCCAATTGCCAAAGCGGATCAGGTCTTCGACAAAACCTGATTGTTCCAAATCGGGCGCTGATCAGCAAGAGCTTAAAGTCCGCGGAGTGTTGTCATCGAAGTCATCCGGGTCGGTGATTTTGTAGTTAAAGTGTTCGTGAAGGAAGATGGCATCCGACTCAACACCGGCCTTGAACTGGTGGCGGCCATGATGCAGTGACAGCGTGCCCTTGAAATACCCTTCGCGAAAATCGTTGTGTTGAAACGCGATGACGGGCGTGGACTTCGGATTGGAATACAGATTGTTCGCGTTGTCGCGCACCATACCGGCAACGGCAATGAGGCTATCCGGCGAGACGATATGCTGATAGTGCACCGTGCCCATCGTTTCGAAATTGTCTCCGTTCTGAATCTGTCCCGCCTGCTGCTGGAGCAGTTCGTTCGGAATGAGAAAACGAGACAACTCATGACGCACATCGAAACTCAGGCGGTCCCGGACCGTGAGGTCGCGCTCATATCTCGAGGAGAAATCTGCGGCGGTTCCAGTATTGGTATAGTTTTCCGGAACCACCGGATTGAGGTAATGCGCTGTTGTGCTACCGGACGCCGTTACCCCGGCAGTGTTCTCCCCCACACATCCTGTAACTGGCCATACGATGACGCACTGTCGTAACTGCCGCCCGAGAGGACAAGCTGGCCGTGGACGCCGGAGTCTGTTTGCCGGCGCGTGTCGAGCTCAACCACGCCGCCCATTTTTCTGCCGTACTCCGCCGGATACCCGGCCGTATAGACACTCATCGCATCCAGGTCGTCCGCTTCAATCTCGGGTCCGAAGCTAGGAGAGCGGTTGTCGGTAAGCGGAATGCCATCGATGACGAACTGAGTTTGATACTCGGAGCCGCGCGGATGAAGGACGGCGTTGCCTTCATAGATCCATCCCGGCTGGGAATTCACGAGGTCCTGGATGGAACGCCCAGGGAGCGAGGAGAGCCGCTCCTCGATCTGTTTCGCGCCGATCTGCATAACAGAAGATGGACTGCTGGGGTCTATCAACGTGCTCGCCGCCGTGACGTTTACTTTGGTGACGACCGAGGCGAGGCTGAGCTGGATGTCTTCGGCGACGGGCAGTGCGGAACGGACTTCTATAGACGTCAAAGCGGAGGCGAAGCCCGGCTTCGTTACCTGAACCTGATACACGCCATAGGGCATGCTGTGAACCGCGATCGTCCCGGATGCATCGATGTTGAAGGTCTTGACATAGCCATTGCCCGCGCAGGTCAGTTTGACCGAAGCCGATATGGAGGCACCCGAAGGATCCGCTACCTTCAAACGCAGCTCACCATAGTCCACCTGTGCGAGGGCGGGAAGAGCGGTCAAAAGAAGCAATGCGAGTGGCTTCTTCACCTGGATTCGTCTCAAGTGGGCCGGCTTACACGATCAGGAAAGATGATTTCGAATCGCAATAAGGGCCTCAGCGCTCCTCTAAGTATGCCAGCCGCCCATGCGTTTAGCCCTCCCCAAAACGGTGCAGGATCGATACGTTTTCATTTCGTTATCATTTTGCCGCCTGTACGGACGTCAAACCGAACATCTGAGGCATCCTCTGCAATCGCCGTACAAGGCCTGGACCTTCCCGGCGAACGTCGCTGATTTCCGCGTCTCTGACGATAAATCAGCCCGGAGACAACGGTTACGATGTCCGCCGGTTCGATTGAGGCTGCACTTCCCAACCGGCATGGCTGGCTTGGCACCCTCAGCTCCAATTAGCTCTTTTGGCGACCGCGGCTGCGAAATCCGGCACTCTGCCGCCGCTGGCTATTATGATGGGCGCGCGATGCTTGCGCAGTTCCCGACGCCAATGTGGCGCGGAAGCAATGCTTGAAATGCAAATACCAGGATCGTGAAAGGTTCCATGTCAGATTTTTCTGCTCCGGACACGAAGCGCAGCTACAATCGATTTCTTTTGCTAGTGGCGGGCCTGGGCGGCCTGCTGTACGGAGTAGACGTTGGCATCATTGGCGGGGCGTTGCCGTACCTGGAAGCGACCTCGCAATTGACTGCCGGGCAGCTCTCCATTATCGTGGCCGCGGTTCTACTTGGCAGTGTAATCTCGACGCTGTTTGCTGGACTGCTGGCCGACTGGATAGGCCGCAAACCCCTGATGACGCTCAGCGGATTGGCGTTCGTCGTCAGCATCCCGATCATCGCACTGTCGCACGGTTATGGGCCGCTTTTCTTCGGACGCTTGCTGCAGGGGGTTAGCGGCGGCCTGATCGGTGTCGTGGTGCCGCTCTATCTTGCCGAGTGTCTTGCGGCGGCGCATCGAGGCAAGGGCACTGGAGTTTTTCAGTGGTTGCTGACGCTGGGCATCGTTTTAGCCGCTTTGATTGGGATCTATTACAGCTACCGGGTTGAGGCCGTGGCACGCATCGCGACTGCAGCCACGGTATTTGGGTTCAAGGACCAGGCGTGGCGGCACATCTTCTGGGTATCGCTCCCGCCGGGAGTGCTCTTCGTCCTCGGCAGCCTGTTCGTTGCCGAATCTCCACGCTGGCTGTTCGTGCGTGGTAAGAAAGAGCAGGCCTATGCCTCACTGCTTCGATCGCGCACCCTAGAGCAGGCCGATCTCGAACTGAAGGAGATGGAGGAGACGGCGCTAGTCAAGACATCGTCCGCGGCCGGTAAGATCAAAGAGTCTCTCCTGCGGCGAAAGTATGTGATTCCCTTCCTGCTCGCCTGCGTCATCCTCTTCTGCAACACCGCAACTGGCATCAACTCGATCGTCGCTTATAACACCAACATCCTGCTGCAAAGCGGGCTATCCGACTTGCATGCTCATTGGGGCTATGTCCTATTCACCTTCGTCAACTTTCTTATGACGATTGTTGGCATGATGCTGATCGATCGTAAAGGCCGCAAATTTCTTTTCATTGTGGGAACTGCCGGAGTCACTACTTCACTGGTCCTAGTGGGGCTGCTTTTCGTAACAACAGAGAAGGCGAATCTGGACTGCAGAAGCATCGTTCAATCGATGGTTGGGCCTAGTCAAACGCTGACTTTGCCATTTGATGCGGCCGAGGCCAAGAGACTGCTCGCTGCTAAGGGCTACAGTGGCAGCGAGATCAACGGCGCGCGCGCCTCCTTGGCGGTCATTTACTCCTATGGTGATTTCACAGCCGCAACCAGCTTCGTCCGTTCGGACGACCAGGGCGCCGCGCCGATTCAAATCACCCGCGACAATTGCGTGCCGCATAACAAGGTAGAAGCATTCTTCAAAAATCCCTTCGGCAATCTCGACGCGGCGCGCAACGCTCCGTTGAAGATCGAGCGAGCATCGATTGGCCGTGTCCCAGACGCAGGACATGGCTGGCTGGTAGCCATAGGCCTCTACTTATTTGCTGCGTTTTATGCCTCCGGTCCCGGCGTATGCGTCTGGCTGGCTCTTTCCGAATTGATGCCAACTCGCATTCGATCGAACGGCATGAGCATTGCTTTGGTGATCAATCAGTTGGTGTCAACCACGCTGGCGGGCATCTTTCTGCCGGTTGTTAGCAAATATGGCTACTCCGCGATGTTCTTTCTCTTTGCCGGATTTACCGTCATTTACCTGATCACCGTGACGTTCTTCCTTCCAGAAACAAAAGGAAAAACTCTGGAGGAAATTGAACGGTACTTTGAAGGCGGCGCGGCAGCGTGAGTCGATCCTACTGCATCACTTCCTACGGCTTGTCAGATACCTCTTCAGAGCAAGCGCGTTATTGTGGGCCACATCATGCGAACTGAAGAGTAGTGTGACAGGGCCTTTGCGTACCGCTTTGCGGATGGGCGCCAGGGCCTCCGCATTTGCGTCCAATTCAACAAAATATCTTCTCTGGAAGTCTTCCCACTTCACCGGATCATGAGCAAACCACCGGCGAAGCTCGGTGCTGGGCGCCACGTCCTTCAGCCACGCGTCAACGCGCAGAGATTCTTTTTTGATCCCTCGCGGCCAGAGGCGCTCCACCAGAAAACGTGTGCCGTCCTCTGGAGTCGCCGGTTCGTACACCCGCTTGAGCTGAATCATTGTCGCCTTTATCGTCAACGAACGACGAACGGCCATGCCGGTCAAATTCGCAATGCGCCGCAGGATGCTCAACTTTGCAACAATCGAGCTGCGCTGCAATGCTAACGCTCAACTATATAATTGTCTCTGCCATCCAGGCGGACATCGATCCACCGCTTCTAGTCCAGTGATCGCTTACAGCACCTAACATTAGTCCATCAACGTACATCGTCGCAGCCTGTTGTGGCCTGAATGAACATCACATTATTGTCAGCCGTCGCCCAACTTGCACTGCTTGAGCAGCGTAAGATTTCGCCCCTTGAACTGGCTGACGAATATATAAGCCAGATCGAACGCATCAACCCACTCCTGAACGCCATCATCGACTTCGATGCAGAGCGAGTGCGCACACAAGCGCGCGGGGTCCAGTTCGGAGCACTTGCCGGCCTTCCGCTCACCATCAAATCGTCCATCGCGGTTCAAGGACATCATTGTGAGATCGGTAGCGTTCTGAACCGCGGAAACATCTCAGCTTCGGATGCGGAGGCGGTGAGGCGGCTCCGCGGCAACGGCGCCGTGTTCCTGGGAACGACAAACTGCCCCGAGTTTCTAATGGCGTATGAGACAGACAACCTGCTGTATGGAAGGACCAGCAACCCGTGGGATCTTGACCGATCGGCAGGCGGATCGAGCGGTGGCGAAGCGTCGGCGATTGCCGCCGGTCTCTCTGCAGGCGGGCTGGGCAGCGACAGTGGAGGCTCCGTACGCGAGCCTGCGCACTTTTGTGGCATCTGCTCATTGAAGCCAACGCCCGGGCGTGTGCCCGGACGCGGACACAATCCTCCGTGCATTGGACCATTTTCAACACTAGGTGCCATTGGGCCGATGGGCCGCACCGTCGCTGATGTGAATCTGCTTTTCCGGTTACTGGCAGCACAGGATCCTTTCGATCCGGTGAGCCCGCCGGTTGAACTTCGTTCCGTGTCGATTGAGGACGCCAAGGCGATCCCGATCGGATGGTTCGAGGACGATGGACTGATTCCGGTGACCGCGGAGACGCGGCAAGCGGTACGCGACGCCGCAAGGGCTCTGGAGCGGCAGGGCTTCAAGGTCCATCCATTTCGTCCCGCGTCGCTGGATGCAGCGCGCGAGTTGTGGTGGAAATTCTTCGTGCAGTGCGGCGCAATGTTCTATGCTGCTGCGATTCGTGGACGTGAACAGGAATTGAGCCCACTTTTTCGTAACTTCCTGGAGATTGCGCGCTCCAAACCATCGCTGACAGCAGAGTCTCTGCTTCAGGCATGGGCCGATTGCGACCTGGTTCGAGCTCGTTTGTTGGCGGAAATGCACGAGTTTCCTATTCTGCTGACGCCCGTCTGTGCGGTACCGGCTTTCCGGCACGGCGCGCGCGAGTGGATGATCGACGGCACGGCGGTTGATTATCTCGATGCAATGCGCTACACCCAATGGTTCAACGTGCTTGCATCGCCTACTGCAGTTGTTCCGGTTGGCACTTCCCCCGAGGGGCTCCCGATCGGAGTACAAGTGGCCGGCCGGCCGTTTGAAGATGAAAGCGTACTCGCTGTAGCTGCCGCCGTTGAATTTGCGTTTGGATATCGACCACCGCCGATATCGAGAATTCGTCGGAATCCGGACGATCGCATACTAGGCGACATCCCAGTCATCAGGGTGAATAGCCGATCAGCAACCTAGCCCGAAGCTGCGCTGAATGCCGGACGGTTATGCAATTTTTCTTCTCATACGTCTTTACCCCTTGGAATTTCAGCGACAATCTCCAAACTTCTTACACGTATCCGCCCCGTCTCGATGATCCCGTTTGGGGCTAGAACTCATTTTTTTTGATCGCAAGGCAAGACAGTTATCGTTAGCATGGCGGTGTCGAGTAGAGTCTTAACAGCCCCTGGATGCTCAATCGTGATTGCGTGGCGCTCATTTCATATGTGAATCCAAGCTCTCGACTAAACCACAGGAGTGTTCCCCCGGAGAACGAATACCGCTACCGTCACAAGGAGCCGGGCTCGCGCAGATGATCCGCAAGAGCCACCAAGCCTGATGCCAAAGCGAACGTCGGACACCAAAGAACGTAGAGTCACTCTCAAGATCCTTGCGGAGCATTTGCACCTGACCGCAGGAACGATTTCAGCCGCTCTGAACGATTCGCCAGCGGCACGCGCGATTCCGGAGCATACAAAGCGCCGGATTCTGGAGGCCGCGCGGGAGCTTAACTACAAACCAAATTACTTCGCGCGCTCCCTGCGCCTGCAGCGCACCTATACCATCGGCGTGATCGCACAGCAGATTGGAGACCCCTACGGAGCGGGCATCATCAACGGAATCGAAGAGTATCTGCGAGACTCGGAATATTTCTTCCTCACCGTGATCCATCGTCACGATCAACGAGTCTTGCAGACTTACTCGCAAATGTTGTTGGCGCGCGGTGTAGAAGGATTCATTACAGTCGACACATCCATCAAAGAGAAACCCGCGCTTCCCACCGTGGCAGTGGCCGGCCATCGTCACGTGCCCGGCGTAACGAATATCACCATCGATCACAAGGTGGCAGCTCGCATGGCGCTAACTCATCTGCTGGAGCTTGGACATCAAGACATTGCATTCCTAAAAGGGCAGAAGGACAGCTCTGACTCCAAGACACGTTGGGTTGCGATTTGCGATGTAGCAAACGAGCTGGGAATCCGAGTACGGCCAGAACTGACGGTGCAGATCGAAACCGATCTCCCAACTCCGGAGCTTGGGTATCCTGCCACGAAGCAACTGCTGGCGCGGAGGCAACGCTTCACCGCTCTTTTTGCCTACAACGATATCTCTGCGATCGGAGCCATCCAGGCGCTTCAAGAGGCTGGACTGCGCGTGCCAGAGGATATTTCCGTGGTTGGATTTGACGACATACCGCTGGCGGTAATATTCAAACCGGAGTTGACCACGATCTGTCAGCCCTTGCGACGCATGGGCCAGATCGCAGCCAGGACGATCATCGATCAAATCGAAAAAACAGCCGAGTACGAACCCGAGATCATGATCGAGCCGGAACTCATTCAGCGCGCTTCCTCTGGACCTGTAAAACACTGCCGGACCGATTACGAGCGGGGATAGTTGGAATACCGGTTTACTGAGACAGGGCGAGTAGCGTCACAGCATTCCCTCGATACACGCGCTCAAGAACCGCATCCGGCAGCGCCAGACCGTAGATCTGCCATCGTCCCTGACGAGAAGCATGTGACGGATACTCAAAATATTCATCGTCGGTTTCGAAAAAGCGATAATGGGCTCGATACATCGATTCCTCCGGCAACAGGTCCGCGCCAAAAAGAATGCGATCGGCGAAACGCAGAAAAAAACGCCGCGCGGTGAACGGCTGCCGTCCCAATTCGGCTACACGTGCCGACATGTCAAGCTGAACGTTCGAATGTGCATCCAGCGTTGCAGCGAGTGACGCCAGGTCCTCCGGTTGTTCGCCCATGTGAGCGGCAAGGAAGCGGGTCTTCGGGTGACGGGCAAAGACGCGGTTCCGCTGCGCGAGAAGCTCTTCCCTGCTGAACGCAGACCCGTAGAAGCTCCAGTCTGGATGCGCCGAGAGTTCCTCGAAGCGCTCGTTGTGCGCATCGGTTGGCAGAAAAAATGCCGCCGGATCAGCCGTGTGGAACATGATGAAGACGCCCAATTCAGCTGCCCGTGCGAAGAGCGGGTCCAGTCGCGCATCGTCGATACGCAGAAGCGAGCCATCGCGATCATGGAGGCGCAGACCCAGGTCTTTCCATATCTTCATGCCGATCGCGCCAGCGGACACGCATTGCTCCAATCGCCGAACGGATCGTTCAAAGAATCCGTCTTCGTGGAGATCGCGCCAATCCATCCATGCGATGGTAGAAAATCGACCAGCCGCCGCCGTGCGAAGCCGGGTGAGGCTCTCAATGCCATCGGTACCCGGCTTCATCGTAATGTTCACCAGGTGCTCGATGCCGCAGGCATCCATGATGCGCAACACCTCAGCCGGCTCCATTCCATCGATGTGATTGTGGAAGTCGATCGCGGCGAACTTCGGGCGCTGGATCGAGTGTTCTGGCACGCGGAGCATCGATTGCGGCGCGAAGTCACTCAAATTGAGCGTTACCTTGCTCTCGGCCGTCATCATCGAAACGAACGGATCTCGCTCATCGCCTGGCATGTTGGCTCCTATCCTTGCATGTCATCGATCTTTGCCTGTCGTCGACGAAATCGAACACCGGCCAACTCACGCGGTGTGCTCCACGGAAGCCTCCGCTTTGCGCGACGTGAGGAAGGCCAACAGCGTTGGGGCATCGGGCTGAGCGGCGGTTCCGCCTACGCCCGTCGCGGACAACGCCCCGGCAGCATTTGCCAGCAGCAGACACTCACGTAAAGACCGATTCGTCACCAAGCCGTGCACGAAGCCGGCTGCGAAGGAATCGCCAGCACCGGTCGTGTCTACGACATTCACTCGGAATGCATCGACGTGCACCCTCTCGGTGCCTCGTACAGCAGTCGCTCCTTCGCTACCCTGTTTCACAACGGCACAGGCTGTACGTTCTCCAAGCAGGGAGAGAGCTTCCGTCGTGTTCGTCGTACCCGTAAGCGCCTGCGCTTCAGATTCGTTCACGAACACAACATCGGCAACGCGCAAGACTTCCCATATCTCTCGCGACCATCTTTGCGACGGATCGGAGTTGGGATCGAAAGAGACCGTAAGTCCCGCCGTCTTGGCCTCGCGGACCAGCCGCGGAAAATCCGGGCGCAAACGCTCCTGCAGAAAGTATGACGTGAGGTGCAGGTGCCGGAAGCCCTTAAAGAGATCCGGCGGCAGATCGCTGTATCCCAGGTCGGCGATCGCGCCAAGGTGGGTGACGAGTGCGCGGTCGTCAGGCGTGCTCAACACGATCGTGGCGCCCGTCGGTCGCGGCGAAAGCAGGAGGCCATCAGTCGAGATCCCTGCATTCAGCAATGCCTCCCGGCAAAATCTCCCAAAATCGTCGTCGCCCACTTTGCCAACGAAACCAACGGAGTGGCCTAGCCGTGCGACGCCGCTCGCAAAGATGGCGGAGGCGCTGCCGAGCACCATCTGCATTCCCTGGGCCAGGACCTCGCTGCCGAGTACAGGAGGGGAGGCTAGTCCGGAAAGCACGATATCGACGTTCAGTTCGCCTATAACCAGCACGGAAGGAAGCACGTGCGTAGAACTCCCCCCTATCAAATCGTTGGCCTTGCGACGGATCTCCAAGAGACTTGTCGTTTCCTTTCTTTTTGTTTCGATTTACAGTTTTGAGTGTAATACAATCATCGACTGTTGGAGCAATGGTCGTGTTGGTTAGGAGAGGGTTGTGGATGCACTGAGTGCTTTGATGGGATTGCCGGATCGTCTGGGGGCTGAGCATACCGCTCGCGAGATTGCGCAGCAACCGGAGACGTGGGCGGGGACGCTGGCGCTGTGCCGGGGCGGCAGGCGGGGCTTCGGGCTTTTGTGGCCGGGCAGGCGGGCCGGCCGGTGCTGCTGGCGGGGGCCGGGACCTCGGATTTTGTCGGCAGATCGGTGGAGCGGCTTCTGCAGCGGCGGTGGCGCACGCCGGTGCACGCGGTGGCCAGCACCGAGCTGCTGACCGGGATGGATGACTGGCTTCGCACTGATAGGGTGCACTTTGCATCTCGTTCTCGCGCTCGGGCGACAGCTCGGAGGGCGTGGCGGTCATCGAGGAGATGAGGCGCCGCTTTCCCCGCGTGGCGCACCTGGTGATTACCTGCAACGCCCAGGGCGCAATGGCGAAGCTGATGCACGGCCAGGCGCAATCCTGCGCACTGGTCCTGGACCCGGCGACCAACGATCGCGGTCTGGCGATGACCAGCTCGTTTTCGAACATGGTGGTGGCGGGGCAGGCGCTCGCGTATCTCGATGACCTGGACGGGTACGGCGCGATGCTCGAACAGCTTGCCACGAGCGCTGCGTCGCTGCTGCCGCGGGCGGCCGATGCCGCGGCCAAGCTGGCGAAGAGCGGCTTTACGGCGGGTGTGCTTCCTCGGGTCTGGCGCGCTGCGGGCTACGGCGGCGGAGTCGGCATTGAAGGTGCAGGAATTGACGGCTGGACGCATCTTCACCATGTCGGAATCGTTCCTCGGTCTGCGGCACGGGCCGCTGTCGTTCATCGACAGGCAGACGCTAGTTGTCGCCTATCTGGCCTCGGGTGCGGGGACGCGATCGTATGAAGGCGATCTGCTGCGGGAGCTAGACGACAAGAAGCTGGGCGCGACGATTGCAGTAAGCGGGTTCGAGCTGACGCCGGATATTTCAGAAGTCGCGCATGTGGCGCTCGATCTCGGCAAAAGTACGCCGCCGGATGCTTTGCGTCCCCCGCTCGACGTGATCTTCGGTCAACTGCTGGGATTGTTCTGCTCGCTCGAAGCCGGGCTGAAGCCGGATACGCCGAGCCCAACGGGCGCCATCTCGCGGGTCGTCTCGCATGTGAAGATCCACTCCTCACAGCCTGTTCCGGAGCTCAAGTGACTTTCTCGAAACGCCGCTTTTGCCCAGCCGTTTCCCTCTCGTTTTCTGTCGCCCTGGCTGCCTTTGGGCTGTCTGCGCATGGCTGGAGCCAGCAGCGTGCGGCGAGCGCCGGTGATGTGATCGCCTCCACGGCAGGCTCCTCCGCTGAGAACTCGAGCGAGGGGCGGATCGGCGATGGTGTGATTGAGGCGCGATGGCCGCTCCGTGACGGGAAGCCGGGAGCGCTGGAAGTCCGCGACGTACGCGACGGGCAGGTGCTGCGGTTGATTGGTCCGTTCAAGCTGGCGCTGGCGGATGGACAGGTGGTTGATCCGGCGGCGATGACGCTGCTGGAGCCGGCGCGAGTGGAACCGCTGGCCGCCAATCCGGATGCGACGGTGGCGGCGGAGAAGCTGCCCGGCACTTCGGTGCACTACCGTCTGGGAGATCCGGGAGGACGGTTCCACGTGGACTGGGCAGTGGTGATGCGGCAGAACGCGCACTACGTGCGGCAGGTGCTGACCATTACGGCGGGCAAGGCTGATGTTGCCATCACGCGCGTTTCATTAATCGACGCGACGGTGATTGATGCACCGGGAATAAAGCTGACCGGGACGGTGAAGGGTACGCCGCTGACGGCGGGCGAACTTTTTCCTCGGATTTGAACATCCGCTCTCCACCAGCAGCGTGGTGGATGAGCGCGGCGTGGCCGAGATGGAGCGCGTGCTGCCGCTGCGCGCGGGGCAGACCGTGACCTATTCCGCCGTGGTGGGGGTGGCGGCGCCGGGGCAGATGCGGCGCGACTTTCTGGCCTATATCGAGCGCGAGCGAGCGCATCCGTACCGCACCTTTCTGCACTACAACAGCTGGTACGACATTGGCTACGAAAACCGCTACACGCAGGCGGAGGCGGTGGAGCGCATCCACACCTTTGGCCGCGAGCTGCACGACAAGCGCGGGGTGACGCTGGACTCCTTCATGTTCGACGACGGCTGGGATGACACGGCGGGCATGTGGGCGTTCCGCAAGGACTTCAAGAACGGTTTCCTTCCGCTGAAAGAGGCGGCGGCGCAGTACGGTACGGCGCCGGGCGTGTGGCTCTCTCCGTGGGGAGGCTATGCGCATGAAAAGCAGGAGCGGATTGCCGAGGGACGCAAGGAGGGCTACGAGATCGAGAATGGCGGCTTCGCGCTCTCCGGGCCGAAGTACTATGCGCGCTTCCACGAGATCTGCATGGAGATGGTGAAGAAGTATGGCGTGAACCAGTTCAAGTTCGACGGCACGGGCAACGTGGACACGGTGGTGAAAGGCAGCGCCTTCGACAGCGACTTTGACGCGGCCATTCACCTGATCAGCGATCTGCGGGAGGTCAAGCCGGACCTGTACATCAACCTGACGACGGGCACGTATCCTTCGCCGTTCTGGCTGATGTATGCGGACTCGATCTGGCGCGGCGGCGATGACCACAGCTTTGCCGGGGTGGGCCCGGAGCGCGAGCGCTGGATCACCTACCGCGACATGGACGTGTACGACCACATCGTGAAGGGCGGCTCGCTGTTTCCGCTCAACTCATTGATGCTGCATGGGTTGATCTACGGGCAATATGCCTTCCACCTGAACACCGATCCCAACGGCGACTTCAAAAACGAAGTGCGCGACTACTTTGGGACGGGCACGCAGCTGCAGGAGATGTACATTACGCCATCGCTGCTGAAGCCGGCGGACTGGGATGTGCTGGCGGAGGCGGCGAAGTGGTCGCGCGCGAACGCGCAGGTGCTGAAGGACACGCACTGGGTGGGCGGCGATCCGCGATGGCTGCAGGTGTATGGATGGGCATCATGGACGCCGGAGAAGGCGATCGTGACGCTGCGCAATCCGAGCGATAAGCCCCAGTTTTTTCAGCTGGATGCGGCAAAGGCGTTTGAGCTGCCGCCGGGCGCGGCACGGCGCTTCCGCGCGCACAGCCCGTGGAAGGATGAGGCCGCAATGCCTCCGGTGCAACTGGTGGCGGGGACGCCGCATATCTTCCGTCTGGAGCCGTTTCAGGTGCTGACTTTGGAGGCTGTGCCGGAACAATAGAGGTACGGATTTGTGCTGGAAAAAGGCCTTTCGAAGCGCATTTGGATCCATTCAGGCCGACGGATTGCCGCCATTCTGGGCTCGCATTTGTGCGCGAAAACGAGGCTTTGATGTACATCCGCCAAGGTGCCATATATGACAAATCATGGCATATTTAGGCTTTCGTTTTGCTTCGATTGACTGACGCCGGACCGCGCTGGGATTACGCTCTGGATCGCGGGCGTGTGGCGGGTTTTGCGGGGAGCTTGTGCGGAGCGTCGGTGGATTCGCGGATGATGAGGGTGGGGGCGACGCGCACGGTGGTGGGCTCCCGGGTGATGCGGCCTTCGATGCGGTCGATGAGGATGCCGGCCGCGCGCGCTCCCATTTCATAACTCGGCTGCACGACGGTGGTGAGATGCGGATGGAAGGGGCTGTCGACGGCGAGATCGTCGAAGGTGGCCAGCGCGATGTCCTGCGGGCAGCGGATGTTCAGTTCCTCAAATGCTTTCAGCACGCCGAGCGTCATGACGCCGTTGCAGACGAAGATGGCTGTGGGCCTGGCTGCGCGGTCCCGATTTTCCGGAGAGACGATCTGTTTTCCCAAGCGGTAGCCGGAGTCGTGGCGAAAATCTCCTTCGAGAATTCTTCCCTTCTCTGCCGGGATATCCGCTTCGCGCAGCGCCTCTTCATAGCCGCGGAGACGCTCGCGGCCGGTCTGGACGTCGAGGGGGCCGGTGATGATGGCGATGCGGCGATGACCTTTCTGGATCATGTGGCGGACGCATTCGCGCGCGCCGCGCACGTTGTCGAGCAGGACGGCATCGGTTTTGACGCCGGGCACGGTGCGGTCGAGACAGACGAGGGCGACGCCGGCGTCGATGGTGCTCTTGAGGTGGGTGATGTCGGTGCCGCTGGCCGAGGCGAGCAGCACGCCATCGACGCGATAGGAGCGGAGCGCGGCGACGATGCGGCGTTCGCGGCCGATCTGCTCATCGGTGTTGGCGGTCATCAGGAAGTAGCCGCGCTCGAAGGCGGTGTCTTCGGCGCCGCGGATGATCTCGGGGAAAAAAGGATTGGTGATGTCGGGCAGGACCATGGCGAGCATGCGCGTCTGCCGGACCTTGAGGCTGCGGGCAATTTCGTTGGGAGAGTAGTTCAGCTCGCGGATGGCGATCTGAACGCGCTCGGTGAGTTTCGGGCTGACCTTGCGGGTGCCGCGGATGACGTTCGAGACGGTGGCGATGGAAACGTCGGCGCGCCTGGCTACTTCCACAATCGTCGCCATACGATCCGCGCCAGTGCCGTTGGTTTCCGCAGGAACCATAGGTTATGTGAAGACTGTATCGTGGAATCGATCCGGCGACAAACGGACTTGCCGTCCCGGGCAAAGGCGCCTCGGCGGGACTCGCCGTCCGGGCACAGGCGCCTGCGGCGCGTGTTGTTGAGTTCGCTCCGTTGGACCGTTTTCACAATGCTATGCCTAGGCCAGCAGCTACGCCGAGCAGCTTTTCTTAACGGAAAAGCTGCGTTCAGTGTTATCTCAGTGGTTGGACCTTTTGTGAAAACGGTCCGTCGCTCACGTTTGGATTTATGACCGACCTAGCACAAGGATTCACGAGAGGTACAACGATGCTGAAAGGGATTTCTCCTTATCTCAGTCCGGAGCTGCTGAAGACGCTTTGCGAGATGGGCCATGGCGACGAGCTTCTGCTGGCCGATGCGCATTTTCCCGGACATACGCTGGGGCGGCGGGTGGTGCGTGCCGATGGCCTGAACATCTCGCAGTTGCTGGATGCGATCTTGCCGCTATTTGAACTGGAGAAGGCGCGACGATGCGCTGGCGATGATGCAGCCGGATGGCGGCGATCCGATGAACGCGGAGGTGGAGGCGGACTTTCTTCGGGCGGTGCGCAGACATGCCGCGCGCACTGCTCCTGCGGCGCGCGTTGCGAGAGAGGCTTTCTATGAGCGCGCGAAGGGTGCTTACTGCGTGGTGATGACGGGTGAGTTGCGGGCTTATGGGAATTTGATCTTGAAGAAGGGGGTTACGCCGGACTGGCCGTCCAGGCAATAGCGCCTGCGGCGCGTATCGTGGAGTTCGCTCCCTGTGGTCGCTCGCGCTTGCGTTGTTGGCGGCTCAACTTTATGGCGCACTGGTTCTGGTGGTGACGCCGGAGGAAAGGCAAGGGCTCGAATGACGAGCCCTCCTCGATCTGTGAGTGGGACGAGCTAGTGAGACGCGGTAGAGCTTCCTGGGCCGCCGGTTGGCTGCAGGGCGGGCAGGCGTTCGTCTACCGGTGGCAGCGATGGGAAGGGTTCGTGCGGCTCGGCCTGGTACCAGTAGCCGACGGAGTAGAAGTTGTCGGAGCGGGCGTTGGCGTGGCCGTGCTCGATGGTGGCCTTGAAGGATTTGGTGAATGGAATGGGCGAGTCGAGATGGAAGCGATAGACGCTGGAGCGGCTGCCCGCGAGTTCCGTGCCGACGACGGGCGCGCCGTATAGCGCGTAGGAGAACGGCTCGCCACCGAAGTCCCATGCGCCGAGGAAGTAGTCTTCCGTGCCGGTGCCGGTGATGGATGGCGTGTTGACGCCGTCGATGAAGAACATGTCATCGCCCTCGCCCCACCACATGTCCTGGTTCTGCAGCACGGACATGGTGACGCCTACATATTGTCCGTGGCCCTTGGCCTCGAACCAGACGTAGTTGTCTTTGCCGTCGAGGTTGGATTTGTTGTTGACCTGGGGATCGCCGTTGGACTTCCAGTCGGTGGTCCAGCCGTGATTGGGCTGCGACTGGCGGTATTGCGCGTGGAAGTAGAGGGTGCCCGCCGGGAGCGGATGATCGTAGGTGCGGTAGTCGATGTTGTAGTAGAGAGAGTTGATGGGCTCGTGGCCTTCATTGGTAACCGTGATGCGGGCGTGATGCGCGAAGGGCATGGGGAAGAAGCTGTTGAGGCTTTTGACGCTGCCGACGGAGAGCAACTCCGAGTGCCAACTGTGATATTCGCCGAGGCCGAGGCCGAAGAAGTCGCCGATGGGAGATTCGACACTGGGACTCTTCTCGTCATCCCAATAGATGCGCAGGACGATGCGCTTGAGGTGATAGGGCTCGTTGTCCGCGATGGTGAACCAGATATGCGAGACTTCGCCGGGGCCGTCTGCATCGAGCACGGTTTCCGTGGCGCCGGGCTCGACGTGGCGATAGTCTGCGTTGGCGCCTTTCGGATCGGCGCTTGATGCGCGATGGAGCACGTAGGTCTGCTGGACGGTGAGATCGGGTTGCCAGCCGGGGGTTTGCGCGTGAGCCATGAGGGCGAAGGCGCCGAGAGAACAGAGAATTGCAATTCGTTTCATAACAATTCACCTCAGAAAATTCAACGAGTCAACTAATCGATGCCGAACTTGTGCTGCATTTTTTCCAGCGAGATGCCGCTGGTCTCCGGGTAATAGAAGAAGACGAGGATGAAGTCGACGGCCATCATGGCGGCGAAGAACATGAAGGGATAGGCGCCGGAGGACCTGGCCATGATGGGAAACAAGAGCGAGATGAGGACGTTCCAGACCCAGTGCGAGGAGCTGCCGAGGCTTTGGCCCTTGGAGCGGACGCGGTTGGGAAAGACCTCGCTGATGTAGACCCAGAGCACGGCGCCCTGCGACATGGCGAAGGAGGCGATGAACGCCATCAGAAGCCAGACGAGCCAGTTCAAGTGGGTATGGGTATAGAAGACGTAGGAGATCAGACTGAGGCAGATACCGAGGCCGACGGTTCCGATGAGGAGAAGTTTTTTGCGTCCGAATTTGTCGATGACCGACATAGCAAGCAGGGTGAAGACGAGATTGGTGGCGCCGACAGCGATGGCCTGCAGATTGCCGGAAACTTTGGTCGCGCCGGCGAGGGCGAAGATGTCGTTGAGGTAATAGAGGACAGCATTGATGCCGGAGAGCTGGCTGAACATGCCGACGGTGAAGGCGATGACGATGGGCTTGAAGTATTGCCGGGAGAACAACGGGTCGGCGGTTCCGGCGCGCTCCAGGTGGACGGAGGCGACGATTTCGTCCAGCTCCTCTTGAGGCTTGCGGCACTCCGGTGAGTTGCGAGCACGTAGAGCGCTTCGTGCAGGCTGGATTGCGTGACCAGCCAGCGCGGGCTGCGCGGAATGACGAAGAGGGTGATCAAGAAGGCTATCGCCGGGATAGCGGAGACGCCGAACATCCAACGCCATTCATGCGCGCCGAGGTGCATGCTGCCGATGATGGCGTTCGATACATAGGCGAGCAGGATGCCGACGACGATGTTGACCTGAAAGAATCCGACGAGGCGGCCGCGCCATTCGGCGGGCGCAATTTCGGCGATGTACATGGGGCCGAGGACGGACGATCCGCCGATGCCGAGGCCGCCGATGAAGCGAAAGAAGATGAGCGCCGGCCAGCTCCAGGCAAAGGCGCAGCCGATGGCGGAGAGCACATAGAAGATGGCCATGACGCGAAGACTGTCGCGGCGGCCATATTTCTGTCCGGGAATGCCGGCGCCCATGGCGCCAATGACCGTGCCGGCGAGAGCGCTGGAGACAGTGACGCCGAGCAGAGCGGGGGTGAGGTGATACACGCTCGTCAAGGCAGAGGTGGTGCCGGAGATGACGGCGGTGTCAAAGCCGAAGAGCAGGCCGCCCAGCGCGCCCACGATCGTGCTCTTTACTACATGCGAATTGATACTCATTCATTCTCCAAAGCGCGCGCATCGGCTGCAATTTCGCGCAGGCGGGGCAGGACCTGCCCAAGCTGTGCGGCCGGCGAGGCGGGATTTCCAAGCGAGAAATAGACCTCTCGATACAGTGGGTATAAGTTACCGTACGTCGCCGCTGCGCGCTCGTCGGGAAGGAATGTTTCGCATGGGGGACAGAGGGCCGCCTGCGCTTCCTCCACCGTTTTGTAGTCGCCACTTGCAAGAAACGCGAAGATAGCCGAGCCGAGGCTGGTGACATCGCCGAGGGGCACGAGCACCGGCTTGTTCAGCGCATTCGCGTAGACCTGATTGAGGACACGATTTTTCTGGGGAATGCCGCCGCCGTTGATGATGCGGTTCACGGGCGAGCCGTGATGCTGCATCTGCTCCAGGATGATGCGGGTGTGCAGCGCGGTGCCTTCGATGGCGGCGAAGAGCTCATCCTGCGCGGTGTGCACGAGGTTCCACCCGAGCGTGACGCCGCCGAGATTGGGATTGACGAGGATGGTTCTATCGCCATTGTCCCAGACGGTGCGGAGAAGTCCGGTCTGGCCGGCGCGATAGCTTTCAAGGCCGCGGCTTAAATCCGCGACGGAGGATGCGGCTCTGCGCGCGATGCCGTCGAAGACATCGCCGACAGCGGAGAGACCCGCCTCAATACCGGTGTAGCCGGGCAGAACGGAGCCGGGGACGACACCACACACGCCGGGCACGAGGGCCTGTTGGTCGCTGACGCCGATGATGCAGGTGGAGGTGCCGATGACATTGACGACATCGCCGAGACGGATGTTGGCGGCGACCGCATCCCAATGCGCGTCGAGCGCACCGACAGGGATGGGAATGCCGGCGCGGAGGCCGAGGCGTGCGGCCCACTCATCGCTGAGAGTGCCGGCGATGTGGTCGGAGGTTTCATAGCGGCCGGAGAGCTTTTGACGAACGCCCGCGAGGAGTGGATCGACGGAGACGAGAAACTCCTCCGACGGCAGGCCGCCCCACTTCGCATTCCACATCCATTTGTGCCCCATGGCGCAGATGGAGCGCGGCAGATCGGCGGCAGAGGTAATGCCGCACAAGGTGGCGACGGCCATGTCGCAATTTTCGAGAGCGGTGACGAAGCGCGTGCGCTTGTCTGGATTGTGGCGCAGCCAGTGCAGGAGTTTGGAGAAACCCCACTCCGAGGAGTAGACGCCGCCGCACCACTCGATGGCTTCGAGATGCTGCTGATGCGCAGCAGCGGTGATCTCCTGCGCCTCGCGCCAGGCGCGATGATCGCACCATAGATAGTAGTCGTCGAGGGGTTCTAAATTTTCGCCGACAGGGATGACGCTGGAGCCGGTGGCGTCGATCGCGAGCGACTGAACCTGATCGCCGCTGACGCCGCTGTTTTTGAGCGCACTGCGCATGGCGAGCGCGAGAGCGTCCATCTGGGCGTGGTGGCTCTGCGTGGCGAGATTGGGGTCCTGCGGCGAGCGGCGCAGCGGATATTCCGCGACACCCGAACCGAGTCTGCCTTCGCTTTTGCTGAAGAGCGAGACGCGCACGCTCAATGTCCCGAAATCGACGCCCGCAACGATACCCAACGATCACTCCCGACCCAAACTATAGACAGATCTAATTTTTGAAATTTACCGTGCCACAGAGATGCACATGCACGCCGAGCGCGTGGAACATGGCCGATTTGACGGCAAGGGCGTGGGCGGCCTGTTTCTCGTCGGGAGCGTAGGCGATGCTGACGTGGTTGGCACGATGGCGCGCCATAAATGAGTTGCGTGAGACGCCATCGAAGGTGGCGCTGACCATGGGCCACTGGGTGGTGGTCTGCTTCCAGCGGCGATCTGTTTCTTCCGCGGGAAGCGCGACGACGGAGCCGAGGCCGATGTCTACGTGGAGGCTGCCGGCTTCGACGAAGACGCGGCTCCAGACGATTTTTCCGGGACGGCCTATTCCCTTCAGCGTTCCTCCGCCGAGCGGAAAGTACATGGGCGGCTGGCGATCGCTGGAGGCGCCGCGATAGCCATCGACAAAGTGGCTGGCCGGCGCGGCGCCGGAGATTTGCAGCACCCACACGAAGTCGTCGATCTTGTTTCCATTGACGTTTCCGCTGAAGTGCTCGCCCCAGCGCAGATCGTGGAGCGTGGTGGAGGGATCGAGCTTGAGCGCGGTCCAGCAGCGGTTGGTGACAAGTGCGTCGAGGGCGGCGCCTTCGTCGACCTCGTTGAAATGCGGCAGAGGAGCGCCGGCGTAGAGCTCTTTGCCGGCACTATTGTGCACAGGAGGACGCTCGCTGTTGTTGAGCAGGCCTTCGACCAGATCCGAGGCGGGCACCATGTCCTTGAGACCCTGCTGATATTGAATGCCAATCGCATCACAGCCAAACTCGTCCGCCATCTGCAGAGCGGCGATGTACATCTTGCACTGCTCGTGAATCTGCTTGTCGGTGAGCTCCGTTTTGTCGTCTTTGCCGGTGTTGAAGCGCATGCCTTTGGCATCGAGCCAACGCCTGACCGCAGTGGCTTCGTCGTCGCCGATGAGGCGCATCCTGGCGACCAGCGCGGACTGGCTGAGCCGCTCCTTAAAGACGCCGAGCGGATTCAACAGCTCGTCGTCGATGATGGCGTTGTACATGCCCATGCAGCCTTCATCGAAGATGCCGAGGATTGCTTTGTGCTTGAGGAGTTTTGCGGCGATCTCTTCGCCGGTGCTCTTCGCCGATGCGGGCAGCGCGTTGACGTCGAGATCGCGCACATGGGAGAGATCGTGGGTGACGCTTCCCTTCTTGATCCATTCCTCGAGACGCGTGCGGAAATACTCGTCGGTGAAATTTTCGCTCCACAGGGTGTTGAAGGGAACGCCCGCCTTGACCAGCGAGCCGTTCAGGTTGAGCAGCCCGACGAGGCCAGGCCACTGGCCGGACCAGTTGGCAACGGTGAGAATGGGCCCGCGATGCGTGCGCATGCCGGGCAGCACGTGATGCGAATATTGCCACGCCGCAGTGGCGAAGACGAGGCTGGCAAGGGGATCGATGCCGGCGAAGATATCCATGCCCATGCGCTGGTTGGAGACGAATCCGTGGCCCTTCGCTGCATCGACCGGAAAGGCGCGCTCTACCGCGACGCCTTGCTGCTGAAAGGCTTCAGTGAGCTTGCGCTCCAGTTCTTCCTGAGCAGGCCAACAGACCTGATTTGCGGATGGCCGCAGGTCTCCGCTGGTGATAAGGACAACCTTTTTTAAAGGTAAGGCCGCGTGCGAAGGTGACATGAGTTTAGACCCTCTTTCGTGATTCTCTTTCTAGTTCTGATGCTGGCCGTTTTCACAAATTCATTGAAGGACGGGTTGTGGAATATACATCGCTGAAATGCTGATCCTTCGCTGCGCTCAGGATGACAATCGTGCTTCAAGGACTGTTCTTCACTATCTCCTCATCGACGCGATTCTGATCGTCGAGACGTTCGAGCTCACCCTGTGCCTGACTGCGCGCCTTGACATCCTGAGAGACTTTTTCGAATTGGCTCAATGCCTGGCTCATACGTTGCTTGTCGCCGATGCCGCGGTAGGCGCGCGAGAGCAGATAGTAGGCGGTTGCATCGTCTTTCTTCATTGATAGGTAGTGAGTCAGATGGTTGACCGCTGCTGGATAGTCATTGCGATGCAGGTCCAGCTTGCCGAGCAGACGGTATGCGTCCGGTGGGGGGCGGTCGAGAAGGAGAGCGATTCGGAGAGCCTTCTCCGCTTCATCGTTCTTCCCCATCAGCAGCAGCGTCTGCCCGAGGAGGGTTTGAACACTGGCGGAGTTCGGCTGCAGTTGCTGCTCTGCTTCAAACTCGGCGAGGGCTTCGGCCGACTTGCCGCTGCGCAGCAGGCTGCTGCCGATGGCTTCATGGATACCGGGCAGATCCGGCTTCTGCTCGAGGACGATTCGATATTCGGCGACGGCCTTGTCCTCCTGCTGCTCCAGCACGAATGCGTCCGCCATGATCTGGTGGGCGCGGTAGGAATCGGGGGCGATGGAGAGCACGTGCTCGAAGGCGTTGCGCGATTTCTGCTCGGCGGCATGCGCCTGGGCGTACAGAGCGTCCTCCTTATTGGTTGCTGGATTTTGGTCAGCGGGCGCGTCCGCTGGCTTTCCTCCCATCCCCGTCACGGCTGCGCGGAGCTCCGCGATATCCGGTCGGCGTGCGTTGGCCTGCTCGAAGTCCTCGAGCGCCTTCTTTCGATTTCCCTGCAACTGAAACTGCTCGCCCGCCAATTGCCATGCCCTTCCGCTGTTCGGTGCAGCCTTCAGGAGTGCGAGGGTACTTTCCTTGCCGATTTGAAGATACGCGTGGCCCAGTGCGTACCAGGCGTCGATGTTGCCGGGGGCAAGCCGACAGACTTCTTCAAACTGTTTTGCCGCGGCGTCGTATCTGGATTGCGCCACATACGCGTAGCCGAGCCAGGTGTGCGCGATGACGTCCGAGGAACGGAGGCGGACCGCTGTTTCGAGCTCGGGCACCGCCGCATCGGGCTTTGCGAGTTGATACCACGCCAGCCCGCTGAAGAGGTGCGGCGCAAGCAGATTCGGACTCAGCGTCATAGCCTTTCCGAGGACGGCAACAGCCTGCCGCCATTGGTGATTGAAATACAAGGCGACACCCAGGTTGCTCTGCATCTCTGCGTTTCGCGGAAGCTGTCGTGTCAGGTATTCGTATTCGTGCACGGCGCTCAGGAAATCGCCACGCTGTTCTGCCTCCCGTGCTGCCTGTGCGTGGGAAGCCATGTTCTGCGAGACGGTCTGCGCGGCCAAGGGTAAAGCCATGCTCGCTGCGAGTACGAATTTTGCAGCGAGCATGGCCATAGGGGTTAGAACTCCAGTTTCATACCGAACTGGATGATGCGCGGCGCGTTTTGCTGCGATGTCATGATGCCGAAGATGGTTTGCGAGTTCTGCAACGATGCAGTGCTCAGATCCGGCGGCGCAGCATTGACAATGAACGTCTGCGCGTTTCCTCCTGACGAGAAGATCACCCTGTTGAAGGCGTTGAAAAAGTTGGCTTGAAACTGCAGGTTGAGGTTCTCATAGATCGTGGTTCGCTTGGAAACGGACAAGTCTTCGTTGATATAGGCCGGCAAGCGCAATGCCGAGATGAGGTTGGGGGCGTTGCCGAACTCACCCGGAGCCGGGAGAGAAAAGGCGGCGGGATTGATGTAGAACTGGCAGGGATTGCGGCCGGTTCCTGCAGTCGGATGTGAGCAGCTTTTCCGGTATGCAGGGTTCTTGAATGGCTGGTTGGGGACGACGTTCGGCCGGAAGCTGAAGCCATCGCCCGCGGCGAAGAAGGGATTCGAGGAACCGAAGGCGTCGTACTCGATATGGACCGGACGTCCGCTCTGGTACTGGTGAATGCCGGAGACGGACCAGCCGCCGACCACCTTGTCCACGACGCCGCCGTGATTCAGGAAGGTCTTGTTCTTGCCGAGCGGCAGCTCGTAGGTATAGCTGAGCGAGACGACGTGCGGGATGTCCGAGCTGGTGACGGAACGCTCACCGCGCGGATTGTAGTAGTCCTGCGCGAAGGAGCCGGCGAAGATCGCGTTCTCCGCGCCCGCCGACGGTCCGCTGTTGGAATCAACATTTCCGATGGTCTTGGAGTAGGTATAAGAGAGCAGGAAGGTGAGCCCCTGAGTGAAGCGCTTCTGCAGGCTGCTTTGCAGGCCGTTGTAAGAGACGCTGCCGATGGGGTTGATGGGGTTGTCAACGTCTCCATATTGCGGCCAGGGACGCAGCGCCTGCGCAGCCGTAGCTCCATCGCCGAAGACCGACTGGAACTGGGGCCACGGCGACAGAATGCCCGCGGCGGCAACTCGCGAATCGTTGATCGGCAGAGTGAGGAACTCGTTCAGCGGCATTCCGGCCGCCGCAGCGGCAGCGGAGTATTTCTGCCGCGCCGTGGTCGGGTTCACCTCATTCGGCTTCGACCAGACGCCCACATGATAGGTATGCATGCCCACGTAGCCGATGGTTCCGATCATACTGTCCGTGAACTGATGCTGCATTTGACCTGACCAGTACAACTGGGTGGGGGGAATGCCGGAACTGGGGTGAATCAAAGGCGGGTTTGTATTCCCCACAAAGATGCCTGGATTCAGATTCGAGTTTGGCGGAACAACGCCGCTGGCCGGATATGGCTTGTCCCAGTAATACGCCGGGCCACCAAGAGCATCCTGCGGCCGGCTGAGAACCGCTGCGCCGGAAAAGCCGCTGGTGTATTGATTGCCGCTGATGTCGCCCTCGACATTGTCATTGCCGAGTGGACGGGTGAGTGCGAAGCCGCCGCGGAAGACCGTCTTGTGATCGCCGGGCGAGTAAGCAAGACCGAAGCGGGGCTGCCAGCCCTTGTAATCGATGTTGCCGATGCGCGGTCTGCCGTTGCGGCCCGACCCGCTGCCGTAATAAGTAAAGGCGCCGGGGATATTTCCGGCATCCGCGTTGGCGAGGGTCGGGTCCATGGTGGAAGCTTCGCCGTGCGCGTCGGTGCGTGGAATCTGCAGGTCCCAACGTATTCCCAGGTTCAGCGTCAGATTGGGCGTCACCCTCCAGTCGTCCTGGAAGAAGAGCCCGGCCTGCCACCAGCGGAAGGCGGACTCGATGGGGTAACCGAAATTCACAAAATCCATACCGCCGAAGAGGAAACTGGCGGCTGGAGCGCCTGTGCCCACCGGAATCGTAAGCGGTTGGCCATTGGCGAAACCGGTGCCGTTCAGCCCGGACTGGGTCGGCTCAAAGGTAAAGCTGCCGCCCGGAATACCATGTTCGTTACGCTGCAGCCAGCGCACTTCTCCTCCCGTGGTGAAGGTATGCCGTCCGCGGATCATGGTCACGCCGTCGTTAATGATGTAGCGATTTTCGGCTATCGTGTTTCCGCCTACACCGCCGATACCGTTCTGCACCGTGCCGATGCCGATGCCGGGATACGAGCTGTCCTTGGCCAGTTCGGGCATCCCAGTGATGCCCAGCGCCGCCAGCCCTGGTCCGGGATCGAGGGGACCATTCAAGAAGTTATCGCGGATGAATCCGATGTTCAGGTTGTTCAGCAGTGTCGGCGACTTTGTCCAGTTCCAGGTAAAGCGGAACTGCTTGGTTGGCGCGGTCGTGGTCGCCGCATCCAGCAGGTTCAGGTTGCCGTTGTTGGAATTCTCGTAACCGCCGGTGAAGACGCTGCCGGAGATGGAGTGCTTGTCGGATATGTGCTCGTCGATCTTCACGACCAGCCGGTGCTCATCGATCTTCGAGCTTTGTTGCCGCAGGAAGTTGTTCTGCAGATCGTCATTGCTTGCCTGGGGGAAGCTCTGGGCAATCGTTTTTGATACGCTGCTCAGACCCGCGAAACCGCTGGGAATGATGTTGCCTGGAAAGGGATCGCGGACCTGGTAGCTTTTGCCATCCGGACCGGTGACGGTATGCGCCGAAAGAGGATTGTAGACGGCGCCAAAGTAAACCGGGCGGTTGGCAGGATCGAAGATCAAGTTTCCGTTTGCGTCGGTCAACTGCGCTCCAAGCTGCTGGGAGAAGTCGCCGTTGCGGAAGCGGTTGGGCAGCGTGGTCAGTGTGGCGTTGTTGGAACTCGGGCGGTACTTGAAACCGGTGTAATCGACAAAGAAAAAGGTTCTGTCGTGTCCGTTATAAATCTTCGGAATCCAGACCGGTCCGCCAAAGGTGCCGCCGAATTCATTCTGCTTGAGCGGCGCCTTCTTCTGGTGCAGATAGTTTGAGGTGAAAGTGTTGGCGTTGAGCGCATCGTTCTGAAGATAGTCGAAGGCGCTCCCATGGTAGGCATTCGTGCCGGACTTGAAGGCGAAGGAGACGATGCCGCTGGAAAGCCCGTACTGCGCGGTCTGGTTGTTGTTGATGAGCTTGAACTGCCCGATGGCGTCGATGGGCGGATGGTTGTAGCCGATGGCGCCGGGCTGGTCAGTGTTCATGACCGGGACGCCATCGATATAGGTCTCGTTCGCGTAGCTGACCGAGCCGCTGATGTGGAGGCGGTAGTCCTCGCCGTTCGGATTCGTCCCAGCACCCGGTGTCGATGCGGAGACGCCCGGCGTGAACAGCACGAAGTTCAGCGGATTGCGCATGTCTCCGTTGAGCGAGACGGGCAGATTCTTGATCTCGTCCGGGGTGATGGTGGTGCCGATGTCGGAGGTCTGTGTCTCAATGGATGCAGAGGCGGCGGAGACGGTGACGGTCTGCTGCACCTGGCCTGGCTCAAGAGTGACAGTAAGGGCGATGGTGCTGCCGACCCCGACTTCGATGTGCTGCTGCACCGACTTGCTGAAGCCGGTGGATTCCGTAGTCAGAGAGTAGACGCCGGGGGTGAGATTCAGGAAGTTGAACTGGCCGGAGGCGTCCGAGTCGGCGCTGGCGGTGACTCCGGTGGATTCGTTCTTCAGGGTGATTTTTGCCCCGGGAACGCTGGCTTTCCTGGTGTCCTCAGCGTGTCCCCTGATGGCTCCGCGATCCGCCTGGGCATGCAGGTAAGTCGGCGAAACCATGGTGGTCATCACGATGGTGAAGAGCCCACATAGCAGGTATCGGATGCATTTCATCGTCGGCGCTCCCGTAAAGTTTTTCATGTTGGTGATCAATATTTAAACCTTTAACTACGAACGGCGTTGAGTTGAACATGACGATAAGAAGACTGTCAACAGCTTTTCGCGATGGATCTATACGGCGGTAAAGGCTTTCGACCGTGTGGCCTAAAACCGTCGCCAATTCAGAGCCTTGCGAGCGCTTCGACGAGCGCTGGAGCTGACCGCGCCTGATTCCCCTTCGTCACGCCTACCTGCCTGACGGATTGCCTCGCTTCGAATCGTGTCTCTTGGGGGATGACCGAAGATGCAAACTGCGGTGACGGCCAGGTCGGCAGGTGGCTCGCATGCAGTCGATATAGGGTCTTCGCGCGCTCGGCTGCAAACTCCGGGATACGGATTACAGGCCTCCATTCCGAATGGCGGCGACGAATATCAAAGAGTTGTGTATATCACCGGTAACGGACACCAGCCGGTGCGAGGACACGCGCAAACGCCTCGGGTCATCAGAAACTGGTGGTCAGAAACCCGCGATCCTTTTTGAAAATACTCAGCGATCCTGAAGAGCACTGAGGGATGGTTCCGCACGTGTTGACTCGAGCGAAGTATTTCGCCTGCTGATGTTCGTGCGGGTTGCAGATCGCTAGTATTTAAAGGTTTTACCACTGCTTTGGCGGGATCGCGCGACGGTCCCGAGGACATCCTGCTTACAGGCTCAATTCCCTTTTCGCCTCGGCGAATTTCTCGATCGCAAATTCGATCTCTTTGCGGGTGTGAGCGGCGGATATCTGGGTGCGGATGCGCGCCTTGCCCTGGGGCACGACGGGATAAGAAAAGGCCACGACATAGACACCCTTGCCGAGCAGGAGCTCCGCCATGCGAGAGGCGACAACGGCGTCGCCGAACATCACCGGCACGATGGGATGCTCGCCGGGCAGCACGTTGAAACCGGCGCTGGTCATTTGCGCGCGGAAGTAGCGGGTATTTTCACGCAGGCGTTCCCGGAGCTCGGAAGACTGAGCTACCAGGTCCAGCACTTTGAGTGACGCGGCAACGATGGGCGGTGCCACCGAGTTCGAGAAGAGATACGGCCGCGAGCGCTGGCGCAGCAGGTCGATGATCTCTTTGCGCCCGCTGGTATAGCCGCCACTGGCGCCGCCGAGAGCCTTGCCGAGGGTTCCGGTCAGAATGTCAATCCGGCCTTCGACGCCACATGCTTCGGGCGTCCCGCGGCCGTGCTCGCCGATAAAGCCGACGGCGTGGGAATCGTCAACCATCACCAGCGCATTGTGCTTGTCCGCGAGATCGCAGATCTTGTCGAGCCGCGCGAGATAGCCGTCCATGGAAAAGATACCGTCGGTGGCGATCAGCCGGTGCCTGGCGCCGCCGGCTTCCTTCAGCTTCTCTTCAAGGTCCTGCATGTCGCCATTGCGATAGCGAAATCTTGCCGCCTTGGACAGGCGCACGCCATCAATAATGGAGGCGTGATTCAGCTCATCGGAGATGATGGCATCGTCGGCGTCCATCAGGGTCTCGAAGAGGCCACCGTTAGCGTCGAAGCAGGAGCCGTAAAGGATGGTGTCGTCCATGCGGAGAAAGGTGCTGAGCCGATTCTCGAGTTGTTTGTGGATGGACTGCGTGCCACAGATGAAGCGCACGCTGGCCAGACCGTATCCCCACTGTCGGAGAGCTTGCTGCGCCGCTTCAACGACGTCAGGATGATTTGCCAGGCCGAGATAGTTGTTGGCGCAGAGATTGAGGACCGGGGCGCCTTCTGCGACGGAGACGAGCGGCTGCTGCGGGCCGGCGATGATGCGCTCGCGTTTGTACAGGCCGGCTTTCTCGATTTCGGCCAGCTTTTGCTGAAGATGACTCTGCATGGTTCCGTACATTGCGCCGCTCACCTCTGGTTGGAAATGGTCGCATTCGCTGCGTCCGTCAATTTTACCGGTTGATGGGTATGATGAGATTGTCTGGCGCTGCTAAGACAATGCCGGCCGGGCAGTGGTGAGCGTACGAAACCAAGTTCTAACGGCACGGATCAAAACGGCATGGGTAAAGCGGCATGGTGAATCTGCTGGCAGCCATCGGTCTGGGATTTGTTCTCGGCATGCGTCATGCTACGGACCCCGATCACGTGATTGCCGTTTCGACGATCGTCAGCCGACAGCGAAGCATCCGGCAGGCGGGTGCGGTCGGCGCGCTGTGGGGCGTTGGCCACACCATTACGATCTTCTGTGTCGGCGCGGCGATTATTCTGTTCAATGTGGTGATTCCACCGCGCATCGGCCTGATTATGGAGATGGCGGTGGGGCTGATGCTGATCCTGCTGGGCATTCTGAACCTGACCGGGGTGACGCAGCGGATGACGCATCGCTATACGCCGCAGCACGATCATTCAGAACAGCATCATGCGCAACATAGTGATGACGACCGCGTGGTGCATTCGCATCGTCACCAGCATGACGGCGTCGTCCATGAACACATTCACGGCCACCGTCCGGAGGTCCACATGCATCTGGAGCCCGACACCGGTGTGGAGGCAGATGGGAAGCCGCGAGGCTTCTTGCAGAATGTGCTGCGGAGGCTGGGGCTCTATCAGTTTCTTCGGCCACTGGCGGTTGGCCTGGTGCATGGGCTTGCCGGCTCGGCGGCGGTGGCGCTGCTGGTGCTGGCGGAGATTCGCGATCCGCGCTGGGCGGTTGCGTATCTGCTGGTCTTCGGCGTTGGCACCATCGCCGGCATGATGCTGATCACGATGGCGATTGGCGCGCCATTCGCCTACACGCGCAAGCGCTTTGCGCCGTTCAACCGCGGCCTCGGAGTCGCGTCCGGCCTGCTCAGCCTGGGCTTCGGCCTCTTTATCACCTTCCAGATCGCTATCACCGATGGCCTCTTCGCCACACATCCTCATTGGACACCGCACTAGACCAATGCCAGCTAAGAAAACTTCGAAATCGCCCTCGAGCCGCGTGGAAGAAAAGACTACCTACGCAACACCCGCGCTTGAAAAAGGACTCGACGTTATTGAGCTGCTTGCGCATCAGCCTGGGGGGCTGACCAAGAGCGAGATCTCGCGTGAGCTGAAGCGAACCGTCTCCGAGATATTCCGCATGCTTCTCTGCCTGGAGCGCCGCGGCTTCATCGCCCAGGTGGACAACGAGCGCTATGCGCTGACGCTGAAGCTGTTCAAGCTGGTGCAGGAGCATCCGCCGACGGAACGGCTTATCACCGAAGCTCTGCCCGTCATGCATCAACTCGCTCACGAGACCCATCAATCGTGCCACATGGGCATCATCGAAGGGGCGCAGGTGACGATTCTGGCTCAAGTGAATGCGCCCACCAGCGTTGGTTTCTACGTCAAGCTCGGCTCTTCGGTGGAACTGATGGAAGCGAGCACGGGCTACGTGATTCTCGCTCATCAGGATGACGAACATCGTGCACGTACGCTGGTTGAGTGGAAGCGGCTGACAGGAGAGGATGCGCCGGCGGATCTGCCGGCGCACCTGGCCCGGATCAAAAAGCAGGGATTTGAATCCCGCCCCAGTTATAAGGTGCGCGGGGTCACCAACATCAGTTATCCCATCTTCGATGCGAGAGGATCGGCGATTGGAGCTTTGACGGTGCCGTATATCCAGCACATTGACGCGATCGCCGATGCGGCACAGGTGAGCGCGAGCCTGAAGAAGGCGTCGCGAGAGATTACGGCGGCCATTGGCGGGAGAACACCACTCAAACGGCACGTCCAGCCAGCGGAAAAGTAAAAGAAAAATCCGCGGGGACAGAACCAGATGGCTCGGTCCCCGCGGCGGGAGAGTCTTACGCCAGGTGCTTGGCCTAGAAGGCGTACTTCAGCGAGAGCTGGAAGAAGCGCGCATCCGGCGTGTTGCTCTGGAAGAACTTGGGCCCGGTGATGTTGCCGCCATTTGCGTTGTTGTTCGTGCTGGATGGATTGCCGAGTGTTGGGTGATTCAGCACGTTGAAGCCATCTGCGCGGAACTGCAGATACTGCTCACGCCAGGTTGGGAAGCTCTTGAACAACGACATATTGACCTGGTAGTAGCCCGGCCCGTAGACATTGTTCGAACGGCCGCCCAGAAATGCGATGGCCGTCGCCTTGTCCGTGATGACCGACGGATACGCTGTTCCAATCAGATTTCCCGGGAGTGGATTCGCGAAGGCGCACGGGTTATACCAGTTCGCCTTGGTCCGGGTCTTTGGTGCGCATGTGACGCCCGGATTGGACGGATCGGGCGAACCGCCGGCGCCGAATGGATCGCGCACCGGGATCGCGCGTGCGCTGCCATTCGACGCCGTGCTGATATTGGGCGAGACGGTGAAGGGCGTTCCCGTCTGCGCCGCAAAGGTCAGACTCGACGACCAGCCGCCGATGGTCTCATCCACAAGACGCGAATCATGGAGGAATGCCTTGTTCCTGCCGATGGGCAGCTCGTAGTTGCCGTTGAAGGTGAAGCGGTGACGGACATCGAAGACCGAGTTGGTGAATTCGTCGATGAACGGTATCAGGGCTACGTTGCGGTCGCTGATGGCGCTGAAGTTTCCAGCGGCGTCGCTTGCGTCATCCAGTGCATGCGCCCAGGTGTAGGTGGTCAGGAACGATAATCCGTGCGAGTACCGCTTCTCTATCTTCGCCTGCAGGGAGTTATAGGTACTGACGCCGGCATAGTGTATCTGGCCGACTCCGCCAAGGTCGGGGAAGGGTTGGAATTGCTGCGTGCTGGTGCCCGGAGCAAACAGGCCGGGAGGTGTGTTCGGCGCACCGTAAAGGGAGAGATGGCGTGACAGGTTGCCGACGTAACTGATGGTGGCCGCGAGGTCATTGGAAAGAGCGCGCTGCATGGAGAAGCTGTAGTTCATGGTGTACGGCGTCTTGATGTCGACGTCGGTTGCGTGGAATCCGGGGAAGGAGACGAAGTTCTGGAAGCCGCCGCTGATCTGGGGCGACAGGCCGGTCTCGAGCGTGATGCCCTTGCTGTTGGCAAGCGAAGGGCAGTTGCCGACAGCGCAGGTTGGAGCATAGAAGTTAGCCGAGTTAGAGAAGGGGAAGTTTGCTCCGATGTTGGTATTTCCCTGGGCCATGAGGCCGCCATAGAAGATGCCGAAGCCGCCACGGAAGACTGTGCTCGGCTGCGCCTGATAAGCAAAGCCGACGCGCGGACCAAAATTCGTCTTCTGCGCGTTGGCCAGGCGCTCATTGTCCGTGTACTGCACCGTGACATTGTCCTTGGCGAGCGTGTTGAGGAAGTTTGCGCCAAGATCGACGCTCCTGGCCTTGGTGGGAAGCTGATAGATACCCGAGCCAGTGCCAATGCCCAGCGGACCGGTCACGATGAAGTTAGCCTGCAGCCCACCTATCTCCTTATAGGGCTGGTAGTAGTCGTAGCGTAGACCCAGGTTGAGCGTCAGCTTCGGACTCACCTTCCAGTCATCCTGCGCGTAGGCCGAGTCATACCACTGCGCATCCCGGATGTTGGGGGCGTTCGCGATGTCGGCATAGTTCGACTGACCTGCGAGAAAATCGGCGACATCGTATCCGGTATTGCTGTCTCCAGGGATCCCGGTATACACACCTTGTCCGTGGTTTGAGCCACTGCCAAAGTAATACTGACCCAGCGATGCAGGTGCGTACAGATAGGAAAAGCGGACCGCCTGGAAGGACACGCCGAATTTGAGCGAGTGATTGCCGAGGATCTTGGTTACGTTGTCCAGAATCTGGTAGACATTCTGCGATTCGTTGTTGGTTCCGACCGAGCCCCACTGCTGGATGCCGCCCTGCGGGAAGTAGCCCAGCGGCAGGCCGTATTGTCCAGAACCGAGATCCGGCACTCCGCCCAATCCTAAAGAAGAAGCAATCGTCGGGTTATCCGCGTTTGCCTGCTTGTAGGCGGAATGATTCCAGTTGTAGCCGAAGCGGAATTCGTTGGTCAGCGTGGCACCGAAGATATGCGTCTCGCTGAGCATGAAGTTCTGGGAGAAGATGAAGTCTCTCTCGCCGCCATATCCGCTGCCGTCCAGGATTGGACCGAGCGGAAGCGCATTCAGAATGACGTCGTGGAGATAACTGTAGCGCGCGTATGTCTGGTCTTTTGGGCTGATATTCCAGTCCAGACGCTGATCCCACTGGATGGCGTTGTCGGTCTTCGAGACATTCTCCACCAGATTGCTATAGGTCTTGCCGCCGTTGGCATTCGGCGCCGGATACATATTCAGGATCTTCAGCGCGACAGGATCGATCTGGCTGGTACAGAAGGTGTTGGGCTTGCCATTGCAGGTGAGCGGCTGAGCGGTGCTGCCCGAGTTCGGCTGGTAGAGTTGCACCGGACTCTGGCCGGTGAGATTGGTATTGAGCAACTCGGAGAAGTTGCCCTGCCGCATCAATGCTGTTGGCGTGTTCAGGACGTTGGTCTGACCGATAGAGATGCGGTTCGCCTCGATATCGCCGAAGTAGAAGAGCTTGTTCTTCCAGATGGGAAATCCGAGCGTGGCGCCAAACTGGTTCTGGTGATAGGGCGGAACCGTCAGCGCATTCCAGTTTTGTGCGTCCAGGGTTGTGTTGCGCACGTACTCCCACAAGTCGCCGTGGATCTGGTTGGTGCCAGACTTGATGCTGGCGTTCATCACTGCGCCGGCCGAGTGTCCAAACTCCGCGCTGAAGTTGCTGGTCTGCAGATTGAACTCCGCCAGCGCATCCGGCGGAGGCCGCATGACAAAGCTCGATCCGTTCAGGAAGTCGACCAGGTTGGTGTTGTTGTCCACGCCGTCCAGGATGAAATTGTTCTGCTCCGCGCGCTGGCCGTTGGCGACGAAGTCGCCGCTGCCGCTGCCGCGCGTGTTCCCGAATGGCGGAGCGACGCCCGCGGTCAGTTGCGCGATGTAGACCCAGTTGCGTCCGTTCAGCGGCGTCTCATTGATGGTCTTGGTGTCAATCACCTGGCCAACAGCGGCCGACTGCGTTTGCAGCAGCGCAACCGCACCGGTCACCGTGACTGTCTGCGATACCTGGCCAGGGGTGAGGGCGAGATTCACGTCCAGACGCTGCTGCACATCCACATGCAGGTTCTGCGCGGCTCGTGGTCTGGAAGCCTGGCGCCGACGCGGTTACGGTGTAGTTGCCGATCTTGATTGGCGAGAAGGTGTAGTTGCCGCTGGTGTTGGACTTCTGCTGCAGCGTGAAGCCGGTGTCGGTGGCCGAAAGTGTCACCTGAGCGCCGGGACAATTGCGCCGGTGTTGTCGGTCACGGTTCCTGTGATCGCGCCCTGATCTACCTGGGCTGATGCCGTACCGCATATGAGCAGCAGGCACAGGCACGACCAGCCACCATGTGCTCGATTGAATATTTTCGAATGATATTGGGCATCGCTTGGCCTTCCATCGAGTTGTCGATTTGCGCAGCGAACGCGGCTTCTCGCCGTTCTTCTGCTTCGAACAAATCTGCAGTTTTGAGCGCTCATGGGCCGGAACTGTACCGGCACTTGCATGTATCGAGAGCTCAAGGTTTGCATCGATGTTCTTTACCTATGAATGAATAGTTTTACCCATCAAACGGAGCAAAGGTACGCCCGCAATGTAAGCGTTGTCAATCCAGGTTCTAGACAAGCGTGTATCTTGGCGAATGCTTCCCTGGAACCGGACGGTTTTGCCGATTTGCCCCTATCCACTCCTAAGTGCCACAAACTGCCGTAATTAGCGGTCGAGATAGCACCGTTTGCCGGGACGAGATCCATCTTTGAGATGAGCGCTTAGATTTGCACAGCACGAACATGCGTTCGTCCCGCCGGCGGGAGTACGCTGTGCGCGCGCAATCCAGGAGAAGCAGCGGCCGCGCGAGTCGCTATGCGCGGCTGTGCTGCGGCAATTCTTTCAGGTCGGTCGATGACGCCCGGCTCCTGCGGGGTGCGATAGCGGCCGCCTTCCAGTTCCGCCGGAAAGACAAAATGCGATCGCAGGTGTGGAATGTGCTCCAGGAAGAGCAGCTCGTTCCCGAGCGCGATGTGCAGGAACAAGACCAGATGCTGATGGATCTGCCCCATATCTCCGACGTGCGGCACGACGGGCAAACCGAACTTCTTCGCCAGCAGGCTCACCGTGAGAAATTCGCTCACTCCAGCCAGCCGCGTGCAGTCTGCCTGCACATAGTGCATCGGCGCGCGCCTCGAAGAAATTCTTGAAGACGACGCGGTTGGGAATGTGTTCGCCGCAGGCAATCTTTACCGGCGCGATCTCGCGTGCGAGAGCGGCGTGCGCCATGATGTCGTCGGGATGGGTTGGCTCCTCGATCCAGAGCGGGTTCAGCTTCGAGAGCTCTCGGCACATCTCGCGCGCGGCAGGCAATGCCCACTGCTGGTTAGCGTCGAACATGATGGTGCCGTGCTCGCCGGCGCATTCGCGCAGCATGGCGGCGCGGCGCAGATCGCGGCTGCGGTCGGCTGAGCCCACCTTCAGCTTGAATGCGTGGAAGCCCTTGTCGATCGCCTGCCGCGTCAGCTCGCGAACCTTGCTGTCGTCGTACGCCATCCAGCCAACGGAGGTGTCGTAACCGGGATATCCCTCGCGCAAGATGGCGGAGCCTCGCTCCGGCCGGGCGTTCATCTGCCGGCGCAGTAATTCCATCGCTGCATTCTCGTCCAGCAATTCGTCGAGATAGCTCAGGTCCAGCAGCGCGACGAGTTCTCCGGGCTCAAGATCCAGCAGCAATCGCCATAGCGGCACGCCGCGGCTCTTCGCCCACAGGTCGAAACATGCATTCGTGATGGAGGCGAGCGCGAGATGCACGACGCCTTTGTGCGGCCCCAGCCAGCGGAGCATAGGATCGTTCGCGAGCTGGCGTGCGGTGCTTCCAAAGTCCGCCATCAACTCATCGATCGGCCTGCCTCGCAACGGTCGCGCCAGTATCTCGATAGCTTCGCAAACCAGACGATTTCCTTCTCCAAGCGTGAGTGCGAATCCGGTTCCGCATAGCTTTCCGCCGAGCGAAAAAGTTGCGTCACCGCCAGGCAGTATTCGGGCTCAGTGTGGACGGCGTCGCTGCCCGCGCCTGAAGGCAGCGGATAGCGAAGGTCGGAGACCGTTATCCGGTCGATCGAATAGGAGCCCATGTATCTTCCTGATGAATTGTCTTTGCGACACCCGCTGCGAAACATCGGCGGGGATTACTCCGATGCGCGCGACGATTCTTTCGTTTGGAACGCTGCGGCGCTTTCTCCCAATTGCCGTATGCCGTTTCCGCAAAGCGCGCCATCGCCCGGCGAATGTATTGTTCGGCAACTTCACCTTCGCCCTCGCGAATCAGATCGACGATGCGCTGGTGCGCCTCCAGATCGCGGTCCCAGGCCGAGGTGTCCTGTTTGCTGGCGATGATACGAATGCGGGCGAATGCGAAAAATGGCAGCAGAACGCGGCTGGCATGCTCGACCAGGTGAGGATTTCCAGAAATCCGGCATAGCTCCAGATGAAACTCCCGGTCCGCATCCACCAGATCCGCGGTGCGATTCTTCTTCGATGCGCGGCGCATCGCATCCACCGCTTCCTGCAGTTTGGCGATATCGGCGTGCCGAGCGGCCGCCAGCCGCGCCGCCAATCCTTCCACTGCGCCGCGAAGCTCATACAGTTGCAGAACATCCTGCTCGTTCAGGCTGACGACGCGTGCGCTTCGGCCGGAGACCTTGGTGACGAAGCCTTCCTGCGCCAGCAGGTTGATGGCCTCGCGAATGGATCCCTGCGCGACACCGAGCTTTCTACCCCACGTGCCCTCGATGATTCGCGTCCCTGGCGGCAGTGCTCCGCTGCTGATCTCGTCACGGAGACGCTTCGCGAGGGATGATTTCACCAGGGAGCTGGACGGGGCTTGAAATTTGCTCGATTTCGGCATGGGCGCTTATCTGGGTGTCTGCGCGAGACTAACGCCAGTAAACTCCGCAGGTCAACTGCCGCATGAGCGCTCAAAGCGCCGAGCGGCGCTCCTGTGACATCATTTCCAGTATGCGGCGCTATGGAATGACCATTCGTTTGCGGCCCGACGCGGAGACGGCTTATCGGCAGCAGCATCAGGCGGTTTGGCCTGCGGTGCTGGACACAATCACAGCGTGCAATATGCGCAACTACACCATTTTTCTTCGCGACGGTTGGCTCTTCGGCTACTTCGAATATATTGGGCAGGATTATGCGGCGGACATGCGCAAGATGGCGGCAGACCCCGCCACGCAGAAGTGGTGGGCCATCATGGAACCGATGCAGGAGCCGCTTCCGAACCGGGCCGAGGGTGAATGGTGGTCGTTGATGGAAGAAGTCTTCCACCACGACTGAGCCGGGATCGCCGTACAGGCTCATAGGTTCTGGGCGCTCAAAGCGGCAATGACCGACCGAGCTCCCCGCATCGCTTTTCGCAGAAATCCAGTCTACTTTAACGATGTCTACTTGACATCTATTCCACTTGACTCCTATCGTTTTTCGGAGATGAGCGCTCAAGTGAACCGCCGTTCTTTTCTGCGCTCGACTCTCGCCGTCGCTTCCCTGCCGCTCATTGGACGCTTCGCTATCGCATCTCCGCATGGCGTGAACGTTGATGCAGGCGAGCGAACGGCGTGGTACCGGGCCGCAAAGTTCGGCATGTTTATCCACTGGGGTCCATATTCTCTAGCCAGCGTGGAGGCTTCGTGGCCGATCATGGAGCCAGGTCATTGGGGTATCACCGAAGCGGAATACCGCGCCCTGCCGGCTCGATTCAATCCTGTCCACTACGATCCGGATCACTTTATCGATCTAGCGCGCACAGCCGGACAGAAGTACATGGTGTTCACCACCAAACACCATGACGGCTTCTGCATGTTTGATTCCGACTACACCAAGTACAAGATCACGAACACGCCGTACGGCAAGGACATCGTGAAGCAACTGGCGGAAGCATGCGCGCGCCGTTCCATGCCGCTCGGCTTTTATTATTCGCCGCCGGACATGAACCATCCCGGCTTTCGCGACACCAGCCGCCTGGCGAGCGAAAACTGGAACGGCCAGCCGGAGCGGCCGGAGTGGGCCTCCTATTTGCAATACATGCAGTTACAGTTGACCGAACTGCTGAGCCGTTACGGAGACGTGAAGGACATTTGGTTCGATGGGCTCAACCATCAGGAGAAATACGATGGCCGCCGCTTTCTCGACCTGATCCATCGGCTGCAGCCGCCACGCTGGTGAACGACCGCATTGGCGTGCCCGGCGACTACGTGACGCCGGAACAGTTCATTCCGCGGGCCATCCCGACGAAAGGCGTCGAGGTGCGCGGCGCAGACAAGAGCGTTCAGGAAAGCTTCCACGCAGGCGTGCCATCACCGGCGGAGTTCCAACTGTGGGAGACCTGCATGACGATCAACGAAACATGGGCCTACAACGCGCACGATCATCACTACAAATCCTCCAAGGACCTGATCCGCGGGCTGGTTGAGGTCGCAAGCCGCGGCGGCAACTTCCTGCTCAACGTGGGGCCGCAGCCGGATGGCATGATCCAACCTGAATTTCAGGAGCGCCTGCGCGCGATCGGCGATTGGATCACCGTGAATGGCGACTCGATTTACGAGACCACCTACGGCCCCATCCAGGGGCAGGCTGCCTTTCGCATGACGGCGAAGGGCAGCGACCTGTACGTTCACATCTTCGACTGGCCCGCCGGCTCTCTCACCATCGCTGACTTGCCATCGAAGGTATTGTCCGCGCGCCTTCTCGCCAACAACCAGCCTTTACGCTTTCAGCAAACCGACAAAGAACTTTCCATCACACTTCCGCCGCAGGCGCCGGATACAAACGTGAGCGTCGTCGCTCTCAGGACGCTTTAGACATTGCCTGCGCTGCATAACCTGATTCCCAGGCTCACTCACCGCTGGGGAGTGAACCGCTCTGATGGAGACACCGCAATGAAGCACCACTTCTCTTTTTCCGCCCTGGTTGCCGGACTCTTCGCTTTGCAGTTGGTCTCCGCCGCCTTCGCACAATCGGCTCCGCTTGAGCTTGCCTCGCCGGACCAACAGCTGGTTGTTCACTTCGGCACCAAGACGTCCGCAAGTGGCCACGGCGGTGCGCTTTTTTATTCGGCCACGTTCCACGGTAAACCGATTCTCGATGACTCTGCTCTTGGCCTTGAACTTGGCGACGAGCCGGCACTCGGCGCGGAGGTCCGCATCGTCGACAGCAAAGCCGGCAGCGGCATTGACGACTACACGCTGAGCAACCAGAAGGTGAGCAAGGTACACGATCCGTACAACAGCCTGATCGTTCACGTGCAAGAGGATGGCGGCAGCCATCGCACGATGTCGATCGAAGCGCGCGCGTACAACGGTGGCTTCGCGTTTCGCTATCTGGTACCGCAGCAGGATGCCATTCAGCAGCTTCAGTTGAAAAAGGAAGACACGGAGTTTCGGCTGAGCACCGATGCGACCGACTGGCTACTCGCGCTGCCAAACTACCGCAGCAGTTATGAGAGCGAGTACGTCAAGTTGCCAACCTCCGCGCTCAGCAATCAGGGGGGCGTCTCCAGCCACTTTCTGATCGGGCTGCCGCTGCTGATCCATGAGCCGGGTGTGGCATGGATGGACATTGTGGAAGCCGACCTGGAAGGCAGCACCTCCATGTACGTCACCAACCCTTCGGGCAACTGGGAGGGGCACTGGTTTTCCGCACTGCTGTCGCCGCGGCACGATCGATCCGGAGATTGCCGTCGAAGGCGCGCTGCCCTATCACTCCGCGTGGCGCGTACTGGAGGTTGCCGATGAGCCGGGGCGCCTGATCGAGTCCACCTTGCAATACGATCTGAGCCCGCCGAGCCGCGTTGCCGACACAAGCTGGATCCATCCCGGCAAGGCGTCATGGAACTGGTGGGTGAACGATGTCGATAAGAACGGCACGCCGTCCTTCACCACCGAGAACATGAAGTACTACGTCGACTTCGCCGCGCAGTCCGGCTTTCCCTACATGATGCTCGACGCAGGCTGGTCTGCCGGTCGCGACATCACGCACATGAACGGCAAGGTCGACGTGCCGGAGCTGGTTCGCTATGCGGCTACAAAAAACGTGAAGGTATGGATCTGGTGCTACTCCGAATCGGTCGCACAGCAGATGCAGGAGGCGTTTCCGCTCTTTGAGAAGTGGGGCGTGGCCGGCGTGAAGATCGACTTCGTCAACCGCGACGATCAGCAGGGCATCCAGTGGTACTACGATGTCGCGAAGCTGGCCGCAGAGCATCACCTGATGGTCGACTATCCACGGAACGCGTACTCCCTGGGGGCTGGAGCGCACCTATCCCAACGTCCTTAGCTATGAAGGCGTGCTGGGCATGGAGAACAATAAGGTGGGCCGCCGCGACAGCCCGGTCGATCGCAGCGTCTTCCCTTTCACGCGCCTGCTCGCCGGCCCCATGGACTACACGCCGGGCGGCTTTAATAACGCGACTGAAGATGGCTTTGTGGCGCAAAACTCGAGCCCTATGGTGATGGGTACGCGCGCACAGCAGCTTGCGCTTTACGTCATCTTTCAAACACCGTTCCAGATGGTCTCCGATAGTCCGCAGTCCTATGCGGGTCAGCCGGCTTTCCAGTTCATCAAGGATGTGCCGGTCTCCTGGGATGCGACGCATGTGCTGAATGGGCGACCCGGGCGAGTTCGTCACTATCGCGCGCAGTCACGGTGACGAATGGTATCTGGGCAGTATGACCAACTGGACGCCGCGCACGCTGGAAGTGCCGCTCAGCTTTCTTGGTCCGGGCACGTACACTGCCGAGATCTACGCCGACGCCAGCGATGCCGCGACCCAGCCGAAGCATGTGGAGATCCATCGCCAGGAGGTGAAGGCTACGCAATCGCTGACGCTGCACCTCGCTCCCGGGGGTGGGTGCGCCATTCGCTTTATCCCGCGGAAGGCTCGCTAGCACGCTGACCGAAATACCGGACTGGAGACATGATGACGGGCAAAACCAGCAGGCGCGCGTTTCTTCAAGGCGGCGCTGCTCTTGCGACGCTTCCCTGCATTCCGCCTGCACTGCTTGCGCAGACTTCCGTCGTGCGCGACGAGCTTTGGTACAACCAGCCCGCTGCGCGATGGCTGGAGGCGCTGCCTATCGGCAATGGCTTTCTCGGCGGCATGGTCTATGGCGGCACGGCGACGGAGCGGATCGCGCTTTCGGAGGCCACGGCATGGTCGGGCGCACCCGCGTCCCATGAGGTCAATCCCGGCGCGCTGCCGCACCTGCAGCAGATGCGGCAGCTCTTCTTCGATGGCAAGTACGATGAGTTTCAGCGACTCTGCAACCAGTATCTGCCCGGCCATGCGAAGAACTTTGGCACCAATTTGCCACTGCCGGAGGTGCAATTTGCTTTTGATCACTCCGATGAGGCATCCGAGTATCGCCGCTCGCTCGATCTCGATGCCGCTGTCGCCAAGGTCCGCTTCCGCATCGGCGATGCCGTCTTCAGCCGGGAAATCCTCGCCTCGCACCCGCACCATGTGGTCGCCGTACGATTTAGCTGCAATCAACCGGCGCGCATCAGCTTTCGCCTGGGCTTTGGCAAAAGTATCCTGCCCGGTTCGGTTATGGCCGCGCACGACACACTTGTCTTCCACGGGCATGCCTACGAGCACCTGCACAGCAGCGGCCATGATGGCGTCGCGCTCCAGATCCATGCCCGCCTGATGGCAGATGGCGGCACAGTCACTCCGGCAAAAGACGCAATCGAGGTGCGCGGTGCGAATTCCGCGACCGTGCTGGTCGCCATAGCCACCAACTTTCACGGGGGCGATCCCGAGTCGCTTTGCCGCGAGCGGCTGCGTCGTGCTGCATCGATTTCGTTCCCGCAACTCCGTCGCGCGCACATTGCCGATCACCAGTCTCTGTACCGCCGTGTCTCGCTCGACCTTGGGCAGAGCTCGCCGGCGACTCGCCGACTCCCGACGGATGCGCGCCGCAAAGCGTTGGAAGATGGCGCCGACGATCCTGAGTTGCTTGCACTATTTTTTCAATACGGCCGCTATCTCACTATCGCCGGTTCGCGCGCAGACTCGCAGTTGCCGCTCGCGCTGCAGGGCATCTGGAACGATGGCCTGGCCAGCAGCATGGGCTGGACTGACGACTTCCATCTCGACATCAACACGCAGCAGAACTACTGGGCGGCGGAGGTCTGCAAACTTCTCCGAGTGTCAAACGCCGCTCTTCGCGCTGATTGACGTGATGCGCGAAGCCGGCCGCACCACCGCGCGCGATATGTACGGCGCTCAGGGTTGGGTCGTTCATACGGTGACGAATCCGTGGGGTTACACCGCGCCGGGCGGTATCGGCTGGGGGATCTTCGTCACCGCCGGTATCTGGATTGCGCTGCAGATGTGGGACCACTACACCTTCACCGCCGATGTCGAGTTCCTGCGCACGCGCGCCTACCCGGTGCTACGTGAAGCCGCGCTCTTCTTCCTCGATTCCATGGTCGCGGAGCCGAAACACGGCTGGCTGGTGACTGGTCCATCGGATTCGCCGGAGAACTGGTACAAGACGCCCTCCGGCGGCCGCGCGGCCGAATCGATGGGGAATACTATCGACCGCGTCTTCGTGCACGCGCTCTACTCCATGTGCATCACGGCATCGAGGACGCTCTCCCTCGATGATGATCTGCGTCAGCGTCTCGAAGGCGCTCGCGCGAAGCTGCCTCCATTTCAAATTGGACGGCACGGCCAGTTGCAGGAGTGGCTCGAAGATTTCGAAGACGCCGAGCCTAACCATCGCCACACCTCTCCGCTGGTCTCTGTTTATCCCGAGCATCAGATCTCTCCGCGCACCACGCCGGCTCTTTCGCATGCGGCGGAAATCCTGATCCAGCGGCGCATGGACGCCCCGCACTGGGAGCAGAGCGAATGGGGCCGCGCGAACCTGGTCGTCTACTATTCTCGATTTTTGAAGGGCGACGATGCGCACAAGCATCTGGTTGGATTGGTTGCGAAGGCGGCGGATGCGAACCTGCTCACCTTTTCGAGCGCGGGTGTCGCAGGCGCCGATCAGAACATTTTCTCTTTAGACGGCAATACCGCTGGTGCAGCGGGCATCGCCGAGATGTTGTTGCAGTCCCAGGCCGGCTATATCGAACTGCTGCCCGCGTTGCCAGGCGCGTGGCCGAGCGGCTCCGTGCGCGGTTTGTGTGCACGCGGCGGCTTTGTTGTCGATATCGCCTGGCGTGATGGAAAACTCAGCTCCGCGACGATTCGCAGTAGGCGTGGCGGCAGGGCGACGGTCCGCTACGGCGGCCACCTCACCACCATCCACCTCAGCCCAGGGCAGAGCTTGCGGCTTCGACCAGATAGCTTCCGCGAGGTGGCCGTGGATACCCAGGAGAGCGAAGCATGAATATCCATCGACATCTGATCCAGCGTGCCGGTCTCGGCATTGCCGTCCTGTCTCTCCTATTCGCAACTGCGGCAGTCGCAGCGCAAAAGAGCCGTCTCCATTCCGGAGGAGATTGAGTGGACCTGGGAGGTGCGCCCGCCGCATCCCGATCCGAAGCTGCCGAATGTGCTGCTGCTGGGCGATTCCCTTTCGCGCAACTACTTCCCCCAGGTCACAAAGGATCTCGCCGGCGTGGCCAATGTTTACCTGATGGCGTCCTCTACCTCTGTCGGCGATCCACGGCTGCCGCGGCAGATACGCGAATTCGCCGCGATGGAGCACGTGCCCTTTCGCATCGTGCATTTCAACAACGGCATGCACGGCTGGGAGTACACGGAGGCCCAGTACAAGGCGGCCTTTCCGGAGTTCCTGCGCACAGTACGATCGCTCGTCGCCAGGAATGACGCGTTGATCTGGGCAACGACGACTCCAGTGAAGCCGCAGGCCTTCAACGGAGCGACGAACGAGCGCGTGGACGCGCGCAACGTGATTGCCAGAAGCTTTGTCGATGCTGCCCACATCCCGGTGGACGATCAACACGCGCTGATGATGCAGCACCAGGACCTGTATCAGGACACCGTACACTTCAACGCCGCTGGATCGAACCTGATGGGCGACCAGGCCGCGGCTACGATTCGCGCGCGGCTCCGAGAATAGCTTGATTTGGAGGTAGGATTGCGCGGGAGTGGACTCTCACAGTATGTAGAGTTGGAGCAGCCACGCGATGAGAAATAATGCAATGAGAGCGGCCACAATGTGGACCACCCACTGGCCTGGAGTTTTTGGTTTGCTGAGGTTAAGCACGCGCCATAGTAGCATTGCGCGCGTCGCCCGGACGATCAAACATTGCGTAGAACAAGGGCACAGCTTCGCCCTCGACAAAAAGAATGTCTGTCGCGAGTTTTGTTCGCATTCCATACGCGGCACCGTTGCGATGTGCAGAAAACGTCGTAAGGTACCAAGAGATGGGAATCCTCGATCAGTTTCGTCTGGATGGAAAGCTGGCCCTGGTCACTGGATCGGCCAGCGGGTTGGGACGCGCCATTGCTCTCGCACTGGCTGAGGCCGGAGCGTCTGTGGCATGCCACGGCAACCGGCGCTCTGCCGATGAGACGGCTAAGGAGATCCGTTCGCTGGGACGCGAGTCGCAGAGCTTTACCGCCGACCTGAGCGCGCCCGATGGGGCGGATGTTCTCTACGGAGCTGTTTCCGCAGCGATGCGTCCGCCGGAGATCCTGGTGAACAATGCCGGCATGATCTATCGGGAGCCGGCAGAGAGCTACGATGCGCAGGCATGGATGAACGTCATCCAGGTGAACCTGAACAGCGTCTTCCGGCTTTGCCAGCTTGCGGGTCGCGGGATGCTTGAGCGCGGGCAGGGAAAGATCATCAATATCGCTTCACTGCTGTCGTTTCAGGGGGGTATTCGCGTGCCGGCTTATGCGGCATCGAAGGGTGGCGTGGCGCAGCTCACCAAGGCGCTGGCGAACGAGTGGGGTGCGCGCAACGTGCAGGTGAACGCGATTGCCCCGGGATATTTTCGCACCGAGAATACATCCGCGCTTCAGGCAGACGAGCTTCGCAACCGCCAGATCCTTGAACGGATTCCTGCCTCGCGCTGGGGTGAGCCAGAAGATATTGCCGGCGCTGCCGTGTTCCTGGCTTCACCTGCAAGTAACTATGTCAATGGCGAGGTGCTGGTGGTAGACGGCGGATGGATGGCTCGCTAATCTCGAAGAGGAGCCAGATACCGCGGTGGAGAGGACGGGCTCGGTCATCGGAACCGTTCTAGTGTTGGTCTGACACTTCCCTAACTTTAATGACGATTGAGCTATATATGCTTCCGGGAGCCAGGATTAACTGGTGCGGCGTACCCGCCGGTATGTGGACGACGTCGCCTTTGGCGATGGTCTGGGTGTTGCCGTTCTGGATGCTGCTTCCTTTTGTTTCGCCATCGCTGTCCGTTTTCGCATTCGCGACGCTGCCGCCGGTGACCAGATCGGCCTTTCCCTCCGTAACAAGGAATATGTCGTCGTAGTGTGCATGACTTTCGGCGCCGCCGCTTGCAGTCCGGACCGAAAGCTTGATTGCATGCGACTTGTAGTCGCCGAGCGTTGCTCCACTGCCGCCCGAGCTTTTGGCTGCCTGCACGAGGGTCGTTAATTCCGATGTAACGGACTGGCCGGAAAAGACCTCGACTTTGCTCTGAGCCTGCGCGCAACAAGAAATAGTCAGCGCAGCCATAGTCATTACTAGAATCAGTCTCATCGTTCCTCCTGAATTTCGATTCAGCGTTCCTCAAAGAAGGCTGTGGAGTGGAGCTGGATCCATATCTCCGTAGTCCTGATTCTCTCCACCCATGCCCCAGCAGAAGCTGTAGGCCTCGGTGCCCACACCTGCGTGAATGGACCAACCCGGGAGAGACGACGGCTTCGCGGTTCTTCATAACGATGTGACGTGTTTCTTCGGCAGGCCCCATCAGATGAAAGACGCGAGCCTGATCACTGAGATTGAAATACATGTATATCTCGGAGCGCCGCATGTGTGTGTGAGCAGGCATGGTATTCCATGCGCTCCCCGGATGCAGATGTGTGACGCCCATGACTAACTGACAACTCCGTGCACCATCAAGATAGATGTATTTGCATACCGTCCGGCGATTGCAGGTTTCAACACTGCCTAACTCAACCGCGCTGGCCTGATCCCTGGCGATCAGTGCGGTTGGATAACTGGCATGTGCGGGGTAGCTGAGAAGATAAAAGATGGCCGGCGCATTTGTGTCGGAGGATTGAAAGAGGATCTCTTTTGCGCCGCGCCCCAGGTAGAGGCAATCGAGATTGCCCATGACATAATTTTGCCCATCGACGTGAATCATGCCCTCGCCGCCGATATTCAACACGCCCAACTCGCGGCGCTCCATAAAGTAGTTTGCCCGCAACGCCTCATCCGTGCGAAGCGAGACCGGCGTGGCCAGCGGCGCAGCCATGCCTACAATGGCCCGATCCAGATCGACATACGCTAAGACGAGGCTTCCGGGTACATAAAGAGCATCGATCAAAAATGTCTCTCGCAACTGGGCAGTCGTCATGGCCGGATACCGTATCGGATCGGCCATTAAATAAGTTTTCATATGGACTCCTCAGTGCGCATCGTCACTGCCATGTTGTGGAATCGCCTGCGGTTGAGATATGGCGCGATCGTCACCCGGGGCCTGCTTCAAGAGCCAGCTTACAAACTCTTTTCCTGCGGCATAGTTATCCTGCTCGGGCTGGACTTTGCGATGGTCGGTGTATTCGTTGTACAGCCAGGGATCGACTACGGCGACCACGGTGCCCCTGCCGTACTTCGCCGTTGCCATCACGATGCCGGCGTTATCTTCAAGAAGCGCTCTGGCGGGAGCTTTCAGCGAAATCGCGCAGGTATCCTTCATATAGAGCGTATGCGGATGATGGAAAACGGGGCCGCCGCCAGCCACCGGGATGTAGCCGGGCGCAAACAGATCGCCGATTACGTGGCGTGTGAGCTCGTCATCGAAGTGGATGCCAAAACGATCCGAAATCAGATTGAGATGAGAAATGTCGGCGTTCGACGGGTCATTCTCCATTAGAACGAGAACGCCACCCTGCCTTACCCATTCGGCAACCTGATCCGCGTCCTGTTGCTGCACGTAGTGCGGATGCGGATTCTTCGCCGGATTGTCAGGGGAGACGATGATATAGAACTGCGCACCAGTCAGTCGGTTCAACGTTGGAGCCTGATATAGGGTATCGAGCGCGGCGCCATGGCTTGCAAAGATGTGGCCAAAAAGAGAGAAGCCGCTATCGCTGTAGTCATCCCATTTGTAATGGAAGTATTCTTCCTTACCGGCAGCGTTCTTTCTTTGCTGGCTGTTGAACCACGCGTCGACCATCACCGTTTTGCCGCCGGCAGCACGTGCGGCAGGTGCGAGCTCCATCTCCGTGCTGGCCAACAGAAATGCGCCTACTCCCTTTGGATCGTTGCTGACGACAGGAGAGCCGACATAGTACGCGTAGGTACCGTCGCGATAGGGAGAGCCGCCAAGTCCTATATCTTTCACTGTGCCTGTTATGGTTACAGAGCCGCTCGCATCGTTCTGGACGAAATGGCTGAGGATGCCCTGCCAGGCGTGTGACGCATTCTCGGCATACTGCTCCGGGAGATATCCCAACCGCACGCCTTTCTGAAGCGCATAGGTGAACATGCAGGCAGCGGATGACTCGAAGTAGTTGCCCGGTGCTGCCGGCCGGTCGAGCACCTGGTACCAGAGTCCGGCGTGCTTATCCTGATAGCGAATGATAGTAGCAGCGGTACGATTCAGAATCGCAAGCAACGTCGCGCGGTTCGGATCGTCTTTTGGAAGATAGGGCAGCGTATCGACCAGCGCCATCATGTACCAGCCCATGCCACGCGCCCAGAAGATATGAGACGTCCCCGTATCTTTGTCAGCCCAGGCCTGCTTTCGCGATTCATCCCACCCGTGATACAGAAGTCCGGCCTGCGGTGAACGGGCGTGCTCATCGAGCAGCGAAAACTGTTTTGCGATGTCGGCGAAGTCCTGAGGCTGGTGAAAGACCGATGCGTATTCGGCGTAGAAAGGCTCAGCCATGTAAAGCCCATCCAGCCACATTTGATTCGGATAGAGTTGCTTGTGCCAGAAACCGCCCGACGCGTTGCGCGGCTGCGCCGAGAGCTGCCTGCGTAGCAGCACCGCTGCTTTGTAATACTTCGCATCCTGAGTGACTCGATAGAGCAGCAGCAACTGGTGGCCCAATGCGATGTTGTCGAGAGAATGGGCGGAGGAATCGTAAGTTGGAATCGAACCGTCAGGCGCAACCAGTGGATCGATGGCCTGTTTTGCGTAGTGGTAGTAGGTTCCATCCGCGGTGTTATACCAGGCGGCGTCCATCCCATTCAGCAGGACGGCGAGCTCGTAGTTCCACCCCCACTTTCCATCGGGCGCAACGAACCGGCCCGCAGGCCAGCGTGCAATTGTCGAATTCGCGACACGCTGCGACCACGGGAGCGACTGCGACCACGCTTGAGATGCGAGGCAGAGGACAAAAGGCAATGCCGCCACCGCGCCACGCCGGAGCCCCCTTGCGATGTGCAGCACGCGTGAATGGAGGCGAGAGATCATGTGCTTTGGGGTGGAACCGTCTGAGCGTCGAACCATCGTCGCAGGTCCGCGATTTCTATGTATCAGAAGTCGCATCCGATGTCTGCATCTTTGTGCACGTTTGTCCCGCCATACGGGAGAGCCGATTCTTGTTCGTTCGAATGTGCAAAGACCCTTCGCGTTTGGAGGGATGCGGCCGCGGTTCGCTTGACACAGTGAACCATCCCAACGAGGTGCCTGGTATGGCAGATCTCGTGAGATCAATTGCCATTCGAATGTCGGTTCTCTTGAAACTGTGTGCAACAATTCACCAGAACGAGATCGCGGAGAGGGCGAAGGCAGGAGCATGAAGACCAGGAATCGACGGGACTTCCTTCTGGGAGCGGGTGTCGCTTTGAGCAGCATGGCCGCATATCCGCATCTTTTTGGGGAAGCCTGCACGACCCACGCGAATTCCACCGTTCCAGAGAATGATTCAGTAGCCGCGAATTCGTTAAAGAGTGAGTTGCCAGCGACGATTGGCGAATCTGCTTCCATTCGAAGAACAATGCGCGGCCTGATGGTAGACGCGGGTCGTGTCCCGGAGTCGATGGACTACTATCGACGAGTTATCGAGTTTTGTGCGGACTGGCAACTGAATACACTTCAGTTCCGTCTCGCCGACGACCAGGGAAGTGCCTTACGCTTCGCTACTGTTCCTGATCTTTTGACCCATAAGAACGCGTTCACGCCTGAACAATTGACGAGCCTTGCGGATTACGCGAGGAGCCACGGTGTCGATTTGATTCCGGAATTGGAATCATTTGGGCACACCGGATACATTACGCGCTCTGCTGCATACGCTCACCTGTTAGATCGCAGTGGGCAAGACTCGTCTGAGTTTACAGGCGTCATTCCAGTAAGCCCCGAGACGCTCCAATTGTTTGGGAAGTTATATCGAGAAGTCGCCTCGATTTTCCCATCCATCTATTTTCATGGCGGCTGCGATGAAGTCGACTGGGGAGGCTCAACACTGTCTCGCAAAGCACTTGAAACGAAGACTCGAGTGCAGATATGGGCAGAGTATCTTAATTCACTCAATCAGCTGGCCGAAGGCCTCGGAAAACAACTGATCGTGTGGGGCGACTTCGTCCTCCATAAAGAACCAGAGATTCTTGGCAGGCTGAACAAGAGCATCATCATCATGGATTGGAACTATTCGGAGAATAGTTCTTCTAAAATTCAGGATGCCTTTCTGAAGGTCCGCGCCAACGGCTCTCGTGGCATTGGGGCGCCGGCATTGATCCATTACAGGTGGGGTGCGCGAGCCGGCAGCGAACAGCTACGGAATATCGACGCCTACGCTGATGCCTATCTCGGCACAAAGGTGCCGGACGCATTGGGTGTCATTCTGACTAACTGGGTACCGAGCCGGTACGTTCAGAACTCGATTTGGGATGGATTCGCGTATGCGGCAGTCGCCTTCAATCAAGGAACGGCGGCCGCGCAGACCTCCGCGTTGCGCCGTTTTGTGGAAAGACACTATCACGCGAAGTGGAGCGAGATCTGGGACGAAGCATTTCAGTTGATCTATGACAATGCGCCTTATATTGAAGACCACGAATCATCGTCATGGATGGGTCTCCGATTGCCAATTCCCTGGAGCGATGATGAGCAGCTTACGACGCTGCTGAGAGATGGAGCTCCCCGCCAAAATCCCTTTACACGACTACGCAGTTTGCTCGTTCTGCTCGAGCCGTCGGTTCTCAAAAATCTCGCCGACTTCCAGGCCTTCGAACTTTGTGTCTCGTATCTGGAACTGATGTTCTGGCGCGAAGCAGTCGTTATCGAGCACGCCGCCAGACAGCCCCTCGAAAGAGAAACCACCGATCTATTGATTCAGAATATCGCAGATCGGGATAAGGCTCTGGCAGAAGCACTGTCCAGGGATTGGGACACGGGGCGCGCAGCGGATTCGCCGGCAAAGTCGGAGCCTCTGTTTGGTTTTGCGCCGAAAGATCAGTTGTTATTCCAGTGGAGGCGGGCGACGGCCTACTCAGCCTGGTTGGCCGCCCACACGGATCATTTCCACCAGCTTATTGCAACGGCGAAACTTGGGTAACAGCAAACTCATGGAGTGGAATGCACAAGCGGCGTGCCAAGATTTCGCGCGGTATAATTGCCCGAATGCGGGAGTAGCTCAATGGTAGAGTAGCGGCTTCCCAAGCCGTTGGTTGCGGGTTCGATCCCCGTCTCCCGCTCCAGGTTTCTCTTACCTGGTTTGTCCTACCTGGACCTTCTCGCTCTCTACTCACGTCGTCCCGCTGGATCGAACGTCGTACTGTCCATACTGTCTGCCTTTCGCGAAAATGCGAGCCGTGGGTATGTAAAAGGGTGCAGTGGGCGCGCGACTTGCCACCGTCCCGTGCTCCCTTGGTCTGTGCTATGGATTGGAGATGACGACGCGACGCGGCTGGACCTCGCTTCTTCTCGCAAGCTTGCTGGTCACTGCTGCACTGGGCCAGGCCGGATCACCGCCCGTGGAGCGGAGCACGCCGGTAAACCCTCTCAGCTTTCCGGGAGCGGATATCGGCGCTAAGGCGAATGCGGCCATCGCCGCGATGCCGGCCGCCGGGGGCACGGTACACATTTCCGCGGGTGAGTATAGCTTTGCTACCACCATCAAGCTCACGCGGCCGGGACAACACCTGACCTGCGACGCCGGCACCACACTGCGCTACACCGGCACCGGCGATGCCATTCTGCTGGATCCGGCACGCGGCGCGGGACTCGATCTCGATATCGATGGCGAGGGGGGATGCCAGCTCCTGGGCACGGCCGCTGCGCAGAATGGCATCCACCTATTGCCGGGCAACACCTTCATTATCCGCGGAATGCGCATTGCCGGATTCACGAAAGGCAATGGCATCGAACTGAGCGGCGCGAACAACGTGCAGATCGTCAGGAACGCGATCCGCGACAGTCAACATGGCATCGACATGGTGACGATTCCGCACTTCGCCCCAAACGCGGTCCATGTTGCGAACAATGAAATCTTCCAGAATGAGTGGGCGGTCTATAGCCGCAATGGCCATGTACCCGCGACGCGCGCGCTCGGCAATGTCTATCGCGACAATGTGTTCGAGGCAAACCGCACCGGCGATTTGTTTCTGGGATGGGATGCGCACACGCTGGTGGAGGGAAATTATTTCGAATCGCTCGGAGTCGCAGTTGCCGCCGGCGCCGGTGGCGACAACGTCTTTGACATTCACGTCATTCGCAACTACTTCACAGTACCGGGCTATCGCTCGGAGGTGGAACTGGGATACGGTTTTGGCTTCTTCATCGAAGGCAATTACGAGGAGGGCGCGAAGGGCGCTGGAACGGAGTGCTCCATAAATGTTCTCCCCGGTCCGCGCGGCGGCACCCGGGACGTTGTCCTGCGCAACGCCTTCTCCCGTTGGAGCGAGGAAAAGATGAGCGCGCATGAGTTCTGCTACAAGGGCAGCCCCGTGATTCCGCCAGGCATACTGGGCGCCACGCGGCTTGTCGGCGATATCTCTGTGGATGGAACCGTGCACGCAAAGAGCGCGCAGTTGAGCGGACCACTGGAACTGGGCGAGGGCGCTATCGCGTCCACCGGCTCGCCCATACGAGCGGGCGACGCGTGCACGACGGAAGGCATGCTACTGATCTCCCGCCCTGCCAATCAGATCGCGCGGCTCTTCTTCTGCAGCGGCTTCCACTGGCAGGCCGTGGTTCCACCTCATCCGTAAACAGGCTGCAGGTTCAGATCATGTAGTTCAGGTGCATTCCCAGTACGAGCAGCGCCACCAGCAGCAACCCTGCCGACGGCACATATCCCCACTGGCGGCTGTATGGCCAACGCGGAAATGCGGCGATAGCCAGCAGCAGCGGCACGAGCCAGAGCGCGACGATCATGCGCGAGCCGTCTTTTTCGCAGCACGTTTCGCAGTAGGAGACCGCCGCAAGGCAAGCTGCCGCGTACGCGCGAAGACATCCAGAAACATCTCGCGGGTCAGGCGGCCGGTGTTGGTGTTCTGTAGCGAGGGGTGATAGCTGCCCAGGAGCGTGATGCCATCCGGCATTGCGTACTCGACACCGTGACGAAACGGATAGTCGCTCGACTTGATTGCGTGACCCTTGCGCCGCAGGTGTTGCAGATAGCCGTTCCAGGCGATGTGGCCGAGGCAGACCACAACGCGCAGGCGGGTGAGCAGGGCGATCTCCTCATCGAGCCAGCTTGCGCAGTTTGCCAGCTCGGCGGGCGTTGGCTTGTTCTCCGGCGGCGCGCAGCGGCCTACGGAAGTGATGAGGATGTCGCGTAGCTGCATGCCGTCGTCGCGGCTGCGGGCGGCAGGCTGCGAGGCGAATCCGGCCTCGTAGAGCACGGGATAAAGGAAGTCGCCGGAGCCGTCGCCGGTAAAGGGCCGTCCGGTGCGGTTGGAGCCATGGGCTCCGGGTGCGAGCCCGAGAATGAGGACGCGGGCCGCCGGGTCGCCGAAGCTGGGCACCGGCCGTCCCCAATAGGTTTCGTCGCGATAGGCGCGGCGACGCTTGAGGGCAACCTCGGCGCAGTAGGCGCGCAGGCGCGGGCAGCGCTCGCAGGCCACGACGCGCTGGTTGAGCGCGTCGAATGCGGACCTGGCCCGCTGGTTGAGCACGTCGAAATCGGATTGGATTGCAAGCTCAGGCGGCATGAATCACGGCGGAGGGACCTGAAAATATTCTATTGGCGAGGCAGGTTCCTGCAGATTGGCCCGGAAATCCGACCGATGGAACCTTGTTCGCGTAGGAAACGTAGTAGTGGAGACGGACGAGAAAACGGTCCGAAGTTACGCCAAAGTACTGCGATCGGGTGACATTCGCGGACTTGGATGGTCTTTAGTGTATTCCCTCGCCGGGGTGTGCCTTGCCCCGGATGGTCGAGGCTTTTACCGAGGATGGCAGAACGATGACAGTCTTCTGGATCAATCCAGGGGCCAATGGTCGTCTGGCTATTGTGCCGCGACCCCGCAGCGCGGAATGGCTGGCGAATGATTTGAGCGCACTTCGCCGCGACGGAATCGACATCCTGGTTTCGCTGCTGACGAAGGCGGAAGCGGCGGAACTGGGACTCGCGCACGAGCAGGCCTATTGCGAACAGGTAGGCATGGAGTTCCGTTCGTTCCCTATCCCCGACCACAGCGTGCCCGCGTCCCACCGCGATCTGCAGGAATTGGCGGAGGCGCTGGCGACGGAGCGGCGGCACGGCAAGAATATCGGCGCGCATTGTTGTGCCGGCATCGGACGCTCTTCCCTGCTGCTGGCCGCGGTTCTCTGCGTCGAAGGCATTTCACCGGAGCGTGCCTTCCGCCTTATCTCAAATGGCCGCGGGCTACAAGTGCCGGACACACCGGAGCAGGCGGAGTGGCTGGTGGGGTTTGCCAGTGCGCTGCCTCGATGCTGAAGACTCCAGCGTAGAATGGGTGCGCTTCCGGCGGCCCGGCCGTCGCGATGCGAATCCTTCCCTCCTTTGAGGAGCATCCATGCCTGTTTCCGCTCGACCTGTTGTGAACAGAACGTTCGCATCAAGATACGCATCGCCCGCACTGTTGCTGGCCGCTACGCTATTGCTCGCCGGCGGCTGCAAGTCCGCAGCGCCGCCTGAGTCTGTCAATCCGAAGAACGTGCCCGCGGCCGCGCCGCAGATCAACGGCCAGGATGTGGTCACCTTGCAGCGCAAAGCCACGCAGAATGGCGCGGCGCCCGAGTTCCTCTCCGCCACGGTGATTCCAGGGCGCGGCATGAATCTGTTCCAGATCACCGCGAACCTTCCCGGCAAAGGCACGACGAATATCTTCTTCTCCCCTTCCCTCAGCGAAGCGCAGACCAAGTTCACCGGCACGGACGCTGACAAGTTCGGCAACGCCTCCTTCGCCTTCGGCGGCGCGTTCCTGGTGCCGTACCCGAATCGCATTCGCGGCAAGCTCTCCGATGACAAGCAGTCGATCACCACCTCATGGCATGGCAAGACGCTGACCCTGCCCGCAAACTTCTCCGGCAAGAAGCCGGGCGCGGAGGTGCACTCGATCCACGGGCTCATCAACGCGCTCGAAGACCGATGACGTGAAGGTCGCCGACTCCGCCGATGGACAGACCGTCACAGGCACGATTCACGGGGGAGATTTCGGCGGCCACTGGCTCTCGAAGACCGATCTCGATTTCACCATCGAGCTCGCAGGGAAGGACGTGACTGCGACTATCACAGCAAAGAATGTGGGCGATCAGGAGGAGCCGATGTCGATCGGCTGGCATCCGTACTTCGCGATCCCCTCGGGCGACCGCACGCAGGCGCGCCTGCATGTGCCGGCGGCGAACCTGGCTCTGGTGAACAACTATGACGATGTCTTCCCTACCGGCAAGCTGAAGCCGGTGAAGGGCACGAAGTATGACTTCAACGCAGCGGACGGCGTGGCGCTGGACGGCATGTTCCTCGACGACAACTTCTCGAAGCTCACCCGTACCGATGGCGCTGTCGATGTGCGGCTGACCGACCCCGCTTCCAACTACGGCATTCACATCCTTGGTGAGTCGCCGGAGATCAAGACGGTGCAGGTCTACGCGCCCACCGATGCCGGAAAGAACTTCACCGCGATCGAAGAGCAGTTCAACTTCGGCGATCCCTTCGGCAAGGAGTGGCATGGCATGGATACCGGCATGGTCACGCTGAAGCCGGGCGCGTCCGTGACGTGGAAGGTCAAGCTGGAGCTGTTCACGCCGCCTGCGGCAAAATAGCGCTGGCCGCACGGGCGGCGGCGCCTTTGGCGCACTTGCTAGATTTCGCTTCCTTTGGTCGCCCACGACTGTTGCTGTGGGCGACCGGGAAAACACATGACCTCAGTCACGTCATCTTCACGGCAATTTACTGCAACTCCAGACAACTCTCGCCGTCTTAAGCAGGTATGCGGACCACACATGTGCGTTGCCTGTGCTGCGGAAGCCGGACGCTGACTGCGCCGGGGGTCTTCGAGCTTTGCCCGGTCTGCTGGTGGCAGGACGATGGTCAGGATGAGGCAGACGCAGACGTGGTGCGGGGCGGCCCCAATGGCACGCTGAGCCTGACCGCCGCACGCACAAATTTCCTGGCCTGCGGGGCGTCCGACCCGCGGTTCCTGGGCCGGGTGCGCGCCGCGTTACCTGCGGAACGCTTCGTCGCCTGAGTTTTTCGGCCCGTTTCCGGTCTTATCGGGCCATATCGTTACTCTTGCTGAACTTGCGCCCTCGCGCGGTTTGACCCCCTCCCGAAAGCCTCTTACCATTGAATTCAGGCCGCCTGTCCACCGCATGGTCTGGCACGCGATTGCGTCCACCAGGCACCCCGTCCCATCAAATCGTCAGGCGCAGTCATTCACGGAAGGCACAATTGAGCAACACAGACACAGTCGAGACCCCCACCACCCCTGAGACCACCGCTGCGGCACAGGCAGAGACTGCCACAAATCAGGAACACGAGCAGCAGGAGCACGCCCACGATCACGAGGGCCACGATCACACCCACCAGCACGGACCCACCTTCAATCCCGAGCTGACGCGCACGGTGGAGGTCACGATTCCGGCCGATGAGGTCTCCCGCGCGAGGCGCTCCGTCGTGAAGCGCTACCAGAAGCAGGCCCGCATCCCCGGTTTCCGCGCCGGAAAGGTGCCGGAGTCGCTGATTCGCGGCCGTTTCGCCGAGGGCATTCGCCAGGAAGTTCTTGAGGCCGTGATGCCGCAGCACTTCCAAAAGGCCATCGCCGAGGGCAACTTCCGCCTGGTCTCGCAGCCTCAGGTTGTTGATATGAAGATGGAAGACGACCAGCCGCTCTGGTTCAAAGCCAACTTCGAGGTCATGCCTGAGTTCACCGTGGACGGATACCAGGACGTCAAGGTCGAAAAGCCGAGCGCCGCCTTTACCGACGAGGAGTTCGCGGGAGAAGTGGAGCGCGTGCGCGACTCACGCTCCACCATGGAGCCGGTGGAAGAAGAGCGTCCGCTGGCCGATGGCGACTGGGCCCAGATCACCTTTACCGGCAGCGTCCAGCAGGCAGCCGAAGGTGAGGAGGCCAAGGAGAGCGCACCTCTATCGGGCGAAGACGTCATGCTCGAGGTTGGCGGCTCGAATACCCTCACCGCCTTTACCGACGCACTGCGCGGCGCCACCGTCGGGCAGGAGCTGAAGTTCGAAGTGAATTACCCGGAAGACTTCGGGGAGAAGCGTCTGGCGGGGAAGAATGTCGCCTACGACGTTACCGTGAAGGGCATCAAGCGGCGAGTGCAGCCAGAGTTAAACGATGACTTCGCAAAAGAGCTCGGAGACTATTCAAGCTACGAGGACTTCACCACCAAGTTCCGCGAGAATCTGCAGGCGGAGAAAGATCGCCGCACCGAGACCGAAACGCGCGACCGCCTGTTGACGGCGTTGAGCGAACGCTTTCAATTCCCTGTACCTGAGTCGATGATTCAACAGCAGATCGACGCACGGCTGGATCGCGGATTGCGATCGCTCGCCGCGCAGGGCATGCGGGAAGAGGACATGAAGCGGCTGGACTTCGCACGGCTGCGCGCAGCGCAGCGCGACTCGGCCACCAACGAGGTCCGATCGCTGCTCATCCTCGATGGTATTGCGGACGCGGAGAAGATCAACGTCTCGGAGCAGGAAGTCGCCCAGGAGCTGGAGTTGCTCTCGCTGCAGTTACGTGAACCAGTAGATACCCTGCGCGTGCGATTGACGCAGGATGGGTCCATGGCTAGAATCCGGGAACAAATTCGACGGGACAAGACGGCGAAGCTTTTGTACGAGAGACTTTAGTTGTAGTTGTATAGATGAGTTGTAGTTGTATGGATGGAACGCAGGAGAACCAGTCAGCCGGAGAACGTTACCGGCGGGCGAGGAGCATAAAGAAGAGCATGGCACTTGTACCGATGGTTATCGAGCAGACGAGCCGGGGCGAACGCGCCTACGACATTTACAGCCGTCTGCTGCGTGACAACATCATTTTCCTGGGAACGCCGATCGACGATCAGATCGCGAACCTGGTGATCGCGCAGATGCTCTTTCTCTCCGGCGAGGACCCGGAGAAGGATCTGCAGCTCTACATCAATTCGCCGGGCGGCTCCATTACCGCCGGCCTGGCCATCTATGACACCATGCAGTTCATCAAGAACGATGTGGTGACGTACTGTATAGGTCAGGCGGCATCCATGGGCGCGTTTCTGCTGATGTCCGGCACGGCGGGCAAGCGTTTTGCGCTTCCCAACTCACGCATCCTGATTCACCAGCCCTCCATGGGCGGGCTTTCCGGCCAGGCGACCGATATCGACATCCACGCGCGAGAGATCCTGCGTATTCGCGAGATCACGAACAACGTCATGTCCAAACACACCGGCCAATCGCTTGAACGTATCGAGCGGGACGTCGAGCGGGACTTCATTATGAACTCCCGCCAGGCGAAGGAATACGGCATCATCGACGAGATCATCGATCGTCCACGTACTTAAGTGGTCGACAAGGACCTCGGCGAGAAGGAGCAGATTCCATGAAAACGCGCACGGGTTCCGACGAGACACTCCGCTGTTCGTTCTGCCATAAATCGCAGGACGCTGTTGCGAAACTGATCTCCTCCCCCAGCGACTATCCGCGTGCGTACATCTGCGACGAGTGCGTCGCGGTGTGCAACTCCATCCTGGACGACGACCGGACAGAGACTCAGCCCGGAGCCGCGCCTGCCCACCTGCCCAAGCCGCAGGAGGTCAAGGCGTTCCTGGACGAGTACGTCATTGGACAGGAGACCACCAAGAAGAAGCTGGCGGTCGCGGTCTACAACCACTACAAGCGCGTGCAGATGAATCGCACCCGGGGCAACGATGTCGAGCTGTCGAAGTCGAACATCCTGCTGGTGGGTCCGACGGGCAGCGGCAAGACGCTGCTGGCCCACACCCTGGCCAAGATGCTCGACGTGCCCTTCGCCATCGTGGATGCCACCACGCTGACCGAGGCGGGCTACGTAGGCGAGGATGTCGAGAACATCATCCTGAAGCTGCTGCAGGCCGCTGACGGCGATGTGACGCGCACCCAGACCGGCATCATCTACATCGACGAGATCGACAAGATCGGCCGCAAGGACGAAAATCCGTCGATCACCCGCGATGTCTCTGGCGAAGGCGTGCAGCAGGCGCTGCTCAAGATCCTCGAAGGCACGGTCGCCAATGTGCCGCCGCAGGGCGGCCGCAAGCATCCGCACCAGGAGTTCACGCCGGTGGATACCACCAACATCCTCTTCATCTGCGGCGGGGCGTTTGTTGGCCTCGAGCGCGTGGTGGGCAGACGCGTGGGCAAGAAGGCGCTGGGCTTCAAGGCGCTGAGCGAGAAACAGGCCAAGGCAGAGAACGCGAGCGCGGCGCTGCGCGACACTGAGTTGCTGCGCCAGGCCGAGCCGCAGGACCTGATCAAGTTCGGACTGATTCCGGAGTTCGTCGGACGCCTGCCGGTGATCGGCATCCTGGACGAGCTGGATGAGGCGGCGCTGGTCGAAATTCTCACCAAACCGCGCAACGCCATCCTGAAGCAGTACCAGAAGCTGTTCGACTACGAGGGCGTGAAGCTGAACTTTACCGGGGACGCAACCATCGCTGTCGCACGCGAGGCGCTGCACCGCAAGGTAGGGGCCCGCGGGCTGCGCATGATCCTGGAAGAGCTGATGCTGGACCTGATGTACCACCTCCCCAGCAAGAAGCAGATCAAAGAGCTGGACATCACAGCCGAAATGGTCGCGAAACGAGACTTCTCCGAGCAGTTACTGGAGAAGGCGGGCTAGAGCGTCCTTCGCCTGAAGGTGAGCCTCCCGCAGGCGTTTTGACATCCAATACACACGGCCCGGGCAGCAAGGTGCCCGGCCGTAGCTGACCTGTATCCGTTCGGGTTTTATGCCGATGCTCACCGGCAATTGTGGGCAGAAGGACTTTCGTGGCAACCAGCAAAGAACCGAAAGAGCCCAGGGAGACGAAGGAGCAGCGGGAGCGCGGCGAGACGCGCAAGCTGCCCATGATGCCCATCCGCGAGATGGTGATCTTCCCGTTCATGATGACGCCCTTCATCGTGGGCCGCGAATCCAGCGTCCGCGCACTGGAAGAGGCGCTCAACGGCGACCGTCGCATCTTCCTGGCCACCCAGCACGACGCTTCGATCGACGAGCCCAAGGCCGACGACGTCTACGCCGTGGGCACGATCGGCAACATCGTCCAAAGCGTGAAGATGCCCGACGGAAACATTAAAGTATTGGTTGAGGGTCTGGAGCGCGCGAAATCCATCGAGGTCAACGACTCGGACGGCTTCTTCGTAGCCACCGTGCGCATCCCCAAAACTGCCCCCGCCGGACCGCAGACCGAGCAGTTGATGCAGAAGGTCACCGGGCTCTTTGAGCAGTACGTCAAGCTGCAGCAGAGCCTGAACTACGAATCCATCGTCGCCGCCGTCCGCATGGATGAGCCGGGCAAGCTGGCAGACACCATCGCGGCCAACCTGCAGCTCTCCGTCGATGAGAAGCAGGAGCTGCTGAACCTCTTCGATCCGACTGAACGGCTGGCGCGCATCGCTGACCTGCTGGACATGGAGATCGAGAAGCTGAACATGGACCGCTCCATTCAGGGCCGGGTCAAGCGGCAGATGGAGCGCGCGCAGAAGGAGTACTACCTCAACGAGAAGATCAAGGCCATCCAGAAGGAGCTGGGCCGCGGCGAGAAGAGCGAGTTCGACGATCTGAAGAAGAAGATCGAAACCGCCGGCATGCCCAAGGACGTGATGGACAAGGCGATGCAGGAGTTGAAGAAGCTCGAAGCGATGCCGCCCATGTCCGCCGAGTCCACCGTCTCCCGTAATTATCTGGACTGGCTGCTGGCCGTGCCGTGGAAGAAGCGTTCGAAGGAAACGCGCTCCATCGACACCGCAGAAAAAGTTCTCGACACCGACCACTACGGCCTGGAGAAGATCAAGGAACGCATCCTGGAGTTCCTCGCCGTCCGCCAACTGGTCAAGAATCCCAAAGGGTCCATCCTCTGCTTCGTCGGACCTCCTGGCGTCGGCAAGACCTCGCTCGGCATGTCGATCGCCAAGGCCACCGGACGCAAGTTCGTCCGCATGTCGCTTGGCGGCGTGCGCGATGAGGCGGAGATTCGCGGCCACCGCCGCACCTACATCGGGGCGCTGCCCGGCCAGATCATCCAGTCGATGAAGAAGGCCGGCACCAAGAACCCTGTCTTCATGCTGGACGAGGTGGACAAGATGGCCTCGGACTTCCGCGGCGATCCCTCCTCTGCCCTGCTCGAAGTGCTGGACCCGGAGCAGAATTCAAACTTCCAGGACCACTATCTCGACGTCGAATACGACCTGTCGCAGGTGCTCTTTGTGGCTACCGCGAATGTGCTGCACACCATTCCGGGACCACTACAGGATCGTATGGAGATCCTGCGCCTGCACGGCTACACAGAGGTCGAAAAGATCGAGATCGCCAAGCAGTACCTGGTGAAGAAGCAGATCGAAGGTACAGGCCTGAGCGAGAAGAACATCTCCTTCACCGACGAAGCTCTCACTGAAATCGTGCGCAGCTACACACGCGAGGCAGGCGTGCGCAACCTGGAGCGCGAAATCGGCAACATCTGCCGCAAGGTGGCGCGCCGCGTGGTGAAGAACGGCGCCAAGCACAAGGAAGCGATCACGAAAGAAAACATCGCCGACTTCCTCGGCGTGGTGAAGTTCCGCGACTCACAGGCACACGAGAAGAACGAGGTTGGACTAGTCACCGGGCTGGCCTGGACCGAGGTGGGAGGCAGCATCCTCTCCACCGAAGTGCAGGTGCTGGACGGCAAGGGCAAGCTGACGCTTACCGGTCAGCTTGGAGACGTGATGCAGGAGTCGGCGCAGGCCGCGCTCTCCTACATTCGCAGCCGCGCACATCAGTTCGGGCTGCCGCGCGACTTCTATCGCAACGTCGACATCCACGTCCATGTGCCGGAGGGCGCCATCCCCAAGGATGGACCATCCGCCGGCATCACCATGGCGACGGCGCTCGCCAGCGCGCTCACCAAGATTCCCGTGCGCCGCGACCTCGCAATGACTGGCGAGATCACGCTGCGGGGCAAGGTGCTGCCGATCGGCGGTCTGAAAGAGAAGCTGCTCGCCGCGCACCGTGCCGGCATCTTCGAAGCCATCCTCTCCAAGGAAAACGAGAAGGACGTCGCCGAGTTGCCCGACAACCTGAAGAAGGCGATGAAGCTCCACTTCGTCGAGCAGATGGATGAAGTGCTGCAGATCGCGCTCGAATCGCCGCTACCCGAATTGAAGGAAGAGACGCCCGAAGCTCTTGCCGTGCTGCCCGCTGCGGTTCCGCAGGACCAGCCGCGCGCCCACCAGTAGTCAGCTTGCACATACAAAAGGCGCTGCCACGGCAGCGTCTTTTGCTTTTATTGCCGGCTCATGAACCGCAGCAAAGGGAACAAACTCGAATAATCATCGGTCCAGATCCGGAAGCCGGCGCGCTGTTCCGGCTCACGGCTGTAGTCCGCTACGGCTGGAAGAGCGAGAAACGCTGCATTGTCGGTGACCAGCACCCAGGTCGCATTGGATTCGCCGCGCTGGTCGTTCTGGTAGCTCTGCACCGTGCGTGCGTGCATGCCTGCAGACTGCGCCAGCAATCGAATGGCAGGCTCCAGATCGACGTGGCGGTTGGAGATGTGGAAGGCCAGTATGCCGCCCGGTGCAAGATGGCGTCTGTAGATCTGGAACGCTTCCTGCGTCAGCAGGTGCAGCGGTATGGCGTCGCCGGAGAAGGCGTCGACGGCCAGTAAATCGAAGTGCTGCGGAGCCTCCTTCGCCAGCGAGGCTCGCGCGTCGCCGTCCGAAAATGTGATCTGTGCGGATGAGTCACGCAGATAGGTGAAGAGGTGTTGCGCAATCGACTGAACCGCTGGGTTGATCTCATAAAAGCGCATGCGGTCGCCGGGCCGGCCGTAGGCTGCGATGGTGCCCGCGCCTAACCCGACGACGCCGATATTCCGTGGGCGCTCTCCGCAGCAATAGCGCAACGCAAGGCCGACACCCGAGTCCTCCGCGTAGTAGGTGGTGGGAGTTTTCTCGAGCGCCAGCGTAAAGATTTGCGTACCGTGCAGGATGATCCCATTGCTGAGCGTGCGCATCCACTGCTGTTTGCTGTCATAGGTCTGCCTCACGCGCAGGCTGGCGTAAAAATTTCGCGTAGCAAATAGAGTGTCGAGGCGGTACGCCGCATGCAACAGAACCAGGAGATACAGCAACGCGGCAGAGCCGGCGGTCCAGAGCAGGCGTTGCGACCAGTCTTCCGGCCACACCACCAGCAGAGCCGCGAAAGCAGTCGCAAAGAACGTAATCCCGACATCGTAGTTCGAAGAAAACAGGAGCGGGAACGCGATGCCGATGAGAAAAGACCCAATAGCGCCGCCGGTCGCGAAGAGCAGATAGAAGAGCGTCAGCTCGCGCGAAGATTGCGGACGGAGCCGGTATGCCTCGACATGGCAATAGAGGCAGGCGAGGAACATTTCCAACAGAAAGAAAGCGATGCCTATGCCGACCGGCCACCAGGTCTCTGCATGTGCCATGGTGAACGCCAGCGCGGCCAGCATCACTGCCAGCAGCCGTGTAAGCACCGGGCGCGGCACGAACCGGGCGTATTCGAACGCAACGATCAGCGTGATGAGATACGCGGCGAGCGGCAGAATCCAGAGCAACGGAATGGCCGCGATATTTGCAGTGAGATAGCTCGTCACAGCGCTCAACTGCATGGCGGCAACAAGCGGCAGCAGCAGCCACAGGCATTTGCGTCTTAGGGACGACGACGGCGAGTCTATCCGCGCGCGCGTCCATCGTGTCAGCCGTATCAATCGGATCAGGCAGCGCGACGGTTTTGCGCACGCCTCTGGCCAGGGTTGCCGAGACAGCAACGAAACAAACGAAGCCGCAACTCCAGAGGATCCGCTGCATCCGCAGTGTCAGATATGGTTCAACAATCGTTGGATAGAGCGCCAGCGCCAGCAGCGAGGCGAGGTTGGACAACGCAAAGAGGCGGTATGGAATACGGCCATGCTCCAGCCGTGCCAGCCATGTCTGCAACAAAGGGCTGGTAGCCCCCAGCAGCAGAAACGGCAAGCCGATCGACACCAGCAGCGCCTGGAAGACCCCGGCGAAGGGATGTGACGCGGGCTGGCCGGAGCCTCCGCTGCGAAAGGCCCACGTCAGAGCCACGACCGCTGCGCACGATAGCAACGCAATGTGGAGAGGCATCTGCCAGCGCGGCCGCCGAGCGCGCGCCAGCCAATGTGCATAGGCGTAGCCGGCGAGCAGAGCCGTCTGGAAGAAGACGAGGCAGGTGAGCCAAACCGCAGCAGAGCCGCCGAAGGTGGGCAAAAGCTGCTTGGCGGCCATCGGTTCTACGAGGAACAGCAGGAACGCGGCGAGAAAGATGGCGCTGCCGTAAAGAAGCCTGGTCGTCAACGTGACAGATTCCCCCGAGGACAAGCGACTATGCTGCCCCAGCAGTCTTCCGAGTGGCGACCCACTGTGTCAAATCCGGCGTTCGCAAGAAAAGGGCGCCGCCGTAGCAGCGCCCCTTATGTCCAAGCCAGTTTCAGCAACTCATTTCTGCTTCCAGAAGGGGTCGGCGGTCACCCACTCATCCCGGACATAGCTCATATCCGGATTGAAAGCGAACAGATTGCGCTGCGCGGATTCGATGCATGCGGCCGCCAGTTCGCGGTAGTGCTTCATCCCCGCTTCGCCCATAGTTTCGCGGAACTTCGCATTGTTCGCATCGGCCTTGTCCACCTCATCCAGCGACTTCATCGGGGTGATCAGCAGCCAGATGCCTCCGTTTTCCCAGCCGTAAGCGCTCTGGTAGAGGGCTATATGTCTTCCCGGCTCGGCCTTGTCCAGGTTGCTCCGGAGCATCTTCACATACTCCTCCCACTCCGGCTGGTGACCGATGCGGACATGGACCCGGGTGATCTGCATATAGCGCATCGTCGGGATGGAGACACCCGGCTCAGGGATGATGTCGTCGCGCAGAGTATAGATGTTCCGGGACATGCCCGTGAGCAACTCACCATCTTCGGCATCGGCACGATCGATGTCCGCGCTGAGGTCCACGTTGGCCATCTCTGCCTGGCGCATCTTTTCCAGTCCAGCGAACGAGTCATAGCTGAAGAAGAACAGCGAGCGTGGCGGTCCGGAGATTGCATCCATCGCCAGATAGTGGTCCGGCGACTTGGCCTTTTGAGCGGCTGCCACGAACGCGCTTTCCGTCTTCTGATGGGCGCTTCCACGCTTGCCCGGCTTCAGATTTTCAACGTCGATCACCAATACCTTGGGCGGCGGAGTCGTCTTCGCTGTCTCCTGTGCCGTGGCCGATGGGAGTCCCGAGACTCCGCCGATACAAAGACACAGTCCTGCACACACTCCAATTGTCTTACTCAACATAGATTTTCCTTCCCTCCAGCATGAAGAGGCAGCGGTTGAATTACGGGGGTATCAGCAAATGGGGGAAGGACCCTTACTCGGACAGTCAGCTTGGCGGAAGCCGGGAGACTGCTACGGCCAAGCGGATGAAGCAAAAGCGCAGACGGGCGAGCTGAGGAAACTGGACGCAGCCATCCTTTCAGAGAGCGGCTGCCCAGAAGAACTTCCAGACCCACGGTATCTGTGCTTTGCTTTATATACCCGCCTGCCACACCGCGCAATGGAATAAGCGAGTGACAAATTAAGCGGCGGCCGTATGCGCAGGGGACCGCCGCTTGCTTCGAATGAAGCGCAGAATCGCTGTGGACCCACCGCGACGGCGCCTTGCAAACCGCATCACCATGCGCACGGCCAGCAGCGCCAATATGCTCCAGCATACCCACAGCAGCGCAGTACGCAGATGAGCCGCAGTAGAGAGCGACACACCCAAACCACCGCCGATCGCGAGATAGGCGGCAATGCACATGGGACACTTCGGCACCAGCGCAAGAGCAACACTGGGAAGAGCCCACGCCGCCGCACCGCGCGCTCGCCGCGCGACCTGCCTCTCCCTCGGTGACGGAACGGGAGAGGCAGCATTCCGCCGGCACGGGCAAACCAGGCGCCGTATTGTCGTTCCTGTCATGCGTGCGCCTCATCGTGGCAACAGGAAAAGGCCGCCGGATTGTCTTCGTACTGATCGTGCCGTTTTACCCAATCGACCATCTTGCCGTCGGATCGCGTTCGTTGCGTCGCCTGGGCGCCAGACCGAGGAATGCTTTTCTCTCTCTTTACGGCAGCATTCCCCGCTCTCGCTCCGATATATGCCGTCCTGTTTTCGTGCGTCGAACGGGTGAAGAGCCTTGATCATGCTTTCGCCACTGCGTCGCGCTTTCGGAAGGCGGCTTCTCCAGCGTCGGACACCTGGACCCACTTCGGGTCAGGCGAGACCTCGGCCTCGTAGTTGTCGTGCCAGTTCCACCACTTGTACGGCAGGGTCTGCGGGTAGCCCTCGGGCGAGTCTTCCCAGTTCTCCTGGCGTCCGAGCGCGGTCATGTCGAGGTAGCTCCAGGTGCTGCCCATCGCTTCGTCGCCGCGGTTGTTGATGAAGTAGGTGCGGAAGACCTTGTCGCCGTCGCGGATGAATGCGTTGTGGCCGTGCCATTCGTTGACGCCGAAGTCGGTGTCGAAGCTGTCGGTGATGGTGTACCAGGGCATCTTCCAGCCCATGCGCGCCTTCAGCCGCTCGATGTCTTTCTGTGGCGCGCGCGAGGCATACGCGAGCGTGGTGTCGCGGGCGTTCAGATGAGCGAGGTTGGAGACCTGGTCGGCTCCCAGCGAGCAGCCGCGGCAGGCATGGTCGGGCCAGCCGAATACTCCGGGCTCGAAGAAGGCGCGGTAAACGATCAACTGACGGCGGCCCTCGAACAGATCGAGCAGGCTCACTTTGCCCTTCGGCCCGTCGAACTCGTACTTCTTCTCCACTGCCATCCACGGCATCCGTCGACGCTCGGCGGCCAGTGCGTCGCGGGAGCGGGTCAATGCCTTCTCCTTCACCAGCAACTGCTCGCGCGCGGCTTCCCACTCCTGCGGCGACACGATCGGGGGCGTCTTCATCTTCGTCTGGGTCTCCTTGTTCTTGTCCATGTCTCTCTCCTTCCTCGTTTCCTGCTTTCGGTTGTTGGTTCTGCCGCGGAGCCCGCTCGCGACCGGCGCGGCGATATCAAGGACAGCGAAACGCTCGCGTCAGGATTGGCGCGCCCTGCGCTCTGCGTCAGCGCGAATATGTTTCAGCATGTTGTCCCATCCCGTGCTCACCCCTGCCGAGACTTCGTCCGGAATCAGCCCCATCGCCGTGTGAACAAAACGGAGAATGGTGGCGTTGCCCTGTGCCGTGAGCCGGTACTGGATATTTGAAGTCGCGGGGAACGACATGAAAAGCGGCCCGTAGATCTCGAGCAGGTCGGGCTTCCGGATGGCCTGCACATGTCCCCACATGTGACCGTTGTTGCCGCCCAGTTCGCGATACCAGCGTCCGCCAGGCCAGGCTTCGAGCTTCATCGGCATCGGTTCGCCGTCCGGCTTCACATTCAAAGATCCCATCTGTTCGAGGATCGTTTCGAAAACAATCTCGATCGACGCCTCGATGCGATCCTCGCGCTGGATGGAAAACGTGCGGACCGCTTCCTCCGCCACCGGCTGCACCACCGTGCGTGCTGCTGCGCTCATACTTCCTCCTCATTGTTTGTTTGTTGCTTGCGGTCGCGCATCTTCTGCTCCGCACGTTCCTTGATCCGATCCAACTGGTTCGACCAGTACCGCTCAAAGGTCTTTGCCCAGTCGTGGACCGGCTTCAGATTGCTTCCGTTCAGCCGGTACATCCGCATCTGTCCGTTGCGAGTCACGGTGACCACCCCGACTTTCAGCAGAACCGAGAGGTGCTTCGATACCGAAGGCTGCGGCATCCCCACGGCATCGACCACTTCGCCCACCGCGCGCTCGCGGCCATCCATCAATACCTCGATGATCTCCCGCCGCCGAGGCTCTGCCACCGCGTTGAAAACATCCAGAGTCGTAGCGGCTCGTGCCATGAAGAAATAATATTCCTATATAGGAATATGTCAAGAGCGGGTTTTGCTATCTGCGAGAATCGAGAGCAATGCGCCTGATCCCAAAATTCCTTCTCTCGGCCACCTCGCCGGATCATTTCCCGCCACCCACGGTGCCGGAGGTCGCTTTCCTTGGCCGTTCGAACGTGGGCAAGTCGAGCCTTCTCAATGCTCTTGTCGGATCGAAGCAGGCGCACGTCTCCTCGACGCCGGGCCGCACGCAGGCCATCAACTTCTTTGCGTTGCACGAGTCCGCAGCGCGGACGCCAACCGGTGCTTCTCTTCGCCGACCTGCCCGGCTACGGCTACGCGAAGGTGTCGAAATCCATCTCCGCCACATGGCCCACGTTCATCGAGCCATATCTCGCGGAGCGTCCGACACTCGCTCTCTGCATCTGCTTGGTGGACAGCAATATCCCGTCGCAGGAGAGCGATGCACAGCTCATCCGTTACTTGAAAGAAGCGGGCAAACCCTATCTTGTCGTTGGAACAAAGGCCGACAAACTCTCAGGGAACGAGCGCCCGAAATCGGCCAAAGAACTGAAGCATGGACTCGGTGTCGACGAACTCCTGCTCTGCTCTGCCAAGACCGACCTGGGCATGAAAGAACTTTGGGCGAGGCTGCAAACTCTCGCGACGCCGTGACAGCGCGGCGGTTCACACGTTGAAGCTGTGCACTTTGCCGCCGGCATCGATGTCAACCCGCGCCGCCAGCATCCCCTGTCGCGCCCGTTCCTCGACTGCGGCCAGGAATGCGACGCGCTCGGGGTCCGTCATCGCTACTGAGCGCTCCAGCCGCAGAGCGCGTGGCAGGTAGCGCGGCGCGCGAATAATCCAATTCTGCCGCTCCGCATCCTCTCGTGGCAATATCTCGCAGGCCAGCAGGTCAAGCTGCCGCAGAGCGGCGCTGCCGCCGTCGCCCGCGCGCCAGCATACCTCTCGCGCCGGATCCGGACGCGTTCCCCGGGGAGGCGGCAGCGGCTGGGCGCCGCGCGCACACAGCGTATCCAGAGACGCTTTCAATGCGCCATCGGCACATGACCAGCGCACCATATCCGGCTGCGCGCCTCGCTCCACCATCTCGGCCAGCGCGCTCGCCGGTTCCCTCTCCAACAACACGGCAATCGGCTGCTGTTTGCGTATTTCGTTTTTCAGGATGCGCAGGGCTTCGTCGAGAGTAGTCACGGCAAAGTCCACGATGCCGTTGCGGACACAGTGGCGTACCGCCTCGATGCGTGTCTCGAGTGTGAGCGATGCCGCGCCGGCAATGCTGGCCGCAATCAGCAGTGCATCGCCCTCCTGGGCCAGGCCATCGATCAGCAGCAGCCGGCCGGCCAGCGATCCGGTCCCGAATTGCGAAGCAGCCCGGCGCAGAGCGCGGCGTAGTGGGCGCGCACCCGCGCCACAGGCGGCATGCTGAGGGAAGCGGGAGTCGCGGGCGGGTCGTGCATTCGTCAATTAGATGCAGCTAAATCACGACTCCAGCCGCCATGTTCGCTCAGGAGTAACAGCGAACGGTGTTTCGTAACAGAAAAGCGGCGACAAGATCGACTCTACGGCCTATAGGTGCAGAGCAGAGATTCATTTCGGAGACTCACCAACTCGAGTAGGGCTGCCCGTCACTGCCGGTCTGTTCCGAGCCGCTATGCACGTCATTCACGCCGGGTTCGGTCTGATCGATATTCTGCAGGGTGTCGTCCGTCGCGGTAACCCAGGTGGTTGTGCTCTGGGTCATCGGGTCTTTCGGGAGAGTCTTCAGATACCCCGCCTGCACCAGGTCATCCAGGGACTGCGGCGCCTTCTCCTTGTCGGCCGTGTAGGCGTCGATGGCGGCGCGCATCACGTGCAGGTCTTCCTTCAGCACGGCCTCCTTCGCCGCCCTGATGGAAGACAGATATGCCGGAATCGCTACCGCCGCCAGGATCGCGATGATGAGCATGACGATCATCAGCTCGAGCAGCGTGAACCCCGCCTCGGCGCCCTTCCCGGTCAGCCGGCGGCCGCGCTCGCTTACCAATCGGCATACTTGGTTCCGTTCAGGGCCGTACCCTGCGATTTTGTGTACACATCGTACAAATTTTGTCCGCCGAAAGAGTCGCTGTTGGGATCATCCTGCTCCGAACGCATGCCCCAGTCGGCCTTGCCGGTCATCGGATCGATCGGAATACGGCGCAGGAACCGTACCTTCTTCCCCTTCACCTCGATGCCTTTCACCAGCGTCTCCAGATCCGGCGGATAGTTGTCGCTGTCCACCTTGGTCTGGATGCCGCCTTTGTCGGCTGCGTCCTTGTAGGCGTCGATCGACCTGCGCATCTCCCACAGATCGGCGCGCAGCTCGCGCTCCTTGATCCGCTTGACGTTCCAGCGGGCAATCGGCACGGCAGCCGACGCGAGCAGGCCCAGGATGGCCACGGTCACGATCAGCTCGATCAGCGTAAGACCGGCTTCGCGCTCGTGGGGCGACGACGAGCGTGCGCGGGCTCAGGCTGCGAATCATAGCTATTCCTCAATAGTTTACGCGGCGATCCGGGCTCGGATGCGTGCCGCACCCGACGCCAGGCTATTGCACGTGGACGATGGTGCCGGAGGTAATGACCGGAAGGGCCTGCTGCTTGCTGTCGCGGGCCGTTGCCTTGGTCACGCTCACAATGCTGTCCCCCGCGGACTTCGCCTGGAATGTAAGGACGCAGAGCTGCCCCGATCCGTTCACGCCGGCAACACCCGGCGGACGCGAGGCGGAGATGGCGACCCCGCCGGCTCCGTCGTCGCGGTGGACGAGCGCGACCGTCTGCCCGTCGTGGCCCAGGTAATTACCCGAATCCACGTTGATCAGCGTCAGCTTCGCCGGGTCGTAGTGCAGTTGCAGCGGTACGGAGAAGACATCCGATCCGCCCGAGGCATTGACTGCCACCTGGAAGGTGCTGCCCGCCTTGGGTGCGGTGGGAGGCGCGGCGAGCGCCAGCGAGATCGGCGGTGCGTTGGCCGCCGTCGCCTGCTGCTCCAATGCCTGCTGAGCGGCCTGCTCCACGCCCTGTGGCTGGTGCCTCCGGGGGCCGGTTGCTGCTGGTTTGGGCGGCGGTTCGGCGCCTGGCTTTCCGGCACGCCGGCTCCACCGCGGAGGCCGGAACGCGAATGGAACCGATGCGCCGCAGCGAGACGCTGGTGCCCGTGCCGGTGTCGATCTGCTTCAGATTCAGCGGGCTCAGTTCCTCACCGCGAACCACATGCGGGATCAGCAGGAACACGATCTCATCCTGGGTGGACTTCTTGTCGTTGTTGCTGAAGAGGTACTTGAGCAGAGGAATCTGCGACAGGCCGGGGATGCCGGAGAAGTCGTTTTCGGTTTGCTGCTGCAGCAATCCGCCCAGGATGCTGGCCTCGCCTTCTCTTAGGCGGATCGTCTGATCCACGGTCCGCTGGCTGAAGATCGGCTCGTTGAGGCCGCTCAGGTTGACCGTGCCGCTCTGCTGCGAGATGGCCATCTTCAACTTCAGCGACACGTCGCGATCGAAGTGGATGGTGGGCGTGATCTCGATCTCGACGCCGACATCCTTGTACTGGAACTGTGTGTTGACCAGCGAGCTGACGATCGGCGGTGGCTGCGCCGGTCTGATACGAACCGGTGGCGATTGGAATTTGTGAGCCAATCTTCAAGTCCGCTTTCTGCCCATCCGTGGCCCGGACGCGCGGGTTCTGCAGCACGCGCGTGTCGTTGTCCGTCAGCAGCAGATTCGCGGTCGCCGAGCTGATGGTCATGGCAACATTGTTCGCATTCAGATTGCCGAGATTGTTGAGCGTCAGACCGTTGTTACTCGGGGTCGTCGTGGTGCCGGTAGTTCCTGTGGTGCCGGTAGTACCCGTGTGTACCGTGGTACCCGTGGTTGTGGTGGTGCCCTGCAACTGCGCGGAAATTTGCTGCGGCAGGATGATGCCAAGGTTCCGTTCCTTGATGCGGTTGACCTCGAGCACGGCCACGTCCACCACAACTTCCGGCCGCGCCTTGTCCAGATCGTCGATCAGCTTGCGCGCCAGTAGCAGCTCATCCGGCGTTGCCCGCATCACGATTGCGTTCTGGCTGGGCACCGCGTAGAGCTTGGCGTTGGTCAGCACATTGCGCAGCGCGGTCTGAATGTCGTTCAGGTCGTTGGTCTGCGAGGTGTTCGACAGATAGAAGGTCTGCACCGCCTGCGCGTCGAGCTCCGTCCGCTTGGCGCGTGTGTTCTGCGCCACGAAGATGGTGTTGCTGGTGACGGGGCGCCAGAAGGTGTTCGAGAGTACGCCAACGATGTGCAGCGCATCCATCAGCGACACGTTCTGCAAATCCACCTGAACGCGCTTGCCCGTGTAATCGGGATCGAACAGCACGTTGATGCCCGCCAGCTTGCCGATGGTCTGATAGACCACCTTGGAATCTTCTGACGGCATGTGAACGGTGATCGGCTCGTTCGAAGTCGGCTTCAGCTCGGCCGGCGCGGCAACATCGGCCAGCGGCGCCTCGTTCTGCGGCGTTTCCGGGTGCTGCTCGGTGGGGGTTTCGGCGATCTTCTGCTTGGTCTGGCGGATGTCCTGCTGAGCCAGCTCGTTGGCAGGATCGATCTCGAGTGCGCGCATGAACTCGGTCATCGCGCCGCTCATGTCGCCCTGGTCGCGCAGCTTTTCGCCCTGGTGCGTATGCACCGCGGCGGCAGTGAACTTCAGCCGCTGATACGAGGTCTTGTAATAGAGGTTGCCGGGTTCCTTCTGATAGGCCGCCATATAGGCTTCGTAAGCGGCAAGATAATCATCCTTGGCTTCGGCTGCCTGTCCGGCCTTGTAGAGCGCCTTCGCCGACTTGCCCTTGGCGTGGACCAGGGGTGAGAATGCCGGCATCGAAAGCAGAAGAAGGAGCGGCAGCGCCCACTGTTTCCTACCCTCTAGGGTGCGTCGTTGCATGAAACTCCACTGATAAAAGAAGCGACGGTGCGCACGCCTTCCCTGCACACGGACTCGAGCTATGCTCCCGTATACGGCTTCCAGCTACGATGCGCAAAGAGGCCTGCTCTCGCGTGCTGGCTCACTTTCATGAGAAGCAGGCTCGCTGATGCGGGATTATAGCAAAGCGCTGCCGGGCTGCCGTGACCGGGCAGTGCACCGCGAATGTCAATGTTAGGATAAGACTTACGCCTATGTCCCGGCAGACCAGCCATACCCTGCAGACTAGCCCGCAAAAGACTGCCCCGCAAAAAGCCAAGGAACGCGATCCGGTGGCCGCCGGTGCGCGGGACGCGTCTGTGAACCGCGCCGCCAGCCATAACTACTTCCTGCTGGAGAAATTCGAGGCCGGCATCGCCCTGCGCGGGACCGAGGTCAAATCCGTTCGCGAAGGCAAAGCCAATCTGAAAGATGCCTACGGGTTGATCAAGAATGGTGAGGCCTTCCTGCTGAATGCGCATATCGGTCCATACTCCCACGGCAATGCCAGCAATCACGAGTCACTGCGGACACGCAAACTGCTGCTCAAGCGGGAAGAGTTGAGGAAACTAGAGGGAAAGACGCAGATCAAAGGACATACGCTCATCCCGACCCGGCTTTATTTCCGCAGGGGCCGAGTGAAATTAGAGCTGGCCGTCGCCAAAGGCAAGCAGGACTGGGACAAGCGCGAGACGGTAAAGCGCCGCGAGGCCGACCTCGAGGCCAAGGCCGCCATTGTCCGCAGCCAGCACCGGAACGCCACCGCATAATTACACGCCGCAGGAGACCCATGAAGACAGAGTTGTCGTCGCTCGCGCCCGCGTCCTTCGAAACCGAGATGCTGGTCGTATTCGCCATGAACAAGGCTGACAAGAAGGACAAGCAGGCCCCGCCCCAGATCGAACTGCTTACGCCCGACGCAGCAATAAGCTCAGCCGCCTCGAAGGCCCTCAATGGGCGCGAGTTCGCCGGCGGGAGCGCCGAGACGCTGCTGCTGCACCAGCCGGCCGGGCTCAAGGCTGCGCGACTGTTGATCGTCGGTCTTGCGAAGCCTACGCAAGCCGAGTTGCGTAAGGCCGCCGGAGCTGCCGTCCGCTTTGCCAAGCCGCGCAGCATCCGTTCGTTGGCGCTGTTGCTCCCCATCACAACAGATTTTCCTGCCATCAACACAGCTCGCGCCGCCGTCGAAGGCGCGATCATCGCCGACTACGACTCCGATACCTACCGCTCCGACCGCAAGGACCGCAGCGTGGAGAGCGTCACGCTGCTGGCGCCGGGCGGCGCGGCGGAATCCGTGTATCAATCCGGACTGAACGAAGGCGTCATCGTCGCGGAGTCGCAGAACTTCGCGCGCGCGCTGATCAACGAGCCCGGCAACGTGCTGACGCCGACCGAGTTCGGACGCCGCGCCGCTGCCATGGCCAAGGAGAACGGGCTGGCCTGCGAAGTCCACTCCACCGACAAGCTGAAAGAATTAAAGATGGGCGCCTTCCTCGGCGTCGCCCAGGGTTCCGCCGAGCCACCTGCGCTCATCGTGCTGCGCTACGAGCCGGCTGATGCGCCGAAGGACGGTCCGGTGCTCGGGCTGGTCGGCAAGGGCATCACCTTCGACACCGGCGGCATCTCCATCAAGCCCGCCGACAACATGGAGAAGATGAAGTACGACATGGCCGGCGGCGCGGCGATGATCGGCGCCATGCGCGCCATCGCGCAGCTCAAGCCGAAAGTGCGCGTCGTCGCGGTCATCCTGTCTACCGAGAACATGCCCGGCGGCAAAGCCTACAAACCCGGCGACATCCTCACCGCGATGTCCGGCAAGACCATCGAGATCATCAACACCGACGCCGAGGGCCGCCTGGTCCTGGCCGACGGGCTGCACTACGCGCAGCAGCTTGGCGCCACGCACCTCATCAACGCCGCAACGCTCACCGGCGCGGTCGCCGTGGCGCTGGGCCAGATCAATGCGGGCGTCTTCACCAACAGCGACGACGAATACGCGCACTTCGCCAAAGCAACGGAACAGTCCGGCGAACGCTTCTGGCGCTTGCCCATCGAGGACGAGTACCGCGAGCAGATCGTCTCGCAGATCGGCGACATCAAGAACACCGGCGGACGCTACGGTGGCGCCATCACCGCAGCGATGTTCCTGAAGGAGTTCGTCGGCGACACGCCGTGGCTGCACCTGGATATCGCAAGCACCGCCTGGAACGACGACGCGAAGGCATGGATCGCCTCCGGGCCAACGGGCATCGGGGTGCGCAGCATTACTGAGTGGGTGCGCACCTACGCCTAATCGAGACAACCGCCGACAAATCGACCGAATGCAAGCAAGGGCTGAGGACTTGCTCCCTCTGCCCTCGTTGCTGCGGAGATCCGGCGCTGTCAGTACAGCTGCTAACGGCGTGCGCGTGCTGCGGGCTCTTCGCCACCACTTCCGTCAGTTTTCTGCTGAATGCCGGAATATCGTCCGGGTTGCGACTGGTGATGATGTTGCCGTCCTCCACCACCTCCCGATCCACCCACTTCGCGCCTGCATTCACCAGGTCGGTGTGGACCGACGGCCATGAGGTGACGGTCTTTCCTTTCACCACACCGGCCTCGATCAGCATCCACGGCCCGTGGCAGATCGCCGCAACCGGCTTGCCGGAGGCGACGAAATTGCGCACGAAATCCACTGCTGCCTTCTCCATGCGCAGCTTGTCCGGATTGATCTGCCCGCCGGGCAGGATCAGCGCATCGTAGTCGTCTACCTTGGCCTTGGCCACCTGCTTGTCGACCCGGACGCTGTCGCCCCAGTCGGTAAACTTCCAGCCCTTGATCGAGCCGTCCTTTACGCTGAGCACCTCGGTCGAGGCGCCAGCTGCTTCCACATACTTCTTGGGGTCAGTCAATTCCACCTGCTCAAACCCATCCGTCGCCAAAATCGCGATTTTGCGTCCCTTTAATTCACCGTTCATACATACACCTCTGGTAGTCTAGGAATGTGGAGGTTTCTGTGCCGTTGCCAGAAAAAATGCAAGTACACGAACACCCGAATTCCGGATGGAGGCGTAGCCTTTTGAGGATCCGCGCATCCCACCAGCCGCGATATCCGGATACGAAAGACTCAGGAGACTTCAAACGTGAGACCCAGCACCAAGGCGATTCTTGCCGCAGCCACCGCACTCCTTTCTCTCACCGCCTGCAACTCCACCAAGACGACCCAGCTCTCCGGCGCGGGCAGCACCTTTGTCTATCCAGCCATGGGCCGCTGGACCGCGGACTACCAGCAGGCGCACAAGAATGTGCTGATCAACTACCAGTCCATCGGCTCGGGCGGCGGCATCCAGCAGGTGAGGGCGGGAACCGTGGACTTCGGCGCCTCCGATGCCGCGCTCACCGACCAGCAACTCGCGGCGATGAAGCCGGTATTGCAAATGCCGGAGTCGGCTGGTCCGGTCTGCATCACCTACAATCTGCCTGGCCTCAGTCAGCCGCTGCATCTCTCTCCGGAGGCGCTTGCCGGCATCTTCCTGGGCACCATCAAGAGCTGGCAGGACCCGGTGATCAAGGACGCGAACCCCGGCGCGCCGCTTCCCTCCACCGGCATCGCGGTGGTGCATCGCGCAGACGGCAGCGGCACCAGCGCCATCTTCACCACATATCTCTCTCAGGTCAGCAAGGACTGGGCCAGCAAGGTGGGCAAGGGCACGCAAGTGAACTGGCCCGCCGGCAACGGCGGCAAGGGCAGCGAAGGCGTGACCGGGCAGTTGCGGCAGACGCCCGGCTCGATCGGGTACGTGGAGCTGACCTACGCGCAACAGAACAATCTGCCGATCGCCGCGATTGAGAACCAGGCGGGCCGCTACATACTGCCCAGCCCGGCGAGCACCACCGCTGCCATCAACGGCTTCCTGAACCAGATCCAGCAGGACCCGCGGCTGCCCATTGTGAATCCGCCTGCGGGCGCGAACGAGGCTTACCCCATCGCCGGCCTCACCTTCCTCATCGTGCCGAAGGACGGCACCGATGTGGACAAGCGGCAGGCGCTCAAGGATTTCATCAAGTACATCGTGACCGACGGGCAGAACGTGGCGAGCTCGCTGAACTACGCGCCACTGCCGGACGGCGTGAAGCAGAACGATCTGAATCTGCTGAACCAGATGACCGCGCAGGGCAAGCCGCTGCAGTAGCAGACCCAGCGAGTCGGCGAGTCAGCCTGAAAACTGCTGGGCTCGCTGCTCCGCTACATCACTTCCGGCGCATCGATTCCCAGCCAGCCCAGCACGCGAATCAGTTCGCGCTCTGCAACGGCGGCGGTTGCTAATAGCAACTGCTTCCGCGCCGCGTCCGGCTCCGTCAGGATGTGGAAGCGGTGGTAGAAGTTGTTGAACTGCTGCGCGAGCTGGAAGGCATGCTTCGCGAGATATGCCGGCTCGGCCGTGGCAATGCATTGCTCCAGCAGCAGCGATGTCTTCGACGCGGTCTGCCACAGCTCCCATAGGTCGCGGCCGTCGTCGCTTTCAACGTACTTCGCAAGCGCCGCGCCATCGACCGCTGCCAGCGCCGCGGCACTCGTGGTGCCGCCTTTGCGGAAGATGCTGCGCACACGCACCACCGCGTATTGCACGTAGGGGCCGGTCTCGCCCTCGAAGCTCAGCGCGTCGTGAAAATCAAACGCGATCACCGAATTGCGCGTGTACTTCAGCATGAAGTAGCGCAGCGCGCCGATGGCGATGCTGTTGCCGATCTTCCGCCGCTCGGCCTCCTCGAGCTCCGGATGCCGCGAATCCACTTCCGCCTTCGCCGCTGCGATCAGCCGGTCGATCAGGTCATCCGCCTTCACGCCAAAACCCTTGCGCCCGGAGACCTCGATGTAGGGGCGGCCGCGGTCTTCTTCCGACAGCGTGTAGCCCAGTTCCTCCGCACAGCGCGGCGTCAGCGCCACCATCTCGTAGGAGAAGTGCACATAGCGGTCGGCGGCGTCCGTGTAGCCCATGCCGCGCAAGGCCTCAATGACGTTCGCCTGCGGATCGGCCTGCCGCGAGTCGATCACGTTGTAGATCGCCTGCGCGCCGCCAAAGTGCGGGTGCTCCTGCTCGCCATGCTCCGCCGAGATCCAGCAGGTATGGTCGGGGTATTCGAAGAAGCGCCGATAGCGGAAGTCCTTGCCCAGCAGGCCGAACTTCCACAGGTGATACGCGATGTCCTTGCCGACGTAAGTCACAGTGCCGTTCGAGCGCACGATCACCTTCGCGTCTTCGTCGGGCGCATCGCCGGTGACGCCTTCGGTGCCGGCGCGCCGCATCACCCAGCAGCCCTTGTTCTTCCCTTCCGTCTCCTGATACAGCACGCCGCGTTCTTTCAGTTGCCTGAAGGCCAGATCCCAGAAGTGCAGGTGCAGGATCTCGCTCTCGCGCGGCAGGAAGTCATATTCGATGTCCAGCCGCTGCATGGTCTCCAGATGGCGCCGCAGCACGGCGGTGGAAATCGTATCCGCTGCTGCGGCAATCTCATTTCCGCCCGCCTCGATGGCGTGCAGCGTTCCCAGCCGCAGCGCGCGACGCCTCGCCTTGATCTCCGGATCATCATCCGCGTCGTACCAGGCGGAGACCGTCGCGTACACATCCCAGCAGTAGTAGTCCAGCCGCTCGTTCCGGGCGGCAAGCTCGCGGAAGAGCGTCGCAATCTGCTCCTGCGACAGGTTCTCCAGGTGCATCAGGCCAACGACGACGTCCGCCACCTGCACGCCCGTGTTGTCGATGTAGTTCTGCACATCCACGCGCTGGCCTGCGGCCCGCAGCATCCGCACGAATGTGTCTCCCAGGATGGCATTGCGCAAATGCCCGACATGCGCCGCCTTGTTCGGGTTGATGCTGGTGTGCTCCACCAGCGAGTGAATGCCCGCGCCGAAGCTGGCGTCGTCCTGTGATTTCGCAATCGCCGTCAGCGCCGCACCGCGATCGAGCCGCGCATTCAGGTAGCCCGCACCGGCGACCTCGAAACCGGCAAAGCCCGGCAGCGGCTGGCTCTCCAGCGACTCCAGCAACTCCGCCGCAATCTGCTTCGGGGAACGACGCAGCGGACGCGCCAGCTCCAGCGCGACCGGCGTGGCGTAATCACCCATGGCCACCTGCGGCGGCTGTTCCAGATTCAGCTTCGCGACGACCGCCGAAGCCGCCTCGCCGTAGCGCTCAAGCAGGATGCTGCGCAGTCGCTCGCGCAGCCGTTGTTGCATCTCTCTGTACAGGGTAGGGTCCTTGCGGCTGCGGCATGCAAAGAGGCCGCGAAAGCCTTGATTTTATTGCCGATTCTAGCAGAGCGGGCCGCCCGTCTCCGTTTGACGCACTCCTATCGCACACCTAAGATGAGAGGGGAGTCTCGCCGCTGCAATCGTCGGAAAGTCCAACCTGCTGATGCCTGAACGCCCACCCTACTACCTCACCACGCCGATCTACTACGTGAATGCGCGGCCGCACCTGGGCACCGCATACTCCACCATCGTCACCGACACCATCGCCCGTTACAAACGCGCGCAGGGCTTCGACGTCTTCTTTCTCACCGGCACCGACGAGCACGGACAGAAGATCCAGCGCTCCGCCAAGGCGATGAACTGCACACCGCAGGAGTTCGCGGATAAGGTTTCGGCTGAATTCCGTGCCTTGTGGGACAAGCTCGGCCTCACCTACACCGACTTCATCCGCACCACCGAGCCGCGCCACAAGCAAGGCGTCCAGCGGCTGTTCACCCTGCTCAAAGAGCGCGGCTACATCTACAAGGGCTTCTATACCGGCCAGTACTGCGTCTCGGACGAGGCCTGGGTCGATGTTGGCCCGGGGGAGCCGTGCCCGGACTGCGGACGCATCACCGAGACGGTGACCGAAGAAAACTACTTCTTCAAGCTCTCCGCCTTCGAGCGCAAGCTGCTCGAACTCTACGAAGAACAGCCCGACTTCATCCGGCCCGAAACGCGCCGCAACGAGGTACTGTCGTTCGTGCGCGGCGGCCTGCGCGACCTCTCCATCAGCCGCACCAGTTTTTCCTGGGGCATCCCGGTGCCGGGCGATGAGAAGCATGTTGTCTACGTCTGGATGGATGCGCTTGCCAACTACATCACCGCGCTCGGCTGGGGCTCGGAGGACGATTCGCTGTACAAGCGCTTCTGGGCCGACGATCGCCTGCGCGCGGAAGGCGCGCCGCTGCACATCATCGGCAAGGAGATCTCGCGCTTTCACTGCGTCTACTGGCCCGCGTTCCTGATGGCCGCCGGCCTGCCGCTGCCGAAATCCATCTTCGCGCACGGCTGGCTGCTCTTCGATCAGTCGAAGATGTCGAAGTCCAAGGGAAACGTCGTGCGCGCCGAGACCATTCACGACGTGCTGGGCAACGATGCCATGCGCTACTTCCTGCTGCGCGAGGTCGTCTTCGGACAGGACGGCAACTTCACCTTCGAAGCGCTGGTGCAGCGCTACAACGCCGATCTCGCCAACGGCTACGGCAACCTGGTCAGCCGCACGCTGGCGATGATTACTCGATATTTTGGCGGAGTCGTACCCGCAGGCGCAGCTGACGCACACGTGCGCGAAACGGCGGAGACCACCATCGCCCTCATCCGCGAGCGCATGAACGATTTCGACTTCTCGCGCGCACTTGAGGCGTTGTGGCAGTTCGTCGGCACCGTCGATGGCTACATCACTGCGACAGCGCCATGGAAGCTCGGCGCGCTCGACGACGAGGCCAGCCGAGCGAAGCTCGGCGATATCCTCTCCACCTGCGCCGAATCCATCCGCATCATCACCGCGCTGGTCGCGCCAGTATTGCCGGACGCCGCCGCGAAGGTCTGGCAGCAGCTTGGCCTCGGCGACATCGCGCAGGCCGACCTCAAGAACCTCGCATGGGGCGGCCTCGCCGCCGGCACAAAACTTGGCGAAGCAACACCACTCTTCCCCCGCGCAGAAAAGGACGCAGTCACCCGTATGAAAGAGATTGAAGAGAACCGCCCGCAGAGCGCGCTCGAACAGGCGCTTGCCTCCGTCCCCACCGTCCGCGTGGAGCCTTCCGCCACAGCGCCGACGCTCGACAAACCCGCCGAACAGGCAGACAGATCCGCTCCGGAAGCCGGACCGAAGACAATCGCCGGTGCACCGCCCAGCGCTCCTGCGCCCGCAGCGCACGCCGCGCCTTCCGCGCCCGGCCAGATCAACCCCAGCCAGATCACGATCGACGACTTCACCAAGGTGGAGCTGCGGGTCGCGCAAATCAAGGTCGCCGAGCGCGTGCCCAAGGCGGACAAGCTGCTGCGCCTGGAAGTCGATCTCGGCACGGAGACGCGCCAGATCCTTGCCGGCATTGCCGAGTCCTACGAGCCCGAATCGCTCATCGGCCGCAAGGTCATCGTGGTCGCCAACCTGGCGCCGCGCAAGCTGCGCGGGCTTGAGTCGAACGGCATGTTGCTCGCCGGCTCCATCGAAGGCGGCAAGGCGACGCTCGCCGGCTTCCTCGAAGATGTGCCGCTCGGGGCGAAGGTCAAGTAGCCTCGATGTCCACCGGCCCAGTCCTCACCGACTCCCACGCCCACCTGGACAGCGCGCGTTACGACGCCGATCGCGAAGCCATGCTCAAAGGCGCGCTCGAAGCCGGCGTGGGCACCGTGCTCTCGATCGGCATCGGCGATGGACCGGATACCATGCACCGCGCACTCGACCTGTGCCGCGAATACGCGGGCCGCACCGATGTGCCGCGCCTCTATGCGACCGCCGGCGTGCATCCCGACGATGCGGCGAAGCTCGACGCGCCCGCGCTGGACAAGCTGCACACGCTGCTTGCCGGATCCCGAGGTCATCGCCTGCGGCGAGATCGGTCTCGACTACTACTGGGACACCGCGCCGCGCGCCGTGCAGCAGGAGGCCTTCATCGAACAGATGGAGATAGCCGCGGGCCATCGTCTGCCCATCGTCATCCACTGCCGCGCCGCGGAGCGTGCCGGCACCGGCGACACCGCCGCATGGGACGACACACTCGACCTGCTGGATCGCCATTGGCGCCAGACCGGTCTTGGCGGCATCCTGCACTGCTTTGCCGGGACCGCCGAACACGCACGCCGCGCCATCGACTGGGGCTTCCTCATCTCCTTCGCCGGCAACATCACCTTTCCCAAGGCGCAGCCCATCCGCGATGCCGCGCAAACCCTGCCGCTCGCCTCCCTGCTGGTCGAGACCGATGCGCCATTCCTCACGCCGGTCCCGCGCCGCGGCCAGCGTAACGAGCCGGCATACGTAACCGGAACCGCGGCAAAGCTCGCCGAGCTGCGCGGTATCGAAGTCGATGAGTTGGCCGCCGTCACCACACGGAACTTCGAGACGCTGATGCGGATCGCAAGCTAGGATCGCAGAACAGACCTATGGAAGGCGATGCCCGGAGGTTACAAGTCGATCGGTTCATCCTCGAACAGATCGACAGCGTGCCTCATCTGGAGGCTCTGTTGCTGCTCTTCAACAGCCGGCCCAAAGCCTGGTCAACGGACGAGATGGCGAAATCGTTATACGTACGTAACGAGGTTGCTTCCAAGATTTTCGACAACCTGCTGCATCGCAACCTGATCGCCGCAAGCCCCAATCAACCTGACCTCTTTTTCTACAATCCGGATGACGAGGCGCAGAACAGGCTGATCAGCGAAGTGGACGCGGTTTACCGGAAGGAAGTCGTTCGCATCTCATCCATGATTCATTCCAAGGCTTCGGCCGGCGTACGCGATTTCGCTCGCGCATTCCGCTTCAAGAAGGACGACAAGGAATGATCGCTGGAGCAGTCTACATTCTCGGCACCCTGGTGGCGCTCGCCTGCGCCATCCTCCTGCTTCGCGGCTATCTGCGGGGCCGGCAAAAACTGCTGCTCTGGAGCAGTCTCTGCTTCTTCGGACTAGCCATCTCCAACTTCCTCGTATTCATTGATCTGATCATCCTCCCCGCCCAGATCGATCTCTATCTCTTGCGGCTGGCCACGGCCGCCGCCGCCATGCTGCTGCTGCTGTACGGCCTCATTTGGGAGGGAGAGTGAGAATTCTCGAAGCATTCCTGCTGGGCGTCATCGCGACATCCTCGCTGATCGCGGGCGTTTTTTTCCTGAAATTCTGGAAGAAGACCCGCGACTCGCTCTTCCTCGCATTTGGCCTGGCATTTTTTATCGAAGGACTGAACCGCTGCGCCGTGCTCTTTCTCGCGAAGCCCAATGAGGGCAGCCCCTACATCTACATCGTGCGGCTGCTTGCGTTTTTGCTCATCCTTGCGGCCATACTGCACAAGAACTACGGAAAGGCCGCGTGACAACAAAGAGAGTTACCATGACACGTTCCCATGGCTGAGTTGCGCCCTGATGCCCGTGGGCGCATCTAGTGAGAGAAAGGAATCACATATGGCAGCAGACAATTCATTCGACGTAGTCAGCAAGGTGGAGATCCAGGAGGTGCGCAACGCCATCGATCAGGCCATCAAGGAGGTTCGCGCGCGCTTCGACCTGAAGGACTCGAACTCCGAGATCAAGCTCGAAGACCAGGACAAGGTCATCCAGCTCGCCTCCTCCGATGAGTACAAGCTGGAGGCGGTGAAGGAGATTCTCTCGCAGAAGCTGGTCAAGCGCGGCGTCTCGCTCAAGTCGCTCAAGTACGAAAAACTGGAGCCGGCCATGGGCAAGAGCGTCCGCCAGAAGATCACCCTGCAGCAGGGCATCCCCAGCGAGAAGGCGAAGGAGATCGTCAAGCTCATCAAGGACTCCAAGAAGAAGGTCCAGGCCTCCATCCAGGGCGAAACCGTGCGCATCAGCGGCAAGGACCGCGATACCCTGCAGGACGCGATTGCCCTGTTGCGCGGCCACGACTTCGGCCTCGACCTGCAGTTCACGAATTACCGTACAAACTGAACCATTGTTGCAATGCTGGGGCATCTCGCGCCTGACCAGATACACTACTTGAGGGAGAGCCCGCAGGCACGTGAGCACACAGGCGGTAGCAACAGCGAAAGAAGTCTTCGACCTGCTGCGGGATGACCTCCGCGCCGTGGAGCGGGAGCTTGCGCGCGATTCCGACTCCACCGTCCAGGCCATCACGGAAATTGCCGGCTACCTGCGCGAGGGCGGCGGCAAGCGCATCCGTCCCACCCTGCTGCTGCTGGCGGCTCGCGCTCTGGGCTATCGCGGCCGGGGCAGTGTCCGGCTGGGCGCCGTGGTGGAGATGGTCCACACCGCCACCCTGGTGCACGACGACATCATCGACGCGGCCGACACCCGGCGCGGCCGGCCCTCCGCCAACACCACCTGGGGCAACTCGCGCTGCGTGCTCGCCGGCGACTGGCTCTACATGCAGGCCTTCCGGGTTGCGCTCGAAGAGCGCAACTTCAAAGTCCTCGACCTGCTCATCGGCCTCACCCAGCAAATGGTCGAGGGCGAGCTGTTGCAGACCGAAACCCTTGGCCGCATGGTCTCCGAGACTGAGTATTACGACCTCATCTATCGCAAGACCGCCTGCCTCTTCCGCGTCTCCATGCGCCTCGGCGCGGTGCTCGCCGACGTCAGCGATGCGCTCGAAGAGCAGCTTGGCGAGTATGGCCGCAACCTTGGCGTCGCCTTCCAGATCGTCGACGACGTGCTCGACCTGACCGCCAGCGAAGAGACCCTGGGCAAGCCCGTCGCCAGCGATCTGCGCGAGGGCAAAGCCACCCTGGCCGTGATCCACGCCTACCATCACGGAACGCCCGCCGAGCGCGCCGCTATCGACCAGGTGCTCGCCGACCAGTCCTTCGAGCGCGTCGCACATGCGGAGATTCTGGCGATCCTCGAGCGGCATCGCTCGGTTGACTACGCGCTGGCCTCTGCCTACCGCTACGCCGACCTCGCGCGCGCTCTGGTCACCGACCTGCCGGAAAGCGACGAGCGCCGCGCCCTGCTGTGGATGCCGGACTTCGTCGTCGCGCGGGATAAGTAGCAGGGTTTCGACATGGCTCGCGAACAATCCTCATTGGGCAGTCCGCTGAAGTCGATATTGCCCCGCAGTGCAGACAGCGCGGGAAAGGCACCCGCCAGGTAGAGCAGGTCGCATTCGTATCCCGGAATCCGTGGTTCATGAAGAGTTGAGCACGAGAACCGACCATTGCAAAAACCAGTCATCCCAGACAATACAGAGGTATGGAATGGCCTTTATTCTCCCAGACAATCCAAATAAAATCTGGCGCATGACTCCCTCAGGTTGATTCAATGAATGCGCGTAGTTCATGCATCCCAGTCTCCTGTTTAATGAGACTCGTTTCACGGACTGCGGTTACGTTTTCCATGCTCTTTGGCGAAAGTTTTGACCGGATTCCGCTGCTCATTCGTCGCCCCAAAAGGGACACTGCAATATTTCTCTTCGCGAGGATTTCCGATGCATTCGCGTGGCCGTAAGCGTAGGGCCCTTCGATATCTTCTCGTCATTTGCATCGCGTGTTTTACAGGCCATACGTTTGGACAGCGGCTGGTCACCTTCCCGCTTCAGGGCGAACCAGTGGAGATTCAGGCCGACCTTTACGGAAGCGGCACACGCGGCGTCGTCCTCGCGCACGGTGGACGCTTCCACAAAGAGAGCTGGAAGAAGCAGGCACAGGCGCTCGCCGACGCCGGTTTTCTAGTCCTGGCCGTCCGCTTTCGTGGCGATGCTTTCAACCCGGACGGATCGCCTGACTCCTCCGGTTCGACCGCCGACAATGCGGCCGATGTGCTGGCTGCAGTTTCGTATCTTCATCGGTCGGGCGCGAAAACCGTCTCGGCAGTCGGGGCCAGCCTGGGCGGCGATGCCGTTGGGGAGGCGGACGCACAATCCAAACCGGGTAACATCGCCCGCATTGTGCTCCTGGGATCATCGGGCGGCGATCATCCGGAGAAGCTCAGTGGACGCAAGCTCTTCATCGTTGCTCGCGACGACAGAAGCGGCTATGGGCTTCGACTCCCAGAGATCTCCAGCAACTACGAAAAAGCCCCTCAACCCAAAAAGCTGGTAATCCTTGAGGGATCCGCTCACGCCCAGTATCTCTTTGATACGGATCAGGGCCCGCGCCTGCTGAAAGAAATTCTTCGCTTTCTCTCAGCGCCGTAGTGTGAAAGTCCTTGGCGGCAGGCTCTTCCAGTACGCGTCGCTTCCCCACGTCTCTGCGCGAAGCGACGCCATCGCCGCAATGTCGCTCTCCGCCGCTGCTCGGATCATGATCGGCATAGTCAGCAGCAAGCATAAATAAAGCCGCGCGCTGCATACCCCTCAGCGCGCGGCATCATTCCGACCGACCTACTTACCGCAAGCCGCCCGCCGCCTGCAGCAGCGATCCCGTCACCCAGCGCGCGTCATCGGATGCCAGGAAGGCAACGACGGACGCTACATCGTCCGGCTGGCCGACACGGCCCAGTGGCGTCTTCTCCACAAACTGCTTTTCAAGGTCACTGCCGGCCACGCCCATCGTCTTGTAGCCTTCGGTGGTCACCGGCCCCGGATTCACAGCATTCACCCGGATCTTCTTCGGCCCCAGCTCCTGCGCAAAGACGCGCGTGATCGTATCCACCGCACCTTTGGTGCCGCTGTACACGGAGGAGTTCGCCACTGTGCCCTCACTGGCCACCGAGCCGATGTTGATCACACTCCCTCCCTCCGGCGGGAACAGCGCCACTCCTGCCTTGGTTGCCAGCAGCAGTCCCTTGACGTTGGTGTCGAAGATGCGATCGATCTCCTCTTCCGTGATTTCCTCGACTGGCGCAAAGGCATAGACCCCTGCGTTGTTCACCAGGATGTCCACCTTGCCGTAAGCCTTCTTTGCCGCGGCAAACAGGCCATCGATCTCGGCAGCCTTCGCCACGCTGCCGCCTACCGCGATCGCCTTGCCGCCGGCTTTCGTAATCTCCGCGACCACCTTCTCGGCGCCCTCTTTGCTCGAGGCGTAGTTCACCACCACGGAGGCGCCCTGTGCCGCCAGCTCCTTCGCGATGCCCGCGCCAATGCCCTTCGATGCCCCGGTCACCACTGCGACTTTCCCTGTCAGTTTCGCCATCTCTCCCACCTCAGTTCGATCTTCGTCGAATAGTTCGACGTATATCGAACAGATGCGAGGTCCATGGAATGGATTCAGGATGCTTGTGGGTATCACAGGCAGGCGAGGCGTTTGAGGTAGGCATCCAGCACCGGCCGATGGAGAGAAACGTAGGCATCCCGGCCCTCGCGCTTCACCTCGATCAGCCCCGCCTCGTTAAGTTCCTTTATATGATGAGATACGGTCGCTGGACTCAACACATCGTGTTCCTGCAGCCGGCTGCAGGCCATGCCTTCCGCAGCCGCTACCTGCTCCAGGATCGCGAAGCGATGAGGATCGGCCAGTGCGCGCGCGATGGACTGGAACTGCTCCTCGGACAAAATAACGCTGGATGACTTCACCGTCGCGTTTGCCCTCTTCGATCCCATAGCGAAGAGATGTCGCTTCCCCGGAAACGATGCGCTCCACTCCGACGACAGGCCGGCGGCAGCCGGAATACCGTCCCGCTGTGGTATTCTCCTCCGTCCGATGCCTGAATCCTCTCTAGCCCCGACACGTGTACCGATTCGCGTCCTCGTCGCCAAGCCTGGGCTGGATGGCCACGACCGCGGCGCCAAGGTGATCGCCCGCGCCTTGCGCGACGCCGGCATGGAGGTCATCTACACCGGTCTGCGCCAAACTCCGGAGATGATCGTCAACGCCGCCCTGCAGGAAGATGTGGACTGCGTCGGTTTGAGCATCCTCTCGGGCGCACACAACGCCATCGTGCCGCGCGTTACCACGCTGCTCAAGGAGAAGGGCGCGGGCGACATTCTCGTCGTCGTCGGCGGCACCATCCCGGAGCAGGATGTCCAGTTCCTCAAGCAACAGGGCGTCGCCGCCATCTTCGGGCCCGGCACATCGCTCGATGCGACGGTCACCTTTATCCGCGAGCACGTCAAGCCGCGCGATCTGCTGGTCTGATTCAAACCGTCTCAGGCACATCGCTCAGCGACGCGTTGGATTTCCAACGAATTGGCACAACGGGGCCGACAACCAGGACCCAGGCAAATCCTCCGCCTACGCATATGACAGCCGCAATCACCAACGCCGCTGCGAAGTGCCCGGTCCTGTCAACGAGAAAGCCAGTCAATGCCGGACCGATGACACCGGCAAAGTTCGCGAAGCCATTCTGCAGGCCGATCCACCGTCCAACCCCCGCCGGACCAGCGAGCGTCTGGCCGAACGCAAACAAGGTGGCGCTGGTCATGCCGCACCCCACCCCTGCGAGCAACAGATAGTAAAGATACGTGGCCGGAGTGGAGAACGACAGGCAGACCAGGGAGGCAGCGGCAAGCGCGAATCCCACGCCCATCGCGGTCTTGCGTACCTGCGTGGTGGTGCCCCCGTGCCGCATCCACAAGTCGGCAAGGGCGCCGGTTACAAAAGCAGAAGAAGCATCCGTCACGTAATACAGTGCCGCGATCCGCGACATCGCGGACATGGTCATGTGCTGTTCCCGCACCAGGTAAAGAGGCAGCCAGGTAACCATGAAGTACAGCAGATAGTTGCTGCAGAAATGGCCGGCGGATACGCCCCAGAATGAGCGCTGTTCGAATATCTCTACGAACCCGGGCGTCCGGCCCCTCACAGTTGTCGTGGCGATCACTTCTTCACGCGGCCTCCATCGCCACCATGCGGGAAGCCACAGCAAACTCAAGGCGCCGACACCGAGGAACACCGGACGCCATCCGTACTTCGCCATCAGCAATCCGCCGCCCAGGGTCCCCACGACTGCCCCGCAGCGCATCGCCCCGCACACCACTCCATTCGCGAAACCGCGTCTCTCCTCCGGCAGATAGCGGGCAAGTATCTGTGAAGACGTTGGACAAATGACTGACTCGCCAACCCCAAGCAGCAAACGCAGGGACATCAGCATCACCAAACCCGTAGACAGGCCAGTGAGCGCCGTGGCGAGCGACCATATGAGAAAGCCAAGAGCCAGCACGCGGCATGGATCGAAACGATCCAATACCCATCCGCCGACAAACTGCAGCGCGGTGTAGCTCCAGAAGAATGCCGAGAAAAGCGCGCCGAGCATGGACGCGCTGAGATGCCACTCCTCCTTCAACAGAGGCGCGGCAATGGACAGGTTGCCCCGATCCACATAGTTGATCGTCACCGCGACAAAGAGCAGAAACAGCGCGGGCGCAAAGCTGGCCGCTCGCCCGCGATCGACGCTGATGCTATCCATGGATGTCCTGCAGGATTCTCCACTTGCCCTCTCGAACTTGGCAAGTGTCATCACCAGAAAAGAAAAAGGCGAGACCGCGATGGTCTCGCCTCTTGTGTCTCGGTCGACCGGCAGTTATGCCGGGCGGTGGTGAGAATGGTGCGTGTGATGACGGTGATGACGATGGTGAGTAGCGGCAAATGCGGGCGCAGCAGCCGATATCAGCACCACAACAAAAAGAGCCAGGGCAGTTTTCCTCATGCCTCTTTCATATCCCGCACTGTTGAGGAATGGCAAGACAACATTGTGTGTACGTCCCTAACTCCTGCATAGGCGTGCTCAGGCTGCGCAGCGCCGTGGCAAACCGCTCGGGGAGCGCGGTCTTCTGCATCGCGCGATCCACCACCACGTGCACCGTCTCGCCCTCGGCCAGCAGGATGGGCTCCTGCTCTTCGGTCCCGTTCCGCATCTCCCGCAGCAGCCGGTAGCCGAAGCGGATCATCGACGTGCGCTGGTTCAGCACCCGCGTCTCCAGCGTCAGCACATCGTCATAACGCGCCGGCGCCTTGTAGCGGCAGTTCGCCTCCACTACCGGAAGAAAACACTGGTCCTGCTCCTCGAGCTCGCGATACTCGAAGCCCAGCGAGCGCATCAGCTCCACGCGTCCGACCTCAAACCACACGAAGTAATTGGCGTAATAGACGACACCCATCTGGTCGGTCTCCGCATAGCGAACCCGGATGGTAGTGATATGGGCTGGCGACATAGAAATCCAGTTTGCCTGAGATTGTTCCCTGAGCGAAACGCTCTGTGCGTCATGGTGAGCAAAGGACCGCCGCAGTCCGGAGTCGGATGCAGCGGCGCGTACCGCGCTGGCGTGCCGCGCTTGAGAAGTTCCTGTTGCGGACGCGCGCTAGGCCGCCTGGCCTCAGCTCACGTTACGGCTTGACCTTCGAGAGGATCGGCAGCTTGGTGATGTCGTTGATCATCACAAACGCCGCAAACAGCAACAGCAGCACGAAGGCTCCCTGGTAGATGCGTTCCTTGAACTTCTGATCGAGATCGTGCCGCAGCACGCTTTCAATCAGCAGCAGCAGGATCACGCCGCCGTCCAGAATCGGAATCGGCAGCAGATTGAAGATGCCCAGATTCAGGCTGATGATGGTCATCAAGCCGATAATGGGCTGCCAGCCAGGAGAGGTTGCGGCCTCTCCAGTCGCCCGCGCAATGCCAATCGGGCCGCTCAGGTTCTGCACCGCCATGTGCCGCGTCACCATCCTGCGCAGCACTTCGACAATCAGGCTGGAGTTCTTCACGTTGAACTTTACCGACTGGAACATCGCCGCAACCAGCGAGAGCTGCTGAATCTTGTATGGCGGAGGCATCGCCTCAAAGCCCAGTTGATAGCTCTTGCCGCCTTCGGTGTTGTCGGCAAGCAGCGGTGTCACCACGAGATCGTGCACCGTGCTGCCGCTCTGCACCTTCATCGTCACCGGCGCGTCGTGGTTTTGCTGAAGAAAGGCCAGCATGGCCGGCACCGAATGCAGCGGCATGGCGTTCAGGGAAAGAATCTTGTCGCCTTCCTTCAGCCCTGCCTTGCCGGCCGGCATACCGGAGCTGACCGCGTGCACGACAACCGGCGTCGTCTGCATCTTGGGCACAATGCCCAGCGACGCGATCGAGAAATCATCCGGATCGCGCGGAGACGCTACATTCAGCGTCGCGTTCACGCGCTCGCCATCGCGCAGCACCGTCAGCGGAACCTTCTGGCCCAGGTTCACCTCAACCCGCATCCACAGGTCATCCCAGGTCGGATTGTTGTGACTGTCAATGCGCACGACGCGATCGCCCGGCTGAAGACCTGCAGTAGCCGCCGGCGTGTTCTGCGTCACAAAGTCGATCTCCGCCGGCTGCGAACGGTAGGCATCTACTTCGTTGTGCATCATGTAGAGCCCGGTCATCAGCACCAGGGCCAGGATGAAGTTCGACACCGGACCGGCAAGCGCAATCAGGATGCGCTGCCAGCGTGGCTTGGAATTCAAATCTCCGGAGTCCAGCTCGCGTTCGCCAATATTTGGGCCGCTGGTAATCGGGCACTGTGCCGTCGCCGCCCAACTCACCCTGCATCTTCACGTAGCCGCCCAGCGGCAGCAGGCTCAGGCGGTAGTCGGTGTCGCCGCGGCGGAAGCCGAAGAGCCGCTTTCCAAAACCGATGGAGAAGACCTCCACCTTTGACCCGGAACAACTTGGCCACGGCAAAATGGCCGAACTCGTGCACCAGCACCATGATGCCGAGCACGATAAGCGTGGACACAATACTAATCACAACGAATGGCATAGCTGAGAGAGGCGGCTTCCCTTCCTGGCGGCTGCAGGCCCGGGCCATCATATGCGCCTCAGGCGCGGACTGGCGTTTCCTTCCTTGCTCCAACCGCCCTTGCCGCAATCCTGGCTCGGGCTCGCTCGCGGGACTGGGCATCCACTGCCAGCACCTCGGCAATCGTCGCCGGGTGGCTGGCCGGGGTCGCTGCCAGTACTTCCTCGATTGTACGCGGGATGTCCATGAACGAGATACGTCCTTCGAGGAATGCCGCGACCGCCACTTCATCGGACGCATTCAGCGCAATCGGGTGAGCGCCGCCCGCCTCCGCCGCCTCGTAGGCCAGCCGCAGACAGGGGAACCGCTCAAAATCCGGCGGCTTCAAAGTGCAGATCGGCCAAGCGCCGCATGTCGAACGTCAGTTCGCTCTCCACCCGTTCCGGATAGCTCAACGCATACAGGATCGGCAGTCGCATATCGGTGACGGAAATCTGCGCCAGAATCGAGCCATCCACATACTCCACCAGCGAATGCACCGTCGATTGCGGATGCACCGTCACCTTCACCTGCGCCGGCGGCAAGATCGAAGAGGCGGCAGGCCTCGATAATCTCCAGCCCCTTGTTCAGCAGTGTCGCCGAGTCGATGGTGATGCGCCGCCCCATCACCCATGTCGGATGCTTCAGCGCCTGCTCCACCGTGATGTGCTCGAACTCGCTCAGCGGCAACTGCCGGAAGGGGCCGCCCGACGCGGTCAGCCAGATCTGCTTGACCTCCTGCCGCGTCCCCGCGCGCATGCACTGGTGGATCGCGTTGTGCTCGGAGTCGATGGGCAGCAGCGGCACTTTCTTCTCGCGCGCCGCGCGGGTCAGGATCTCGCCCGCCGCCACCATGCATTCCTTGTTCGCCAGGCCGACCGGCTTGCCCGCCATCACCGCGGCATAGGTCGCTTCCAGCCCCGCCACGCCGACGATGGCCGAGACGACGAAGTCGACCTCCGGAAGCGTCGCTGCGCGCACGCTGCCTTCGGTGCCGGAGACAACTTCGATGCCCGTGATTCCTGGACGACCGCAGCCGCAGCGCAAGCTGAGCGGCAAGCTCCGGCGTCGCCATCGAAGCCACCAGCGGCCGCCACCGCGCGCACTGCTGGAAGGCCAGCTCAACATTGCTGCCCGGCAGCCAGCGAAGCCACGCGGAAGCGCTCCGGATAACTCGCGACAATCGAAAGCGTGCTGGTGCCGATAGAACCGGTCGAACCCAGGATGGCGATGTGCTTCAAAGTGTGCAAACGCTCCTTACTGCTTCGACCAGACGGCTTCGACCACGGCGGCACAATCCCGTTCATGCGCGCGTATGCCACCAATTGCCCCATGTGCTCGTTGTCGTGAATGATGATCCGCAGATACATGCCGTCGACCGTGACCGTCTTGCCCTCGATCTTGACCTTGCGCTCCAGATCGCCGGGCTTCAGCTGAGCGCGGGCCGTCTTCACCGCAGCCAGCGAACGCTTCAGCCAGTCGATGACATCGGCCTTCTTCGTCACCGTTTTTTCCAATATCAGGCTTCATATCGGCGGGCATCTTCGGCCCGGTGACGCTCAGCAGATAAAAATTGGCGAGCGCGATGTGCATGAAGACCTCGCTCACCGACCGCACGCCCGGCGCCGGACGCCATGAATATTTCTCCGCCGGTATGGCCTCCGCCAGCGCGATCAACTGCTGGGAAACATGCGCCCACTCGCCGTCGTAGCCCTCCCAGAGTCCTTCTGTCTGGAAATCGTTCTGCGCATATGCTGCTGGAACACTCAGAATCGGGAACGCGAGAAGCAGACACAGCAGAAATGCTTTCATGTATCTCTCCCAATGGCGATGCGACGGAACCCAGTCACCGCATCGTCGCCCGGCCCGTCTGATTCTAAAACGACTGCTGCACCAGTTGCGCGTACCACAGCACCGGAGCCGCCAGCAGCAGCGCATCGATGCGGTCCAGCACCCCGCCATGGCCCGGCAGCAGCGATCCGGAATCCTTCACCTTCGCGCCGCGCTTCAGCGCCGACTCCACCAGATCGCCCAGTTGTGCCGCAATGTTCAGCACCACCGCCAGCACCAGCCAGTGCAGCCAGCTTCCGTCGTAGGAGAGGCCCGTCAGGCTATGCCGCGACCATCCACTCCCCCAGCAGGATCAGCAGCAGCGTCACGATCAGGCTGCCGCCCACCGAGGCGATGCTGCCCTCCCACGTCTTATTCGGGCTCAGCTTCGGCGCCAGCTTGTGCTTTCCCAACGACCGGCCCACATAAAGCGCGACCGTATCCCCCGCCCACACGACGCAGAACAGCAGCAGCAGCAGCGACGGCCCATGCTCCTGCGCCCAGATCAGCGGAATCGTCACCAGCGCCAGCCCGATATACAGCAGCCCGAAGATCGACGCCGAGGTATCCAGCAGCACGCGCTCCAGCGGCGAGCGGAAGGCGACAATGACGAACAAACGAAGCGCCAGGGCGCTGAAGCCCGCCATCAGCATCTCCGGGCGGAAGAAGTTGATCGGCGAACAGCGCCGCCACGGCGACCAGCACCACCACGCGGGGCGTCTGCGCCCCACTGCCATCGGCCAGGCCCAGGTACTCCCAGCACGCCAGCACGGCCACCACGGCGGCCGCCAGCGTCACCGCCCAGAACGGCGCACGAAAGAGCAGAAGAATCACCAGCGGGATCAGCACCGCTGCGGTAAGAATGCGTGCCATGGTCGGCACTCAGCATAAATGACGGCGCCGGGCACCCTCGCCTTGTTCCTTTTTTGGCAGCCGTTGGCATCTCTGGTCACCGCTCTTTGGTAATTCAGGCGACGAAAGGGCAACCTTGGCCTATGATCGGTGTCCTAATGCACATGCGCGAACGAACGGCAAGCCATAGACAGCATGACACTTCGCCCGAATAGGTGCCCGCACGGACCCCGGCCGGGCACTCTCTCCCGCACTCTTTCCCGAGGATCCTCGCCCTCGCCACCCTGGCGCTCACCCTCGCCATGCCAGGTTGCCACAGCTCCAGCGGCGCCCAAAGCACTCCCCAAAGCGGAGACCAGAGTGGCAATGCGCCGGCCGGCGATCCATCCGACGTGAACGCTGCACAGGCGCAGCCCGCCTGCCCCACCGGTCAGGTGCTGATGAGCGACGGCAGTTGCGCCGCCGGCAGCGATCAGCCTGCGCAACCAGCAGCAGGCGCCCCGGCACCAGCGCCAGGCACAGGCACCGCAGCCAAGCTACGCCCCGGCGCCATCCGCCCCGCAGAGTTCGACTCCGCAGTACGCGCAGAACGACGCCCAGTACCCCCCACCACAGCAGCAGTATCCCCAGGACCAGCAGCAGGATCAGCAGCAGGATCAGTCCGGCGACTCCGACGTCTACGACACCCAGAACCCCTACGACGACCAGACCTATCAACAGGACGCCTACAACGACGGCTACCAGCAAGGCTATGAGCAGGGTATCGAAGCCAGCCAGCCGCCACCGGAGCTGCCCGTGTATGAGCAGCCACCCTGCCCCGGGCCCGGCTACATGTGGAACCCCGGTTATTGGTATTGGGGGCCGCAAGGCTACTACTGGGTACCCGGCGTCTGGGTCTTCGCACCCTATACCGGAGCGCTTTGGACACCCGGATGGTGGGGCTTTTTCGGCAGCCGCTATCGCTGGCACCACGGTTACTGGGGCTCGCATGTGGGCTTCTACGGCGGCGTTCCCTATGGCTACGGGTACACCGGCTCCGGCTACCACGGCGGCTATTGGGACCGTGACCGCTTCATGTACAACCGGTCCGTCAACAACATCAACACCACCAACATCACCAACGTCTACAACCGCACTGTGATCATCAACCACGTGAACCGCATCAGCTACAACGGCGGCCGGGGCGGCCTGAACGTTCGGCCCTCCCAGAGCGAGTTCAACGCGATGCGCGAGCAGCACGTACGGCCGCTGCCCACGCAGATACAGCACCGCACGCAGGCCATGCAGAACCGTCAGCAATACGCGACCGTCAATCACGGGAGGCCTCCAGCTCCCGTCGCTGCACGGCCATTGCCCGTCCACCATGTCAACGTGGCGCCCGCCATGGTGAATCCGGGCGTACATGGCGCAACCCGGCCCGCGCCCACCGTAACGCGACCGCAGCCGGGAGCACGTCCGGGGCAGCCCGGCGCCGCGCCGCGGCCGAATGAGCCAGGGCGTCCCAACACACCGGGCGCACGGCCCAATCAGCCCGTTAGCCCAGGCGCGCCGCCCAACCGCGTCCAGCCCAGTCATACACAACCCGTTCCTTCTCGTCCTAATGAGCCGGGCCGGCCAACCCCTGGTCAGCCCGCAAACCGTCCGCCGGCCCGCCCCGAAGCACCCGTCGGCACGGCCGCAGCCAAACCATACCCCGCCGGTCCAGCCCGAAACCCGCCCTGCTCCGCAGCCATCGCATCCGGCGCCGCAACCCCGGCCGGAGATGCGGCCTGCGCCGCAACCGTCGCGCCCAGCTCCGCAACCAGCAAGACCGGCTCCGCAACCCCGGCCCGAGATGCGCCCGCAACCACAACCGTCACGGCCGGCTCCGCAGCCCAGGCCAGAGATGCGGCCCGCGCCACAACCACAACGGCCAGAGCCACAACCCCGGCCAGAGATGCGTCCGCAACCGCAACCACAACGCAGTGAACCGCAGCGCAGTGAGCCACAGCGACAGGCTCCCCACGAAAATCCGCATCAGGACCAACCGCACCGCTGAACTTGTCCCAAATCTGTTCCGTAAGCCTCCAGCCGCTGCTATCCTCAGCCCTTTGAGATAGCAGCGGCTTTCGTAACAACTGGAGGCACCTTTGTTCCATTCGTTTCTTCGCACGCTGGCGGGAGCGCTCTTATTCCTGCCCGCATTCGTGCTAGCATCTGCTCAGGCGCACCCATCATCCGGCCACGAGACTCACCATTACGACCTCGCTGATCCCGCGCTCGCCCGCGCCGCGCAGCGCTACGATTGGGCCCAGGAAGGCAAGGGCAATCGTGCGGAGCTCGAAAAGCTGGTCGCCGACGACTACGTCCTCTTCCGCGCCAGCGGCAAGGTCACTAACAAGGCCGGGCTGATTGCGCTGGTCTGCGATCCGCACGGATATACCAATCCCTACACGGTCGAAACGCCCTTCGTCCGCGACCTCGGCGACACCGTCATCCTCGGAGGCTGGGTCAATCTGACCGGCACCGGCAACGGCAAGCCATTCCAGCAGAAGGCGCGCTTCGCCGACATCTGGCACAAAGGACCGAAGGGCTGGCAGCTCGCCTTTACCCAGGTCACCCTAGCCGACCATCCGTGACTGCAGCAGCGTCCGGGAAAAGCAGTCATAGCCCCTGACGAAGAAGAGCATCGAAAGAGAATATGGAAACCCCAAGGACGGGCAACATCATCGAAAGCTGTCTCTACGTGGCCGACGTCGACCGCGCCGCGGAGTGGTACGGCGAGATCTTCGGTTTCCCCATCATCTTTCAGGAAGGAGACCGCCTCCGCGCAATGCAGGTGGGGGAGGAGCAGGTTCTTTTGCTTTTCAAAGAGCGAGGCTCGCTCCGTCCAGCAACTCTAGCGGGCGGCGTGATTCCCGCGCATGATGCTTCAGGGCCGGCACACATCGCCTTTTCCATGCGCACGGCAGAGGCGGAACAATGGGAGAAGCATCTGGGCGCGCACCATGTCCAGATCGAAAGCGTAGTGAACTGGGGAGAAGGCGACAAGAGCTTCTACTTTCGCGATCCCGACAACCACGTCGTGGAACTGATCAGCCATGGCCACTGGCAAAAGGTCGCAGCCGGTTGAATCGATGCCTCCCGTGGCCTCGCATAAGCTGACTCTCAGCCGAGATAAGCGCTCTATTCCGGTGTCGTCGATCCATAGTCGGTCGGCTGCGGCGCACTACCGCGAATCTGCTCAACGAAAAGCGGCACCTCTCTCTCATCAGCTCCGCGCGATCGAGCTGTATGTAGTGTGTGCTGCCTTTGGCGATGATCCGGCGGCTACGAGTGGAGAGCTTCTTCAGGTCTTCCTGCATCTGGTTCCATGCATTCCCCAATGCCTGCGGTTCGCCCTCAGCAGTGGCCTTCGCGGTGTCCTGCGAAAAAATCAGAATTGGCAGCGCGCCGTATGGGCCTGCCTGCACTGTCTCTTCGCCCGAGCGGTCGAAGCTCGCCTGCTCCTCTGCAAACGATCTAGATCGGTCCAGGCACATATCCTCGGCCAGCAACTTTGCGGCGGCCGCGTTAAATCCAGGAAAGCTTTGCCCACACTGCCCCGACAATCGCGGAATACCCACGGCGAATATCGCTTCATTCAGTAACGTTCGGTAGCGCGGCGGCGGTCCCCCGCCATCGTAAGCTTTGAATACCGGGTTCCGGTTCTGCAGCGGTGTTGAACCATCCACAAAAACTAGTCCCGCTACTTCTGCCGGATACCGCGTCGCGTAATCGCGGATGTACATCCCGGCAATGGAATGCCCCATCAGGACGATGGGGCCGTCGATTCGCGCAGCGGCCAGCAGTCCGTGCAATTCGGTCGCAATATGGTCAGCGTCGCGCGGAGGGGCCAGCCCATCGCTCCAGCCAAAGCCTGCGCGGTCGTAGGAGCAGACGCGCGTCGTCTTCGCAAACACCGGCTGCACACCGCCCCAGATGAGCCCATCGTTTCCCAATCCAGCATCCAGCACAATTGTCGGCGATCCGGTCCCTGTGCAGTCGATGCGCATCGTGTGCCCGTTCACGCTGTACATCCGGCCGGGCGGCTTGGAGCGGAAATGATGCAGTGCGATCGCATTGAAACAGGTGCTTGCCGCCAGAGCCACTGCAACCAGACCAGCCGGCAAAAGAACAATGCTCTCCGTGATCTTTCGCCATTTGGGAAGGCGCTGGCCTCGAAGCGACAGCACACGTCGAGCCGAAAACCAGGCAATCAGAAGGCCGATCAGCACAATCAGAGCGGGAACCAAGGTGCGGTCGATGTCCTGCATTTGGCACTCCCTAGAATGAACACGAACTATTCATAGTAGAATACTACATAGGGGAACATTGTCTTTCGATCGCATCATGGCTACGCGGCACATGAAAAGAATCGCGTTCCACTCTTTTGGCAGACGACCGAATTACTGACCGCCTGTCAGATTTCATCCGCTATGCCTTCCACGTGACAGACCAGCGTCGCAGCGCCGGATCGACCTCGGCATTCTTCCCTGCCATTTTGATCTGCGAACTCTGAACGATGTGGAATCCGCCGAGAGTTGACGGCACGCTCACCGTAGATGGTTGTGGTCCGGCCTCTCGCTCGAAGGTAAGCATCCATCCGCTCTTGCCTTTCAAAGCTTCCAGCCGCAGACTGATCCTTCCAAATCGCGTCGGGCTGCCTTCGATCACCGTCGGCGTCCCCGCTTTTGTGTCGGCATCCGTAATTCCAGCAAGCAGCCGCAGTTGATCTCCATCTTCCAGCGCCATGCTGTGCCGCAGGTAGCGAATGCACTCCGCGCTGGCCCAGTTATGCGGCATGTCGCCGGTGTAGTTCGTGACCATCGCCTGCTGTAAGGACTGCTCTTCGCGCCACACGTAATTCGGAGTGGCGTGATTCAAAAAGCCGACGAAAGTGTCGCGCGCCTCCTGCTGCATGCCGAGCCAGAGATATACCTCGGCCACAAAAGCGGAGTTGTACGGCCACACCGCGTCGTGGTGCTCCCAGCCAGTCTCCGCCGGAATGTCTTCCTGCCGCACCGCTAGCATCAGCGCTACGTGGCCCTTCACTAGCGGATCGCTGGCGTCGAAGACGCGCCCGGGAAAGATCGTGTGCGACATGGCCCACTGCGCGCATTGAGGCCGCGGACGGTCCCACACATTCGATTGTTGCCACAGCGGATCTTCCTTCAACAGCATCGGCAGATAGCGGAAGCGGCCGTCGTAGTCGCGCATCTCCTGCCGCGCCGCTGCCTCAAACGCGCTGGACAATTGCTGATACACGCCCGATGCTCTTGCGATCCGCGGAATCTTCTGCGCGGCGCCCGCGGCGGCAATCGCCTTCAGCCCCGCCAGCGTCCATATCGTATTGGTCAGCTCCTCGCGTGACCCGTCAAAGCCGCCATCCGCAAAGCCGCGCGGCAACAGGCCATATCGTCCCAGCGCGCTGTTCTCTGCCTTTGCTCGCGCAAGCAGCGCTTCGATGAACTCGATCGCATGCACCACCTGTGGCTCGAGTTCGTGAAGCAGACTCCAGTCCTGGGAGAGCTCACACTGCCGCACGAGTGTGAACATCGCGATCGCCGTGTCCTTGTAATGTTCAGGGCCGCCCGCGGCAATGATCTGCCCGCTCGGTTGCTGCTTGGTCCAGGTGGTCTTCAGTCCCTCAATCGCTTCCTTGTCGTAACCCAGATAGCGCGCCGCCTCCAGGATGAAGTTCCCGTCCACCACCCAAAGGCCGCGATAGCACGTCGGCCCCACCTGGAAGGTCAGCTTTCCGTCTCGCACCTCGCGCGCTTGCAGAATATTCCGCGCACACGCGGTCAGGAACTCGCCCTGCCGCCCGCCCACCTCCCATGAAACCGGCTTCTGCAGTGGCGACCACGCCTGCCAGAACTTCCGCGCATTCGCAATCTGCTTCTCCGGTTCGGCGGCGCCCGCTGTCAACTGCTCAGCACTCTGCCCCTCCTGCGGCAGTCGGATGAACACTCGATACGGCTTCTCATTCGAGATCACCGAAGGATGCAGCTCCAATGCCTTCACCCGCGGAGCGCTGTCGAAGCCGCCCTTCAGCCGCGACTTCTCCGTCGGATACTCGAACACCTTCGCGATCAACAACAGGGAGCCGTCTCCTTTATGGACAACCTGCACCGCTTCGGGCTGCATGTGCAGCTCATACTCCTGCTCGGACTCGATTCCGATCAGCGGAGCCACCGCAACCTGGCCGGCCTTTCGCGGCCGGATCTCCATCAGCACGTTGTCGACGCGCCCCTCTCCCTCGTTCTTCGTCGCAAAGGTAAGGAGAGTGATAGTCGCTTCCGCCCGCTGCAGCACCGTCCGCACGATGGGAACGCCGGGAGCCTCCAGCGCGTTCGAAACCACCTCCGCTTCCCGCATCCCATCCAGGCCAAAGTTGATCCGCAAAGGGAAATAGGCGACCTCATCCCGCTTGTACCCGTACAGCAGCTCGCCGTTCCGTCTCACCAGGCTCTTGTAGGGATCATCGGGAAAGCAGAAGGCGGTCTGCTGGAGCACCGGCGCATAGCGGAAATCGATCGCCTCGCCCGCTGCGGCCCGCCCGGTCGCCCCTCCCACGCCGCTGGCCGCGCGCGTCTTCGTCTGCGCTGTCAGCGCAACCGGTAGTACGATCCTGGACGTCACGACGCCGCCAGTGGCGAGCGCTCCTCCGAGAAACTTGCGACGATTCATATCTGTCATCGCGGAACACTTTGCTCTTTTCAATCATTGATGTCAAGTATTCTTGGTGCTTAGATCATATATTGTGATTTAATATGCTTGTTTAGTTCATGAAAGCTGGCTCGCCGTTTGAGAACGCTGAGATCACTCCCGTGACCTCGGCTCGCGCTTCAACATGGGGAATCTTGCAATGCTCGACATCGCAATGGACTGGTCGAATGCCCGTTTCACCGGCAAACAGGTCCGCACCTCCAGAAGAACCCTGGCTGATATCGAGAATTACTTTCTAGACCAATCGGCAGTGAAACAGACGCCACCCGGTACGCTGGTCTATGAGGTGCAGTCCTACGAACCGCTGCCCGAAGGAACAGACGGCGGCCTCTTCTGGGGCAACACCACCCTCTATCCAGGCACCATCGGCGACGAATACTTCATGACCAAGGGGCACTTCCATCACATCCGGAATCGCGGCGAGTTCTACGTCACCCGCAAAGGCCAGGGAGCGCTCCTTCTTATGGAAGAAGGCGGTCCCACGGTCGCCGAAACCATGTCGCCGGGCTCCGTGCACTACATCCCAGGTCATCACGCGCACCGCGTTGCAAACACCGGCAATGAGCCGCTTGTCTTCATCGCATGCTGGCCAAGCGACGCCGGCTATGACTACGCTGCGATTGAGCGAAACGGCTTCAGCGCCCGCCTGCTGAAACGCAATGGCGTTCCAACACTCGTCCCGCAGAGATAACGCATGCTGGCTTTGACCATCGATTTAGGCGGCTCGCACGCCAGTGCCGCACTCATGAACGAGGCCGGCGTCCTCGCCGAGCGCACCATTCCCGCAACGGCGCAGTGCTTTCGCGACGTGCTGCCTCCACTCGAAGCCATGATTCGATCGCTATTCTCTGCCGCCGGCGTCCAGCGCGCGAGTTGCAGCGGCATCGCCTTCGGTTTTCCGGGCGCAGTCGATTGCTGGACCTCCCGCGTGCTGTCCACAAATGCCAAGTTTGAGGACGCCATCCACTTCGATTTTCAAAAGTGGGCACGTGAGCAATTCGGTTGCCGCCTGGTATTGGAGAACGATGCCCGCCTGGCCTTGATCGGCGAGCACTATCATGGCGCTGCTCAGGGTTTTGACGATGCAGTCATGATTCTGCTGGGCACCGGCATCGGCACCGCGGTCCTGCTCGGCGGCAACCCGTTGCGCGGAGAAAAAAATCAGGCAGGCTCGCTCGGCGGTCATCTCCCCATTCGTCTCGATGGCAGACGCTGCACCTGCGGCAGTATCGGCTGCGCGGAAGCGGAGGCATCCACCTGGGCTCTTCCAGCGATCTGCCGCGAGTGGCCGGGCTTTCCGCAAAGCCTCCTCTCCGGTGAAGACGTGATCGACTTCCGCGCCTTGTTCGCTGCAATGGAGAAGGGCGACGGCACGGCAAAAACAGTCTTCGAGCACTGCATGGATGTCTGGTCCGCGCTCGCAGTCGCCCTGACGCACGCCTACTCGCCGCAGGTCATCGTATGCGGCGGCGGCGTCATGGCACGCGCAGCGGAGATTCTGCCGGCGCTCCAGACGCGCCTGAATCGAAACGCGTGGACTCCAGGCGGAGCTGTCACCATCAAAGCCTCCACCCTCGGATCATCGGCAGCGCTCCATGCCGCGATCCCGTTGCTGCAGGAGATCGCTCCCGCGTGAAAACTCCTTCAAGTTACGACCGCGTCCCCACCGTTCGCGCTTCCGACTCGAGTGCCGGCTGCTACGTCGGCTGGGACAAAATCGCGGAGGCGCTGCGTCCCCTTCCCCCAGTCACCGTCGTCGAACTCTATCCCGGATGCGACGCAGATCTCATCGTGACGTCGCTCGCATCCCTCCTCAAACCCGAGCTCATGCTCCGCAGCGAGGAAGCTCTCCTTCCGCCGGAGATCATCGAGAGCACGATCTACTCGACGCTCGGTACCGATCGCGTCTTCGCCTTCATGCGTCCCTGGGACCTGGAATCCTTCTTCTGCCCGGACAAGCTCGCGCTGCTGCGCGGCCGCATTCATGCAGCGACCGGCCCGGTACTCGTCATCGGCACCGGCGCATCCATCATCGCCCCCCACGCATCGCGCATCGTCTACGCTGACCTCTCCCGCTGGGAGGTACAGGCCCGACAGCGCGCTCATCGTTCCGGCAACATCGGAGCTGAGAATCGGAACGCATCGCCCAGCGAGCTCTACCGGCGATCTTTTTTCGTCGACTGGCGTGCCGCGGATCGTTTGAAGCAAACACTGCTGCCGAAGATCGACTCCCTTCTCGATACGCACCTTCCCGATGAGCCGAAGATGCTGCAGGGCGACGCCTTCCGCGCCGCACTCGACGGCACATCCCGTCGCCCCTTTCGCGTCGTTCCCTTCTTCGATCCGGGCCCCTGGGGCGGCCATTGGATGAAAGAAACATTCGATCTTCCGGATGGTCCGCCAAACTACGCATGGTGCTTCGACTGCGTGCCGGAGGAGAACAGCCTGCGGCTCGCCTTCGGTTCGTGCGTCATCGAAGTCCCCGCCATCGATCTCGTCTTTTTCCAACCGAAACAGCTTCTAGGCGATCACGTCTTTCAAACCTTCGGCGCGGAGTTTCCCATTCGCTTCGACTATCTCGACACTATGGGCGGCGGTAATCTCTCTCTGCAGGTCCATCCCCTGATCGAATACATTCGCGAAACATTCGGCATGGCCTACACCCAGGACGAGAGCTACTACATGCTCGATGCGGGCGCGGATGGCACCGTCTTTCTCGGTCTCAAAAGCGATGCCGATCCAGCGCAAATGGAGAGTGACCTGCGCCTCGCGCAGCAGGACCCTGCGAAGCCATTTCCTGCAGAACGTTACGTCAATCAATGGCCCGCGAAGAAGCATGACCACTTCCTCATCCCCGCGGGCACCATCCACTGCTCCGGACGCGACGGCGTCGTTCTCGAGATCAGCGCCACGCCTTACATCTTCACCTTCAAGCTCTGGGACTGGGGCCGCACCGGCCTCGATGGCAGACCGCGCCCGATCCATCTCGACCACGGTCTCGCAAACATCGACTGGTCGCGCCGCACCAAGTGGGTTCAGGAAAACCTGATCAATCAATTTGAGAATCTAGAATCCGGCCTGGGCTGGCGCGAAGAAAGAACCGGCCTCCATCAACTCGAGTTCATCGAAACCCGGCGTCACTGGTTCACCACGCCTGTTCCGCATGACACAAATGGCACCGTCCATGTGCTCAATCTCGTCGAAGGCGATTGCGTCATCGTAGAGAGCCCGTCAGGCGCTTTCCCGCCGCTCGAAATTCATTACGGAGAGACATTCATCGTCCCTGCCAGCGTCGGGCCCTACACCATCCGGCCTGCGCATTCGGCCACGCAGCCGCTCGCGACGCTCAAAGCGTACGTCAGGGAGACGCCGCACCATGCCTGATCGCGCGCTTGATCCCGCGTTGGACGTCAGCCTCAGCGAGAGTAATCTCTCCTTCCGTTACGGCCCCGGCGTTTCCGGGCCTGATCCCGAGTACCGTACTCTCGACGCAATCCGCGGCAGCCTGCTCGACCCGCAATGCTCCGGCCCCGATCCCGTCTACGGCATCGCGATGGACGTAGCTCGCGCCGAGGACATGAAAGATCTGCAGCAGCGCATGCTGCTCTACGGCATCGTCGCCTATGCAGCCGGGCGTCTCGGTCAGGAGCCGCCACGCAGCCAGGGCCACGTACACGCAGTCGCGGCGCACAGCGGTTGGTCCCCGCCCGAGGTCTTTGAGATCCTGCAAGGCCAGGCCATCGTCTACGCGCAACAATCAACAGATGACGATCCCGGCTCCTGCGTCGCGGTCACCGCCGGACCAAACGAAAAGATCGTCGTGCCTCCCGGTTGGGCGCACTGCGTCATCAATGCGGATCCAAACCAGCGGATGGTCTTCGCCGCATGGTGCGATCGTCAATACGGCTTCCTCTACGATGGTGTGCGCAAACATGGCGGACTCGCCTGGTTTCCCGTGCTCGATGATCGCAATCGCATTCACTGGCGCCCAAACCCAACCTATCGTTCGTCCGAGTTGGCTCGCCACGCCGCGCGAAGCTATCCGGAGCTCGAGCTTGATCCGAACCTCAGCCTCTACGAACAGTTCCTGCAACAGCCGGAGTCGTTGATGTACGTCTCCGAGCCGTCGCGGAAAGCAGATGTTTGGAAAAATTTCGTGCCCTAGACAAATGCTTCAACGTCTCAAACGCGCCGAACCTCGAGCTTCCGCTCTTCAAAAGGCGCAAGCACCGCATCCGGCAATGCCGAGTCCGTGATGATCAGATCGCAGGTCTCCGCCGGACAAATCTGCCATTCCGCAACCGTGCCGAACTTGCTGCGGTCGACCACCGCGATGCGCCGCTTGGCCTGCGTCACCATCACCCGGTTCACCGCCGCTTCGTCAGGATTCCTGCAAGTCAGGCCGGCAGCCGCATCAATGCCATCTGCGCCAATGAATACGACGTCGACGAAGGCCTGGCGCAATGTATCGATCGCCGCCGGCCCCACCAGTGAAAACCAGTCGCCGCGCAGATGACCGCCCGTCACAAAGACGTCCACATCCTTCCGCTTCGAAAGCTCCATCGCCACATTCACGGTATTCGTGATGACTTTCAGGTTGTACTCGTAGGGCAAACACCGCACCACCTCAGTCGTCGTGGTGCCGGCCGTCAGCGAAAGCGTGTTGCCCGGCTCTAGAAGCTCAGCTGCCGCCTGACCGATGCGCCGCTTCTCCTCTGCGTGGCGCCCCACCAGGTCCTGGAACGATGGGCTGGTCCGGAATGGCTCGTAGAACAGCGGCTCAATCGGCATCGCGCCGCCGCGTCTTCTGCGCAGCAGCCCGCGATTCTCCAGCTCCTGCAGATCACGGCGAATGGTCGCTAGAGAGGCGCCATAACGCTCGCATAGAGCCTCGATCGAAAGCGACCCTCCCTGTTGCAGATCGCGAAGAATCGCCTTGATGCGAGCAGACTGTCGTTCAGAGCGGTCGGACATTGTGAGGAAACTCTACACTCCAAAACCCTAGAACGCACGCCACTGGCGCACGGGAGTCACCATCGCACGCGGAAAGAAAAAAAAGAGGATGCGTCGGGAGCAACGCATCCCCGTCAGCGCATTTCAGGAGGCACTGAGAGTGAAATTGCTTAAAACTGAATGCGGGCAGAGAACTGCAACTGCCGCATCGGCAGAGCCACATCCGTGATCTTGCCGGGGTTCGAACTAAGGCTGCAGTCCACGCATGCGTTTGGATTCCCATAATTCGGATGATTCAGCGCGTTGTATGCCTCGGCGCGCAACTGCAGACTATAGCGCTCGCGAATGGTAAACATCTTGTTCAGCGCAAGGTCCACGTTCACTTCGTCCGGCCCAAACGCAGAATCGTTCCCGACATTTCCAAACTGCGCCAGTTGCGGCCTTCGGAATGCACCGCTGCTCGCACCGTTCACTGTAAGCGGAGCCACCGGGTTGAAGTAGACCACCGAATGATCCATCGGATCGAAGGACCGCGATCCCAAACCGGCGCTCGCGATCTTGTCCGGACGGCAAGGTCCCGTATCACGATCATTGCCGCATTCGTTGTAACTGTAGGTGAAGGGAAATCCGGTGCTGGCTGTGACATCGCCGTTCAGCGTGAAGCCGCCGACGATCTGGTTCAGCCATCCGCTCGCATTGCTCAGCAGCGGCTTCTGTCTGCCGAACGGCAGATCGTAGAGGCCGCTCAGATTGAACGTATGCGCGCGATTGTAAGCAGACGGTCCATAGTTCACTCGCGGGTCGATATCGAAATAATCCGCCTGATACGCCAGCGACTTCGACCAGGTGTAGTTCGCAAGCATCTGCAAGCCGTTTGAGAAGCGGCGTTCCAGCTTCGTTTGCAGCGCATGGTAGCTGCCGCTGTTCTGCGGATTGAAGTAGGTAAAGTCCTGCGTCCAGCCAAATTTGCTGTAAAACGGCCGGCGCAGATTCGTATTGCTCCCCGGAGTGAATCCCACGATCGTCGGCTGATTGTTGCTGTAGCTGCCGCCGCCGTCGAACATGTTGTGCGTGCCCTTGTTTCCCACGTAGGCCACTTCCAGCGATGTCGCATGTCCCAGTTGCTGTTGCAGACTCGCGTTCCACGCATCCACCGTCGGAATCACCATGTGGAACGGACGCGTGCGCGCGCTCACTCCGTCCGGCAGCGGGATGCGCCCGTTCGCCGGCACCGTGGGAAATACATACGCGGGAGGGCCGGCATCCAGCGAGAAGACCGAAGCGATGGACGATTCGGACGTCAACGCCTGGCTCGCCACCACCGGAAGATTTTCCGTCGGGCCTTCGCCAAAGATCGAGCCGAAAGTGCCGATATCGTAGGAGCGACCATATCCCAGCCGAATCACCGTGCCCGGATGCAACTGATAGGCGATGCCCAGCCGCGGAGCAATCGTCTTGAACGAGGTGGAGACATTCATATTCGTCCCAATTCCGTTGTATCCGGCAACCAGCAGCTCGCCGGTGTTGAAATCTAGATTGCTTCCCTTGCCTTTGCCGTTGACCGTCTGCGGAAAGTAAATCTCCCACCGCATGCCATAGGTCACAGTCAGCTTGTCATTCGCCCGCCACGTGTCCTGCACGTAGGAGAAGACCTGCTTCTCGCGATCTTCCGCATTGCCTACATGCTGGATATATCGCTGGAAGAAGGTCGAGCGGCCAAGCAGCAGCGTTGCCAGCCCTAGACCGCCCGGCACCGTATTCGATGGATTCGAAGTAGCAGTCGCGGCAAAGGTCAGCTCGCCCGCCTGGTTCGGCGCGCCTTCCACGCGGTACTGCTGCAGATAGCGCAGGTCCGCTCCAAAGCGCAGCGAATGGTTCCCAATGATCCGCGTCCAGTTATCGACGATCTGGAATTGGTTTTCCTCCTGGGTCAGATCGCAGTTGCATCGATTCACATTCAGTCCGGAACCAAGCGACGACAGCCCATCCACAAAGAACGCCGGCGCTCCCTGGCTGAATTCGTTCACGTTCAACCCCGGCATACCAAGCTTGGTCGCAAGGTCGCTGTTGTCATATTTCTGCGTCAGGACGCGCAGCCGGAAAAACCCAATCCGAAAGTCCGTCAGCAGCGAGGGCTTCACCGCATAGTCTCCACCCAGAATCGCACTCTGGTTTCTACCCAGCGACTGCCCGCCATATCCGCTGATCCCAAAGCCGTCGCCACCCGCCGGCCCCAGCGCTGTAGGACCAATCTCCGATGAGCCGAAGTAGCTATAGCGGCCAAACGCATGAAAGCGCGCGTTGATTTGCGCATCGATGCGCGTGTCGAACGCATTCGTGCTGAAGCTTCCTGACCCGCTCGCAACGTAGTTGTTCGAGATACCCGGCAGGTTCGGCAGCGGGATCAGCTTCAGCAGATTGAGTGCCGCCGGCGAGAATCGCGTCGCGGGAATCCGATTGCCGTTGAATGCCTGGCGGCCGCTCCCATCGGATGCGCCCGAGTTGGGATCATAGACTGCCCCTGACCGCCCTGCAGATACTCGCTCAGATCGCACAGGCCGGAGCCCGCGCATGACGTATGCACCAGGTTGGTCGGCACCGTCTGGAAGAACGATGCCCCCGTCTTCTGCCGCACGCCCTGATAGTCGCCGAAGAAGAAGACGCGATTCTTCCGGATCGGTCCGCCCACCGCCCCGCCAAACTGGTTATAGAGCACCGGCGGAATGAACTTGCCGTTCACCGGGTTTCTGGCAAACTGCGTAAACGGATCGCGCGCCAGTTGCGCATCGCTGTGCCGGTATTCGAAAACCGATCCGTGAATCTCGTTCGAGCCGGATTTGGTCTGCACCGCCACCACCCCCGCAACTGCCTTGCCAAACTCGGCGTCAAAGTTCTGCGTCGTGATCTTCGTCTCCGCCACCGAGTCGAGCGGAGGATTCACCACGATAATGCCGAGATTCGGGTCCTCATTCTCGGCGCCGTCCAGCAGATAATCCGTCGCGAAGGGCAACTGGCCATTGATCATGATCTGCTGGCTGCCCTGCGGGTTCTCATCGGAGGCGTGGCTCCATCCCAGTTGCTGAGAACCCGGAATCAGCAGCTCGAAGGACGTAAGGTTCCGCGCCAGGTTGGGAAGATTCGTCGTCTGCTTTTCGCTCAGGACCGTGGCCACGTCGGCGCGATCCGTCTTCAGAACCGTAGCGCCCCCGTTCACCACTACGGTCTGGTTGCTTTCCCCCGCCCCCAGATCCGCATTGATCTGGATCGCGGTATCGGCACTCACCTGAATGCCGCGCGATTCAAATGTCCTGTAGCCCTTCGACTCCACCTTGATGTCGTAGAGGTCCGGAATCAGATGTTGCGCCGTGTACTCCCCGATGCATTCGTCTCGACCGTAGTGCTCGTTCCCTTACTCGTATCCGTGACGGTAACGATAGCGCCAACCACAGCGCCTCCGGACGTATCGCTCACCGCTCCATAGAGGGAGCCGTACACCGCCTGGGCTCGTGCATGAGGGACCGAGAACGCGAGAGACAGTCCGAGCAGGACCAATTGGACAGCAGGCAGTTTTCTCAAGCGCAAATCCTCCGGAAAGCGATCCTCAAAACGGGATTGACTCTAACTCTCGCCGTGCGCGAATGTCAATATTGGATCGTATTTTGTGATTGAAACTAGCTATATCACTCGTACATGCTGACTTAAGCTGCAGGCAGACCGAATGCCTAATCCGCTGATCGCTCCACGGCAAGTCACTCATTCTCGGAGATTTGCAGCGCGCGTCTGGTAGGCTGGTCGCGTCGAAAAATGGCAGATCGGCTCCCACGCCTCGAAAGGACTATTGATTGAAGCCACTGAGAACCTTCAAGGTCTTCGGCGAACCCGTCGAAGTACTCACCGATAGCCAGCTCACCGGCGGCAAATCCGCCACCCTGACCCAGACCTCGCCGCCGGGCGGAGGTCCGCCGCCTCACATGCATCAGCACGAAGATGAGACCTTCTTCGTACTCGAAGGCGACTATGAGTTTCTGTCCGGCGGCGTATGGAAGCCGGTCCCGGCAGGTGAAACCGTGCATGCGTTGCGCGGTTCGGTCCACACCTTCCGCAACGCTGGTTCCACCACTGGAAGGATGCTCGTATTCGTAGCGCCCGCAGGGATGGAAAAGTATCTCGAAGAGATATCCCCGCTCTCCATACCCGACGACATGCCACAGATCCTGGCCATCTCGGAGCACTACGGTATCTCTTTCGTCAGTTGAACGGAGCCTCCCGGCGAGACGTCGCCCCATCTCATCAGCCTGCGGGGCTCGTATACACTAGGGCTATCGACGCAAGAATGACTCACTGCGACAAACGCGATCCGGATCGCCGCGATGGCCACTTCCCTATCGCTGTGTCGATCCTCTTGCTCGCTCTTGCTGTCTTCGGTTGGGGGCTTCACTCCAAGCTCTCGCTCTATCACCTGCGAGCCTCCGAAACCACGCCCATCGCCAAATTGCTCTCCGAGCGCGAACGCCCCACGGAGCCGCACAGCACTGCGATCTGAATCAAGGCGACCTGCATGTGGTCGCACTCGCCGCGTCGGCCATCCTGATCCCGCGTCCGGTCAAGCCGGCGCGCGTGCTCCCGCAGCGGGTCGATGCACCCCCTCTACACACTCTCGCCCTCAAAGGGCCTTCCCTCCGCCGTCCCCCGCCTTCGCTCGTCGCCTAGTCAAGGCGCACTTCGCGTTTTCCACGAAGTTGCGCATCATCGCTGCGTTCCAACAAGCGAGCCTGACTCCAGAGCCATCTCCCGCCAACGTGGATTAAAGCGACAGATATACAGCAGCCACCTAACGCTGCCTTATCCGTCGCCTTCCATCCGCAGGAGACCCGCTCCGGTCTCAGAGCGCGACAGGTCTACCGTGCACACATCAGCATCTCGTCTCTGCGATCGCCGCTCCAGGCAGGCCGTCGCTGCCCCATTGCTTCTCCTGCTTGCCGCATCCACGTTTGCCGTCTCCGGATGCAAAAGCCGACGCGCTTCCGCGGACGCCGCCACCCAGCCCCTCGCCGCAGCCGTCAGCGTCGTCCAGCGCGGCAACATCTCGCACGTGCTCTCGCTCGCCGGGCAGTTCCAGCCCTACCAGGTGATCGATGTGCACGCGAAGGTCTCCGGCTACGTGCGCCATATCTACGTCGATATCGGCGATCGCGTCCATGCCGGCCAGACCCTTGCCGTGCTCGAAGTCCCGAGCTGAATGCGCAGTATCGCGGCAGCCAGTCCGAAGAGCAGCGCAGCAAGGAACAGATGGCATCGCGCAGCACGAGATCAGCCAGCGCTGAAGCCAGTCACGTCGCTCTCAGGCGAACTACGACCGCCTGCTGCAGGCCTCGAAGGCGCAGCCCGGCCTCATCGCCGAGCAGGAGCTGGACGACGCCCGCGCGAAGGCTGATGCTTCGCAGGCGCAGGTGGATGCGGCGCGCGCCACGCTCTCCGCGGCGCAACAGCAGGCGGACGTGAGCCAAAGCGGACATGGAACGCTATCGGCGCGTGCAGTCCTACACCACCATCACGGCTCCGCTGCGGCGTCGTGACCTGGCGCTACGCCGATACCGGCGCACTGATCCAGTCCGGTACCTCGTCAGACAGCCAGAGCCTTCCGTTGGTCAAGCTCTCGCAGAGCGACCTGCTGCGTCTTCGCCTGCCCGTGCCCGAGGATGCGGTCGGCTACATCCACGGCGGCGATACGGTACAGATTCGCGTCGACGCGCTCCACCGCTCGCTCCCCGGCAAAATCGTCCGCTTCACCCGCGACGTCATCGCTCGACACGCGCACCATGCAGACCGAAATCGACGTCCCCAACCAGGACCTCAGCATCAGCCCGGCATGTATGCCAATACATACGTGCAGCTGGCACACCGAGAGAACGTCCTCACCCTCCGCTCACTTGCCGGTGCAGCGTGACAATCGGCCAAAGCGACCGTGCTCGTCGCTCGACAGCCAGAATCGCGTGCACCGACGCACGGTCACGCTCGGCATTCAGGGTCGTCTGCTGGCAGAGGTGCGAAGCGGCCTTCAGCCAAACGACCGCGTCGTGCTCGGCAACGCCGGCTCACTACAAGCCCGGCGAGCCGGTCACCCCGGCATCGAGCAGAAGCCAGCCAAAGACGTCATGCGTGAAGAAGGCGGCATGACCGACGCCGCAAACGACGGAGGCAACTGAGTGCCCAAATTTGCCCTCCGTTATCCGTTTTTCATCATCATGATCTCGCTCATGGTCCTGGTCGTCGGGGTGGTGAACGTGATCTCCATGCCGGTGGATCTCTTCCCTTCCATCGATATTCCCGTCGTCGTCGTCGCCACCTTCTACTCCGGCATGCCGCCGCAACAGATCGAAGCCGACATCACGGACACTTTCGAGCGCTTCTTCACCCTCGCCGCGAACGTCGATCACATCGAGTCCCGCTCGCTCTCCGGCGTCTCCCTTATCAAGATCTACTTTCAGCCCGGCACCGACGCCAACGCGGCGCTAAGCAACATCTCCAACCTCGCGATGGCCGACCTGCGCCGCCTACCCGCCGGAACGTTGCCGCCCGTCGTGCTCGGCATGACGGCATCCAGCCAGCCCATCTGCCTGGTCACGCTTAAGGGCGAGGGCTTCAACGAGACGCAGCTCAAGGACCTCGCACAGTTCCAGGTGCGCAACCAGATCGCGAATGTCCCCGGCGCCTCCGTGCCGCAGCCCTACGGCGGCCGATATCGCCAGATCCAGATCTACGTCGACCCGCTGAAGCTCGAAGCTCACAACATGAGCCTGATGGATGTGGTGGACGGCGTCAACCAGTCCAACCTCATCCTTCCCGCAGGCGACGTGCGCATCGGCACCAAGGACTACAACATCTACGCCAACAGCCAGGTGCCGCATCGACAGCAGATCGACTCGATGCCGATCAAGTCCTCCGGCAACGCCTCCGTCTTCGTCGCAGACGTCGGCCACGCCGAGGACGCCGGCCAGCTCCAGACCAACATCGTCCGCATCGACGGCCAGCACTCCGTCTACGTCCCCATCCTCAAGCAGGCCGGCGAAACCAACACCATCCAGATCGTCAACGGCATGCGCGACGCCATCGCGCGGCTGGTCGACATCCCTGCCGCCTCAAGACCACCGTCGTCTTCGATCAATCCGTCTTCGTCAAAAGCGCCATCAAAAATGTGCTGAAGGAAGCGCACATCGGCCTCGTGCTCACCGGGCTCATGATCCTGCTCTTCCTCGGCAACCTGCGCGCCACCGTCGCGTCACTGCTCTCCATCCCCATGTCATCCTGCCTGCCTTCTCGCGATGAATGCCTCGGCGGCACCATCAACACCATGGTGCTCGGCGGCATCGCCCTGGTGCTCTCGCGGCTCATCGACAACTCCGTCGTCGTGCTGGAAAACATCTTCCGCTTCATGGAAGAAGGTGCGCCGCCGACAACGCATCCGACCTCGGCGGCACGAAGTCTCGCTCGCCGTGCTGGCCGCCACCTTCGCCACCTCTATCGTCTTCTTCCCCATCTTCCTGCTCATCGGCGTCAGCCGCTATCTCTTCACCGCGCTCGCCCTCGGCGTCGTCATCTGCATCTTCGCGTCGTACATCGTCGCGATGACGCTCGTGCCGCTCTTCTGCGCCAGGTTCATCACCCTGCATGAAGAGCACGGCGAAACCGAGCCGGGCGAGCAGAAACACCGCATCTTCCGCCGAATCGTCGACAGCTTCAACTCCACTTCCAGCGCATGCTCGAACGAAATGAGGCGCTCGCCTATCGCAGCTATGAAGCGTCCCGGCCTCACCACCGCGGTCCTCCTCGGCGGCACTGCGTTAATTCTTATTGTTCACGCCCTCCTCGGCCGCGCCTACTTTCCCCGCACCGACCCGGCCAGTTCATCATCAACGTCAAAATGCCGAGCGGCACCCGCATTGAGACCAGCGACGCTTACATCGCTCGCGTCGAAGACGAAATCCGCAAGGTCGTCTCCGCCGCACGATCTGGGCATGATCGTCTCCAACATCGGCATCACCCCGATCTCTCCGCCATCTACACCTCCAACTCCTCCATGGACACCGCCTTCGTCCAGGTCAGCTGAACGAAGATCACGCCGCCGGCAGCTATCATTACATCGATCGCATGCGCCGTCGCCTCGCCTCCGAGATCCCGGAAATCCAGGCCTCTTCCAGACCGGCGGCCTCGTCGACTCCGTCATCAACCAGGGCCTGCCCGCCCCCTTCGACATTCAGATCAGCTCCAACGATCAGCCCGCCGCCTTCGCCAAGGCGCAGGAGATCGCCCAGCAACTACGGGGGCTGTCGAGCGTCGGCGATGTCTACATTCCGCAGGACCTGAAGTATCCCGGCC
>CAVVSP010000015.1:0-24428 GCA_963750845.1 uncultured Acidobacteriaceae bacterium
GATTTCGAAGGGTGCGACGAAGCGGCTTGCTCTGCAACATCGCGTTCACTCAGTTCGATCTGTTGCAGCAGATCGGACGGCGCCGGCATGGTTGCTGTCGAGCGCGAGCACAGTGCGCAGCATCGGGATGGCAGCGGCTGCGCCAGTACAGCCGTCGCGGCTTTCACACGCGGGAAAGCGGCGAGCGCGCGATTGCGATGACCGGAATCCTCGTGAAAGAGCAGCATCGCGGGCAGCGGAGTGGCGAAGTAGTCGATCTTCGGCTCCTGCGCTCTCGAGCTTCATCCGCGAATGCAGCGATGCCGCGGAAGACCTGATCGGCCAGTTCCGGTTGCTGCAACTTTTCGAGCGCGGCGCCTCTCCAGTAGGTCATGTCGGAGACGGGGAGCACGCTCATCTGCTGGAAGTCGCCTGCCTCCTGGGAGGCGCGCTGCCACCAGCGTTCCGCTTCCCCGTCATTGCCGGCAGCCGCATGTGCCGCGCCCAGCTTCTATTCGATATCGCTTCGGTCGGCGAGAAGGTGACGCGCCTCGCCGATGGATTGCGGAGGGCGAGCGCTGCTTCAAGGTGCGTCGACTGCATCTGCAGGCTTTTCAGCCGCGATGGCGCGCCGGGCCAGGAGCAGGCGCGCGCGAACAAATTGTCCAAGAACGAAATCCTTCGCCGGCCTCCGACGGTGAAAGTTTCGCGAGAGCAAGCCGGAAAGCGCCTGCTCTCGATGGCCCGTCTGGTTGTAGAGGGTGGGCGAGTTCCACGGACAGATCATCGCGCGTGGCCGCGAATTCGGCATGCCGCAGAAGTTCTGCGAGACGATGCTCGGGCGCGATGCCTGTACGTTTCCAGAGCTGGTCACGCTCATAGAGAATGCGTCCGTCTTCCGGGTCAGCGGCTTGTGCGCGATCGAAGGCCGCGATTGCGACCTCGGCATCGCCGCGGACATTGAAAAGCGCGATGCCAAGGTTGCGGTACGGTGGAAAGCTCGCATCGAACGTTGCAGCGCGCTGCGAGAGGTCTATCGCCTCATCGTAGCGCCGCCGATCGTAAAGCGGATTGCGAGACATATGGCGCGCGCGCATCCCGGGGGACGGTTCGTGTAACGGCCTGCGAGAACAATCATCTCTTCCAGCCGATGCGGAAAGCGGTATCCTGCGACGCTGCCGCCGCACGCTGCCATGCGTGATCGCCCTCATCTTTCTGTCCGGCACGGCGTAACAGGTAGCCGAGCGTGTAGTACAGAAGCGGTATGCTGCCATCGATGTCTTCTGGGTTGGCAGCGTTGAGTAGATCGATGGCGGTCTGATGCTGGCCGCAAAATAGGTAGTCCGAAACGAGATCGAGCAGCGCGCGGTTGTCCGCGGGCGCGTCGCCCAGCGCGAGGTACGACTCCAATGATCGAGTGGGTCCATGGCGCGTGTCTCGGCCAGCATGGTGTGTGCTTCGTCGTGATGGCCGAGCGCGGGAGAGCAAGTGCGATCAAGTTGCGGTGTTGGGATTGATCGGCATCGCACGCCAGGCTTCGTCGTCATGTCCAGCGCCACTTCCCAGCGGCCGGCCGCTGCATCCGCTTGCGCCAGGGCGTAGTGTGCCGGCGACTTCCATGCCGCGCTCCATGCCGCCTTCGCAAAAGCATCGTAGCTTTCTGAAGGTTGATCCATGAAGCGCAAGGTCAAACCAAGCAGATAGAATGCGCGCCCGTCGGCCGGATTCGGATTGAGCGCGGTGAGCCGCTGAATCGCTTTGGCAGCAGGTCCTCCGCAGTTGCAAATTCGCCGCGCTGCATGTGCCATTCGCCCAGCGCGGTGTTTGCGCGCGCGTCGAACGGATCGCCGCGCAGCGCCTCCTGCCAGTAGAGCTCTGGCCGTCGCGTGGCATGGCGGTACTGGGATAGATGCAGCCCCGTGAGATAAAGCTCTTCGTTGGTTGGAATGGCAGAAGGTATTGCAGGCTTCACTGCGACGGCGGGGACAGGCGCGGGAATGACTTCGCCGGGTGCGTAACGAAGCAGCAAAGCTCCATTCGCCTCCACGGTGACAGCGAGATCGGTCTCCGATACTGCAGTCGCAAACTCGTGTTCAAGAATCAACGGATGCCATCCGAATATTCTGCGTCCATGTTGCCGCAACGGCACCGCGACATGTCAGCGTCACCTTGCGTTGGCCAGATCTCGCGTCGCCTGCACGCCGATCCGGACGCGATTGCTCCTTGCAGTGAGGCTGAGTGCGCATTGCAAGCTGGCTGCCTGCGGGGGGCCGATCCGCTGCAGCGGATACCAGAATTGCGAAAAGCGTTTGGCTCGCCCGGTGCGAGAAAGGAGAAGTCCGGCTGGTTGTCGGTATAGACTCCGGCCATCAACTCGATATAAGGGCCGTCATTGTCCGTCAAACTGCGGTCCCACGCGTAGCCGAACTCATGATTTCCCCAGGTCCATTGCTTTTTCCCCGGGGCGAGGTGGTGATCGGCGAAATGCAGCACGCCGGCCTGTGCGCGATGATCGTAGCCGCCAAAGAAATCTTCCCTGGTGGAGGTGATCATGTAACTTGTCGGCACCGGAATGTTTGCATACCAGCTTAGATCGTCGGCTGCGTAAGAGCCGTCCGGCCGAAACTGTCGCGGCTGCTCCTCTTCAGGAACTCCATTGCGCGCGCGTGCGGGATAATCCACGCCATAGTAGGGGCGGTCGCTGTGCGGGAATGCAGTGATGGCTCGCTTTGCATGATCGGCGACATAGCGGACGTCGGGAGGGAAGAAGGACTGATACTGCTCATGCACGCGAGTCGCGACGTTGGCCCACCATAAAAATGTCTGCTGGTATGGCGTGCGGTTGTAGAGGCGCACTTTCGACTCGACCACGGCTCGATCCGGATGCAGGCAGACGCCGTGCATTCCTTTCATGCGCTGCATCGGATCATGATCGCTGCACCACACCGTGACGGATCCATCGGGGTGACGCTCGATCTCTGTCTCCACCGGCATGAACGTTGCAGGACGGTGATGCTGCGGCCAATTGAACTCGACGCCGCCCGAAATCCATGGACCGGCGAGGCCGACTAGTGCCGGCTTGATGACGTTCTGACGGTAGAAGAAGTCGTAGCCGTTTGTTTGTCCAGCCCGACGTGGATGCGGCCGCCAATCTGCGGCAATACCATCAGACGCAGGTAGGCATTCTCAATGTGCACCGCCTGCCACGATTGTTCAACAGGCGTCTCGGCGACGCGGTCTACAAAGGGAATGGGGTAGACGCGGCCGCTGCTGCCTGATACACGCGCGTCTCGAGGAACATTGGATTGCGATCCGGAGGGTGCGGCAGGTGCTGCGCAGCACGACTGGCTGGCGCCACGCCTTTACGGCGCCAGTCTCTTCAGGAGGCGCTGGGGGAAGCTCCAGGCGAAATGGAAGTGAAGAGGACTCTCCAGGCATGCCGTCACTTAACGCTCTTGCGATCCCGGAGTCGATACAGGCAAAGCCGGAAGCACTCAAGGTGGGAGAATACTACCCAATCGGTAACGTACACGAGAATTACATTTGAATGGGCGACTGTCAACTTGTTCGGCCTCAAACAGAGCTGCCTCCGCTTGCGGTCGATGGGCACAATGTCTGCTTTGGAGACAGAAATCGGGGTGCTCGATGTGAGCCGGTGGTATTTTCGCAACGAATCTCGTCGATAGGGAACGTGCCCGTAAATGTCCGTCGATGCCCGCCGGGCTTAGCCGGCGAAGAGACGGACCGCCGGAGTCGCTCGATCAGCAGAAGCAGCGATTATGCAGTTGGCTGCGAAAGCCAGTGGCAGGTGGGGCGCCCAAGTGACCCAAGTGGCAATCGGGTTAGTGAGTTGCGATGGTGAATTTTCCGTTGACGACAGCGCTGCTGTTAGAACCCGGTGCGACAGCCATCGCCCTGATGGTCTGGAACGGCTCACCACGATGGGACCCTGATACCGCGTTGAAGCGGTGGTGGGGGTACTGAGATCCGTTGTGTAGTAGATGACAGCTCCGCTGGTTGCGTCGGATAAGGTGACGTTCTGCGTGGAAGTATAGACACCGGCCGCCGGAGAGACGGTGGGTCTGGCCGTGGGTGTGATGGAGAATCGTCCGCTGCTCGTGGGCTGACGTCAAAGCCCGGCGCCGTTGCAATCGCCTTTATCGTGGTAGAGAGACTGACAACAAATGGGCGCCGCATAACGCGGGGATGCGGTGGTCTGGGCGGTTCCATCGGTTGTGTAGTAGATGATCGCGCCGTCGGTGATATCGGATAAGGTGACATTCTGGGTGATGGTGTATGGTCCCGCCGCTGGTGAGAAGGTTGGTGCGGAGCCTGAATGGTGAACTTTCCGTTGACGACCGCACTGTTGCTATAGCCTGGTGAGACCGCCATCGCCCGGATGGTTGTGGAACGGCTCACCAGAATGGAGCCTGATATCGGGTCGAAGAGGTAGTGGTGCGCTGAGATCGGTCGTGTAGTAGATGACGGCGCCAGCGGTTGCATCGGACAACGTGACTTTCTGCGTGGAGGCGTAGATACCCGCTGCAGGCGAGACGGTTGGTCTGGCCGCAGGCGCATCCACAAGCGTGTAGGTACCACCGGTCACGGAGCTGTTATCAATGCCCGGGCGGCTGCCATTGCCCGGATGGTCGTTGTCGCGCTGAGAGCAATTGGGCCCAAGTAGCGATCGAAGAAGTCGTTGGAACGCTGCCATCCGTCGTGTAGTAAATAACCGCGCCGCTGGTCGCATGGGTCAGCGTGACGCTTTCCCAAGAGGTAAATTTTCCCGGCGCCGGGGTGAAGGTGGGCGCGGCCGTCGTCGTCGTCGAATTTGTCAACAGTCCATACACATCTACTTCGGATTGCGCGCCAACGTAGACCTTTCCGTCGGCGACGAGGGGAACTGTGAACTGACGGGCTGCCGGCACTGTCGCGTGCACTGTTCTCCTGAGAGTTATAAAGGACCTTGCTGACATCGTTGGCGTCGAAGGCATAGAGGGTAGAGACGGGTACCTGGTTGTTGACCGCATCAATCGCCCACAGGATCCCGTTGCTGGTGCCATTGGAACTTGTCACCGAGTCGGTCCACGATGGAAGGTGTGGGTGCTCTTGGAGACCGGAGCAGTGCTGAGCAGTCGATTCTTCAATGTGTACTGCAGCATCGGTCCGTCGTTGCTGGAGATGTAGACGTTGTTATTCCAGTACGCAGCGGTGGAACCGACCTCTCCTGAAAGCTGTCCGCTGATCTCCTGCACGATGTTGTTGGCAGTGGCGTTGTATCCGCCAAGGTTGTCACGATCGAGAAGCTCGAGGCGCGCGTTTTGCCAACCTGAATCAGTTCATGAACGTGTGACCGGGTTGATCCGGCAATAGCAGCACACCGGCAGATCCCTGATCCCCATCTGCGTCATTCAGCGCATTCTGGTCGAATGGTGTCCACGCATCGCTAACCTGTAACTTGCCGTTGCTGGGAGTGAGGGCTACGACGGAGTCGCCGAAGTCCTGATTGTTCGAATATGGCGAACTGGCATTGAAGGTGCCATTGCCGGTCGCCAGGAAGATGCGCCCGCCGCCGATCACGGTGTCGGCAGCCAACGCCGCCCCGCCTTCCCAGATTCCGCCTTTGCTGCCAACCGGGGTGCTGTTGTAGATGCCAGTTTGCCGTAGTGTCGTGGCATCGTACGAAAAGACCCAGCCATGATACGACCCCTGGTCGCCAAAGGATGCGTAAGTGACATAGACCTGACCATTGAGCAGGAGTAGACCAACCCGGCTCAACTGGAGCACTGGCTGGAAAGCGATAACGCCATTGACACTGCCAACTCCGCTGCCGGGTACTGAGCCGCCGATCACGACGGGGCTGTTGGGCTGCTCATCGCCTGTGGTCAGGTCCAAGCATGCAAGCGCTCGACGAAACTGCCGTTTTCCTTGCTCTTTGCGACGACGAAGATTGTCTTCGTTGCCGGATCGATCACTGGAGTGCTGGTGATGCCGATTTCGGGTACGACGCTGGTGCCGCCAATGTCGGCTTTGGTTGGTGTCGTCGCTCCTGCCGCTGCTCCGTGCGCGGTATCAAGGAGGCTGACATGCCACAACTGTTGATTGTGGCTCGCGTCCATGGCGTAAACACTGTCATGTTCGGTAGCGATGAAGACTGTGTTGTGGATGCCGCCGGCGATGTTCAGCCCGGAGACGTAGAGCGGCTGTGCATACACATACCCGTCCACGGCATAGGCGAAGTACTTCCCAAAGGCAGCGCTGTTGACGTTTGCAGGCGTCAGCTGCGTCTCCTGAATGTTTTGGCCGGTACGCCCGATGTCATTCCGCCAGGTCGTCACTGTGGTGTCGGCAGATAGGGGCAGGTTCAAAAGGCACACGAATACAACGAGCCGGAAAAGTCTTCCAGTGGGCATGGGGGAGCCCCTTTCGAGGGTTACTGCGCAACAAATCGTAACAGCGAAAGAATGCTTATACCCCGGATACTACCTTAAGATCAAGTGAAATATATCGAGTACCGGCATGCGTAAGGTCCGTGTCTGAATTCGACATCTCTATCGGGAGTCCGGAATCGTTGTCAGTAGTTGGTGCCGCAGAGATCAACCTGGAGTCGCTGAGTTGATTCGGTACGGCGATCTGTTGCGAGGAATTCAATGCGTGGACGCGGGAGACGTCGCCGCCGGATGCGTTGATACGATGCCCTTGCCCTCCTGCACCACGTAAAAGCGATCCGCCGTCAGGTTCGCGAGGATCTCTTTGGCGCCGGAGGGCCAGGTCACCTCTAGTTTATCTGCCCGCGGACGCGCTCCCAGACCGAAGTGCAGCCGCAGATCATTCTGCGACAGGTAGCTGCCGCCGCTGCGCACTTCGTCCGCCTGAACCAGGTCGCCCGCCGTCACCTTGACGCGAGCGTTGAGAGCCAGCAGGTTCCCCTTTGCCCCATGGAGTTCGAGACTGATCCAGTGGTTCTCCGCATCCGCATCCGCACGCAGAATCATGGGGCTGCCTTCGAGGTTCTCGATGACGATCTCCAGATGTCCATCGTTGAACAGGTCGCCCACCGCAAGGCCCCGGCTCACCTGTGGAATCTGCACCGCAGGACCGCTCATCTTGCTGACATCGCGGAATGTTCCATCGTGCTGGTTGGCATAGACCAGCTTTGGCTCGCGATAGACCGTACCTGTTCCGGATGCTCCCACCTGCGGATAGACGTGGCCATTGACCAGGATGAAATCGAGCCAGCCGCTGTTGTTCAGGTCGATAAAGGCATCACCCCAGCCGACATACGGAGTGGTGGCTCGCGCTATGCCGGATGGATAGGAGACGTCCGTGAAATTCATGCTCCCGTCATTACGGTAGAGCGTCGCGTACTCTTCGCTGAAGTGCGAAATTGCAATGGATAAGCGCCCGGTGTGCATGTAGTCGCCCAGCGCCACGCCCATGTTTGCCTGCTCTGTGCCGTCCTGGTTGACTGCCACGCCGGACGGGTAGGCGACGTCAGAGAAGTGCCCATGCCCGTCATTCACATAGAGAAAATTCGGCTCGCCATCGTTTGCAACAAAGAGGTTGGGCGGTCCATCTCCATTGAAATGCGCCCATACCGCAGTCAATCCGAAGAAGCCGTGCGGATCGTCCACGCCCGCCTGTTTGGAGACATCCTCGAAAGTGCCGTCGCCCCGGTTGCGATACAGATTGTCGCTCGTTCCTTTTAATCCGCGCGGACCGCACTGCACCGGCACATCGTGGTATTGGCAGGTTTTCTTCGATCCGAAGGTCGGCAGATCGTTGAGATGAAAATCGACATAGTGGGAGACGAAGAGGTCCGGCCAACCGTCGCCGTCATAGTCCCCGAAGGAGGCGCCGGTCGCCCATCCGTTGTCGCCGCTCAGCCCAGCCTGCTTGGTGACATCCGTAAACGTGCTATCGCCATTGTTACGATAGAGAACGACTCCGCCGAAGCAGGTCACCAGCAGATCAGGGCGCCCGTCGTTGTTGTAATCGCCAGATGCGACGCCCATTGCCCAGCATGGATACCCAACGCCAGCCTTGTCGGTGACGTCAGTGAAGGTGCCGTCGTGATTGTTGTGATAGAGCGCGCTCTTCGCCTTCTTGCCGGCCAGCCCCATCTCCACGCTTGCGGCGTTGGTGAAGTAGATATCCGGATAGCCGTCCTGGTCGTAGTCGATCAGAGCGACGCCGCCGCTCATCGACTCCACAATGTAACGAGCGTCGGGCGTCGACATGTGGTTGAAATGAATGCCGGTCTTTGCCGTGATATCCAGCAATTGCGTCGCGGCACTCGGCTGGGGGCACGGCTGATTTGGCTGGAGCTTCCTTTGCCGGCTGGGCGGAAACGGTCGCCGAGACACACAGACAAATCAGCGAAAGCACTTGCGCGCGCAAACGACCGCGGCGGTGGCGGCGATCAGCGCTGCTGGTCTGCATCGTCTGCATTCTTTTGAAGTGAGCCGACACGCATATCGTGGAAGATCTTCTCCAGCTTGCTGCTCATGTCCTTGTACTTCTTGTACTCGGTCATCTGCTGCTCCGCTTCTGCCGTTTTGCCCTGGCGGCGGTAGAGCATGCTCAATCGGTAACGCGCCACGGTGTTGGAGGGATCGGCCTTCACGGCTTGCTCAAACGCCTGTTGCGCCTTGTCGTTTTCATTCATGGTCATCAGGACCTTGCCCAATTCGACCAGCGCATCCGGATCGTTCGGCTGCAATTCCACCGCGTGGGAGTATTCGCTGAATGCCGTTTTCGTGTCTCCACGTTTCGCCGCGATCTCACCCAGCATCAGGTGTGCCTTCTCATCTCCGGGATTATCGGCGAGGGCAGCCTGAAACTCAGGCTCTGCCTGCGCCTTCAACGCATCGTTAGACGAGTTGTAGAGAAGCTCCCCGAGGTCGAAGTGTGCGCCAGGGAGGTGCGGATTGATCTTCAGTGATTCACGCAGATTGACGATCGCCTGTGCTTCGTCGCCATGCCGCGCAAGTTCGCGGGCCATCATCTCGTGCATCAGCGCACCATCGGGATCGGAGAGCGCCATGGTAAGCAGCGCCTTATCCGTCAGATCGGAGTACAGCCGGTAGGAGGAGTAGAGCAGCGCGGTGTCGGTGGGGTTATCGGCGAGCAGATCGGAAGTGGTCGATGCGGCCTTTTCCGTCTCTCCCGTACTGGTGTAGCTGTCCACCAGCGCATTGCCTACTTGCGTTTTGAACTTCGGCTCGGTGAGGTGGGGAAAGGCGGCTTCGAGATCGGCCCGGCTCGCCTGAACTTCTCCCGTATGCGCCTCCGCCAGCCCCAGCAGTCCCTGCAGCTTCCATAGATCGGGTTTCAGTTTCACGGCGACCCGCAGCTCGGGAACAGCGCCGCCATAGTCGCCGCGAAAGAACAGGAGCACGCCCAGGTTGCCGCGCGCATCCACGTTTTGTGGTTCCAGGGCAACCACCTGTTGCAGCTCTGGAATAGCCAGGTCCGGCCGCTGCTGTTGCAGATATTGTTGCGCCGCGCGCGCGTGCTGGCTTGCCTGTTGCTTCTTTAAAGCGGCGGTTTGGCCTGCGGCGGGGATTGCAGCGAGTGGCAGGAGCAGCAGGGCACAGAAGACAACTCGGCAGGTCATGACTCACTCAATCATAAAGTGGCGATGGGCGAAAAAAAAGAAGAGAACGGCAATCGCCGTTCTCTTCTTTCTGAAGCGGGTTGAGGTTAGAAGGAGATACGCCCGTAGAGCTGCATGGTGCGGCCGTAGACGGTGAGGCTGTTGATGACTCCAGCGTTCGGATCTCCAATGGTGGAGTCTGGAGCAGCAAAGCTGGGATGGTTAAGAACGTTGTTTGCAGAAGCACGAATCTCCAACCCGATGCTTTCCCACGGGATATGGAAGGTCTTGCCAACTGCTGCGTTTACCAGCAAGTACGTCGGGCCATAGAGGTTGTTCCGCTGCGTGTTGCCATACGTACCGGGGTCGGGTGGTTTGAAGGCTTCAGGGCCAGCATTAAACCAGTGATTCAGGTCCCTGTGCGCCGGATTCGGGTTTCCAACCTGATTGGGATACAGCTGTCCGTTCCCTTTCAGGTCGAAGGCGGTATTGGAGGAGCTCGTTGTCACTGCGAATGGGCTTCCAGATGTCCATACGATCGTCGGTGCAACCTGCCATCCTCCAAGCGTCTCGTCAACCAGCCAATTGTTGTTCAGGAACTGACGTCCCTTGCCCACCGGCAGGTCATACAGCACGCCTGTCTTGAAGGCGTTGCGGACATCGAAGTTCGATGCTCCATAGTTGGCGGCAACGTCATACGGCCTTTGGTAGGTATCATTTCCCGAACTGCTGCCCCAGCCCGAAGAATCGATGCTGGTAAGCATGTGCGACCAGACATAGTTTGCATTGAACTGCAAGCCCTGTGACAGGCGTTTTGTGATTGTGGTTTGCAGCGAGTTGTAGTTGGAGACACCGTTGTTTGTGCCGCCTGCTCCGTTGCCGTCGTTAATACCTGGAATAGCGGATAGGGCCGCTTGTTCTGGTCATTGGGTGACAACGAAGCCTCTGGAACCGCATTGATATCTGCGGGGAAGAGCAGGTTATATCCATGGCTCGCCACATAGGCCGCGGTGAAAACCATGTTCGTGCCGATCTCCTGCTGGACTTCGAAGTTCCATTCCAGGATCTTCGGCACAGGAGTGTGGTACTCCTGGTAGTTGACGCCCTGCCCGTTCAGAGCGGCTGGGCCAATGGGCCTGATAAAGGCTGCATTGGCGCTCAAATTGCCTTGATAGGCGGTGTTTCCGTCCGATCCAAGAATAGCAACGGGAGAAGTACCGGTAGTGTAGTCACTGAGGCTGCCATTGAAGGCGAGTGCATTTCCGATGCCGGGGGCGTAAGTGTCGTTGCTCCAGGTGTAACCATAGAGCCCGATGCCCCCACGAACGACGGTCTTGGGACCGTGACCGTAGGAAAATCCGACACGGGGCAGCCAGGTGTTCCAGCTTGGCGCCTGCAGGCTGTCACGTCCATTCGCTTTTGTTGTGGCGTACCACATGGCGCCTTTGGAGCCATCGGCTGGATTCGTCACGGTAGGATCGAAGGAGAGCATATTCCCCTTTACTTCGTGCCATCCGGTCATGCCCTGCCAGCGGATCCCTACATTCAATGTCAGGTTTGGACGAAGCTTGATGTCATCCTGCACAAAAAGCTGTGGACTCTTCAGGCGTCCACCCCACTCGGGTGCCTGCTTGGCATTCCATCCGTTCGCATACCCCAGCAGGAAGTCAGCAAACACCATGCCCGTTGTGCTATCGCCTGCCGACGCTGCTGTATAAGCGCCGGTGAATTGAAATTGCCCGGCGACCTGGTTACCCCATGCAGTTGAATCGGCACGGTTGATCAGGAACTCGCCGCCAAAGTGCAGCACGTGCCGGCCACGAATCAGAGTGACCACATCGGAAGGGTCGAACACGAACTCCTTATAGACCGCGTTGGTATTGGGTTGCAGTTCGTACATGTCGCCGCCGTTCCCATTCAGCTGGATGTCAGGGAACAGGTCGGCCTTGGCATATTTCATGCCCAATTTCGCGGGGAAGCCCTGACCGAGCGAGTAGGGCACGAAGAAGTTCAGCTGATCGGTGAAGCCCATGCGCGCTTCATTGATCGTGTTGGGGCTGATGGTCCATACCCATGAAACCTGCGCATTGTCACGGCTTACATCGCCGCTTTGGCAGTTGATCGGGCAGATTCCCTCATTGTGGTACTGTGCCGGATTATCGCTCTCCGTTTCGGAGAGGATGATGTGATTGTTCTGATTGATCTGGTAATCCAGCCGCCCAAAGAATTTTGTGAATGGGTTGGAGTTGGGCACGTTGAAGAAGAAGTTGTTGCTGAAACCCGTTGCGCCCGCGACATTGGGAGCCGGGTAGTACTTTGTGATCGCGGCGGCCACGGGGTCGATCATGCCGGCAGGAATCTTGTTGCCGTTGCCGTACTCCTCCGCGAATGTTTTGCGGTGGAAACGTTCCCGTGCTGTCCACGGTCTGCGTCGTCGGATCGTAGAGGGTCTGGAAGCCGGTGAAGTCGCCATTTCGCATCGCGGCGGTCGGAACGTTCTTGAAGCCGGTCGAACTGCCGCTCGGGTTGATGATCTTGTCGTAGTTGAAAAAGAAGAACATCTTGTCCTTCAAGATCGGTCCGCCGACAGAGAAGCCGAAATTGTTATAGCGCAGCAATGGAACGGCGCCCTGGCCAAGCGCATAGTCCGCTGCGTTGAGTGCATTGTTCTGGAAGTACTCGTAACCCGCACCGTGGAACCGGTTGGTGCCGCCCTTGCTGATCTGGTTAAAGGTTATGCCGCCGATACCGTACTGTGCGGAGAATGACGAACTGTCCATCTTCACCTCGGCGACTGTGTCCAGCACCATGACGTCGGCGTTCTGGCTCATCGGCAGCGTGGTCGTTGCACCGTCCGCCAGCACCGTGCTGTAAGGCAGGTTGCCATTGACGGAAGCTGTCTGGCCGGTGCGGTAGTTCACACTGGACGCACCGGGGAGCAGGGCGACGAAGTTCTGCCAGTCCGCGCCCACCTGTGGCAATTGCATTAGCTGCTTCGATTCCAACGTGGTCGATTGCGCGCCGGTCTCGGTCTGGAGCAAGGGAAGATCCGTCTTGACGACGACTTCCTGCTGCGCAGCTCCGACGGTCAGTGGCGCGTTGACTGTGACCGTCTCCACCCGAAGCGTGATCGGTCCGCGAACGTAGCTCTGGAAGCCGGGCGCGGTAACGGTGATCAGGTAGTGGTCGGGAACGATTGAGCCAGTGTCGTAGAGGCCGGCTCCATCCGTTGTGTAGGTGTGGGTAATGCCCTTATCGATGTCGTCGATCTTTACGGTAGCGCCCGGAATGATGGCGCCGGATGCGTCCGTGACGACGCCACGAATGTCACCTGAGTTGGTGTTCTGTGCGACCACTGCAAGGGCTGGCCACAATAGGGCGAAGCCAAGGCTGGCGCGAATCAACTGCTTCATGTTGCCTCCTGGAGAAGTACCATCTGCTTGCGCTGAGCCCCGATGCTCTGTGAGTTCGCGCATCTTCTTTTGTTCCATCGAGCCGCCTGCCGACAATCCGGCAGTGTGGCTCACGACTCCCCGATGACAGAATGGAAGGACCGCAGATCGTCTCACCCATCCTGTTGATCAGCTTCGACGCCACCTGCAGAAAGGCAAACTGCGTCCTTCCGTATTCCCGGCGTGCAGAGACAAGACAACGGTTTGCCTGCTCATATCGGGAAAAGGTGGTCCTCGCTGATCGTTGCAGATGAAAACAATTCGAGAAGATCATTGTCAAGGGAAATCTTTGCTGCGTATGCTAAGACAATCCTTTGTCTTCATATCAGTAAACAGGTTTCCGCGGAGAGATCGTTAAAGTACATGGATATGGCCAGCCGGCGCACCTTCCTGAAATTGGCAGCCTTGGCTGCCCCTTCCGTCACGCCTCTAGGTTCTCTCAACGCCTGGGGCGTGACCGAGGACACACTCTCTGGGAGCCCAGCATTCCCGCCAGTGCGGGCTTGGCGGACCTCAGAAAAGGTTCGCTGTGAACCAATGGAAGCGCCGGCATGGCGTCGTGGAGCCCCAACCGGATCAGGGGTTATCCAACTTGATCCGGGACAGCGTTACCAGGAGCTGCTCGGGTTTGGTTCCGCCCTGACGGATGCGTCCTGCTATCTGCTGGAGCAGATGCCTGCCGCCGCTCGGGGAGCGCTCCTGAAGGAATGTTTCGGCGCCGATGGTCTCCGCATGTCGATCGGGCGCACCACCATCGGCTCCAGTGACTACTCCCGGAATGCCTATACCTACGACGATTCGGCTCAGCCCGATCCCGAACTCCAGCACTTCAGCATCGAGCACGATCGCCAATACATCCTGCCGGTGCTCCGCGAGACGCAGCAGGTCAATCCGGAGATCTTCTACTTCTCCTCGCCCTGGAGCCCTCCAGCCTGGATGAAGGCCGGCGATTCGCTGCTCGGCGGCTCCATGCGCAGCCGCTACTTCGAGCCCTACGCGGAATACTTCGTCAAGTTTCTCCAGGGCTACGCAGCGGACGGAGTCCACATCCGGGCCGTTACCGTTCAGAACGAAATTGATACAGACCAGGATGGCCGCATGCCGCAGTGCATGTGGGGGCAGGAATATGAGATCCAGTTTGTAAAAGAATTCCTGGGGCCTGCGCTCCAGAAGAACTCGCTCGACACCAAAATCTGGATTCTCGATCACAATTACAATCTGTGGGGCCGCGTGGCAGACGAGTTCGAGGATGCCGGCCTCTCCCAATACGTCGATGGTGCCGCATGGCACGGTTATTTCGGATCGCCCGCCGCGATGACGCGCGTCCACAACATGTTCCCGTTGAAGAATGCGTATTGGACGGAAGGCGGATCGGATTTCACTTCACCGGATTACATGACCGATTGGGCAAAGTGGTCCGGCACCTTTGCCGGCATCCTGAACAACTGGGCCCGCTGCATCGTGAGTTGGAATCTGGTGCTGGATGAGCATGGCAAGCCGAACATCGGCCCCTTTTCCTGCGGCGGCGTGCTGACGCTGAACTCACAGACGCAGCAGCTTTCGCGCAGCGGTATGTATTGGGCGCTGGCTCATTACTCCAAGTTCATGCAGCGCGGGGCGCGTGTTTTTGCCACGCATGGCGATCTTCCGGAGATCGATCATGTAGCCGCGCAGAATCCCGACGGCAGCAGCGTGCTGGTGCTAACCAATCGCGGCGCGGAACGCGAGGTGGGATGCGGCTTGCGGGACAGAGCTCTGCAGGTCAACCTGCCTGCGAACTCCGTCACGGCGCTGATTTTGTAATCGTCGCTGTTATCTTTCTCGCCCGTGCTCTTCTCGGCAGGAGTAAGATTTTCCATTTTTTTCTCGGCTTGCCGTCGAAGTGCACACGTTGTCAGGGACCTGCTAATCGGCTAATGTGAGAGCGTTCGCATATGCGGCGATAACGCTAATCCCACGACATGAATCACGACACCAGATTTCGCAATACCGGCGCGGCACAGCTATCTGAAAAGCGGGTCGCGTTGCTCTCGGTGCTCTGCTGCGCCGCTTGCTGCTTCTTCTCAACTCATCTCGCTCCGGTCCACGCGCAATCCGCGAATCAGGCGCCGCTGTACAAGCAATCTGACGCGCCACTCGAGGCCCGCATCGACGACCTGATGCGCCGCATGACGCTCGAGGAGAAGGCGCGGCAACTGGATATGTACTCCAGCGCCCGCGAAATCGTGGACAAGCACACAGACGACACACATGCGGCACTCGATGCCGTCTTCCTTCCGGAGAAAGCGCAGAGCCTCTGGGGCGATTTGGGAGTGGGCTCCATCCATGATCTCAACCCCACACCGGAGCAGGCCAACACCATCCAGCGCTGGGTGATCGCGCACAATCGTCTCGGCATTCCCGCGCTCTTCATCGAGGAGGGCCTGCACGGCTTCGACACCGGCACCGTCTTTCCCGCGCCCATCAATCTTGCCGCCACCTGGAATCCCGAGATCGCCCAGCAGACTGGCGCTGCCATCGCGGCAGAGGCGCGCGCCACCGGTGTGGACATGATCCTGGCGCCGGTTCTTGACATTGCTCGCGAGCCCCGCTGGGGGCGCGTTGAAGAGGATTTCGGCGAAGACCCGTACCTCACCGGTCAGCTCGGCCTCGCCTACGTGCGTGGCGCACAGGGCGACAGCCTCGACACCGACCACACCGTTGTGGCCGAGCCCAAGCACTTCGCCGGTCACGGGTCTCCCGAAGGCGGCACCAACACCTCGCCCGTGCACATCGGCGAGCGCGAACTGCGCACCGTCATGTTGAAGCCCTTTGAGCCCGCCTTTCGTGAAGGCCACGCGATGGCCACCATGGCTGCTTATCACGAGATCGACGGCATCCCCGTCACCGCAGACCCCTTCCTGCTCAAGACGATTCTTCGCAACGAGTGGGGCTTCCAGGGCTTCGTTCTCTCCGACCTGGGCGCCATCGAGCGTCTCTACACGGTGCATCATGTCGCTGCGTCGCCCAAAGATGCCTCGTGTCTCGCCATCCGTTCCGGCGTCGACATGCAGTTCTACGACTTCCCCCACGATGTCTTTCAGAAGGCGCTGGTCGATTGCGTGCGCGAAGGCTCGCTGCCGCAGGCGGATCTGGATCGCGCGGTGCGCTCGGTCCTTCGCGTCAAGTTTGCTCTCGGCCTCTTCGATCATCCGTTCGTCGACCCCACGCTCAATGCGCGGGTTCACCGCTCGCAACCGCATCTCGCGCTTTCACTCGAATCGGCGCGCGAGTCCATGACGCTGCTCAAGAACGACGGTCAATTCCTGCCGCTTGCGAAGACAACCCGCCGCATCGCCGTCATCGGCCCCAATGCCGACGTGGCGCGTTATGGCGACTACGAGCGCGAATCGAATGGCAAGCGCATCAGCCTGCTCGATGGCATCCGCGCGATCGTCCCGCAGGCGACGGTCACCTTCGATCCCGGTGAGGACATCTCCGCAGCCGTCGCCGCGGCGAAGCAGGCGGACACCGTCATTCTCGGTCTCGGCGAGTGGCAGGGCATCTCCGGCGAAGGCTTCGACCGCTCCAATCTCGATCTGCCCGGCAATCAGGAGCAGCTTCTCGAGGCCGTCGTGGCAACCGGCAAGCCCGTTGTGCTCGTCCTCGAAAACGGCAGGCCGCTGACCATCGGCTGGGCCAAGCAGCATGTCCCCGCCATCCTCGAGGCCTGGTATCCGGGCGAGTTCGGCGGGCAGGCTATCGCCGAAACACTCTTTGGCGACAACAATCCCGCAGGTCGACCTCACCATCACCTTCCCGCGCAGCGTCGGCCAGCTTCCGGACTTCTACAACAGCGACCCGTCGCGTATCCATAAATATGTCGACGACGATGGCAAGCCGCTCTTCCCTTTCGGCTTTGGTCTCAGCTACACCACCTTCCGCTACGACCACCTTGCCGTGCAGCCGCCCGCGTCCGGCAGCGACAAACCTGTACAGGTAACAGTAGACGTCACAAATACGGGCGACCGGGACGGAGACGAGGTAGCCCAGCTCTACCTTCGCGAAGACGTCACCAGCGTCGAGACCCCAGACCGCTCCCTCGCCGGCTTTTCCCGCATTCATCTCCGCCCCCAGGAAAGAAAAACGGTCACCTTCGAGATCCCGCAATCCCAGCTTGCCGTCTGGAACGCGGTAGGGAAGTGGGTCATCGAGCCGGGCCCGTTCACGGTCTGGGCCGGCGGCTCGTCCCAGGCGTCTCTCACAGCTCAATTTCACCTCCAGCCATAAGCCGCGCGGCAACGACAGGAACCTGGATTCGCGTGACGGGCACGCCATGCATTCAAAGTGCGCACCTTACCTATCTGGGTAAATTCAAGGCAATTAATTGTTTCGGTGCCGGCGGGCGCTATATGTGTCACGTTCGCCGCGCGAGGATCACTATTTCTGATCCGAGCGGTGGTCCGTTGGGGAAATGGCTTGCGGGAATGCACTTAGTGGCCGGAGCGGTTCCCAGATTCGCTCGAACGCCGCGCGCGAATCGGCGCGTGGCACTGATGCGCGAGTAGACTCATGTCACTTACCGAGGAGAAATAACATGAAGACGAGATGGATACCCATAGTTATCAGCGGTGTGCTTATCCAGCCGCTCGCATTTGCTGATGTGAGTTATCAGGAGACAACGCAGGTCACCGGTGGTTCGCTGCAGAGCATGCTCAAACTGGCAGGGGCATTCAGCTCGCAGGCCAAGCAGGCGAACGCGCCGATGACGTCCACCGTCGCGCTTCACGGGAATCGCATGGTGCGCTCCAATCCGCACACCACCGAGATCATCGATCTCGATCAACAGACCATGACATCCATCGACCATGACAAACACACCTATTCCGTCGTCACCTTCCAGCAGATGCAGCAGGCCATGGCGGATGCAGCCGCAAAGGCCAAGGCGCAGAGCAAGGATTCGACCGATTCCAATCATGCGAGCGATGCACAGATGTCCTTCAATGCACACGTCAGCTCCAATGGAGCCACGCGAAATATCGACGGACGCATTGCAAAGGAGGCGCTGCTGACCGTGACGATGATGGCAAATGCGACGGACGGGTCAAACGCGAAAGGCGGCATGGCGGCGACGAGCGAGATGTGGATGGTTCCCGATATGCCGGGCGAGGAAGAATTACGCGCCTTCAATCAGCGCATGGCGAAGGAGCTTGCAATGGATGGGAGCGCGAGTCAGATCTCCGGGCTTCTCTCCGCCCAACCCGGCGGAGCGCAGGCTTTGGCAGACCTGAAAAAGGAAGCGGCGAAGATGAGCGGCTTTCCGGTCCTGCAGGTCACCCGCGTTGGTGTGTCAGCCGACGGACAGCCTCTGCCCGCTCCATCCGTAGCTCCGATGGCGCAAAGCAAGAGTGGCAGTTCTGACGCGGGAAAAGTGACAGGCGAAATCGCAACTGATACGGGCACACAGGTAGCCAGCGATCAAATAAGTAAGCTTGGCGGCTTTGGCCGCGCGCTTGGCGGATCCAGCATGGGCGCACTGATGCGTCATAAGCCGTCCAACACGGCCGCTGCCGCACCGACCAACAGCGGAGATCCCGCAACGGCCGGCGTGTTATTGGAGAGCCAAACCGAAACTGGCAATTTCTCAACCGCTCCAGTGGATCTCAACAGCTTCCAGATACCGGCGGGATACAAAGAGGTGACCTCGCCGATGCTGCGGCACTAAGTCGAGACCGCTGGTCCTGCGGGATGGAGAGAAACACCGCAAAGCAGGTGTGGAGGCTGTTCTCGCGCAAAAAAGCGATGATCCCAGAGTGCTGCCCAAACTCAGGCTCTCAGATGACGAGAATTTCCGTTGCTTCAGGGTTACAGCGAACGTCCCGCTGGCGCGCGGCAGCTTAAGCACCTCCCCAGGTGTTGCTACGGTTCGGACACGGAGAGCGGCCGCTGCGGAACTTCGTCGAGCTTATAGCGTTTCTTCTGGACTAAGGATTGAGCCTTGCGCGCTGCCGTGGACCGCTTAATACGGCCGGGACCTCGTCTTTGCGGTCGGTCTTGCGGAGCGCAAGCATGAGACGGTACACGTCTGCTGATCATCCGGGTTGAAGGCGAGCGCCTTCTGGCTGTAGTCGATCGCCTGTCCGGATGTCCATCGCGTAGCCAGAGGCGCTCGCGGATTGGGCGCGTCCGACATATGGGGATCGAGAGCGACTGCGCGTTTGGCAGCTTCGACCGCTTCGGCATCGTCCGGCGTGCGACGCGTAGAGTTCTGCTCGGAGAGAGCCTCTGCGAAGAGATATTGAGTGAAGGCATCATTGGGGTGGGCCTTGACTGCCGCGCAAAGGTCGCGAGAGCTTCCTTCGACCTGTGTTGCTCTGAGCGGGCAAGACCTTCGGCGACGCCGGCCAAGGAAAGGTTGGGATCGAGGCGATCAACGTCTCGAAATCTTTCATAGCCTCAGCGAAATCACCTTCTTCCGTTCTGAGAATGGCGCGAGCCAGGAAGAGGCGCGCCTCATCGGGCAACTTGAGAGTCCGGTGTTCAGCATGTCGATGCGTACTGAAGAGAGCCGTGGTTGTACGAAAGCGTCGAAAATTGCAGATAAGCCGTAACCTTTTGAGGATTGGCCACGATTCCTGGCGTAAGAGCTGAACGGCGCGAGGCGTATCGTTATTGGCTTCGTAAACGTCGGCTGCCAGAGTGAGCACCTTCATCGCGGGGGATGGCCTCGATAAGCGGACAAGGGTTCCCACGGCATCCTGTAGGCCCGCACTCCATTGTGCAAGAGCGAGATTGTAGCGCGTGTTTGGCGCGCGGGTCAAGCGCCAGAACACGCTGCAGGCGGGGGATTGCTTCCTCATAGCGATCGAGTGTGCCCAGGCAGGATGCGAATTCGTTCAGCAAGGAAGGCTGATCTCGAGCAGCGATCCGCTTGCCGAAAGTGAGGCGCTGCTTCCTCCACTGTTGTGCCTGGTAGTCGAGCGCGGCCAGCATGGCGTGAGTCGTGGGGTCGCCCGGCGACTGCGCAAGCACGCGTAACAAAAGCGGTTTCGCGTCGTCGCTCCCTTCCTGATATTCGATCTGCGCTGCTCCTTCCAGCGCAGGAAGATAAGCGGGAGAAAGCTTGAGAGCGTGTTGATACGCTGCGAGCGCAGCTTGAGGCGAACCTTTGCCGGCGAAAGCCATGCCACGCAGCGCCCAAAGGCGATGGTCGCCGGAGCTTTTTTGATGGCTGCGTCGCTTCGCTGAAGCGCCTCGTCGAAGTTCCGGCTCCGCAGCGAGGCGATAATGTCCGCCGTGGCATCCTGCGTACGGGCTGCGGCGGTTGACTGGGCTGGGCAGGGAAGCGGCCAGCCAATCAAACAACCGAGCGAATCCGCGAAAACGCAGGCCAGACGGATTCGCCGCTCCGCGATCCAGCAACGGCTCAGGGCGGCTTTACGCGGATCACCCCACGAGATATCCCGTGTATCCATCAGACCGATGTAGTTGTCATTTCGGCCAGGGCCCCCGTAAACCGAGGTTCCACATTGTCGAAGAAGACTCCTTGAAACTGCCCTGGCCTCAACTGCGGCAGGTGCAGAGTGAAGGTGTGCCGGGTGTCGGGCGCGACCTTCGACAGGTCGGCATAGAAGCCAACAAAGGATGCCGGATGGACACGGGTCGAGCTGTAAGCGCGAGTGAGCGGCAGCGCCTGACCATCAAGCGTGGCCGTGACCTTCATCGCATCGCTGGGCTCTGCAATCTGTATGAAGAGCAGAAGCCGCCCAGGCGCAAGCCACGTGGTTTGGTAATCCTCCCGCGTCCAGGGAATCGGCCATGCCTTTTCGCGCTCGGCAAGCTGCGCAAAAATACCTTCAGGCGCAACGAATTTCCATGCAGTATCCCCTCCGCACCGGGGGACAGAGCAATTGGCTCCGCTTGCCCGAAGCGAGTTCCCGGAGAAGCGAAGATCCGCACTCACGTAGCGGCCGGACTGTTTGGGCTGCACGGTCATTCCATTGACGGTCATCCTCTGAATCGGAGTCGCTGTGGGCAGCAGAACCCCAATCTCCTGCTGCGTACCTGGCTCGCCAGCGATATGCGTGGAGTGAGAGTGCTCCACGCGTCAGCCTGGCGCCGGGGCTGGGGGAGGTCTCCGATCCCGCATTCATGACAATCGGCTGCGTGGCAACTGACGCAGGCGCCGAGTTCGAGGACGGTTGCGGGCTTCGTGCCGGCCAGAGTGGTCTGCACCTCGCCGCCATGACTCCAGATGCCTGAACCAGGTTTCCCCAGGATGCGCCCTTTCTGCGGATACATCTCGCGTAGCAGATAGTATGCGTCATGCGCGAGGCCGATAGTCGCATCGAGACGAAGAAACGCAGCGGGAAGCGAGCGATAGTTTGGATTAAAGAGGAAGAGATATCCGTGGTTGCCGGATATAGTCGAGGTCCCGTCAACGTTGCCAATAGCGGGCTGTTGGAGGATCGATCGCGTATGCTTCACAAATTCTTTGTGCTGCGCGGTCCAGTCGAGCCATTCGCGAATCCAGGCTTTGTCAGAGGCGGAGAAATGCTTTGCCTCTTCCGAGTCTGGCACCACGGAATCATATCGACGACGTTGTTCCATCCGCCCGTCGCGATGGACGATAGAAAAAGGAATAGCGGAATCCCAGATAGTCCCAATCCCGCAGCCGGGAGCAGGCTGAGTACATCATCTTCGTTTCCTCGGGATGCCCTCCGGTCTGCGCGTCCGGCGGAAGATTCATCGAGCGTTCCGTCTGGTGCGTGGCGTAGCCGGGGACGATCTCTGCGGGAGCGAACTGGTAGTTCCGATACCAATAATTGACGAAGCGGGCGCGATCTGCGGAGACGCGATCAAAGTGCAGATCGGGATATGGCGTAAAGCTCTTCCGGTTTGACCATCGGTGCGGGTCGGATGAGGGTAACTTCCTGCCAGCCAGCTCCAGGGGCCGTACATCTGATAGGACTGGCGTCCATCAATCACGATATGCGGCGACTCCCGCCGCAGCGACTCCATCACGCGTCTCCAGCCGAACCACTGCGCGTAGCTGCTACTGCGGGGAAGATTGAGCCAGGTATAGTCGAACGAATATCCGGCAATGCCTGTGCGCCGCTGAAAGGCAACTAAGTTGCGAATCAGGTAATCCTGAAATTTGCGCGATGCCAGCGACGCATAGGTGAACCTGTCCCCATTGCCCTCCACTAACCAGGAATCGTCATGGCTATATGGTATGGACGGATACACATAAGCGAGAAGATCCACATGCTTCTGCTTTGCGTACGTGATCATTTCGCGTATCTCCGCGGGAACAGGGCTGCTGAGCGGGTCCCAATCGCCGGTACGGATCTTTTCGCCGAGCCCCAGCCAGAGCACATATTCCCAACTCCATGAATGGGTACTTTTGGTGCGCTCGGAGAGCTTCGAGTTTGCGGGGGCGTAAAGCAGGGTCCGGATGCCCAGCTCCGATGCGGTGTCGATAATGCGCCTGTATTCCGCTACGCCTTCCGGCGTGCCCACATCGATCTGATAGTCATTCAACGTCCATCCCACTTCCACACTGATCGGCGCTGGCGCCGCGGTTCGATCAGAAATGCGCGGACGCAATTGGTAAAGGCGGCTATCTCGGCGCGGTCCATGCCATCGCTGGGAGTTGAAGCGGGCGGCAGCTTCCAGCTCAAGGACCATCTCACGTGGCAGCCGCTGCCCGCTCAGCCGGTAGGGGCCGATGCAGGCGATGTCACTAGCGAAGCCTCCCCACGATGCTTGCCACGCTATCTCGGAGCATAGGTAGCCGAGACATGCTGCCCTTGGCGCTCTATGTGGAGAAAAGGGTTCTGCACCACAAGCATGAGGCCGCGGTCCTGCGGAAAGCGGAGGAATGCGCCGTAGTCCATGCCAGGAGCCCTCTTTGTAGTCTGCCCGACCTGTGGCTCATAACTGGAGGGCACGTATGAGAAGAGGACCGCCTCCGTCAGTTCCATCTCGATCGGTGTGACTCGGTGCACCGTGTAGGTTCCCCAGGGAACATCGAGGATCTTCAATTGCTTGGTTACAGAAAACGTGCCACTCCGGTCTCAGCCGATAGACGGCTTCCATCCGGTAGCCGGAGATTCGATAGTTGTAGGTAATTTCGTTTTCGCCGGTCTTCTGAATCTGCGGCGCCGCGTCCATGCTGCGAAGCGTTGTACCGTCCAGCGTCAACGACCACCGGTCGGCGGAGAAAACGAGAGCTTACGCCCGATCCAATGTCCTTGACCGACAAGAGGCCGTTTTCATCGAATGCGGCCAGGGTGGAGGCATTCTTCAAGTACAAATTGGCCGAATGCGCCATTAACGGAAAAATTAATGGAAGGCAGAGCAGAGCCCGCAGGACCCGGTTTGCACGGCGCATAGACGTCCTTGGAAACCTTTCAGCTAAGAGCAGTTCTCAAAAAACCGGCAGGGACATACAGAATCATGCATCCGAATGTCCCGAAAAAGATGCCTCAATAAGAACACGCCGGCTCAGAAGGCTAGCTTCGCCCCAGAACGACAACGCGCGGCGTCTGGGTCGAAGTCGATGTACCGAAGTTCGTGCCGTCTTGAGCATTAGTGTCAATGCCCGTTCAGGTTAAGCTTCTATTGAACGCATTGATGAAATCTCCCCGCAGCTCCAGATTAAGGCGCTCGGTGATGTTTGTTGTCTTCTTCAGCGCGAAGTCCGTCTGCGCAAACCCGGGGTTCTGGAATTGGTTTGTCTTCTCATTGCCTTCCGATCCAGCCACCGGCAGCGAGAAGGCGCCGCAGCTATTCAGATTTCCGCCTGCACAGTGAGGGAACAGGCCGTTCTTATAGGAGGTACGGTTCGTGGGCTGCTTGTAATTCGCGACGTCGGGGTAATCGAAGTTGTTGCCGTCCGCGTTGAAGTCGCCGCTGTCGGCTGCCAGAACAATATTGGATGGTGTGGCAGGCAGCGCCGGGTCGATCAACTGTGCATGGAAGGCCGCTCCGGTGTAGACCGTAAACGGATTTCCCGACTGAAGGATCGTTGTCCCCGAGAGATTCCAGCCCGAGGTGACGCGGCCGAATAGGCCCAGACCGTGACTCATGCCGGGGAGCTCATAGCTCCAGCCGAGAGAGAAACGGTTGGGGGCGTTCCAAGGCGACGGTCCATAGTAATGGTCATATGGGTAGACGCCGGGATAGGTCTGCCAATCGTCCTCTGAGGACGAACGGGTATATGAGGCGGTGAGCAGACCGCGTTGCGCAAAGCGGCCTTTGATGGCGGCCACGAACGCCTGATAGTTGGCGCGTGCTCCGTTGGTGGCGTAGGTGATCGAGCCGAAGCTGGTGTTCAGCCGCGTCTGTACCCCGGTGCATGAGTTAGTTTGCGGGTCTTCCGTACACTGGATGTTCCGGATCAGGTCGCCGGGGAT
>CAVVSP010000016.1:0-159215 GCA_963750845.1 uncultured Acidobacteriaceae bacterium
GCGGCCTGGCTTCCGCCAGCCGGCTGCTCACCGGCGCGCTTGGGCGCTCACGTGCCGATGCGGTGATGCAGCAGTCGCAATGAACCAAGGAGGCAAACGACAGCAACCTGGCGATGCTGCAGCGGGTCGATCCCACCCAGTTGAGCAAATCGCTCGAGAACGAGCATCCGCAAACAGTGGCTCTGGTCCTGGCACATCTCGATCTGCAGCGTGGCTCCCAGGTATTGGCGGGATTGGGCGAAGAACAGCGCGTGGCCGCGGTGCAACGCCTGGCGGAGATGCGGCATTTCTCGCCCGAAGTGGCGCAAAGGGTGGCCCGAATTCTCAATCAGCAGTTACAGACCATCGGCGATACGCAGAAGCGCTCCTACTCCGGATACAAGGCGGTGGTGGACCTGCTCAACGGGCTGGAGGCGGAGGCTTCGAAGAAGATACTCGACCGGGTGGAAACGGAATCGCCCGAGACGGCGATCCACGTGCGCAACCTGATGTTTACCTTCGACGATCTGCTGAACGTGCCGGGGGCGAGCGTGCGCGATCTGGTGGCCGGGGTTGACAGGCGGCAGCTCGCGCTGGCTATGAAGGGAACAAAGGATGAAGTTGCGCTGATATTACAAGGCCATGTCGACGCGTGCGGCAGAGATGCTGCAAGAAGAGATTGAAGTGATGGGCCCGGTGCGCTCGCGCGAAGTAATGCAGGCACAACAAAGCATCCTGGCGATCGCGCGACGCATGGAAGCAGCAGGTAAGATCATTCTCAAACTGGAGCAGGGCGACAGCCTGATGGTTTAGGCGGCGGCGTTCGTTACCGCCACTCACACAAGGATGAAAATGGACGCAGAGATTCGAAGGCTCACGTACGTGCCGCGCTTTGGCGGATCAAAACCAATGGGCGCCACGCCGGCTGGCATTGGGTCCATCGTTGGCGACCTGCCGGCACTGTTCCGCAAAGACGAGGCCGGGAAACACGCGGCTAAGCAAGCCGATGTGCGTGCGGAAGCCCGTCTCATCGAACTGGAACGCGAGCGGGCAGAGAGCGAACGCCGGCATCGCGAGGCGCTTGACGATGCACATCAGAAGGCCGTGGAAGAACGGGCCGTGGCATTGAGCGAACAAAAGGAAAGGCTGGAACAGGGACACACGAGCACTAGCCAGGCGGACCCCCACATTTCAGGAGGCGCAGCGACGATATTTCGCTGATGCGGAAGCGGCTGTGGTCAGGCTCTCGCTTATCATCGGCCGCGTGCTCATCGGGAAGCGCAGATGATCCCTTATTGCTGCGAGGAGCGGTGCGGGTGGCACTGGAGGATATGCAGCAGAGCGCGACTTGCGTGCTGGAGGTGGCTGCAGAGAAAGCGGAGGCTTGGGGAGATGGCTCTCCGGCTCGGGATGCTCGCGCGGGTGCAGATTCGTAGCAGGAGATGCCGCGCGGGGCATGCCGGCTGGAGATCGGTGCCAGCACTGCGATTTGAGTGTCAGCACTCAGTTGGCTGAAATCGAGCGCGGCTTCTTCGATCTCCTGCGAGCCGTCCCTCCGCAGGCACTGGCGAGGCGGGGTCAGAGAGATAACGCCCGCGCTGGTGGATGCTCTCGACAGCTATCTGCGCCGGCGAAATGCATGGCGCTGAAGCCGAAGTGTGCTCGATGCGGCTGGGCAAAGTATGGGATGTGCCGGCCCGCTGTGCCGGATCGGAGACTGCTGCGAGATTGTGGATGCTGGCGGCAGGCGCTATGCAGGCGAGGTCATTGGTTTTCGCGGCCAGCGTGTGTGGCGATGCCGCTGGAGGGAATCGAGGGCATACGCCATGGCGACGCAGTGATCGGTCTGGGCCAGGCCCCGGATTTCCTGCGGGCGAGGGACTCATCGGCAGAGTGTGGATGCCGTCGGAAACCCTCTGGATAACGCGGGACCACTGCACGTGATCGGACGCGAGCCAGTCCATCGCGCGCCAACTGCCGCAATGGATCGCATTCCGATTCGCCAGCCACTTTCGACCGGCGTCCGCGCTCTCCGACGCCATGCTGACTGTGGGCCTTGGTCAACGCATTGGCATCTTTGGCGGCTCGGGATCGGCAAGAGCACGCTGATCGGCATGATGACTCGCAACACGTCGGCCGATGTGGTTATGGTGGCTTTGGTAGCAGACGTGGCCGGAAGGTTGGCGAGTTTCTTACCGATGCATTAGGCGAAGAGGGACGACGTCGCGCCGTGGTGATGTGTCGACATCGGACCAGTCACCTCTGCTGCGCATGCGCGCCGCGCTGGCCGCAACCAGCGTTGCAGAAAACTTTGCGGCGGAAGGCAAGGATGTATTGCTGGTGCTCGATTCGCTGACGCGCTATGCGATGGCGGCGCGCGATGTAGGGCTGGCGGCAGGGGAGCCACCGACAGCGAAGGGGTACACGCCGTCGGTCTTGAATCGCGTCGCAAAGCTGGTGGAGCGCGCGGGGCGATTCCGGCGCGGCAGTATCACCGCGTTCTACACAGTGTTGATGGAGGGGGACGATCAGCAGGACCCCGTCGTGGATGCTGTGCGCTCCTTCGTGGATGGTCACGTCATGCTCTCGAGATCGCTGGCGTCGGAGGGCTGGTATCGGCCGATCCAGTGTGGACTCGATCAGCCGCTTGATGCCTGCTGTCACCTCGGCCGAACATCTGCAGGCTGCAGGGGCGCTTCGCCGTTCAATGGCGCTGACTGACCGCGCGTCGGACCTGATTCGGATCGGCGCGTATAAAGCGGGCGCGGATGCAGACCTGGATCGGGCCATTGCGTTGCAGCCCATGATTCGGACCCTGCTGACGCAGGACGCTGAGCAGAACGCGTCTCTCGGGGAAACCGTGGAGGCGCTGCTTCAGGTGTCGCCAGCGTGAGCGTTCGCCGGCCCATGAAGAGATTGCTGGCGCTGCGCGCGATCGAAGAAGAGCGCGAGGAGGCGGAATTGCGCCAGCAGCGCCAACTGCGGCAGATATGCCTGGATGCGCTCAACGCATCCGAGGCAAGGCAGGTTCTTGCGTTGCGTGTGCTGCACACGGCGCTCGATTCCGGCGATCGCGCGGAAGCGATCTCCGCAGAAATGGCGCTGGCCTGCGGCCCTATGGAGCGCCATACGTTGCAACGGCGTCTTGCACAATTGGACGCGGCGGTGGAGGTGGCGACTGCCGCGTGGCAAGGTTCACGCGTGCGCCGGTTGCAAATGGAAACGATCGTAGAGATTGCGGAGGTCAACCTCCACAGGGAAAGACAGACGCGCGAGCAAAAGAGAGTCGACGGGTGGTTCCTCTCGTCTCGACCGCAGAAGTTAGCAGCACTCTCAGATGAGAATTCTCAAAGAGAAACGCAGTATCCGGCAAAGCTGGATGGCACGGTGCGTGCAGATAGCGTTCCCGAATGAAGCTCCGTCTCCAACTCGCGGAAATGCTGCCCGCATCGCCAAAGCCTGGCACAGATGCCTCTCATGGCGACGGGGCGTTTGGTACCGCGATGGAAGCGATGATGGCGACGTCTTCGTCCGCGAAGCTGTCGCCTGTCGGAACCCCCGGTGTATTGGCTGCTAAGCAGCCGCCGATAGGGATGCAGTCGGAGACCGCCAAACCCTACCAATCGGTCGATATTCGGGCTGCGGAGATCCATGCGGCGAATCAAATGTCACAACCAGGTGCACCTGTTGCCACCATGCCTCAGCAACAGGTGGCGGAGCAGAAAGAGGCTGGCTCAAGTTCAAGATAGTCAGGGCCAAAGCAGTCCGCATCCTGTCGCGCAAGCGCCGCTACCTTCGGAGCAACCGCTGGTCGAAGAGGCGAAGCAGTCGATCGATGCGCGGCCGCTGCTTCTTCAAAGTCCGGTCGTTCAGAACTTGCATGCAAGCCCCCAATCACCTGCAGGCGCGACATCGCCTGACACTACTGCGATCAAGAGTGCGTCGTCTCACGCAAAGCACAAAGCAGAGACGATGCCGGAGGAACCAACGCAGCCTGCGGATAGTCAGCGGCCGGAGCTCTGCCGGTAATTTCGCAACCAATCGGCGTGGTCTTGCCTATCTCGACCCTGAAACTGAATGAACCCGCACCGCAACCCGACGGATTGCCGTCAGCATCCTTGAAGCCCAGTTCCAGGGCCGCGAACGGTCATCCTCCCGTCCAGGATGCATCTGGTCAAGCCCTCGTTCCGGCGGCCGCCCTTAGCCATGGCGACTCGCGTACTCCTCCAGTTGCGACTCCGGGGTCTCTCACGCCAGGGTATCTCACGTTGCCGCAGCCTCCAGGAGCGGCGGCGAGCACGGGCGGCAAACTGCCTGAATCGATTTCTTCAAACGGGAAATCAGAGAACTCGGCGAATACGCATTTGACCGCGCAGCCGCTCGGGAGGGCGGACGCCAACGTTGTAGGACCACAAAATCAGGCTCTCCATCCGCAAGCTGCACCTTCGACAGGCGGCGCCGAGACCAATGCGAAGCAGGCAGATATCCGTGCGCCGAAAGAAGGGGAAAAGAAGGCCGCTCCCGACGTGAAATCGGAAACCAGATTCAATGCCACGGGTCTTCTGACGCCCACACCACCGGTGATGCAGCATCAGGTGTCGCCAAATCTTTCACCCGCAATGACCGCTGGTGCAGAGAAGCCAATAGCAACGCATCGGCCAGAGGCCGGCGCGGCGCAGGTGCTGCAAAAGATGGACCTGGCTGGCCCCCCGGGCGCTGTCCAGTTGCGTTCAGATGCGCGTCGGCTGGAGGTCGGCGTTTCCTCGGGCAGTCTCGGGTGGGTAGAGGTAAGGGCGACAACGGGTGCATCCGGCCGTGTTGACGCAACGTTGCATGTACAAAATGACACCTCGGCTCAGGTGCTCACCAGCCAGTCGAGAGAAATCTCTGACTACGCGCGCGAACATTCTGTCCAGTTGGGCCAGGTGTCGGTCGGCGTGGGCACGGGAGATAACGCGCAGGGGCAGTCCCATTCCACAGATGCGCGCGATGGAAATGGAACTCGAGCCAGAGGAGCGGGGGAGCTGCCCATAGCGGATACAGATCAGACGTATCACGCCGCGGACGCAGTGTCTTTAATCAGCGTACGAGCCTGAAGGGAGCCCGTTGAAACGGGCTCGGAAGGAGATGAGATGCAGATTCCGGGAAGTATTCCAATGGCCGCGACAGCGAACAGCAATTCGACCGACGCCACGGACAGCAGCAACAGCCAGAGCGGTTCCATGATCACGGCGAACGACTTTCTCACGCTTTTGGTGACCGAGTTGAAGAACCAGGACCCGACTGCGAATACCGATCCAAATGCCTACGTCGATCAGCTGGTCCAAGTGAACAGCCTGCAGCAGTTGATTCAGATCAACCAGAACACGGATGCCACTACAGGCAGCACAACCCCGACCGGTTCCGGTCAGTAGCTGGCTGACGTTCATAACGAAACGATTGATCAGCAAGTTGCCGCGCCGCGGCCAGGAGGAAACAATGCCATCCTTTGCTACCGCCCTTTCGGGGCTGGAATCAAACAACACCGCACTCAACACGATCGCCAACAATCTGGCGAATATGAACACCATCGGTTACAAGGATCAGACGGATCAGTTCAGCACGCTGTTCTACCAGCAGCTCAACGGGGGCGTGAACGGCGGTGTGCAGGTCGGAGTGGGCACGCAGGTTGCCACGACGGAGACGGACTTTTCCAATGGGAGCCCCAGCACCCACACGGGACAGTCGACGAATATGGCGCTGCAGGGCAACGACTTTTTCGTCATTGACGACCATGGCCAGCAGGAGCTGACCCGCGCCGGAGACTTTGTGCTGAGTAAGGATGGTGCGCTGCAGACGACCAGCGGCGCCTCTGTAATGGGATATCCGGCTGCGAACGGCAGCATCTCTGTCGGGAAGCGGGGTGCAGCCAATCGTCATCCCGCTCGGCCAGACCCTCGCGGCCAAGCAGACCGGCTCCATGAACATCCAGGCAAACCTGGATGCCTCTGCCGCTGTCTGGCACGAGCGTACCTGCGCCGGTTACACTCTATGACTCGCTGGGCGCGGCACATCAGGCCACGGTAACCTTTACAAAAACGGCGGCGAACACCTGGAGCTACAACATCGCATTGCCGGCGGGAGAGGCCGCAGGCAGCGCGGGCACCACAGGGACACTCACCTTCGACGGCTCGGGTAACCTGACAAGCCCGACGGGAACAATTAGCGGGATTTCGTTTACCGGCCTGAGCGATGGAGCATCGAACATGAGCTTCGGCTGGAACCTGAATGGAGCCGCGGGAAGCTCGATGACACAGACCGCTTCGAGCTTCCAACGTAGCCAGTGCGACTCAGGATGGCTACGCCAGCGGCAGCTATCAGGATTTCAGCGTGAACGGGAACGGCATCGTTGAGGCGAGCTTCAGCAACGGCCAGAAGGAGATTATCGGGCAGGTAGCCGTGGCGACTGTGGCGAACCAGCAGGGGCTACAGGCAACGAACAATACTGCCTATCTGGCGACTCTGGCGTCAGGACCGGCAGTGATCGGCACGGCAGGCAACGCCGGGCGCGGGACGATTGAGGGAGGAGCATTAGAGTCTTCCAATGTGGACGTCTCGACCGAATTTTCGGCGCTGATCGTCGCGCAGCGCGCCTTCGAGGCAAACTCGAAGTCGGTAACCACCTTCGATCAGGCCACCCAGGAAGCCATCAACATGATCCACTAAGCCGGGGCTGCATTTTGCGGAGCGTCGAGACCATCGCGCTCCGCATCTCCGCTTCTGCTGTTGGCGCAATCGCCGGCGTTTCCCAACGCCCGTTCGTCCCGTTTCTGACAGATCTCTAAGATCGTCCGGCCATGCAATGGCACTCCGCATGCATTCTTCATCGGCATGGAGAATACAGCCCATAGCCTCGGTGACCCGCCGGAAAACACCCCCGGGGCCGATCTCACAGCCTTGGCGCATCAGCCCCTTCTGCCATCACCGCAGGAAGGGAGCGATGCGAAACCCATCGAGACCGAGTGCACGGAGATTGTGCCTTCCTTTCGGACCCAGAGCTCAGAGGAAAGCGTTGCGGAAGAGGGAACGCTTGCCCTTCCCGAACATCTGCGGCAGATCCCATTTCGCGTTGAACTTCGTGTGCCTTTGTCGCACTTTACGCTTCGCGACTTGCAGCAACTCGAACCGGGCGCATTGCTTGCAACGGAGCATCTGTCGGTGCGCGATCTTGTTCTTACGGCAGCCGGCGAGCGTTTGCTGCTGGTGGAGCTTGAGGCGGTTGAGCAGCAGATAGCAGCACGCGTCAAACGTCTGGCGTGGCGGCATAAGTGGCGGAGGAAGGCATGACGCCTCTTCAAGCCTGGCTGAGCAAGCCGCGCGCTACTGTCCGCGTTGACCGTGCTGTTCCGTGGGCTGCCTGGATGAAAGCCCTGCGGCGCCCCTTCAGCGGCAGACACACCGATTCAGGGCCACGCATCGAGGTTCTCGATCGCCTGTCGCTGGGCGGTAAGAAATCGCTGCTGCTGATCGCAATCGAGGGCCGTCGCTTGCTGGTTGGCGTCGGCGACGGGGCCGCGCCTTCGATCTCCACATTCGACGAGGCCGTTGCCTCTCCGCATCGGGCCCCGGCTCGCATTCCACGCGAAGGTTCCGTGGCAGAAGGATGGCACGCTCAATGAGCCCTCATCTTGCATTGCTTCTGGCTGCGCCGCCATCGTTACCATCCCTACAGGCGTTGGCCGGTATTAAAGACAACAACTCGGTGCCGTGGACGATCGTCGGCATCCTCACCCTGCTCACGCTGCTTCCCGCCATCGTTCTTTCCGTTACGCCGATGGTGCGTCTGCTGGTGGTGTTTCACTTCCTTCGCCAGGCACTGGGGACGCAGACAGCGCCAGGCAACCAGACATTGATGGGGCTTGGCCTCATGATGACGTGGTTCCTGATGCAGCCCGTGATGGTATCGGTGAATCAGCAGGCCATTCAGCCATTCCAGCAAGGGCAGATATCCGGGTGGCAGGCGGTGGAGAGAGGCGTTCAGCCGCCCAAACAATTCATGTTGCATTACGCGCGCGAAAAAGACCTGGCGCTGTTCGTCAAGGCCGGATCGATACCTCGGCCGAAGACGCCGATGGACCTGCCGATGCGGGTGGTCGTTCCGGCGTACATGCTTTCGGAACTGAAGGCCGGCTTTCAGATTGGCGCCATCCTCTTCCTGCCGTTCCTGCTGGTCGATCTGGTTGTTGCGTCCATCACCACCTCCATCGGCATGCTGCAACTGCCGCCCGTAACCATCTCCACCCCGCTGAAGATCCTGCTGTTCGTCATGGTGGATGGCTGGAACCTTCTGGCTGACTCGCTGCTCAAGAGCTTTTCTTAAAACGGGCGACAAGGAGAACCAAGCATGACCGCCGACCAGGTTGCTGAACTGATGCGGATGACGTTGCGCGAGGCGCTCATCCTGAGTGCTCCTATCCTGGTTGTCGCGGGCGTATCGAGCCTGTTGATCAGCCTGGTGCAGACGCTGACTTCCATACAGGACCAGACGCTGTCCACCGTGCCGCGCCTGTTGATTGTCGCCGCCGTCCTGCTGGCGGGAATGCCGTGGTTCCTTCACCGGCTGGTCTGGTTTACCGCTTCGCTTCTGAGCGACCTCCACCGGTTTGCAAGTTGAGCGCGATGATGGCGATGATTCCTCCAACTGAACCGGCTGGCTGGGTGCACCTGCTCAAGGCAGCTCTGCTGGTCTGTATCCGCATCAGTGGCCTGTTCGTTTTTGCCCCCATCTTCTCCTCGCAGGCATTACCGGCCAAGGTGAAGAGCGTCTTCCTCGCCGTCCTGACCGTCGTACTGGCCCCGGTAGCAGCGGCGCTGCCGGGCTCGCATGTCGAGATTGGGCTGGGAAGCATTCTTGGCGAACTTGGAGTTGCCGCTCTGCTGGGGTTGTCGCTCGCCATGCTCAACGAGCTGGCAGCCCTTGCGGGGCAACTGTTGGGGATGCAGTTCAGTTTTTCGCTGGTCAACCTGCTCGACCCTAACAGCGAAGTTCAGACGCCATTACTGGCGCAGATGCTCAGCCTGCTCGAGATCACGGTTCTGCTGGCGGCTGGATTGCACCGGACCATTCTTGCTGCACTGCTTCATACCTTCGTCGTGGTGCCGCTGGGCTCTGGCCTGGCGCCGCGCGAGATCGGCCTCCCGCTTGTCGGCATGATGGGTGGGGTCTTTCTCGCCGCCCTTCAATTGGCTGCGCCGGTAATCTCCGCAACTCTGCTGGTCGAAGTCGGGATCGCGCTCATGTCTCGAGTTTCGCCGCAGCTTCCTGTTCTTGCGTTAACCGTGCCCGCGAAGACGGTGCTGGGATATGTCGTGCTGGTGGGCTCGCTGGCGCTTTGGCCTGCATTTTTTGAGGCGCGCTTCGACGGTTTGTTGCATAACGCTCAGGGAATGCTGCAGGCGCTGGCGATACATGCGTCGTAGTCCGGGACCAGAAGAGGATATCGATGAGTAGCGAACGCACCGAGAAAGCCAGTCCCAGACGCCGGCAGAAGGCTGAGCAAGAGGGTGATCGTCCCCGCAGCAGGGAGCTTCTCTCTGCCGCGGCGCTGCTTGCCGGAAGTGTTGTGCTGGGTTGGTCAGCGAAAAGGTGGTTGCCGCTATGGAGCGGCACGTATCAGGACGCGATCGCACTGATGCAGATGCCAAGTGTAAGCGGGGAGGCGCTGGGACTGACCATGAGGAACATGGTTGCCGCGGGTGCTATGCCATGCCTGTTAGTCATGCTTGCCGCTGCCGGCGCGAGTCTGGGTGTCGCCATGATGCAGAACCGCGGCCTCCGTCTTCAGCCGGCGGGCATCGCGCCGAAGTGGTCGCGCCTGAATCCGGCGGAAAACGTAAAACACCTCTTCACGACGCGCGCTCTGGTGCGCCTCGGCAAATCACTGATTCCCGTCGGCCTGCTGTCGATACAGCTGGTTCACTTTGTAGCGGCGCTCGCCGGGATGCCTGTGTTCAGCCTCGCGCGTCTGCCGCAGGTCTTCGCCGACGCCTACCAACTGCTGGTGAATACGGCATGGATCATGCTGGCGTGGTCGCTGGTGGACTTCGCCGTTGAATGGCGGCAGTGGGAGAGCCGCTTGAAGATGAGCAAGCAGGATATGCGCGACGAATTCAAGGAGACGGAGGGCAATCCGCAGATGAAGGGGCGGATCCGTTCACTGCAGCGGCAGATGCGCCGGCGCACGCTGCGGGCCGATGTGAAGAAGGCAAGCGTGGTGATTACAAATCCAACGCACTATGCTGTGGCGCTTTCCTTCGACATGAGCACGATGGAAGCCCCGAAGGTGCTGGCCAAGGGCCGCGATCTGCTGGCTGCGCAGATCAGAGAAGAGGCGCGCTGGGCAGGGGTTCCGCTGGTCGAAAATCCGCCCCTTGCCCGTTCGCTGTATCGCGCGGTCGAGCCGGGGCAGAGCATCCCGGCAGAGCTGTACGCAGCCGTCGCCGCAATTCTCGCCTATCTCTTCCGCCAGGAGGCGGAGGAACGGATTCGCCGCGCGCATGAGCAACGGCGCCACGAGACCGCGCACTCTGCCGACACTGTTCCGCCACGAGCTTCATCTGGAAACGCCTTCGGGCTCGCAACCAATCAGGAGACACGATGAGTTCCTCTGCCGTATTGACCGCCCCCACCGCTAACCAGGCGAAGCCCGCGCCAACGAACGGTGCGCCGAAACCGGCATGGACACGCTGGCTCAGCAGCATGCGTGAATTTGCGCTGCCGGGCGGAGCCATCAGCATCGTCTTCGTCATGCTGATTCCGTTGCCGTCGCTGGTTCTGGACCTGCTGCTCGGTCTGTCCATCGCCGCAGCCGTGCTGGTGTTTCTCTCGGCGGTGCAGGTACGCAAGGCAGTCGACTTCTCAGTCTTTCCCACGCTCCTGCTTCTGCTCACACTCTTTCGACTATCGCTGAACATCGCCTCCAGCCGCCGCATCCTGTTGCATGGCAGCGAGGGCACAGCGGCTGCCGGCAGTGTGATTGAAGCTTTTGGGCAGTTCGTTGTGGGCGGCAACTACGTTGTCGGCTTCGTGCTCTTTCTCGCGCTGATCGCAATTCAGTTCCTGGTAGTGAGTCACGGTGCGGTACGTACGGCGGAAGTGACCGCACGCTTCACACTGGATGCGTTGCCGGGCAAACAGATGGCCATCGATGCGGATCTGAACGCCGGCATGATCGATGAGGTGGCCGCACGCAAGAGGCGCGAGGCTGTGGCTCGCGAAGCGGAGTTCTACGGAGCGATGGATGGTGCGGCGCGCTTCAACCAGCGCGACTCCATGGCGACCATTCTGATCACCGCGATCAACATCATTGCCGGCCTGTTGATCGGCACGCTGCAGCAGGGCGTCGCCCTGGGCGATGCTCTCAAGACCTACACCACGCTGACGGTCGGCGACGGTCTGGTTACGATGATCCCATCGCTGCTGGTCTCGGTTGCGGGTGGCATGGTGCTGACCCGCGCGTCTTCTGCTGGAGCGCTTGGCACGGAGATCGGTTCGCAATTACTGAGCCGGCCGGCGACGCTCTACATGTCCGGCGGCGTGCTGGGCGTGATGGCTCTGGTGCCGGGCCTGCCGAAGCTGCCATTTCTTCTGATTGCGGCGATGCTGGTTTTCGTAGGTCGACAGATTGCGCGGCGTCCAATGGCCCCGGTGGCGGATGGTCCTGCGAGATACTGCGAAAAAGGATGACGCGAAGGCGCAGGCCGAGAATCTTGCCGGGCTGCTCCGGATGGATGAGCTGTCACTCGAAATCGGCTTTCAGCTGATCCCTCTGGTGGACGAAAAGCAAGGCGGTCAGATGTTGTCGCGCATCCGGACGTTGCGGCGGCACCTGGCGACAGAACTCGGTTTTGTCGTGCCGCCGGTGCACATCGCGGACAACCTGCGTCTCAAGCCGCGTGAGTATGTCATCTCGCTGCGTGGGGTGGAGATCGGCCGCTGGCAGACCGAAAACAATCAGCTGTTGGCGGTCTCCGCGGACCCGCAGGCGCGTGCGCTTCCTGGCAAAGAGACGCGTGAACCAGCCTTCGGCGTCAGTGCGCGCTGGATCGCGCCTGCACTCGAAGAACAGGCACTGGCGGCCGGTTACTCCGTTGTCGACCCGACTACGGTCATCACGATGCATCTGTCCGAGCTGGTAAGGCGGCATGGCCACGAGCTGCTCAGCCGCGCGGAGACAAAACGCCTGATCGACACATTGAACGACTCCCACCCCAAGCTGATTGAGGAGCTGATCCCCAAGGTCATGACGCTTGGGGAGGTGCAGCGCGTCCTGCAACAGCTACTGCGCGAGCAGGTATCGATCCGCGACCTGGGAACGATCCTTGAGGTGTTGGTGGAAGCCGCGCCCGCCAATAAAGCATTGCCCTATCTGGTCGAGCTGTGCCGGCAGGCGATGGGCCGGCGGCTCGTCCAGCCTCATCTGGATGCAGATGGGGCCCTTCCGGTGCTGCTGCTCGATCCGGCCATCGATGAAGAGCTCCAGTCCTGTTTTGGCGACGCAGGCCGAAACATCAGCGATAGAAGTGCGCTGTCGGTGCCGGTGATCCGGCGCATGGCGGATTCTTTGAAAAGACTAAGTGGGGGGGCAAGCGCAACGGCATGGCCCGTGCTTCTGTGTCAGAGTCCGGCGCGATATCACATCCGGCGCTGGCTGGAACCGGCGGTACCTCGTGTCACGGTTCTGGCGCCTGGTGAAGTTCCGGCTGATGTACGAGTCCGATCGCTCGGAACCGTGCGCTGAATGGGCGCTTGAAGCGGCGAGAGTGAATGCACAGGAGCAGCTATGGAACAAGGAACGTCCACAGGCCACAAGCGTAGCCCACTGCCGATCAGCCTTTATCCGCTTCCGGAGCCGGTTGCAGTCCGCCCGGCCGCAGGGTTCGAAGGGGCGGCGGCTTCACAAAGAACGCACCGGTAACAGTCTCGGAAGAGACCCTTCGCGAGCACCTCCCGATGGTGCGCTTCCTGGCACTGCGCATCCGCGAACGGCTGCCGCAGCAGGTCGAAATGGAGGATCTGATCAGCGCCGGCATTGTGGGTCTTATGGACGCGCTGCAGAAGTTCGATTCAACGAAAAAGGTGCAGTTCCGCACCTATGCACAGTTTCGTGTGCGGGGCGCCATGCTGGACAGCCTGCGCGCCCTGGACTGGGGGCCACGCGATCTGAGGCGGAAAGGCCGAGCGGTGGAAGAGGCGATTCGCTCGTTGAGCACGAGGCTGGGCAAGGCGCCGACGGAGAGCGAAGTAGCCAAAGAGATGGGCCTGGATCTGAACGCTTATCAACAGCTTCTCGGTGAGCTGTCTGGCCTTGAACTGGGCAGTCTCAACGTGACTCCCGCCGATGACGCAGGGGTGGAGGCGCTGGCTCTCATTCCGGCCGGCCCGGAGGACGATCCGTTTCTCCAATGCCAGGGCAACGAGATGCGGCGTCTGCTTGCTGAGGCGATTGCAGAACTCCCAGAACGGGAACGGATGGTTCTGACGCTCTATTACTACGAGGAGCTGACGATGCGCGAGGTGGGAGCGACGATGGGCGTGGTGGAATCGCGCGTCTCGCAGCTTCACTCTGCAGCCATGGCAAGGCTCCGCGTGGCCCTGGGCGCCGCCAAACGCGCTGCTCGCGCATGACGCTTCGGACCCAATTCCGACAGATCTGGACTGATTGAAGGAGAGACATGGTGGAAGGAAACGGTTTGGGTAAGCTGCTCGATATCGAGCTTGAAGCCAACATTCGATTTGGCGCGCGAGAGATGTCTCTGGCTGAATTGCTGGAGATTGGTCCCGGTGCTGTGATTCCGCTCGATCGGCAGATTACTGATCCGGTGGACCTGATCATCGGGGACAAAGTCGTCGCTCGCGGAGAGGTCGTGCTGGTTCAGGGTAAGTTTGGGCTGCGTGTCACGGAGGTTCTCTCCGGGTGACGCAGTCATCGCTTGCAATGGACCCGAAGAGCCATCCGTCGAGCCGTGCAGCTCGCTGGATCGACGTTTGCGGGAATCGAGAGTGCAGGACCGGCTGGTTGCAGCTCTTCAGGAGCCGCTCCTTTCCTCGCTTTGAAGGGAAGTGGGCGTGCAGCGCAGCCTGCATGGAACGGATGATTGCGGACGAGGTTCGCAGCCAGATCGAAAGCTGGGAGCCTGCTCCCGCGGAGCGCGCCTTACGCATGCCGTTAGGCCTGATCCTGCTCAGCCGCGGATGGATCAGCCATCGCGAGCTTCAGGAAGCGCTGGCAGCGCAGCGCCAGGCTCAGAATGGCCGGATTGGCGAATGGCTTCACCGCTTGCATGGTATCTCCGAGGAGACAATTACAAAGGCACTGGGGATCCAGTGGAGCTGCACGGTGTTGCCATCGGGAATGCCGGGGCTTGAGTTTGCCCGCTGGCTCATTCCTGCTTTCCTGCGGACCCGCTATGGTCTTGCGCCGCTCCGTCAGGGTTCGGACAGGGCTCTGTATCTGGCCGGGAAATACCGTGCCGAGCATGCTGCTGCGCGCGCGATGGAATATATGCTTCGCGACGCGTGCACGCGGCATTTCTCGAGGATAGCGCGTGGAGCCTGGCCGACGGAGATGCCGCTGATACCACCGAGCTGCATCTGCCGGGGCGCGACGGCGTTGTGGCGTGCATCCGCGAGTTGATCGAAGCAATCCCGGCCGAGCGACGCCCGCCTGGTCCGTGTGCACGATCATCTCTGGCTGCGGATGTGGCTTCGGAGCCGCGGGAGCCATCCCGTGCATATCCGCGACACTGTGCTCCCTTTGCGCGGCCGGGATGGTGAGGGTTGTACCGAATTCATTAGACCCTGCTAAGAATAGGCGCGCCTGATGTGTCCAGAAATGGCCCTCCCGATGCAAGGAATACGCAGCAGGAGAGCTGGCAAATGGACAGTGGTTACTATGCAGCCTATTCCGCATTGCTGGCGCGCACCGAGGCGATGGATGCCGCCTCGAGCAATCTGGCGAATGCCACTACGAATGGATACCGTGCGCAGCGTGAATACTTTCGCGACGCGGTTGCCGGCGAAGGGGCTGCGGATTCGCAGTTGAACGGAGCGGTCAACCGCTATGGTGTGCTTGGCGGCGGCCAGGTCGACTTGGGCCAGGGCGCGCTGGTAAAGACGGGAAATGCGACCGACGTTGCCATTCAGGGGCAGGGCTTTTTTGCCGTCAAGACTGCCAACGGCGAGCGATACACGCGGGACGGGTCGTTTCAACGCACGAAAGACGGGACGCTGGTGGATAGTGCAGGTGATCCCGTTCTCGATACGGCGCATAAGCCAATCGTCATGCCGAACGGGACGATCGCGGTGGGCACTGATGGAGCAGTTTCCGTGGATGGTGGCGTGGTGGGCCAGCTCGGTGTGTTTGTCGCACCGGCGACGCAACTGATTGCGGAAGGCGCCAACGAGTATCGCGTAAATGACGCGAAGACCCTTAAGCCGAGCCAGGACTATTCGGTTGCGCAAGGTGAGATCGAGGGATCGAACCAGGACATTGTGAACGGCAGCCTGCAGTTGATGCTGATCCAGCGTCAGGCCGAGATGATGCAGAAGGCTCTCTCCGTCTTCCATAACGACCTTGACCGGGCGGCAAGCGAAGATTTGCCCAAAGTTTAAGCACAGGGCTGCGAAGTGGTTCTCAGAAAGAGCGGGTAGAACGAAATGATACGAGCACTCTATACGGCAGCGAGCGGGATGAGCGCCCAGCAGCTCAATCTGGACACGATCGCGAACAACCTCGCAAACTCTTCTACCGCCGGATTTCGCCAGACGCGGCTGCAGTTCCAGGACATGCTCTACCAGAACATGGTGACACCCGGTGCGGCGCAGAGTGCGCAAACTGTTTCGGCAGGGTTGCAGATTGGCCTGGGCACCAAGTCCGCGGCAACTGAGGTAATCATGACTCAGGGCGACCTGAGCCAGACGAACAATCCGCTCGACATTGCGATCGAAGGCGCAGGCTTTTTTCAGGTGCAGCGTCCAGATGGAACCACCGCATACACGCGCGCGGGCAACTTTCACCTAATAACCAGGGAACCATGGTGACCGCTGCAGGCGACTTACTGCAACCCACGATTACGATCCCGCCGAATGCAACTGCCGTGACGATCACGCAGTACGGACAAGTGAATGCGACCCTTCCGGGGCAGCAGAATCCGCAGCAGCTTGGACAATTGCAACTTGCCACCTTCGCCAATCCGGGCGGACTTGAGTCCATGGGAGGCAATCTGCTCCGAGCCACACTCTCCTCCGGAGATCCGATCACGGACAACCCTGGTGGGACTCAGGGTTTGGGCCAGGTTCAGCAGGGGTACCTGGAGGGTTCCAACGTTGACGTGGTCAGCGAGTTCGTGGAGATGGTGCTTGCGCAGCGCGCCTATGAGAGCAATTCCAAGGTGATCAAGGCGGCTGACGATATGTACTCGCAAGTGAACAACATGTCCCGTTAGGTCCCGGCAGGAGACTCCATGATCGTTCTACGAAACATCATTGTCGGTACCGCCATGCTTAGTTTCGGCATGAGCGTGGCTGGAGCATCGGCCATGCACCTCGGTCGCGATGCCGAGCGAGTCGATCCGATCTCAGGTCTTCATTGGCAACGTGTGCTGGACCCGAAGCACCCGGCGGCGCCGCCGCGTTTGACGCGCCAGCGCGGTGCCGCTGCAGAGTTGAGCAGGCAGGGGGAATCGTTGCGGCCGCCTCTCTGTGTCCGGGCAGGCGACCACGTGGCGCTGCGCAGCGCGAACGCGGGGTTGTCGATGTCTTCGTTCGAAGCTACCGCGCTCCAGAATGGCGTATGTGGCGCTCGCGTGCGGGCCCGCGTCGCAGTGACCGGAGCACTGGTAGAGATGACAGTTCTTGATTCAGGAGCGGCCATCCTCAGCGCGAAGGTGAGCTCATGGCAGTGAATGCTCCATGCCGGTTATCTCTCCAGGCTGCCCTCTTCGCCGCGTTGCTCCAAGTTGTGCCGTTTTGGGTTGGGCATGCGGCAGCACCGTCGCAGAAGAAGACCAATCCCATCCAGGGCGCAACGGATCGTGCGCTCTCCGACTACCTCACTCGCGTGCGCCAGCAGAGCGAGACCGAGCCGCATGCGATGGGCTCAATCTGGACCGAGGACGGCGCTTTTACCCGCCTCACCTCCGACGTTCGCGCCATGCATGCCCATGACCTGATTTCCATTGTGGTAGTGGAGGCACTCTCTGCATCGACGGATGGCTCGGTCAAGAACTCCAGAAGTTCCAACGCGAACTCGCAGATCGCCGCTCTCTTCGGAAAGCTCAAGACCAGCAATAGTCTGCAGAATCTTCTGTCACAAAACTCCGCCAGCGCCCTTACCGCGCAAGGACAGAGCGTCACCAACTCGACCCTGAACACGACAGTCGGGGGTCAGGTGGTAAGCGTGCTGCCCAACGGCATTCTCGTGATCGAGGCCGAGAGGCAGGTGGCGTTCAATCAGCAGACGCAGATGATCCGTCTTCGCGGACTTGTGCGTCCCAGCGACGTGAACGCCAACAACCAGGTGCTGTCGACCGCGGTCACTGACCTTGAATTGGAAGTAGTTGGAAAGGGAATTATCAATGACTACACGTACCGCCAGAACCCTCTTGTGCGCTTCCTGGAACGCCTGGTCATTTTCTAGTCGGGTCCCAGCCGATCGGGCGAAGCTGGCGCTCCTCGGGGTGCTCGTGGTGGCGTTCTCCTGTGCGCCATTCCCCGCGTCCGCACAGAGAACCGCCAGTGCATCCGCGCACCGTGTTCGCATCAAAGATGTCGCTACGATCGAGGGGGTCCGCGACAACCAACTGATTGGCTACGGCATCGTGGTCGGTCTCAGTGGCACGGGCGATAGTCAGCAGACCGTCTTTCCCGTGCAGACGCTGATCTCCACGCTGCAGCGCATGGGAGTAAACGTACCCACCACCGGGAGCACGAGTACGCTTCGGGTGCAGAATATGGCGGCGGTTTTCATTGCGGCCACGCTGCCGCCCTTCGCGGAGCCTGGCACCAAGCTGGATGTGACCGTCTCTTCCGCCGGCGACGCTCGCAGTCTCAACGGCGGCCTTTTGCTGATGACCCCGCTTTATGGGCCAGACGGGCGGATCTATGCGCAATCCCAGGGTCCGATCGTCCTCGGGGGATATGCGGCGGCGGCGAATGGGAATGCTAAGGTGGTGAACCATCCGACAACTGGCCGCATTCCCGGTGGCGCCATGGTGGAACGGGGCGTGCCCCTTGACCTGGCCCGACTGCCATCGCTATCCATACTGCTCAACGATGCTGATTTTCGAACCGCGGAACGCATGGCCGACGCGATCAACGACGATCTGAAGCGTCCACTTGCGCATGCCGCGGACAGCCGGCGTGTCGATTTGCATCCCCAGTCAGGGGAGGACCTGCCGGCCCTGCTGGCTCGTGTGGAAGCGGTCGAGATTGACACGTTTCCGCGCGCCAAGGTGGTGGTGAACGAGCGCACCGGAACCGTGGTGATTGGCGGCGACGTGCGACTGCAACCGGTGTCCATCCTGCATGGCGGGCTGGTCGTGAATGTCGTCAGCGATTTCGTTGTTTCCCAACCAGGCCCGCTCAGCAACGGCACCACGCAAACCGTGCAGGAGACCCGCGTCGATGCGCAGGATAAGCCGGTGAATCAGATTGTGCTGAAGCGCGGCGCGACCGTCGATGACCTGGTCCAGGAGCTGCAGGGTATTGGCGCGAGTGCGCGCGACGTGATCTCGATACTGCAAGCGATGAAAGAGGCTGGAGCGCTTGAAGCCGAGCTGGAGGTCCTCTAGATGCAGCTTGCGAAATTGGAACCAGATGGCTTGGCGTCACAGAGCACCTCACCGGCCTCGGCCCAGGCGAAGAATCCTAAACTTGAGCGCTCTGCGCACGAGTTTGAAGCCAGCCTGATGGCGGAACTATTGAAGCCACTACAAGAGGGCGTTGGCCTCACGGGGGAGGACAGCGGCAGTAGCGCCGGAAGCGAAGGCGCATTGTCCGGCTTCGCCTCGGAATCACTGGCGCGAGCGATCTCCGAGCGAGGCGGATTCGGCATCGCCGACCGGCTTCTCCATCAACTCGAGTCCGGTAGCGCGGGTGCGCAAAAAGCAACCGAAGGGTAGTGCCTTGCAGACCCCCCTCAAGCTTTCCGGATTGCCGCCGATATAGCTTGCGAGGAGGGCCCATCCATGGACGTACGCGATCGCTCCACCTATACATCAAGCCTGGAAAGCCTTGGCATTGAGGCGCCGACCCGGATGCGGCCAAACGGTCCATCCAGCACTCCCGCCGGCAGCCCGACGCCGGGGCAGGATTCCAGTGACCTCAGCCCGGCGGCTCACGTTGTGGCGCAAGCTATGCAGATGCCGGATGTTCGCCAGGATCGCATCGCGAGCCTGCAACAGCAGATTGCCAAGGGAGATTACCAGGTCGCCCCGCAGGACGTTGCAGACGCCATGCTGCGCAACCTGGCTGGCTAGAAGGATCTCAGAATGATGCGCGACGACATGGACGGCTCGTGGTTGCCAGCGACTGAGATTGAGCGAACGCTCGATCGCGTGATCGATGGTCTTGCAAAGATGGACGCGGAGATCCTCATGCAGTTGGCGCGTCTCTGCAGCGATTGGGACGCGAAGGGTCGCGTCGACGTTTCCAATGCGGCATGCGCACGTCTTTCCTGGAAGTTGCTGCTCCTTGATCGTCTGCTTCGGCAGACGCGCATCAATCTGAATGTACTGGGGCTCGGTCCGCGCCACCATCCATCGACACACGGCTACCCGGCTCTTGTGAGGCGTTGAACAGTATGGCCTCTCTTAATCAGGCATGGAATATTGCAACAGGAACCCTGGCGGCGGACCAGGCGGCGATCTCGGTCGTAGCCGGGAACATCGCCAACGCCAATACGCCCGGCTACACCACCGAAATAGTCAAATGGGGATCTGCGGATACCGTAACGGTCGGTGGCCAATCGGTGGCAGGTGGCGTGACGATTCAGGGAATAGCCTCGCAGCGGGATCGTGTATTGAACCAGCGTATAGACCAGCAGACGCAAGACCAGGCTTCCTCCGCGGCGCGACTTGCTGCATTGAATGATCTAGAGTCGGTCTTTTCCGGGGCGATGGCAGCGACCGGAGGCACCAGTAGCGGCGTTGCCGACATTGGCCAACAACTGACGGCATTCTTTCAGAGTTTTTCATCCCTGGCCGCCGATCCGTCGAATACGAGCCTGCGAACGGGCGTGCTGTCCGCGGCTCGGAGCCTGGCTGCGACCTTCAATCAGGCCTCCAAAAGCCTGCAGCAGCAGCGTTCGGGAGTGGATGCAACGATTGCGTCCGCGGCCGACCAAGTGAACTCACTGACCAAAGACATTGCGAGTTTGAATGCCAAGATCAGTGCGAACAGCGCATCCGGAGATGCGGGAACACTCGAAGATCAGCGGCAGTACGATCTTCAACAGCTATCCCAACTTGTCGGCATCCACCAAATCGCAAGTGACAACAATAGCGTCACCATCACCACGACATCGGGCGCCGTGCTGGTGGCCGGTGGGCAGCGCGTGGATCTCGAGACCCAGAGCTCCGGTGGAGTCACCCGCTTGCTGCTCGGCGGAGTCGACCAGACCTCGGCTCTCACCAACGGCGGCGGACAGATCGGGGGTTCCCTCGAGGCTCGCGATGTCGATATTCCAAGCGCCATCACATCGATCGATCAACTAGCGTGGGGCATGGGCACGGCGGTGAATGCCCAGCAGGCGAGTGGAATCGACGCCAATGGAAACAACGGTGCGCCGATTTTTGTTCTGAGTAGCGGTGTTACAGGAGCAGCGGACGCTATCACCGCTACGCTGACCGATCCGAACGCAGTGGCTGCGTCAGCCTCCGGAGCCGGGGCGCAGGACGGATCGAACGCCGCAGCGTTGGCGGCACTGGCTTCAGCAGCTATCGTTGGTGGTCAAACGCCGACAGTGTCTTACGCTGCACTGGTAGGCGATATCGGTGCGAAGGTGAGCGAGGCGACTATGACTCAGGCGTCGCAGAGCGCCTCCCTCACGCAGCTCCAGTCACAGCAAAGCGCATTATCCTCGGTCAACATGAATGATCAGGCAACGCTCTTGCAATCGTATGAGCAGTCCTTCCAGGCCGCGTCCAAGGTGTTTACCATCCTGAACTCGGTGATGACGAGCGCTATCAACCTGGGCACGGAGACTGCCGTATCTGTGTAGGCCACGCGGAAAAGAGACATTATGAATGTCGACCCAAACTACCTTCAACAACTCGCTGCCGCGCTCTCGCGGACCACAGCGCAACAGCAGAATTTGTCCAGCCAGATATCCAGTGGCGTGCGCCTTAGCGGATTGGGCGACGACCCGGTCGCAGCCGCGCAGAATGTCCAGTTCTCGGCCCAGATTGCCGCCGACAGCGTCTTCACGCAGACTGCCGCCACGACTACGGCAAAAATGCAGGTCGCCGATTCCACACTGGGATCGGTGGTCGATCAGATCAACCAGGCGATCTCGGTAGCGACTGCCGGCAATAACGGAACGAACAATGCCAGTGACCGGTCCAGCGTCGCCGCGGAGCTCACCACCATCCGCGATGAAATCCTGGGGCTGGCGAACACCAGTTACAGCGGAAAATATCTCTTCTCTGGAAGCCAGAACAATAGTGCGCCATTCCAGCTGGACAGCTCCACCAGTCCCGCGACCGTTACCTACACGGGCGACAATGTCGTGAACTATGTGAGTACGCCCGGTGGTCAGTCGATCGCGACCAACGTGCCGGGGCAACAGATATTCACCGCTGCCGGCGGCGACCTTCTCGGCACGCTGAATGCGCTGATTCAAGGCTTTTCGACCGGCGATACGGCGACGACCAGCACCCTGACGTCGCAGTTGAGTACGGCACTCTCACAACTCAGCACCCAACGTGCATCGCTCGACGGTTCGATCAATCGGCTGCAGTCGGCCTCATCTTATGCGTCGCAGGAACAGACCCGGCTGGTGGCGAACCAGACCGATCTGCTGCAGGCGGATTTGCCCACCATAGCGACGAAACTTTCCTCCAGCACGACGCAACAATCGGCCCTCGAGTCTGTCATTGTAGCCATCGAACATCAGGGAACTCTCTTCGACCGCATGTAACGCAGGGCTTCGTGTCAAGTACGAAGACGCCAGACTGCCGTATCGAGGCCGCGCTCTATACTGATGCCGGAGTCTGATGGCGATGCTGGGTGCGATGCGGTTCCTTTGGAATGCCACGCGTGGACACCGCTTGCGGCCCTGGCGCAGCGAGTATCTGCGTTGGCGCATCGAGACCTATTCAGGACATGACGCACACACCATCGGCGCCCGGGATTTTTTTCGTTTTGTATGGCAGGAAAAGGGAAATCTGATCCGATTTCTGGGCTGGACGGGCAAACTCGACGAAGGGGAGTAGGGGTGCGCGGCGGCCTGATTTTCTGGGGCAGCAAGCAGTCCGGCGAATTGCCGAACTGACCCGGGTCCGGGCCCCGATTTCCGAGTCGGCTCATCGCGGTATTGCATCTATGTAGCAAAACCTGGAAGGCTCTCCGCGCGTCTGCCATATTCTCGCGCACAGAGCCACCCCATCCTTCAGGAGCACAGCGAGAGACATGGCGGCAGCGGCGGCAGCAGTTCCCATGACGGCATGGAAGCCGAAGACGAATCCGTGGGTGATTGCTGCAACGGTTGCGATGGCCGCCTTTATGGAGGTGCTCGACACCTCTATCGCGAACGTAGCGCTGCCGTACATTGCCGGCGGGCTTGGAGCGAGTCGCGACGAAAGCACTTGGGTGCTCACCACGTATCTGGTTGCGAACGCCGTGGTGCTGCCTATGGGCGGCTGGGCATCCAGCGTCATTGGCCGGAAGAATTTCTTCATGATGTGCCTCCTTATTTTCACCGGCGCATCGTTTCTGTGCGGTTTAGCTCCCTCGCTCGGACTTCTGCTGTTCTTTCGCGTGGTCCAGGGAGCGGGTGGCGGCGGTCTCCAGCCGATGGCGCAGGCGATCATGGCCGACTCTTTCGAGCCCAGCAAGCGCGGTCTTGCATTCTCTCTTTACGGACTGGTTGCCGTGCTCGCGCCCTCGATTGGCCCTACGATTGGCGGCTGGCTGACGGACAACTACAGCTGGCACTGGATCTTTTACATCAACATCCCGATCGGCATCGCTGCCCTGTTTCTGGTGCAGATGGTGGTGGAGGATCCACCCTACCTGAAGCCCGAGCGGAAGAATTTCTGGCGGATCGACTACATAGGGGTCATTCTGCTGGTGATATCGATGGGATCGCTCGAGATCTTCATGGACAAGGGCGAGGAGTGGAACTGGTTCGGTTCCGCCTGGATCAAGTTCTACGCCATCACTTTTGCCGTTTCTTTCCTGACACTGATCTGGTGGGAGGTGTGGGGCACCAAGAGACCGATCATGGAGATGCGGCTCTACAAGTACAAGAACTTCGCCGTATGCTCGTTCCTGATGCTGATGACCGGCGGCATTCTGAACGCTGGCACGGTACTGCAGCCGCAGTTCACGCAGCAATTGCTGGGCTACACCGCAACGATTGCAGGTCTGGCACTGTCATGGGGCGGTCTAGTGCTAATCGTAGTGATGCCAATGGCTGGCATTGCCGTCTCTCGCTTTCCCGCGCGGAACATCATCGTCTTCGGATTCATACTGTTCGTTCTTGGATACGGATATTCCGCTTTGCGCCTGAATCTTGGCATGAGCTTCGGCTTCGCGTCATGGCTGCGTGTTGTCCAGATTGCAGCCATACCGTTTGTCTTCATTTCAGTGACGACGGCGGCCTATTTCGGCATCCCGCGCGAACTGAACAATCAGGTCGCCGGGCTTATCAATTTCGCGCGCAATATCGGCGGCTCAATCCTGATATCGCTTACCAACGCATTCGTGGTTGAGAGCACTGCCTTTCATCAGGCGAATTTCCTCCATTCACTGAGCCCCGGCAGCCCCGCGTATCAGCAGCGACTGCAATCGCTGACTGGCGCCCTTACGGCGCACCTGGGGCCATCCAATGCACAAGGTGGGGCGGCGGCGCGCATCTACACCCTCCTTCAAGCCCAGACCGCCGTGCAGGCATATGTAGATGTGTACTTTGCGTTGGCCGCCGCGTCGGCGATTATGGTGCTGCTGACCTTCCTGCTCGATAAAAATAATCCGAGGGCCGGCGGCAAGACCGAGATCGCAGTCCACTAGGCCGCAAATCTGTCTGTGCTCACGAATGCCCTCTATGTTATTCTTAGGGCAGACACTTAGAGAGTGGATTCGATAAAGAGCATAGAGAGGTAAGCGTGCTGGCAACAGAAAAGAAGACAGAGGTGATCTCCCGCTTCCGGACGCACGATTCGGATACAGGGAGCCCCGAGGTGCAGATCGCGATTCTCAGCGAACGGATCGGCGAGCTGACCGAACATTTCAAGACCCATAAGAAGGACCATGCATCGCGCCGTGGTCTATTGATGCTGGTAAGCAAACGGCGTCGTCTTCTGAACTACCTGAAGACCACCGACTCCGTCCGCTACCGCGACGTTATCGGCAAGCTCGGCATTCGTAAGTAAGTTCGCATAGACCTTGCCCCTTTTACCGCACGCTTCCAGTGACAGCGACGTGAGACTCCGGCCGCGTCTTTTCAAGGGCAATGCCGCACGTCGCTTCCGCACCCTTCCACTCGCCGCAACGGCTGAGAGGAGGTCGCGTGCGAACAAATAACCTGCACCGTAGATTTCCTATGGGTGCTGCGTGCCTTCCTGCCTGGAGCGACATCATCTCCTGCGCTGCACAGAAAACGAGGATTCCATGAAACAAGTAGTTTCCGTTGAGCTTGCCGGCGGCAAGCAGCTGACTTTTGAAACAGGCCGCATGGCCAAACAGGCCTCCGGCGCCGTACTGGTGTCGCAGGGTGACAGCGTAGTTCTGGTCACCGCGGTTGCATCGCAGGAGCCACGCGAAGGTATCGATTTCTTTCCCCTCACAGTGGATTACCGCGAATACACCTACGCCGGCGGCCGCATCCCCGGCGGCTTCATCAAGCGCGAAGGACGCCCCAGCGAGAAAGAGATCCTGACCTCGCGGCAGATCGATCGTCCTATCCGTCCACTCTTTCCTGAAAATTTTCGCAACGAGACGCAGGTCATCGCGTTCGTCCTCTCCGCGGATAAGGAAAATGATCCCGACGTCATTGGCATCAATGGCGCCGGTGCGGCGCTCGCGCTCTCGGACATCCCCTTCGGCGGACCGGTGGGTGCCGTGCGCGTGGGCCGTGTGAACGATCAGTTCATCATCAATCCCACGTACGCGGAACGGCATGAGAGCACCTTGAACATCATGGTTGTCGGCAGCAAGGACGGCATCGTGATGGTGGAGAGCGGCGCCAAAGAGGTGAGCGAAGAGATTGTTGTCGACGCCATCGAGTTTGGTCATGGCGAGGTCAAGAAGATCATCGCGGCAATTGAAGAGCTGGTGGCGAAGGCTGGCAAGACCAAGCGTGTCGTGGCTGAAATCGAAGTCGACCATGCGTACGCGGCGGAGCTCGATGCCAAGGTTGGCGCCCGGTTGAAGGATGCGCTGGACACCAAGACGCATGCCAAGACCGAGAGCTACGCGATGGTCAAGGCGATCAAAGACGAGCTGGCGAAGGAGTTGCCGGCCGATCAGCCGGATGCGAAGAAGAAGCTGGCCAAGTACTACGAAGCATTGCGCGAGCGCATCTTCCGCGAGCAGGTGCTGCAGCAGCGGGTACGGCCAGACCGCCGCGCGTTCGATGAGATTCGGCAGATCACCATCGAGACCGGCGTCCTGCCTCGAACCCACGGTTCAGCGCTGTTCACCCGGGGTGAGACGCAGGCTCTGGTCACCATCACACTGGGCACGACGGACGACCAGCAACGTCTGGAGACGTATGAGGGCGAGCAGAAGAAGCGCCTGATGCTGCACTACAACTTCCCGCCATTCTCGGTTGGCGAGACCGGCCGTATGACCGGTGTTGGCCGCCGAGAAGTGGGTCACGGTGCGCTGGCAGAGCGCGCGATCTCATGGGTATTGCCTGCACCTGACGAGTCGCCGTACACCTTCCGCATCGTCTCCGACATTCTGGAGTCGAATGGCTCTTCTTCGATGGCGAGCGTTTGCGGTGCAAGTCTTGCGCTGATGGATGCTGGTGTCACTCTCAAGGGCGCGGTCGCTGGCATAGCGATGGGCCTGGTGAAGGAGGGTGAACAATACGCCATCCTGACCGACATCGCTGGCGCGGAAGACCACTACGGGGATATGGACTTCAAGGTAGCGGGCACGCGCAAGGGCATCACCGCAATGCAGATGGACATCAAGATCCCCGGTATCACCGGGCAGATCATGCGCGAAGCCATGGAGCAGGCGCGGCATGGCCGGCTCTTCCTGTTGGACAAGATGGACGCCGAACTGCAAGGCGCGCGTGAGACACGTTCCAAATTTGCACCGCGCATCCATACACTGCAGATTCCTACCGACAAGATCCGCGATCTGATCGGACCGGGCGGCAAGGTCATCCGTGGGATCATCGAAGCGACTGGCGTGAAGATCGATGTCGACGATACGGGCCGCGTAAACGTGGCTTCCAGCGACGAAGTCGGTCTCACCAAGGCGCTGGGGATGATCAACGACCTGACAGCAGTGCCGGAGGTAGGGAAGACCTACCTGGGCAAAGTCGTTCGGCTGGCAGAGTTCGGTGCATTCATCGAAATTTTCCCAGGCACCGACGGCCTGCTGCACATCAGCGAGATCGCCGAGCACCGCGTGAAGGATGTGAAGGACGAGCTGCGCGAGGGCGATCAGGTGATGGTGAAGGTCCTCGGCATCGAGGGCAATCGCATCAAGCTTTCTCGCAAGGCACTCCTGAAGGAGCAGCGGCAGAAGCTTGGACTGCCTGAGCCGGCGGCGAGGGCGGAAGCGAACCAGCAGCACCTCGGCCGCCGCGCCAGGAGCGTCCGGATCGCCAACCTTCCGATCGTCAGCCTTCCTCGAACGCCAGCACCATCATGATTGAGGGTGGCGACGATTTCGAAGAATCCGATGAACCGATTGACGAGGAGAACGAGCCCAACTTCAATCGCGCCGACGATGCGCCGGTACCTGCGGGCGCTGCCCGTAACGGCGGAGTATCTACCGGCGATGCGAATCGCCGCCGCCGCCGCCGTGGCCGCGGTGGACGCGGACCGGGCAGTGGCGGAGGGTCAGGCAGCGGTGGCGGCCCAGGCGCCCGCCGTTAACCAGTGAAAGAGGGCTACGCCGAGCGCGTAGCCCTTCTTGTCTATGCGCTATCTGCCGATCGCCGCATTCCTGGGGCTGTCCCTGCTGTGGGGCTCAGAGTGGATGCTGACGGCATCCCTTCCTCGGCAGCCCCATCTTCGCGCTCTCGCACTCCAATACGCAATCGCCGCCGGCCTTCTGTTGCCATGGGCGATTCATCGTCGTCTTTGGCGCCGGCCGCTCCGTAGCCTTGTTCATGTGGTCATTGTCGGGATAGGTATGTTGTGCCTCCCACAGATACTGATCTTCATGGGCAATGGAAGGCTCCCACCAGCGGTCTCCCTTGTTGGGTTGGCGGCGGTTCCAGTATGGCTCGCCGTGGGCGGCCGGCTCATGATCACTCCTGCTGTCTGCGGTCTTGCCGGTGTCCTTTTTCTTGCTGACCAGGGTCTCAATATCCCGGTTCGTCAATCTCTATGGCTGCTGCTGCCTCTTGCCGCCACCTGCTTATTGGCGTGGGCTCTTGACCGTGCCGAAAAGGTTATGCAAGAAATGTCGATCGCCGAGGCTCTGTTTGGACAATGCGCGGTCTGCGCATTGTCGCTATGGATTGCCTCCCAACTACTGGAGCGTGAGGCGTTAACCTGGTCGGCAACAAGTGCAATGGGCTTTGCCGTCGACGCCGCCTTGATGGTGGTCTGCGGGTACCTGCTCTTTTACTGGTTGCTCAGTAAATTCGGCGCGGGACGGGTAAGTACATTGCAATGGACGCAGCCATTTGTCGCAACGGCGGAATCTACGGTGCTGATGGGAATTCGGCCGGGCTGGGCTCTTATTTCCGGAGGGATTCTGATCGTAATCGCGACCGTGTGGGTATTCTCGAATCGGGATGAAGCGGGGGGAGTATTATTTGAGATTACTCGACGGTAGAACACCTCCAATCGCCGGTCCGCATCTCACAATCTCTGGAGTACACTGCTGGCGTGGCTGCGTCCATGTACATCGTCGTTGAAGGTGAGGACCCGGGATACGACATCTTTGTGAATGGCCGTGCGCTGGCCAGAAACGAAGATGCGTTGGAGAAACTGGCGCATCGCCTCGGTGTGCGACCGGTCCTCGATTTTTTCTCTGCGGATGAAAACTCGATGGCGCTCCTTCTTGAGGAAGGGGCCGGAGATCCGGAGTGGGCGAAGACTCTGCCGCCGCCGCAGTGGTTTGCTGCGGAGGATGGTCTGATCACCGTCTGCACGCTGATAGATTTCCTTCGCGAGCACCCTCTCGCATTGGGCAGTGAAACCCAGGAAGTGTTGAAAGAGACTGAGGAGTTTGAGCGGGTGCTTCGCAAGACGGCACAACACCACCTTCGCTGGCAACTAGCCGTGAGCTGGCGCTAAACCGCTCCAAGATCTATCTGCGCTTTGGTTCAGCTCTTCCAGATCCCCAGGACGCGTCGCAAGAGAATCAACTCGCCCACGTGGTAGCTGGTGTGGTCTGCCGCCAGCAATACCTCACGGAGCAGTGTCTCGCCATTCTTCCCCCAGGGAATCGTTGCATACAGATTGCTGTCTGGAGAATGGATGAGTGATTCGAAGCTCTTCAAATCGGCGTGAACGGCCTTCACCGTGGCATTCCAGGATTCGCCTTTTCCGGGCGCCGCTTCCCGGGGCCAGTAGCCGCTGGGCCATTCCATCTCAACGTATTCGGAATTGGTGACGAACTCCAGAAGGTCATGAAGGGTAATCCGTATATGCTCTACCAGTTGCCAGGCCGAATAGGGCGTGCCCGCCGGCCGGTCGCCGATTTGATTCACAGGAAAATGTGCCACTGCGTCTGAAAATGTTGCGTGCGCCTGGCCGCCTTTTAGGAGAGCGGTCAGCTGTTCTCGTAAAACTGCATCGTCTGTCTTGGTCATGTCTCCTCTCACATCGGACCGCAACAGTGCCCGACGCTTCTGACAGATACGATGCAGAGAAGCGCGGGAAGGAGCAGCGAAGTCAGCCCAGCGAGGGAGAAAGAGCAGTGCCTGGCGATAGCGCAGGAGAGGTTGCCTCGTTGTCCATGCCGAGGCGGAAGTAGCGTGATGCCTCCAGGCACAACAGGACGTAGGCGGCATACTCGTAGCGCGGCTGCACCATGGGATTGATAGCCGTCATGAGCAGATAGAGAGTCAGCAGATAGACGGGTGCATGCCGCAGGCGGAGCTTCCGGCCGAAGAACATTCCCAGCAGCAGCATGGTCAGAAGCAGCGTGTGCATCTGCATGAAGATTTGATCACGCCAGTTCGTAAAGTCCTCGGTGACATAGCTGTGGAGGAAGTATCCGGGCGAGATGAAGTGCCCCATGCAATTCATCAAAATCTTTGGAATCGCCACGAGCGGGAATCCGAAATTCGCTTGAATAGTGTCGAGGATGAGGATAGCGTGGCCGGCCTCGGCCTGCGCCAGCAGCGCCTTGAAGAAAAATGGGGCGACGCGATAGACGACGCCATAGGCGACCGTAAAGCCCAAAACCGTCACCGCAACGCCCCATCGCCGGCGGCCTCGCAGTGGTGAGACTTTTAACTCATAGGCCACATAGATAAGCATCACCAGCACCTGCTGCCATCTTGCGAAGAGCGAAAGCATCAGGGCCAGGGCCAACCAGAAAATGCGAAAGCGTTTTGCGCCTGTATAGCGAATGAAAACGACGATGCCTGCCAGCGCAAAAATCTCCTTATTCAAGGTGATCATCGATGTCAGCAGAAACGGATTGACCATCATCAACAACAGGAATGTCGCGCGGTCAAACTCCGGCATGCTGCGAAGAATGCTGAGGCAGAAGAGAAAGAGAAAACAATTGAAGACGGCGACGTTAAAGTCTGTACGAAGGACCTCGGCCTCCAAGACGGGGCCGAGCAGATTTGAGGACGCGTCAGCGCCGACCTTCTCCTCCTTGTCCGCGAAGTTAACAGTGCGCACACCGCTCGCGTTCCAGTACGCAGCTGAATCAACGGCGATCGTAGGCTGGAGGTTGAAGTCGGCAACCGGAGCGACTGCCTCGAAAAAGAGGCAATAAGAAACGATCAGATAAACGACGAAGAGACCCATGACCAGCCACACCCGTAGCGGTCGAGGTGCGAAGAGATTGGGTGGAGCGATGGGCGAGAGTTGGGGCATCCGGTATTCAGATGATTTTACCGTCCCAGAGCATTTATCGTCCCAGAGCACTTATCGCTACAGGAGCATTTATCGCCCAGGAGCGGCGGTTGCGTGGCCGCGTCACTATGCCGACGGCTTGCTGGCAAAGATATTTCCTAACCTGCGGATCTCCGCACCCACCCCGCGAAGTTTCTCCTCAATGCGCTCATATCCGCGGTCGATATGGTAGACACGGTCGAGGATTGTCTCGCCCTCGGCGACCATGGCTGCGAGAACGAGCGAAGCGGAAGCGCGCAGATCGGAACACATCACGGCGGCCGACGAGAGCGGGGTCTTCCCGCGCACCGTGGCGGTGCGTCCGTCCACCTTGATGTTGGCGCCCATACGCGCAAGCTCCTGCACGTGCATGAAGCGGTTTTCGAATATGTTTTCTACCACGACAGAAGTCCCTTCTGCCTGTGTTGCCAGGGCCATGTACTGGGCCTGCATATCGGTAGGGAAGCCGGGATATTCTTCGGTGGAAACGTCCGCACTGCGCAGGTTGCCTTCGCTTCGAACGCGAATGGTGTCGCCCTCGATGTCCAGGCGCACACCGCACTCCTGCAACTTGGCAATGACCGAGCTGAGATGTGCCGGATTGCATTGGGTCACGCGGAGATCGCCACCGGTGATGGCGCCTGCCAGAAGGAAGGTGCCTGCTTCGATCCGGTCCGGATTGATACGGTGGCGCGTGCCGTGCAGTTTGTCGACACCCTGAACGCGGATCACGCTCGATCCAGCACCTTCGATCTTCGCCCCCATGGAGACGAGCATCGCCGCCAGATCGGTCACTTCAGGCTCTCGGGCGCAGTTCTCCATAACCGTTTCGCCGTCAGCGAGCACGGCCGCCATCAGCAGGTCCTCCGTGCCGGTTACGGTGATCTTGTCGAATTGAATGTGTGCGCCTTTCAGCCGCTCGGTGCGCGCCTCCAGGTAGCCGTGCTCCTGGGTGATGGTGGCGCCCATCGCTTCGAGTCCCTTGATATGCAGATCGATAGGACGGCCGCCGATGGCGCAGCCGCCAGGCATGGCTACCCGGGCGAGGCCGGTACGAGCGATAAGCGGCCCCAGAACAAGCGACGAGGCTCGCATGGTCTTGACGATCTCGTACTTTGCGACGGGGTCCGAAAGCACGCGGCAGGAGATGGAGGTCCGATGCTGCGCGCGGCCATAACCGAGTTCCACCTCGGCGCCCATGGAGACCAGCAGCTTGCGCTCCGTCTCAATGTCGCGTACCTGGGGAATATTTTCGAGGACGACATCGCCTTCGGTAAGGATGGCGGCAGCCATGCAGGGAAGGGCGGAGTTCTTCGCGCCGGAAACGCGGATGGAACCGAGTAGAGGATTTCCGCCACGAATGACGAACTTTTCCATGAATTTGGGGACTCCTGCTGGATCATTTCACTGTAGGTGTAGTCAGCCAGCGTGGCTCTTCGGTCAGCAAAAAAGCCACACTTCGCAAAACGGTGGCCCTACACGACAACAGTGAAATGGCCGGTGTCCCCTCAGTGTACGGATGGCAACGCCGGCGTCAAACAGCGTCAGGCCCGGAATGGACGGAAGTTGTAGAAGGCGTATCGGAGTAGTATCGGCCTCGCGCCGAAGCACCCGCGCGTTGGCTTTCAGAACATCGTGTTCTGTCTATAATTCCAGGACGGTATCCTCAATCGCCAGCCTTACGTTGCCGTCCGCCTTGGCCAAACGGCGAACCGCCTCGGGCTTATCGACCCCCGCCTTCAACATCACCAGGGCAATCGGGACGCTTTTCCCGGCGGACTTGATGGTCTGTACAGCGGTTTCACGGTCGATATTGCAGGCACGCATCAGCACACCGATGCCGCGCTCCACCAGCTTGGCATTGTGCATATGCACATTCACCATCATGTTTTCGTACACGTAGCCGAGCCGCGTCATCGCGGCAGTGGTGATCATGTTGGTGATCATCTTCTGCGCGGTCGCCGCTTTCATACGCGTCGACCCGGAAATCACTTCGGGCCCTACCTCAGCAACAATTGCAACCTCTGCTGCCGCGGCCAGGGCGGTGTTCTGGTTGCAGGTAATGGCCGCAGTGTGGGCGCCCCGGCTGCGCGCATATTCGACCGCGCCGACGACATATGGCGTCCGCCCGGAAGCGGAGAGGCCAATCACCACATCCTTGCGTGTGGGGCGGCGGCGCGCAATGTCGCGCTGCCCCAGCTCTGGAGAATCCTCATTCACCTCGACCGCCGAGGCGACAGCTTTTGGGCCACCGGCGACGATGTACTGCACCGCCTGCGGCGATGTGGAGTATGCGGGAGGGCATTCCGAGGCATCGAGCGCGGCGATGCGGCCGCTCGAGCCGGCAGCGACATAGATCAACCGGCCACCGTCGCGAAGCGCTCTCGCCACGGCATCGATCACCAGAGCGATCTCCGGCAGAGCCTTCTTGACCGCGCCGGCGATTTTGCTGTCTTCATGGTTGATGATGCGTGCAATCTCGAGTGCAGACTTGGTATCGAATCCTTGTGACGCAGAGTTGGGACTCTCCGTCGTGAGTTCGTGCAGTTCACTCTCGGTAGGGGTGCGGGCTGCCCCGTCGTCTTCAATGTTGGTCATGCGGGTTGCCGGGGTCAAAGTAGCCATGTTCGTCGGAAAAGTCCCTTAAAGCTATTTTACCGCGCACGTCAAAATCTCTATCGAAGAAAATGCGAATCCGCGTTACTGCAGTTGTGACCCTCCGGGCCGTTGCATTGCCGCGATCACTTTTTATGATCGACTCCAAGCTCTCGCCGGACAGCGTCGTGAAAGCGCGGGCGTACCTCACGAATCGCCTGATTGGAGCGATCCGGCCAGGTGCGGTTCGTCAGCAAACTGACAGCAATGGCGGCATCCAGATCGATCCAGAGGGATGTGCCAGTGAACCCAAGATGACCGATGGAATGCCGCGAGAAGAAGCTTCCTGAAGAGGAAGGAACGGACGGCGTATCCCAACCGAGCGCTCGCGAAGTGCCGGAGGGCTGCTGGGCGGCTTCCGCAAAGCGCGCGACCGTTTGCGCAGAGAATAGCTGCGAACCGGACAGCGTCACGCCGTTGGCCAGCATGCAGGCTGCGAGCCGCAGAGGATCGAGAGCATTGGAGAAGAGGCCTGCATGTCCAGCAACGCCGTCCATCACGAAAGCGTTTTCATCGTGGACCTCCCCCTGGATGATGCGGTGCCGAAAGCTGCGGTCGTTCTCGGTAGGTGGAATTGATGCACGCAGCGGCTCATCCGGGCAAAAACGAGTTGTTCTCATGCCGAGTGGTGCGAAGATCTCGCGCCGGCAGTAGGAATCCAAACGCTCGCCTGTGATTGTCTCGACCAGATATCCGAGGATGATGAAACCGATATCGGAATACTCAGTGCGTGTTCCTGGATCCGCCGTCAGCGGTTGACGCAGGCATGCCTCGATCATCGCAAGGCGGTCGCTCGCTGATTCGAAGAGGCGGACATAACCGGGAAGTCCGGAAGAGTGATCCAGCAGCATGCGCAATGTCACGCGCGATCGTCGAGCGTCGGGCCAAGAATCGGAAAGACCGGCGGCAGCAAACTCCGGCAGCCAATCGGCCAGGGGTTCATCGAGGGCAAGTTGCCGGCGGTCGTAGAGCAGCATGACGGCCGCGGTGGTTGCCAGCACCTTGGTCAGGCTGGCGAGGTCGAAGATGGTGCCGGGTTCGACGGGAGGCGCATCCGGCTCGTAGGTAAACTGACCGACCGCATGCGCCGCACCCTCCGAAGGCTGGATGTCGCCCGCGGCAAGGACAGCGAAAGCGCACCCAGGGAAAACGTGCTCGCGAACAGCCTGCTCCAGGATGGCTGTTGCCTCCGGAAATCGGCATCCTGCGGATTGAGTCAAACGCGGCTCCTGATCGGCTGACGGCTGCAATTCTCTTTCGTAACGATGTTGCCATGCCGAGCGGGTAATCGCAGGGACGAAAACGCTATCCATGGTCTTGCGGCTGCGTCTATAAACTGGAAGTGGGTGCCAGATTGATGAAACCGAGCAACGCGGCCGCATGGTTCCTATGCAGCGCCCTGCTTGCTGGTCCCTACACGTTACCTGCACAGCAGGCGTCTCCAACGCCTCCGGTACCGCCACGGCCCGGTGATATGCCATCTCCCGGCGGTGCTGTGACCGAAAACGGTCTCAACGGCCAGATCTACACCGTTCCTGCCGGCACCAAGGTGCTCTTGTCGCTGAAGAGCGGCGTCAATACAAAAACGGCGCGTCCTGGCGATGGCGTCTATCTGATTTCTACCTTCCCGGTGATCGTGGGATCTCATGTCCTGATCCCCTCCGGCGTTTATGTACAGGGAGTCGTGGACAAGGTGGAACGGCCTGGACGCATCAAGGGACGTGCCAAGCTGTTGATGCACTTCACCACCATGATCTTCCCCAATGGTCAGGTCGTCGGCATCCCCGGAGCCGTAGATAACCTGCCTGGCTCCGGCGGTCCCTCGGTCAAGGGCGAGGAGGGCACCATCGAGCAGCCCAGCAACAAGGGCAAGGATATGGGCAACGTGGCCAAGGGCGGTGTCATTGGCGCCACTGGCGGCGTCATCGGTGGTGCGGCCAGCGGGAGTCCGGGGACGGCAGCGGCTATCGGCGGTCTTGCCGGAGTCGCCGGCGGCTTGATCTATACGCTCCTCACCCGTGGCGACGAGGTCGTCATCCCGGAGGGTACCAGCTTGGAGATGGTGATGCAGCGGCCACTGGAACTCCGGGCCGCGCAACTCAATGGAATTGATGACGTGCATGGGAATCCGCAGTACATTCCTAGTGGAGGGCAGGCGCGGCCACTCTCGAAGCCTGCGCACATCGTCTGCCCCTCCGGTAGCCTCGGTTGCAATTGATGGACAGCGACGAAAGTCAATCACAGGAGCTGCATCCGCTGGATGTGCATGCCCGGCGTAGCCGTCACCGCGCGCTCGCGGTCTGGGCGCGCGACATCCTTGTTTCGCTTGCGGTGGCATTCTTCGTCATCACCTTCCTTTACCAGCCGGTGCGTGTGGAAGGCACCAGTATGCTGCCGCGGCTGCATGACCAGGACCGCATCTTCATCAACAAGTTTGCCTATCACTTTGAAGACATCAGCCGCGGCGATGTCGTCGTCTTTTACTATCCGCGCGATCCGTCGAAGAGCTACATCAAACGCGTCATCGCAGTGCCCGGCGACCGCCTGGAGGTAGACGAGGGGCGCGTCTACGTGAACGGCACGCGCATTCCAGAGCCGTATGTGCCGCAGCGTTTCCGCGATGAGCGATCGGTGTCGCCCGTGGTGCTGCCTGCGCACTGTTATTACGTGATGGGCGATCATCGCTCGATCTCCAGCGACAGCCGCGACTTCGGTCCGGTGGACCGCAGCTTTATCTATGGCAAGGCCGCGTTCGTCTACTGGCCCACCGAAAAAATGCACGTCGTCGAATAAAGCACTACTGACGAGGCGTCCGGCGCGTCTCATTGGCGCGCTGTCATCGATTCTCGTCGTTAAACCTGCTAACATCGATTGAATCCACCCTATGGAGCAACGATGCAGGCCATCCTTGCGCTCGAAGACGGGCGCGTCTTCCGCGGTGAGAGCCACGGCGCGGGCGGTGAGCGCGCGGGCGAAGTCGTTTTCAATACATCACTGACGGGCTACCAGGAGATCTTCACCGATCCGTCCTATGCAGGCCAGATCGTTGTCCTGACGAACCCACAGATCGGCAATTACGGTACCAATGCCGCCGATGCCGAGGCGCAGAAACCCTACATTGAAGGCCTGGTGACGCGGGAGTTCTCGCCCGTCAGCTCCAACTGGCGCTCCGAGCAGGTCGCCGACGAATATCTGGAGCGCCACGGTGTGCCGGTTATCTCGGAGATCGATACCCGCGCTCTGGTGCGGCACCTGCGCACCTACGGTGCGATGCGCGGCGTCATTTCCACAAAGGACTCGAGCGCTGAGGCGCTCATCGCAAGGGCCAAGGCTCAGCCGAAGATGGATGGTTGCGATCTGGCCAGCGTGGTATCGACCAAAGAGAGCTACGAATGGACGCGCGAACATGCAGGGAATGCGGTTCCAGGACTGATGCCTGAAGCGCCCGCTCATGATCTTCATGTAGTGGCTTATGACTACGGCATCAAGCACAACATTTTGCGGATGCTTACGCGCGAGGCAATGCGCGTCACCGTCGTGCCTGCACAGACCTCAGCGGAGGACGTGCTTGCGCTCAAGCCAGATGGCATCTTTCTTTCCAACGGTCCGGGCGACCCCGAGCCACTGCACTATGCGCAGGAAAATATCCGCCAACTGGCAGGGAAGAAGCCGATCTTCGGCATCTGTCTCGGTCATCAGATCATCGGGCTTGCGCTCGGAGGCAAAAGCTACAAACTCAAGTTCGGTCATCACGGCGGTAATCATCCTGTGCAGCAGACCGGTACCGGCAAGATCGAGATCACCGCGCACAACCACAACTTCGCCATCGACCCCGACTCGCTCAAGCAGAGTGAGGTGGACCTTACCCACGTCGACCTGAACGATAACACGCTGGAAGGATTGCGGCATCGTTCCCTGCCACTGTTCAGCGTGCAATATCACCCGGAGGCGAGTCCAGGCCCGCATGACTCGCACTACCTCTTCCACGACTTCCGCAGAATGATGGAGGAGTGGAAGCGGTGAACCTGCGATCGCATTGCCTGTTGGCAGGTGCGGCGATGGTTTCGCTGGCGGCAGGCTGCTTCACTTCGGCGGCGGCACAGGTAATGGGATCTGGCACGGGTCTGCATTACGGCCCCCCGGACAGGGCGGCTATGTCCTATGTCACTCGGTGTCTCGGCGTGGCGCCGCCGCGTCCGACAGAGCTTTATGCCCGAGGTGGCTGGTACATCACAGCCGATTTGCGCGAGCAGCTTCGGGAGCGTAAGGGCAACATTGAGGGCATTGCCATGGTTTGGAAGCTCAAAGAACTTCCCCGGGCTGTCTATCAGTGGAACCACGACGGCGAGTTCGATCGCAATGTGGTTGCCTGCCTTGACGCCAGGGGCAACGTCACGCGCTCGGAGAGCCAGTACACACCCGGCGCCTCAGAGCCTGACCAGCGCTGGGTCTACCTGCACACGCTGACAGCCGCGGGACATCATGGAAACCTCCAAGCCTCAGGCCGCTTTACCGATCGTCAAGGACATCCACGGGGCCGTCCACATCTGACTCAAGAGGATCAGGACTTCATCGCGGGTGAGCGCGTGTATCACAGATGGACCGAATTCGATTTCGCCGGCCTGGTCGGCACACAGGGACGCTAAGAGAGACAAATGCCTCGCAGAAATGACATTCAGAAAATCCTCGTGATCGGCTCCGGCCCTATCGTCATTGGCCAGTCGGCGGAGTTCGATTACTCCGGCACTCAGGCGGTAAAAGCTTTGCGCGCGGACGGTTACGAAGTGGTGCTGGTGAACTCAAATCCGGCCACCATCATGACCGATCCCGAACTTGCGGACCGCACTTACATCGAGCCGCTGACACGCGAATACGTGGAAGAGATCATTCGGCTCGAAGCCGCGATGATGACCGGCATCGATGGCAAGCGCAAAGGCAAGTTCGCGCTGCTGCCGACCGTAGGCGGGCAGACTGCTTTGAATCTCGCTGTCGATCTGGCGGACGCCGGCATCCTCGAAAAGTATGACGTGGAATTGATTGGCGCGAAGCTGGACGCCATCAAGAAGGCCGAAGACCGTCTTCTTTTCAAAGATGCAATGCAGAAGATCGGGCTGGATATGCCGCGCTCCTCGCTGGTGAACAACATCCGCGACGGCATGGACTTTTCTGCAAAGATCGGCTTTCCGGTCGTGATCCGTCCGTCGTTCACCCTGGGTGGCTCCGGCGGCGGCATCGCCTACAACCGCGAAGAGTTGATGGAAATTCTCTCACGCGGGCTTGACCTTTCACCGGTGCACGAGTGTCTGATCGAAGAATCCGTTCTCGGCTGGAAGGAATATGAGCTGGAGGTGATGCGCGACCTCGCGGACAACGTCATCATTATCTGCTCCATTGAGAACATGGACCCAATGGGGGTTCATACGGGCGACTCCATCACCGTTGCGCCGGCCCAGACGCTGACCGATCGCGAGTATCAGACAATGCGGGATGCGGCAATCCGGGTAATGCGCGAAATCGGTGTTGAAACCGGCGGCTCGAACGTCCAGTTTGCCGTGCACCCGCAGACCGGCCGCATGACTGTGATCGAGATGAACCCGCGCGTCTCGCGTTCATCCGCGCTCGCTTCGAAGGCGACAGGCTTTCCGATTGCCAAGATCGCGGCGCGTCTCGCCGTCGGATACACGCTGGACGAGATTCCCAACGATATCACGCGTAAAACGCCAGCATGTTTCGAACCGACCATCGACTATGTGGTCGTGAAGGTGCCGAAGTGGCAGTTTGAAAAGTTCCCCGGAGCCGACGAGACGCTGGGCCCGCAGATGAAGTCGGTCGGCGAGGTGATGGCGATTGGCCGCACCTTCAAGGAAGCGATGATGAAGGCCCTGCGCTCGCTCGAAACGGGCCGGCGCGTGGGCTCGGAGACGATCGAACCTCGTCGCCTGATGCAGCGCCTGGTGACGCCACAGCCGCAGCGGCTGGATTACATTCGCTACGCTTTTCGCACGGGCATGACGGTGCGGGAGGTGGCACGCATCACGGCGATGGATCCCTGGTTTCTCTATCAACTGAAAGAGATCACCGATACCATCGAGTTGCTTGGCACCCAGAAGCTTGAGACGGTAGATCCAAAAGTGCTGCGCAAGGCCAAGCGCATGGGCATCTCCGACGCCCGTATCGCCGAAGTGTGGCATCTCGACTCTGCCACGGGCGCCGATGAGGTGCGTGAGCTGCGGCATAGGCTCGGGTTGAAACCAGTCTTCAAGGCCGTGGATACCTGCGCGGCCGAGTTCGAGAGTGAGACACCGTATCTCTACTCCGCGTATGACGAAGAGGACGAGCAGCCGCCAACCGCGAGACGCAAGGTCATCATCCTCGGCTCAGGACCGAACCGTATCGGGCAGGGAATCGAGTTTGACTACTGCTGCTGCCACGCCGCTTTCGCGCTGAAGGAAGATGACTATGAGACGGTGATGGTGAACTGCAATCCAGAGACCGTCTCGACCGACTACGACACCAGCGACCGGCTCTACTTCGAGCCACTCACGCTTGAAGACGTGCTTGCAATTTACGAGCGCGAGACCGCCGGTGGAGCGGACGTCGGCATGATCGTGCAGTTCGGCGGCCAGACGCCCTTGAATCTTGCATTGCCGTTGAAGAAAGCAGGGGTAAAGATACTCGGCACGTCGCCGGAATCCATTGACCTGGCAGAAGATCGGAAACAGTTTGGCGCTCTGCTCGAACGGCTGAACATTCCCCAGCCGCCCGGCGCGATGGCCACAAGCGTCGAAGAGGCGCTTGCCGGTGCGGAGCGCGTGGGTTATCCGGTGCTGGTGCGTCCCAGCTATGTGCTGGGCGGGCGGGCCATGGTGATCGCCTATGACGCAGCTGGCGTTCGCCAGTACATGGCTGAGGCAGTCGAGTACTCGCAGGCACGCCCGGTGCTGATTGACCACTTCCTCGAGGCGGCGGTCGAGGTTGACGTCGACGCGCTGTGTGACGGCAAGGACGTGGTGATCGCCGGCATCATGCAGCACATCGAAGAGGCCGGTATCCACTCCGGCGATTCTTCCTGCGTGCTGCCCACGGTGGATCTGTCGCGGGAGACACTGGCAACGCTGCGCGATTACACGCGGCAGCTCGCTCTGGCGCTCAACGTGCATGGTTTGGTGAACCTGCAGTTTGCCATCCAGCGCAGCCGTCAGAAGGGTGAGCGTGATCGCGTCTTCGTGATCGAGGTGAACCCGCGCGCTTCGCGCACCGTGCCCTATGTCTCAAAAGCGACCGGAGTTCCACTCGCGAAAATTGCATCGCTCATCATGACCGGCAAGACCCTTGCAAATCTGCTGCCGGAACAGGTCCGCGAGGGTTGCGACCTGGATACCGGGTCTCACTTCTACGTGAAGTCGCCTGTCTTCCCCTGGAACAAGTTCCCCGGCGTGGATACAGTGCTGGGACCGGAGATGCGCTCGACCGGCGAAGTGATGGGTGTGGCGGACAATTTTGGCGAGGCCTTCGCGAAGGCGCAGCTCTCGGCCGGTCAACGCTTGCCGCTACGCGGCACGGCCTTTTTCAGCGTGAACGATCGCGACAAGGACGGCCTCGTCGCGCTGGCCCGCGAATATGTTCATCTCGGCTTCCAACTGGTCGCGACTCACGGCACCGCGGATGTGCTGGAACGCGCGGGGCTGACCGTGGAACGCGTCTATAAGGTGAAGGAGGGGCGTCCCAACGTTGTCGATCTCATCAAGGGAGACAAGATTCATCTCATCATCAACACGCCGCAGGGGCAGGACACTTTCTTCGACGAAAAGGCCATTCGCCGCGCCGCTGTGCAACAGCGTATCCCGACCATCACCACGATGGCCGCTGCCCGAGCAGCCGCGGAGGGCATTGCCGCCCTGCAGCGCGAGACCATCCATGTAGAGGCATTGCAGCAACTCCACGCAGCACGCGCGCTGGCAGCGCGGTAAGGGGACAGAGCGATGCTGCTTGAAGGAGTTTTCGCCGCCATCCCCACGCCATTCCAGCCAGATGGCCGGCCGCACTGGCACAATCTGGAGCGCAACGTAGAGCGCTATTGCCGGTCTCCTCTCGTCGGGCTGGTCGTTTTGGGTTCGACCGGCGAAGCCGTGATGCTGAACGATGAAGAGACCCGCGAAGCTCTGCGCGTGGCGCGCAATGCTGCTGCGGACGATCGCATACTTATCGCTGGGGTGGGTCACGAAAGCCTGATCGAAACCTTGAAGCGCATCGAGCATGCCGCTTCGCTGGATTACGACCTGGCTCTGGTCCGCACGCCGCATTTCTACAGGCCCCAACTGCTGCGCTCCCAAACGCGCCCGGCCGAGTTGCTGAACTATTACCGCATGGTTGCCGATGCATCGGCGTTGCCGGTGCTGCTCTACAGCATTCCGGCCTACACCGCTTACGAGTTGCCGGTGGAGGTGATCGCCGAGCTTTCTGGTCATAGAAATATCTACGGCATCAAGGACTCGGGCGGTAAGCCGGGGCGTATCGGCGACATCGTTGCAGCGACCGCCTCCGCGCCTCGCCGCAATGTCGCCGTCACCGCCACTTTTACGGCCGTCACCAGCCGCATGTTGAACACGCAGGCCGAAGCCGCCGGTTTGGCCGCGGCCTTGATGCCTGCAGATGCGTTGATGGCTGGTGGTGGCTATGCGGCGTCGCCTGCGCCTGGTTTTAAGACGCGCATGCGCGAGGTTGGCTTCCAGGTGCTCTGCGGTTCGGCCCAGACTTTTTTGCCGTCACTCACGGCGGGCGCGACCGGAGGCGTGCTGGCCATGGCCTCCTTCGCGCCGCAAGCCTGCGCAGAGATCTACATGGCATGGAAGGATCGAGATGCAACGCTGGCCGAAGAGAAACAGCGGCGCATTCTGAATGCAGCGGACCTCATCTGTGGGCGCCTGGGTATCCCTGGTGTGAAATACGCCTGCGACCTGAACGGCTACTATGGCGGTTCGCCACGGCTGCCACTGCTGCCTTTGACGGCCGCAGAGCAGGGCGAGGCGGAGCAATCGCTGCGTGACATCCGCCAGTGACGAATAGCGGCTTGCTAACAATTCAGCACCGTTCAGCAACCGCTCAACCGTGAGCCTGCGCAGTTAACCCGTGCCGTGTAAGCGGGTTGGACAACGCTGCCCTATACTAAAAAGATGGTGATGGCTGGCGCGTGAAGCGCGCTTCAGGCCGGCAGGAATCTGGTGTCTGGGGAAGGAATCCGCTCGATGGCAACAAGTGATGTGACCCTGAAGACAGAGCAGCCGCGGGCTGCCTCTGGACGCTCCGGCGAGGTGGTCAACGACTTCAGCATCCAGGTAGCCACAGTCAATGGCTCCGGATCGCAATCTGCGAACAATGTTCTGCTAAAGAGCATCTTTGCGATGGGTGTTCCCATCAGCGGTAAGAATCTTTTTCCATCGAACATTGCCGGCCTGCCCACCTGGTACACCATTCGTGCCAGCAGGCACGGTCATGTTGCGCGCAAAAAAGAGATCGACATTCTTGTGGCGATGAATGCCGAAACCTCCAAGGATGACATCCTCTCGCTGCCTGCCGGTGGCGTCGCCATTTACGAAGAGACGGCAAATCTGAAGCAGTATCGCGACGACGTCACGTGTTATCCGGTGCCTTTCGACAAGATCACCGCTGCGGTGTGCCCCGAGGCCAAGCTGCGCAAGCTCGTTAAGAACATGGTGTATGTCGGCGTGGTCGCGCAGTTGCTGGACATGGACCTGGCCACCGTGGAAGCTGCGGTGCGTCGCCAGTTCGCGAAGAAGCAGAAGGCTGCCGATCTGAACTGGTCTGCCGTGCAGGCTGGCTACGACTACGCGAAGGCTTCGCTGGTCAAGCAAGATCCGTTCCGCGTCGAGCGTATGCATGCGAACGAGGGCAAGATCATCATTGAGGGCAATGCCGCAATCGCGCTTGGGTGTATGTTCGCCGGCGTCACCGTGGTGACCTGGTATCCCATTACGCCATCGTCCTCGGTGGTGGAAAATTTGATCGATCTGCTGAAGAAGTACCGTGTTGAACCCAGCGGCAAGGCGACCTTTGCGGTCGTTCAGGCTGAAGATGAGTTGGCCGCGGTCGGCATGGTGCTGGGTGCGGCATGGACGGGTGCCCGCTCGATGACAGCCACCTCCGGTCCGGGTATTTCGCTCATGGCGGAGTTCACCGGGTTGGCCTATTTTGCAGAGATACCCGCGGTTATCTTCGACATTCAGCGCGTGGGCCCGTCGACCGGCATGCCGACGCGCACGGCGCAGGGCGACATTCTCTCTGTGGCCTATCTCTCCCACGGCGATACACGTCACGTTATGCTGCTGCCCGGCTCGGTGACGGAGTGCTTCGATATGAGTATTGCGGCCTTCGATCTTACCGAACAGTTGCAGACGCCGGTCTTCGTCCTCTCCGACCTTGACCTGGGCATGAACAACTGGATGACCGAGCCCTTCACCTATCCGGAAAAGCCGATGCAGCGCGGCAAGGTGCTGAGCGCGGAAGATCTTACCCGCCAGGGCGGCTTTGCGCGCTACAAGGATGTCGATGGCGATGGCATCGGCTACCGCACGCTGCCGGGCACGGATCATCCGCAGGCTGCTTTCTTCACCCGTGGCAGCGGACACAATGAACGGGCTCTCTACACCGAACGGCCAGATGAATATCAGCAGGTGATGGAGCGGCTGGCACGCAAGTTCGATACCGCTCGCAAGATGGTTCCGACACCGGTGATCGTAGCGAACGGCACCTCCGAGATCGGGCTCATCGCCTACGGCACTACGGACTTCGCGGTATCCGAGAGCCGCGAGCAACTCCGAGCCGAGTACAAGGTAGAGACGGACTACCTTCGTATCCGCGCGTATCCATTCACGCGCGAGATCCACGAGTTCGTCGCTGCGCACGACCGCATTTATGTCATCGAGCAGAACCGCGATGCGCAGATGCTGAGCCTGCTCAAGCTCGATCTGCCTCCCGAAGATGCCACCAAACTGCGCAGTGTGCGGCACTACAACGGCCTGCCGATCGATGCGCGCAGCGTGACCGACGAACTGGTCATGCAGGAAGGAATCTAACCATGGCAACCGCTCCTCCAGCACCCACGCCGAAGCCTGCTCCGAAGGTGAACCGTCTCGGCCTGCCCATCATTGAATACCGCGGCGGCAAGACGAATCTATGCGCGGGTTGCGGACACAACGCCATCTCCGAGCGCATCATCGACGCCTTCTACGAGATGGGCCTGCAACCCGAGCGAGTGATGAAGCTCTCCGGCATCGGCTGCTCGTCGAAGAGTCCGGCATTTTTCATGAGCCGTTCGTTCGGCTTCAACAGTGTGCACGGGCGTATGCCCGCCGTGGCCACCGGCGCGCTACTGGGCAACCACACCATGAAGGCCATCGGTGTCTCCGGTGATGGTGATACGGTGTCGATCGGCATGGGGCAGTTCGTCCACCTGCTACGGCGCAATCTGCCGATGATTTACATCATCGAGAACAACGGCGTGTACGGGCTGACCAAGGGCCAGTTTTCGGCTACTGCCGACATCGGCTCGAAGCTCAAGACCGGCGTGATCAACGACCTGCCGCCGATTGATACCTGCACGCTCGCCATCGAACTGGGCGCGACCTTTATTGGACGCTCCTTCTCAGGCGACAAGAAGCAGCTGCTGGCCATGATGAAGGCAGCCATTGCACATAAAGGCACGGTGCTACTGGATGTGATTTCGCCGTGCGTCACCTTCAACGACCACGAAGGCTCGACCAAGAGCTACAAGTACATGCAGGAGCATGAAGAGGCGATCTCCGAGGTCGGCTTCGTACCGCACTTCGAAGACATCACCGTAGACTACGACGCCGGTTCTACCTACGACGTCGAGATGCACGACGGGTCGCACCTGCGGTTGCGCAAACTGCACGACGATTACAACCCTACCGATCGCATTCACGCGGTCCAGGCGTTGATGGAGTCCCAGCGCAAAGGTGAAATACTCACCGGCGTCTTCTACGTGGACACGCAGAAGCCCAGCTTTACAGACATACTGAACCTGGTCGACGAGCCGCTGGGCACGCTGCCGGAATCTCGCGTTCGGCCGCCGAAGTCGGTTCTCGACGACGTGATGCAGCGGATGCGCTAAGTATCTTGCACATCGAAGCGGATCATTGGAATATCGCGCGTGTGACTAACACACGCATGCGCGATGAATCCTTGTATTCTCAAAGTACTTTGGGAAGTGCTCGGTCCCATCCATCGATCCCATGCTGAATCATCGCAAGATTGCAGTCGTCCTTCCGGCCTACAACGCCGCGAAGACCATTCAACGTACCGTGGATGAGATTCCGCGCGACATCGTGGACGATATCATCCTGACCGATGATGCGAGCTTGGATAACACCACGGAACTGGCTCGCCAGCTGGGCCTCCATGTGATTCGGCACGATCGGAACCGGGGCTACGGCGCGAATCAGAAGACATGTTACGAGGCAGCGCTTTCCAGGGGCGCGGACATCGTCGTCATGTTGCATCCCGACTACCAATACACTCCGCTGCTGGTCACGGCCATGGCCTCCATGATTGCCTATGACCAATACGATTGCGTGCTGGCCTCGCGCATCCTGGGAAATGGCGCACTGAGGGGCGGCATGCCGCTCTACAAGTACATATCGAATCGCTTTCTGACTTTGATCCAAAACCTGCTGATTGGGCAGAAATTATCCGAATACCATACCGGGTATCGCGCATGGAACCGTCCAGTGCTGGAACGGCTTCCATTGCTGTGTTGTTCGGACGACTTTGTCTTCGACAATCAGATCATCGTTCAGGCGGTTTTTTTTGGATTTCGGATCGGCGAAATCTCCTGTCCCACGAAGTATTTCGACGAAGCATCCTCGATCAACTTCAAACGCAGCGTAGTGTATGGAATTGGCGTACTGAAAACGGCGCTGCTGTTTCTGTTGAAGAAGTGGAAGTTGACGAGTCCGCGATTTCTCGAAGACAGGGAAGCGTGCCGCCTGCCGCGACGCGTGCTCTCCTGAACGTATCTTCTCGTCGTGAACAAAGTTTCGAACGCTTGACCGCTCCGGAATAAGTTCAGCTACCCGGCTCGCCTGAGTGTTCTTCACGTCCGCCTGGTTCAGGGAAGTCGGAGTCATTGTCCTTCACATCTGTGTCGGAAGTACGGTGGCCGAGTTGGCCGGTGATGGATGGACGACTCGTGGTGGCGCGGGGAGACTCTTCTTCGACGACACCCTTGTGTCCGTCGCTATCGTGATGTTTTGTCATTGCTCGGATGGGATGCCGCTGAATTCGCTTGGGTTTGTTATCGCCGGTAGGCGGTCGGCTTGGGATTGATCCGGATGCCCAGGCCGTTGAGTTTGCTCCGCGCCTCGGCCGCTTCCGGCGTCTGCGGGTAGCGCTGGATCAGCGACCGCAGCTCTTCAGCGCCCGCCTCGCGCTGCTGCGTCTGCAGCAGCGACTCGCCCTTGCGCAATTGTGCGGCTGGCGCCTTCGGGTTGCCGGCGAACTGTTCCAGCACCACATCGTACTGCTTCACGGCCAGGGGGTACTTGCCTTGCCGGTAGGCGATCTCGCCCATGTAGAAGTGCGCATTCCCCGCCAAGTCGTCCTGAGGGTAATACTTGACGATGTCGCTGAACTCCGAGTTCGAAAGATCATATTTGGCGGAGTTGTAATCACGCAGCGCTGCCTGGTAGGTCTGCTGCAAAGGAGGCGCAGGAGCGCCTCCGCCATTGCCAGCGGCTGGCTGCGGGGCCAGATCGCCCGCCGGAGGTGTGTTATTGGTCATTCCGCCAGGACCGCTGGGCGCGGACCTGCCGGTTGCGCCGGGCCGGTGGTGGACGGGTTTTGCACATTCTGTAACTGGGCCTGCATGGATTGCAGCGTCGCATCCAGCTTGCCGATGCGCGTCTTAATTCATCCACCGAGTCATTGAGCGACTGCATCTGCCCGGATAGCTGCTGATTCTCGTTCTGCGAGGACAGGGCCTGCTGCATCGCGCCCACCTGAGTCGTCATGCGCGTAATGCTGTCCGCGTTCTGCTGCACCATGTGGAGCAGAACGCCCATGCGCTCGTCGTTGGACTGCTTCATCTGCGAGATCATGTCCTGGAGCTGGGAGACCTGGGTCTGCAACTCTATGATTTCCTTAGCCACTGCGTGTGCGCGGGGCGGGAGGGCAGTAACCGAAAGCAGGAGGATAGCGGCGACGGGAAAGAAGGATTTACGCATGTGAAGCCTCGAAAAAGCCTTAAACTCTCGTTCATTTTAGACGCTTTGCCGCAGAGAAAGGGGCAGAGCGACCGGCTTGGTCACGCTGCCCCGTAATTACTTTGGCACCAGAACTGTTTTGGTACTGCTGGCGTTACCGGTCGACGGAAAATCCCGCGCGCCGGTTTTGCTGATAGCACTGCTCGTTCGCTTCCGTGCAGAACTGCTTTTCTTTCCCGTATGAGACGGTGCGAATACGGTCAGGATTGACGCCGGCAGACACCAGTGCCTGCTTCGCTGCATTCGCGCGGTTCTCGCCCAGGGCCAGGTTGTATTCCGTCGAGCCGCGCGCGTCGCAGTAGCCGCCGATGACGATCTTCAGCTTCGGATGCGAGGCCAGGAACGCGGCATCCTTGGACACTACGGTCTGCGACTGCGGATTGACATCGTAGCTGTCGTAATCGAAGAAGATATCGGTGACGTTGGTGTGGAAGGTCGCGTCGTCGACGGTCTCGCCACTGAGGTCGCCGGTCGTGCCTGGGCCGCCCACGGTCACGTGAGCCGTCGCGTCGGTAGAACCGCCCAGCCCGCGCGCGACAAGGTGATAGTCCGTAGTCGCGGTGGGTGAAACGGTCTGCGTGCCCACAGAGGGGACAGCGCCAATACCATCGATCGAGACGTCGGTCGCATCGGTGGTCTTCCAGGAGAGGATCACCTTGTCTCCAGGACTGATGTTGTCCGGCGTTGCGGTAATGGTGGCTGTTGGCGCGGCGCCGGTCTCAGCGGCTGGCGGTGGAGGGGGCGGCGGCGGAGCATGTTTCTTGCCGCACCCGGCAAAGGCTGCAATCGCAAGGACAGCCAGGCAGGAAGCCGCACGGCGGCGCATGTTCCAGGTACGAGCAGGAAGCGGATTCACGGTCTCTCTTCTCCTCAGTCAAAAAACTTTAGCGCGGCCGATCGAGAAGGCCGCGGAAATCTGTATCAGTACCCGTTTCGGCAAGAGGACAAACCATCGCAGGCGATCCGCTCTTCAGGGTACACGGAAGCACAAATTGTCCCACGCACTTACTTCCAGCTCCAGTCCGGCATGGTGTTATTTCCGTCATGGGTCAACGCATGCTGCTGCGTCCCGTCGGTCAGCATCGTCCATATCTCGGATTGACGGCCCAGTTGTCTCTCAAAGACGATATGCCGCCCATCGGGAGCCCAGGAGGGAAAGTCGTTGCGTCCGGCGTCATGCGTAAGCTGCACCCACCGCTTGCTGGCAATATCCATGAGGTAGATGTCCTGACCGCCAGGCGCTCCCGGACCGTATTTGCGATCCCAGGCGAAGACGAGGAACTGTCCGCTTGGTGACCACGAGGGCGAGGTAGCGTAGCCTCCATCGGTAAGCCGCTGTACGTTCGCCCCGTCTGCTTCCATGGTGTAGATCTGTGGCAGGCCGGTGCGTCCGCTCACCCAGGCAATCTGATTGTTGGTCTTGGGATTCCAGCACGGGGAGACGTCCGGCCCGCGGAATGTGGTCACGCGGTGCGCGCCGCCGCCATTCGCATCGGAGACCCATATCTCCGGATCGCCCGACCGGTCGGAAGAAAACGCCAGGTGCGCACCATCGGCAGACCACGCGGGAGATATCGTCGTGCCGCCCGGTGAGGGGAAGCTGACCATGCGGCCCAACACCAGCGAATACATGCGGATGGTCCATCCGGATCGGCCCAGTGACGCGAAGGCGACGCGGCTGTTGTCCGGAGAGATATGCGGCGAAAGCGAGACGTCACCCAGGTGCGTGACCGGGTGCTCACCCTGGCCGTCGTAATCCATGGCCCAGATCTCCTTCACGCCGGAGCGCGAGGAGACATAGTAGATCTTGGTTTCGGCGATTCCGTTCACGCCTCCACCGAGGCGAAGGATGATCTCGTCCGCGAACTTGTGGGCAATGAGCCGCGCGTTGTCCTGGGTTGCCACTTCGCCGTACTGCTTGCCGACGATCGCCGGCGCGCCGGCTTCCTTTACGTCTACCAGATAGCCATTGACGTTCAACCTGCCGCCCTGCACAGCAAGCGAACCAAGCGCAAGCATGGCAGCATTGGCCGGCGCACCGGACCATTGCGCGAGGTTTACCTCAGCGGGAGTAGCGGGGGTCACCGCAGGCGCCAGGCTCTTCGAAACCATGTCAAAGAACCCTGCATTCGCCAAGTCGTTATAGAGAGTGTTGTCGAAGGTCGCTTTGAGGACGGGAGTTTGCGGATCGGAGGAGTTCGGCTTGAAGTCCGCAGCAGCCATGCGAATCTTCTCGACGCCGAGGTTGGAGCCGGTTCTTACCCAATCCTGTGCATGAGCGGGCGAAGCGAATGGCAGAAGTAGAAAAGAGGAGACAGCGAGATACAGGGAGGATCGTAGTCGTTGCAACGTCCTGGATGTTTTCACTTTGGGGGTTATCTCCATCAGCGACCTGTGAATTCACAATAATAAGACACCTGCAACGTTGAACCGTTGTAGGCAGCTGGAAGTGGACCGTAACTGTCAACACGCTGCACCGCCCGCAAGCAGGACTGGTCGAGCGATGCTGAACCGCTTGATTCCCCAACCTTGACATCGGAGGGCGCGCCGTCACGAGAGAGGGTGAAGTAGATGTACGCCTTTGCGCCGGCGGGGGTGGAGGTGTCTACCTCCTGTTTCAGCCAGTTTTCCTGCGTTTTGCGTTGAATGATGGCCACATAGTAGGGAAAGCGGAAACCACCGCCGCCGGTGACGGAAACCGGCGCTGCGGGTGCCTGCGATTGCTGCTGAGCCATCGACTTTGGAATGCTGGAAGCCTGCTGCTCGCCAAAGTTCGCTCGATCCTTGGGCTGCTGTTGTGGCTGCGGATGTTTTTGTTCCTGCTTGGGCGGAGCTTCCTTCTTGGGCGGTGGCTCCTTTTTCGCGGGCTGTTTCACCGGGATCGGGATTGCCTTCAGGTCCGGTGCGGGCAGGGTCTCCTGCTTCTCGATCGCTGGGGCAGGACTGGGATTCTCGGTAGCCAGCACGTTGTCGGTCGGCTTTTGGATCTCAGGCAGCGGAATCGACGGTGCATTCGATACCAGGTTGGCCTGGATCGCGCCGGCATCCATGTTCTGGCCCCACTCGTTCCCGTGGATGCGGCTGTGCAGCCACACCGAGGAGGCCAACGCGCCAACGATGAGCAGGTGCAGCCCAAAGGACTCCGCGAAGGGCACACCGAATGGCGCGCGCCTTTCGTATCGTTCTTCGAGGTCCATGGGCATCCTGCTCCTACTTCTTGCCCGGCGTGCCGGTGAGCGGCTGGGTCACGATCGAGACATTGGTAATGCCAGCCTGTTTCACTGCATCCATCACGGACGCAAATGCGCCGAAAGGAACTCGCTCATCGGCGCGGAGATAGATGATCTGCTTCGAGGGATCGACATTCGGATTATGCAGCCGCTGCGGAATCTCATTGACGTTGATGGGGTGGTCGCCGAGAAACACGCGCTGATCGCGATCGATGGTGATGACCTCGTGCTCCTGCGTGGCTTCGCGGACGGTGCGCGTCTTCGGCACAGCAACGTCGATGCCGGACTGCAGGACAGGCGCGGTGAGCATGAAGATGACGAGCAGCACCAGAACCACGTCCACCAGCGGCGTGATGTTGATGTCCGCCATGGACGATTTGGTGCGGCCTCCGGAATCAGTAAACGCCACGGCCGGTCTCCCGCAGCGGCTCTCTCTGCTCGCTGCGATCGCGCTCCAGCGGATCCTGCTGTGGCCGCAGCGTGATCTCTTCCATGCTGTTCAGCAATTCGCGGGCAAAGTCATCCATGCGGGAACCAAATTCGCGAATGCGTGCGGAGAACTGGTTGTAGGCGACGACTGCCGGGACGGCGACCACCAGGCCTGCCGCCGTGGTAATGAGCGCCTCCGAGACGCCCGGCGCCACCGCGCGCAGTGTGGCCGCGCCGGCGGTGCCGAGCCCATGGAACGCCTTCACGATGCCCATGACGGTGCCGAAGAGGCCGATGAAGGGAGAGGTTGCGGCAATCGTGGCCAACCACGAGAGCCGCTGCTCCATGAAGGTGAGCGCCTCGCTCGATGCCGACTGCGCGGTCCGTTCCAGCGCAGTGATGTTGCGGGGTGGGCCATAGCCTCCGGTTTGGCGTCGGTAGGTCTCGTAGACCTCGTCGAAGACGTTGACCAGCGGACTGGGCTTGTACTGTTCCGAGATGGCGCCGATCTCCTGCAAACGTGCTGCCTTGCGGAAGGCGCGCAGGAAGGCGCGGCTCTGGCTGCGAGCGCGGCGGAAGCCAATCCACTTGCCCAGAATGATGGCCCAGGAGAAGAGACTGGCAAACACAAGGAGTCCGAGGACGGTGAGAGCGATAGGACCGCTGGCCCGAAGCATCTCCACGATCGCATCGCCGGAATGCGGGGAGGGCAACGGTGCGCCCTGGTCATCGCCCTGAAAGAGCAGGAGGATCGCGAAAAAGATCGGTTGGACTGTCATCTGCGGCTCCTAGAAAGGGTAGCAGGAAGAAACCCCAGCGGATAGGGATTGCAAGTGACCAAAGGGCTACTCCATGCGGGCACAGAGAAGGGTAACGCCGGGAGCATCTGGGTGCGTGACCTCTGCTATGCTCGCCCTCGGAAGAGCCTATGCTGCTGGAGTTACGAGCCGAAAATTACGCTGTGATCGACCACGCCACGGCCGTACTCGGCCCGGGACTGAATCTGCTGACCGGCGAAACCGGCGCGGGCAAATCGATCCTGGTAGACGCGCTGGCGCTGCTGCTGGGCGGCAAAGCGTCGAGCGACATGGTTCGTCATGGCGCGGAGAAGGCTGTCATCTCGTGTGTCTTCGAATCCACAGAAGAAGCCGACCAGATCCTGAAAGCGCATGGCGTGGATGCCGGCGACGGCGAGATTCTATTGCGCCGGGAGATCACCGCTTCGGGCAAGGGCCGCGTCTTTGTAAACAATCAGCCTGCGACAGCGGCGGTATTGAAGCTGCTGGCGCCGGAACTGGCCCTGATTCACGCCCAGTCGGAGACGCTTGCCGGCTTCGATGGAACTCAGCAGCGCCTGCTGCTCGATCGCTTCGCGGGCATTTCGACTGCAGCGGTAGCCATGGCGCACGCGGCGTGGCGGGAGTGCTCCGACAAACTGCAATCGCTGGAGAGCGATGAGCAGGAACGGCTGCGGATGGCTGATCTATGGCGCTTCCAGTCGCGGGAAATCGAATCGGCTGCGTTGCGCGATGGGGAGGATGGGCAGCTCGAGACGGAGAAGCGTGTGCTGAACAATGCAGAAAAGCTCTACGCGGCTGCGATGGGAGCGTACGAGCAGCTCTACGACGGGAGTAATGCAGCGGAGGCGTCTCTGCGTGCCGCCGAGCGTCATCTGGAAGAGCTGGCGCGTTATGAGCCGCGCTTTGGCGATGCCGCGCACCAATTAGCTTCCGCGCGCGCCACCGTAGAAGACGTTGCTGAGACGGCTCGCGACTTCGGTGACAAAATACAGGCGTCTCCGGAGCGGCTCGCAGATATCGAAGACAGACTGGCACTGCTCGATCGCCTCAAGCGCAAGTATGGCGCGAGCGTCGGCGAGGTGATCGCCTATGGCCAGGAAGTTGCCGCCAAACTGAATGAAATTGAGAACCGTGATGCCGTGCTGGCCGATCTGCGAAAACAGCTTGCCGAGACGGCGGCCGACTATCGCCGCGAAGCGGAGTCGCTGACGACGGCTCGCGCGGCCGCGGCGAAGAAACTGGCCGCGATGGCCGAGCGGCAGATCAACGACCTGGCGATGAAGGCGCGCTTTGCCGTCGACGTGGACGGAGACCAGGAAGAGGCGCACTGGACAGCCCACGGCTGGGACACAATCGCTTGTCAGATTGCGACCAACCCTGGTGAACCGCTCAAGCCGCTCGATCAGATCGCCTCTGGTGGCGAGATGAGCCGTGTCCTGCTGGCGTTGAAGGTCAGCGTGGAAGAAGGCGCTGCGCGCGCAGGCAAAGGGAAACGCAGAATACTCTTGCCGCGCACGCTGGTTTTCGACGAGATCGATATCGGGATCGGCGGGCGGGCCGCGGAGGCGGTGGGCAGGAAGCTCAAAGTGCTGAGCCAGTCACAGCAGGTGCTTTGTGTGACCCATCTGCCGCAGATCGCAGCCTTTGCCACGCAGCACTTTGTGGTCGAAAAGAAAGAAGAGAAGGGCCGCACCCGCACCACGATCCGCAGACTGGAACAGGCCGAGCGCGTCGAGGAGGTGGCTCGGATGCTGAGCGGGGCAAAGCGGTCGGAAACCTCCCTCCGCCACGCCGAGCAGATGCTGGCCGAGGCTTCTGGCGTTTGAGGAAATCGGCACCACAAATGGTGCAGTCTTTGACTGACAAGCGACCACCCTCCCGGTATACTAGGGATTGTGACTTCTTACCCTATCGAAGCCCCCGCCGCTGCTCATCCGGCTGCCGATTTGAATGCCACAAAACGGGTTATGCTCCTCAAGCCGCGTGGGTTCTGCGCCGGCGTGGTGCGAGCGGTGGATATCGTCCGGATCGCGCTTGAAACCTTTGGCGCTCCCATCTATGTTCGCAAGGAAATCGTCCACAACAGCTTTGTAGTGAATGAGTTGGCGGAGAAGGGCGCAATTTTTGTCGAAGACATCGATGATGTGCCGGAAGGCATGCGCGTGATCTACTCCGCGCATGGCGTGTCACCGGCGGTGCGGCAGCGTTCGAAGGAGCGGGGTCTCAAGGTGATCGATGCGACATGCCCGCTGGTCACAAAGGTACATGTCGAAGCAGTAAAGTTTGCCAGGCAGGGTTATTCGCTGGTGCTGATCGGCCACCGCGATCACGATGAGATCGAAGGGACGCTTGGCGAGGCGCCGGACGTGACCCAGGTCGTCTCCTCAGCGGAAGAAGTAGTGACGCTCCAGGTACCGGATCCCAATCGAGTGGCGTATCTGACGCAGACCACGCTGAGCCTTGATGAGGCGCGGGATATCATCCAGGCACTCAAGGAGAAGTTTCCGAACATCGTTGGACCACACTCGCAGGACATCTGCTACGCGACAGAGAACCGGCAGGTGGCGGTAAAGAACGTGGCTCATGAGGCGGATCTGGTTCTGGTAGTGGGATCCACGAACAGCTCGAACTCGAATCGGCTGGTAGAGGTTTCGCGCAACCTGAACACGATCGCGCATCTAATCGATAACTCAAACGCCATCCAGCCGGCCTGGCTTGAGGGCGTTTCGACGGTCGCCGTCACGGCTGGCGCGTCGGCGCCGGAGATTCTGGTTTCTGAAGTGGTTGCGTATCTGCGGGATAAAGGCTTTGGGACGGTCGACGAAGTGGAAGTGATGCCGGAGAACGTACGGTTTGGACTGCCGGCGGAGATCGTGCAGGCGATAGGACCGGCGGCAGTCGCCGCCCGCTAGAGCACGTTTCCTGTCGTTCTGGGGTTAGCTTGAGATTGTTTGGCGTGGCCCTTCCTCGAAGAATGGCCACATTCGCTCTTGTTGATCGGTCTACATGTACAGGAAAGTGCTGCGAAAGAGATGGCATGAATCAATCTGTGGATGAGAACCCGCTGGGGGCTCCTGTGCAGCAGATGCAGCCGCCCGCCGCACAGCCCAAGTTTGGGCGCATCGATGCCGGACTGGATCAGGTCAACGAAGCAGTCGAGGCCTCGAAACAGCACATCTTCGAGATGCAGCAGGAGGACGGTCACTGGGTCGGCGAGCTTGAGGCCGACGGCATGCTGGAGGCCGATTACATTTTTCTCCATGTGCTTCTGGAGACAGTCGATCCCAAAATCCGTGGACGCATGCAGCGCGCCCTTACGGAAATGCTGCGCTACCAAAACGAAGATGGCAGTTGGAGCATTTACCCCGGTGGTCCGGGCAATATCAGCCTGGCGGTGAAGTGCTATTTTGCCTGCAAGCTGATGGGCATATCCGCGGAAGAGCCCTTGATGGTGAAAGCGCGGGCGTGGATCCGGGCGCACGGCGGCGTAGTGAAGTGCAACACCTTCACAAAGATTTATCTGTGTGCGCTGGGACAGTATGACTACGATGCCGTTCCGGCCATTCCGCCGGAGATTGTGCTCGCGCCGAAGTGGTTCTACTTCAATATCTACGAAATATCCTCGTGGTCGCGCGCGATCCTCGTTCCGCTGTCCATCGCTTACGCCAAGAAGCCTTTCAAGAAGATTCCGGTGGAACGCGGCATCGACGAGCTCTTTGTTGGCGGACGTGACAAAGCCAGCCTAAAGTTGCGGTGGAATCGCGACAAGATTGTCAGTTGGCGCAACTTTTTCCTCCTGCTCGACCGCATGGTGCACTGGGCGGAGCGCGTGCACATCCGTCCGCTGCGCGCAATTGCGTTGCGTAAGGCGGAAAAGTGGATGCTGGAACGCTTCGAGATGTCCGACGGCCTGGGCGCGATTTATCCCGCGATGATGAACGCGATCATCGCGCTGCGTGTGCTGGGTTATTCGGAGGACGATCCGCACTTCATCCGCGCCATGGACGAGTTTGAAAAGCTGGGCATCGACGAGCCGCAGGGTACGCCCGATTACGCCGAGCCGACTTTCCGTATGCAACCCTGTGTCTCGCCCGTGTGGGATACCGCGCAGATGGTCTACGCGCTGGGCGAGGCGGGTGTCTCGCGGACCGATCCGCGCCTGTTGAAGGCAGCGGACTGGATGCTCGCGAAAGAGGTTCGTCATAAAGGCGACTGGGCCGTGAAGGTGCGCAATGCGCAGCCCGGCGGCTGGTACTTCGAATACAACAACGAGTTCTATCCCGACACGGACGATTCCGCGCAGGTGTTGCTGGCTCTGAACAAGGTCGATAATCCGCGAGAGCGCTACCAGTACGACGTATCCCGCCGCGCGATCGAGTGGGTCTTCGCCATGCAGTGCAAGAACGGCGGGTGGGCGAGCTTCGATAAGAACAACACGAAGATGATCTTCCAGCACATTCCGTTTGCCGACCATAACGCGATGCTGGATCCACCAACGGTGGACATCACCGGCCGCATCCTGGAGATGCTGGCGACGTATGGATACACGCGCAGGGACAAGCGCATCGAGCGGGCGATCCAGTTCATCCTGAAGGAGCAGGAGCCGGATGGGAGCTGGTTTGGGCGTTGGGGTGTGAACTACCTTTACGGCACTTTCCTGGTGCTGCGTGGACTCGAAGCGATCGGCATGTGGAATCACGAGCCGGAGATCCAACAGGCGGCGGAGTGGATCCGCTCGGTGCAGAACGCGGACGGTGGCTGGGGCGAGAGTTGCCACAGCTACGACGATCCAGTGACCCGCGGCGTGGGTGTGAGCACTCCATCGCAGACGGCATGGGGGATCCTCGGATTGCTCTCTGCGGGTGACAACCGCAGCGACTCTGTTGCCAAGGGCGTGCGCTGGCTGCTGGAACGGCAGCGCGCGGACGGATCCTGGGACGAGAGCATGGGTGAAGGTAAGACCCGTGAGGCCATCATCACCGGTACTGGCTTCCCGCGGGTGTTCTATCTCGCCTATCACACCTATCGCGATGTCTTTCCATTGCTGGCCCTGACGAATTACCGCCGGGCCATGAGCGCGCCGGCCGAGTAGTACGGCAAGAGCCACAGACCCAGACGCCAAGGCGTCGACGGAGAAACGCAACTATGGCAGTACCGATTTCGCAAATGTGGACCGTAGCCACCTATGTGTTGAAGCAGCGGATGCGCGGCCGCGAGCGTTACCCGCTGGTTCTGATGCTGGAACCGCTCTTCCGCTGCAACCTGGCATGTGCCGGCTGCGGCAAGATTCAGTATCCTGCCCATATTCTCAAGCAGGAGCTGACCCCGGAGGAGTGCTTCCGTGCCGTAGAGGAATGCGGTGCGCCGATGGTTTCCATACCGGGCGGCGAGCCCTTGATGCACCCGCAGATCGTCGAGATCGTCGAGGGACTGATCGCGCGCAGGAAGTACATCTACCTGTGCACGAACGCGCTGCTGCTTAAGGAAAAGATCGGACTTTTCAAGCCGAGCAAGTACCTCACCTTTTCTGTCCACCTGGACGGTCAAAGAGAGCACCATGACTTGTCGGTCTGCCGTGAAGGTGGGTATGACCAGGCGGTGGCCGGCATCCGCGAAGCGGTCGCCCGTGGCTTCCGCGTCACGACCAACACAACACTGTTCGACGGCGCTGACCCGAATAGCGTCCGCGCCTTCTTTGATGAGGTGATGTCGTTCGGTGTTGAGGGTATGGTGCTGAGTCCCGGGTACACCTACGATAAGGCTCCAGACCAGAAGCACTTCCTTGGCCGGGCACGCTCGCGCAGGCTGTTCCGCGCAATCCTGTCCAACCGCAGGAAGGAATGGAAGTTCAATATGTCGCCGCTGTTTCTCGAGTTCCTGATGGGCAAGCGCGATTATCAATGCACCCCCTGGGGTTCGCCCGCGTTCAACATCTTCGGCTGGCAGAAACCGTGCTACCTGCTGCAGGACGGCTACGCCGATACGTATCGCGAGTTGATCGAAACCACGGACTGGAGTCACTATGGCACCGAGAGTGGCAATCCGAAGTGCGCGAACTGCATGGTGAGCTGCGGCTATGAGCCGTCCACGGTACACCACGGCTTCACCTCGCTGTCCGGCTTCTGGGGTATGGTCAAGGCCACCCTTTCCAGCACATACGCGGATCGCGGCGCACTGGATCTGCTGAATCAGCCGCTGGAGAATAGTCGTGCACCGCTGGTGCAGATCGCCTCGTCGCGGAGCAACGAACTGGAAGGATCGCACGTATGAGCGAGCAGACGGTTGCGTCCACACCTGCGCCAGACACGCAGGAGGTGGCAGCAGGTTTTGAGCACGAGCAATTGGAGGGCTGGATCCCGCAACTAGCGAGCGAGGAAGAGTTGCGCATCGCCCTTGAAAAGGCCTTCGACTATCGAGGCGATATCCAATTGACATTGAAGGATGGCAGTGTCGTTGAGGGGTATGTGTTCGACCGCCGGTCTGCCCCTACACTGGCTGGCTCCGCAGTAAGAGTGATCCCGGCCAAGGAGCGGAGCAAGCGCACCATCAGCTACGCCGACATTGCGGCTCTGGCCTTTACCGGGCGCGATACTGCCGCAGGCAAGAGCTTCGAAGCCTGGATGAAGAAGTACCGGGAGAAGAAGGCTGCCGGAGAAAAGGGAATCGGCATCGAGGCGGAGAATCTCGATTAACGGATCGTTACGCATCGAGAGCTTTCGGAGCGCGCGTCGTAGATAGTTGCTTGATCACGCATGAACGTCTTCCTGACAGGGGCAACCGGTTTTGTTGGCAGTCACGTGGCGCATGCTTTTGCCGCACAGGGTGCCAGGCTGCGTCTTCTTATCAGGTCCACCAGCCGCCTCGACAATTTGGAAGGCCTCTCTGCCGAGACGGTGACCGGCGATCTTCGCAACCCGGAAGGCTTTCGTTCCGCCCTCGGTGACTGCGACGTTCTGGTTCACGTGGCGGCGGACTATCGTCTGTGGGTGCGTGACCCTCAGGCCATGTATGCGGCGAACGTAGATGGCACGCGCAACCTGTTGGCCCTCGCCCGGGAGGTTGGTGTAGCAAAGGCTGTCTATACGTCGAGCGTGGCGACCATGGGCTTCCGCGAAGATGGCACGATCGTGGATGAGAATACCCCTGTTTCATTGGATGACATGATCGGACACTACAAGCGTTCGAAGTATCTTGCCGAGCAGGAGGCGATTGCTGCGGCACACGATGGTCAACACGTCATCGTGCTGAACCCGACAACGCCGATCGGCGCAAACGACATCAAGCCCACGCCGACAGGGCAGATAGTCGTCGATTTTCTTAACCGTAAGTTTCCGGCCTATGTGGATACGGGACTGAACCTGGTGGATGTGGATGAGGTGGCGCGTACGCATGTTGCGGCAGCGGAGCGTGGGCAGCCTGGCGAGCGGTACATCCTGGGTGGCGAGAATCTCTCGCTCAAGCAGATACTGGACAAGATGTCTGCAATCACTGGTCTACCGTCCCCGACCATGAAGGTGCCGCATTCGGTGGCGATGGCGTTTGCTTTCTTTGACGAGACGATCACCGGCCGGCTGCGCGGCAAAGAGCCTCGCGCTACGGTAGAGGCGGTGCGGATGGGGAAGAAAAAGATGTTTGCCTCCTCGGCGAAGGCTGAGCGCGATCTGGGATTCCGGATCGTGCCCGTCTATGCAGCGCTACGATCCGCCATCGAGTGGTTTCGCGCCCGCGGATACGCGCCTGCCACATGAGCTATCGCATCGGCATCATTGCGGCGCTTGCCGGGGAGTTGAAGCCTCTGGTGCGCGGCTGGTCGCGAGAGACCAATGGCGCATTTCTCACCCAGCGTGGGGATGTGGCGGCGATTGCGGTGGCAAAGGGCATGGGTGCTGCGCGTGCGGAAGAAGCAGTGGCGATCGCGGAGACTTATGGTCGCCTGGACGCTCTGGTATCCATCGGCTGGGCGGGCGGAGCTTCTTGCGGAATACAGCCGGGAACAGCTTATGAGGTAGGCGAGGTGATCGATGCGGCGAGTGGCGAGCGATTTGCCACATCAACGGAAGCGAGTCCCATCAAGCTGGTGACGCTGGATCACGTTGCCGGACGGGACGAAAAACGCCAGATCGCAGAGAGGTATGGTGCGTCGCTGGTGGATATGGAGGCAGCAGCCGTCGCCCGGCTGGCACGCGCGAAAGGCATCCCGTTCCACTGCTGGAAGACGGTAACCGATATGGCCACCGAGGATCTGCCGGATTTTAATTTCTTTCTGGACAGCGAGAAGCAGTTGCGCACCGGGCGGCTGGCCACATACGCTGTGACTCGTCCACGTTATGTGGCGCCGTTGCTGCGGATGGGAAAGAACAGCAGGAGCGGCGCGGATGCGCTGGGCCAGACTCTCCGCCGATGGATCGATGAAGGAAAGTATGCAGACAGCAACGGTTGAGAAAGAACAAAGCCATTCGCACCGTATTCCGGAAACAATGCAGGCGGCGGTCTATCGCGGCGTGAACGATGTGCGTGTGGAGACGGTGCCGGTGCCGCGGATCGGCCCTGGCGAAGTGCTTCTACGCGTGGCGACGTGCGGCGTGTGCGGCACCGATCTTAAGAAGATTCACACGGGTTCCCACTCAGCACCGCGTATCTTCGGCCATGAAACGGCGGGCGTCATCGCTGCCGTGGGTGAGGGTGTTCTCGACTTTCAAGTCGGAGATCACGCCTCGGTCTTTCACCACGTGCCATGCGGCGCCTGCTATTACTGCCGCAAGAAGACCTTTGCGCAGTGTCCCTCCTACAAGAATGTAGGGTGTACCGCCGGTTTTGAACCTTCCGGAGGCGGCTTCGCGGAGTATGTGCGGGTCATGGACTGGATCGTGCGCCGCGGCCTGGTCAAGGTCCCGGCGGAGGTGCCGTTTGAACAAGCTGCCTTTATTGAGCCGCTGAACACCACCTACAAGGGCGTCCGGTCGCTTCGTCTGCAACCGGACGAGACGGTACTGGTGATAGGACAAGGCCCGATCGGCATCCTTCTGGCCACACTTGCCAGGCGCACTGGCGCCAAGGTTGTGACTTCGGACCTCTATCCCCAACGTCATTCCGTGGCGAGAACCTTCGGGCTGGAGTATCCGATCGACGCGAGCACGGAAGATGTTGTGACGCGCATTCGCGAGGAGAGCGAAGGCCGTGGCGCCGATGCCGTTCTGCTGGCCGTGGGTGGCAACGCGCTGATTCGCACCGCCATCGACGCGGCGCGCCCCGGAGGCCGCATCATGTTGTTTGCGCAGACACAGCATGGAGAGGCTATCTTCGATCCAGCCGTCGTTTGCATGGACGAGAAAACGTTGATGGGATCGTACAGCTCTTCAGCCGAGATTCAGGATGATGGTGTACGGATGGTGGTAGAGGGATACACCCAGGGCTACGACCTGACGCGGCTCATTTCACACCGGTTTCCGTTGTCACGCGCAGGGGAGGCAATTGCGTTTGCCTCCGAGCCGCATCCGGATTCCATGAAGATCATGATTGAGCCGGGAAGCTAACGCCAGGCGCAATCTGAGAAAATAGGGCAATGGCGACAGGCATGCAGGCAGCCGTTCTTTACGGCAAGGAAGATGTCCGGATCGAGGACGTGGAACGGCCTTTGCCCGCAGCGGGCGAAATCGTCGTGCGCGTCAACGCCGCCTTGACCTGCGGAACGGATCTGAAGACCTATCGCCGGGGCTATCACGCCAAGATGCTGAACATGCCTGCCCTCTTTGGACATGAGTTAGCGGGGGTGGTGGCTGCTGTGGGTGAGGAAGTTTCCGTCGTTCAGCCTGGAATGCGCGTGGTCGCGCTTAATTCCGCACCCTGCGACCGCTGCTACTGGTGCCAGCGCGGCCAGCAGAACCTCTGTGAAAACCTGCTGTTCAACAATGGTGCCTATGCCGAGTGGATTCGGGTGCCGGCACGCATCGTCGAAAAGAATACGCTGGAGATTCCAGCCCATGTGACAGACGAGCACGCGGCGCTGACGGAACCCCTGGCGTGCGTCCTACGCGGACTCGAGGAGAGCCGTGCGCAGAGTGGGGACACCATGGCGGTGATCGGCGCAGGGCCGATTGGTCTGATGATGATCCATGCCGCGGCCCTGGCTGGTGTCCACGTCATCGCCGTGGTGAAACACGATCAACAGGTAACGGCGGCGCTGCGGCTGGGTGCGCAACACGTTGTGCAGACGACCAAGGTCAAGGATTGCATTGCCGCGGTGCGTGCGTTGACGCCCGATCGTCGCGGGGTCGATATCGCGATTGAGGCGGTAGCGTTGCCGCTGACCTGGCAGTGGGCGGTGGACATGGTCCGGCGGGGCGGTCTGGTCAACTTCTTCGGCGGTCCGGCCAAGGGAACGCGTGTCGATCTGGATACCAACCATCTGCACTACAACGATATCGAGCTCAAAGCGAGCTTCCACCACACTCCGGCGGTTTGCCGCAGAGCGCTTGCGCTGATTGCCAATCCGGCCTTCGATGCGGACGCGTTCATCACCGGACACGCTCCCTTGCGCGATCTCGTTTCCGTGTTTCAAGGGATGATGCGCCGCACCAACGAGATCAAGACGGTGATTCTGCCATGACGGCAGCCCAGCATTCAGTTACGGATACGAATACGCTCGCGGAACAGGGGTGGGCGTCGCTTCCGTCCTCGTATCGGATGCCGGATCGCACCCCGACACTGGCGGAGGCGCAGCAGTACTGCCGCGAACTGGCTGAGTCGCATTACGAGAACTTTCACGTCGCTTCGTGTCTTCTGCCGAAGCGTCTGCGGCCCCACTTTCACAGCATCTATGCCTACTGCCGGATCTCGGACGATCTGGGAGATGAAGTAGGGAGCCAGGCACAGGCGCTGGCCTTGCTGGATGTTTGGCAGGAGCAGCTCGATGCGTGTTATCGAGGCGAAACAAGGCATCCTGTCTTCGTTGCGCTGCGGGAAACGATTCGCATCTGCGATATTCCGAAGGAGCCTTTCGCCGATCTGCTGACTGCGTTTCGTCAGGATCAGACGATCACGCGGTATGCATCGATGGGCGACGTTCTGGGCTACTGCCGTTACTCTGCCAACCCGGTAGGCCGACTGGTGTTGTATGCATGTGGCTATCGCGACGCTGAGCGGTTTGCCTTGTCCGATGAGACCTGCAGCGCGCTACAGCTTGCGAATTTCTGGCAGGACATTGGTGAGGACTTTGCTCGCGGCCGGATTTACCTTCCGCAGGATGCGATGGCTGCGGCGGGCGTGGACGAGATGACACTCGCGAATCAACAGGCGACGCCGGCGTTTCGCGAGCTGCTGCGGGAGCAGATCGCCGACACACGAGCGATGTTCATGCGGGGAGCAAAACTGATCGGCATGGTGGACCGGGAACTCGCGGTTGATCTGGACCTGTTTACCCGCGGTGGCGTCGAGATTCTGCGAGCAATCGAGGCGCGCAATTATGACGTGCTGTCAGCGCGGCCGACGATATCGAAGCCGCGCAAGGCGCTGCTCCTGTTGCATGCGCTGGCTGGCCGGTTCGTGCCGGGAATGCGGCCAGCGGGAACAATGGCTTGACGCAATCGCCACCGATAGAAGCGGCCTACGCAACGTGCCGGGAGATCGCCAGGCGAGAGGCCAAAAACTTTTACTACGCCTTTGTTGCACTGCCTGCGCATAAGCGCGATGCCATGTGCGCCATCTACGCGTTCATGCGGCATGCCGACGACATCTCGGATGATGAGTCGAAGAACCATGCAACCAGGCGCGAGGAGCTGACAGAGTGGACAGATGCATGGCGCAATGGGAGGGATACGACTGACCCGGTTTTTATCGCTGTCCGAGACGCGCAACGGCGCTTCAATATTCCGGACGAGCTGCTGCTGCAATTGGTTGAGGGTACCGCGATGGATCTGCAGCCAGAGGGGGAGAGTCGAGGTGGAGCAGACGGGCTGGATACGTTCGCGACATTCACCGATCTCTATCGATACTGCTACTACGTTGCCTCTGTCGTTGGCCTGGTGTGCATCCGGATTTTTGGTTTCAGCGACCCCGCCGCGGAGAGGCTGGCGGAGGAAACCGGCATCGCCTTTCAGTTGACCAATATTCTGCGCGATGTGCGTGAAGATGCCGAGCGCGGGCGCGTATATATCCCATGCGACGATCTCAAAGCTTGTGGTACAAGCGCTGTCGAGTTGGTCCGTTTGAAGGCGGGAAGGGAACTCACTGACGCGCAACGGCTGGCACTGGCTGGCGTTGCGAGACGGGCACGTGCCTATTACAAATCCGCAGATCGATTGCTGCCACTGATCAGCGCAGACAGCCGTCCCGCGCTACGGGTCCTGGTCAAAATTTATTCGCGGTTGCTGACGAAGATCGAAGCGAGGCACTTTGATGTGTTCACATCGCGGGTGCAGGTGCCAACCTGGCAGAAACTCCTGATTCTTTCCCGTGGCATGGCACAGATGATCGCGTTGCGCCTGCGAGGCAGCGCGCGATGAGCGGCCCGCGAAGCATGCGCCGGGTCGCCGTGGTTGGCGGCGGCGTTGCCGGACTGGCGGCGGCGTGCGCATTGGCACAGGACGGCTATGCCGTCGAGCTGTTTGAGCGACGACCCTACGTCGGGGGGCGCGCTTCATCGTACCTTCATCCTGGTGTGGGCGAGGTCATCGATAATTGTCAGCACATCGTCCTTGGCTGCTGTACCAATGTTCTCGATCTGCTCCGGCGCGCCGACGCTGAGGATACGATGCTGTGGTCGGACGGCATCACCTTTCTGGAGCCCGGCGGCCGGCAATCGAAGCTGAAGCCGGCACACTTGCCGGCCCCGTTCCACAGCACGCCATCGTTCCTGGCGGCGAAAGCTCTCAATCTGCGGGACAAGATAGCGATTGCCCGTGCCATTGCCGCATTCCTGAAAGGAAGCAGTCCGAACGACGACAGACAGAATTTTGCGGATTGGTTGCGAGCCACCGGGCAGACACCGCGTGCGGTGGAGCATTTCTGGAAGCCGGTATTGTTCAGCGCATTGAACGAGGATCCCGACCGCATCTCCGTACGTTATGCGGCGAAGGTCTTTCGTGAGGCATTTCTGTTCTCGGCGGAAGCAGGGCGGATGGGTGTGCCGCGCGTGCCATTGAGCGAAATGTATGGTCGCGTAGCAATGGCAATCGAGCGCGCCGGAGGCAAGGTTCACCTGCGAAGCACCGTGGAAAAGTTGTGCCGCGATGAGGCATCGGGACGGTGGCGGCTTCTGGTTGGCGAACAAGCCGAAGAGTTTGATGCGGTCGTGCTCGCTCTATCCTTTGAGGGACTGGAAAAACTGCTGCCCGCACTGCCGGGAGGCGCGCCGCGCGATCGGCTGGAGAAGCTCCTGGCGGGTTTCAGCCATTCGCCGCTCACCGGAATCCATTTCTGGTTCGATCGTGAAATCACACCGCTAAATCACGCCGTACTGCTCGACACAACCGTGCAGTGGCTTTACAACACCTCGCGCATACAGCCGGAGCGCCAGTCGATGCGGAGTGGCCATCTGATCGAACTGGTTGTCAGCGCCTCAAAATCACTTGTCCCGATGGAGCGCCAGGCGATCATCGATCTGGCGATGCGGGAGCTGGCTCTCTTCTTTCCAGCCATGCGTGAGGCGCATTTGCTGAAGGCCGCCGTGGTGAAGGAGGTGCGAGCGACCTACTCGATCGTGCCTGGGCTGGATACTCTACGGCCCGCAGCGGAAAGCGGGTGGCCGGGCTTGATGCTTGCAGGCGACTGGACCGCCACGGGGTGGCCCTCCACTATGGAGAGCGCTGCTCGCAGCGGATATCTCGCGGCAGAGGCCGTCAGCCGCAAGTCCGGCGATGCGAAGCACTATCTCGCGGCGGATCTGCCCAGGCGGGGGCTGATGCGTTTGCTACCGTAGGTGCTGCGGGTTGCTGTCGCGCAATGGCATCTCTGAATTGAGGCGGAGGAGCTTTCATGGAGTTTCAGCCGATAGAGGACTACGGCGTGATCGGCAACATGCGGTCGATCGCTCTGGTGGGAACGCATGGATCGATAGATTTCTTCTGTTTTCCGCGCTTCGATTCGCCTACGGTGTTTGCTGCATTGCTCGATCCGCAAAAGGGCGGCTTCTTCTGCATCCGGCCGGAGCTGGATGGGGAAAACAGCAAGCAGCTCTACCTGCCCGAGACCAATGTCCTGATGACCCGGTTCCTTTCCGAGACCGGCATCGCCGAGATTACGGACTTCATGCCCATTCTTGGGGATGATGTGCCGAACCAGTTGATTCGGAGCGTCTCCGTTGTCCAGGGGGAGATCAACTTCAAGCTCGAGTGCAAGCCGGGGTTCGATTACGCCCGCCGCAAACATACGGTGGAGCGCCGCGGCGATGCCGTCGTTTTTCGGCCCGAAGGTGACGGGATTCTTCCGATGGTGCTGCAGGCATCGATCCCGCTTGAGGTCGAGGACGATGGAGTCGTGACGACCTTCGCGATGAAGGCCGGAGATCAACTCTATTTTCTTTTCAGTGAAGATTGCCCCGAAATGGAGGTGCGCCTGGATGAGCAGTTGATGAAGCAGCGATTCGAGGAGACCGTAGATTTCTGGCACACATGGTCAGCGAAGTCACGATACAGCGGCCGGTGGCGGGAGACAGTCAACCGCTCCGCGTTGACGCTCAAGCTCATGCAGGATCATGAACATGGCTCAATCATTGCTGCGCCTACATTCGGGCTGCCGGAACATCCCGGTGGCGAGCGTAACTGGGACTACCGTTATGTCTGGCTGCGAGACGCGTCATTTACCCTGTATGCCGCCATGCGACTGGGCTACGTAGAGGAGGCCCAGCAGTTTCAAAGATGGTTAGGGTCGCTGCTGAACTTCGATTCCGAGCAGGGCCCGCTGCAGGTTCTGTACGGTATCGACGGACGTCAACAGGTTCCGGAGGAGACGCTCGATCACCTGCGCGGTTACATGGACTCGCGCCCGGTCCGTATCGGCAATGCAGCCTACAGCCAGCTGCAATTGGATATCTACGGCGAGATGATGGACGCGACCTATCTGGCGAACAAGTATGGAGAAGCTACCAGCCACGATGGCTGGCTCTCTCTGAAACGCATTCTGGAGTGGCTGTCGAAAAACTGGAATCGGCCGGATGAGGGCATCTGGGAGGTGCGCGGCGGGCGGCACAACTTTCTGCACTCGCGGCTCATGTGCTGGGTGGCCTTCGACCGGGCGATCCGTCTTGCAGAGAAGCGCTCCCTCGTCGGGCCGTTGGACTGGATGATTGCAACGCGCGATGCCATTGCCGACGATATACACAACAACTTCTGGAGCGAGGAGCGCAAGTCTTTCGTACAGCGCCAGGGCTCGACCGACCTGGATTCAGCCGTCCTCCTGATGCCGCTGATGCGCTTTATCAGTCCCATGGATCCGCGCTGGCGAGCCACCCTCAAGGCGATCGAAGAGGAATTGACCGTAGACACTCTGGTTTACCGCTACAAGACGGAGGGTGGCCTGGATGGCCTTGCCGGAGCCGAGGGCGCCTTCACTGCCTGCTCCTTCTGGTTCATCGAGTGTCTCGCCCGTTCCGGAGAGTTGGAGAAGGCGCGGCTGCTTTTTGAAAAGATGCTTGGTTATGCCAACCACGTCGGGCTGTATGCGGAAGAACTCGGCCGCAGCGGGCAGCATCTGGGGAATTATCCGCAGGCGCTGACGCATCTGGCACTCATCAGTGCGGCGACGTATCTGGATCGAGCGCTTTCCGGTGATCTGCCGACCTGGCGGTAGCTCACCGGGCCAGGTAAGGTACCCCGCCACCCTCCCCCCTCTGGTGCGGGAGGACGACCTCTAACTGACCTGAAATGTGTCGATTAGGCCACTTCCCGAGGCCTAAAATCGTCCAAGCAAAGGACTTATCGGTAAATTAGTCATTCTGTTGGATTTATTGTTGCCTGCGGTCCGCTCACTTGCACATCACATTTACCCGTAGCAAATTGCGAGAGGTATCACGCCAACATTCTGCTACCGCGACAGTTACAGTTCACATTTTGAGACCTCATCGCGAATAGCGGCTTGTGGCCGGCGTGTTCAATGCTTGAGCAGCGCTACCCCGCAGCAGACCAAGATGGCGGCTACCCAGCGGCGACGGTCGACGCGCTCTTTGAGGAAGATGCGGGCGGCGATGGCGTTGGTGACGAAGGTGAGCGATCCGGCGGCTGGTGCGACCAGACTGACATCCGCGTGACTCAGTGTGAACAGAAGCGAGAAAAAGCTGACCGCCATGATGGCAAAGCCGCTAAGAAAACGGAGGTTGCGGAGCACGGTGGCGATCGCGGTCAGGAGTCCGCCGCGCGCCATGATCGCATCGAAATCACCAATCTGCCGGAATGCGGAGGCGATCAGGATGTCACCCGCCGTGGCGGTTGCGACATTCACCGCCAGCATGGCGGCGAGCGCGAGACCGGAGACGCCCGCGGTCATTGCTTTGCTCCATCGGGGATCATCGCCTTCGCTCCGGATTGCGCGATCGGCCCGCAGATGGGCGCGGAGGCTGCGGAATCCGGCAGTGTTGCTTCGTTCACAGAATGCTCGGTGTAGGCCGGCCCACGGGTAACGAAGCCGACGCCGGCCACGATGCAGAAGATGCCAAGCCAGCGCGCGGGCGTGATCTGCTCATGCAGCCAGAAGCGGGACAAGAGCGCGACCACGACGTATGCGAGCGAGCTGGCGGGAAGCACGAACGTGACATCGGCCCAGGAGAGCGCCGCCAGGTAAGAAGCGAAGAACCCGATCAGGAGAACAATACCGACGAGAACCCACGGAATCTTCAGCGCAAGAAGCAGCGTGCTGAGATGGTGCAAGGAAACCGGTCCGAGCTGCTTCATGCCGTGGGCGAGGAAGGTGTCACCCAACGCCGAGGTGAGCGTGATGATGGCAAGGACGATGTATCGGCGTGGGGTCATCAGTGTACGGTGGTGAGCGCAAGAGGCGGCCCGGAAAGCATTTTCGGTATGAAGCCAGACCGTCCAAAAATCGCTCGTGTGGCTTTCTTAAAGGAAAAGCCACGCCAAGTGAATCTCCGCAGGAGAGAGTATTACCGAAACTGCTTCAGGCCGCCTCGCGTTGAGATGGAGGACGTCCGATCAGACGCCGGCGTTCACGACCGGTGTGGGCTTCGTGGCCTGCTGCTGCCTGGTGTCCTTTACGATCTTGTTGCGCTGCGCACGGAGCTTCATGAAGCTTTTGGCTTCCTGATAGAGACGCGGCACATCGCGGTTGACGATAGCCTTCCAGACGACGCGCGCCGCCGCCTTGGGGCGGAAGTAGTACTCGTCGTAGAAGCGGTGCACCATCTCGAGCACATACTCGGCGGGCAGGCCGGGATACTCGATGTGGGCCATCTGATGCCCACCCGCGTCCGACATGTTGTGGTTGGTGATGAAGCCGTTCTTTTCCGCGAAGTCGTAGAACTCGGTGCCCGGATAGGCGTGCGCGATGGAGACCTGGATGGTCTCGCAATCCAGGGATTTGGCGAAGTTGATGGTGTTGCGAATCGACTCCCTGGTTTCGCCGGGCAGGCCGAGGATGAAGTCGGCATGGACGGTGAGGCCGAGGTCGTGGCAGTCCTTGGTGAAGGCGCGAGCACGTTCGACCGTGGCGCCTTTCTTGATGTTCTTCAGGATCTGCGGATCGCCGGATTCATAACCCACGATCAGCAGGCGGCAGCCAGCGTCTTTCATCGCCTTCAGCGTTTCGCGATCGGTGGTGACGCGCGAGGTGCAGGACCAGGTGATGCCGATGGGCTTGAGCTTCTCACAGAGCTCGATGGTGCGCGCCTTTTGGATGTTGAAGGTGTCGTCGTCAAAGAAGAACTCCTTCACATGCGGGAAGTTTTCCTTTGCCCACTTCATTTCGGCGGCCACGTCGTCGGTGGAGCGCTTGCGCCAGGCGTGCCCGCTGAGCGTCTGCGGCCACAGGCAGAAGGTGCACTGCGCCGGGCAGCCGCGCGTGGAGTAGAGCGCGATGTAGGGGTGCAGCAGGAACGGGACGTTGTAGCGCGTGACATCCATGTCGCGCTTGTAGATCTTGGTAGCCCAGGGCATCGCGTCGAGGTCTTCGAGCTGCGGACGATCGGGATTGTGCGCGATGGTGCCATTGGCGTTGCGATAGCTGATGCCGAGAATCTCGGGCAGCGGCTTGCCGTTGGCGAACTCCACCACCGACATGTCAAACTCGCGGCGGCAGATGAAGTCGATCACCTGACACTCATTGAGAGCGCGGTCCGGCGATGTGGTGACCGGCGGTCCGACGAAGGCGATCTTGATGGACGGGTTTGCAGCTTTGATGGCCTGAGCCAAACCATGGTCGCCCGCCCAGCCCACGGTGCTAGTGAAGAGCACGAGGAACTCGTAGCCTTTCGCAATCTCAATGGTCTGCTCGGCAGAGATGTGGTGGGGCGGGGCATCGAGCAGGCGCGAGCCCTCAAGCAAACCGGCGGGATAAGCGAGCCAGACCGGGTACCAGTAGGACTCGATTTCGCGGGTTGCGGGCCAGCGGCTGCTGGCGCCGCCATCAAAGTTTTCAAACGAAGGCGGGTTCAGAAAGAGCGTCTTCAGTGGCATATTGTCTATCCCCTAGTGTACCAGCCGGACAACCCTAAAAGGGCAGAATCTTGCCCCGGAAACGGTGCAATGTGCCTCGGCTGCGACTCCGATAAATCGCTACGGATGAGGAGCCTGCATGGCCCAGTCTTCAACAGTCCCGAGCGAACGCTGCAGCTGTATCTCCGCCTGCATCAACTGGAAATCGGCGTCCAGCTTTTCGACGTAGCGGTGGCGCTCTTCGATTCGGGCTTTTTGTTCGTCGCGCGGAGTCAGGGGGGTAACGTTTGGGTTACCTGAGCCGTTCTGAATCTGGGTCATGACCGCGTCTACGTTTTCCTGCGCGTAGTCGCTCTGCAGGCGGGCGATCTTCTGCCGCGCCCGCAACTCTGCCAGACTGCCGGAGAGCTCGCGGGTTTGCTCGGATAACTGGAGCCGAAAAAGGTCTGCCTGTTCCCGGGCGTGGACGGCATCCGCCGCGGATGCGTGCGCCTGGTCGCGCGCCTCGGCGTCAAAGATGGGCAGCTTCATATCAATACCGACGTCGAAGTTGTTGTGCTGGAAGCGCAGATAGTACTCGGCATAGTTGTTGAACTTTGCATAGCGGCTGTACTGAACGCCAAAAGAGATCTGTGGCCGCCATTCTTTCCGACTGTCGCTGACGGCGAGATATTGCTTCGAGCTGACGTCCGCCTCGGATGCAGCAAGTGCACCACTGTGGGTCTTCAGGATGGCATTCATATCCGCGGCTGCCGGTGGGGCGGGTGGCCCGGGAATGGAGGCCGACTCCGGGGTGATCGCATCCTCGGTAAGTCCGGTGAGGTTTGCCAGGCGCAATCGAATCAGGCTCATGTGGTCCTGAAGATGCAGCCGCCGCAGTTCCAGCTGGGCGTTTGTCAGTTCGGCCTGAGTGACATCCATGGCGCTGGAGAGTCCGGCGGCGTTGCGGTCGCGCTCGATCTCAAGCAGCCGCTCACCAAAACTGTGCTGCTGGTCGAGCGCTTCGAGTTCGCGACGGTCGGTATCCAGCTCGATATAGTTCAATGCGGCATCGGCCACAATTTTTTCTCGCTTATCGCGCAGAGAAGCACGCGCAGCCATGAGCGACGCACGCGCGGAATGGATCACGGCCGGCTGCGAGAAGGAGAGCACCAGGGAGTTCGCGGTGGCATTGACGACGGTAGGCTGGCCGACAGGGAAGCCGTAGGAGTAGCCCAGGCTTGAACCAATCACCATCGTGGGGACATATGCGTCCCTGGCCTGACTAGCACCCGCAGCGGCGCGGTCGACATCCGCCACGGCCATCTTTATTTCATGCGAATTGCGCAGAGCCAGATCGACTGCCGTGTAAAAGGAGATCTGCGCTTCTGCCGGTGGTGTCGTCGTCATCGCCAGAGTTGCAATGGCGACGAGCACAGGCGCGGCGACTCGCGAACAAAAAAGCACACGTGGCAAAGGGCGGTTTCCTGAGTTTCAGCGTCCGGTATTGGTAGCAATCTGCCTGGTTGGATGATAGACGCTGGCGATGGAGGATGCGTCCTGAATCTCCCGCGCAGCACCTTCCGCATCACCTTGTTGATTCAGCAGGGCGGCAAGTAGGAGCTGGACGCGGAAGGCCGGTTCATCCTCGGATTTCTCGGGGGACGCGAGGTATTGACGCAGCAGCCGGATTGCGGTCTGCGGGTCTTGCCCGGTTCTCAACAGCAGGTGGGCGGCATCGACCAGCGGTTCACCGTGTGCGCCTTCCGCGGCCAGGCCGGAGCGGATCGCCTCCTGCATGCGGAGAATGTCATTCTGCTTCTGGTAGAAGGAAGCGAGCACCATCCAGTAGTTCGAGGAGCGCGGTGCTGCGGCGATCGCCGCGCGGAAGTGCATCTCTGCCGCGGCGGTGTCTTTGTTGCTGAGCGCCAGCCGGCCACGCAACTCCTCGGCGCGGGCCCGGTCGGTATCGTCCAGCTTGCGCGCCACCTGTGCAGCCTTATCTTTTCCGCCGCCGACAATGGCGGGGGCTTCGGTGTAGTACTCACCCAGAGCGGAGAGCGCCTCCGCGTTGCGCGGGTCGAGCGTCACGGCGGTTTCAAATTCGGTCTTTACCCGCTTGGCGAGGCCATATGCCTTGATGAACGAGACTCGGTCCGCCTTTTCTCCCAGCGCGCGGCCGTACCACAGATGATTGTTGCTGCTGTTGCCGTCCAGAGCGACCGCCTTTTGACACGCGGCCACCGCCTGGTCCCATCGCTCCAACTGCAGCGCGAGCCGGCAGAGCAGTTGCTCTGCCTCGGCATCGTTGCTGCTCGCCGCTGTGACCGGCTGCAGGAGTTCGAGGGCGTGATCGGCCCGGCCCTGCTGGAGATCGCGAAGCACGTCCGTGCGTCCCCCTGGACTGAGAGCCAGCAGGTGGAGAGGGATGGCCAGAATGATGAGCAATATGGGGGAAGTACGCATGAAAACTTGTCCGATACGAAAGAGCATTTTCACTGTCACTGTTTACAGTCACGTCCGCGTGGTGTGATCTTGACGGAAAAGCCACGCGGATAATGGCCTTAGCTCAGCGGTCTGCGTGCACCGGTACGCCTTCCGCCAAAGGCTCGCCATTGGTGGTGCTCAGCGCCACGACGGAGTTCTCAGCCAGCCCGCTGACCACCTGCACCTGGGTGAGATTCCGGGAGCCTACGGTGACCGGATGCCGTCTGAGCACCTTACCGTGCAGAAGGTAGACATAGTTCTTACCGTTCTCACTATGCAGCGCTTCGCGCGGGATGGTGAGAACGTGGTCCAACCGCTGTTCGGTGACGGTCACCTTTACGTTTGTATTTGGCAGCAATTTGCCGTCTGCATCATCTACGCTGAAGAGCACCTCGCCGACGTTCCGAGTGTTCTGATAGTTAATGATGGTCGAAGGCATGTGAAGGATTCGCCCATGCCACTCGCGATCCGGGAGCGCGTCCCAGACAATCGTCGCCGGCTGACCGACGTGCAGAGCGCCCAACTCCGGTTCGTCGAAATAGGCGCGGACCTGAAGCCTGGTCAGATCGGCCAACTGCAGCAGCAACGCGCCCTGCTCGACATATTCCGATTGCGATACGGGCAGGGAATAGACCGTACCGGCGAACGGGGCCCGGACGTTGGAGCGGGCCACTACGGTGCTGGCGGCGGCGTAGGCAGCCTGGGCCTGCTCCAGATCGGCTCTGGAGTGGGTCATGTCGGCCGGAGAATAGCGGCCCGTCTGTTTCTTCTGGAGCGTCGAAAGCGCCGTGTTTGCAGCGTCGAGCTTCTGTTGGGCGGATGCCACTTCGCCAGGGGCGGCGGCGCCCTGGGCGACCAGCTTCTTTAACGTGTCGAGATCGCGCTGCGCCTGGTCGCGATCCATCTGAGCCTTGGTCAGCTCGCCCGCAAGCGAATTGCGCTCTTCCTGGGTGCCGCCCTGTTCTGTGGCCTGATAGTTTGCCTGCGCACCACGCAGCGTGGCCAGGGCGGCGGCGCTGTGCGCGATCGCATCCGCATCATCCAGCGACAACAGGAGTTTTCCCTTCGGGCACGAAATCGCCGGCATTTTACGTAAAGTTGTTTTACGGTGCTCGGCGCCGGAGCATGCGCCTCGAAATTAGTGCTGCGGCTCGACTTTGCCATTGGTGCTGTCGGTCGTAATCAGATCGCTGCATGGTCGCCTGAGCGACGCGCAGGGGCAGCTCCTCGCGGGTGAGCCTCCGCACCGCGAAGAAAACGATAATCAACAGGATTGCAGCAAGCGTCCATAAGGCGACTGGTTTCGCTTTGCCATTTGAAATTTCGGCCATTCGTCCTAAACCGTTGGTAAGTATATAAGACGCGCCTCGCGGTGCTTTGGAGTCAGAAAGATGCGCGGGTACTCCATGCGTACAATATGGGGATGACGACCACGCCGCGGTACACCGATGAACACGCACGCGCGGGGCTTGCCACGCACTTTCCTGAGATCGAGACCTGGGAGAACCAGTTTCGCGGCTACGAGATCGTGATCGACAACCCGGAGTTCACCTCCGTCTGCCCGAAAACGGGCTTGCCGGATGCCGGTGTCGTGACGCTTCGCTACATGCCGCGCGAACAGTGCCTGGAGCTGAAATCCTTCAAGGAGTACCTGTTCTGCTACCGCAATCTGGGCATTTTTCAGGAGAATGTCGTCAACCAGGTGCTGGATGACGTGGTGAAGGCCTGCGATCCTGAGTGGGCTGAGGTGAGAGGCGACTTTCGTCCTCGCGGCGGACTTTCCACCGTAGTGACGGCGCGTTGGCCTCGCCCAGTGAGTGCGCGCTAGGTTTCGTTCTCAGGTCATCGATCGATGCCGCACAATGAGCACCCGCGATATAGCCATGCAGCGTGGGCGCTTGGGCTGCTTACGGCGCTGAACCTCTTCAACTTTATCGATCGCTACGTCCTGCCCGGGGTGCAGCCACTGGTGCAGCACGAGTTCCATGCTACCGACGAGCGGATGGGCGCGCTCACTTACGCCTTCTTCATCACCTACATGTCGGCGGCGCCGCTTACCGGCTGGCTGGGCGACCGGGTGCCCCGCAAGCCGCTGGTCGTGGCCGGCGCGGTGGTGTGGAGTGTGGCGACTCTGCTGACGGCGACCGTGCATAGCTACGGCCAGCTCTACTTTCGGCATGCCATCGTTGGCATTGGCGAGGCCACCTTCAGCGTATTTGCTCCCGCGATGATTGCCGATATGTACCCGGAGCGGACACGGAACAAGGTGTTGAGCATCTTCTACCTCAGCATTCCTGTAGGCGCGGCGCTGGGATATCTGATCGCGGGGCAGCTTGGCTCAGCCTATGGATGGCGCATGCCATTTCTGGTAAGCGCGGCCCCCGGCGTGCTGATCGCGATACTGATTTTTTTCTTCGTGCGCGAGCCCGAGCGCGGTTCCGCGGACCGGCTGCAGGCAACGCCGACACGCGCGACGATCGCGGGCATGCTCAGGAATCCGGGATACTGGACTGCAACGCTGGGCATGGCCATGCTGGTGTTCACGATGGGCGGGATCTCGGTGTGGCTGCCCACCTTCCTTTCGCGCATCGAGGGCTACTCGCTGTCGCGCGCGAATCAGCTTCTGGGTGGCGTGACGGTGATCGATGGCATTCTGGGGACGATTGTCGGCGGATGGATCGCGCAGCGCTGGCTGAGAACGAATCATCGGGCGCTCTATCTGGTCTCGGCGTGGAGTGCTGTGTTGACGCTTCCTGCGGCGGTGATGGTTTTCTTCGGGCCGCGCTCGCTGCTGGTGCCCTCGATCCTGCTGGCGGAGTTCTTTCTCTTCCTCAACACAGGTCCGCTGAATGCCGCGATCGTCAACTCCGTCTCTGCGGCGGTGCGCGCTTCCGCGATTGCTTTCAATCTCTTTCTCATTCACGCGCTCGGCGACGCTCCTTCGCCAAGGTTGATCGGAGCGATCTCTGACCGCCACGGGCTGCGGCTGGGCCTGGGCCTGACGCTGGTCACGCTTGTGCTATCTGCTGCGATTCTGTTCTTTGGCGCACGGTTTGCCCCGCTGCTCCCGGCGGAGTCTGAGGTGGGGACGTGACGGTGTTGACGTGATGGTGTTGCGGGCTGCCGGGCTTGTGCTGGGCTGGGCGGTGGCGCTGCTCTGGGCGACGCGGACTATGGGCTGGCTGCGCGGGATGTCGCGACTGCCCGATCTGCTGCAGCGGACGCCGGGTCTGGTGCGTGGAAGGCTGAGTGTGATTGTGCCCGCCCGCAATGAGGGAGAAGCCGTGGCGGATGGGCTGCGCTCGCTGCTGGCGTCGAAGGGCGTGGACCTCGAGGTGATCGCGGTTGATGACCGGTCGACCGACGCGACGGGCAGGGCCATGGATGCGCTTGCCGAGTCGCCGCGTGAGGCGGGGGTGAAGTATGCGGTTGAGCATGTGCGCGAACTGCCCGCAGGCTGGCTGGGCAAACCGCATGCGATGGCGCGTGGTGCGGCGATGGCGACTGGGGAGTGGCTGCTGTTTACCGATGGGGACGTGGTCTTTGCCGAAGACACGCTCGCGCGTGCGCTGAGCTACATCGAGAGGGAAGGTGCGGACTATCTGCTGGTGGTGCCGACAGCGGTGACGCGCAGCGCGGGCGAAGCGATGATGCTGCCATTCCTGTACGTGCTGTCGATCTGGGGGCCGCGGCTATGGCGGATCGCGGACCCGCAGTCGCGCGATGCAGTGGGCGTGGGCGCCTTCAACCTGATGCGGCGGACGACGTATGAGGCGTTGGGCGGATGGGAGCGGCTGCGCATGGAGGTGCTGGAAGACGTGCGGATGGGCTACCTCATCAAGCAGGCCGGCTTTGCGATGCGGGTGGCAGCTGGGCGCAATCTGGTGCGCATTCGCTGGGCGCACGGGGCGTGGGGCGTTGTGACCAACCTCAGCAAGAACGTCTTCGCGGCCTTCCGCTTCCGCATCGGCCTGATGGTGGCGGGAACGGTGGCGACCGCGATCATGTGCCTGTTGCCGTTCGGCGGTCTCGTCGCGGGGCTGGTGTGGGATCGCGCATGGTTGTGGCCGAGTGTGGTGTCGCTGGTCTCGCTGGCCGCACTCTATTGGCGTTATCGGCGCTTTGCCGACCCGAATAGCGCGGCAACGGTGCTGTGGCTGCTGGGATTTCCGGCTGCGGCGCTGGTGTTCGTCTATGCGATGGTGCGATCGACGATGCTGACGCTGATGCGTGGCGGCGTGGTGTGGCGCGAGACTTTCTATTCGTTGGGCGAACTACGCGAGCATGCTGGGCCGCTGCGCTAGTGTGAGGCGCGGAAGACGCTGAAGTGGTGATTGCCGCTGAGCGAGGGGTCGTGGACCGGGGCTTTGCCTTGCTCGGCGCTAAATCCTGCGAGCAGGGCAGGATTGGGGCGGAACTTCTCCGCGCCGCCGTGCAGTTGACGCGCGTTGCTCAGATAGATCAGGCTGCGCTGGTTCACGCTGTGGATCGTGCCGCGCAGTTCAATGTCCTTGCCGCGCAGTGCGTTCAGATTGCCCGCATCGCGGCGATCCTGCGGGAGGCTGGCGATGGTGAAGCGACAGTCGCCATCGCTGGTCTCGGGACTGCAGGTGTCGAGGAAACGCGTGCCGTCGCGTAACTGAGCGATGTCGTAGACGTGCGCCGTGATGCAGATGTCTTTGCCGGTGTAGCGAGCGGCTTCCGTCGCGGGATGACAGACGCGCGGCGCCGCGTGAACCGCGGTGCAGGGAATCAGAAGCAGGGCCTGATAGAAAATTCGCACGCTGGAATCGTAGGCGCAGACCAAGCGAGTGACGATCCCATAGATGTGGTATCCCATTCGTCGCTTTGCTCAGGACAGAGACCCGCGTCCTTCGCTACGCTCAGGATGACAACAGTTTTCGTAATCGCGCTTCAGCGCCTGGTGAGGGCTGGTGCTTCGCTGTTTGCCGTAGTGGCTGGCTACGTAATCGTCGAGGATGCGCTTGAAGTCCGCGATGATGGTGTCGCCCTTGAGAGTGATGGAGAGCTTGCCGTCGATGTAGACGGGGGCTTTCGGCTCTTCGAAGGTTCCCGGCAGCGAGATGCCGATGTTGGCGTGCTTGCTTTCGCCGGGGCCGTTGACGATGCAGCCCATGACGGCCAGCTTCATCTCCTCCACCCCGGGGTACTGCTTCTTCCACTCGGGCATGGACTCGGTGAGGTAGTTCTGCACCTGCTGGGCGAGCTCCTGGAAGTAGGTGCTGGTGGTGCGGCCGCAGCCGGGGCAGGCGGTGACCTGCGGGGCGAAGGAGCGGATGGAGAGCGCCTGGAGGATCTGCTGGGCGCAGCGGACCTCCTCACTGCGGTCGCCGCCGGGGGTGGGGGTGAGCGAGACGCGGATGGTGTCGCCGATGCCGGCGAGCAGCAGCGGCGCGAGGCCGGCGGTGGAGGCGACGATGCCCTTCATGCCCATGCCGGCTTCGGTGAGGCCGAGGTGGAGGGCGTGGTCGGTGCGGGCGGCGAGCGCGGTGTAGACGTCGATGAGGTCGCGGACGCCGGAGACCTTGGCGGAGAGGATGATCTGGTCGCGGCGGAGGCCGTAGCGCTCGGCGGCCTCGGCGTTGTCGAGGGCGGAGCGGACCATCGCCTCCATCATCACGTCGCGGGCATCGAGCGGCTCGGCGAGCCTGGAGTTCTCATCCATCATGCGGGTGAGCAGCGCCTGATCGAGCGAGCCCCAGTTGACGCCGATGCGCACCGGCTTCTGGTGCTTGACCGCGACTTCGACCATGGTGCGGAAGTTGTCGTCGTCCTTGCGGCCGATGGAGACGTTGCCGGGATTGATGCGGTACTTGGAAAGCGCCTGGGCGCAGGCGGGATATTTGGTGAGCAGCAGGTGGCCGTTGTAGTGGAAGTCGCCGATGATGGGCGTGGTCCAGCCCTTTTCGCGGATGCCGTCGACGATGTAGGGGACGGCCTTGGCTGCGTCGTCGTTGTTGACGGTGATGCGGACCAGCTCCGAGCCGGCGCGAGCGAGCGAGGCGATCTGCTGGACGGTGCTCTCGATGTCGGCGGTATCGGTGTTGGTCATCGACTGGACGACGACGGGGGCGGAGGAGCCGACACGGACTTCGCCGATGGGGACGGTGACAGATTTTCTGCGCTGGATTTCCGGCATAAGAGGTGATTCCAGTTTATCGCGGGTGCAGTGCAGGCCGGGCAGTCACGTTACCGGCACCCCCTCCCCCCTCCCGTTGCGGGAGGCTGGCTCGTAAGTGGCTTTTTATCAGTGGGTTGGACGCTCTCCCGAGGGCTAAAGTCGTCTATCCATTGGGGTTATCGCTAAAGTCGTCCAGTGATTGGAGTTAGAGACCTGTTCTGCGTCGCGTTTCGCCGCAGTTTGCATCGTTCAAAGGAAAACGCCACCGGCATGGTGGCGTTTCGGAGATCCACTGGATTTACTCCTATTTCCAGTGTAGCGAATCCGGCGGGTTGTTACGCCAACTTTCTGCACGCGAAAAAATCCGCGTGCCCAGATCAGGAAGATGCGCCGAGGACCTGCGTCGCGGCGCGGAGGCCGGAGCGCAGGGCTCCGTGGACGGTGCCCCAGTGGCCGGTGGTGTCTGTGTGTTCGCCCGCGAAGAAGAGGGTGTTGTTGACTGGTTCGGCCATGCTCGCGAGCAGTCGAGCGCGCCTGCGGGCGCATAGCTGTATGCGCCGAGAGTGTATGGGTCGCTTCGCCAATCGTGCATGTACCAGTTACGTAATTGGGCGTCGAGCGAATGCGGCGGGAGAGAGAAGATGCGTTCGAGCGAGCGCAGAGCCTGCGCGGGCAACTGGCCGGGGTCGCGCGATTGCGTCCGCCTGGGGACCGCCCAGCCAGCCGATGAGCATAGGCGTATCGCTCGGATGCTGCGTCCAGTAGGTGGCCGGCTTCATCGTCGTCGGTAAAGAGGAAGCGCATCTCCGGCATCTTCTCCTTCCAGAATGGCGTGCGGAAGACGAGCACGAGACGACGGACGGAGCCGGGCTCCATGCGATCCGCTGCGGCGAAGACGCGGGATGGCTCGGGATCGATAGCGACGCTGCGCGCCTTCAGGACGCCGAGGGGAAGGGTAACGATGGCCTTCGGGGCAGAGAAGGAATCGCCGGAGACGGTATGCGCGACGACTTCGCCGGTCTTCCACTGGAGGGAGTTTACGGGCGAAGAGCTGAGAATGCGCGAGCCTGCGGCCTCCACGCGGGGGGCGAGATAGTTCAGAAGCACGTCGTAGCCGGTGGTGGAGCGCGAGGATTCGAAGCCGCCGATCTCTTCTTCCGCCTGCTGCTGGCGGGCGAGCGCGGCGATGCCGATGCGGTGCGCATCGGCGGCGTTGAAGCCTTCGACGAAGGCGCGCGCGCGTTCTGCGATCTCGGCGTTTGGCTGGCGGCGCTGGAGGAAGGCTTCGAAGCTCATGTCGCCTTCACGTTTCACGAAGCCTGCGAGCTCGTCGAGAAGCGCGAATGCCTTGTCACTTTCTTCACATCGCGAGAGCTTGCCGTCGCGAAAGCATGCATCGACGCCGTCGGCATGTTGAAGGTTCGCGTTGGCGTCGCGGAGCAAGTCGAGCAGTTCGGGCGGGCGACCGTGGACGAACTCCGCGCCGAGCTCGACGGGGAAGTCGCATTCGCTGGGATGCAGCGTGAAGATGCGTCCGCCGATGCGGTCGCGGGCTTCGAGTATTGTGACCCGCAGGCCGGACGATGCAAGCGCATGGGCGGCGGCGAGGCCGGCGACGCCTGCGCCGAGGATGAGCACGTCGGTGATCGGGCGCAGGTTTTGAGAGCGGTCCAATGCGGGGCGATCCAATCCGGCTCCTTACTCGTTACTGTGGCAGAAGGCCCCGCGTGTTGCGTGAGCATTGACCGGGGCGCCTGCGGTTGGCACGGCGCCCCGCGACAACTATGGGCCCGCGGCGATGGGTCAGGCTGCGGCCCTGGCGTTTGCTTGTACCGAGATGCGGGTGAGCTTCTCGTCTGCCGCTTTCTCTTCTTTGAGGGTGGATTCGAGCAGCGACACGTCTTCATTGTGGCCCATGAGCTGAGCCCAACTGCGGAGCGTGCCGTAGACGGCGATCTCGTGATGTTCGACTTCCTGACCGGCAGCGATCAGGGTGACGTCGAGCACCATGGGATCATCCTTGGCGTCCTTGATGCCATTCTCGGCTTCGGTGATGAGAGCGCCGATGGTTTTACAGGTCTCGGTCTTCGCGGAGCCGGTGTGCCTTTGCAGAATCTGCTCCAGCCGTGAGACGTGCTGTTCCGTTTCCTGGAGATGGCTGCGGAAGGCGTTTGCCAGTTCCGGCGTGGTGGATTTATCGACCATGGTGGGCAGCGCCTTGGTGATGTGGCGTTCCATGTCGAGAGCTTTCTTGAGGTGGTCGATGTAGAGCGCGTGCAGGGTCTTGAGATGTTCGGATGTGAGTTTCATAGGGGATCTCCAACTCCTTGAATTGCGGTTCGAGAGAAGTGTTCTTTGGCCGCGGCGTGTTGCGCGAGGAAAGGCGCCAACCGCAGCCGAGGGCGAACGATATGTCATAAGACGGTTGCAAATTGCCAGCCGTTGCCCGGATGGATAAGAGCTGAGTTGAGAGCGTTGAAGCAGCGTGCGCGGATGAAACACTTCCAGTTCGCGTACGCATCTGAAGGAGGAGGAGGGAGATAGATGCCGACACGAGCGAGGAAGACACGGGCAACCCGAACACGGGCGACAGAGACGAGCAGAACCGGCACGAAACGACGAAGCGGCGAAGAAGGCCACAAGCGGAGGGCGGCAAGCGGCAGGACGGGGACGCGCGGCGCCTCTCACCGCAGCTCGCATGGCAAGCGGAAGTGGTCGGCGGGCGTGGATACCGAGTCGACCTATCCCCAGGAGGGCTTGTTCAAGAAGGATGCCGCGACGATTGCGCGAAGCCTGGCTTCGAAGAAGGTTTCGCCGAAGGGGCCATCGTCGGGCATGCGGATGCTGACGTTTTATGTGAACCGTGCCGGGAAGAATTTGTCGAAGAGCCGGCTGCGGGTGCTGGAGCGTGCGAAGGAGCTGCTGCACGAGCGCATGGCGAAGAGGAAACCATAAGGGGAAGAGGCAGCTCCGCCGGGCGCCATGCGCAGGATCGTTGAGGCCTCCGAGGGGTTTGAATTTGGCAGAACGTTCTCGCGTTCCTTCGGTGATGGGAGCGCTAGAGAAGTCTCTTGCTGCCAGCCGGACAAAGCACGTATTCTCTGCTACACAATCTCTCTCCCGATTTTTTTGCTGAGCCATATTGAAGGCGAGCCGGCGCTGCCGGAGGTGCTTTCGCGGGCGGGCTGTCGTTTCAGGCATTCACCGTGGTGAGGAAGAGCGGGTGCTGATGATTCGGGGATCGAATCGAAGAGGGGCTGGGGTCTTTCGCTGCCGGGTACTGCTTCTGCTGTTTGGCTGCGCCATTCTTCTGACGGCAGGGGCGCGTGCCGAAGTTTTCAAGGCACCCAACCCCGGCACCGGCTCCCTTACGATCACCGGCCCGTGGCAGTTTCATACCAGCGATGACATGGCGTGGGCGAATCCCGCCCTGGACGACAGCCACTGGGAGCAGATCCGCGCCGATGACACGTGGGGCGCGCAGACGCATCCCGGTCATACCGGGTTTGCCTGGTACCGCAAACACATTGAGATCACTGGCGCGGACAAGTCGCTGGCGATCCTGATCCCGCCGGTCGACGACGCGTATGAGATTTACTGGAACGGCAAGAGGATTGGAACGTACGGCAAGCTGCCGCCGGGTGCGTGGTGGTGGGCATTTGGCCATAACACCGTATACCCGCTTCCAGTGGGTGCGCCCGGTAACGTAAGCGGTGTGCTTGCGATTCGGGTATTCAAGGCGCCGCTGTCGTCGTCAGATCTCGCGACAGCCGGTGGCCTGAATGCTGCGCCGGCGATCGGGAACCAGTCCGTTTTGGCGATGCAGGCGATGGAGCCGAGATACCAGCAGGAGCGGCGACGTCTCCCCGGCGTCCTGATGGCGGCGGCTATGTTTGTGGCCGGGCTGATCGCATTGCTGCTTTACCTGCGCGAGCGGACACAGTGGCTGTATCTATGGCTGGCGATTTATCTGCTGGCGGACGGGCTGACCGGCTTCCGACGTCTGGATGTGCTGACGTACGGTCTGCATTTCACGTGGGAGCAGTTGTATATCCAGTTCATCAACTCCTTTCAGGACATCTCCCTGTGGCTACTGCTGCTGACGCTCTTCAGTCTGAACCGTGAAGCGCGTTGGCGGCGGTGGACCAAGATTCTCGCTGTGCTTTATCTCGTCTCTCAGGCTATCGACTGCATGACGTTCTTTCCCTGGGAGCATGCCGGGCCGGGGCTGCAATGGATCGATGCCATCACCACAGCGATCTTTTCCGTGACGCCGCTTTTCATTTTTCTCATCGTCGGCTTCGGACTGGCACGCCAGAAGCAGAGGACACTGTGGCCAATAGCGATTGCGGCTTTGATCTACGGCGTGTGGAACATGACGCTCAACATTGCCGGACAGGGGCGGCGATTCACGCACTGGACACTGTTCGAACGCTTGTCCGCATGGGGTCTGCACGTCGGCGCCTACACCTTCAGTGTGCCGTTCCTGCTGGATCTGCTGCTGTTCTTCGTTCTGCTGTTCACCGTGGCCCGCTATCAATTCATGGAGCGACGCCGGCAGTCGCAGATTGAGATGGAAGTGAAGTCGGCGCGGGAGGTGCAGCATGTGCTCATTCCGGAAGAGACGCCGGCGATTCCGGGCTACTCGATCGCGAGCGTGTACAAGCCGGCAGCGGAAGTGGGCGGAGATTTTTTCCAGGTGATGCCGCAGGCGGATGGCGGCGCGCTGATCGTTGTGGGCGACGTGAGCGGCAAGGGACTGAAGGCTGCGATGACGGTCTCTCTGATCGTCGGCACGCTGCGTACGCTGGCCGATTACACGCAGCGGCCCGCGGAGATTCTTCGCGGAGTGAACCGGCGGCTGATTGGACGTATCGATGGCGGCTTCGTGACCTGCGTGGTGTTGCACATCGCAGCGAATGGCGACACGACCGTGGCGAACGCTGGACATCTGGCGCCCTTCCGCGATGGAAAAGAGTTGCCGGTGACGGGCTCGCTGCCGCTTGGTCTCTCCAGCAACGTGGTCTACGACGAGCTGACGTTCCGCCTGCAGGAGGGTGAGACGCTGACGCTCTACACGGATGGCATCGTGGAGGCGCGCAACAGCAGGGGAGAGCTGTTCGGCTTCGACCGGCTGTCGGCACTGCTCGCCACACAGCCCGAGGTAGGGAAGATCGTCGATGCCGCGGAAGAGTTTGGGCAAGAGGACGACATCACGGCGTTGTCCATTACCCGGCATGACGCCAGCGCATCCAAAACCGCCACGGTGAGCCTGACCGCGGAGATCGCAACTGCCTGAGGGAGTCTCCCGTGAGCATGCCGAACACGTCGTCTATGAATACACCAACAAATATGACTGCGAACGCGCCTGCCCAGATCGACATCGTTGATCTGCAACAGCAGGTGGCACGATTGCAGGCGCTGCTGGAGACATCGCGGCAGGTGCATTCGACGGTGCAACTGGAAGAGCTGCTGAACACGGTGCTGCGGATTGTGGTGCGCGAATTGGAGCTACCGGGGGCGCTGGTCACGGAGCCGCGGATGATCTACGGCGCGATGCCGCCGGAGCCGTGGGAGGGGTGCCCGCGCTATCCGCTGCAGACTAAGGACGGGCATCTGCTTGCGGAATTGGTGGTCGCGCCACCGATCGGGCGGGCGCTTTCACTGTATGAAGAGGATTTTCTGGAAGGGCTCTCGCTCCAGGCCGGAGTGGCGCTGGAAAATGCGCGCTACCACGAACGCAATCTGGAATGGACCCGGGTGCAGCGCGACCTGGAGGCGGCGCGGCTGATCCAGCGCAGCCTGCTGCCGCAACAGATGCCGGAGATCCCCGGCTACTCGATTGCCTTTCGCTCTACTGCCTGTTACGAGGTGGGCGGCGACTACGTGGATATCGTCGAGCTGCCCGGCGGCGCGCAGATCATGACGGTGGCCGATGTTGCGGGAAAGGGGCTGGCGTCGGCGATTGTGGGCACTGCGTTTCGATCCGCCTTTCGCGCCATTGCCGGCGCCGGTGTACCTCTGGCCGAGCTGGCGGTGCGCCTGAACGACCAACATTATTCCGAGGGCATGGAGGCGCAGAGACGCTATGTGACCGCGATCTTCCTTCGCCTGGAACCGGCTGCCCATACGCTGGAGGTGGTGAATGCGGGCCACAACCCGGGATTTCTGGTGACGGGCAACAGCGCGCAAGAGCTAAAGGCCAGCGGGACGCCGATCGGGCTGGTGCCGGGCATGCAATACTCATCGGAAACATTCGCCTTTCCGATTGGGTCGAAGCTGCTCTTTTATACCGACGGGTTGACGGAAGTCTTCAAGGGCGATGACGAATTCGGGACGGAGCGGCTGATGAGCTCATTCAGCGGAAGCCAGCTAACCGAGAGCGCCGCGATTCTCGAAGCACTTTGGCGGGAATTGCACGATTTTTGCGGCGGCGCACATCAGGAAGATGATATGACTGCACTTGCACTATTGAGAGAGCAATAGTAGCGCGGATTTCCAATATGTATAGTCATCCGGGTGACGTGGGGTGCGGTTGTTCTTAACGGAAAAACCGCGTTGACAATCGTTCCGCAACGATATTCCAGGGAATCCGCTTTAGCGAGGACCACATGGTCAACTTGAAAGGCAAACCGGTTGAGCTTCGCGTACCGTCCCGCATGGGGTACGAGAAGGTCGCCATGGGTACGGCCGCCAGCGTCGCGAAGTTGATGGGGTTTCCGGACGATCGCATTGAGGACCTGAAGACCGCGATTGCGGAGGCCTGTATCAACGCCATCGAACACGGGAACCAGTTGAACGAGAATCTGTGCGTCGGCGTGACCCTCTCGTCACATGATGACAGCCTGGAAGTCAAAGTTCTTGACGACGGAGCGGGTATCTCGAAGGTGCCGCCCAAGCCGGACATCGACCGCAAGGTGCATGGCGAGGAAGACGCGCGGGGGATGGGCATGTTCCTGATCCAGGCGCTGGTGGATGAGGTCGAGTGGGTGAAGGACAGCAAGGGGCAGGGCAGCTACGTGCGGCTGGTGATCCGGCTGGATAAGGAGAGCGACTAAAGTGCAGACGGAAACCAAGGCGAGCGTCGATCAAATTACGGATGGCAATGGTGGGCGAGTAAACGTTCTTCGCTTCAGCGGCGACATCTCTTCCAGCTCGCACGATGCACTGCTGGGCACCTATGAAACGGTGAGCAAATCGGAGCCGGTGCTGCTGGATTTCTCCAAAGTGGACTACATCAATTCGAGCGGCATCGCCCTGGTGATCCAGATGCTGATGGAAGCCAACAAGAACCGCCAGAAGATCGCCGCGTTTGGACTGACGCCGCACTTCCAGAAGGTCTTCACCATGGTGGGGATTACGAAGTACGCGTTGCTCTTCCCGGATGAGGCGGCGGCCAGGGCGTCGCTGTAAGGTCTCAGACCACCTTCAGGTATGTGGTGTAGGGCAAGCTGCCGAGTGAGGTAAAGGGCAGCATGGTGACGGGTCCGCTTGCCGCGTCCACCTGCCACTGCCGTTCGCCGATGCGCTTTGCCGCAAGCAGTTGTTTCCGCGACGCCTTCGGCACCGGACCCTCCTGCTGCTGCTTGACGGCCATCAACACCAGCGGCCCGCGCACGAGCGCCACGGTGTCGGTGTGCTGCGCATCGATGGTTTCGAGCCGCATCTTTAGAGGCAATTCGAGCTCGACACGGTCTCCGGTCTTCCATGTGCGGTGGATCGCGGCGAAGCGCCCCGGCAGCGCGAGTCCTTGCTGCCGCGTGCCGTTGACGTGGATGGATGAGCCCTCTGCCCACTCCGGAATGCGGAAGTGGAAGGTTAGCTCCGTGGGCCGAGAACTTGTCACCGTGAAAGATACGTGATCCTCGTAGGGATACTGGCCCTCCTGCGTGAGCGAGAGCGCGGCTCCGCTTTCGCTCCATCGCAACGTCGAAGGCACATAGAGATTGACGTATACGGCTTGAGGAGCGCGGAAGTACATATTGATGCGGTAGTCGGCGGCGACCTGCGGAAGCGTGCCCGAGCAGCAGGGCCAGCGGAATTGCTTGTAGACGCGCTTCGCGTCGAAGTTGTAGTCGGCGTAGTAGAAGGTCTCGCCGTTTTCCTGCAGCGGCTTGGCACCGAGGATGGTGTTGTACATGACGCGTTCCATGCTGTCGCCATAGCGCGCGTCGCGGGTGACGCGGAGGAGATAGCGGGTGAGCTTGAAGTGCGCGTAGGAACCGCAGGGCGTCTCGAAGGTGTGATGTGTGTTGGTAAGGCTGGCATACAAGTCGTTGCTGCCGGGCGCGCGGAGTTGTTCGTCCGGGCCCCAGCCGCCGGTGGCATAGCTCTGCGCCTCCAGCATGGCGAATGCATTGCGGGCTGCACGCAGATGCTTTTCGCTGCCGGCGACCATGTAGGCCATCATCGCGGAGCAAAGCGAGTTGACATAGCTGTAGGCGTGGCGGCCGGCAAGCACATTTTCGTTACGTGAGAGCGGGTCGAACCAGGTCTTGTCGTCGAGATACTGCAGTCCGAGATCGTAGTAGCGCCGGCCGGCGCCGCGCTGGGAGGCGAGAAACATGTTCTCGGGGTTGGTGTAGGACTCGTCCCAGGTCCAGAAGTCCTGGTGCCGGTGATCTGTCCGCCACGGAACGCCATGTTCGACGGCGTGGCCGGGCAGGTGCGGAAGCGCAGTGTTGGTGGTGTGTTCGAGAATCGCGAGGGCCTGGGGATCCTTCACGTAGGTATGCGAATCGATGAGGCCGAGCAGCAGCTTGTCGTAGCAATAAGCGGGGAAACGGTTCTTGATGTAGAAGTCTGCCGAGATGGTCTGCGCGTAAAGGCGGTTCAGGCGCAGCACCTTCTGGCGCGTCTCTTCGTCGCCGGTGATGGCGTAGGCGCGGGCCAACGCCGATACCCACTGGCCAAAGGTGCATGCGGGGGCGAAGCCGTAGTCAAAATTGTTGCTGGAGTCGTAGTCGGGATTGTAGTGATACCAGCCGCCGAGATCTTCGCCGGGGGCGGGCATGCCGGACATCTGGCGAAGCGGCTTCAGCAGACTATCGTCGCTCAACGCCATCAGCACGGCATGGGTGGTCATGAATTGCGATTCGTGCAGGTCGCTCGCCATCAGGACATCGCCGTAGCTGAACTCCGACAGCAGCGGCGGATTCGCGGCCTCCGCGGCCCACACGTGACCGCAGCGCTACCGGTGGCGACTGCCGCGGATGCGAGTGAGCCGGACTGAAGGAAACGTCTGCGGGAAATTTCTGTCATTTTCTTGATCCATACATACATTGGACTAACAAGGCCCATGTCCTATCGAGCGCCGCCAATAAGTGTATACATCCGTACACACCGCTGATGAGAGGCTGTATACGTCCACGACCTTTTTGGCGGCCGAGCGCAGAATTGCCGACTTAGGCGGACTTATAGGCCCCAGGTTGGAACAACACGAAGAGTTCGTGGATCCGCAACCTTTATTCGTGCGATTTTGGCCGATCTGTCTCGCAGGTTATTGACACGCCTTTCGATGGGGCCTAAGATCCGCGCAATCTATTTCCTTCCCCCGACATTGAAGCAGCCAACTGAACCTTGAATTTACGGGACTCCAGTAGTGGGCGTTGGATTGCTTACAACTCCTCGGGGCAGCTTCGAGAGCGGGCTTTGCCTCGGCTATGGAGTATCTATTGAGCTCTTCGGAGTTCCACCATTGTTTCACTTTAGACCGTTTCGAATTTCTTCTTCCGCGATCCTCCGTGGCAGCGTCTTTATTGCGATATGCCTTTTCGCGGTCGGATATGCTTCCGCGCAGAGTCTGCGATCGATCATCATCTCGCCCAACTCTGCTCAAATCCCCATCGGATTAAGCCAAAAGTTCGTTGCGACAGGCGTTTACAGCGATGGGTCGACGCGGGATCTTACCAGTACTGCGAGCTGGTCCACCAGCAATGGAACCGTCGCAACCGTCAGCAGGGGATTGGCGACCGGCGGATCCGCCGGAGTGGCAACCATCAGCGCTTCCTCCGGCGCGATCCGAGGCGCTGCCTCGCTAACGGTCACCGGCGGGAATCTGACTTCTATAAGTGTGACGCCGGTAGCGCCCACGGTTGCAGTCCAGGGCACTGTCCAATTCACAGCGGATGGATTTTTCAGCGACGGAAATACGTACGATCTTACGAATTACCTTACCTGGTCTTCTTCTTCCAGATCGATCGCCACGATCAGCGCGACGGCCCTGGCCACGGCTGTTGCCGGGGGCAAAACGACGATCACTGCCTCCTATGCGGGCACCCCTGTCGGATCGAGTACGCTCACAGTCACTGCGCCGGTCAGCCTGAGATCGATTGCGGTCACGCCGGTAACGGCGAGTCTGTCACCGGGCAGCACTCTTCAGTACTCAGCGACCGGGACCTACAGTGACGGCAGCACTGCCAATATCACAACCTCTGTCTCGTGGAGTTCTTCCGCGACCACCGTGGCAACGATCACCTCTGTGGGTCTGGCCAGTGGAATCCAATCCGGCACTACTACGATCAAAGCGACCAGTGCCGGGATCTCCGGAAGCACAAGCCTGACCGTCACGGCGGGCATCGCTTCCATTTCGATTTCGCCATCCGCTGCGTCCGTGTCCCTGGGGTTGACGCAGCCGTTCAAGGCCACCGCGCACTATTCGAACGGGACGACCAGCGATGTCACCGCTTTGGCGAGCTGGACATCCTCCGTACCTACGGTTGCGACCATCAGCAACACCGCCGGCAGCCAGGGGCTGGCAACCTCGGTTGCCGCTGGAAGCAGCGCGATCCGCGCCGCTTACCAGGGCGTTACGAGCAGTGCGGCACAGCTCACGGTGACCAGCGCTGCGCTGGTTTCTGTCGCGGTCTCGCCGCAAACGTCTTCGATTGCGCTTGGCACCTCGCAGCAGTTCATCGCAACCGGTACATATACCGACGGCAGCACCAAGGTGATCACAACGTCGGTATCGTGGACATCCTCGGCGCCTGGAGTAGCAACGATTGGCGCAGGCGGCGCCGCCGTGAGCGCCGGAGTGGGCTCGACGACAATTGCCGCCAACTCCGGTTCGATCTCGGGATCAGCTACGCTCTCGGTGACCCCCGCCACGCTGGTCAGTATCTCGGTCACGCCGCTGAATCTCGTGCTGCCAAAGGGAGGGAATCAGCAGTTCACTGCAACGGCGCTTTATACGGATGGCAGCACGCAAAACATCACTGCCTCGGCGCAATGGACATCGAGCGATCCGACGATTGCGAGCATAAGTATCAGTGGCATGGCACAAGCCATCGCCACCGGCACGGTGCAGGTGGCTGCGAGTGCGGTGGGCAGCGGTATCTCCGGCCAGAGCACCATGACAGTGGGGCCTGCGGCGCTGGTAAGTATCGCGGTGACGCCGCCCAATGCATCGGTTGCGTTGGGCACCAAACAGCAGTTTGCGGCAACGGGAACCTACACGGATGGCAGCACGCAGGATCTGACGGGTTCCGTACTCTGGAGCTCCTCGAACACGGGAATCGCAACGATCGATAGTACCGGCGAAGCAGCGGGCGACGGCGGCGGCTCCACTACGATCACTGCGAGATCCGGGTCCGTCACCGGTTCAACGACGCTTACGATCATCCCATCTGCACTCATCTCGATTGCCGTCACACCTGCCATCCCGTCGGTTCCGCTCGGGGAGGCGCAACCGTTCACTGCAACGGGGACATTCGCCGACGGCAGTATCCAGGACCTGACGTCCAGCGTCAGTTGGAGCTCTTCGAATCCAACCGTTGCGACGATCGGTATGACCAGCCCGACGCGCGGCCTGGCTCAAACGCTGGCAACCGGAACAACCACGATCGCGGCAAGTTCCGCCGGAGTGAGCGGAACGACGGTCCTTACCGTAAGCCCCGCAGTGATCGCTTCGATTGAGATCACGCCCTTGCAGTTATCGCTGGCCAAGGGGACAACGCAACAGCTCGCGGCCATCGCGACATATTCCGATGACACGACAAAAGACATTTCCGCAAGCGCTACCTGGAGTTCCTCCGATAGCTCAATCGCTATGGTGAGTGCGACGGGCGACGTTACAGCCGACAAGGTAGGATCGGCGACAATCACGGCGGCCAACGGCGGGCTCACGGGATCAGAGAACGTGCAGGTGAACCCGGCGGTGCTGGTCTCCATCGCTGTGTCTCCGGATTCCGCGTCCATCCCGCTCGGCACAACGCAACAGTTCACGGCGGTTGGCACCTACAGCGACGCGAGTACGCAGGATGTGACGGCTTCTGTCCACTGGGCGTCCTCTGATTCCACGGTAGCGACCATCAGTGTGGCACCGACTACCGCCGGACTCGCTACGACTACAGGAACGGGGACGGCGACGATCTCCGCCACGTCGGGCTCGGTGTCGACCACCGCTAACCTTACGGTGACACCGGCAGCACTGGTATCCATCGCAGTCACGCCCGCTGCGCCGTCCATCGCGCTTGGCCAATCGCAACGGTTCATCGCGACCGGCACCTATACAGACCGGAGCACGAAGGACATTACGACGAATGTTACGTGGAGCACATCCAATGCCCTGGTGGCCGTCGTAAGCAACACCACGGGTTCGAATGGGCAAGCTACCAGCTCCGGCCAGGGAACTGCGACGATCAAGGCCACGATGGGTTCGGTCGCCGGGTCAGCCACTCTGACGGTCGGAGCACTCCCCGCGCCGACCGGTTTGACGGCTATGGCAAGCGGGACCCAAATAGCGCTCAGTTGGAACTCCGTTGTGGGAGCAACCAGCTATCAGGTATCGCGCGCTACAGTCTCTGGCGGTCCTTACTCGCCGCTGGCTGTCGTGGGCACGAACAGTTATACCGATATGGGCCTGGCTGCTGGATCGACCTACTACTACGTTGTCAGCGCCATCAACTCAGCCACGCAAAGTTCCATTTCTGCCGAGGCAAGCGCGACCATCCCGCTGGCGCCTACGTTGGTGTCGGTCAGCATCAGCCCGCTAAATCCTTCGGTTGTACAGGGAGGAACGGTGCAGTTCGCAGCAACGGCTATCTACAGTGATAACAGTACGATAAATGTAACCAGCGCTGCGATATGGTCGTCATCCAATACCGCAGTTGCAACCATCGGTGTTTCCGGGCTGGCTTCGACGCTTGCTCAGGGAAGTACTGTCATTGGAGCGCTCTACAGCGGTCTCTCAGCCACAACCACGCTGGTCAGTCAGTCGCCGTGTTTGTCGTTCTTCCCCGTCGATGTCTTTCTCTCTATGAACGGCGCTGCGTCAGGAACGAAGGTGACTCTGGCCAACCTGGCAGCGAGCACAGAGATCGCCGCAAACTATAGCGGATGGGGCGCTGCTTCCGCAGCGCAAACATTCGGAGCGAGCCGCGTTGCCCTGCCGGCAGCAATTTCCATCAACGGTGGATCCACGCACAATTGCGGATTCGCGACGCAATCTCTGGTGCACAATACGGGTACCAGCTTCAGCACGTCACAGATGAATTTTCCAGCGAAAGCCACGAATGTCACGACCTCAGGCTGGGTAATAGGATTGCCGCCGAACCAGACGACCAAAGGGGCCTACTATGACATGGTCTTGAACGTGGGATCGACCACGCCATACACAGCGACTCTGCAGTTAGACAGCGGCACCAACGATCCAGCCTGTACGGGTTATTGTCTGGAGATCGAAGCCTCCGGCGGGCCCACCATCCACTCGATGGGAAATTTCGCGGTAACTCCGGGCAGTACGATTTTCTTTTCGATGAACACCAATTGGACGACTACCGGCTCGTGCATGAATCAGGCGGTAACGAACGCCTCCTGGACATCGAGCACCGCGACGGTCACAGTGGGCACCAACGTGATCAACACAGGGAGCAAGGTTACGATTTCAGGCGTGACCCCTTCGGGATACAACGGCACTTACAGTGTAAAATCCGCGACCAGCACAACAATCAGCTATGCATTAACGGCCAATCCCGGAACATATGGGTCCGGGGGAACAGCCGTCCTGCCTGCACCGTGCACGCAAGCCAACGTGTATTCGACCAGCGGGACGACATTTACGCAGGTTGGGCCGACGATGGCAGTATCGATGGGCGGAACGGACAAGCTGGGCGTGGTGTATTTAGGGAACAACGAAAACGGAGCGTATGCCGGCTCGTATTCTCTTCAGAACATCATGGTGGATTATACGAACCATTTCTGGCCGAATCTTCCCCATTAAGATTGTGGGGAAAGACCGCATCGGTATCTTGTACTGCGCCTGAAATTGGCCGGCAGCCTCACCCCGTGCACTACGTCGGGGGAGCACCACGCGGCCGAGGTTGCCGAACGCCCAAGCGGCTCCATCCCAAGATGGCTCACATCCCAGGAGCCGAGCGTTGCGATAGACATCGATCTCGGCATACGACTGTGAATAACAGGACCCAAATCGTCGCCCGCTTGTCAGAGACAGGTTACGCGAACATTTTCGAAGCTCCGCAACCGGGAAAGTGTTCTCGTGAACGCAATCGTATGCCCGGCCACTTGCACGAAATGTGAATGCCAGGATAACGAGTGTTGCTCAATCGTGCTTGATTGCTGTTACGTGTATTGCACTACAACGATAGTGGAATAAAGTTCCGGAACGGAACATGGGATTATCCGTAACAGTACTAGTAACCAGTTGAATATTTGAGTTTGTTTCTGTCTTGGTGCTTTACCGGGCTTCGGGCTCTTTGGGCTTTGTATGTAAGGGCTTCGAATAGCGATGTCTGCGCGGCATCAGGGTCAATCCATTGTGCCGCCGTCCTGTTTACGCGAAAGACATCCGCTATGAGCCAGAAACGCCGCAGTCGCCAGCCCCAACTGTCCAATCGCATATCCCAGCGCATCGCATTTGCGATCGGTCTTGCTCTCTGCCTGTTTGCGGTGGCGCGTCCTGCTGCAGGGCAGATGAAGATTGTGCCCGGCATCAGCACGTTTGCAGGCAATGGCACGGCTGGTTATACGGGCGATAACGGCGCGGCGACCAGCGCGCAGTTACACCAAACCGAGGGCGTTACCACCGACAGCGCCGGCAATGTATACATCGCGGACTGGACGAATAACGTTATCCGCAAAGTGGCTGCCGGAACCGGCATCATCACCACGGTAGCGGGCAACGGCACGGCAGGCTATTCGGGCGATACCGGTGCGGCGACCAGCGCCAGCCTGAGAGGTCCCACCGGGGTTGCTGTCGACAACGCAGGGAATCTGTATATTGCCGACCAAGCCAATAACCGCGTCCGCAAAGTGACGGCGGCGACGGGCGTGATCACGACGGTGGCGGGCAATGGGACGGCCGGCTATACGGGCGATACCGGCGCGGCAACCAGCGCTGAGTTATTTTCACCTACTGATCTGGCCTTCGACAGCACAGGCAACCTCTACATCTCGGACAATGCGAACAATCGCATTCGCAAAGTTACGATTGCGACCGGTGTGATCACGACGTTTGCGGGCAATGGAACGGCCGGCTATACGGGCGATACCGGCGCGGCAACCAGCGCTGCATTGAACCAGCCTGCCGGCCTTGCTTTTGACAAGTCGGGCAATCTCTATATCGCGGACGTTACGAATAATCGCATCCGCAAGGTGGCCGCCGGGACTGGCGTGATCACGACCTATGCCGGCAATGGAACGGCCGGGTTTACGGGGGATGGCGGTGCGGCGACCAGCGCGGAGCTCAGTACTCCGGCCCGTGTCACTCTCGATAGCGCAGGCAACCTGTACATTGCGGATCAAGCGAACAATCGCATTCGCAGGGTGAGTCTAGGGATCATCACGACGGTGGCGGGCAATGGGGCAGCGGGCTACTCGGGGGATGGGGGGCCGGCAACCAACGCCGCGTTCAATGCTCCGATCGGTATTGCGATTGACAACGCGGGCAGCTTCTATGTCTCAGATTTTCATAATGACGTTATCCGCAAGCTATCGATAGCCGATTACAGTTTTCCGGCAACGGCGGTGGGCGCCAGCAGTGCGGTGCAGACCCTATACCTCGAGACCACCGCGGCGGAGACGATTACCAGCATCACGATTCCTCAGTCGCAGGGCGGCAAGCAGGAGTACAGCGTCGGGACGATCACGGGCTGCACGATCGGCGCAAGCAACCCGGCGGGCACGATCTGCGTGATTCCGATCACCTTCACGCCGGCGTATCCCGGACAGCGTTGGGTGCCGCTAAAGGTGGTGACGAGCGCGGGCAATATCAACTTTGGTCTGACAGGAATAGGTGTAGGACCGCTGGCCGCGCTCACGCCAGGAATTATCAACACTGTAGCGGGCAACGGCACAGCTGGCTACACGGGGGACGGCGGCCCGGCAACTAGCGCCGAGATAAACGCGGTCTTCAGGCAGGCAACCGACAGTGCGGGCAACATATACATCGCGGAGTACGGCAACAACCGCATTCGTAAAGTAGCGGCAGCAACCGGCATTATCACGACGGTTGCAGGTAATGGAACTGCGGGCTATACGGGTGACGACTGGTCCCGCGACCAGTGCAGAGCTCAAGGGTCCTCAAGGTGTGTCCGTCGATAGTGCAGGCAATCTCTATATTGCGGACTATGGCAATAGCCGCATTCGCAAGGTGAATACCGCGACGGGCGTTATCACGACAGTAGCGGGCAACGGGTCAGGCGTTTACTCGGGGGATGGCGGTCCGGCCACCAGCGCAGGATTTGCGGCCCCTGGCGAAGTAATCGTCGACAGCGCAGGCAACCTCTACATCACGGACTATAACGGCTGCCGTATTCGTAAAGTAGCGGCAGGAACAGGCATCATCACGACGGTTGCCGGCACCGGAACGGTTGGCTACTCTGGGGATGGCGGTCCCGCCACTAGCGCCGCGTTTCATTATCCTGGCGGCGTTGGCATCGATAGCGCGGGCAACCTGTACATTGCGGATCAATACAACGATCGCATCCGCAAGGTGTCAGCAACTACAGGCATCATCACGACAGTGGCAGGTAACGGAACGCAAGGCTACTCAGGCGATGGTGGCCCTGCGACGAGTGCCGAGCTTTATTATCCCGGCACGATTGCTATCGACAGTGCGGACAACGTCTATTTCTCAGATCAGTTTAACAATCGCATCCGGAAGATAGATGCGAAGACACAGGTGATTATCGACACTTGCGGGTACTGGCCCGTCTGCCTATTCCGGCGATGGGGGCGCTGCGACCCGTGCCAAACTGGGTGGTGCGCTCGGCATCAGTTTGGACAGCGCAGGGGACATCATCATCGCGGACTTTGGCAACAACCGCATCCGCAAGGTGGATGTGAGCCAGTCGGCGCTGACGTATCCGACGCCGACGACGGTGGGGACGTCGGACTCGACGGATAATCCGCAGACGGCGATTGTTTCGAACATCGGCAATGCGAGCGCTGACGGTTCCGCCGCCATCGAGCGGCGACAATCCGAACGTCAGCTCCAGCTTTGCGTTCGACCGCGGCTTCGACCTGCCCGGAGCTTCTGACGTCCAGCAGCTCCGCAAACTCTGGCGGGCGGAGCGAACTGCAGCTATCGCGATTGATTTTGACGCCGATCCAGGCAGGAGCGCTGACCGGCTCGGCAGTGCTGACGGACACTCGTTAAACGCGGCGTCGGCAACGCAGACGATTCACCTGATCGCAACCGGCGTGGCCGCGAGCACGAACGCCACCGTAACCAGCTCCTTGAATCCGTCGGTGTATAGGCAATCCGTCACCTTTACAGCGACCATTGCGCCGACCACGGGAACCGCGGTGCCGACGGGAACGGTGCAGTTCAGCGTGGACGGTACGGCTGTGGGCGCTCCGGTGACTTTGAACGCTGGGGTCGCGACCTATGCGACCGCTACGCTCGCCGTGGGCGCCCATACGGTGAGCGCCGTCTACACGCCGGACTCGACCAGCTTCACGGGGAGCAACGGCTCTGTCAGCCAGACGGTGAATAAGATCGGCACGACCACGACGGTGGCCAGCTCGGTGAATCCGTCGGCATTTATGCAATCCGTCACCTTTACGGCGACAGTTGCGCAGACTGCGGGAACGACCGTGCCGACCGGAACGGTGCAGTTCAGCGTGGACGGCGTGAGCCAAGGTGGCCCGGTGGCGCTGAGTGGAGGCGTGGGGACGTTTCACGATCAGCACGCTGGCGGTGGGCCTGCATACGATCACCGCAGCCTATACGCCGGACACGAATAACATCACCGGCAGCAGCGGGTCGATCGAGTCAGCGAGTCGGTGCGGTGGCCTCGTCGACGACGACACTGAGCGTGGCTCCGGCGACGGTGATGTATGGCGATACGGCGACGCTGACCGCCGTGGTGGCGCCAAGCTTCGCTACCGGCACCGTGAGCTTCTATGAGGGCGCGACGCTGCTGGGCACGGCGTCGCTCGACAACACAGGGACGGCAGTGTTGCCGATCAGCACGCTGAACGCGGGCGTGCATACCATCACGGCGAACTATAACGGCGATCCAGGCGTGCCGGCGAGCACCAGCAACGCGGTGCAGTTGACGGTGACGCAGCGCACCGCGCCGGGCGGCGGGCCGGCGATCACGGTGACGGTCAATGACGCGGCCCGATCGACGACCCAGGCCAATCCGCCGTTTACTTATTCCGCCGCGGGCACGCTGGTCAATGGGGACACCTACGCCACGGCGATCAGCGGCACGCCGAATTACTCCACCGCGGCAGGAACAACAGCAGGCACGTATGCGATCACCGTTGCGGGTCTGACCTCGGCCAACTACACGATCGCGTTTGTTCCCGGCACCCTGACGGTGACGCGCAGCCGATACGACGATTACGCTGGTTGCCGGCCCGATCTGCGACGCAATATGGCGATCCGGTCACGCTAACGGCTACCGTCACTTCAGGCGCGACCGGGCACAGTAAGCTTCTATGACGGCTCGGTGTTGCTGGGCACGGGCGCGGTGACGAACGGCGTAGCGACGCTGACCACAACCACGCTCGATTGCGGGCACGCATACGATCACGGCGGTCTACAACGGCGACGCGACTTACGCCAGCAGCCAGAGCGGACCTGCAACCGTAACGGTGGCGAAGAAGACGGCGCCAGGCGGCGGAGCGGCTCTGACCATCACGGTGCAGAACGCGAGCCGCGAATACAACACGGCTGATCCGCAATTCAATTATGTGGTCACGGCACACTGGTCAACGGCGATACGTATGCGACGGCTGTCACAGGCGTGCCCGCCTACTCGTCCACAGATACCGCGACCTCAGCCGGCAGGCTCGACCTTCCCCATCAATCTGAGCGGACTGAGCAGCGCGAACTATGAGATCGCGGTTGTTCAACGGCACGCTGACCATCGTGACCGCGCCGACAACAACGACGCTGGCCACCAGCACAGCTTCGGCGCAGTATGGCGATCCGGTCACGCTGACGGCGACCGTGTCTCCGAGCGATGCGACCGGCACTGTGGTCTTTATGCAGGGCGCCAAAGTGCTGGGCACCGGTACGGTGTCAGGCGGCGTTGCTACGCTGACAACATCCTCGCTGCCTGCCGGCACCTATACGATCACGTCCAGCTATCAGGGCGACACGGACTATGGCGCGAGCACCAGCGGTCCGGTGACGTTGACCATCACGCCGAGGACGGCGCCAGGAGGCGGAGCGGCGCTGACGGTTACGGTAGCCGACGCAAGCCGTCTGTATGGCCAAGGGAACCCGGCGTTCACCTATAGCGTCACCGGCACTCTGGTGAACGGCGATACGTACGCCACCGCAGTCACAGGCGTGCCTGTCTACTCGACTACTGCTATCTCAATCTCTCCGGCCGGGACATATCCCATATCGGTCGCGGGCCTGAACTCGAATAACTACCTCGTCGCGTTCGTGAACGGCACGCTCACGGTGAACAAGGCGACCTTGGGACAGAATGGGTTGGCGAACATCACGCTGACCTCTTCGCCGAACCCATCGAACTATGGCCAATCGGTCACCTTCACAGCGACAGTACCGAGCGGAGTCACCGGCACGGTGCAGTTCGTGGATGGCGCGACGGTGCTGGGCACAGCAGCCATCAGCGGCACGACGGCGACCTATCACCACGAATGCGCTGACTCCGGGAACACACCCGGTAACGGCGGTCTACAGCGGCGATGCCGACTATAACCCTGCAACATCGGCGGTCGACAACCAGGTCGTGAACCAGGAGAGCACGACCACTACGGTGACGCAGCTCAGTGAATCCATCGGCATTTATGCAATCTGTCACCTTTACGGCGACAGTTGCGCAAACCAGCGGACCAACCCAGCCGACCGGCACGGTGCAGTTCAGTGTCGATGGCGCGGCGGTGGGTGGTCCGGTAACGCTGAGCGGCGGCACGGCGGCATTCTCGATCAGCACGCTTGCGGTTGGTGTCCATACGGTCGACGGCGGTCTATACGCCGGACACAGGCGGCTTTACGGGAAGCAGCGGCTCGCATCGGGCAGCGCGTTGGCGCGGTCGCAACTTCGACGACGACGCTGAGCGTGGCTCCAGCGACCGTGATGTATGGCGATACCGCGACTCTGACGGCAGTGGTCTCGCCGAGTTTCGCCACCGGCACGGTGAGCTTCTATGAAGGCTCGACGCTGCTGGGCACGGCATCGCTGGACAGCACGGCGACGGCCGTGCTGCCGATCAGCACGCTGAACGCGGGCGTGCATACGATCGTCGCGAAGTACAACGGCGATCCGGGCGTTCCTGCAAACACGAGCAATACCGTGCAATTGACGGTGACGCAGCGCACTGCTCCGGGCGGCGGGCCGGCGATTACGGTGACGGTCAACGATGCGTCGCGGACGACCACGCAGTCCAATCCGCCGTTTAGTTATTCGCCTGCCGGGCAACTGGTGAATGGGGACACGTTTGCTACGGCGATCAGCGGCACCGCGAGCTATGCAACCGCTGCGGGGACAACGGCGGGCACGTATTCGATCACGGTCAGCGGCTTGACTTCGGCTAATTACACGATTGCTTTTGTTCCCGGAACGCTGACGGTGACGGCAGCCAGTACGACGATTACGCTCGTTGCCGGCCCGACCTCGACGCAGTATGGCGATCCGGTTACGCTGACGGCGACCGTTACCTCAGGCGCAACCGGCACGGTGAGTTTCTATGACGGCACGGTATTGCTGGGTACGGGCACTGTGTCGAACGGCGTTGCCACGCTGACGACCAGCACGCTCATTGCCGGTACGCATACGATCACCGCGGTCTACAACGGCGATGCGACTTACGCGAGCAGCCAGAGCGGTCCGGCAACCGTTACGGTGGCGAAGAAGCAAGGAGCAGGCGGCGGCGCTGCGCTGACCATTACTGTCCAGAACGAGAGCCGCCAGTACAACACGGCTGATCCGCAGTTTCGCTTATATCGTAAGCGGCACGCTGGTCAATGGCGATAGCTATGCCACGGCAGTGACGGGAACGCCGGTGTACTCGTCTGCCGACACGGCGACTTCGCCTGCGGGCTCGACCTTCCCGATCAGTGTGAGCGGCTTGAGCAGCGCGAACTACGAGATCGCAGTGGTGAACGGCACGCTGACCATCGTCTCGGCACCCACCACGACCACGCTAGCCAGCAGCACTGCGTCTGCGCAGTATGGCGACCCGGTGACGCTGACGGCAACCGTGGCTCCGAGCGGCGCAACCGGCACTGTGATCTTCATGCAGGGCAGCACCGTGCTGGGCACTGGCACGGTGACGAACGGTGTCGCCACGCTGACAACCTCGTCATTGAATGCTGGCAGCTACACGATCACGGCCACTTATCAGGGCGACACGGACTATAGCGCGAGCACGAGCGGTCCTATCACGCTGACTATCGGCAAGAGGACGGGCCCCGGCGGCACAGCGGCACTGACGGTGACGGTAGCCAACGCAACTCGTCCGTACGGGGAGGGGAATCCGGCGTTCAGCTATACCGTTACCGGCGCACTGGTGAATGGCGATACGTATACGACGGCAGTCGCAGGCGTGCCCGTTTACTCAACTACTGGAATCCCAGTGTCGCCGGCCGGGAATTATCCCATAGCCGTAGCCGATCTGAACTCGAATAACTATCTGATCACAGTCGTGAACGGCACTCTCACGGTTACGAAAGCAACGCTGGGGCAGAACGGAGTGGCCAATATTACTCTGACGTCTTCCGTGAACCCCTCGGTCTATGGCAACTCGGTGGTCTTTACTGCCACGGTGCCGGCTCCTGCTACGGGCACGGTCGTATTCTATGTGGGCACGACCGCACTGGGTACAGGGACGATCGCCAATGGCATTGCAACGCTGACGACCAGCACTCTGGCAGTCGGCACGCATCCGGTGACAGCGGTTTATAGCGGCGATGGCGACTACAACACGGCAACCTCCGCCGTGTACAGCCAGGTCGTGACCGCGCAAGCTGCGGTGCTGGACTTCACGCTGACGCTTATCTCCGCACAGAGCCAAACCGTCATTCCCGGCAACGCTGCTGCCTATACCGTGCAGGTGGCGCCGACCAACGTGAACGTATCCAGGCACTGTGACCTTCTCGGCTACCGGACTACCGGCGGGCGCAACCATCAGCTTCTCCCCGGCAACGGTTGCGGCTAACGGCGGCATCACGCCGAGCAACGTGAAGGTGCAGACTGCGCCACAGAAAGCAGCGCTGAACGGTGGCAGCGTCGGTTCCTTCGCGCTGGCTCTGCTGATGCTGCCCTTGGCAACCTCTCGCCGTATACGCAGAAGCAGCCGCCGCTACTTCTACCTGCTCATCCTGGTGCTGGGCGGCATCGGAGCATCGGCAGGTCTGACCGGCTGCGGCTACAACGGCAACGGCTTCTTCGGCCAGGCGCCGCAGACCTACGACATCACCATTACCGCGACCAGCGGGACTATCCAGCATTCCGTGAACGTGACGCTGAACGTGCAGTAGCTAACAGGAGAGAAGAGAAATGTACTCAGGATCGAAAGTTTCCCTGCTGCTCGCGGCTTCACTGCTGGCGCCCGCTGCGCTCAAAGCGCAACAGCCTTATCCGGCAAGAACTTCGGATCATCATGAGGTCGATGCCGCAGTTACATACACCGAGCAGTACAGCAATCTGGTGTCGACGCCGACTTTCTGGCATGGTGGCGGCAGCGTCGAGCTTTCGGCGCAGCTCTATCATGGCTTCGGCCTGGCTGCGAATGTCGCTGGAACGCATACTGACAATGCCGCCGGCAGTGGGATTGGTCTCAACCTGGTTACCGCAACCTTCGGCCCGCGCTACACCTATTACAAGCCGCTTGGCTCCGAGCACAAACGCAGCGTGGCGATCTTCGGGCAGGGATTGCTGGGACAGGCATGGGGCTTCGATAGTTATTTCCCGACCGCTTCCGGTGCTATAAGGTCCGACAACTCCTTAGCTCTGCAGGTGGGCGGTGGGCTGGATCTTGGCTTCACACGTCATTTCGGCATCCGCGTTCTGCAGGCTGACTGGCTCCGCACACAGCTGCCAAACGGCACCACAGACGTGCAAAATACATTGCGCTTGGGTGCCGGCATCGTCTTCCGCTTGCCACGCTAGACAATTCGCCTACGACATTCATCGAGATGCGGAACCGCCAGTCTTCGTCCAGCAAGTGCATCTCGGCCTTTGCTTTCCTCCTCTGTCATCAGGCTCGATTGCAGGTTCCGGTCAGGCGATGTCGTTCACGCCATCATTCTCTTTGCCCTTAAGCCGATGGCCCTTGCCCTTGATGTTAATGGTCGTGGAGTGGCGCAGCAGCCGATCGAGGATTGCCGAAGCAAACGCTCTCACGTTCGGTTTGGAATGCAGAGCGCCATCTTAGCAATTGACCGGCAGACTTCCGGAAATCAGCCAAATTTACGATAAAGCGCGAGCCGATTTCAATATGCGCGCCTGATCGATGAACCGGTCAAGCACCGTTTGTAGCCGCCGGGCTTCGGTGAAGAGTTGTGGCTATTTCGGAAGCGGCAGGTTGGTCAGCGATCGGAGTGATGCACCAGTCCGGGCATGGGCTTCCACCTTGCAACGTCATTTGCAGAGCTTCGATGGGTGAGTGTCACTTCCGGCGTGCGGTCCAGCCGGAAATGCGGTCTCTTCGCTGCGGCGCGCGCAGCGCAGCCTGCGGCGGCAGCAGAACAGCCGCACCTGCCACCACCCACAACACTACCGGAACCGTCACAAACGTCAGCGTGTCATAGGAATCGGTGCCTTTCCGTTCCGGAGGGTCGTTGACAATGCTGCGGTTGATTTCCTAAAGTGGTGACCAGTTTTGAAACGATATGTAGCGCGTTCTGAAAGCGCTTACAGCATCGGTTTTGCAAGGGGCCATCTTGCCCACGAAAAAAAGTGATATAGGAAGGTTTCCCCGTGCGCAGGATTCTCCCCCTCCTCCTCGCCGTTGTTCTTTCGCCGCTTGCCGTCTGCGCGCAGAACACAACCAGCTCTTTGACCGGCACAGTTACAGATAGCTCGGGAGCCTCCGTCGCCGGCGCCGACGTGACGGTGGCCAATACAGCCACCGGCGTGGAGTACCGGGCGAAGACAAACCAGCAGGGCCTCTATCGAGTAAGCCAGCTTCCGCCGGGGAGCTACTCGATGAAGGTGGAGAATGCCGGCTTCGCGCCGCAGACTTTTCCGTCGATCACTCTCGTCGTGGATCAACAGGGCCGCCAGGATGTGAAGCTGGGCCTTGGCTCCGCCAGCCAGACTGTCAGCGTAAACGCGAGTGCACAGATTCTGGATACCGTGAGTTCCAATCAGGGCCAGGTCATCAGCAACAAGCAGATCCTCGATCTGCCGTTGAATGGACGCAACTTCCTGCAGCTCGCACAGCTTTCCGCCGGTGTCACGCCGTCAGACACTCCAGGAATGAATTCTCCGGCTTCCTCGTGGACCGGCACTCAGACGGTCAGCGTCGCGGTCGCGGGACTTCGCGAGGACGATACGAGCTATTTGTTCGACGGCATCGAGTCGCGCAATGCGTGGTACGGAGCGATCGGCATCCTGCCGTCGATCGACAACATCCAGGAGTTCAAGATCGAGCAGGTCGGTTCCACCGCAGCATTCGGCAATGCGGGCACGTTTGTGAATGTCGTCAGCCGGTCTGGAACGAATCAGCTGCATGGTACGGCCTTCGAATTTTTGCGCAACAACGTGCTCGATGCGCGCAACTATTTCGATCAGGGTTCGGCGCCGGCCTTTCGTCAGAACCAGTTCGGCGGCAGCGTCGGCGGTCCCATCCGCACGAACAAGATGTTCTTCTTCGCAAACTATGAGGGCTTTCGCGAGACCGAGCCCCAGACCGTCTACAGTCGTGTGCCGACAGCCGAGCAGCGCGCCGGAAACTTCAGCGGCACCGGCACGCAGCTGGTGAGCCCCTTCACCGGCCGGCCGTATGTGGGCAACCAGATTCCAAGCTCGGACTTTTCGCGAGCGGCACTGAAGATGCTGGCGTACTACCCACTGCCCAATGGCAACTTTTCCGGCGGCAACAACTACGTGAACGTGCAGGACACGCTGACCGACTGGGACCAGGGTTCGGGACGCATCGACTACACCATCTCCGCGAAGGACACCATCTTCGGGCGCTATACGCAGGAGGCACTGAACTCGATCGAGCCTGGGCTTACTTTCTACGGCGGACGCATCTTCCCCTCCAATCCCAAGAACCTGGTCACGGGCTGGACGCATATCTTCAATCCGTCGATCTTGAATAATTTCCGCTTCGGCTGGAACTACACGGAGACAGGACAGAACCGCGCGGCGGGCTACGATGCGTCGCAGGCAAATCCGTTCGGGCTGCATTACAGCGAGATCCAACCGGGATCGTACGGACCGCCGTCGATCGGGGTCTCCGGTTATGCAAACGCCGGCTCGGCCGGAGGTACGGAGGTGATTCGCGAGAACCTCTTCATGGGAACGGACTCACTGCTGATTCAGCACAACAAACACACGATCACGGTGGGCGCCGATATTCGCTATGACCCCGTGTACATGTACGAGGACTGGCAGGGATCGGGGCTTTCGTTCAATGGAGATTACACAGGCGACCCGGTTGCGGATGCGCTGGTTGGTGCGCCGTCCTCTGCCGCGACCTCTGTCGGCGATCCCACGCTCAATCTCAGGCGCTGGTACCAAGCGTACTTTGTGCAGGACACCTATCAGCTGGCGCCCCGGCTCACCATCAACGGCGGCATTCGTTATGAGTACAACCAGCCTCCCGTGGATACCAGGAACCATGTGGGCAGCTTCGATTTCGCGACGGGAACCATGTTGACGTATCCAGAGACGAGCGCGCTTGGCCTGGGACGGCAGATGGTGCATCCGTCGTACACGAACTTTTCGCCGCGGGTCGGCTTCAACTTCGCCGCGGACAACAACACGGTGATCAAGGGCGGCTTTGGCCTGTACTTCCTAAGCGCCAACCTGAATCAGTTTGAGGTGATGGTCGACACGCCGGAGTACTACTCCGTGCAGGCCTACAACAACTCCGTTGCTGGGCAACCGCTGAACTTCCGGATGGATCAGCTGTTCAGCCTCTCGCTCCCGGGAGCGGGTCAATCTGTATCTTTCATTGATGCAAATAACAAAACCCCCTTGTCTTATGAGTATTCTCTCTCCGTCCAGCGGACTTTCCACACCAACTGGCTTGTGGAAGCCTCCTATCTCGGCTCTGCCTCCCGTCACTACGAAACTCGCATCGTCGTCAATCCGCTGCGGCCCGACGGCACGACCGGCTACACCAAGTACCAGGGCGCTATCCAGGAAAACCTGAATGCTGGAAACTCCACGTATAACGCCGGTACGCTGCGCGTGGAACGACGTTACACGAATGGCTTGTCCGTCCTTGGCTCTTACACATATTCCAAATGTCTCGGGACTCCGTGGCAGGATCAGTTCGCATGGCATCCGCTGAATCTCTCGGAGGATTACGGTCACTGCACTTACGATCAGAACCAGCGGCTTAGCGCTAACTCCGTCTATGAGCTGCCGTTTGGTGAGGGCAAGATGTGGCTGAACCGCGGCAGCGTTCTGAACCAGCTCGCCGGCGGGTGGCAGGTGAGCGCCATCGCTACCTTCTATACCGGTCCGTGGTTCACGCTTGGCAGCAACCAGAATCTCGGCTCCTTCGTGAACGCGCTGCCGGAGGTGACCGGCCCGGTCAACAACTCCTCGCGCCATGCGAACCTTGGCAGACACGGCTACCTCGGTCCGTACTTCAACATCGACAATGTTCACCCCATCGACACGCTCGGTGTTCAGGGCAACGCCGGCGTCTCGAACGTCGAGAGTCCGGGAAGCGCTACGTGGGACCTGTCCGCGTTCAAGACGTGGACAGTGGCAGAGCGTTACGGGCTGCAATTCCGTTCCGACTTCTTCAACGCCTTCAACCGGGTGAACTTCACATATCCGGATACAAATGTGAATGATTCCAACTTCGGCAACCTGACCGCCGCCAACCCGGCGCGTGAGATCCAGTTCAGCCTTCGCCTGAAGTTCTAAGGCGGAGGAGGGAGTTTTTCCGGCAGGTCCTCATCGCGAGAGTAATGAGCGGCCGGTGAACCTGATTAATATTTACGGATAAAGTGAGCCGAATCGGAGGACATCTTCTCGCGACGCGTCACTCCGTTGGATTTGAACCGTATCCACCAAACTCCGGAACCCGGGTTCCTTTCATAGGCTCCGGTCTCCTTTTTCGTGATCTTTCTTGGCATCCTGCGCCGCTGTTTCGAGGAGCATAGCGAAGCCAGTACGAGGTGGCGCCACAAGAAAACCCGTAAACGTCAGCGCGTCCCCTCGTGGTCTATATGAGTTATTTGAATGCGTTTGGTGGTGACCCTGGGAAGATTCGAACTTCCGACCTGCGGTTTAGGAAACCGTATTGAATGCCGTTTGCACTGGAGTGCAGGAGGGCGCATTATGCTGCTTAGTCATTTATTATGACCTATATGCAGAAAAATATGCCACTGCATGGCCATGCACTAATATGCACCGTTTTCCAGTACAGGGTGTCACCAAAAGTGTCACCGGTCTGGGATGCTATGGAAAAGGACGAGGGGCCGTTTTCTAGCTTTAAGACAGGGCCCTCGCTCTTTCCAGGCTACTTGTAGGCCTTTGTTCTGGCTCATTTGACAACCTTCACCGGAATGCTGACTTGCAACATGCATTCATAGGAACAGGCGTCATCCCCCCGCCGAATATGCGTAGTCGCTGAATATCTCACCGACACGCAATAATCCGCTTCGCGCTCCAACGCAGGTTTTTGCTGATCGGCTGGCGAACTCGTCAGAACCGTCATAAGCCAGCACCTGAATGTGTCAGACGTTAAAAGTAACGCCGTGTGACGATTCATCCAGACCACAATCCCCAACCCCAATTTGTGCCGTATCATCATCCACGGCAAGCGACACAGTCGAGAATTCGTCTTCGAATCTCCGCAGCGAATTGCCTTGTTTTTGTCTTTGACAATAGCGGTCAACCAACGCGTTGCCCGGAACGAAGCATTCGAATGACGAAGAGGGAAAAATGAAATTGCTAAGTCTGATTTTTTTTCTCGCTGCAATTCCCGCGACAGCATCGGATGTCACCGGAGTTTGGCGAGTCAGCGGCACCCTTGGCGGAAATCCCGTCTCAGCCGTCTGCAACCTGAAACAGCAAGCTGACGTGCTCACGGGTTCCTGCAAGCTCGATGACAATCAGGTGGTCGATGTTACCGGAACGGTTAACGGCGATCAGGCGATGTGGCAGTCCAGCCTCGACGACGGCGGCACCATGCTGATTATTTCCTTCGAGGGGACGGTCAGCTCCGCTTCCGAAATGAAAGGTCAGCTCTTCGTCGATCCCTTCGACATGCAGGGCGACTTCACGGCCAAACTGCACCACCCCGGCGATCCCGAAGAGAAACCCGCACCTCCACCCCCGCCGGCCGCCGCTGAGCCAAGCCCGCTCAGTCTCCTGCCACGCTCGATCCCGGCAAGAACGCCACCCTCTACGTTGTGCCCTACGCCCACCTCGACACCGAGTGGCGCTGGGAGTACCCCAACACCATCGGCGAGTATCTTCCCCGCACCATGCGCGATAACTTCGCCCTCTTCGAAAAATATCCGCACTACGTCTTCAATTTCAGCGGCGCCAATCGCTACCGCTTCATGAAGGAGTACTACCCCGCCGACTACGAAACCCTGAAGAAATACGTCGCCGCCGGCCGCTGGTTCGTCGCCGGCTCGTCCATGGAAGAAGGCGACGTCAACAACCCGTCCTCAGAGTCGATCATTCGTCAGATCCTCTACGGCAAGGAATATTTCCGTCACGATTTCGGACGCACCAGCGCCGAATACATGCTCCCCGACTGCTTTGGATTTCCCGCATCCCTGCCCACCATCCTCTCCCACATGGGCATCAAGGGATTCTCCACGCAGAAGCTCACCTGGCATTCCGCCACCACTGCGGGCGGCCCCGGCTCTCCGCAGGACACGCCCAAGGGCATCCCCTTCAACGTCGGCGCGTGGCAGGGGCCCGATGGCAAGAGCATCATCGCGGCCCTCAATCGCAACCGACTATAGCGGTGATGTCAAAGACGATCTCACCAAGAGCGATGAATGGGTCCGCCGCGCCGAGAACAACGGCAAATCCAGCGGACTCTACTTCGACTACCGCTACTACGGAACCGGCGACATCGGCGGCGCACCGCGCGAGAACTCCATCAAGCTAATGGAAGCGATCGTGACCAAGGGCACCACCACGCTGCCCTCCGAGCGCAACGCGCACGGGGAAGAGCGAACCCGTCAAAGTGGGAGACGGGCCCCTCCATGTCATCCAGGCAAATTCCGAACAAATGTTCCTCGACATCAAGCCGGAAGATGTCGCCCACATGCCGCATTACACCGGCGATCTCGAACTCACCGAGCACTCTGCCGGCTCTCTGACCTCCGAAGCCTACATGAAGCGCTGGAACCGCGAGAATGAAACCCTGGCCGATGCGGCCGAGCGCGCTTCCGTCGCCGCTGCCTGGCTGGGCGGTCGCCCCTATCCAAAAGATCGGCTCACCAATGCCTGGACACTGGTGATGGGCGGCCAGTTCCACGACCTCATCCCTGGCACGGCCACGCCCAAGGCCTACGAATACGCATGGAACGACGAGTCCATTGCCATGAACCAGTTTGGCGGAGTGCTGCAGAGCGCCGCCGATGCTGTCGGCTCCGCTCTCGATACCAAAACCGACGGCACACCCGTCATCGTCTACAACCAGCTCTCCATCGCCCGCGAAGACATCGTCGAAGCCAACATCGCTTTCCGCAACGGAGCGCCCAAGGCAGTGCGCGTGGTTGGCCCGGACGGCAAAGACGTGCCCGCGCAAATCTCCTCCTCAACAGCCGAATGCAGCCAAGATCGTCTTCCTTGCCAAGGTGCCCTCGGTCGGCTTCGCGGTCTACGACGTCCAGCCGGCAGCCGCCGCTCCTGTCGCCAGCCCGCTGAAGGTGACCGAGTCCTCGCTTGAGAATGCTCGCTACCGCGTCAAGGTGGATCGAGAACGGCGACGTCTCCAGCATCTACGACAAATCGATCAAGCGCGAGTTGCTCTCCGCTCCCGCGCGCCTCGCCCTCAAGACCGACAAGCCGCAGGAGTGGCCCGCATGGAACATGGATTGGGCCGACCAGCAGAAGCCGCCGCGCGCCTTCGTTTCCGGCCCGCGAAAATCAAAATCCTCGAAAACGGTCCGGCCCGCGTCGCACTCGAAGTCACCCGTGAAACGGAAGGATCGAAGTTCGTTCAGGCCATCCGTCTCTCCGCGGGCGATGCCGGCAACCGCGTCGAATTCGGCAACGTTGTCGACTGGAAGACTTCAGAATCGAATCTGAAGGCGATCTTCCCGCTTACCGCCTCCAATCCGCAAGCCACCTATAACTGGGACATCGGCAAGATCGAACGCGGCAATGATGACGAACGCAAATTCGAAGTCGCCTCGCACCAATGGTTCGACCTGACTGACAAGAGTGGAGCCTTCGGCGTCACCGTGCTATCCGATTACAAGCACGGCTCTGACAAGCCCGACGACAGCACCCTGCGTCTCACGCTGCTGCGCACTCCCGGCATCAGTCCCGCGGGCGGCGCTCTACAGCGATCAGGCCACGCAGGACTGGGGTCATCACGAGTTCAACTACGGCATCGCTGGTCACGCCGGCGACTGGCGTAAGGAGAACACCAACTGGCAGGGAATTCGCCTCAATCAACCCCTCATCGCCTTCGAAAGCCAGAAACACGATGGCGCGCTCGGCAAGAGCTTCTCGCTGCTCCGCGTGAACAACCCGCAAGTCCGTGTCATGGCCGTAAAGCAAGCCGAGCAGAGCGACGAAGTCGTCGTCCGCATGGTCGAGGAGACGGGCAAGCCGCAGACTGCGGTTCGAGTCACCTTCCCCGTGGCCATCGCAAGCGCACGCGAAATCAACGGAGCGGAAGAAGAAATGGGTGCCGCGACCGTTACCAAGGGCGAACTGGTCACTGACTTCACCGGCTACCAGCCACGCACCTTCGCCATCAAGCTCTCTGACGCGACTGCAAAGGTGACGCCTCCGCAATCACAGCCAGTCCAGCTGAATTACGACGCATCGGTCGCCACCGCCGAGCACAGGCCGTCCACCGGCGGCTTCGATCCGGAAGGGAAGTCCTTGCCCGGCGAAATGCTGCCCTCTGAAATCGCCTACGACGGCATTGCATTCCACCTCGCGTCCGCAACCGAAGGCAAGCCAAACGCAGTCACGGCCATCGGGCAGACCATCGACTTGCCTGAAGGCAATTACAACCGCCTCTACCTGCTCGCCGCATCGTATGGTGGGGATCAAGAGCGCCAACTTCCAGATCGGGAGCACACCGGTCTCACCTCACCATCCAGGACTGGTCCGGCTACATCGGCCAGTGGGACAACCGCCAGTGGAAGACACTCCCCGTTCCTCCGCCGGCCACTCCTGCGGCTGGCGACAACAGCAAGGAAGCTCAACGCGCGCTCCGCACGCTCGCCTTCATGAAGACCCACGGCCCCATCATGAAGCCAAGCTTCGTGGGGCTCACGCCCGGCTTCATCAAGCGGGCGCCCGTGGCGTGGTACGCATCCCACCTCCACTCCACGGATGGCAGCAACGCTATCTACAACTACTCTTACCTCTACGCCTACACCATCGATGTCCCTGCGGGAGCGAAGACCCTCACCCTGCCAACCAACGATCGCATTCGCATCCTCGCCATCACCGCAGCCGTAGCCGGCGAACAAACGCATCCCACCAAGCCGCTCTACGACACTCTCGACCGCAGGGCTGGCCTCGGATTTTAAGTCCGATTCTGACGAAGCTGCAGGAGAATGCAGGACGTTGCATAATCTCGCAACCCTATGATTTCAGGCGGGGATGTGGAGAGTTGCACTTTGCAGTCGATTGCAAACCAGGGCAGCAAATTCCGAAACGAAGTATCACCAAAAGTATCACCAATGGTCGATATTCTCCGTAATTCACCATATCTGATACGAGTCACCATGACCTGACCCCGCCAATTCGTCCCGATTTCGAACACTATTTGGATGAAAGGTGGAAGCAGGTGCAAGCGACGAACGATTGAGGATGTAGCTCGGAGCAGGGCCTGTCCAATACACGATCTATGTCTGGAGGCGAACGTATGCTGTCAACGCGAGGCGGGTTGGTCCGGGGAACCTTGCGTAAACGATCTTTTGCGCACGGCTGAGAGCAACAGGCGGGAACCCAGCAATTCGCCTTGCAAAATGTCTGTTGCGTTTGTTCTCCGGCTGACAACAGGTTTCTGCAACGACGCCGCTGATGACGATGCCTGGATCGAGACTGCGACTTTCCGGCAATCCAGCACGGTCACAATTCCCGCCGTGCGATCTGAGCCCCGCTCACCGAGTCAAACACGGATAAGTGCAATGCCGTTTCAGTGATCGTCTGTTTGTCCCACTCTTGAGGCGCTATTCGATAGGACTTGTTCGCTTCGAGAGACACCGACGGGCGGACCGCCATCGCCGTTGGGCTCATCCCATAGTGCACGCGCAATTCAAAGGCGAGCATCGAACCAGTGTTGCGCAGCAAAAGCTCCCCGCCACGATCGTTTACTTGTGCGGAAATCGAGTGGCCCGCCGTGAGATCTATGTTTAACAGTTCGTACCACCTACGTTCCGCCGGATCGCCTCCTGAGAATCCGCCCACAGCGAGACTGATTATTCGATTTGATCCATTCGACGGCGCATTAAAAGTTACGGATTGATCTGCCAGTATTTACGGCATCCACGTGAATGACGTCCGTCCCGCCATCGGCGTTCTGAGCAGTAATCGAGGCGGACATACGCGGACTCAGAATCGCCCAATGGTAGGTTCCATCCGCAGCTCCCGCCATATCGAAGATAAAGGAATTAGCTTGGGTCACAGGCAGGACAGTTTGATTGACTAACGTCTCCCTGGCATTATCAGACGTCTTGTCTGTGCGATCCGGCTCCAGACGGGTTCCATGCTCATAACTTGGCCCCCGCGGTGGAGATAATACAGTTCCGGTACTATTACCGCTTTCTGACGCAGGCCGTCTTTGATGTGCTGATTGTCGAGGTTCGTCACAAGCCGCTGATCATCGGCACCTCTTGCAGCGCGGCCATGGATTGGGATGCGCGCCATCTCTTCGATCCGCGTTTCAGGATTGAGATTGATTCTGCGCGGTGTCGCTCCTTCCGAAACGAGCCCGGCCGGCACATGCAGTCGGGCTTCATCCGCTCGGGGTGGTGGCAAATCGTACGATAGAAATTATGACCATGTTCATCTGTGATCTGCGTAGAGCCGCCATCTCCGCCACAGATGATTACAACGCCTGAGACGATGAGCGCCAAGATGGCGTCACCCGGCGTGACTGGCTCCGTGTTGAGTTGCGAATGCGGAATCGCCAACATGCGTCCACCAGTGGTCGGCGAGCCAAACCATACTCCATCCACGCCTTCGGTTCCATCAAACATCTGAAAAGTGAAAGAGTTGTCGTCCGGATGGACAGTGATGAAGTTATGAGGGTTATCGTTCGTTGCGTTTGGAGGGTCATTGACATTGGCAACCGATATCGTCATAGGGCCACCTTGAGGTGGAGACCATTTGTACGGAACAAGAACATGAGCGCTTTGACTGAGATCACCGTCTCCGGAGACGGAGATGACCGGCCAGTCATTCGAATCGAAGTAGCGCTTGCTGTCGTAAAACGCATCGATTGGCTGATGAAGACCGCCCGTAATCCATTTGCCGAGGAACCATTCAATAAAGTTAGCTCCGACTTGATATCCGTGTTTGATGTTTGCTTCTCTAACTACTTCCGCATCTTGCGGACTGGGCGTCTGGCCAGTGGTCTCCTGGAGCTGTGCGCCATCTGTAGCGTGCAGCATCCCGTCCTTGTGATAAGAGTTCTGGTTGAAGACTGGCTCGATGAAAAGAGATCGATTTTCCCGCGCAAAGGTCGATTCGACGCATAGACCAAAGCAATTGCCTGGCGATCCGAGCGACTCGTACACTATTGAGTAGAAAGCGATCTCAAAAAGGTGGAGCTTGAAGTCGAACGGATTGAGATCAATATGCTTGTCCGTCTCGGCAACATCGCTGAAGGTATCCGAGTAGGTACGCCAGCTGAGGGTATTTGTATCGAAGTTTTGAAATGGCCAGAAGAGTTGATACCGGAATTGGTCCGGATCGAGTGACACCGGCGGGAGAGGGAATGGCTGCATCTCAAAGGTCGCGGTGAATGCTCCATTCTGATGAGCATGGTCGTTTTCCATGAGCCCCCAGAGATTCAGAATGCTGTAGTTCTCTGTTACCGTGCCTTCTTCGTCGTCCTTCCCGATGGTATTTTCATGAATGCAGAGCATCCATATGTTGATTTGGGTACTGCTCTGCACCAGAGGAACTGCTATCAGGACTGTATCTAGCTCTTTGCCGCCCCCATCGTATTCGCCGCCGGAAGGCATGCGCCCATGGTTTACGTTCGGGGGACTGGCTGGGGTGGCCTCTATGTTGATCTGGACATTGAAATCTTCATTGCACTCATAGCGCTCAAGGTAGAGTTGCACACCGAGCACCGAATGTGCGCCGGCATAATCCCCGTCGGGATACCAAACGATGACGCCGTGCTGAAAATCATTAAATCGACCTTGAACGAAGCCGGGCAGGAAAGGCGTACTCAGTCTCACCCGATACCGGAAAGCCCAGTGGGCCGAGCGGACCACCTTTGCTATTCCATTCTGCGAATATTGCGCCGTAAATGTCCCATGCGCCAGATGCAGGGCTCCAGTAAATAAAGCCCCCATTCGCAAAACGATTGAACCGTCCGATTTCGTTGCTTCCGCTCATTACCGGAGATTCATCAGAAGCGGGATAACCGAGCACGCTGCTGGCGCCTCCCATCGCTAACCAGCGTTGTCGAATGGCGCCATGGACCTCGCGAGCTCCAGTGTCGGCGGACCAATAGATGTCGCCGCTGTCGAAGGTGGAAAATCGGCCGCCATTGGCGGAGATTTGCTCATCCGCGTTTGGAAGTCCTATAAGGGGAGGGTTCTGTGAGCTGGCGACATCTCCTAAGCGGCGATAGTGTTCATAAATGGGACCAGAAACTACATAAGCCTGCCGATTTGCGCGCACGATGATCATGCCGCGCTCGAAATAAGCTGCACTGCCATTCCGCTCTGCAGTGGCGAAAGCGTCTGCGATCGGGAATCCCAGGTAGTCTCGAAGAAGAGCGCCTGAAGCCACTCTGAAACCTGTGACGGACGGCGACTTCCACTTTTTGTAGATCTCGGAATTGATCGAAATAGCGCCATAGGCGGGGTGATAAAAGATGGTGAGGTTGCCAAACTCTTGCAGATAGCTGACTCCATCTCTAAACATCTGAGCACTTCCCCGCGCGTTACCTGCAAGCGAAATACCCCCGAGCTTTGCAAGCTTTACATCGATGGGTTTCGAGCCGAGACGGTTGAGCGAAGCGAGGGGAGCGAATTTGAGGGAAGCGGATTCAGGACTCACCATTGACTCCTTCTTGCACATGGCAGCGTCAGCGTGCTTTCTATTACAAGCGGTCTGGAAAGCACTCCAAATCCGCTGTTTGATTCGTCTTCACCGCACCATCGGCGAAGTCACCTGTTTGTATCCTGCGGGTATCTCGAAACTGCTCTGATCCACCGGAGCAGTTGAGAAGTTTCCGGTTTCGGTTTGACTCTCCAATAAAACGCCAGCCGTTGCAGGATCTCCGCCGTTGTTTGGTGCGGGCGCGGGAGTAGAGGAGCTAGACGGTTTATGACGCATCAGTGCGCCCATGCTGGATCCGCCAAGCGCACGGCCGAAACTGCCGAGCTTACCGATTTGATCGCTCGCTACTTGTGTCCCCGTGTTGGTTGCGACTTCTCCGGTTACTGCCCCTGCGCCCGATCCGCCGCTCCTGGTTTGCGCCATTGGAGCTACGGATGGAGCGGGCAGAGGCTGTCCGTCGGCTGACACACCCACCCGCGTGACCTGCAGGACGGGAAATCCGCTCATCTTCGCCGCTTCCTTTTTCAGGTCTGCCAAAGCCTGGGCTCCGCCTGGTTGTGCGGACAGAAGCCCGGACATCTGACTTGCGCTCGTGTCGATTGCCAGCTCTTTTGCCATACGCTGATTGAAAGCGCGCAGCTCTTCTTCGCCGGGCACATCGGGAACCATCCACATCTCGCTGGTCGCCGCCATGCCGCCCTTCGCATTTGAGCCGTCAGTCGCACTTGCGATCATCGTCACAGTCAGGAGCGCCTCCTTGGCACTGCGGCCGTCGATGTTTCGTGTGGTTCCATTGGAGCTGACGTGTGCGTTGAACGACATTTGCGCATCGCTCGCGTTGCTGGCATTGGTAGAACCCTTGCTCTGCGCCTTGGCTTTGGCAGCCGCATCCGCCATCGCCTGCTGCATCTGCTGAAAGGTGACTACGCTATAGGTGTGCTTGTCATGATCGATGAATGTCATCGCCTGCTGATCGAGGTCGATGATCTCGGTGTTGTGGGGATTGGAACGCACCATGCGGTTGCCATGAAGCGCGACGGTGGAGGTTACCGGCGCATTGGCTTGCTTGGCCTGCGAACTGAATGCTCCGGCCAGTTTGAGCATGCCCTGCAGCGAGCCGACCGGTGATCTGGGTCGTCTCCTGATAACTCACATCAGCAAACGCGAGCGGTTGCAGAAGCATGCCGCTGATAACAATGCGGTATCCATGTCATTTTCATTTTGTTTCTCCTCGGTAAGTGTCGTGAGTCTATTCACGCGTCAGTTCGACGCGGCGATTGCGTGCGCGGCCTTCGAGCGTATCGTTGGTATCGACCGGGCCCGATGCACCGTAGCCATCCGTGGTGAGGCGATCTGGGGCGATGTGGTATCGCGTGACCAGTGCCTGTTTCACCGCAGCGGCACGACGCTTCGAGAGGTCGAGATTGTAGGGGTCGCCACCGACATTGTCCGTATGACCGCTGACGGAAGCTTCCAGTCGGGATGCTTCTGCATCACCTGAGCGATCTCATCGAGAACCGGAGTGGATTCTCGGCTTGAGATGGTCGCTCGCAAAGTCAAAGTAGATGCCATAGATCAGCACCTTCTTCTTCTTTGCGAGATCCTCTTCCATCTGCTGAGGATGCGTTTCCGGATAGGTGATCTTCACTACCTGGAGATGTGAACCACTGCCGAGCTTCCAGGAAAGCATCAGTGGATTATCGGCCTGGTCCAGAAGATAGAAATCCGCTACACCGTCATCGGTTGCGCATGTGGCGTGCAAAGCCGGCATCGTGGTCGGCTGGTTGTTCAGCAAGACCGGAAAGGCGAAGGTAGCTACTGCCGTCGCGTTTTAATGTGCATTGCTCGCCCTTCATCAAGCCGCCCAGCGCGCCGCCACCTGCTTGCTTTGGGTCGACGCCGGCTATCCCGCCGAGGGCACTCAACAGCGAAGAGGCTGCGCCTTTCAATCCATCCGGCTGGAAGCTGAACTGGGATGTGCCGGTATTGTTCAACTCCGCGAGGACCGCGCTGGACGCGCTGATTGCAGTCGTTCCAGGAAAGCTGGGCGGATCGGTGTCTCCGAAGAGCTCGTGGTAATCGTGAGCTGACTGGAGATCCTGCAGTCAGCACGGTTCGGCTAATATGCGTCTCCGTCTTATTCTGGCTCTGCCCTGAGGAGGGATGCTCTGAGGCATAGGACAGGGTGACGCCCTTGTTATCGATTCCGGTGATCTGCTTGTAGGACTCGTAATCGCCGCGTCTGGTCCGCAATTGCAGTCACGACCAGCATTCCTTCTTTTAATGAGCGGGGCCGGAGCCACCGGGCGCGGCGGAAGGTGAGAAAGAATTCCAGAGGCGGCGAAGCTCGATGGGCTGGCGGAGCTATCTGCCGATGCGGAGTGAGGCGGCGCGGCGCGCGGTGCATCGCTGTCGTGATGGGCGACAGCATTGCCCACCACGCCAGGCCGGATGAAGCACAGCCATGGCCTTTTGCTTGACGGAGTGATACCGCGTAGTACGCGCCGCCAACTCCAAGCGCACCGATCACCACAACAATACGACCCGCTGCAGCGATTGCCAAGTTGCGGCAGCCGATGCCGTTCGTTGCAGGCGCGGTTGGTGCATCGGCACTGCACTGGAGCAAACTGCGGCGGTGCAGCGGGTGAGCAGCAGCCTGAGTCACAGCATTGGCTTGTGTTCCGCACCGTGTGCAGAAAAGCTTGCCCTTCCGCAAGCGGTGACGCCGCAATGGGTGCAGTAGTTCATAGCAGTCAGCCTCCCGCTCCTTTGGGTGAAGAGCAGCCGCCGGGGACCTCGGTTCTTCCGTGGAAAAGTCCCGTATGTGGGCCTTTCAGAATCGATCCGACTTGATCTACTCGAGCATCCGTAACAAAGCTCAACACGTAATTGATCGCGTTCACGATGAAGGGCGCGATGGCGTAGCCGACTCCTGAATCAAGCACGACCTCGATCGTGCCTTGCCTGCACGGGAAAGCCAATATCCGGCGCACGAAGCATGGTCCCCGTGAAAATGAGAGTGGCGTAGACACCAGTGGTAAAGAGCTGGTTTCCCAGTCCGACCATGGCCCGTAGTTCCGCGCTCATGACCAGGGAGTTGATGCCTACAGAAAGCCCTCTGTCGTCTTTCCGATGTCCACGCTCGCTTTTGGGCATCTTTGGCCTGTTTACGGCCCAGTCGTTGTCAAAAAGTCCGGCTTTGATTCCGCCGTCAAAGACATACTCACCTTCGGCATTCAGAATCGAATTCTTCGCACTGAAGCCGGTGTTGAGCGCCAAGCGCCTGATCAAACGTCAGCGAGAAGGGAATTACACCGCCGCCAAGCGGAATCGAGATCTGTGTGGGCAGCCAGACTTTCTTCTGAACGTTGACGTGAAAATCGCTGGTGGTGTGGGCCTTCAGGTGAAGCCGCACTCCCACGGCGCCACCAATTTCCAGGCCAGCAGAGATCGGAACCTTTCCTCCGCCGAACTTCATGAAGAAGTTTGCGTGCGCGTTGTTGAGCTCGAGCGCACCTGTAGCGGTAAAACTCACGCCGTCCTTCTCGTATTTGTATTGCACGCCAATGGAGCCTGAGGTGGCGAACGGCTGTGCATCAATATCTCCGTAAGGGATTTGTACGCGCGGGATATCAGAAGTTGAAGGAACTTTGTAGTCAGGGAGAGACGGCGGCACGAGGGACTGAAAGGCCCGGAACTCCAGGCATCGCCTGGCCGCCCCACGCGGTTCGCTGTAATGCCGGATTGGCCGAGCCATATCCAGCGCGCGTCCGTGTAAAGACTGCTGGCGTTGCAGTCTCGGGAACCCAGCGGTGCCCGATTCGACGAAACGTCATCTGCTGACCGCCCGCGAAGGTTCTGGCCATTGAGACGAGGGTCCGCTTGCCGTTCTTCGAAATGCGTGGAAACCACGACGGTTTTGTTCCAGCCCGCCCAGGGTTTGCGCGACAAAGACGTATTTTCTTTTTGCGCAACCTCTCGCGGCTCGGGCAAATCAGGTGCGGTGAAAACCAGCACATTGTTCATGTCGATCGGCGAGCTCATTGCGAATTCGCCTTTGTTTATGACATCGGTAAGCTGGATTGGGCCCAGGATCACCTTCACGTCCTCGCCGTTTCGTTGCATCCAGATGATTCGCCCCACCGCACGGCCGGTAGCAAAGACGATCTTGCCCATCTGAAATTCGCTGACATGCGGAGCGTTGGCGTCGAATGTCCAAGTCATGCCATCGTTGGCGATGGCACGAATGGCTTTGTCGCCCTCTTCCATCAGGATGATGTCCGGCTGGTATTCCACCTTGGGACCACGCTTAGGCGCGATACCGAACTTGCGCTCGCTCTCCGTAAGCGTCTTGAGATCGATGGGGTGCAGGATGGTCGCATTCGGGTGGGCCCTCAGGTCGAACATGTCCATGCCTGCAGGCAGAGTTGACGTCGCAGGTGTACCTGGCGCCCGCGGCGATTGCTTCTGCGCCTGCCTCTCGTGCGATTCGGAATGCCGGCAACCACTTGCTGCAAAACAGAGAACCAAGGCAGTCAGCAGCATGGGCCGTGTGATCCAGCAGGCTCCGCGTCAGCACGCGGAGTCCACGAACCGTCAACACGTGAGGAAGGCGCAAGTCCGCAACATCAGAGCCCAGCCTGCTTTGCGGCAAGCGCGCCGATGATGGGTAGCTTGAACGGTCTTCTTCTGATAAGCGCTGTACATGAGATAGGCCCAGAGGCAGAAGCCCCCAACCATCAGCAGCAGATTGATGGGCAGTTCGAGCACGAAGAACAGACCTTTGGTCACCACACCGAGCAGTAGACCGACGATCATCCAGACGATCCATAGCCCAATCCACGCAACGTTGAAGTAGATCGACTGGAAAGAGTGGAAACGAACAAACCGATCTGTCTTGTAAGGATCAATAACCAGAAAGAGAATGCCGGTGATCAACCCACCGAGATAGGCCAGTGCACCAACGGTGTTGTTCTCCATTCCTGAAGAAGCCGGGGCAGGCATAGCTGCGACGGCACCTCCTGATGATGCGCGGCCAGTGCAGACTGCGCATACTGTCCCGCTATCCCCCAGAGCTGTACCGCAGCTTTGACAAAAGCTCATGACATGGTCCTTTTCGCGATCGTTGAGGAAGCTAAAGTTGACTCGCCACTTTGGCGGCGAGAGGCTTGATGGCGTTGGCGCTGCAGGGACAATAGGGAAACATGAAGTGGGCTACGACCTTGCCCTTTCGGACCATCAGGCCGGTCCCGCCCATCTCGTAGGCGTCGTCGCCGATGCCAGCCAGGTCCCCGGTTGCGACCTCGTCGGTTGATTTCCCTTCGGTCGAGACCATGCCGCCCTGGTTTATGTGGTTGAACGCCATGCGGTTCATCTTCATCTCCAGCTCGGCATTCCCGGAGCTGAAGCTGACGTTGAGAACCGGTACTTCTCCGGTGGCCGCTTCCGCAGAAAGGCTCTTGTCGGAGGACTCCTGCTGCTTGAAGAAGGCTCCGGTGATCTGCTGCATCATCTGCTGCGTCTTCGGGTCCATCGTTTCGCCCTTGGCGGCAACCTGGCTGCCGACCATGGACGTCATGTGCCTGGAGGTCATGTCGGCGGGATCGCCATGCGCGATGTAGCTGCAGCCGGCGTCCTGCGCTTGTGCGCGAATGATCGTTACGCCGACTGCGCTGGACACATCTTCCTTGCTGAGGAAGCGGCAGGGATCGCCCTTGAACTGGCTGTCGTCGTCATCCGATCCAGCCGCGCTTTTCAGCATGGACGCGAGGCCGCCCGCCGCAGAAGGACTGTCCGCTCCCAGCACCTGGTCGCGTAACTGCGTGTGCCTTCTCACTCACCTTGTGTGCGGCGTACATGACGGCGGCGAGACGCCAGTACCCCGCCGATCGCCAGGATTGCAACAAGAGCAATGCCCACCTTCAGGAGCGTGTTTGATTTGCTGGGCGGCGGCGGATTCACAGCGCTCGCGGTCACGCCTTGCGGAGCGGGTTGAGCTTGCGAGGACTGTCCTGCGGCCTGGACTTGAGCGCCGCACTTGCCACAGAACCCGGCCCTATCCGCAACGACTGATCCGCATTTCCCGCAAAACGATGCCACAGTGCCTCCTCAGCGCCTTGACCGTTGCGCGATGGCTGTCATCACGCTGGCGATGAATCTGCGCCGAGGAAGGCGCGGGGTCAAACTAAGACCGCACCAAACGTTTACTAACAACTAAGCACTTCTGAATTCATCAACTTACGGGCTGAGATAAACAGCTGGCAGCGTCCGGCGTGCTAGACTCGGTATCGCCAGAGCACGAGGGTGCTGGAGATGAGGATGGACAGCGGGGGCCACGCAGGATCGGGACCCCGAGGTCGTTTATCACTTCGGGCTCTACACGCTGGAGCGTGTATCGGGTACGCTCACGCGGAACGGGATCCGGGTTCATCTCCAGGAACAGCCCCTCCGCTTGCTATCTGCTGCTCCTGGAAAACCGTGGAAGCATCGTCGGGCGTGAAGAGATCCAGCAACGACTCTGGCCGGGCAACACCTTCGTCGATTTTGATAAGAGTCTTGGCGTCGTCGTACTGAAGGTGCGGGACGCTCTGCGGGACAGCGCGAGCAATCCTCGCTTCGTTGAAACAGTGCCGCGCCGCGGTTATCGCTTCATCGCCCCGGTTTCGATTACCGAGGTTGAACGTTCAGAGGCGCCATTTGCTATTGGGCCCCCGGCGCAAGCGGCGGCTTTGGGGATCGGACACTGCCTCGGCAGAATTAGTGGCGTCATCACCGGTTGCTGAGCCGCATCCCGCCAAAACGCCACGCTCGTCACGCCACAGGCCGATGACCTATGCCGTCGCTGCGCTTGTTTGCATCGCTGTCTCCGTTGCGGCGCTGATGGTTTGGCATCATCGATCTTCCGCGACGGTGGGCTCGCAGCGGGTTCGAGAGAACTCGTCATCCGTGCTCAGTTCCACTCCCCGAATGCGTCGTTCCGTTGCGGTGCTGGGTTTTCGCAATCTCACGACCCGGTCCGACCAGAACTGGCTGTCCGCAGCGTTTACGGAAATGCTGAATACCGAGCTTGCAGCGAGCCCCGATCTCCGCCTGATATCGGGCGAAGATGTGGCCCAGGTAAAGCGGGACCTGGGACTGCCGGAAGAGGACACGCTGTCGCATGCCACGTTGCTGCGGCTGCGTAAAAATCTTGGCGCGGACGTGATCGTCCTCGGCTCCTATGCACTGCTGCCGGATGACGGAAAGAACCGTCTCCGACTCGATATACGGATGCAGGATACAGCGACCGGCGAAACCATTGCGCAGGAGGCTTTTACTGGCGACCAGGATGAGCTGTTTGATCTGGCAGGTCGCGCTGGTGAGCGTTTGCGTGAAGGTTTGCTGCCAGCCGAAGATCTTGCCCCGGCAGCGCGCGGCCTGCACCGCTGGCGGCGAATCAATTAGCACTTCAGTTTTACAGCGAAGGACATGCGCGGCTGTTGAGCTTTGATTTCGTGGGGGCGCGCGATCTCTTGAAACGCGCCATCTATGCAGACCCGAATTACGCAATGGCACATGCTGCGCTTGCGAGCACGCTTTCGCATCTCGGCAACGATACTCACTCGCGCGTAGCGAGGCGAAAATCGCCGTCGATCAGTCACAGCATCTTCCGGAAGAGTTCGCTCTTGCCATTCGCGGCCAATATGAAGAAATCGCTGCTCGACTGGGCTGCTGCCAGCAAAACCTATACTGCGCTGTTCGCCTTTTTCCCGACAATCTGGACTATGGACTCCGCCTGGCGACCGCACAGTTCCATGATAAACCCGGATGACGCGCTACAAACGCTTGCTTCGCTGCGCCGATTGCCTGCGCCGATCGGCGCCGATCCTCGAATAGACCTGGTAAACGCCACCGTATCTGATCGGGCGCGATCTGCCGCGCTGCTCGGCTCGCCGCGCAGCAGGCGATTGCAAAGGCAACCGCGCAAGGGTCGACGCTGATGATCGCCCGGGGCTACGGTATTCTCTGCCAGCAGGATGCACGGTCTGGGTGTTTCGTTCGACCGGTCGATTCGAGGAGTGCGGGCGTGCGCGAAGCAGCTATCTGGCTGCCGGAGATCTGAACAACGCAGCCCGCACGCAGAATGATTTGGCGGACCTTTATTACGAGAACGGTAAGCTGTCGGAAGCTGAATCCATGTGGCGGCAGGCCATCATCGAGTTTCGTCGCGTGGATGAGGAGGAGGGCCTGGGTGCCTCCTCCAACAATCTCGGCGAGATCTATCTTGTCAGCGGCCGGCTGCATCAGGCCGATCAGCTTCTACATCAGGCTGATCCTCAGCTATCAAGCGGACGGGTGACACAGACGGACGAGGCGGCGGCGCTTGTCGATCTTGGGGAGCTCTGTCTGCATCGCGGCGAAATGTCCGGTGCTCTCGCAAATTTCCATCGCGCGCTGCAGAGTGCGGGCGCGAACGGTGACAAGAGCGTAGTCGCCGCTGCGTTGGCCGGCATCGGGGAGATGCAACTACAGCAATCGGATGTGCGTGCGGCGCGAACTTCCTACAATAAGCGCGTTGAAGCTGCGACAAGACCTCGGGGAGAAGCAAGCCATTGCTGAAACGGAGGTAGAACTGGCCAAGATCCGGATACTTGGAGGGAAATCCGACGGACGCTGAGGCCCGGGCTCGCAGATGCAAGACACAGTTCCATCTGGAGCAGCAGGCGGACGACGAACTTGGCGCCGGACTAGTCGTTGTCGATGCGCTGATCGCAGAAACAAAGCTGCCCGAGGCAGCCGCAGAAATGAGCGCACTCGATCCGATCGTCAGCAAAACTCAAAATCATGTGCTCCAGTTGCGTTCTCTGTTGCAAAACGCTCGATTGGCTTTGGCGATGGGCGACCGTCAGACCGCACGGCATGATCTGGTTAGGACGCGGAGACAGGCTCACAGCGAAGGCTATCTGGATATCGAAAGAGAGGCCGTTCGGCTGCAAGTGCAATCCGCGGGTACCTAGAGCCCGAATACCGCAAAGCGGCACGATCGCGAAGAGTTTAGGAGGCTCAACGTGACGACAAACGGCAGCCTTCTTCCGGCTTCAGGTCTTCCGGCAAATCCAGCGTTGGCCTGAGTTTCGGAGCTTTTCGCGGGGAAGGGAATAGCTGCGCATACGCGCAATAACCGAGCAGCGTTGCTACCGGCTATTACCTACGACAATGTCAGTTGTCGTAGGTATAATCGGCGCGTGGAGATTTCGCTCATTTCCGGAGCTCCTGACGCTGGGGGCACTGCAAACGCCAGAAAACGGCCTCGTAGAAGCCCAGCAGAGGCTTCGCCGGATGGTGCTGGACTCCGTACCCTCCCCAAATTCCCGGCGAAACTACGCCAAAGCCCTCGATGACCTCTTTGCGCTCTCGGCCGGGCGACCGCTCACCCGCGCCTTATTCATGGAGTACCGGGCGTCGATGGAGGCCCTGGCGCCGTCCACCGTCAACGTCCGCCTCTCGGCGGTCCGGAAGCTGGTCGCGGAGGCGCGGCAAAACGGCATGATCGGGGTCGAGGATGCGGCGAGCCTCTCCGACGTCCCGAACATCCGCCAGAAGGGAACCCGGCTGGGGAACTGGCTGACGCGGGAGCAGGCGAAGGAGCTGCTGGCCGTTCCCGATCGCTCGACCCTGAAGGGGAAGCGGGATTACGTGATCCTGGCGCTGCTGGTCGGCTGCGCCCTTCGCCGGCAGGAGCTGGCCACCCTCGACGTCGAAACCATCCAGCTACGGGAGGGCCGCTGGGTGCTGGCGGATCTCGAAGGGAAGGGAAGACGGATTCGGACGGTAGCGATCCCGGTCTGGGTCAAGCAGGGAATCAACGCCTGGATGACCGCCGCCGGCATCGAAGACGGCCGGCTGCTGCGGTCGATCTCGAAGGGCGGCAAAGTAGGCGAGAGCCTGAGCGACTGGGCGGTCTGGTCCGTGGTCGAGCAATCGGCGAAGGAGATTGGAATCGAGCAGTTCGGAGCCCACGACCTGCGCCGGACCTGCGCCAAGCTCTGCAGGAAGAGCGGCGGCGATCTGGAACAAATCAAGTTCCTGCTGGGGCACTCCTCGATCCAGACCACGGAACGCTATTTGGGGTCGGAGCAGGAGATTGCCATCGCGGTGAACGACAATTTGGGGCTTTGAGGCGGTCTGACCGTGCAAGCGAATTGCTTATAGCGTTATCTGTGCTGTGGGAGCTGCTTCCCCCAGGAAATTAGGATTGAAGTAACAGAATGGCAATAGATCTATACAAACCGGGTGGTGGAGACCCAAGTACTGACGATCTCCTCCATAGCATTCGGAAACTGATTCGAGGTCGCCCGTCAGAAGGCTCTGCGGGCCATCGACACTGTCCAGGTCCAGACCTGCTGGGAGATTGGCCGGCATATCGTTGAGTTTGAACAGGGCGGCTCCGCGCGAGCTGTGTACGGAACTCGGCTGTTGCCAATCTTGGGGGAATCGCTCGGCCGGGAATTTGGCAGAGGATTCGATGTTTCGAATCTGAGACACATGCGAGCGTTCTACATGGCGTTCCCAATTCGCGACGCACTGCGTCCTGAATTGAGTTGGACCCACTATCGCACCCTGCTTAGGGTGGAGAGCGAGCCCGCGCGGCTCTGGTACATGAAGGAAGCTGCCAGCCAGGGCTGGACGACCCGCGCTTTAGATAGGCAAATCAACACGCTCTATTATGAGCGCCTCCTTGCAAGCTCTGATCGAAGCGCAGTCGAGAAAGAGGCGAGCGCTGCTATGGCACCTCTGCAAACTCCCCGTGACTTTGTGCGAGACCCGGTAATGCTGGAGTTCCTTGGTTTACCCGGGTGTGGGGAGGCTTCTCGAAGCGGACCTAGAAAAAGCCCTCCTCGACAACTTGCAATCTTTCCTTCTGGAACTAGGCCGCGGATTTGCGTTTGTTGGAAGGCAGTTTCGTATCAGCACAGAGTCTAAAGACTTCTACCTCGATCTGGTCTTCTATAACTACTTGCTGAAGTGTTTCGTGTTATTCGACCTAAAATCCGGCGAGCTAACCCATCAGGACATCGGGCAGATGGACATGTATGTCCGAATGATGAACGAGCTAAAACGAGGTCCCGACGATAACCCGACCGTCGGCATCATTCTTTGTACTCAAAAGGATGCATCAGTAGTTCGCTATTCCGTCCTACACGAGAACGAACAGCTATTCGCGAGCAGATATAAGCTCGTGCTTCCCTCAGAACAGGAACTGCGGGCAGAACTCGAACGAGAGCGCAACCAGTTAGCAACGCTCAGCGACTCAGATCAGAGCTAGCCTTTGTGGTTGCACCGCAAATCCATGACGCAGTGCGTCCTGGATCTGGTTGCCAGAGATAACGAGTACCCGAGCGGTTTTTGTTGAGGGATCGGTTGTGTCGCAGCGCACAATGACCTAAGCCGGAGCTGTCAGAGTGGAAAACGAACAGGCGGGAAACGGCAGCTCAGCTGCCCGTGCCCGCTCGGAGCCTGAAACTTAACGTCGATGAGTGCATTGGCGATTATGTACTCGTTGGCGATTTCCCGTTCCAGGCGTTTCCTGTGTCAATGTGGTGAGCTCTTTCATGGTGCAGCCGTCTCGCGCGGCATGATCCTGATCGTTGCAGACCGTGCACGCGCGCTGATCATCGGCTGGAGATATGGACTGTCGCTGTACTTGGCGCGATATGCAGCGTCGATTCGGTCGTTGATTGGTCCATCAACAGGTTCGAACCTGACCTCCTTCGTGATGCCGGCGGCGATGATCTGGCCGGCCTTCTGCCGCACCGCCGCCTGGTACCATGTGGAACTTTGTCCGTTGTAGCCGCGGACGTAGAGAGCATCATCGACAGCGACAGACCAGATCCAGGTCGGTGTTCCGTATGACATGCCGTCCTGCCGAAAAGGAGAGATGTGCAAGTCATCGCTTTTCGCGATTTGCTTGAGTTGCTCATGGTTCCAGGCAGTCATTCGCTTTTTCTCCAGCTTCTAGTGTTTCCGCTTCTCGAAGACATCCTTAATGATCGGAAGCGCGGAGAAGCAGTTCGGCCAACCTGCGTAAAAGGCGAGGTGCGTGGGAATTTCCGACGCTTGCTCTTCTGTCAGACCGTTATCGAGCGCCCGATTGAGGTGATAGGTAATCTGCTGCACCTGGCCGGAAGCGATCAAACCGGCGACTGTGACGAGGCTCCGGTCGCGTGGTGCGAGAGCCGGGCGAAGCCATAGATCGCGGAATAGCAGATCGGTGGTGTTCTGCACCAGACCCTGCGAAACAGCTCCGAAGTTGTTGGCGACCTGCGTAGCACGCTGTGACTCGGCTTCTTCGTTCAGCGGCAGCAGCTCGTCCTTAACTGGCGGTAGCTCCTTACGGCTGATTCCGCGCTTCTGGAAGGCGTCCTTCGCAGGATTGATCGCCGCCATCGCGTTCGGGAAGCCGGAATAGAAGGCGAGGTGCAGGATGATCTCTGACAGCTCGCCGGCTTTCACGCCGCTATCCAACGCCTTTTCGAAATAATGCGGCATCGCCAGCGTTTGGCTGCGGGCGATGAGAGCAGCCACGGTAATCAGGCCGCGGTCGCGCGGGCTCAACTGCGGACGCTTCCAGACGCCATCCATCACCGCTTCTTGCGTGTAATGCGCCAGAGCTGGTGAAACGAATTGAACGTCCTCGACGGTGAGACCAGGAGCGAGTGAATGTGTTTCTGACATATTGTTTCTTCCTCCCCAGATTGCCCGGGTCCAAAATGAAGCGGCTGCGATCGTGGTGATGCGGATGAGTTCACGACGAGTCATGTCTATACGCTCGCCGGCTTCCCTTCGTTCGTTACTGCGCCGTAAAGCCGCCATCGACGGCCAGAGCGTGTCCAACGACGAATGCCGCTCCGGGACTGCACAGCCAAAGAACTGCCGATGCTACCTCTTCCGCTTTTCCTAGCCGGCCGATAGGTTGCATCTTCATGATGCCTTCCATCGCTTGAGGGTCTTTCGCGATCATTTCGGCAACCATGGGCGTATCAATGGTGCCGGGACACACAGCATTGATCGTGATGCCCTTCGCCGCATACTCCAGGGCTGCGCTTTTCGTCAGACCAATCACGCCATGCTTTGCGGCGTGATAGATAGCGCGTCCTGGAAGGCCGATGAGCCCGCCAATGGATGAGTTGTTCACAATGGCGCCAGAGCCCTGCTTCCGCATCTGCTGCAGCTCATACTTCATGCACATCCACACGCTTTTGAGATTGATGGCAGTCACCCGATCAAACTCTTCGCTACTGGCGTCTGCTGTCTCAATGGCAGGGCTTTGCACACCCGCGTTATTGAACGCGGCATCCAGCCGCCCGAACTCGGCAACAGTCTTTTCAACCATCTCCCGAACCTGCTGCTCATCGGTTACATCGCAGCGAATGGCGATCGCCTTGTGTCCTTCTTTTGTGAGATCTTGCGCGGCCTTTCGTACGAGAGCTTCATCGCGATCCGCAAGCGCAACTGCCGCGCCCTCCTCGGCGAAGGCACGAGCGGCAGCGAAACCCATGCCTTGTCCGGCTCCAGTGACCAATGCGACCTTATTCTCGAACCACAGTTTCATTTCTAAGCTCCTCGCACCTTCAAGGAAGTGACTGGCGTGTCGTCTGACACCGCATCACTCAAAACTTTTGCCACGTCACCCGCCAATGCTCCTCTGGCCGTGCCGACCGGATGAGCAGGTGTCCATCCGGTGTGAACTCATACCTGCGAGGAAGATCTCTGCCAACCAAGCGGCCCCGTGTGACGGAGCCCTGCACGTGATGCGTCAGCAGGTGGCGAGAATCATCCAGATCGTAACTGCCAAAGGACGCCTCATATCCCCGCTCGACGTATTCATTCGAGAGACTCGTTCCCGGGTACATGAGCTGGACCGACATGTGACCGTCCTTTGTGTAGATGAGCATTCCCGTGGGCTGTGGGTCAGCAGCCGCTTTTCCATTGGGCCCGGGCGCTTCGATCTTTACGAGATGCCAGGCGCCCACCAGCCTTTCTCTGTCTGAATGCCCGGTCTGGTTCTGCGGCGTCCGTGCTGCGGCGCTGAGCACCAGGAAAAGAGACAGACAGTAGCACCACACATTTCTCCTTGGCATCTCTTCACCTCCTTTGGTTCTTAGCGGCCGACCAGACTCTGATGAAAGGGCGAATAGCGTGCGCCTTCGATCTTGATCCGACTGGAAGCAGTCTCCAGTTCTTGAACATCGGCTGGTGTCAGCTCGACCCTTAACGCGCCGAGGTTTTCTTCCAGACGCTCCAACTTCGTGGTGCCGGGAATTGGCACGATCCAGGGCTTCTTAGCCAAAAGCCAGGCGAGTGCTATCTGAGCGGGCGTGGCGTTCTTCGCTCGCGCAAAGCGCGCAATCACGTCCACGAGCGCCTGATTGGCCCTGCGATTCTCTTCACTGAACCGTGGAACACTATTGCGGAAATCTGTGCTCTCGAACTTCGTGTTGGCGTCGATCTTGCCGGTGAGGAAACCCTTTCCCAGCGGGCTGAACGGGACAAAACCGATACCTAGTTCCTCAAGTGTCGGCATGACCGTCTGCTCCGGCTCCCTAAAGAAGAGTGAGTATTCGCTCTGGAGAGCCGCGACCGGCTGCACAGCATGTGCCCGGCGGATCGTAGCTGCGCTCGCCTCCGACAAGCCGAAGTGTTTCACCTTGCCGGCCTGAATCAGGTCCTTGACGGCTCCTGCGACATCCTCGATCGGCACGTTGAGATCAACGCGATGTTGATAGAACAGGTCGATGCAATCTACTCGAAGCCGTTTCAGCGAAGCATCTGCCACCTGTTTGATGTGCTCGGGACGGCTGTTCAGGGCTGACCACTTGCCGCCATCATCCGGGTTGGCTTGCCAACCGAACTTTGTGGCGATCACCACCTTGCCGCGGAAAGGTTCTAGCGCCTCTCCTATAAGCTCCTCGTTCAGAAGCGGACCGTAGACTTCGGCGGTATCGAAGAACGTCACTCCGCGGTCCACTGCGGCGTGAATGAGCGAGATCATCTCCTGCTTGTCTTTGGGAGGGCCATATGACCAACTCATGCCCATGCACCCAAGCCCCAGGGCTGAAACCTCCAACCCACCGCTGCCAAGTTTGCGGTTGCTCCATCTCTCTCCTCTGCTGGGCTCGTCGTGAATGTCACGATGTCCCCTGCAACAATTCCACCTTAGGCCCTCCAGCGCCTTTTCGCTTTCCCGATCCTGCCAATACTTTGCCTAATCGTGCCGATTGCAAAGAAATTGTGGAAGCGGCGGTTTTGAACGGGAGCTATTCTGAATGTGGGTCACGGAGGCCAGCAATATGGCACGAAAGCTAATGAGATCCACGGATGCTACCTTTGAGGAGGCCCGACAGAGGCTTGCACAAAAGCTGGCGCAGCACGCTGTGAACGTCGGCGAGAACGCAACGTCCATTGCCGGACTGTTGCTGTTCCGACGCACGTCTCCTACGCCTTGCTACTGCGGCGCATATGAGCCCAGCTTCAATCTGTTTGCTCAGGGGCGAAAGCGGATACAGCTCGGGGAGCACACATACGACTGTGACGGTTCTTCATACCTCATCTCGTCGATTGATGTGCCGGTGGAAAGCCAAATCATCGAAGCATCTGACGAAGTGCCATTGCTGTCGCTGCTCCTGAGATTGGATATGTCTGTAGTGCGAGAAATCCTGATGCATGAAGACCTGCTGGAATTCGCGAACGAGCCCAATGCTTCGGGATTGGCCATGGGACGGTCTTCCATCGAACTTTTAGAGGTCTGCTCCCGTCTCATCGATCTCCTGCACAGACCGCAGGAGATCCCGTTCATGAGCAGATTGATCCAGCGGGAGATCATCTACCGGCTTCTCTGTTCTCCTCAAGGCCAGCGTCTGCGCGCGATCGCAACGAGTGGCGACTTGAGCAACCGAACTGCGAGAGCCATCACCTGGCTGAAGGAGAACTTCAACAAGCCCCTCCACATGGACGAGCTGGCAAACATCGCACGCATGGGAGTCTCCACCTTGCATCGCCAGTTCCGTGCCCTGACTTCAATGAGCCCGCTGCAGTATCAGAAAACGTTGCGGCTACACGCAGCAAGGAAGCAGATGCTCCTGGGAGGCGTCGATGCGACGAGTGCAGCGTATGAGGTTGGCTATGAGAGCGTCAGTCAATTCAATCGCGAGTACAGCCGACTGTTCGGCCAGCCACCGATACGTGATGTAAAGGCGCTCAGGGACAACAAAGTTGTTGCTATGGACGGCTTTAGCCGCATCGGATTTGAGTGACCACGCGGTCCATCAGTGCTGATCAACCGCGTTGAGGGCTATATCCACTCCCCGAGGAGTATGTGCACGTGCCGTCCATTCCTTGGCGACCCGCTTTTCGTTCGTTGAGCGGGTGCAGCGGCTCACCGCGTGCCAGCCCTCACCTTTATCCGGCGCAGAGAACTCCTGCAGGAAATAACGATTCCCATATTGCGCGAATCGAAGTTCGCCCATATGCGTCCTCGTCGCATCTTCTGCGGAAAATGACAGCATGAATGCCATACGTCTGCCGCCCACAAGATCAAGGCGCAGCATGTGCTGAGAGAGTGGAGTGAATTGATACGTCCCCGGAGGAAAGATTGCATTGTCTATGCCGAAGGCAAATGGAATGGTGGCCGCATAGCGGGGACCGTCCTGGGCCCGAACGGGGCGGACCCCGGCAGACACGAGTAGCGAGCCAATGGCGGCAAGCGTGAGCGATGTTGCGGTGTACGCGATGTGACGGAACATGGTGACCTCCAATGGTCGAAGCCCCTTATTCAGCGAGCATGGCGTCACTCTGCTGCATGCACCCTCGGCGCTCAATGCACTGCGCATCCATTGCTCATCCACTCTCATTCCACATGTATGTAGCTGAAATGAACTGCCTTACTCTGCGCTGATCGACAGCGGCTTGCAGAATTTCCTATCCCGCCTATAGAGCGCAGGCTTAGAGTCCTCCATGCGGGAGCCATTCCCATGTCGTCCAAACCAGGCTGTTCGCAGAATTGGGCCTTCGGAACCTTTGAACTGGAGGGCCGAACGGCCGAGCTGCGGCGAAATGGCGTTGTTGTGCGGCTGCAGGAGCAGCCTTCTCAGCTTCTCCTGTTTCTGCTGCAGCACGCAGGGCAGATCGTCACCCGCGAAGACCTGCGAGACCATCTCTGGCCGGCGGATACCTTCGTCGACTTCGACCATGCGCTGAACACGGCTGTGATGAAGCTCCGCGAAGCGCTTGGCGACTCCAGCGAAAAGTCCCTCTATATACAGACGCTCCCCCGCAAGGGCTATCGGTTTGTCGCGCCAGCAGCCATGGTGCCGTCCACGGGTGGTCGTTCAACCGTCGCGGCAGCGCACGCTCCTTCGCTACCGGATCGAGTCGAGACTAATTCAGGAACTGCGGAGCAAGAGGTAAGCAAGAGAGGCGCTCCGCCCAGCCCAGAGTTCCTCGGTTCAATAGCTGTTCTACCGTTCGAAAATGCCGGGGGCGAGCCAGATATGGAATATCTGAGCGACGTCGAAGAATCGGATCGCGTCTGGCGTTCCCGTCAAATTTGGTGGAAGATCGCCGCGATCGTCCTCGCTATCTCGGTCATTGCGCTCGCAGCCTCAGTCGCGTATCGATGGCGGCGGCAAGAGCGTCCGAATGAGCAAGCGGCCTTCACTGCTGTTCCGTTTACCGCTTTGCCCGGACGGGCGATCTCCCCCGCTTTCTCTCCGGACGGGTCTAGAATCGCCTTCGCATGGAATGGCGATGGCACCAAAGGGTTCGATCTATATGTGAAGGCCCTCGGAAGCGAAACTCTTCTCCACCTGACGCAGCATCCCTCGGAATGGATCAGTCCAACATGGTCTCCCGACGGCACGCATATCGCGTTTCACCGCATGGACGGCGCCGACACCGGAATTTATGTTGTCCCTGCGCTTGGCGGCCCGGAAAGAAAATTGCGCTCTACCCGGACTCGCGCGAGTGACTTCGCTGTGATTAGTTGGTCGCCGGACGGCAAATGGATCGCCTTCGCCGATCTATTGCCGTCGGAGGAACGCGAAAGGATCTATCTCCTCTCAACGGAAACTTTGGAGACCAGGCAAGTTCCGATCAATCCAATATGCATCGGTGAAGGTCTGCCGGCGTTCTCCCACAACGGGGAGTACCTCGCATACTGGTGTTTGCGAAGACCGTTCGACGCCGTTCTGTATTCTGTACCGGTTCGGGGTGGTCTACCGAAAACAATTTCATCATTTCGGGCTTTTCCAAATGGGTTAACGTGGTCGGGTGACGACAAGAAACTCCTTTATTCCCTTGAATCGCTGGGAAGTAGGCTCTCCAACGAACTCGGTGAAGTTAGTCTGGAGACTGAGTCGACGAAGCAGCTTGCCTTCGCAGGAAGTGCAATGCTGCCCACAGTTTCATCCAGGGGTGACAAGCTTGCCTACAGCTCTCTGTTCACGAACACAAACATCTGGCGCAAGGACCTGCTTCACCCCGAGGCTCCAGCCGTAGAACTCATCCCTTCGTCACGGCCACAGTTCGACGCTCAGTACTCTCCGGACGGAAAGCGTATTGCCTTTGCATCTCTACGATCTGGTTTGCAGGGAGTCTGGATCAGCAGTGACGCTGGAGCCAACCTGGTGCAGATCTCAAATCCCAGTTATGTGAGCGGCAGTCCGCAATGGTCGCCGGACGGAGACAAGATAACGTTTGATTCGCACGTCGGGAAGGACTGGGAAATATATGAGGCCGACGTGGCCGAGCAGAAGCCTAGAAAACTGGTCACAAATATCTCCAACGTAGCGCGACCTCACTGGTCCCGCGATGGAAAGTGGATATATTTCAGCTCCCAGGAATCTGGCAGGATGGGAATCTATCGTTGTCCCGCCTCGGGCGGAGACGCCGTTCTACTTGCCAAAGGTACCGAGGCGATCAATGCGCGGGAGTCTTTGGACGGGAAGACAGTATATTTTGCGAGCGGCCACGAAAAATCGATGCTGAAGCAAGTCGATCTGCCGCCGCAGCCCGCTACCGAGTCTAAGGTGGATGGAATGCTCCGAATTAGAGTGGCCGAGCTCTGGACCCTCTCTCGAACAGGCATTTATTTTGTTGGTGCCGATGCGCCCAGATCCGTTCGCTACTTTGATTTCGCCACCAAGCAGTCACGCCCGATTTTTGAGGTGGACAAGGATTTCGAGAGCGGCCTGTCAGTCTCTGCCGACGGCCGCTGGATCATGTACTCCCTAGTTGGCGACGAAAACAGCGACGTCATGCTCGTCGATCACTTTCACTAACATTCCTCAAAGACCTGCAAATCACCGCTGCACACGCTGCTGCCACATGTGAGATTCCAGAAGTAGATGCGCGCCGATTGCTGGGCATCTGGTTGCTGATCGATGGCTTCGCCTGGGTGGGCCTGAGCATCGTGGCACTGCTGGCGCCAAGCTACAACGATCTCGCGTTTGAAGCGGCGCAGCCAGCCGTGTTCGCAGAGCTGGCGGTGATGTATTGGCTGATGACTATCGGTGTCCGCACACCGGCAACCGAGCGACATGCTGTGCGAGCTGCTGCGCACGGGTGACCGGGATGCGTTAGAGCTTTCTCGCATATCCACTTGGACGTATGACCGGCTAGGCGAAGAAGTGTCTCCAACATCGGTCACCGATGGCAATCTCCGAGAAGGTGACTACTCGGCAGTTTGCCTTGATCTCATTTGTGGATGAGTGACTTGGCGATTTGGCAACAATTGGACTGGCGGGTGGACTACTTCCGAGAACCTGAAAGTTATCCATCGTTGCAATCGCGTCGTGTGATGAATCTTAGCGCGCGAACTCCATCAACTTGATCACGCTTTGGCGATCGTATTGGGAGTAGTAGATCGTCCTGCCATCGGCGGTGGCGCCCAGGCTGGGCTCCTGGCGTGTGGGCTGCATTTCAATAGTGAAGACCGGAGTGATGCGGCGGGTCGCGAAGCGATAGAACTCGATGCCGGGTCTGGGTTCGGCGTCCATGTTGAGCAGATAGAGGCCATCCAGAGTGACGGCCCAGTGTCCCCAATATCCAACCTGGGGCTTGTCCGCCACGACAAGCGATTCGGTTCCCCCCCTCGCCGGCATACTCCAGATGCCGGCCTTGTCGAATTTGGAGTAGTAGATCGTCCGACCGTCATACGATTCGAAAGGATTTATGCCGCCACCCTGGTCAACTGCACTTCGGCGCCACTGTCCAGAGAGTGCTTCCAGATCTGCGAACTTCCAGCGAGATCAGAGACAAAGTAGATCCACTTGCCATCCCGGGACCAACTCGGCACGACGTTGTCATGAGGGCCGCCGGTAATGAAATGCAGATTCCTGCCTTCTGCATCGACCACGAAAATCTGGGCGCCGTTCCGGCTATAGCTGTCGAACGCGATCCATTTGCTATCCGGCGACCACCGCGGTGTTCCTGAATATCGATTCAGGCGAGTCAGTTGCGCGGGGTTTTCGCCGTTCGCGCTGGACGACCATATCTCCTCCGAGCCGGTGCGAAGGGACATCCAGACGAGCTGGGTACCATCTGCGGAAGGTTGCGCATTCATCTCCGGGTATTGACTACTGATCAGCTTCTTGTTCGTCTGGACAGCGCCACCCGCTCCCGCCAGGTCTGCGCGCCAGATGGCTGGCAGTTCCGCACTGGTTTGTTCAGAGTAGACGAGTCGCCGTCCGTCCCTGGAGAAGCTACCGATGGCCGGGTAGGTAGTCTCGCGCTCGATTGCTCCGCCGTTTGCAGAAACGCGCCAAAGCGAGGGAAGCGTCGTTCGATTGGAGACAAAGACGATCGACTTGCTGTCCGGGGTCCACATGAGTGCGCTGCAGCCAAATCCAAAATCGATGAGCGTGGTGCAACCCAGTCGATCGTCAGCGGTCAGGTGCCGCGCTGTTCCGCCGGCCAGCGGAACTGTGTAGATGTCACAACAAGACGAGGGCCCAGTACGGGTGAATGCGACCGTTCTGCCGTCCGGTGAGAGCGTGAGCCCACCTCCGCTGTCGAAGCCCTTCAGAAAGCTAGAAGGCGTAAGACACCGCTTTTCGCCGCTCGAGAAGGAGAAAAGGACCACCCCGAAGGGCCCTGCCGCAGGGCAGTAGTCGATCATCAACATGCCCCTGCCATCGGGAACCCACGCGAGCGGGCCAGGGTTGGTGCCCGGGCAGCCGACACTCGTCAGCTTGCGTTCCGCGCCCCCAGCGCCGGGACGACATAGACACCATTGTTCTTCGCGTCGCATCGGCTGAAGGCGATCTCGCGTCCATCCGGGGACCAACTGGGAGGGCCCACAAGCCCACCCTTGCTGTACGTGAGGCGGAGTGGCAGCGCAGTCCCTAGCAGCTGCACGTAGATGTCGTAACGTTTTCGTTCGGGACCGTTCCAGGCAAATGCGACCTCGCGTCCGTCAGGCGAGAATGCTGGGGCAATGGCGTCGCCCGGGGCGGTGGTGACGGGCACAATTTGCAGGGCGGCGGGGGCCTTGTTCCCTGCGCGCGACGTGGCACCGTGGTGAACCCGAAGAAACAGGATGGATTCGGCTGCGGCGAACAGAAGCACGACGGCCAGTGCGATGACTGTGGCGGGACGTCCCGGCCGCCGAGGGGTTGTCGTCGCTTCCACGACCGATCCAAGAACCTGCCGCGACTCCGCGGTTCCTTCGATCGCCAGTGAACTCGGAGTGCCATCGAATTTTGCCAATCCGTTACGAATGTTTGCCGGCCGGGATACTGGGGCGATAAAGCGATAGCCGCGCTTGGGAACGGTTTCGATGTAGAGAGGCGCGTCGGCTGAGTCGCCCAGCGCGTCACGGAGTTTCATGACCGCCGCGTTAAGGCTATGGTCGAAATCAACGAAAGTATCGGAAGACCACAACACCCGGCGCAGTTCTTCGCGGGTAACCATCTCCCCGGCGTGTTCGAGCAGATGCACCAGGATGCGGAAGGATTGTTCGCGCATCTTGACGAGCGTACCGTCGCGACGCAACTCAGCATTCCGCGCGTCCACTTCAAAGACGCCGAAACGCCAGGTTCGCGTGGTGTCCGTGGGTGTCTCCACAATCCCACCCCCCTACTTCACTCGCCGCGGTCTCTCCGCTGCATGCCGGAGAGGAATTGGCCCAAGAATACGCCGATCTAAGTCTCCATTCCTCAACTACTTCGATGGTGAGACGCGAATTGACATTGGAATCACCTCCAGGGCATGGCAGGAAGTGAGCCAACAGAGCAAGTTAAGGAGCATCGCAAAGCGGTCACCGAAATCCGGCGGCCGCAATTCAAATACGGAGAACTCTCATGACACGCCGCTCTCGACTCCTCAGCAACTTGCTTCTCAGCCTCCCCCTGGCCGCCACGTTGCTTTGCACAGCCGCTCACGTCTCGGCTCAAACCAGCGCGTCTTTCACCGTCCCGTTCGCGTTTTCGGCCAACAACGAGCTTGTGCCTGCTGGCTCCTACGATATCCAAAGAGAATCTAGTTGCATATTGGCTCTTCACAATGTCAAGACAGGAAGAAGGCAATTCCTGATGGTGCGTCCCAACGACTCAGGGCTCGCCATTGAGACACAGAACCGTCTCGTCTTCGAACGTTACGGGACACATGCTTACTTGACGCAGGTCTGGAGTTCCGGAACGAGCGTACACAGCGAACTGATTGTGCGGCCCAAGATCGAGCGGGATTTGGCCAAGCGAATCCCACAGGCGGGGTCCTCAATTGAAGTGGCTTTGAAGTAAAGACATTTCATGCAGGCCGGCAGTAAACTGGTTCGATCCCGGTATGCCCGTGGCCTTTCTCAATGAAAAGGCCACGTTGCTTTTGCTTGCCGCTTCGCGCCGAGAAAGAAGGCTTCAGTGGAACCCGCAAGTCAACTGATGACTTCAGGGCAATTCACTCAACGAGTGATTTGGCGATAATGCACTCATTGACTTAAGTGAAGGGAATGCTATGAATCGGGACCACAGGTCATCCACAGCCCACGAAGTACACGACCTACGCCTGGATATACGAGATTCCGGGGACGATATGAAATCAGCGGGCCTGGAGGCGACCAAACAGACGATGAAAGGGAGTAATGGTTTCAAAATGCCGAAAAGCTCCAGGCCATCCGGACGATATGTTGTTTCAATGCGTTTCTTGTGGCTACTTCTCGTGTCCACAACTGCGTGTTTCGGCGCTGCGCCGATGGGATGGAATTCCTGGAATAGTTTCGCCAACATCGTGAATTCCCAGATCGTTCAGGAACAGGCCAAAGCTTTGGCCTCAAACGGCATGAAAGAAGCCGGCTACGAATACGTCGTCATCGACGAAGGATGGTGGTTGGGAGCACGCGATGCCTCCGGCAACATCGTCGTCGATCCCAAACAGTGGCCTGCCATTCAGCCCAGCCAGAAAGCTGGCGATATGTCCAACATCGCCGCATACATTCACAGCCTGGGACTGAAGGCCGGCATCTACACCGACGCCGGTCGAGACGGATGCAGCATGGGCCCCGACTCCGGCCCAAAGCTTTTGAATACCGGCAGCGAGGGCCATTATGAGCAGGATTTCCTGCAGTTTTCGAAGTGGGGCTTCGACTACGTCAAGGTCGATTGGTGCGGCGGAGCCAAAGAGGGGCGGTCTGGCGCGATGCAGTACGCGCAGATTGCCCGCGCCATTCAGAAGGCGGAAAAGATTACTGGCCGGAACTTGTATTTCTCCATTTGCGAGTGGGGCAGCCAGAATCCCTGGTTCTGGGGTCCGGGCGTCGGAGGAATCGAAAGCACCATATGGCGCACCGGTGGCGACATCATTCCTCCTATTGTGGAGAGCCTGCATGATCCCGAACACAACAAACGTGTAATCACCGCAGACAACGTACTATATTCTTTCGACGCAGGGTTGCATCCGGAAGCTCAGCACACCGGCTATTACAACGACCTCGACATGATGGTCATGGGCATGCGCGGCATGACCAATTCCCTCGATCGGGTCCACATGGGTTTGTGGGCGATTTCGAGCGCTCCGCTGATGGTCGGCTCGGACCTGACGCGCCTTTCTCCGGCTACCTTGTCGCTGTTAACAAATCGAGAAGTGCTCGCGATTCATAATGACGCGTACGGATTACAACCGATCAAAATCGACGAGCCCACGCCTGGGATCCAGATCTGGGTAAAACCAATGGCAATCGCCGGCCGGCGTGCGATCGGGATACTGAATCGCACCGACGCCTCAACACAAGTCAAAATCAACTGGGAGAAGCTCGGCCTGAAAGGCACTCCAAAATCGCTGCGCGACGTCTGGAACGGACAGAATGTCGAGACAGCTAGCGGCACGGTGTCCGTTCCGAAGCATGATTTGGCGTTACTCATCGTGGATGGCGACGATAAGTCGCCGGAGGAGCATCCAGCAAAGGGAGACAGCATCACCGGGATCAAGGCGACGCCTCGGCCGACTTTCGCACTACTGCATTATGCAAACCCCTCTGGCCACGTGGTGGTGGTCCCGGTGAAAAGCACATCAGGACTGTCAACTGCCCTGGCTCTTCCACCAACGGTCGGATCGGAAACTGGCACGATTGGTCTCATTCTGCCCCACGGAACAGCCGACCTCTTGTTCGACCAACAACCGATAGCGGTCCGGAAGCTGGATGTCTATGCCTGGTGATGAGCGTGCCGCGATCGAACCCCGACACTGATTTAAACCGGCGGCAGTTCTTCGGGGGTGTCGCGACATTGATCAGGTGACCTGCGGCTGAATTACGGGGTTGTTCAGCCGTTGCCTACCCTAGATTGATGCCAACAGAGCAAAGCACTCATCGACCCATTCAGAGTGATCTGTCTGTGGGTCACGTGGCCGTAACCGGCTCCTCGGTCACTTGCGTTCCAAGTGAGTCCTCTGCTGCTATAATCACTATTGCTAATGATTACTCACTAGCATTATGTCTAAAAATAGGACTTCTGTACGCCAACAAGCGACAAGGAAGTCCGAGCCGTCTGTCGACGGGGCAGGTTAAGTAAAAGGGCAACTGGATTGTGCGGCCTCGGCGCGCTCCGTTTCATGTGGCGGAACGAGGCAATTCGCGCATGTAATGCCGACCATGCGGGAAATGGCGAGTGCGTTGGTCTGTCTCACCGGACCAGGTTTGATGAGGTAGTCGAATTCCAAGGGATCATCCGAAGTTTCATTCCCCATGTGTACATTGCGTCCGTGAAGACGGGGCGGCTCTGCAAGGGAAACCAATGTGCTGTCATGAGTAGAGAGAAGGCCCACCGCGCCGGCAGAGACCAGAACGTCAAGCACGGATTCTGCGACCTCACGGCGATCGGCTGAATTGGTGCCACTGAGTATCTCGTCGATAAGAAAGAGCACTGGCGGCTGATGCAGCGCGGTGTGAATCGTGATGCGCAGCCGTTCCACTTCGGCGAGGAACTTCGACTTGCCGGCTACGAGTGAATCGACGATGGAAATGGATGCGCAGACGCTAAACAGCGACATGCGCGCTCTGGTAGCGCGGAGCGGCGCTCCTGCTGCGGCGAGAACGGCAGCCAGACCAACTGCGCGCAACCAAGTGCTCTTCCCTGCCATGTTCGAACCGCTAACGAGACAAAAGGCAAGCTCGCGATCGAGGTGGAGATGATTGAGGACGCATGCGTGAATTGGCAACAACGGATCGCCGAGATTCTCTGCATGAAAGAGGACCGCGTCTTCAACGAACTCGGGAAAGGTGTAGTCGGGATGCTCGTGGGTATAGCACGCGATTGCGTTGAGCGCGTCAAACTCGGCAAATACTGTGAGCCAGACAGCAAGTTCTGCACCATACCTGGCTCGCCAGCATTCGATAGCAAGTGCCAACTGGGTGCCGAAGCAGAGAAACAAGCTGAATTGAAAGATGACATCCTTACGACGTTGTTCGCAGGCGACTGCGAGACGCTGCAAAGCCTTCATTTGTGAGACCGCTTCCGGGCTGATGGATGCGGCAAGTCCAATCAACTTCTCCGACGCGAATCTGTGGCGGCTCATGAGGGCGAGGCCGTCCTTGAGCACGGTGATTTCACCGGCGAGCGTCGCGATGCGGTTCAGTACCGGACGGACTCGTTGCATGAAAGCGAGTCCGAAAAGGCTTTGGGCAACAAGAGGCGGCAACAGATATGGAAAGACGAAATGCCATGGGAGGAAGCCGACAAGTGCAAGAATGCCCAGCACAAGGACGCACACGCTGGAAAGAAACAGAAATACACGAGGAATCATCCCCGCTTTGAAGCCGGGTGCACGGAGCCAATTACGGAGAGTGTTCGGGTCGCATTCGTGAAAGGCGTAGGCGCCAGCCAGTGCCAACCATTCGCGCAATTGAGCCTGAGGCGCGAGTTCAATCACAGCGGCCTGTCTAGCGCTCACGGTCGAGATGTCTGTGGGGTCCAGCAGATACGTAGCTAGACGCTCGGCTCCCGCGATCGATCGTGTGGTCGCGAGTAGCTCGAATATGGAGCCGGGACCGAGGATACTGAGATCGATTGGTACGGATGCGACTCGCGGGCGAACTCCTCGCCGTTACTTCCCTGCCCCTGCCATTCTCCTTCGAGGCGCGCGACGCCGTGCTCATACCAAGTGCAGAGCCGTGCATCTGCAATGGCGTCTCCCTGAAACGATCGTAACCGCCGCAGCAGAATCGCGCTGACAATAGAAACTCCGAGAATGATGAAGGAAACGGCAAGACCGATGTGCCACAGGTGCCACAAGGCAAGACCGCTCGTAAGGAGCAGAGATAGGATGGCTAGCAGAGTCATGCGCTCGTGCCTTTGTGCGCCATACATCTGCGACTCCAACACCCGCAAGCGCCGCCGGTAATTTTCTTTGATTTCCGAATTGTTGAGCTGCAAGAGAGTTCTCCCTGTGTGACAAGACACGTGATCGATCGCTATCGCGCGAAAGCGCAAGCACCCTGATTGCGGTGCCGCTCGACTCAAATGAAGAAGCGACTTATCGGGAGCGTGAGGGAGGCGGCCGCTGGAAGAGGGGATCAAGAGGCGGCGGTACCGGGAGTTTGTCAACGGCGGCCTGGAGGTGCCATGGGAACCGGAACGGCGGAACGGAGACGATATTCCAGGCGATCCAGAAATAAACACAGGACAACAATGAGCCGCAGATATCGGAGGAGCGGCTGACGATGAACAATAGAAGCGCGCCGACGATGAGCGCGAGAAGTGGTTTGACCAGAAGTATGGCGAGCAGATAAAGCCGCGTGGCCGTGCCGCCATGGAGATAAGCGGCAAGGAAAGTAAAAACGACCAGGATGATTTGCCGCAACATCATCGGTGGCTCGGATTGAGTATACGTGCATGGCCGCCTGGTTCAGCTTCGCAAAAAGGCAGCGTCCTCATTGGCGCGTAGCGCTGTCCTGTGAAGGTCTCTCCTCCGGCCACGCGGATGAGGCGCAACGGAAGCCGATATCCCGTTGCGAAGATCGGGTGGCGCGCTGAGCAGCAGCGGTTATCCGGGCTCATTACTCATTTCGCAACGCCTGCATCGGATGGATCGACACCGCACGCCTCGCCGGCACAGTGGCAGCGAGTAATCCAATGATGATTAACAGCCCTGCTGCGAGCGCAAACACTCGCGGATCCTCCGCCTGAATCTCGTAGAGAAAACTGTGCACTGACTGTGCCGCAAAGTAGGCCAACGCTCCGCCCGCAACCACACCCACGGCCATCACAACCATGGTCTGGCGCAAAACCATCAGGAACACTCCTGCGCGCGTGGCGCCTAAAGCCATCCGCACTCCGATCTCCGTCGTCCTCTGCGTCACGTTCCATGCCACCAACCCATAGATTCCAATCCCGCTCAGCATCAATGCCAGTACGGCAAAAAAACCCGACATCGCCGAAAGCAATTGATCCCGCGCCGCCGAATCGTTAAAGAGCTGCGTGAAAGTGGCAGGATCCGTCTCCGGGCTCTCCGGCGCCAGCTCCCGGATCGTGCTTTGATATGCCTGCCGCGCCTCGGCAAGGCTCCGCGCATGAATTGCAAAGAACAGTCCGACAACCGACCTCTGTGAGATCGGGCGATACACAATCGCTGGGGGTGCCTCGCGCACCGTGTCGTACTTCGTGTTCTGGACAGTTCCCACAACCTGGCAGTCCCACACTGTCGTCGTATCGGTGCGCAGGTTGTGCTCAACTTCATGCAGCATCTGCCCCAGCGCCGAGCCATGTGGGAAATACATCGCCGCGGCGCGCTCATTGACAATGCAGGAATGCAGGTCACCGTTATCGTTTCGTAGGTCGCGTCCGGCGAGAATCCGCGTCCCCATCGCCGCGAAGTAATCCGCTCCGATATCACTCACATCCGCGTCCATCGTCCTGGATTGAAGCGCGTCCGCTGCGGCCGTGAACGATTCCCTCTCGATCCAACCGTAGTACGGAAGAATATTCGTCACGCTCGCTGCGTCTACTCCCGGCTTTTCTTCCATTCGCATTGTGATCCGTCGGTACAGCGGCAGCAGGTCCACACCTTTCTGCTGCAGGCGCCCAAAATCGGCATAGTAGAAAACCACGTTCTGCATTCTGAATCCGGAATTCTCGGTCCGCATATGAACCACGGTCGCTCCCAGCAGCGCCGCCACCACCACCAATGCCAGCGACAGCGCCACCTGGAATGGAATGAAGACGCGCCGAGCGCTCGCGTTCCCACCCCCTGTGCGCGATCTGGTGCTACGCAGTGCCGTCTCGAAATTGGTCCGGCTTGCCGCCCATGCCGGTGCCATCCCGAACAGCAGCGCGCAGAGGCAGGCGCACGCTGCCGTAATCGCCAGCACCGCAAAATCGGGACGTGTGGACAGGGAAACCTGCGCCTCCGAGTTTCCCAGCCCGTGCAATAGCCACGGTCCCGCCAGCCACGCCAGCCCCACACCCAGCAGCGCTCCCGGAACAGCCAGCATCATGCTCTCAACTAGAAGCTGCCGCATGAGGCGCTCGCGCTTCGCACCCAGTGCCGCGCGAATCGCAAATTCAGGCTGCCGCGCCGAAGCGCGCGCCAGAAACAGGCCCGACAGATTGGCGCAGCAGATCAGCAGCACCAGGCCCACAAGCACCTGCAGCAGAAGCAGCGGCTTTGTGTATTCCACGCGCAGCGGGCTCCAGCCCGTACGCGCCGGGTTCACATCCAGAGTCGAATGCTCCACCTCCGGCAAATGCCGTATACCTGGCGGCAGGGCCGCCTCCAGCATCGACGGAAATAGTGTCGTCAGTTCCGCCTCAGCCTGCGCTCGGCCAAGACCCGGCTTCAGCCGCGCAAACGTCGTCAGCCACATCATTCCGCCCTCATGCAGTTGCTTCTCGTTGTCATTCAAAGCGGCGGAAAACTCGGCGGGCAGATATAAATCCGGATGTTCCGCCACAATCACACCCTCAAATCTCTCCGGAGCCACGCCCACAATCGTCACTCCGTGGTCTGTCACTGTCACGTGCCGCCCCACGACCGCCGGATCGCGATGAAACTGCTCTATCCAAAGCCGGTAGCTGATCACCGCAGCCCATCCATCCGGCCCACCGCCCGGCTTATCATCCGCCGCATTCAAGAGCCGTCCCGCCACCGGGTGCAGTCCCAGGACCTCAAACGTATTCCCGCTCACCATCGCGCCACGCCGGCCGAGCGACACGCCGTTGTCCTTCAGCACAAAGTCATAGACCGACCACCCAAACACCCCCGAAAACGCCTTTGCGCGGTTCCGCAGCATCTCGATCATCGGCACGCTCAGGGGCGCATTGTTGTTCTCATGCTCACCGCCCCGAAAGTCGATCGCCAGCCGCACCAGCCGGCCCGGATCAGGTAGCGGCAGGCTGCTGAGCAGCAACGCATGCGTAAGTGTGAAGATCGCAGTGTTCGCGCCAATCCCCAGCCCCAGCGTCAATATGGCGACCAACGCAAAGCCAGGGGCACGCCGGATCTGCCGCGTTGCGAAGTGAACGTCCTGCCGCAGCGCCGCCAGCCCGGGCAATCCGCGCTGCACGCGGTAGCTCTCCCGAATTTGCGTGAGGCCGCCAAAGGAGCGCAGCGCCTCGGTCCGCGCCTGCGCCTCATTCATCCCGCTCCGGCGATTTTCTTCCGTCGCCAGTGCGATGTGCGCACGCAGCTCTTCATCGAGATCGGCATCGAGCTTTTTGATGCGGAACAGGGCTGCGCAGCGCGCGAGGACAATGCGTATCCAGTCCATAATCGACTCCTAATTCGAGGGGGCGAGAAACCGCGCCATCGTGGCGGCGATGCGCTCCCAGTTCTCGGTCTCCTGCTCAATCTGCTTTCGTCCGTTGCGCGTCAGCGAGTAGAACCTGGCGCGGCGTCCGGTCTCCGAGATGCCCCATTCGCCTTTTATCCATCGACGCTGTTCCAGGCGAAGGAGAGCCGGATAGATCGTTCCCTGATTGAGACTGACCGTGTTCCGGCTGATCTGTTCGATTCGCCGCGCTATGCCATAGCCGTGCAGCGATCCCATCGACTCAAGCGTCTTCAACACCATCAGGTCCAGTGTTCCCTGCAATACATCGGACTTGCTTTCCGGCACGGCTGCTCTCCTGTTGATCGTCAGCCTATAGATTCGTGTAGGATAGGTTGAATGTCAACACATGGAGAGGGGCTGATTTTCACCATGCAAAGGATCTGTGTTTCCGCATTTGCATTCCGACCCTCATCGCAGCGCTTCATGGACTTCACGGACGCCTATTGATGCCATAGGATCGCTCACTTGTCGCTCCAAAGGGCAGCTCGACTTTTCTCAAACCGCTATCTCAGATGAGTTCACCGAAGCGACCATGCCCCCGAATGTTGCCGCTTTCAGTTTTCTCGGTGTATTCGACCGTGCAGTGCAGCTCAGGGCGAAGCCAGACAGCTTCCCTGACATATCTCTCTAGGTATTTCAATACTTCCGAAATCAACGCGACATTCTATCGCCACTTCGAACCCGAGATCGCAAAGAAATGGTCGGAGGCAGTCGAGAATCCGGAGTTCGAGTTCGCGATCAAAGCGAATCAGGTATTCACCCATGGCACCGAAAGGATCGAATCTCTGCGGTTCTCGTATCCTGTTCAGTATAGCTTCGCGTTCACGGGCCCGTGCCTACTGCGCTAGAGTCCAAGAACGACGATAGAGAAGATCCATGCCCACAATTCTGTTGTTTTGCGTGGTGGTGATTCTCAACGTCCTAGGTGCGATGGACCAGGGGTCCAATGGTCTCGCGGCACATCGCGAAAAGGCCGTGGAAGAAAATCTGCGCTATGAAACCGTGATCAAAGGTCGCCCCGATCCGGGAATGTCCTTACTCGAACGCATGGTCAAGCTGCATGTCCACGGCGTGAGCATCGCAGTAATCCACGATATGAGGGTGGAATGGGCAAAGGGATATGGAGTTGCGCGCCTTGGAGGGCCGCCGGTCTCTACATCGACTTTGTTCAGCGCCGCCTCAATGAGCAAACCACTTACTGCAATGGCGGTATTACGACTAGCGCAGCAGGGGAAGGTCGATTTGGATACGGATGTGAACGTCTACCTGAAAAGTTGGAAGTTTCCCGCGAATCAGTACACAAAGAAGCATCCCGTTACCGTTCGAGAGTTGTTAAGTCATACCTCGGGAATCGGGACGCATAACGGCGCGATCTACGATCCGGATAAGGGCGTGCCAACAATACTCCAGGTCCTGAACGGACAGCGACCAGCCACTACGGCTCCGGTTCGTGTCGAAGCTGAACCTGGGAAGAAATATGCGTACTCCAACGGTGGATACCTGATTCTTCAACTCCTGATTACCGACCTCACCGGCAAGACCTTCGCGCAATCCATGGACGACTTGGTTTTGGCGCCTCTTGGGATGACGCGGAGCACATTTGCCGCGCCGCTGCCGCCGGATGAGACAGCAAATGCCACAACCGGTTATGCCGAAGATGGAAAGACCGGAATCGCCCCTGCACATTTCGTCGAGCCGAACGCAGCGGCAGGCGGTCTTTGGACCACAGCGACTGATTACGCCAAATTCGTGATCGAGCTTCAAAAGGAGTACTCGGGCCAATCCCATCTCATCCTGAATCAGAAGATGGCGACAATGATGGTCACGCAAGGCATGGGTCCATCGAACAACATCCGATGGGGTCTAGGCGTCCGGGTTGGCGGAACGCCGCCAAGAGTCTATTTCGAACATGGAGGATCTGCTGCTTTCCAAGACGACATGGTCGGCTACATCTCCGGAGATGGAGTGGTTGTGCTGACGAATGGTGGCGGCGGAGGCCAACTCGTCGACGAGATTGTGCGAAGCGTCGCGCAGACCTATAACTGGCCAGATTTTCAGCCGGTGGAACATACGGTTGTTTCCGTTGATCCATCCAAATTTGCCGGACTCGTCGGAACCTACGACTTCATTCGAGTCACCCAGGACGGGAACCACCTGATGGCGGAAATTCCGCTCGGAACAAGAAAACAAGAGCTGCTTCCAGAATCGGACACCCAGTACTTTTTGCGTGATGGTCCAACTCGCATCATCTTCGATATGAATTCAACCGGGAAAGCCACTGGGCTGGAGTTTGTTACCAGCATGGTTCACTGGCATAGAGACAAAAACCCCTAGGCTACTCGCTCCACTCCACCTGGTCTGAAAGTCAGATGTCCAACTTCTCAGATGTTGTCAACAGCGTGAGGCACTCATCCACAGACCATAGGTGGAATGGCGATTTTCGGTACACAGAATAATTTAGGACTAGCTTATCCGCCGTCTTTAAGGGACTTCTAGCAGAAACTCAGGAAGCCTTGGCGCGGAGCTCCTTTTCGGCGCGGAACCAGTCTTCCTCGTGGTGGCCGTCGGCATAGCCGCGCTGTGCCCAATATTTGCGGGCCAGCTCGGCAATTTATTCGTGCGTGGGTCGGGCTGAACTGGTGTTTTTTGGGGTGGCAGCCTTGCCGAGTTTCGCGTCGGCTTCGACATTGGCTTTGGACTTGGCGGCTCGGGGTTTCCTGATGGACTCTGCCATTCGCGTTTCCTCCTGGGAGTTCAGGTCCAACGATCAGCGTCTCGCCCCAGGATAGCCGGGCTCCAACCCGAAGCTCAAGACGCCCGAGGAGGCCGGAATCCCTGGAATTAACGTGAACAGGAAACGTAAGGGGGTTCTGTTCCAGGATTCGCTACGAAGTCGAAGAAATCTGTCATTGTGCCGCTGGAAACGGCTCCTGCTTCCCTACCGGACTTTCAGCAAGAACCAGCGCGTGAACCATACCGATATCGTGGAGAATAAATAGCTCGGTCATGCGCCAGCGTTGGTCAAGGCGCAGCAGGATCTCAAGCATGCTCCCAAAGTCATGACAAACAGCGAGAAGGACGGCTACAGGAAACGACGGCGAGCAGTGTATGGCACGGGTTTCGAGGCGATATTCCTAACCGGCCAACTCCAATGGCGACGTAGCGGTTTCATAACCTTAGGGTTGCAGAACAGACTGCCCAATTCCACTTGAAACGAATATCCTCCAAGACAGGCGCGACGCCGATAATCGGAGTTGCTCAAGAGAATGTTTTCGCTCCCCCGTACAGGAACGGATCTGTCAGACCAGTAGAATCGTCACCAATCTTCGCCTCGGAAGGCTCCCTTTCCGCAGTCACTCCTTCCGGGTAATCTGACAGACGCGCCACTTCCAAAAGTTGATCCGCCTGGAAAGCAGCCAAAAGCGCCGATCCTGCCCGACCGACTCCAAGTAGCCCCTTATCTGACCCTTTGACTTTTAGAACCTGCCAAGACAATTCGTTCTGGGACAGGTTGGTTCGCGGGGAACGCAGCTTCTCCCATTTGGGAGATGCGGGCTCTCGCCTCACAGTGCAATTTTTGGAGAGAAGCAGACTCGGCTGAATCTCATTGAGGTCGTGTGCCATGCCTTTGGTTCGCAATCCACGCAACTGTCTTAGAGGCCTCTTTTCTCGGGTATCCAGCCTGAGCCTCTCGTGCATCCTCTGTCTAGCTACCGGATGCGGCTCAAACTCTGGAGTGCCGACCACTCCGGCCCCTCCCGTGAACACAGCTCCATCCATCACGACCCAGCCGGCCAACATCAGCGTAGAGATCGGACAGACCGCGTCTTTCAGTATCACGGCTAGCGGCACCGCACCGCTCACCTATCAGTGGTTGAAGGGCGGAACGGCGATTGCAGGAGCGACATCCTCTAATTTCTCCTTCATCAATCCACAATTGACCGACAGCGGTAGCAGCCTGACGGTGACAGTCTTTAATTCGACAGGTTCGGCGACCTCGGGCCCGGCGACTCTGACCGTAACCCAGGTACCCGTCAGCATCACATCCCAGCCGAGTGGAGGAACGTTTTTCGTTGGAGAGTCCACCACGCTTTCCGTAGCGGCGTCGGGGACGAGCCCCAGCTATCAGTGGACGAAGAATGGTTCGCCTATCTCCGGTGCCACGGGATCGAGCTACATGACGCCGGCCTTTTCCCCAAGCGACGACAAGGCATCCTTCGCAGTCATCGTCGGTAACGACGCCGGCAACGTGACCTCATCGGCTGCCGTGATTCGGATCGGCCCCTTTGCGACTACCTACACAACACAGCAAGGGGCATCGCTGAATCTGTACGCGTGGCCCGGGCAGAAAATGGCGATCCTAACCACGTCAAATGCGCTGGACGTTTCCACCATGCGGAAGTACCTGACCGCTGCTGATGGCACATACAACTACTACGCTGGCGCGGTTGGACAAGAGCCCGCGCTCAATTTCAACTACAACGGACTGGCGACGATTGCCGAAGTGCAGTCAGCCTGTGGCGCAGGCTGTACATATATCGGAGCCACAGGTATGGAGATCGTCGATCCGTACTTCCACTGGATGCCGGCGGGGATTCCTTATGGAGTTTACGACCAAATCATGTTCTACGAGATGGGCCGGAGTTTCTGGTTGTTTCCTCAGCTTCAGTTCACCAAACCAGATGACAACGGTTGTTTCGTGACTGGCTTTGCCGTACTCATGCGTGAGCGGTCTATCGCCGCGCAAGGCTACCAAGGCGGCTTCTCTTCCTATGGGTCATACAGCGGGTCGAACGATGCCGCTGATGCGGCCAATGCCGCGTCAGGTTACAACACGCTCGTTGCAAACACAGCCGGGCTGATCGATAGTTACGCCTCCGATACTTCGCTGAATTGGAAGAATACCTTCCTGACCAATGCTTATTCGGGCACAGGTGGACTGGGCTGCACTGATCTCTTCGCATCCTTGGTGCAGCGTCTCGCAACCAATTATGGCGGGGAGACCTTTATCCAAGGCCTCTGGAAAGAAGTTCTCAAGCGTCCTATCCCGGGCGATACGCAGACCGCGATCGACAACTTTATTCTTGCCGCCAGTGCCGCCGCCAACAAGAACCTGTCAAATACCTTTATGAACAAATGGCGCTGGCCTATGTCTACAGCCGCCCAATCAGAAGCTCTGAACCGGTGGGGAAACCCAGTCTGACCGAGGGAGGCAGTTGTCGGGGGCGTCGTGAAACATGAAGCGGTGGAGATGGGTCACGCGTCTGACACGTGGTCTGTAACCCAGTGAGGAGTGCGCTCTCACCTTGCTCATGCGCTCGCAGGCATGGGCGATCGTGCTTTTGCGTTGGAACGTAATTCCAAGAGTCGACAGTGGCAAGGCTAGCTTCGCCGCGGACTATTGCGGCCGCGCAGCAGTGCCGTGGTTGCTTTTAAGCGGTCGCCGCAAGGCAGGGATTTCCGCAAATCCTTTTGTAAAAGAGCTGGTGCCATATCTCCCATTTGGGAGATGCGATCACTGTGCTTTTTCGCTAGCCTCTCGACATTACCGTTGCACCCCCGGGCGACCGGTTCTCTTGCCGAGGTCACTGCCATGAAGCGCCGTTCGATATTTCGTGCAATTTGCTGTGTTTTCCTTGCCCTGGTACCTGCTATAGCGTGGCCGACCACTCCTTCACTAGCCGCCCACCGCGCGATGCAACTTTCTTCAAACGTATTCGGGATTCCGTTCCCCACCACGCACAACCCGGACGACTGGGCGGGTTGGCGTGAGCGGGTTAACGCGCGGTTCAACACGACGGCGCACCCGCGACCTGCAGACGTCGTGCCGTCCCCGACAGGCAGTAGTCCAATAGAGACTATCGCCGGCTCAGTGCCTTACCAGAAATTGGGCAATGCGCTTCAGACTGGCATTGGCGACGGAAATGGCATGGTTGCGGACTCCGGCGGCAATCTCTACATTGCTACGGGCCTTCGCGGCGTCGTCCTTAAAGTAGATGCCGCTAGCAATATCAGTATTTATGCCGGAGATCCAACCGCCACCGGACCGGCGACTCAGAGTGGCGACGGTGGTCCCGCCACAAAGGCGCATATCCCGATCGTCTACTCACTGGCGATCGACAAATCCAATAACATCTACATCTCGGATTATTTGTCGCACACGGTACGGATGGTGAATGCCGCGTCCGGCATCATCCAGACGGTAGCCGGCACTCCCGACAAAAGTGGCTATAGCGGCGACGGCGGACCTGCCACCGCCGCTCTGCTTGCATTTCCCACCAGCATCGCTGTCGATGGAGGCGGGAACCTGTTCATAACCGATGGCAGGTATATTCGCGAGGTCGTTCACGGAACCGGCAGTATTCAGACGCTTACCGGCCAGCAGACAACTAGCCAGTGCTCGCTCTCGTTCTCGCAAGCTTGTCCTCTCAATAGCCTTTCTCTGTTTTCATCCGGTGCAAGCACCCTCGCCGCGCACGGAAACACACTGTATGTGGCCGCCACCTTTATCAACACCAGCTCTGCGGAATTGCTTTACGCATTGCTTAGTGTTGACCTTCCCTCGGGAGTCGCCACACTGCTCGCCGGCGGCGAACAAGATCGATCGAATCCCATCTCCTTCACCACTGTCCAACGTGTAGCAGTCGATTCTACGGGGACAATCTACATCTCCGATCCAAACACGGTGAGCTCCTTCTCCCCCTCTACCCGGACATTGACCTTAGTTGCCGGCAATCAAAGCACGACTAGCTACTCCGGTGATGGCGGACCGGCAATCGACGCCTCTCTCGGCGTGATTTTGTCCCTTGCGACCACCCCTTCCGGCTCTGTCCTCGTCAATACCGTCAACCGAATCCTTTCCTTCAGTGTCGGCGGCAACATTCGCACTGTCGCGGGCGGCCAGATAACGAACATCTACGGCGATGGCGGTCCGGGAACCCTGGCCGGCCTGAGTACACCTTTTTCAGCCGCTACGGATGCGCAAGGCAACGTCTACTTCACGGACCTGCTTGTTGAAACCGGGGACTCGCTGGTCCGCCGCATTGACGCTGTTACCGGCATCGTGACAACCGTCGCGGGGAATGGCGACTACGACGCCAGTCTCCCCAGTGACGGCACAGAGGCAGTTCAGGTTGCGACTAGTCCCGCCAGCATCGCCCTCAACGGCTCCAAGCTCTTCATTGCTAGCAACAGCGGCCTTGGATCCGTGCAGATGGTCGATTTGCAGAGCGGCCAGCTCACCACGCTGTTGCACCCTGTTCCCCTCAGCCGGGGCATTGCCTTCGATGGCAATAAAACGCTGTATGTCGCCGCTCAAGACCATATCGTGGCTTACGACATCAACACCGGAGACGCGCCCGACTTTGCCGGAGATAGCAGCGCCGTATCTGGCGGCGGAAATGGAGATGGCGGTCCAGCACTTACTGCCTCTCTCGGCTGGGTGAGTGGACTCGCCCTCGATGGCAAAGGACACCTCTACATCGGAGACCTCGAAAATGCTAACGTGCGAGTGGTCGCCCTCTCCACGGGCATCATTCAAACGCTCGCGGGCCATGCAGGCATCACCGGATACTCTGGCGATGGCGGGCCGGCGACCGCCGCTACCTTCAATGAAGTGGACGCGGTGGCCTGCGATTCGTCTGGGCATCTCTACATCGCCGACGCCAACAACGCCTCTATCCGGGTGGTTGACCTTACTACGGGCATCATCAACACGATTGCCGGAACCGGCGTCCTGGGCTTCGGCGGCGACGGCGGACAGGCGGATAAGGCGCTTCTCTACGGTCCCGTCGGCGTAGCAACGGACGCACGCGGCAACTTGTTTATTGCGGATACGAGTGCCAACCGCATTCGCCGTGTCCTTATCCACCCCACCCAGCTCACGGCGGCCCTCACGTCCTCCACAACCAGCGCCATGGCCGGCGACACCGTCACACTTACTGCCACTTACAACGGTCTGTCCTTCGGCTTCGCGCCCACGGGCAGCATTACTTTTCTCAACGGCGCAACCTCTCTTGGCACGGCGGATCTTGCCGCTGACGATTCTGGGAATTACATCGCAACTCTGAATACGAGCGCCATTCCTGCCGGAAACGCAAGCATCACTGCCCAATACGACGGGGATGCTCATTACGCTTCTGTCACCACTGCTGCTGTCACTCTTACCGTCGCTGCACCGGTGCCTTCGTTTGCGCTCTCCGCTGCACCTGCCTCCCTGAGCATCAAGCAAGGTTCTTCCGGCAGCATTACCCTCACGATCACGCCAAAGAACGGCTTCAACCAGCAGGTCTCCTTCAGTTGCGACAACGCTGCGCTGCCGCCGGGAGTTAGTTGTAGCTTCAGTCTCGTCTCGCTCACCCCAAGTAGCTCGGTGGCTGTCACATCCGTTCTGACCGTACAGACGACCGGGGCAAAGGGTGCATCGCTGAACTTTGAGGACGGACCGCTTCTCCGCTGGTGGGTGCCCGCCGGCGGCAGCACGCTGGCACTGCTGCTCTTCAGCCTGCCGCGCTCACGCCGCAAGGTCTGGCAGACCTGGCTGGGCATCGTCCTCGTCGTTCTCTGCATCGGCGGCGCAACCGGATGCTCTGCAATCGAGAAAGCCATCAGCAGCGATGGTGTCACACCCACAGGCACATATTCAATCAGCGTGACCGCTTCTGCAGGTAGTGGCTCAACGGCTGTCTCTCAGCCCCTTACCCTCGCTGTCATTGTGACCCAATAACGCGCAGTTCCTCTTGTCCGAGTGGACCGCCTCGGCGCTCCACTCGGCGAAGTCCAATGTCTCGATGCCTTGACCCGCGAACCCGCCTGCGGAGACACCTCCGCCTAGTCAGAGACCCAGAACCGATGGGGAAGCACAGCGTGATCAGATCCCGATTGCTGCTCTTGTGTTCAGCGTTGAGATTTGTACGAAGCGTAGGAACGAGGCCCTCTTGCTTCTTCAGACCGGCCTGAGCCTCGACAGAGTATGATCGCCAGCGGCTTCTTCCGATCGAAGCCGTGTGAGGGAAATCGACCAGTCGATAAAACCGGCGGCCTGTCCGCCGCGGCTTGCGCTCCTCAGCAAAAGACTCGGAACTGCGAGCTTTCGCTGCAGCCATAAGAGTGACCGTGGCCAAGTAATCTTCTTTTCATCGCGGCGGCGCAGTGGCTGGGCTCTACTCTATTGCCGGTTCTGGCAATCTGTTCGTGGAAAGGAGAGCATCAATTTCAATAGTTCGGCCTGGCGTCTGGTTCCCGTTTTCGCGAGGATGCGTTTCACATGGAATCTGGTGGTCTCGATGGTCAATCTCAGTTGACTTCCAATTTCCCGCACATCCAGTCCTCCCAACAGCAAGTCAGCGACGCGTGTTTCTGTCGGTGTCAGGGCAAAGAGGGCGCGCATCACCTCTGCTCTCGATTGCGCTCGATGTCGAGAATCACTCACGAAGACCAGCGCGGCAAGCTGAGCAGAACACCCCGAGAGCCGAGAGACAAAGGGCACCGTCGTGAGCCGCAATTCCGCGCCACCAAATTTTCTCGTCAAGTTCAGGGAGCCGCCGGAAGACAGCCCATTGCCAGAGCCAGCGGCAACCGATGCTGCAAGAATGCGACCAAGGGATTTGTCCTCCTGAGAACAGGACGCGGTCAAGAAGCCGTTTATCAGGCGCAATCCGTCGCCCCTAAGCGCGATCTCCTCCGCTTTGCGGTTGGAAAGTATCACGCGCCCTTGTCTATCGAGCCCGAAGACGGCGTGATCAAAGTGATCCAGCGCCGCTTCCAGGCCCAGAACACTCGATTGCATGCGTGCAAATCGGAGATGAAGCGTCAATGCCCGCTGCAGATGGGGCATGAGTACCTGCAGGATACCGCCCTCCTCATCCCGGAAATATCCTTTGGGTTTTGCCCGCTGACTACTCAGGTAGGCCGGCGGCTCGTCGTCTAAGGCAATCTTCAGCCCGCAACTGTAGTGCATGTCCAAGGGACGAAAGAAGTCATTGTAGAACTCGGAGCGCTCGAACTCGCGATCCGGGACAGCCCAATGGCTGTAGCGAACTGTACCCGTGGGAAACATTCGATCGCAGGGGGCCGTAAGCACGTTTACGGAGTGATAGTAGTCCAGAAAGAGCGGCAGAACCTCTGGCCTCGTTTGCGAACTGCTGAGTGCAGGAAGCGCCTGCGGCAAGTGCAGCGGCGCAAGGAAGATCGTCTGTTCACTTCCTATGGCTTGGGCAATCCGGTCCACGACGAGCGGCCAGAGCGACACATCCTCCACGGTCGAATAGATCAACTCAACCAGGGAAAGTAATTGACCGGCTCCTCCGAGGGCAGCTTTTGGGTTTTCGAACACCTGGGGGCCTTTCGCGGAAAGTTCAGGTGCGGTCCTCCGCGCAGTGCCCTTTTGATATCACGGGCTGCTACGTGAGGCCAACAGGAATCTCCCATTTGGAAGGTGCAGAAGTTGCGGAGTGGGCGCGATGTTACATCCGCCGCAATCTAGTGCTGAGCAACTTGCCTTGGGAGGGCCGATGAGATGGGTGGTAGGCCGCTGGCTGCGCGCCTACTTTCGTATCGCAAATCGAGGCTGCCTGAGCGAATGGCGTCACGCAGCCGTCGTGAACTGTCGAGATGCGCCCGGGAATCCGTATGGCTATACTACGCAACGCCCCACCCAGGATCTCGCAGTAACAACAGGAGCTGCTTTGTTTCAACGGCTGGATTCATAGGAGCTTCCAGCTCTTTCACCAGCCCATGACGCCGCATCACTTCCGCCGAAAAACTGGTTCAGACTCGGCAGCCTTCTGCCTCAATGCGAAATCGAGCATCACCTGTTCATGCCCTTTCGGGTGACGCTCCCGCCACAGCATAAGCAGCAGTGGGTTCATCTCTGAAAGCACCGTCTTTGTGCGCTCTACTTTTGCATGGCAGCCAGGGCAGAGTGAAATCATCCACTCCAACTTCGAGACACCAGGAATGCGATGGTGAACCGTGATCGAACGCTTTGTTCGTCCGGGCGCTCCACAGCCACGGCATCTGTAACCGCCGCGTTCCAATACCTGTTCGCGTAAACCGCCGAAATACTCCTCATCCTGGCGCTTGAGCGTATAGCAGGTAGAGCAGAGACCGAGCGCGAGAATCTTCGCATTCCCGCACCGGCATAGCATCGCCCGCTGTATTCCCTTTTTCAAAGCCTCTCGACTTCATGCGCTCCAAGATTCACGTCCGTCTCGATCCAGCCCTCTTTCCAAGGTGAAGTACGTGCTTCATCGAAGGGGATCCCATTCGCGCGGGCATCGCCACCTGCGTCAAAGAGCAGCCCCCAGGTGTCCGGGTACTCGTCTTCCCTGCCCTCTGCAACGATACGACTGTGCCGCGCCGACTCCAGCAGTTCCGTATCGGCGTCTTCCCAGCCGATACGCCAGCAGGGATGCGCCTCTTCAGAATCGGGAATCGCGGAGAAGCGAGCCCGATAGCCCGCGGCATACTCCTCTTTGTCCCAATGGCCATTTCATCGAATACAACGGCCGCATCCAGGTACACAAATCGCTGCTCAATGTGATTCTGCACGATCAATTACCCGAGCAGAATGCGGAAAAGCCCCCTATTGTGGAGATGCTCAAGGTTCAAAGGTCGGTTGACGGCAATCCGGAATCGATTTACTCACCCGGAAAACCGGCTATCCCGAAAGGTGAAAGCGAACTGCCTGAAAAGTCGGCTTTTCGGTAAATTGCTCGGGCATCCGATCAACGGCAGGCAAGTACCCCGTTTTCAGGGAACTTCGGTACGCCATTTGTCCGATAAGCCGACTATTCGGCCAAGTGGAAAGTCCCCACTGAAAGTAGTGAACAGTAGGGCGTTTGAACGAAGCGATAAGCAGACGGGTGTTCAATCCGACAGTCGAAGTGTGTCACTCAGAGCGGCCAGAGACGCGCCATCCCAGACGAGCCGCTTCCTCGGAGTTGAGGTGGAGGAGATAGAGAAAGCCCTCGGGGCTCTCGATGTGACTGAGAACGTCACGGACGTCGGAGCCGCGAGGAAGCAGTGGGTTGATGGTTTCGATGAGGTCGCATTCATCGGTGAAGACACGCTCACCGGTTTCGCCGAGGGCGCTCATGCGAGCGGCCCAGGGCTGGATGCGGGCGATGTAGCCGCAGGTGCCGTTAGTGTCATCGTGCGCGCAGAAGAGATAAACCACGTAGCGACGCCTGCGGGGCGCAGGATCGGGTTTTTCTACAGATGGGATCATGGTCGAGCCAGAGCCTGGCGTTGAATGCGAGCGACACGCTCGAAGGCTAGGCGGTTGTACCGCTGCGCCAGGATGCAGGGCAGGTTTGCGGCGATGGCGTAGACGGTCATCATCCAACACGCCCACGGGGGATTCCAGACAAAGAAGACGGGCAGGCAGGCGAGCATGCACCAGTGGGCGACTTCGGCGCGGCGCGTTTCGAGGAGGAATTGTGCGAGGTAGGCGCGGTTTCGTCCGCGGAGCTTCTTCTTGCCAAAGCCTCCGAGCCAAGGCGCGCCATCCGGGAGCAGGGACTTCCATTTGCGAATCGCGAACCAATCCCGATAGAGCTGGCCATCATGCTCCCAGCGGCGTGGAATGGTTAGCCAGCTATCGCGCGCGAAGAGTTCCGGTGGGAGGCGCAGAGCGGCGGAGGCGATAGAGATATGAATTACGGGCCAGCCGAGGAGGTTTGCTGCCCACATCAGCGCGGTCATACTTCTCGGCCTCGCCAAACGTTTTTACGACGTAGAGCGCGGCGGGCGGCGGATCGGCCGAAGACGAAGCAGTAGTATGCGAGCGGCAGCGGATACAGCAGGCACAGGAGGAAACGGTAGCTGCCAAGCTGGCGCGCGAACCAGGCAAGCTGCAGACTGAGCAGCAAGTAAACCACGCCGAGAGCGGGACGTCCGTAGTTACGTGGGGCGATGAGGAGCAGCGCGGTGGACCAGAGCGCGGAGATCCAAACAATGGCAGCGGCAAGCACGAACCCGCCGGAGTCGGTTGCTCCCTGGATGAAGGCTTTGGCCCAACTCTCCGACATCTGAGGAAAACCATCGGGAAACATACGCATGTGGAGAGTGCCTCGTCCGCCGAAGCAGACGAGGCGAGCACCGGAGCTTCGGAGCACGCCGGCCAAGCGAAGGTTTTCAAGAACGATGCCGCGGACGGCTGCGTGACCGCCGGCGACGAAGTACGTTTCTTTGCCGATCAGGAGTGATTGGCCGAAGAGTCGGGGTGCCGCGATCACACCGAATCCGCCGGCACCCGCGGCCATGAACAAATTGAAGATGAGCGAGAGCTGCTCGTATGCAGCGTCCATCTCGTGATACGGCAGTACAGAGAGAACAAGGCGCCGATCCTGCTCGCGCAGCCAGTAAGCAATGACGCGAGCGAGGCCGCCGGGAAGGAAGTACGTATCTGCGTCGAGAAAAAGCAGGAGGTCACCAGCGGCGTGCTCGGCGCCCTGATGACAGGCCCATGATTTGCCGGTCCAGCCGGGGGGAAGCTGCGCAGAGGTCAACACGCGCGCGCCCAATCTCTGCGCGATGGCAGCGGTGTCGTCAGTGGAGTGGTCATCCACGACGATAACTTCCGCAGGCCGCACGGGGGAGGCAGCAATCGACGCGAGAAGATGCGGTAGATTCTGCTCCTCGTTGCGGGCGGGTATGACGACAGAGAGATGGGCCACCGAGTGCTGCTGAACGGACGGGCAGAAGGGAACGCGCCGGATGAGAGAGAAGCCGGCGGGTAGGCCGAGAGCGCACAGAAGGGCCGGCGTGATCATGACTTCGTTCTCCCCGCCTGCTCGAGGATCATCCGCGCT